>NZ_SOFE01000019.1 GCF_004402405.1 Cryobacterium levicorallinum
TCTGTGAGGAACTTTGAACGGTTCTCACTGACCATCGCACGGTGGTTCGTTACGTTGTTATTCCAACGATCGAACCCCGGGAATTACACCACTGCACGGGACGTGACCGCGTGCCGCTTCATTGACCGCACCACGGGGCGGGTTGCCGACAAGGAGTACATCGATATCTGCCGGAGCGTCCCCCGGCTCCCCCGCACGGCGGGCGGCCCAGGAACCATAAATGAATGCCTGATCGATTCCGGATATCCCTGACAAATTCTGAGGTATCACCACAGCCGGCCCGTACGTCAGGGCAAGCAGCTCCGCGAGGGGCCGAAAGGCCGGCGTATCAGCGCGCACTCGCACCTCGACAGACTGACCGCGCTTCTCCGTGCTGGCAAGTCCCATCTGGACGATGCGAGAGACTTCCCGGTGAGCGCTCGCATACGGCGACTTAGCGGCGTGCGCAAGTTCCGCAATCGTAAATGACCGATCCGCATTCAGAAACAGCCGTGCGAGAATTTCTCCCTGCGCATCTGACCGGAAGAGCGGGCTCAGCGCTGGCGCCCGTATGTTCACATACGCGATAACACTATCGGCTATGTGGATAAACAAGCCGGGAGCGTTGGCATGGGCACTCGGCACAACAACGCATGCTGGAGTTTGTGCCGCAACAGAGTCTTGGGTGGTTCGTAAGTGGAACCCCTTGCGGGAATCCTGATCCGATTCGCCACGGCATATCCAGGAGCGTCGTGCGGCGTATGGAGTACGGCATTGATCTATGCCGTCGGCGCCATCCCCGCCGCGATGGCCTGCAGGGCGGCGATGTGGATTTTCATGGCCGCGGACCCAGCCGGTGTCGCAGTCAGCCAGGTACGCGGCCGGTTGCCCACGTATCCCTTGCGCACCACCAGATAGCCCGCCGTCTTTAGCGTGCTGATCGCTTTACTCAAGGCTGAGTCGTCGGTTTCCAGTAGATCGCGAAGGGAAGAGAAGTCAATTTCAACATCTGACCGCAGAGCGGCCATCACCGAGAAGCGCAGCGGTGTGAGCAAGGCATCGTCTAGATCGTGCCGAGGGTGGCCGGCCATTCAGGCTTCCCGGATTAAGGCGGGCCTGAACGACGCAACTACCAACGGAGCTGCAACGCAGATGCCACCAACGAAGCCAACGATGGTGAGATCCCAGTCCGTGCGGGCAAGCACGGCGGCGAGGGCATTCATCAGGAGAAAAGTACAACCAAAGGCGATCCACTGGACGCGGCCCCACTTTTGGGCGAGACGAGA
This sequence comes from Cryobacterium levicorallinum, assembly GCF_004402405.1. Lineage (GTDB taxonomy): Bacteria > Actinomycetota > Actinomycetes > Actinomycetales > Microbacteriaceae > Cryobacterium > Cryobacterium levicorallinum. Next base: position 1,266 of record NZ_SOFE01000019.1, read on the forward strand.
TAAACCCCAACGACTATCTCGCGTGGACATAATCGCAAGAATCAGCGCCGCGCTGGCTATGGACCAAGCAATGGACGAGGACAACCCTGCTGCTGCGCCGAGCACTCCTAGCCAGGTCCCGAGCACAAGTGTCACCACACGGGCGGTCACGCTCAACGGCGCCAGCAATGTGGCGGCCGAGCGGCGAACACCGGCTTCCCGGGCCCGCAGAGCAGACCGGAGCGCCAAAGTACTAAGCGGCAAAACGGCAAGCGCAACGATCCCGACCAGAATTGGCAACGAGATCCCACCGGGAAATAAGGAAAGCAAGAGAAGCACTACCAGCGCGAGCGCAGACGCAGTCGAGACCAGCCGTCCGTGACGGCGAGTCTCTCGAGTATGCTCCGCGGGCAGCTGATCGCGTAGTCCTATCTCGAGCATGGACGCTACAAAAAAAGGAACCAGGAGCAAATGAATAATGTTGAGCCTGGGTATTTCGATGCCGGGACTCACGGCCCAACCTTCGGCCGCCACGCTCGCACTACTCAAGATCAAGGTCAGGGCGCAAGTGAGGGTTGCCATAGCCATCCATGCTTCAGCAACGGCTCGAGTGCGCGCGTCGATGGCCTCCCCAACCCGGACACCAACGTCATCCCCGGCTTTCAGCAATGATCGAGCATGAGCCGTGGCTCCGGAAACTGTCATCCCATCGCGAGTGTCTTCAGATTGATCGCTCATCTTGTATCCCCAACTGGTCAAGGCCCAATCCATTACTGTCAATATAACATATAGTTTCCATCTTGCAAGTGATGGGGCGGTGTCGCTGATTCTGTGTAAAGCAGCGCGCTGCGGCGCTCTTTCTGACATGAGGGCTGCGCACATACCCGACCGCCGAACGAGGACGTCCTCGCCCCCGGCCGTGTCAGCCGTAGCCGCGCCGGTGGTCCGGTTGGCGGTCTGGCCAGCGCTGTCGAGCGTCGAGAGCAGGAGTGGGTACCGCCGTTAGCGTCCGAGTAACCGGGACCAGAATGATCCGGTCGATTCTTCTTTGACATGCCCGGCGCATTGTTGGTTGCGTGGCACACCGCGCATGACCTGATCAATGTGCTGACCGCAGCCCGCCCACGTTGTCTTTTGGCACACTTTGCACGTTACGGCACGACACATAAGGATCTCCATTCAATTCGGTGAACTAATCATAAAATAATACACCAGGGGGTATTCTGGCCGGGTGGTGACAGGACGGGCCGACTGTGAGCCTGCTGCGAAGCGGTTTCGCGGGGGCGCGAGGTTTAGCGGGTGGCGATACTGGCGCGCACGGCGTCCATGTTGAGGTTCTCGACGCCGGCAATGAGCTCTTCCAGGCTGGCCGCGTTCAGGGCGCCTGCTTGGGAAAAGACGAGTACGGAGTCCCGAAACGCCATCAGCGTGGGGATGGAACGGATGCCCGCGGCTGCGGCCAATCCCTGTTCCGCTTCGGTGTCGACTTTTCCAAAGGTGATTGCGGGGTGTTTTTCAGACGCCGCGCTGAATGTCGGGGCGAAACTGCGACACGGGCCGCACCACTCGGCCCAAAAATCAACCAACACGATGGGACTCTGGGCAATGGTCGCGTCAAAGGTGGTCTCGGTGAGATCGGTAGTAGCCATACACGCAGACTATACCCTCAGGGGTATCTTGCATACCGTGCGGGGTATGTGTGAGACTGGGGCACATACCCACTACACGCCCCAATTCGTGTCGGCGTGGTGGGCCCCGACCTTTGGAGGCCACGATGCTTTTGACCCAGCACTACCTCAACTGCCTGTCTCATGGCTCGTACCTCGTCGGTGATCCGACGAGCGGTCAAGCCGTCGTCGTGGACCCCCGCCGCGACATCGACGAATACCTCGCCGATGCGCAGGCGAATAACCTGACCATCATCGGCGTGATCAACACGCACTTCCACGCCGACTTCGTCGCCGGTCACCTCGAGCTGGCCGCAGCCACTGGCGCCTGGATCGGCTACGGCACCCGCGCCGAGACCGAGTATGAGATCCGTCACCTCGTCAATGGCGAGAAGATCTCGCTCGGCGAGGTGGAACTAGAAATTCTCGACACCCCCGGGCACACCTGGGAGTCCATCAGCATCGTCGTTCGTGAACACGCCAGCGATGCCGTGCCCCATGCCGTCCTCACCGGCGATACCCTCTTCATCGGTGACGTGGGCCGTCCCGACCTGGCCGCATCCGTCGGCGCCGATCCCGACCAACTGGCCCGCGCCCTGTACGCGTCGATCCACACGACGCTTCTCGCCTTGCCCGATACGGTGCGTGTTCTCCCCGCCCACGGCGCTGGTTCCGCCTGCGGTAAGAACCTCTCCGACGAGCTCGAATCCACCATTGGCAACCAGCGCCTGACGAACGCGTCTGTGCAGCCGATGAGTGAAGACGACTTCGTGACGATGATCCGCAGCGGTCAACCCGCAATCCCCGGCTATTTCGCCGTCGACGCGATGATCAACCGTAGCGCGCACGACATCATAGGTTCCACCCGCGAACTGGCACCGCTGAATCTGACGGATGTTCGCGCATCCGTTGAGCGCGGGGCCCGCGTTCTCGACACCCGCAGCCCCGAAGACTTCGCCCTCGGGCACTTGGCCGGGTCCATTAACGTGGGGCTGGACGGACGCTTCTCCGAGACGGCCGGAATGGTCATCGAACACGACGACAGCATCGTGATCATCGCCGATTCCGGCCGCGAAGTCGAGGCCGGAATGCGGCTGGCCCGCATCGGCTTCGACTGCGTTGCCGGATATCTGACAAACCCGGCGCAGGCGTTCACCGACCTCGGCCCGCTGGTGCAGGTCGGTGCGCGGGTCGAGCTTTACGACTTCGAGGCTCTTCGCCGGGACACCGCCGCAACGATCCTCGACGTACGCAATCCCGGCGAGGTCGAGCAGGGCGCGATCCCGGGCTCCCTGCGCATTCCTCTGGCCGAGCTGAGCCAGCGCCACGCCGAAGTGCCCGCCGGACCCGTGATCATCCACTGTGCCAGTGGCTGGCGTTCGAGCGTCGCCGCGAGTGCGCTGCGGGGCCTTGGCCATTCGGACGTCACCGACCTCATCGGCGGCTATACCGCATGGGCTGCCCAATATTCAGTGAAAGCCTGATGGAGATGACCCGCGGCTGAACACCTAACCAACGTTGGCTTCACGGCAGACACGATCGCCAGCGGCCTGCCTCAGTGGCAGGCCTCCGGGCTGCCGGGCATTGTTCCGCTCCCGCACCAAACTGAAACGGATTTACTATCTCTGACACCACGCACACCGTCAACCCCTCCCCGTCACCAATTGGGGCAGACGAATTCCATCAGTGGGTTCTCCATCATGAAGACCTGATGATCATCGATGTGAGGGATGGCTCGGAGTTTGAAACCCGGCATATCCGGGGTTCGTATCACGTGCCGCTCCATCTGCTCAAAGAACACGCTGAAGAGTTTGCGGCGCAGCTGGCCCCCCGGGTTGTGCTGGTGTGCCAGTCGGGTCGACGCGCGGAAGAAGCGCGAAAGAATCTTGACGCAGCTGGCCTGAGTGGTGCTCGCGTGTTGACCGGTGGTGTGGCGAGCTATGCCGCCGCCGGCGGCGATATCACCAGCGGTCGCTCCACTTGGGCCATGGATCGACAGGTACGCATGACGGCCGGATCCCTAGTGATGGCGAGCGTGCTGGCGGGAAGGTTCATCCATCCGCAGTTCCGTCTTCTCGCCGGCGTCATCGGTGCCGGCCTCACGGTATCGGCCGCCACCAACAGTTGCACGCTGGGGCGAATTCTGTCCTGGATGCCCTGGAACCGCCCGGTTTCCGAACCCACGAAGAGTGACATCCTCGCTCAGCTGGCGCCGCACGCATGATCCTGGGCGCGCTGCTTCTGGGAATGATCGTGGGTGCGCTGCTCGGCCTGGTCGGCGGAGGCGGGTCAATCCTGGCCGTTCCGGCCTTGGTCTACGGTGTCGGGTTACCCCTCGAGGAGGCGATACCAACCTCGCTGATTGTCGTGGGAGCCGCGTCGGCGGTCGCCGTGCTTCCGCGACTGCGCACCGGCGTGAACTGGCGTCTGGCTGGCATCATCGGCGCCGCCGGCATTCCCACCGCCTACCTCGGCACCCTCGCAAACCGACTGATTGACCCTCAGATTCTGCTCGTCGCTTTTAGCGCGATCATGGTCATCGCCGGCGTGCGAATGTTCTTTGCCACCCCCGCCGCAACCGGCCCCTGCGCGCTGCCCGGCGGCGGAACCCGGTGGCGCAGTTGTCTGCCCCGTGCGCTGGCAACGGGCACCGTGGTCGGGTTCCTGACTGGGCTGCTCGGCGTCGGCGGCGGGTTCCTCATTGTTCCGGCACTGGCCCTCGTGCTCGGACTCCCCATGGGCGTCACGATCGGCACGTCCCTCGTGATCATCGTCATCAATTCGGTCGCCGGCTTCAGCGCCCACCTGAGCGACGTGCAGATCGACTGGGCCGTCACCAGCGCCTTCGCGGGCACCGCCATGCTGGCATCCCTCATCGCGGGCAGACTCAGCCGAAGACTCCCCGACCGCGTTCTCAAAACAAGCTTCGCGATCCTTGTGCTCTGCATCGCCGTGTACGTCGCGATTCGCGCCGTCGCTGGCTAGCTCTCGCGAATGGGATCAGGCGAGGGACAGGAAAAGTTTTTCAAGCTCATTGACACTGAGCTGCTTGGTTTCCCCATCCGCGCCGCTATCGATGAGACACTCCTTCATCGCCGACGAGATGATCGTGAACCCCGCCCGGTCAATGGCACTCGAGACAGCAGCCAGCTGGGTGACCACGGCACGACAATCAGCGCCGGACTCAACGGCTGTGATGACGGCGCCGAGTTGCCCCTGCGCGCGCTTGAGTCGATTGAGGGTCTTGCGCAGGTCGTCGCTGGCGTGGGTCGCGGGTTCGGTGATCCCCATGAGGGTGTGCTCCTGTTCGTAGGCGGATGCGAGGCTGGTTTTGTCTAAGACCAGGATACCCCTTAGGGTATCAGTATATTCAAATATGGCAGCAAGCGTTTCACGATGAAAAGTAAATGAGGGCTATTCGAATGCGTGACCAACGCACCAGCAGGGACGAATCATCACGGCGTGCCCCTTGGCGCGGCAAGCTGGCCGGGCTCGGCGGGGATTTGCGTCGCTGGCCCTCGCGCCGCTGGTGGGTTGCCCTGGCAACAGCACTATTTACGGTGGTCTTCATTGCCATCCCAACGGACTTGATTGACACGCCATTCTTTTCGCGACAGATCCCGCCGACCGCCTGGTCGTGGCCGGTGCTCATCCTCAGCGCGGTCTTGACGGGCATGGTCACCGCCACCTATGTGGCGCACCCGGAAGGCGCCCCGCCCAGTAGGGCGGCCGGACGATTGGGCATGGCCGGTTGGCTGGCAACGTTCTTCGCGGTGGGATGCCCCGTCTGCAACAAATTGGTTCTCCTCGCTCTCGGCACAACCGGGGCGATGCAATTCTTCGAGCCGGTCCAGCCGTATCTGGCCGCCGCGTCCATCGTCTTGCTCGGCTGGGCTCTCTATGCGCGCATGACTCGAGAAAATTCTTGCGGTCTTCCCGCTCGGACCGCTGCCGTGACAGAGATCCTTGATCGTGTTCTCTGACCTACAAACTTGGTCGACTCGACGCTGGATAATCGCGGCCCCCGTTGCCGCAGCCGCGTTCATTGCTTTTGTAACGGGCTACGCGCCCCGGGCGGACGACGCAGACGGTGCCCTATGGTGGACGGTCGCGGCCACCACACTCGGAGCGAGCTTGATCGGCTTGATCGTTGCCAGTTATATCGGCACCCCCATCGGCGCCGACGCAACTCTCTGCGACACACGGTGGCCAGCTCTGGGTCTGATCGCGCTGTATCTGACCACCGAAGCGCGCTCCCTCGACCCGATAGTGAGCGGTGCTGCGCGCCCGGCCCTGGCCACCGCTGCCCTCGCCCTGTTAATCTGGGCCCTGCGCGAACGATTGGTCAGCGAACGCCGAGCCGCCACCCGCCGCGAATCGTCAAAGTCCACTGAGGGTGAGGTCTGCACTACCTGCACGCCCTTGTTCCCGCGCTCCCGGAAAGTCGGTCCCAGGCCGATCACACTGCCACCCACTGCACGCACCGGTCAGGATACCCAGCCATGAAGAAAGCACTCACCGGCATCACAATCGCCGTGGCGGCACTGCTCAGCATGGCCGCCTGCGCGAGCCCCGCGCCGGCGCCCTCCATCGCTGTCACCTCCAGTACGGTCATCATCGATGTGCGCACCGCACCAGAGTATGTCGGTGGACACCTTCAGGACGCCATCAATATTGACGTGCAATCCCCGGACTTCGACACGCTGATCGCGGCGTTGCCAATCGACGGGGACTACATCATCTACTGCGCCACCGGAAACCGATCGGCTGCAGCAGTCACCCGCATGGCCAACCTCGGGTTGACCACGCTGACCGATGCTGGTGGCATCACGGACGCGTCTGCCGCCACCGGACTGGGCATCGTCGTCGACAAATAAGTTCCCTATGCCCGCGCTTGCTTGATACCCCACGGGGTATACTGGGGACTTCAGCTCGACCAACTAAGGAGTCACTATGTGCAGTCCCATGCGATGCGACAATTGCGGAAAAATCACTTGGACCGGATGCGGCATGCACGTCGATGAGGTTATGGCCGACGTCCCAACGAGTCAGCAGTGCACCTGCGCCACCCGCCCGAACTCCTAACCACCCGCGGGCGTCGCGAAGTTCTTCACTACCAAAAGATCGTGTCGATCTCGAAACTTGCGAATACGACGCCCGCCTACGGTTCCCTGCCGCCACTCACGGGGTTCCCCTGTGAAACGAGGAGCGAGGCCAGCCATGACTCTGCGACTGGGCCCAAACCCGTGTCGCTCAAGGTTCCGCTTGCGGTCGTTTTTCTGACGGCCCTGATGCCTCGCAGCGATGTAACCGCGGCTCTCTTGTCAGCAGCCGATCGCGGACTGCGAGAATCAGTACATGACCTCCATCGATCACGCGGCGATGCTCCTTGGGCGGGAAAAGGGTCTCGAAGGGATCACGCTGGGGTAGAACCTCAATATCGTCTATTACGCGGCTCGTGAGGCCCTCAGCATCTTTCGTTCGAACGGGGGCAGCTAATGACGACCTGGTGGGACGTCGCTCTGAGCGTGCTCGGCGGATTGCTGGTGCTGTGGCTGGCCCTTGTTCTGGTTCTCTGGATCGAGCAACGCCGGCATCCTGGCGGTGCTTCACTTCGTGATCTCCTGCGCCTCGCGCCCGACGTCGCCCGGCTACTCAAACGCCTCGCCGCCGATCGAACCGTGGTGATCGGCGTTCGAATCTGGATCGCGGTGCTTTTGCTCTACTTGCTGTCGCCGATCGATCTCATTCCGGATTTCATACCCGTTCTCGGTTACGCCGACGACGCCGTCGTTGTCGCGATCGCTCTACGATTCGCGACTCGTCGGGCAGGCAGCGATGCGGTAAAGCGACATTGGCCAGGAACACCCGAAGGGCTCTCAGCCGTGCTACGACTCGCTGGCTTGCAACCCTCGCCGTAATGCTCGCGTTCACTGAACGATCCGAAACCGTCGAGCGGGCGTCCCGTTGAATCCGCCGAACCCCTCACGGGACGGACCTCCGGCCGATTGACGCTTGGAAGCGGATCAGGTATCCATCCGGGTCCTGCACGAGAAACTGAGCCACGCCAGCCTCGGTACTGCCTATTCGGTACCATTTCGTCTCCGGGTCCATGAAGAGCGGCCAGCTGGCAGCACGGAGAGCACTTTCGGGCGGTTGGAGCGACGCGACAGTGATTTGGAAGTTGATGCCACGACCGAATGGGTGCTCCAGCGCCGCCGGTATCCAGTTTCGTCCCGTGCCCCGCTGCTCGAGCATGATGTGCGCCGTGCCGCTGGTAATGTAGGCAAACCCGTCTTCGGGGCGACCGTACAATACTTCAAATCCGCAGAGACGGCACCAGAAATCTAAACTCTTATCCAGCGATGTGACCAGGAGCTCCGGGACGAGGTCTGGACCCGGTGTGGTTTCCGCGCTTGTCATGGATTCACCGCAGTTCTTTTCGGAACCAGTGGTTTGCGTACGGGTCCGCGTTGTGAGCTTCGCCCTCGATGAAGCCGAGGGAGGCATAGAGACTTCGAGCCTCAAGCAGGTCGGTTCGCGTGTCTAACTGCAACGCGACGAGCCCCAAGGCGCGGGATTCGCGTTCCAGAGTCTCCATGAGAAGGCGCCCCACGCCCTTACCACGGGCCGTTTGCTCTACGAAGACTCTGGTCACCTCACCGATCGCGCCCGGGCGAACCCTCATTCCTGCGCAGCCGAGCACGGTGTGCCCCTGGCGGGCGAGCAGAAGGAGCCCGGTTGGAGCGATGAGGTCATCATTGGGGTACCCCGCCTGAGCGGCCAAAACTTCCTGCCGAGACGCGCGACGCCCGTGGTAGCGACCCACAATGTCCTCGTAGTATCGAAGAGACACGCCCTCGGCTTCAGCGGACGTGGGGGTTGCCGTAGAGATAATAATCGGCAACGCAAGCAGCATGCCTTCCACACTACTTCCCGAGCCATCACGCGAATTTCGCGCGCCTCGTTCACGAGTGATGCCCGTAACCCAAACCCTTATCGCACTCCTAGGAATTGGAAGATCACACGGATACATTTACACCATGACTGGCAGACGGATGATTTTGTGGGTCGGCAGGCACCAGATCGGGCTCAGCCTTGCGATGGTCGTGCTCTGGCTAGCAAACGCAACGATCCAGATAATTGCGATCGCGAACGGAGATACGGGAACCAACGGAGGGCATGTTTTTAGTCTGGTTCTCGCTCTGCTGCTAGCCGTCCTCTCAGCTGCAAGCGCGGTCATCGCTTTGACTGCCAAGACGAAAAAGACCGCAAAGGATCAGACGCGTCGAGCTGACCCGTAAGCCGAACCCCTTACGGGAAAGGCGCAAAAGTCAGGAAGTCAGGATTCCTCCCGTCACATCCTCCAAGGTTCGCTAGGAGGTGATTGGGATTGCCACCGGATTTCACCATCTTTCCTCGAAAACGTCGCCTGTAGCGCTTGATTTTGTGCGACGCGCATGGACGCGCGATTGGCCGGGAGAATGTGTGCCGTGAAGCGGTGGACTCCGTTGGATCGCAACCATTCGAGCATGGCCTGGGCTGCTTCGGAAGCAAACCCGCGTCCCGGCCAGCTCGGTGAAGTGACCCAGGCTGTGTCGGCGGTGAGCCTCGTCCCGTCATTCTCTACAGTTGCTTGGACGAATCCCACTGGCTCTGCTCCATCACGCTGAATGACGATCCAGTTCAACCACCACTGCGAGCGGTCCGCGGAGTGCCCCCACGACTTGAGCGGCATAACGGTTTTCTAACTCCCTCAGTGACGGCGCTTCCCCACCAGTGAATTCGTACAAAGAGGGATCGGCTAAAACGTTTACCATCGACGACGCGTGCGCAACCGACAGCGGTTCCAACAGGAGGCGCGCAGGTGTCAGAGTTTCAGCTGTCGGCGGCATCTTCATCCATTGAGACTGGCACAGTCCTGCAGCTCGGGGTTGGAAACCCGAAGGCGGTGCGTCAGCGCGGCGCTGTGGCGACGACTTCGACCTTTGAACCGGCTTCATCTTCGAGGTACGCGGCGTAGTGGTCGGGGCCTCCTGCGTGGGGGTACCGATCCGCGTATAGCTCGGTCCAGCCGTGGGTTGATGCCCGACCGACGATGCGGTCGACATCAGCTGAAGTCCCTCCATGGAGGGCAATGTGGTTCGTTCCGGGACGGCGACGATCATGCTCATCGGCGGAGACGGCGGGCGGTCGAGTGACGACTATGTAGACCTCGCCGCATCGCCAAGAGATGCCAGTGTTCCATTCCTGATCGATGGACCAGCCGAGCACCACAAGCAGCCAGCCCCACGATGTTCGCGCGCTGTCCAGGTCACCAACCCAAATCTCGATGTGATGCACCCCAACTGCCATGTCATCATCGTTCCATAAACGTCACGGGTGCCTGTGCCACGGAGGAACCCCGCGCGGGACGTCTCGACGCAGCGTTATTAGTCGCAAGGTTGACAAGCGCCGTTCGGTTGAACTGAGGCACGCAGTTCAAGACCAATAGGCTGATGAAATGCCAGAACCGATGGAAAACTTATGGCCGCCCTTTGGACTCACAGTCACCTGCGGCCCGGTGACCTTGACCCCTGTTCGCGACTCCGACCTGCCAAGCCTCGTAGCGCTCGCCCAGTCCGGGATCCATGCACGGACCGAGATGCCGTTCGGGTTTCCGTGGACCCTGGGGTCCACGGACGAGGTTCGGCTGAGACTCATGCAGTATCACTGGGCGCAGCGAGCGGCGATGGAGCCGGCGTCCTGGACGCTTGAGACCACGGTCCGATTCAACGACGAGATTGTCGGTTGCCAAAGCATTTCCACCAGAGACTATCTGATCACTCGAACGGGTGAAACGGGGTCCTGGCTGGGCGAGAAACATCACGGGCAAGGAATCGGCACCCTGATGCGTCAAACCATTGCGGCCTTCATGTTCGACCATCTCAAGGCCGCCGAGGTCACCTCGGCCGCCTTTACCGACAATCCGGCGTCGCTCGCGGTATCGCGCAAAGTTGGCTACCAGGACAACGGCGTCGACCGCCTCAAAAGGCGCGACGGCGAAGTAGCCCTGAGCAAGAAACTAGTTCTAACGGCAGAATCGTTGAGCCGCCCCAGGCATCAGCTCAAGGTCGACGGCGCCAGCCAACTGCAGAAGTTCCTCGGGCTGACTCCATAGAACCGGGTCGGAGTCGGGGGCCGCACAGCGATCGTTCCCGTCTTCCCCTCAGCGTCGGCGACGCTCATCCCACCATTCGGGCGGGAGATTTCACAAGTTCGAGGAGAGGACAAGATCCCGTAGGTACTGTCCTCGGTACCTCGAGGATGCCTAATCGCCACCACATCACAAAAAGGAACCACATGACAAATGTCCTCCCGACGCCTATCGACGCCTATCGACGCCGGTGCTGCCGACCACCTAGTCGGATTGCATCTGCCTGACATCGCCCTTGCATCGACATCGGGCGGAGATGTGAGCATCAGAAACATTGTTGACGTCGACTGAAAATAGGGCCAGTATCGCCGACTGAAAACAGGGCCACCAGCCAGTATGGAGGGTGATCAATATGGATGATTGGGCGAAGATACGCCAGCTGTTTTCAACGGGCCAGCACTCGAAGCGCGAGATCGGCCGACTCGTCGGCGTCTCGCGGGGAACGGTCGATCGGGCGTTGGAGTCGGACCGGCTACCGAAGTATCAGCGGGCCGCGACGGGGTCGAGTTTTGACGCGTATGCGGCGCAGGTCCGGGTGCTGTTGGCCGTGACGCCGCGGATGCCCGCCTCGACGTTGGCGGAGCGAGTCGGCTGGTTGGGGTCAGCGTCGGTGTTCCGAGACAAGGTCGCCGCGATCCGACCGGAGTATGTCCCGCCGGACCCGGCCGATCGGCTGGTGCACGAGCCCGGCAAGCAGGTGCAGTGCGACCTCTGGTTTCCGCATGAGCCGTCGCCGCTGGGCCATGGACAGGAGGGCAAGCCGCCGGCGCTGTGCCGCTCCGGCTGACCTGGGACAACGAGACTGGCATCGGCAAGGGCAAACTCACCGAACGCACCGCCGCGTTCGCCGGGACCCTCGGCACCGAGATCAAGCTGCTCAAGGCCCGCGATCCGGAGTCGAAGGGCATGGTCGAGCGCCGCAACCGGTTCTTCCGATCGTCGTTCATGCCGGGGCGGCATTTCGCATCGCCGCAGGACTTCAACGAGCAGATCGCTGACTGGCTGCCGCTGGCGAACGCGCGTCATTCCCAGTCGCGGCGGGCGCGCCCGATGGATTTAATCGAGCAGGACCGCGCGGCGATGCACTCGCTGTCGCCGGTGGCGTCGGATGTGCTCTTTCGCAACACGGTGCGCCTGCCGCGGGATTACTACGTCCGGGTGCTCTCCAACGATTACTCCGTCGCGCCGGCGATGATCGGCCGCCTCGTCGATGTGACGGCGAGCCTGGACACGGTCAACGTCACCCACAATGGGGTGAACGTGACGTCTCACGAGCGGGAATGGGCCCGCGCGCTGACGGTGACCGACCCGGAGCATGTCGGGCAGGCCGATGTGCTGCGGCGCCAGTTCCAGTCGCTGCGGCATCGCCGACAGCAACCGACGGTCGCGTTCGTGGAGACGGCCAGCCTGGCGTCCTATGACCGGTTGTTCGGCGTGGATACCGGCCCTGAGCTGCGCGACATGGACGTGGTCGCATGAGCGGCGCCTCGGCTTCACAGATCGAGTACTACGCCCGGGCGCTGCGCGCGCCGAGGATCGGCGACGCGTTCCGCCGCCTCGGCGACCAGACCCGCGATTCCGGTTGGTCGCACGAGGAATACCTTGCCGCGGTCCTCTCCCGCGAGGTGTCCGAACGAGAAAGGCTGCGCCGAACGCGACGAGCGCCAACCCCTTGTCGTAGCCGTTGGTCATGCCACTGAAGCTGCGGCCCTCATAGCTGGCTGCCGGCACCGAGATCACCGTGCACAATGCGACTCGCAAGGAGGACTACCCCATCCGGCAGAACTTCTCACAGCGGCAGATCGACATGCTGCTCGCGGGCGGACTCATTGCCTGGCTGAACGAGAGGAGCGCAAACCCGGCCCGCGATCGAGACTGAACCGTGCCGTTTGAAGGCCCGTCCCCAGCGGGCCCGACAGCGTGATCTGGATTTGATGACCCGGTTGTCGTAGGCTCAAAGTCATCTCTTCGTGAAGGGAGCCCTGCCACTGTGACGTACGTTATAGCTCTTCCCTGCGTCGATGTGAAAGATCGGGCCTGCATCGAAGAATGCCCGGTCGACTGTATTTATGAGGGCGAACGGATGCTCTACATCCACCCCGATGAGTGCATCGACTGCGGTGCCTGTGAACCGGTATGTCCAGTCGAGGCGATCTACTACGAGGATGACGTGCCGGAGCAATGGGCCAATTACTATAAGGCTAACGTCGAATTCTTCGACGGCATCGGCTCCCCGGGCGGGGCCGCCAAGGTGGGCACATTTGCCAAGGATCACCCCTTTATTGCTGTACTACCGCCGCAGGCTGCCGCCTGAGGCACCCCTTTCTCGATCGTGCACCCCCCGAACTCCTATGGGTCATCGATTTGGGGAACTCATCACCGAGTCTTTGCCACCGTGAACAATACCGCCGCGTCTTCTAATGCTTCGAGTGCGTGTCGACCCTCCGGCACGATCAGCAGATCGCCCGGTGAGCCGCTCCAGGAGTTCGCACCCGAGATGAGGACGACGCGTCCGTGCAGCACGAAAAAGGTCGCGTCACCGGGATTCTCATGCTCATCCAGCTTGGCGCCCGCACGCAAGGCGATCACAGTCTGGCGGAGCGTGCGTTCGCTGCCTCCGTACACGGTCTTCGCACTTCGGCCGCTGCTGACCTGCCGGGCATGATCCAACTCGTGACGCACAAGAGCAGTCAACGACGACTTCATCATGAGGCACCTCTATTCGCGCGGCACTGCGCTTGCTGATGTAATCCCCAGCATACTGTCGCCTCCAGACATTCCCATGTGGCGAGCGCGGCTACAGAAGCCGAATCCTCCGCCCCTTCTGTGATTAGATCGACCAGGCGAACCGGAACTTCTCTGGCAGTTGGTCGGCGTCGGCCGACCCGTAGTGATCGAGTTCCCAGCGTCGAACTGCAAGTACGGCCTGGATGATCTGAGGTCCGAGAATGTGGGCAGCGAGTTCGGAAGCGGCGAGAGCGTCGAGTGTTACTCCCAGAGCGGAGGGAAGCAGCACCGTCGCCGAGGCGAGTTGCTGCTCTTCGGTCTGGTCGGCCGGATTCGTGGTGACCTCCGCTGGAAGCGCCGTCGATGACCGGATGCCCTCGAGTGCGGCGCCGAGGATGACCGCGGTCGTCAGGTACGGGTTCGACGACGGATCGACAATCTTGACTTCGACGTTAGCGCCTTGCGGATTGCCGCGGGTGGCTTCGAGGAAACGAACCGCCGCCCCGCGATTCTCCCGGCCCCAGCACGCATATGCGCCCGAAAAGACGCGGGGCCGCAACCGCGCCCCCGAGAGGATCGATCCACCGAGAATGCCCTGGATACCGGGGAGTGCGGCGATCACCCCGGCGATGGAAGACGCTCCATCGGTGGTCATGCCGTGGGGTCCGTCGCCGCCGGAAAAGAGAGGTTCCCCATTGCGGCTGAACGAGTAATGGACGTGCGCCGCATTCCCGCCGCCCCCGCTGATAGGGACGGGCGAGAAAGATGCCCGCAGGTTGTGTTTGCGCGCCAGCCTCCCTGTGATCAGGCGGGCGAGAACTACCCCGTCGGCCGCCTGAAGTGGTGTGGCCGGTGGCAGCGAGAACTCAACCGTGGAGGGAAAGAACTTGGCGTGTAGTTGCTCGAGCGGGATTCCGGCGGCGGCGGTGGCGGAGAGCAATTCGGTGATGAATGCCTCGTGGTCGAGTACCGGACCGAGACCGTAGGGTGTCCAGCCCGCGCGTGGGAGCGGGGTTCCGTCCGCGGCGGTGATGGTGAACTCGATCTCGTGCCCCACGAGCGCCTCAAGCCCGGCTTCCTCGATGTCGTGTTGGATGCGGCGAAGCCGCCCCCTCGGATCGATGGCGAGTGGTGCGCCGTTCTGGTCAAAGATCTCCGTTGGTGCCCAAGCGAGACCTTCATCGAGGATTCGGAGAGCGTCGAGATCGAGTCTCAGTCTCATATCGCCGACGACGCCGAGGTCGGGTGTGAATGCAATGCCGCCGTCGATGCAGAAGATGTTCCACACCGGCGGGGCGCCGAGACCGGATGAAGCGAACGTTGCCAGTCGATGAACCGGGATGGTCTTGGCCAGGTAGATGCCGGCTGGGTTCGCCAGCGTTCCTACGATGATGCCGACGCCGGCTTCGGAGAGCCGTTCGGCCACATCGTCAATCCGGCTGTCGCTGAACTCGGGGAGAATAGACTCTGTCGCCATACCGACATGCTGGCAGGAATGAGCGTTGTTAGGAAATTCACCTGGACGCTCGGCCGCGGGTCCCAACGGGTGAGTGAGTGCTGGTCGGGAACTGGCGCACAGGCGGAACCCTGAGTGGGAATGCGTTGGTGCTCAGGGTTCGCCCACAACTTCGACCTTGAAGCCTGCTTCATTTGCAAGATACGCGGCGTAGTGGTCGAGGCCTCCAGCGTGGGGGTAGCGATCCGCGTACAGCGATTTCCAGCCGTTGTCCGCTGCTGCACCCAGGATGTGGTCAACGTCGGCCTCGGATCCTCCATGAAGCGCGAGGTGGTTGATTCCCGGCAGCCTTCGGTCGTGTACGCCACCAGAGAGGGCTGGCGGTCGCGTGGTCACGATGTAGACGTCCCCGCATCGCCAGGAGGTACCATTGTCCCACTCCTGGTCGACGGACCATCCGAGTTCCACGAGAAGCCAGCCCCAGGACATGCGAGCGCTGTCCAGGTCTGCGACCCAAATCTCAATGTGATGCACACAAATGACCATATCGCTATCGTTCCACGAGCCTTGAGGGTCTTTTCCCGCAAGGGAACGGCGGATTCACCCCCTTGCGGGACAGCGGGTCAAGGCAATTTACAATGGCGTCGGAAAGCGCGCGGATTGCAACCGATGCGCGCCGCATGTCAATTCACGGTTGACAAATGCGCCAGTCAATCTATGATTGACACATGGTTCACGACAATCCGGCCCTAAAATCTCGGGCAGCATTCACCGCTACATTTATCGCGCTTGCTTCCGTCGGCATCGCCCTTTCCACGCTTCTCGTTGCTTCCATTGTGATCAAGGTCCTATTACTCGTCGTCGTCGCGTTGCTGCTCGGCGCAGCTGGGGCTTCCCTGGCAGTAGTAGTCGCGCGCGCCAAGCCACCCCGCGACCAATGAATGAAGAACCCGAGCAGACCGACGACGGCCTGCGCCGCGCCCTGTCAGATGCAATTGCGTCAGTCGACCCAACTCTGGCGGGGCGCCTTGAACACGAGCCCGACTCCTATCTTGACCTCATTGATCTGACATCCCGGAGCGCTGAGGAAATAGCCCAGCTTTTGCAGTTTGCAGTCGCATCCGCTCGTCAGGCGAGCGTGAGCTGGGAGCGCATCGGGCAGCAACTTGGCATGAGTCGACAAGCAGCCCAGCAGAGATTCGGTCGGGTTCTCGACAACACCGACGTCCATTCTTCTGACGAGAAACGTCGACTCTATCCCTTGACGGCGTTTGACGAGATGGACGCGCTAGCCGAAGCTGGACGCACTGGGTGGCATTCAATTAGCTACGGAATGTACTTCCACGACGTCATCCAATCTAATGAGCAATGGGAACACCTCCGAGTCGTGGCATTCGGATCCAGCCGACACCGATTAGAGGGTGAAGGATGGCACCGAATAGGAACAATGTGGTTTCCATGGGCCTACTACGCTCGTCCCACGGGAAAGCCCATTGAAGCAGACGGTTCGCCCGCTGATCCACCGCCTAGCCGAACTTCGGTTCCAAGGTGAGCACCTGGCCGTGATCTTGGCGCCGGTCGTCCTCTGCCCGCATGGGGAACGTCCTACGGACTCGCGCGCGGTAAGGACCACGGCAGCGTTTTCGTGTCGACCGACTTCCGGGCGCTGATGACCAGGCTCCGGTTGCGCTCCTCGATGGGCCGCCCGGCGTGTTGGGACAACAGTTTGGCCGAGAATTCTTCTCGATGCTCACGATCGAACGCGTTTACCGCACCGTATACGCGACGAAATCACAAGCCCGCAGCGATGTCATCCGGTATGGAGAAGGCTTCCACAGCAGCCGACGCCGGCACTCCGCGCCGGGGATTACCGTCGACTTCGTGACGTCCCTTATGGTTATCAACAGCCAACATTGGCAAAGCAGATGAATCTACTAATTCCGCTGTCCGAAACGCCCGCAGCAACTCACGTGGGTAGACCAAGGGGCGTCGCCGTGCCGACGTCTTCGGGTGGCCGCATCAGTAACGGATGGGTGTGATGAGCAACGAACTTGGTAAACTCGTAGACCGAGGAGATATCGACGGCGCCCTCCTTGCAGCGAGAGGGCTAACCCCTAAAAGAGTCCGGGAACTCCTCCTCAGCGGCGACGGTTTCATGACGAATTCAGCACCCTACGGAGAATTCATCTCTCGCTGGTACAACTCACTGACGAGCCCGTACTTACGTGCTGAAGCCGCTGACTGGTTCGCCCAGGCTTACCTCACGGAAATCGCCGACGTTCCAGGCGCTGAGCAGACGGGTGCTGCGATGTCCACCGAGTCCAAAAAGGGCGTCATAAGGTACCTGGCGGAATCAATCGGCGGAAGGGCCGTCGCGGACTGGGCTACGAGCCCGGAACGTCCTATCACTCAGCAGCAACTGGGCGGCTGGAAGGCAGTAGCCCAGCAACTTCGGGAGATAACGCTTCCCTAAGGTGTTCGTCCCGTGCCCCAGGTTCTGAGGGCTCAACGCTGCATTGGCTGCCCGCAAGCGGGACGCCCACCGGGGCACCTAAACACGCGATCGCCGGCTTTAGGTCCGTTCCAATAAGGGAAGGCTCAACGGGTGCGCTGACGCCTGAACCGCCGACATCCGGTCGGGCGATCCGTCACCGGCCACCTCAGAGGATTGCCCGGTTTGGCTCCCGAACGTAGGGTTGAATCGTGACTGAGCATGAAGAGTTGGCAGTTTTTCTGGGTGACTGGCATGCCGAGGGCACCTCTTATGGTGGTGACGAGCAGTCGCTGGATAATCCGCATGCGGGAGCGAGTCCGTGGAACAGCATCCACTCCGCCCGGTGGCATTCGGGCAACTACTTCATCGTGCAAGATGAGCGCGCGAACGGTCCGTTCGACACACTTAGTCTGATGGGCTGGGACGCTGAAGCCGGCCGCTTTTTCGCCCGAACGGTCGAGAATCACGGCTTCGCACGCGATTACACTCTGACTGTCGACGGTCATACTTGGACGCTGACGGGCGAGCACGAGCGTGCAACGTATCGATTTGGCGAAGACGGTCGCAGCCAGGAGATCGCCTGGGAGTGGAAACCCGCTGACGTATGGCTACCGCTTTGCGACCGCACCGCTAATCGCATCAACTGATCGAGCACCAACGGCTTCCAACGGTGGGTAAGTCTGCCTAGCGCTGTGTCATACGGGAGCCCCCTGCGGGACGCGCCCACTCCACAATTGCGCGGTTCGGTCTCAGCGGCAAGGCATACACAAAACGTAACCCATCAGCGTCACCTCGCCAGGGGCGAACGGCAGCGGACAGTCACGTTCCAGCTCGAGGCCCACGAAGCTCTGGTACAGCATCGCCGCGGCGGCGCGGGGCCGGGTATCAATCACCTGACGCGCCAACAGCATACCCGCGCTGGTCTCCACTCGAACGCCGCCCAAAACCGCTGTAACCGTGCCGGCACGCACCCCGAGGCGCAGGTCGACGCGCAGCGAATCGGCAATGTCGGACTGCGCGCTCGCGTAAAAGTCGCTGCCCCGAACGTACTGGTAAGCCAGCCCGGGCACTTGGTGCCGAACGGTCAAGCCCGCCGCATCGGAAAAAAGTCCATGTTTTCCAACGTCGCGAGACTAAATGCGACAGATCGTGCTGTTCCGGTCGCCAAAACCACCAGCTGCGATCGTCTCGATAGGCCGTGCGCGGTTCTAGCAGCACGACGCGCGGGCCGGAACGCTCCCGAGCCAACCGGGCCGCCAAAGTGAGTCCGGCCAAGCCCACGCCCATTATCACGAGGTCAGCGTCCGCGGCAGGCGCCATCTATGCTCCTTCTCTCTCGATCACGTATACGAGTACGGACCGAGTGATACGCAAACAGCCTAACGAGAAACCCGAAGCTGATCAGTATTTCAAAGACTCCGTCCGGAGCTGGTTGGAATACTCCTGCTAGCGGGAGTATGTTGATATACGGAACCTAGTTAGCTATTTTTTCTCGTTGGATTCCCGCCATTTTGACGTATGCTCGTGAACAGCAAAGGACATCTTGATACCTGACTCCTTGACCCAGATCCAGTACGACACCGTCTACAACGTGTTCTCCCTCGTGATCGCTTCGCAACTGTTCACGTCTCTTTTCCTGGTCATCTGCCTGCCGCGAGTGCTTCCGCGGTATCGCCAGGCCATGACCGTTGCGGCCATCGTCTGTGGCATTGCGGCCTACCACTACTTTCGCATTTTCAACTCCTTCACCGAAGCGTTTGTTACTGAAGCCGTCGGTGGCCGCGGAAACTATGCCCAAGTCGCCGGAGCATCCTTCAACGAGGGCTACCGTTACGTCGATTGGCTGCTCACCGTGCCGCTACTGCTGCTTGAGCTTGTGGCCGTTTTGGCGCTGGCGCGTAAGGTGCAAAGCAGCCTGCTAACGCGACTGATTCCCGCAGCTGCCCTCATGATCGCTCTCGGCTACCCCGGCGAAATGGCTACGGACAACCTGACCCGCGGCATCTTCGGCCTGCTGTCCTCGATCCCGTTCGCTTATATCCTCTACGTGCTCTTCGTAGAGCTAACTCGATCGCTGGAACGTCAGCCCACCACGGTACGGAAGACCATCAGCTTGCTACGACTGCTGCTGTTGGCCACCTGGGGCGTCTACCCGATCGCCTACCTACTGCCCGGCATCGGCATCGGCGGTTCCGACGCCTGGGTAGGCCTGCAAATCGGTTATTCCGTCGCCGACATCCTCGCCAAGTGCCTCTACGGCCTGATCATTTACCGCATCGCGCGCATGAAGTCCTTCGCAGACGATCACACCTTCGCCGACTCCGAACTGTCACTGGAAGACTCGACAAGCCTTAAACGATCCACCATCAACAGCTAGAACATATAGAGTCACCCGTCGTAGAACCTGCACGGCTGAATCTTGGTCGTGCAGTCCCAATTTGAAGTGACTGCTTCCCGCAAGATGTGGCGCGATGTCCTATTCGGACGGCAGACCGAACAAAGGTGTTCATTCGTGAGGATCATGTGCTCGTATTGTCGTCCTCAGACGCAAATCAAATTGGACCCTGGCCAGAACGCAGAGACTGCCGCACCCCGATACCTGCTGAAATATTCCGGCTATAACGCCACCACTATCCGTCTCTACCACGGTCGTCGTAACCCCGCCAGCCAACGGTCGGTGCAACACCCACCGGATCTCCTACTCATTCAATTCAAACCGTGCCATTGCAGTTCTTCAAACGCGCTCGGAGGGAAAACAGGAATACGCAAATTGGGATGACGAAGTCATAAAACGGTCTCTAGAAAATTCTTTTCACCTTTCAACGGCGTGTGACCCCTCACCAAGGGCACAAGCCACATATCCCAGGAAGCGCAGTGTGTTGTGGGTTCGTTAGAGTACGGCAATAAAACGGTCGAATTTGGCGATCGGATTCTGGCGCACATTCAGATCGTGATTGTCCGCAAGCTTCGCCGAGGCGAAAGCTTCCTGCTGTCCTGGAAAGATTCCTCTGAGACGGGACATGGTCGAAGTTCAATATGGGTACACCCCGCCATACCCCTCTACTTCAAATTCCATGGCGGTCGCTCGCCCAGCGTGAACCCGGTCTGGTTGGCGGAACTCACCCTCTCCGCCGACAGCTCTTTCGGGATGCTTATTACGTCAGAGAAAACATCGCCCAAAATTACGCAGCAAACGAACTCACGGGAGTGTTGACATGCGCTATGTCAGGACCGCGATGGCCTCCGCCATCCGACGGCAACGAACGCGCGAGCAACAGCTAACAGCGTCGACACGCAACAACCATTCGAAACTTCTGGCAGTCTCGCGACCTGTTGGCTACGAGGAGTCTCGTCACTACGACGTCGGCACGTCTCGGTGTCATGTTCCCCATACTCGTCTGCATAACGAACGCTTAGACGGTGATATCCCCGGCGCATTGGATCGCGCGGTCGACCGTGGACCTGGCCACGGTGACGAGTTCAGCGATCTGCGCCGTGGTGCGTTAGCCTCACCGGTGGGCCTCGACTCGGTGCTTCTGCTGCGCCTGGAACAGCTCGGGCTAAGTGACCGCAACCAGCGAGACGTGACCGCCCGCACCATCGTCGTCTATGAGACCTCGGGAGAGCGGCAGACGTGCTCAACATCAATGGGTCAATCGTGCCCGTTTCGACGCGGATGACCGGAATTGGAAGTGGACGAAATGAAGCTGATGAGTAAGCATCTCTCGCCCGCCGCAATTCTTGTCGGTAGGCCAGCCACCATCGACGGCATCAGCAGCCGAACGCGTTCGCGAAACGTCGGAAAAATGCTACTCCCACTCCTTAATTGCCCAGAGTCCGAAGAGATGAATCCAAACGCTGACTGGGAGAGTCAATGGCGCAGGCAGATCGGGTCACCGCATGAATCCGCACATGTTGGATATCCCCATCTATTTTACAGCCCGGCGGAACCTGAATACGTCCGGTCGTTTTTCTTCCCCCGGAAACGCTTCCCCGAGCGATTCAGCACGAATCAGGCACCGCAGATCTTGTCCATTCCTGAGACGGCCTGGATCAACAAACCAGCCAACAAACCCATCGAAAAAGACCCACTTGAACTAGCCGCCTAAACTCCCACTGGCCTCATCCCGCTTCAATCCGACTTCCTCGGCAGCAAGGAGCCCCGCCTTAACCGTGCCTGGGTCGAAGAACTCGTACGCCTGTCAAACACACCAGCGGGACTGCGGGTGACGCCGGAACCAACCCAGTCCGAAGCGCCCTTACGCCCCTGATACACGCCTGACCACATCGCACCAGCGCCCAAGCGTGTAGTTGCTTCTGCGCAGTTCGCACCCGTCATCCCTCCAACGCCCACGACCCTCACGGCCTGTTGCACGGAGCTTTCGGCGAGTACGGCATATCTTCAGATGCGCCGCCGGTTACGTGGTCGCCGCGAGGTGCATAGCGCCGGCCAACAGTCACGACCCCAACCCGGTTCATGCTGCGAGCGGACGCGTCACTTTTCGTGTCGAGCAGCGCGAGTGCGGGACTAATCCGTTTGAGATTATGCGTTCGTTTCAAAGTTGAAACTTTCGTCGTCCTCAAACGCGGACATAGAGTCGGGCTGATGATCCAGGGGAAAACCAAAAGATACAGCCCCGGAACGCGCCAGCCGCTGCCTCATGTACGACACGATGTCACGATTATCGGGTTCAGGTTTGTCGGCATGTGAGGTTTCCGCCATAACAGGGGCGCCCTGACTCAACAACAGCAGAGCCTGTACCTCGTCTCCGCCGGCACCATAAGCCATCAACCGGACAGTGTCTGCCCCCCCAGAACGGGCCAGCATCGCCGCGTATTCAACGACGAGTTCCGCTACCTCATCCCCCACCAGCAAGCTCTTGCCGACGAACGTCAAATGCATCATGCGAAAACCGTAGCACCGAAAGGAAACGCTCCAGTGCTTGCATCTCAGCGCACGGCGACACCCGGAATTTCCCTCCGCAGCGTACTTGTCCGACCCAAGACCTATGTCTCAGCGATGACAGGCCATAAACAGGACCAGCTGGCGGCTACAGCGCCACATACAAACGGTTGAGCTACCACTCTTTCCCGCACCAGGTATCCAGCAAGGATGATCGCGCGCTTCTCAAATCAACCCCGGTGACGGCTCTCCACAACATCTCGAATGAGTCAATCACGCAGCCCGTCTGACCACCCCTCGGAAGTCACAAACGGAAACATAAAGGAACCACTCACGACGGCGAACCGGGGCATGAAAGCCATCCAGCACGAACACCTGATGACCTGCCGCGGATATCTCGGACAGTGGGCCCTCTTAAAATGAGGGTTCACTGAAAGTAGAGATCAGCATGACCGCAGCACGCAGGCGTTTCACCCAGGAGTTCAAAG
>NZ_SOFE01000021.1 GCF_004402405.1 Cryobacterium levicorallinum
ATGGGGGTGCGGGATCGCGCCGACAGGTAGGTGTCGAAGAGGGTGTCCATAACACCGCGGAGTTCGGCGGTGACGTCGGCGCGCAGCGGGTAGAGCCCGTTGCGGAGCAGGCCGAACGTCAGTGTGCTCTTTGCCTCGACGGCGTCGTCTCCCGGGGCGGTGCCGTCGGGGTCGAGCCGGCCCTGCCACTCCATCGCCTGCGCCCGCAGCATGTCGGGAGCGAAGCGGATGCCCGCGCCCGGCAGCCCCGCAGTTTCCGGCGTGATCGCTCCAGTCGCCGACGCGACCAAAGCGCGTTCGACGCGGTCGAGGTCGTCCGGACCAACCCGGCCCTGCAATGCGGTCAGGGCGGTGGCGATGATCTCCGCCGATTCCACCCCGAGGTCGCCGCTGACGAGCCCGTCGGCGATGACCGAGTACCGGGCGGGGACGGGCAGGCCAAGAGGCGTGCGCTCCACCGTGGTCTCGCCGAGCTTCAGGCGACGTTTGGCCTCACGGCCGGAGATGCCGGCGAGCTAGGTGATGAACTCGACCCAGTTGCGGCATCCGTTCTTGAACGCGAGCGACCCACTGCCGAGGTCGGTTTCGGCACGGGCACCAATGTCAGTGGTCGCCCGTACTCTTGCACCATCAACCT
The DNA here is from genome assembly GCF_004402405.1 of Cryobacterium levicorallinum. Classification (GTDB taxonomy): domain Bacteria; phylum Actinomycetota; class Actinomycetes; order Actinomycetales; family Microbacteriaceae; genus Cryobacterium; species Cryobacterium levicorallinum. Next base: position 638 of record NZ_SOFE01000021.1, read on the forward strand.
TGCGACCCAGCCCTTCCAGGGCCGCGAGCACCGCGACAGCCTCGCTGTCGTGGAGTTGACCAAACCGCACCCCGTCGAGAACGGAGGTCAACAATGCACCCGCCTGCGCAGTCACCGCGACCCGAGAACCCTCGTACTCCGGCATCGAACCGGCTGCTGCGGGCGGGGCGGTGAGGGTCATGGCGTCGGTGCCTCCTTCACCCCTAATTATGGCCGAAAGAGCACCTGAAAGCGAGAGATTCTCAGTAATATCATAAAGATTTTTCAGAGTTGTATACGACCTTCGGGAGCGGGGTGCCGCCGCCCTGCTCGCTTACGGCTTCGACGACGTGGGGCTGACCCAAATCTTCGCCGAAACGATGACCGTCAATGCAGGATCTCGTGCAGTGATGAGTCGCCTCGGCCTGACCTATCTAGGCACTCGCGACGAAGGGATCGCCGGCCCTATCCCCGGCTCCGACCAAGGCAATGTCGATTATGCAATCACGAGAGACCACTGGGCTGCGGGCGCGCGCTGAGGAAGCCGCCGAGCCAGCAGTGCCAGGCACCGGACGTCGTCGCAACCCCGGGTCTGCGCCGTGAGGCCGCAGACCCAGAGCAATTCGCCGAACGTTAGCGTTCAGGCGGTGCGAGCAGGAACGATCAGGTCCTTGTAGAACTGGGCGTGCGCGGGGTAGTAGTGCTCCCACTGCGGTAGCGGCAGACCGGCGCGCGAGGCCACCAGGCGATCGAGGTAGTAGTCCCATCCGGGGCCAACCGTGGAAGCTTCCGACGGGCTCCGCAGGCGCTGCCCGAAGGTCAGGTTGGTCATGCCGTCGCCCTCGACCAGGTGGAACATGGCCCGCCAGGAATCCTCACCCTTGCCGAAATCACCGTTGAACCGGTGCGGAGCCTGGCATTCGCGAACGCTCACGTACTCCCACTTAGCATCGGGTTCGGCGGTCATCTTGAACTTGACCGCTCCGGTGGCCGGCGAACCGGTAAAGGTGCCGATCCACTTCTCCAGCTCGGCCGGGCGGGTCAGGCTCGCCCAGACTTGTTCGATCGGCGCATTGAAGAGCCGATTGAGCATGAGGTACAGGCCGTCCTCGCGGTGAACGAGACGACCGGTGGGCTTGGCTGACATGGTGACCTCCACTTTGAGTGAAACGCGAGTCTTCTCTCAGGCTAGGCCACTTTCAACCCGTCGGCTACAAGCGTTGATCCGTCTACTACGCACCCTCGAGCACGGCCATCGCGGCGTTGTGGCCGCCGAGCCCGCTGACCCCGCCGCCGCGCCTCGCACCGGCCCCGCAGATCAATATGCGCGGATGCGAGGTGGCTACTCCCCAGCGCTCGGCTGGCGTGCCGCGCGGCTCGTCATCCTCGAGGAACGGCCAGGACAGCCCGCCGTGAAAAATATTGCCGCCGGGCAGATTCAGCGCCTGCTCGAGGTCGAGCGTGGTCTTGGTTTCGATGCAGGGACGACCGGCAGCATCCGTCATTAAGAGGGGTTCGATCGGCTCGGCCAGCACCGAATTGAGCGAACGCAGCACTGCGGCCTGCAACTGCGCCCGCATCTCGTCGTTGTTGGTCTCGGTGAGCGCGCGATGGGGCGTGTGCAGGGCGAAAACGGTGAGCGTGTGCGCCCCGGCCTGGGCGAGTTCGGGCGAAAGAATGCTCGGATCGGTCAGCGAATGACAGTAGATCTCGCACGGCAAAACGGAGGGAATCTCTCCGGCCAGCGCCTGCTCATACGCGGCCTGCAATTGCTCGTACGACTCGTTGATATGAAAAGTGCCGCCGAACGCGGCCTCGGGCGCGACGCTCGCGTCCAACAGTTGCGGCAACCGGGTCAGCAGCAGGTTGACCTTCACCTGCGCGCCCTCCGGCTTTTCTATTACAGCGGATGCCGTTTCTCCAGCGCCCAGTAGCTCCCGCAGCGACCAGGGCGCGACGTTCGCCAAAATCACCCCGCCGTGCGCCCTCTTGACGCGACCCTCCTGGAAGTACTCCACGGCTCCATCGGCGCTGACCGATGTGACTTCAGCCCCGACTTCAAGTCGCGCGCCGGCAGCGCGGGCCGCCCGCTCGAACGCCCCGGTCACGGCGCCCATGCCGCCGATCGGCACGTCCCAGTCCCCGGTTCCATTGCCGATCACGTGGAACAGGAAGCAGCGGTTCGCGTCGAGACTGTGGTCGGCGAGGCTCGTGAACGTTCCGATCAGCCCGTCGGTGGCCACGACGCCGCGCACGAGGTCGTTCTCGAAGCGGTCGCTGATGGTCAGGCCGAGCGGCTGCTCGATCAGCGCGGTCCAGAGCTCGTCGTCGTCGACCAGCCGCTTGGCCTCCGAGCGGGTGAGCAGCGGTTCGCAGACCGTGGGGAACACGGCGCGCGCCAGTCGAGCGGTGTCCTCGTAGAACGCGTTCCACGCGTCGAAATCGGCCGCAGCCCCGATGCGCGCGAACGAGTCCCTGGTCGCCGCGGCGTCGCCGTGATCGACCAGCAGCCCGGCTGCGCTGTCAGCCGACGCGCTGCCAGTAGACGCGACGCCCGGCATCGGCGTATATGACGAATACCGCCGTCGGGCGAGTTCAATGTCGAGCCCCAGCTCGCGAATGATTCTGGCCGGCAGCAGGCTCACCAGGTAGGAGTAGCGCGACAGGCGCGCATCGACGCCGGCAAAGGCATCCGTTGAAATGGCAGCGCCACCGACCTGCGGCTCCCGCTCGAGCACGAGTACGCTGCGTCCGGCTTGGGCGAGGTAGGTGGCGGCGACGAGGCCGTTGTGGCCGCCTCCGATGATCACGACGTCGTGTGTGGGTTCGCTCATGCGCCGAGCCTACCCACCGGCTCCGTGTCACCCCGCGCCCACGTCTGCACGCGAAAGCGGGTAAACGGTTGCTTCGGGGGTGCTGAAGCAGCACTTGACCCGCTCTCGCAGGAGGAGGAGGAGGAGGGCGGCCCGCTACACCGGCGCGAGGGGCTCGAACGGGCGCGGCGGCTCCAGCGGGTCGGATTCGGTGGGCTTTGCCACCTTGCTCACCGCCCGGTCGAGGGCGCCGCGCACCGCGACCACCCCCGGCCGCTGCGCGCTCGACCGGCGCGCGGCCGAAAACAGGGTGCGATGCGGGGTGCCCGGCAGATCGTGCAGCTGCACGGCCGGCATCCGCCCCGCCCAAACCAGGTCGGGCAGAATGCCCACCGCATTGCCCGATTCAATCAAGCGGATGTGCGCGATCAGGTCGGCGGTCTCAAACCGAACGTCCGGTTCGAACCCGGCGGAGCGGCAGAGCTGCGTGGCCCATTGCCGCGATGCTGTGCCGACAGGTTCCATCACCCAGGGCAGCCCGGCGGTCTCCTCCAGCGTCGCCGCACGCACGCGGCCCGAGCTGGCATCTTCGGGCGGCACCGCGAGCCGCAGCGCATCCGTGGCCAGATTGACCCGGTCGAGGTCGGGCCAGTGCGCGCGAGTATGGCCGGGGTACTGCTCGGCGAGTACGAGGTCGAAGTCGCGCGCGGCGACCTCGAACAGGCCACGTTCTGGCTCGCGCTCGGTCACTTCGACGCGCAGCGCCGGATAGTCTTCCGCCAGAAAGGTGAGCGCCCGGGGAATCACCGCAAGGGCCGCCGACTGGAACACGGCCACCCGCACGGTGCCCGACACGGTCGTGGTGCTCGCGCGCAGGTCCGCTTCGGCGAGTTCGAGTCGCTCCAGCAGGTAGGTGGTGTGCTCGACAAGAATCTCGGCCTGCGGCGTGAGCTGCACCCGGCGGCCGACCTTCTTCAACAGCACGACGCCGGCCTCCTTTTCGAGCAGCGCGAGCTGTTGCGACACCGCCGAAGGGCTGTAGGCGAGGGCCTCGGCGACCCCGGCGAGGGTGCCGCGAATCTTCAATTCACGCAGCAGTCGCAGCCGCCTGACGTCCAGCATCCACTGCCCCTTACACCCATCAACCCACCGAAAACCAAATCATTAGAAATTGTAACGAATATCATGCATAAACAATTGCTTTTGCTAAATATAGGCTGGCCTCAGACTTGAAGCATCAGAGCCACCCACCGCGAACGAAAGACTAGTCTCGTGACCATGACCAACGCCTCCACCCGTCCCGCCAACGAGGATTTCAGTTCGGAGGTCGTCAAGCTCGTTAAGAAATGGCTTGACGAAAGTGCCACCATCCCAGCGGATGCCGCGGCCGAGCGGCTCGCCGGCGTGCTGAAGGACCCCAACGGCCTCGACTTCACGGTGGGATTCGTCGACGGCGTCATGCGTCCCGAAGACAAGATGGTCGCCGGCTACAGCCTGCAAAAGGTCGCCAAGAAGGCGCCCGGTTTTCTGCCCGCACCGATGCGCGCGGCGATCGGTCTCGGTGGAATGCTCGGACCGGTGCTGCCCTGGGTCGTCATCCCGGCCGCCCGCACCGTGTTGCGCCAGATGGTCGGCCACCTCGTCGTCGACGCCACCCCCGACAAGCTCGGCCCCGCGCTCGTTCACCTGAAAGAAGGCGGCAACCGCCTCAACATCAATCTGCTCGGCGAATCCGTGCTCGGCGAGAAAGAAGCGCTCGAACGCCTCGAAGGCACCAAGCGCATCCTCGAACGCACCGACGTGGACTACGTCTCGATCAAGGTGTCCTCGATCGCCAGCCAGCTCTCGATGTGGGCGTTCGACGAGACCGTCGCCCGCGTGATCGAGCGCCTGACACCGCTGTTTGAGTTCGCAGCACAATCCGCTACCCCGAAATTCATCAACCTGGACATGGAGGAATACCGCGACCTCGACCTCACCATTGCGGTGTTCGAGGGCCTGCTCGACCAGCCGCAGCTCGCCCAGCTTGAGGCCGGTATCGTGCTGCAGGCCTACCTGCCCGATGCCCTCAGCGCCATTCAGGGTCTCACCCACTGGGCCCAGAACCGCCGCGCGGCCGGCGGGGCCCCAATCAAGGTGCGCCTGGTCAAGGGCGCCAACCTCGCCATGGAGCACGTCGATGCCGCCGTGCACGACTGGCCGCTCGCAACCTTCGGCACCAAGCAAGACAGCGACACCAACTACAAGCGGGTGCTCAACTGGGCGCTCACCCCGCAGAACACGGATGCCGTCAAGCTCGGCATCGCCGGCCACAACCTGTTCGACGTGGCCTGGGCGCACCTGCTCAGCGTCGCCCGCGGCGTCGACGACAAGGTCGAGTTCGAGATGCTGCTCGGCATGGCGACCGGCCAGGCCCAGGCCGTGCGCAAGGACGTCGGCCAGCTGCTGCTCTACACACCGGTCGTCGACCCTTCAGAGTTCGACGTGGCCATCAGCTACCTCATTCGCCGGCTCGAAGAGAACGCGAGCTCGGAGAACTTCATGTCGGCCGTGTTCGAGCTGACCAGCAACCCCGAGCTGTTCGACCGCGAAAAGGCCCGTTTCCAGGCCTCGCTCGACGCGCTCGATGACCGGGTCCCCACCCCCAACCGCGTGCAGGATCGTTCGAGCAGCTACGACCTTGATCGCCTGGCCGCCGCCGCAACGGATGCCCGCAGCCACGACGCCGAGACCGCCGCCGACGACGACCCGCAACTGACCGGCGTACTGCTCGGTATCACCCGCGGCTCGGTGCCCACCCACTCGACGTTCCACAACGAGCCGGACACCGACCCGTCGCTGCCCGCGAACCGCGCCTGGGGCCGTCGGATTTTGGCCCGCGCCGACGCATCCGTTCTCGGTACCGAGACGGTCGAGGCCGCCGCCGTTGCCGATGAGGCAGCGCTGAATACGATCATCGACGGTGTGCTCGAAGCCGGAAACGCCTGGGGCCAGAAGACCGGCGCCGAACGTGCCGCCGTGCTGCACCGCGCCGCCCTGGCGCTCGCCGCGAACCGTGACCGCCTGATCGAGGTCATGGCGAGCGAGTGCGGCAAGACCATTGCCGAGGGTGACGCCGAGGTGAGCGAGGCCATCGACTTCGCCAACTACTACGCCGAACGAGCCAAAGACCTCGACCGGGTGCAGGGCGCCATCTTCGTGCCGTCCAAGCTCATCGTGGTCACCCCGCCGTGGAACTTCCCGACCGCCATTCCGGCCGGCGGTGTCCTCGCCGCCCTCGCCTCGGGTGCCGGCGTCGTGATCAAGCCCGCCGCAGTAGCCCAGCGCACCGGCGCCATCGTCGTCGAAGCGCTCTGGGAAGCCGGCATCCCGCGCGAGCTGCTCGCGCTGGTGAACCTGCCCGACCGCGATCTCGGCGCCAAGCTCATCGCGCACCCCGCGGTGAACCGGGTCATCCTCACCGGCGGCTATGAGACGGCCGAGCTGTTCCGTTCATTCCGTCATGACCTGCCCCTGCTCGCCGAAACAAGCGGCAAGAACGCCATCATTGTGACGCCGTCGGCCGACTTCGACCTGGCCGCCGCCGACGTGGTGAAGAGCGCCTTCGGCCACGCCGGACAGAAATGCTCGGCCGCGAGCCTGGTGATTCTGGTCGGATCGGTCGCGAAGTCGGAGCGGTTCCTCGGCCAGTTGGTCGACGCCGCGACCTCGATCAAGGTCGGCCCGGCGAGTGACCCGGTCACCCAGATGGGCCCGATCATGATGCCGGCCGACGGCAAACTGCTGCACGCGCTCACCACCCTCGGCGCCGAAGAACAGTGGCTGGTAGAGCCCCGGCAGCTCGATGAGACCGGCAAGCTGTGGTCGCCGGGCATCCGCACCGGCGTCACGCCCGGATCGTATTTCCACCTGACCGAGTTCTTCGGACCGGTACTCGGCGTGATGCACGCACGCAATCTGGAAGAAGCCATCCGCTTTCAGAATGCCGTCGACTTCGGCCTGACCACCGGACTGCACTCGCTCGACGCCGACGAGCTGGCCCTCTGGGTCGACACGATCGAAGCCGGCAACCTCTACGTCAACCGCGGCATCACCGGCGCCATTGTGCAGCGTCAGCCGTTCGGCGGCTGGAAGCGCTCGGCCGTGGGCGCCGGCACCAAGGCCGGCGGACCGAACTACCTGCTCGGCCTCGGCAGCTGGGTCAACGAACCCGGCCGCAACAGCTCGACGCTGCACCTGCGTGGCCTGGAGCAGCGAGTCACCGACATCATCGAAGCCAGCCAGCCGTTCCTCGACTACGCCGACTTCGACGTGCTGCGCCGCTCGGCCGTGAGCGACGCCCTGGCCTGGCGCGAGGAATTCAACGTCGTGCGCGACGCCACCGGGCTCGGAGTGGAGCGCAACCTGTTCCGCTACCGCGCGCTGCCGGTCACCGTGCGCCTGACCGAGTCGGGAACGCTCGCCCAGCTGCTGCGCGTGATCGCCGCCGCAACGCTGTCCACGTCGCGCTTCGACGTCTCGAGCACCATTCCGGTTCCGCCAGCCGTGCGCAATATCCTGGCCGACCGCGAGATTCCGGTGTTCATCGAAAGCGACGAGGAGTGGCTCGCACGGGCCCGCACCGGCGGCATCACCGCCAGCCGGGTGCGTCTGATCGGCAGTGACCCGGTGCTCGGGGCGCGGGAGGCGGCATCCGCTCTCGCCGAGGCGCTGGCCGGCAGCCCGGACATCGCGGTGTATTCGAACGCTGTCACCCAGGCCGGCCGCATCGAGGTGCTGCCGTTCCTGCGCGAACAGGCCATCTCGATCACCGCGCACCGGTTCGGTAACCCGAGCACGCTCTCGGACGGTGTGATCTAGCCCGTCTGCCTGTGTGCCCCGAGCGGGCACACAGGCCACGTGCGGTTTACATACAGTTTCGTGGGTCAAACTGTTAGGGGACGTATGATTACCGCTGTCCACAATTCGACAGGGGTTCACGCTTGAACGGAAACGCGACGACGACGCATCGAAACGTCGCCTTGTTGTCGGTCGCGAGTCTGATGGCGCCGCTGATCACGACGTCAGAAGAAATCGACCGACGGTTGAAGCCCGTATTGACGCGCCTCAAACTGCCGACCGGGCTGCTGCAGCGCGTCGCCGGTGTCTACGAGCGACGCAATTGGGGCCCGGACGAGACCTTCGATGACGCCGCGGTCAAGGCCGGCAAAATCGCGCTAAAAGAGGCTGGCATCAAGCCGAGCGACGTGGGCCTGCTCATCAATACCTCGGTCACCCGCAAGCACCTCGAACCCTCTGTTGCCGTGCGTATTCACCACGGCCTCGGCCTGCCGTCGTCGGCGATCAACTTCGACATTGCCAACGCCTGCCTCGGCTTCGTCAACGGCATGACCCTCGCCGCCCAGCTCATCGACAGCGGGCAGATCAAGTACGCCGTGATCATCGACGGTGAAGACGCCGACGAGATCCAGACCAACACGATTGACCGCCTCGGTCGCCCGGGTATCAAGCGCAAAGACTTCATGAGTGAGTTCGCCAGCCTCACCCTCGGCTCCGGCGCTGCCGCCGCCGTGCTCGGTCCAGCGGATGCCCACCCCGCCGGCCACCGCATCCTCGGCGGAGTCACCCGCGCGGCCACTCAGTTCAACGGACTCTGCGTCGGCAGCGTCGATGGCATGTTCACCGACGCGAAAGCGCTGCTCAAGGGCGGCATGGAACTGGTCGTGTCGGCCTGGACCGAGGCGAAGCGCGACTGGAGCTGGTCCAACATGGACCGCTACATCGTGCACCAGGTCTCGGACGTGCACACCAACGCCATCGTCAAGGCGACTGGCATGGACAAAACCAAGGTTCCGCTGACCTATCCGAAGCTTGGCAATGTCGGCCCGGCATCGATTCCGATCACCCTCTCCCAGGAGGCGTCGAAGCTGCAACCGGGCAACCGGGTGCTGCTGATGGGCGTCGGTTCCGGCCTCAACACCGCCATGATGGAACTCGTCTGGTGATCGTGTTGGCCTCCAGCCACTTCGTCCGGATGCCTCTGGGCACCGGAGCCTACGTTGCCGCAGGAGGTAGCCATTCGGTTGGCTGGGCTGGACGAGGCACCTCGCGAGGTGCCACCTTTGGCCCCATTAAATGACTGGACGAGCATCCGCTACACTGTCACGGCCAAGCAACCAGCAGCAGGATTTCGGTAGTCAGGTGCATGACCCAATCGGAGAAGAAACACTGTGACCACTTCCCGCGCAACCGCAGCTAACCGCCTTCCGCGCCTGGTGCCAGCCCCGGCGACACTCCCGCCGGCCGGACTGACGGGGCTCGACCCAGAGTGGTCGCGCCTGATCGAGGTTCCGGAAGGCAGCGCTGCAGGCGGCCTAGGGGGTGGGTTGGGCAGCGATTTGGGTGCCGCGGCAACCGGCAGCACGGCGAGTGGCGTGACGCACGGCTGGCACCTGCTCGACAATGGCCCGCAGCTCGACGCGCTCGGCGTGATTCCGGTCGGAACGATTCTGTGCGTGCACGGCAACCCGACCTGGTCCTACCTCTGGCGCGGCCTGCTGTCGTCGGCAACGGATGCAGCGGCGTCGGGTGCGCTCGCCTGGCGCGTGATCGCCGTCGACCAGCTTGACATGGGTTTCTCCGAGCGCACCGGAGGTTTTCGCCCACTGGCCCGCCGGGTGCAGGACCTCGGCGACCTCACCGACGCCCTCGACCTGGCCGGCCCGGTCGTCACCCTCGGCCATGACTGGGGAGGAGTCGTCTCGCTCGGCTGGGCCGTCGACCACCCCGAACTGCTGGCCGGAGTCATGCTGCTCAATACGGCGGTGCATCAGAGCGCTGGCGATCCGATTCCGGCGCCACTGCGGCTCGCCCTCGGTCGTGGAATTCTCGGCCCGGCGACCGTGGCGACGCCGGCGTTTCTGGCCACGACGCTGGCGCTGGCGCATCCGTCGCTATCGACCGAGGTCAAGCGAGGCTACCGAGCTCCGTATTTGACGAGCGCTCGACGCGGGGGAATCGGCGGGTTCGTCGCCGACATTCCGGTCGCACTGAGCCACGAAAGTCGGCCTGAACTCGACCGCATAGCGGAGGGCGCGCGCGCCCTCGCGGTGCCGACGCTGCTGCTTTGGGGTCCCCGCGATCCAATCTTCAGCGACCGCTACCTCGACGACCTGGCCCGGCGGATGCCGCACGCCCGCGTGCACCGGTTCGAGGGCGCTGGGCATCTGCTGGCCGAGGATGCGGACTACAGTGCTGCCGCGCTGCTCTGGCTCGGCGACGCTGTCGCGGTCACTCCCGACGATGCGGCTAATGCGGTCACGTCCCCCTCCCGGACTGGCGATCTCGGCAAGCTCGATCAGCGGATGGGAGCGTCCAGCACGCTGCTCACCGCCACTTCGGGCGCCGAGGCGGTCGCACCATCTCCGTTGGCCGAGACCGCCGTAGGGGGACCGCAAGCCGCGTGGGAAGCCGCGGGGACGCATCCACTTTGGTATTACCTCGACGAATTGCAAAACTCCGACGAGACCGCCCTCGTCGATATGCAGCCGGCCTCGCGCACCGTCAGCTGGCGCTTACTGTCGCGGCGCGTACGCCAGATCGCGGCCGGTCTCGTCTTCATTGGCGTCAAGCCCGGCGACCGCGTCTCGCTGCTGGTTCCGCCGAGCGCCGACCTCACCGCGGTGCTCTACGCCTGCGTGCGCATCGGCGCGATCGTCGTCGTAGCGGATGCCGGCCTCGGCCTGGCCGGCCTCACTCGCGCCGTGCGCGGCGCTCGTCCCGACTTCGTCATCGGCGCAGCTCCCGGCCTCATGGCCGCCCGCGCCCTCGGCTGGCCCGGACGCAAAATCTCCACGGCGCGCTTCCCGGCTCCGATGGCCGCGCTCCTGAGCATTGAGCAGACTCTCGCCGAGCTCGTGCAGTTGGGCCAGGCGCGCCTGGACGCCGACGACGCACTCCCGCCCGGCCCCGCACCGACCGACCCGGCCGCCGTACTGTTCACCTCCGGATCGACCGGCCCGGCCAAGGGCGTCGTCTACACGCACGGCCAGCTCTCTGCTGTGAGCAATGCCCTCTTTCTGCAGTACGGAGTAGGCGTCGGAACCGGTCTCGTCGCCGGATTCGCCCCGTTCGCCCTGCTCGGCCCGGCCCTCGGCGCCCGCTCGGTCACCCCCGATATGGACGTCACGGCCCCCAAAACCCTCACCGCCACCGCCGTCGCGGCCGCCGTGGCCGCCATCGACGCGACGGTCGTCTTTCTCTCGCCCGCCGCGCTCGTGAACGTCGTCGCGACCGCCGGCGCGCTCACCCCCGCCGATCACGCGGCCCTCGCCGGGGTTCAGCGTTTTCTCTCGGCCGGCGCGCCAATCTCCGAGAGCCTGCTCGCCCAGGCCGCGACGCTCATGCCGCAAGCGACCGCGCACACCCCGTACGGCATGACCGAGGGCCTGCTCATGGCCGACATCACGCTCGAGGGCATCCGGGCTGCCACTGCGAGTGTTTCCATGCCTCGCAGAGCGGATGCCGCAGCGCACGACGGCGAGTCGGACCCGTCCACTGCCTCACTGCCCGACACTGCGGTCTCGGCAAGCTCGACCGGCGGAGATGGTGAGGCCGCGCTCATTGCAACGTCGGCTGAAGTGAACCCGGCCGGGGGAGTCTGCGTCGGGGGGTCGACGCAGACCACGCGCATCCGGATCAGCGCGCTCGACGCGAGTGGGGCATCCGTTGGTGAGTTGTCGGAGCAGCCCAACGTGACCGGCGAGATCGTCGTGTCGGCGCCGCACGTCAAGGACCACTACGACCGGCTCTGGCTCACCGAACGGGCCTCGCGTCGCGGCGGGGTGCCCGGCGAACGCTGGCATCGAACCGGCGACGTCGGTCACCTCGACAGCGCTGGCCGCCTCTGGGTCGAGGGCCGCATGCCGCATGTCATCGTGACCGCTGGTGGCGTCGTCACCCCGGTCGGTCCGGAGCAGCGCATCGAAACGCTGCCCGACGTTGCTCGTGCGGCCTTCGTCGGGGTCGGCCCGGTCGGTACCCAGCAGCAGGTCGCCGTGATCGAAACCGTGCCGCCGGCCCGCAGCGTGCACCGGGCATCCGCTCCGCTCGCCGCCGCCGTGCGCGCCGCTGTCGGCTCGCCGGTCGCCGCGGTGCTCGTCGTGCCCGGACTGCCCACCGATATTCGGCACAACTCCAAGATCGACCGCAGCCGGCTGTCGCGCTGGGCCACCGGCATCCTCTCTGGCGGTCGCTGGACTAAGCCATGAGGGGCGCGCCATGAGAGTGCTGGTGACCGGAGCCAGCGGCTTTCTCGGTCGCGCCGTCGCTGAGCGCATCAGCGCGGCCGGGCACGAGGTGCGCACCTTTCAGCGGCGGCCATCCGGCGTGGCCGGCGTCGAGGACGTTCACGGCTCCATCACGACGCCGGCCGACACCCCGTACGCCGGTCTCGCCTATGCCGTCAGCGGCATGGACGCGGTCGTGCACCTCGCCGCGAAGGTCTCGCTCACCGGGGATCCGGACGAGTTTGCGGCGGTGAATATCGGCGGCACCCGCACGGTGCTGCAGGCTGCGCAGCAGGCCGGCGTCTCCCGGTTCGTCTACGTGTCCTCACCGTCGGTCGCTCATGCCGGCAGTTCGATCATGGGTTCGGACGCGCTGCCGGCCGCGCCGGAACACGCTCGCGGCGACTACGCCCGCACCAAGGCTCACGCCGAACTGCTCGCGCTGGCCGCCGATGCTCCCGGATTCAGCGTGGTCGCCGTGCGCCCGCACCTGGTCTGGGGTCCCGGCGATACCCAGCTGATCGAGCGCATCGTCGACCGTGCGCGCTCCGGTCGGCTGCCGCTGCTCGGCCACGGCGCTGCACTGATCGACACGACCTACGTCGATAACGCGGCTTCGGCCATTCATGCCGCGCTCGACGCAGCTGTCACCGTGCATGGCCAGAGCTACGTGATCACCAACGGGGAACCGCGCCCAGTTGCGGACATCCTCGCCGGAATCTGCGGCGCGGCCAACGTGCCGGCGCCGACCTGGCGGGTGCCGGCATCCGCTGCCCGCGGTGTCGGCTCGCTCATCGAGGCCATCTGGCGGCGTCGCCCGGGTGTCGACGAGCCGCCAATGACCCGGTTTCTGGCCGAACAGCTCTCGACCGCGCACTGGTTCGACCAGCGCCGCACCCGCGCCGACCTTCACTGGACCCCCGCGGTCTCACTTGACGAGGGCTTCGGGCGTCTCGCCGCGCACTATCGCGCTCGCCCCTAGCTGCGACCCGCTCCGCCCACCACTGTGCTCGGGCCCAGACCGCTTTGGTGTGGGCGGCAGGCGCTACGCGCGAAACCCGAGGGCCGCGCGCGCGAACGTGAGCGCCTCCTCGGGGGCCACGCCGAGCTTGCGCGCCCGGGCGGCGAACGCGGCGGCGGCGGCCTGCACGTGCTGCTGGGCGGCATCCCCACTGGCGGCGATGAAGGAACCGTTGCGGCCGCGCGTCTCGATTACTTCGTCGCGCTCGAGCTCACGGTAGGCGCGGGCCACGGTGTTGGCGGCGAGCCCCAGATCGTCCGCGAGTTTGCGCACGGTCGGCAGCTTGTCGCCGGGGGCCAGTGAACCCGCACGAACGGCGGCGAGTACCTGCACCCGCAACTGTTCGTAGGGCGGTGTGGCGGAGCGCGGATCGACCAGCAGCATCATGCCGAGGTCTTCTCTCGGCTGTCTTCGTCGGGCCAGTTGTCGGCGGTTGGGCCGCGCCGGCGCCGGTCGAGTTCCCTGGCTGTCTCGGGCCACAGTCGACGCAGGTAGTGCGTGGTGCTGCGATTGCGCAGGCTCGTCACGCTCCAACCGATTAGGGCGAAGACCAGCACCGGTCCCATTATCGTGAACGATTCGACCAGAATCTCCCCGACCGAGCCGGGCTCCGGCAGATAGATCGAGTCGCTGAGTGACAGGAACAACACGCAGGTACTGACGGCCGCAATGATGCCCGGGATCCCGACCAGGCTGCGCAGGGTGGTGCTGCGAAAGGCATCGCTCCAGGCCAGTTCGATGGATGTGCTGGCCGGCTGGCCGCGATCGAGCAGCGCCCCGGCTGCCGCCCAGGTGAGCAGGCTCGCTGCAGCCGCGAGGGCCAGGAGCAGTCCGGCCGGCCAGAGAATAGTTCGCACCGAAACGTCATCGAACACCCGCTCAGGGTTGATCGCGATGACTCCGAGCACGGCAATGTAGCCGAGGGTGGCCAGCGCCAGGAATCCCAGCGAAAACGTGCGGTCGAGCGGCGTGACATAGTCGGCCAGCCGGGGCGACAGGCTGCGCGCGAGTCGCGGCGCCTCGGGAACCGGGGCGAAGGCCGCATGCGAATCGTTGAGGATCACGGCGCTTGTCGACGCAACCGTCATCGTGACCCCGACCAGAAGTCCGTTCCACGGGCTCTCGCTCCCGCCCATCGAGACGAGCGCCGCCGCTCCGACGACGAGTCCGATCATCGCTCCGACGACCCCGGCACGTTCCCGGCGATAGAGTCGGCGCGACAGCTCGGGAACGATCCCGGGCACCAACGCGAGCCCGACCTGCTGAGAGTAGGCGTGCAGCATCCGTCTGCGCGGTTCGGCTCTTGAGATATAGGCCAAACGGATGCCGAGACCCGCCATCACCAGCGCTGCCAAAATCACCAAGACCGGATTCACAAAACCCTCCCTTTGTGTGCGTTTTGTACCAGAGTAGCAATACAAACAACTGTGGCAATAGGTGCTCGGCAGGAAAAGCTGTCCTGGCCGTGCCTGACCGCGAAAACTCAATGCACCCAGAAAGAGCACAGCACCAGCGGTTCAGGCGCTGGGACGCTCCAGAGCTTCGGTGACGAGAGCGAGCGCCTCCTCCCGGCTCACCCCGAGCTGCTGAATGCGAGCGGCGAACGACGCGGCGGCCGCCTGGGCCTGCCGCGCCGCCGCATCGCCATTGGGAGCGATGAATGACCCGAATCGGCCGCGGGTTTCAATGACGGCGTCACGCTCCAGCTCACGATAGGCGCGGGCGACCGTGTTCGTGGCGAGGCCGAGTTCAGCGGCGAGGGCACGCACGGTCGGCAGGCGAGTGTCGTGGGCGAGCTCGCCGGAGCGCACGGCCGCAATCACCTGGCTGCGCAACTGTTCGAACGGCGGCGTACTCGACTGGGAATCAATGGCAACAAAGGAAGCGGGCACGGGACCCTCCGTTCAACGTTATGGACAATTTTGCCCCGCTACAACGGATGCTGCAACAGCATACCGTTGGTACGTTCCTCCAGAATGTCCGAGAGCGCGGGTGCCTGCCTGCCTCAACGCCCACGAAGCACCGTTCGTGAGGCCGCGGCGGCTCGGTAGGCTCGAACCCATGACTTTCCCGGCCGATCTGCCCGCCCAGCTGGCCGGGCTGCTGCCCACCCTGGTCGGTGTCATGCTGCTTCTGGCGGTGGTCGTGACGGTGCTGCGCGGCTATCGCACGCAGCATCCGTTCGCGCCGGCGTTGGCCCTGCTGCGCGGTACCCTGCAGCTGGCCGCGATCAGCCTGATCCTCAGCGGAATCATCAACGATCCGCTCTGGGTCGGTGTCGGACTGCTCGTCATGTTTGCGGCGGCCGTTGGCACGGTGGCCCGGAGGATCGGCTTCAACCGGCGCCACCTGGTACGGGTTGCTGCGGCGATGGGGCTCGGTGTTGTCGTCACGCTGACGATCGTGTTCACGACCGGAGCGATTGAATTTTCGCCGCGCTACGTGCTCGCCATCGGCGGCATCGTCATCGGCAATGCCATGTCGATCGCGACGCTGAGCGGTCGGCGCTTCACCGAAGCGGTCGGCGACCACTGGGACGAGGTCGAGGGCTGGCTCGCGCTCGGCGCCACACCGAGCCAGTCCACCCGGGAACTCGCCCGGCAAGCGGTCTATTTCGCCATCATCCCGTCCACGGATCAGACCAAAACCACCGGCCTCGTGACGTTGCCCGGGGCGTTCGTCGGCGCGCTCTTTGGCGGAGCATCGCCGCTGGAGGCCGGCCGGTTTCAGATCGTCGTGCTCGCCGGCATCCTCTGCGCCGGGTCGATCGCCGCGGTGACCCTGCTGCACTTGGTCGGCCCGGTGCGCCAAAAGCCCGTCCCCACGGTCTAGCCCTCGAAATTACTCGACCGAACGGTGAATCAGGCGGGACAAGACGATCGCGCTCCGGGTGTGGTCGACGTTGGGCGCGAGGCGCACCTTTTCGAGGGCCGCCTCGAGGCCGGGAATGTCCCGGGCGCGAATGTGCACCATGGCATCGGCGCTGCCGGTGATCGTTCCGGCATCGACCACCTCCGGCACGCCGGAGAGAATGCGCAGCAGTTCGTCGGGCGCCACCGTGCCGCGGCAGAACAGCTCGACATAGGCTTCCGTGCTCATGCCGTCGACGGCCGGGTCGACCTGAATGGTGAAGCTGCGAATGACCTTGTCGGCCACCAGCCGATCAACGCGCCGTTTCACAGCGGATGCCGACAGCCCCACGACGGATCCGATATCGCCGTAGCCGGCACGCGCATTCTGGCGCAGCAGGTCGAGAATGCTGTGGTCTAGGTTGTCCATGGGCCGAGTCTAGGCGATCGCTGTGCGCAAACGTGCGTCCCGACGGTCATTCTCGAAGATTTATTGCGCAGATCAGCGTGAAACGTTGAATCGTGCTGTGTGAGACTAAGACTGGCGTCCCGGAACGATCGTGGTTCGATCGCGCCGGGCTCTCGTGAGCGACCTGGTCCGCCATTCACCCTACGTTTCGTGGGTTTTCAGGTCCGCGAAACGACGAAGGAGCCTCATGTCGATCAACTCAGCCACCCCCGTCCTCTCCGAAGAATCGGCCGTTCCGGTGCGCACCGCCACCAAGCGCACCATTCTCATGTGCAAGCCGCAGTTCTTCACCGTGGTCTACCGCATCAACCCCTGGATGGACCCGGCCCTGCCCACCGACACCTCGCTCGCCGTCGAGCAGTGGCAGACCCTGTACGACACCTACGTCGGCCTCGGTTACGACGTGCAGCTGATCGAGCCGATCGACGGCCTGCCCGACATGGTCTACGCGGCCAACGGCGGATTCGTCATCGACAACCAGGCCTACGGCGCCAAGTTTACCCACGTACAGCGCCAGCCCGAAGGTCCCGCCTACATGGACTGGTTTGGCGCCAACGGCTTCGACGTGCGCGTGCCGATCGAAACCAACGAGGGCGAGGGCGACTTTTTGCTGGTCGGCGACGTTATTCTGGCCGGCACCGGCTTTCGTAGCGATTCGAACAGCCATGCAGAGCTCTCGATTATCGCCGGCCGCCCGGTCATCACCCTGCGCCTGATCAACCCGAGCTTTTACCACCTCGACACCGCCGTTGCCGTGCTCGATGACAGCAATATCGCGTACCTGCCGAGCGCGTTCGATGCTCCGAGCCTCGCGATTCTGCAGGAACGTTATCCCGACGCCATTATCGTCACCGAAGAGGATGCCTCCATCCTCGGACTCAACTCCTACTCCGACGGCTACAACGTCGTCATCGCCGCCCGCGCCAAGGACTTCGAACAGCAGCTGCGCGCCCGCGGCTACAACCCGATCGGCGTCGACCTGTCCGAGTTGCTGCTCGGCGGCGGCGGCGTCAAGTGCTGCACGCTCGAGCTGCGCCGATGACCGCGCCCAACCTGAAGGAGCACGATATGACCACGAACCTGACCGCCGAGACCGTGCCCGTAGCATCCGTTTCGCCTGAAGCCACCGCACTGATCGCCCAGGAAAGCGCGCACGCCGCGCACAATTACCACCCGCTCGAGGTCGTTGTCGCGACCGGTGATGGCGCTTGGGTAACGGATGTCGCCGGTCACCGTTATTTGGACTGTCTCGCCGCGTATTCCGCCGTGAACTTCGGGCACTCCAACCCGGTTCTGCTTGACGCCGCCCGTGCGCAGCTCGGCCGCATCACGCTGACCAGCCGCGCCTTCTACAACGACCAGCTCGGCCCGTTCGTCACCGCGCTCTCCGAACTCGCCGGCAAAGACATGGTGCTGCCCATGAACACCGGCGCCGAGGCCGTCGAATCCGGCATCAAAGTCGCCCGCGCCTGGGGCTACCGAGTCAAGGGCGTCGCGCCCGATCTGGCCAACATCATCGTCGCCGCCGGCAACTTTCACGGCCGCACCACCACCATCATCAGCTTCTCCGACGACGAATCGGCCCGCGCCGGTTTCGGACCGTTCACACCCGGTTTTCGCACCGTGCCCTACGGCGACGCCGCGGCGCTCGAGGCTGCCATCGACGAGAACACCGTCGCCGTGCTGCTCGAACCGATCCAGGGCGAGGCCGGCATCGTCGTGCCGCCGGCGGCCTATCTGCCGGCCGTGCGCGAGATTACGACGCGTCTGAACGTGCTGTTCATCGCCGATGAAATCCAGTCGGGGCTCGGCCGCACCGGCTCGACCTTCGCCTGCGACCTGGTCGGCGTCGTGCCCGACCTTTACCTGCTCGGCAAGGCCCTCGGTGGCGGCATCGTGCCGGTGTCGGCGGTCGTCGGCAACACCGACGTACTCGGAGTGCTGCACCCCGGCGAGCACGGCTCCACCTTCGGTGGCAACCCGCTCGCCGCCGCCGTGGGCCTGGCCGTCGTGAAAATGCTGGCCACGGGCGAATACCAGAAGCGAGCGACCGAACTCGGTGCACGCCTTCATGCCGGGCTCTCGGCGCTGATCGGCCACGGCGTGGTCGAGGTGCGCGGCGTCGGTCTCTGGGCCGGCATCGACATCGACCCCGCGCTGGCCCCGGGCCGCGTCGTCTGCGAGGCTCTGCTCGCCCGCGGCGTGCTCGCCAAGGACACCCACGGCTCGACCATTCGGCTCGCCCCGCCGATCGTCGTCTCGGCTGACGACGTGGACTGGGCTGTCGAGCAGTTGCGCCTGGTGCTGGCCGACCTCACCGCCGCGAAGTAGGCCTCCGGTCGGTTCGCGGCACCGGCCCGGCCCGCCCCGTTCCGCGGGGATCGCGGCTCGGCGAACGCGCGTTTCCTGAATCAGCCACCGCAAGAGCGGATGCCCCCGCGTGACGGCTACGGCGCCAGGCGGGCGGCTCTAGGCTGAAGGGCATGTACACCGACCTGCCCGAAGCCGAACTCCGTGCCTATCGCAGCGGCCAGGCCGACCCGGGCGACTTCGACGCGTTCTGGGCCGACACCCTCGCCGAGGCCGAGGGCCATCCGCTTAATGTCACAGCCTTGAAGGTCGACGCCGGGCTCAGCACGCTGGACGTGTTCGACCTGACCTTCGCCGGCTTCGGCGGGCAGCCGATCAAGGCCTGGCTGCGGGTGCCCGTCGGCGCGAGCGGTCCGCTGCCGACCATCATGCAGTTTCACGGCTACGGCCGGGGACGCGGGCAGGCTTTCGAGAATCTGCTGTGGGCATCCGCCGGTTTCGCCCACTTCGAGATGGACCTGCGCGGGCAGGGCTACGGCGGCAGCGCCGGCGACACTGCCGATGACGCCGGGAGCGGCCCACAGGTCCCAGGGTTCATGACTCGCGGCATTGACTCCCGCGAGACCTACTATTACCGCCGCCTCTTCACCGACGCCGTGCGCGCCGTCGCGGCGGCCCGCAGCCTGGCGCTCGTCGACGAAGCCCGCGTCGGCGTGATGGGCACCAGTCAGGGCGGTGGAATCGCACTCGCCGTGGCCGGACTGGTTCCGGACCTTTCCGCCGTGGTCGCTCGGGTGCCGTTTCTGTGCGACTTTCCGCGGGCATCCGTTATCACCGACGCGCAGCCGTACCGCGAGCTGGGCCAATATCTGGCGACCCACCGGCTCAAGGTGGCTCGTGTGCACGACGTGCTGTCCTACTTCGACGGCGTCAATTTCGCCAAGCGGGCCACCGCGCCGGTGACCATGACGGCGGCACTGATGGATCCGATTTGCCCGCCATCGACCGTCTTCGCGGCCTACAACAACTATGCCGGCCCGAAGCAGATCACGGTCTGGCCATACAACGGGCATGAGGGCGGCGCCTGGGAAGACGACGCGCTCGCACTGCGGGCGTTCCGCGAGAACCTGGCCTGACGTTCGGCTCTTGCCGCCAAAAACCAATGGCGGTACCATTTTGGTATGGCTATCAATGTGCGCATCCCGGAGGAGCTCGATCGTCAACTGGAAGAGCTCGCGGCGGCACAACACGTGTCGAAGCACGCTCTGCTGCTGCAGGGGGCAACGCTGATTGTCGACCGCTACTCGCGTCGAGATGAAATCGAGTCGGGCCTACAGTTCGTACTGACCCATGACGCCGAGTTGCTGCAGCGGCTCGAAGACGCATGACCCGATACCTGGAGGTCGCCGACGCGCTTCAGGTGACCGAGCGCTACGGATTCCACGTACGGGACGCCGGCCTCCTCGCATCTGCGCTGGCCCGGCCGTCGGCGTCCATGTTTGGAACGGATGCCTACCCGACGTTTGATCGCAAGGCCGCAGCCTTGCTCGAATCGCTCGTGCGTAATGATCCGCTCGTGGACGGAAACAAGCGCACCGGTTGGACCCTGATGGTTCTCTTTTTGTGGATCAACGGATTTGCTCACGATTTCACCGCCAACGAGGGGTTCGACTTCGTGATCGGCGTCGCCGAAGGAATTATCGACCTCGACGAATCTGAACGCCGCATCGCGGCGCATCGGGTCCAACGGCCATAAGCCGCGGCGCAACCCGGACCGGGCTGCGCCGCGGGGGCTATTTCGGCGGTGCCGTCTTCCTCGGCGCCCGCTTGACCGGCGTGACCGTCACGGCAGCGGATGCACCGACGCTCTGTTTCGGCGCAGCGGCTGTGCCTACCGGAGCCTTGCGTACCGGAGCCTTCCGCGCGGGAACAGCCTCGGCCGCGGCGACCATGGGAGCGGCGACCGGCATCAGCCGGGACAGCTGCGTCACGTGCCCGGGGTTCAGCTCCTCGAGCGAGTTCACCCCGAGCAGCCGCATCGTGCGGCTGACCTGCTCCGACAGAATCTGGATCGTGCGGTCGACCCCGGCCTCACCGCCGGCCATCAGGCCGTAGAGGTAGGCGCGGCCGATCATGGTGAAGCGCGCGCCGAGCGCGATCGAAGCCACGATGTCGGCGCCCGACATGATGCCCGTGTCGAGGTGCACCTCGGTGTGCGCACCGACCTCGCGCGCGACCTGCGGCAGCAGGCGGAACGGAATTGGCGCCCGGTCGAGCTGGCGACCGCCATGGTTCGAGAGGGTGATGCCGTCGACGCCGAGATCGA
The DNA here is from genome assembly GCF_004402405.1 of Cryobacterium levicorallinum. Lineage (GTDB taxonomy): Bacteria > Actinomycetota > Actinomycetes > Actinomycetales > Microbacteriaceae > Cryobacterium > Cryobacterium levicorallinum. The sequence continues at coordinate 21,692 of NZ_SOFE01000021.1, forward strand.
CGAGGCGCTTGGCGTCCTCGAGGTTCTGCACGCCCTTGACGACGACCTTGCCGGGCCACTGCGCCTTGATCCAGGCCAGGTCCTCGAAGTCGACCGTGGGGTCGAACATCGTGTCGAGCAGGTCAGCGACCGTGCCGCTCCAGCGGTCAAGACTCGCGAAGGCGAGCGGTTCGGTGGTCAGAAAGTTGATCCACCACTCCGGCCGGGGCAGCGCGTTGAGGACCGTGCCGAGGGTGAGCGCCGGCGGAATCGAGAAGCCATTGCGCTTGTCGCGCAGCCGGGCGCCCGCCACGGGCACGTCCACGGTCACCAGCAGCGTGTCGAAACCGGCCTTCGCGGCCCGGTCCACGAGGGCCATCGACCGGTCGCGGTCCTTCCACATGTACAGCTGGAACCAGTTGCGGCCGTTCGGGTTGGCGGCCTTGACGTCTTCGATCGAGGTGGTACCCATGGTCGACAGCGCGAAGGGGATTCCGGCCCGAGCCGCCGCGTGCGCCCCGGCGGTCTCGCCCTCGGTCTGCATCATGCGGGTGAATCCGGTGGGCGCGATACCGAACGGCTGCGAAACCTGCGCCCCGAGCACATCCCAGCCGGTCGTCACGGTCGACACGTCGCGCAGGATCGACGGGTGGAACTCGATGTCCTCAAAGGCCTGGCGGGCCCGGCCGAGCGATATTTCGGCCTCGGCCGCGCCCTCGGTGTAGTCGAAGGCGGCCTTCGGCGTGCGCTTCTGGGCGATGGCGCGCAGGTCCGCGATCGTGAGCGCGGCGGCCAGCCGGCGCTTCTTCGCGTTGAGCTCCGGGCTCTTGAATTTCATCAGCGGGGCGAGATCTTTGATTTTGGGGATGCGTCGTTGAACCATGGTCGTCCTTCTCTAGTGATCGCGCAGGTGGGTTTCGGCGTAGTAGCCGGAGATGTGGGCGTGCATCGCGAGGCGGGCGGCATCCGCTTCACCGGACAGAATGGCGGCCAGAATGCCGCGATGCTCCAGCATCAGGCGAGCGGATGTTGCCGGCCAGTTCTCGAGGCCCGCCGCGCCGGCCCGCGCGTACCCCTCGATCGCGCTGCGGAGGCCGGCCATCGTCGCCGTGACGACCTGGTTGCCGCTCGTTTCGGCGAGGGAGAGGTGGAACGCCGCGTCGAGGGCGAGAAATTCGGCTTCGGTGAGGGTCTGGTTTTCCATCGCGGTGAGGATCTGCGCGGAGGCGGCTAGGTCGGGGGAGCCTGCGGCCGCGAGGTCGGTGACGATCGAGCCCTCAAGCACGAGTCGGGTTTTGACCACGTCGGCCACCGCAAAGCCCTGGGCCGCGACCTGCAGGCGCATGAGCGCGGACATGCCGCCGCCGGGGCGGGCGACGATAATCGCGCCCGCCGAGGGACCGGAACCGGCCGCGGTGCGGATCAGACCGACCACTTCGAGCACGCGTAGGGCCTCGCGTACACTGGATCGGCCGACGCCCAGGTCGGCGGCAAGGGTGCGCTCGGGCGGCAGGTGGTCTCCCGGGCTGAGCCGGCCGTCGAGCAGGTCGCGTTCAACAGCGTCGAGCACGACCTGCCAGGCGCGTGGAGCGGTCATGGGATCTCCTCTCGATCAGTGTGGTCTGACCACAGGTTACAGGAGGATCACCCGGTCGCGCGATAGGCAAATCGTCATAACTTGGGAGCGCCCGTTTGGTGCGCACGCGTCTGCACCAAGCGACAGCGCGACGCGCGTCGCCCGGGCGCACCAGGGCGGAGGGAAGCAACTCGCGCGGGACTCAGGCATCCGTTCGAGGCAGGAGCACGTGGCCGGGTTGCCCCAGCCGCAGAGACAGTGGGTGGTTACAGCCTCAGACCGAGGGCGCTGATCATGTCGCGACCGTCGTCGGTGATCTTGTCGGGCGTCCACGGCGGCATCCAGACCCAGTTGATCCGATGGCGTTCGACCACGCCGACGAGGGCCTGCTCGGTTTGCTCCGTCAATACCTCCTGCTCGGGGCAGCCGGCCGAGGTGAGGGTCATTTGGATGACGAGCGTGTCGGTGTCGTCGTCCCAGGCCAGGCCGTAGATCAGGCCGAGGTCGAAGACGTTGATGCCGATCTCGATGTCCATCACGTTTTTGAGTGCTTCTTCGATGTCATCCTGGCGTGCCGGAGTGAGTGCTGAGACCATGGTCCCAGCCTACGGTCGCGGCGGGGCGCGCAGTGCCCGACTAACTCGTCAACACGACGTTGATCGGGGTCTCGCCGCGCAGCATCCGTTCTATTTGCTGGCGAACGAGCAGGGCCATGCGTGGCAGCATCGCGCTCGAGGCGCCGCCCACGTGGGGGGAGATGATCACGTTGGGCAGCGCGAAAAGTGGATGCCCCGCCGGCAGCGGTTCCGGATCGGTCACGTCGAGCGCGAGCCGGATTCGGCCGCTGGTGGCGTGAGCGAGCAGCGCCTCCGTGTCGGCGACCGGGCCGCGGGCGATGTTCACCAGCAGGGCGCCGCCCGGCATGAGCGACAGGAACGCGTCATCGACCATGCCGGTGGTTTCCGGCGTGAGCGGCACGCCGACCACGACGATATCGGCCCTCGAAAGCAGTTCGGGCAGGGACTCGAAGCCGTAGATCGTGCCGCGTTCGTCGGTGCGGGCGGTGCGGGCGACGCGAATGACCGTGGTTTCGAAGGCAAGCAGCCGAGTTTCGATGGCGTGGCCGACGCCGCCGTAACCGAGCAGCAGCACGGTGCGGTCGGCCAGGCTCGCGTGCTGCGCTGGCGCCCACTCGCCCCGCTCGGCGGCGCGTACGAAGTCGTCGATGCCGCGCTGGGAGGCCAGAATCAGAGCGAGGGTGAGCTCGGCGGTCGAGGTCTCGTGCACGGAGGCGGCGTTGGCGAACACGTGCCCGGCGGGCAGCAGCGTGTCGATGCCGTCGTAGCCGATGGACTGGCTCTGCACGAGCCGGGTGCGCACGCCCGCGAGGTGGGCCACCCGGTTGGCGGCGCCCATGTACGGTGTCACGACAAGGTCGATCTTGGGAATAGGTGCCGGGCCTTCCATCGCCCACTCGATGACCTCGACGCCATCGGGCAGCTCGCCGAGGGCGGCGCGCAGGTCGGGGTCGGGCAGGCTGACGCGCAGGGTTTCGGAGCTCATCGGTCAAGCCTAGACGGACACCGGTGCTCGGAGCCGAGGGTGGCGTGTAGAGCGGCGAGGTCGCCTGGACCATCCCGCGCCCGTGTCGGGGGTTCCGGCGGTGTGCCTCCTGCTTCGGCAGGAGCCGGTCGATGTTTTCTCCCGGGGCGATTGATAATCATGGCGCATGAGCAAAGTCGTCGACCACGCCGCTGCCCGCGATGACCGCTCCTTCTTTGGACAGCCGCGTTCACTCGCCAACATCTTCGGCGTCGAGATGTGGGAGCGGTTTTCCTTTTACGGCATGCAGGGCATCCTGTTGTTGTATTTATACTTCTCGGCGGCCGACGGCGGCCTGGGAATCCCGCAGACCACTGCGGCCGGCATCGTCGGTGCATACGGCGGTGGCGTCTACCTCGCAACGATCCTCGGCGCCTGGATCGCCGATCGTCTCCTCGGCTCGGAGCGGGTGCTGTTCTGCAGCGCCATCGCCATTATGCTCGGCCACATCGCCCTGGCCGTCGTGCCCGGAATCGGTGGGCTCGTCGCTGGCCTCATCCTGGTGGCTATCGGCAGCGGTGGACTGAAGGCGAACGCAACATCCGTTGTCGGCACGCTCTACGCGCCGGATGCCGCCCGGCGGGTTTCCGATCCTCTGCCGCGTTCACGCTGGCCCCGCTACACCGTCATTGCGATCGCGACGCTCGGCGTTATTGTCGTGCTCGGGCTCACCGGGATGATTACCGCGAGCAATCTGGTCACCATCGTGATCGGGCTGACGATCGTCGGGACAATTGCCTACTTCGTGGTGATCCTGACGAACTGCCAGATCACCACGGTCGAGCGCAAACGGGTCTACGCCTTCATTCCGCTATTTATCGCTAGTGCGGCGTTCTGGTCGCTCTACCAACAGCAATTCACGGTCGTCACGATCTACTCGGACGAGCGACTCGACCGCGCGCTGTTCGGCTGGGAGATGCCGGTGTCCTGTGTGCAGTCCATCAATCCCGTGCTCATCATCGTGCTCTCCGGCATCTTCGCCGCCCTGTTGACCAGGTTGGGAACGCGGCAGCCCTCCACGCAGATCAAGTTCGTGGTGGGAACCGCGGTGATGGGCGGCGCCTTCCTGCTGTTCCTGCCGTTCGCCGGCGGTGCCGCGAACTCGACGCCACTCCTGGCGATGATCGGAATTCTGCTGGTCTTTACAATTGCGGAGCTGCTGCTCTCACCGGTCGGACTCTCGGTCGCCACCAAGCTCGCGCCGGAGGTCTTCAAGACACAGATGGTGGCTCTGTTCTTTCTCTCGGTCGCGCTCGGCTCCGCCGTGTCGGGTGTGCTCGCCACCTGGTACGCCACTGCGCCAGGGCGGGTCTACTTCAGCGTGCTCGGCAGCATCGCGATTGTGCTCGGGCTCCTGCTCGTTCTGATCTCCCGCCCGGTGCTGCGCCTGATGGGTGGGGTTCGCTAGGCCGTCCTTCAGCGGACAACTTTGTCGGGTGCTGCGGGGTCGTAACCCATCGAAGTTGTCTACTCAGTGGCAACCGCCCGAAGTTAGCGCGGAACCGTCGCCTCGACGATCGCGATCTCCCGGGTCGCGGTCTCTCGATCGAGGTCGGGCTCCGATCCCTCGGGCGCGGCCGGCGCCTGCTCCTGCTCCAGCACGGCGGACCGGCCTCGGCGCCTCGGCCGCACCGACGGCGCCTCGCGCCCGTCGCCGGCGTGCAGAACGCGCACCCGGGGCGCCGAGAACGGATGCACCTGCACCCGAAGCCGGCGATACCGCACCATCCAAAACAGCACGACCAGTGCGGCCAACAGGCCGGAGACCCCGGCGAGGCCGAGCGCCCAGCGCGGGCCGAAGGCATCCGCTACCCAGCCGACCAGCGGGGCGCCGAGGGGAGTGCCGCCGACGAAGATGGCCATGTAGAGCGCCATGACGCGGCCGCGCATCTCGGGGCGGGTCGTCGTTTGCACGTAGGCGTTCGCGGTGGTCATCAGGGTGAGCGACGACAGGCCGACCAGGGTGAGAGATATGGCGAAAGTGGCATATGTCGGCATAATGGCCGACAGGGCGCAGGCCAGGCCGAACAGGGCGGCGCCGAGCACGATCAGGCGGAGCCTGGCGCGGCTGCGCCGGGCGGCGAGGAGCGCGCCGATGACAGCGCCGATGGCCATGATCGAGCTGAGCAGGCCGAACTCTGCAGCGCCCTGGCCGAACTCGATTGTGGCCATGGTCGAGGTGAAGATGGCGAAGTTGAGGCCGAAGGTGCCGATCAGAAAGACCGCGATCATGACGACGACGATGTCGGAGCGACCCCGCACGTAGCGGAAGCCGGCGAAGAGTTGGCCGCGCTCCCGGCTTGCCTTCGGTTGGCGACGTAGCTGGTGGGTGCGCAGCAGCGTCATGGCGAAGACGGTCGCGGCGAAGGTGACCGCGTTGATCATGAAGACCCAGCCGGCGCCGACGGCGACCGTGAGCAGACCGGCGGCGGCCGGCCCGATCAGGCGTGCACCGTGGAATGACGCTGAGTTCAGCGCGACCGCGTTCGACAGCTGGTCTTCGGCGACGAGCTCGGAGACGAAGGTCTGACGGGCGGGCGCGTCGATGGCGGCGACGACGCCGAGGCCGAGGGCGAACAGGTAGACGTGCCAGAGCTGGGCCACCTCGAGCACGGTCAGAATGCCGAGGCCGAGCGCGAGCAGGCCCATCAGGGTCTGGGTGAGAATGAGCAGCTTGCGCCGGTTGAAGCGGTCGGCGATGAGGCCGGACCACGGCATGAGCACGAGCTGCGGGCCGAGCTGCAGCGCCATGGTGATGCCGACCGCTGTCGCGTCGTAGTTGGTGAGCTGGGTGAGAACGATCCAGTCCTGGGCGGTGCGCTGCATCCAGGTGCCGATGTTCGACACCAAAGCCCCCGCGAACCAGATGCGGTAATTGACGACGCTCAGCGAGCGAAACATGGCACTCAACTGTCGGCGAGCTCCTTCATGATGATGGTCGCGTCGGCGAGGGTGCTGCGCTGGGCGGGACTGAGCTGGGCGACGCGTTGCACCAGCCAGGCATCTCGACGCTTGCGGGTCTCGGTCATCATCTCGCTCGCGGCATCCGTTGTGCGCAGCACAATTTTGCGGCCGTCGAGGGTGGAATCGGTGCGGGCGACGAGGCCGGCATCGACGAGGCATTTGACCGTGCGGGTCATTGACGGCGGGGTGACGCGCTCGAACTCGCTGAGTTCGGTGAGCGTTAGCGGGCCGTGCACGTAGAGCACGCCGAGGGCTGAGAACTGGCCGCTGCCGAGTTCGTTCTCGGCCTTCTCCTGGCGCAGGCGGCGGGCGAGGCGGCCGTTGGCCAGACGAAATTCGTGGCTGAGCTCGGCGGTGTTGTTCGCCGCGGCGGGCTCGCTGTTCAGGGGCGGCTGCGCCTTGATGACGCCGAGGGCCGCGGTCTTGGGGTGCATTCGTGATTCCATATGTCCTTAGCATAGCAAATTAGCTATGCTAAGGATATTGGCAGCAGGCCCGGAACAGGGCAGACTATCCTCGTGCCCACATATACGGATGCCTCTGGCCTGGTCGTCACCTACTACGTCTGGCCGATCGACGCCCCCAAAGCCGTGATCCAGCTCGCCCACGGCGTCGGCGAACACGCCCAGCGCTACGCGGCGCTCGCCGCGGACCTTAATCGAGCCGGCTACAGCGTCTACGCCGACGACCACCTCGGCCACGGCCAGACCGGGCTAGCCCAGCATGGCGGTGACCACACGAAACTTGGTCGGCTGGGCGCCGGCGGGCTGCGCGCGGCCGTGGCCGGCGTGCATGAGCTGAGTGGAATCATCCGCTCAGAAAACCCGACACTGCCCCTCGTGCTGCTCGGACACAGCTGGGGATCGTTCATGGCCCAAATGATCGTGAACGCGCACGCCGCCGAGTACGACGCGATCGTGCTCTCCGGCAGCGCCTACCGCTGGCCGGGCTATCTCGACGGCGGCGACCTTAACCGCAAGCACAAAACACTCGGCACGACCGGAGTCGAGTGGCTCAGCCGGGACCCGGCCGTAGCGCAGGCGTTCGTGGCCGACCCGCTGACCACGGCGACGCCGCTCGCCAAGCTGTTCGGCCTGCGTGAGGCTGCCCGCCTGTTCGGCCGGCCAGCGAAAAATCTGCCCAGCGAACTGCCCATGCTCGTGCTAGTCGGCGGCGACGACACCGTCGGCGGCGAACGCAGCGCGCTCAAACTGGTGACCTCTTATATCAAGCGGTCGGGGTTGCGCGATGTGCGCCTGATCGTGTACCCGGGTGCGCGCCACGAGGTCTTCAACGAGATCAACCGCGACGAGGTCATCGGCGACCTCGTCTCCTGGCTCGACGAACGATTCACGCCGTAGGCTGAAACCATGCATGGTGAATATAAGGTTCCGGGCGGCAAACTGGTCGTCGTTGATCTCGATGTCGTCGACGATGTCATCGCCAATTTTCGTCTGGCCGGGGATTTCTTTCTCGAACCCGACGATGCCCTCGAGGACATCAACGCGGCGGTGACCGGCCTGCCCGCCGGCAGTACGGCCGCTGCGATCGCGGACGCCGTGCGTGGCGCGCTGCCGGCCGGCGCGATTCTGCTCGGCTTCTCGCCGGAGGCCGTCGCGGTCGCCATTCGTCGGTCGCTCGCGCAGGCGAGCACCTGGCGCGACTACGACTGGCAGATCATCCACGCCCAGACGCCGGTCGCGCCCGTGCTGCAGATGGCCCTCGACGAGGTGCTCGCCACCGAGGTCGGCGAGGGACGACGCCAACCCACCCTACGCATCTGGGAGTGGAACGAACCGGCCGTCGTCATCGGCAGTTTTCAGTCGCTCAAAAACGAGGTCGACCCCGAGAACGCCGCGAAGTACGGCTTCACCGTGGTTCGGCGCATCAGCGGCGGCGGCGCCATGTTCATGGAGGCCGGCTCGGTCATCACCTATTCGATCTACGCGCCGACCGACCTCGTGCAGGGCATGAGCTTCGCCGACTCCTACGCCTTTCTGGACGAGTGGGTCATCACCGCGCTCAAATCGCTCGGCATCGACGCGCACTACCAGCCGCTCAATGACATCACGAGCCCGACCGGCAAGATCGGCGGGGCCGCCCAGAAACGTCTCGGAAGCGGCGCCGTACTGCACCACGTCACCATGAGCTACGACATGGACGGCGAAAAAATGGTGCAGGTGCTGCGCATTGGCCGCGAAAAACTCAGCGACAAGGGCATTACGAGTGCCGCCAAGCGCGTCGATCCGTTGCGCAGCCAGACCGGCCTGAGCCGTGCCGAGATCATCGAACGCATGAAGGAGACCTTCACCGGCCTCTACGGTGCCTCCGAGGGCGACGTCACCGCCGAGGAATACGCCAAGGCCACCGAGCTCGTCGCGAACAAGTTCAGCACCGAGGAATGGCTGACCCGGGTTCCCTAGATGAGCGGATGCCGACATCCGCTCACCCAGAATCGGCTGCCGGCTGCCGGCTGCCGGCTGCCGGCTGCCGGCTACCGGCCGCGGGTCAGCAGGTCCTGGTACTCCGCGTGCGTGTCGATCCAATGCGCCACATACGAACAATCGGCCACCACGGCCAGGTCGGTGCGCACGCGCACGTCGTCGAGCGCCTGCTCGACCAGGATGCTCGCCAAACCGTGGGCGCGCCGGGTCGGGTCGACCTCGGTGTGAGTGAAATGCACCGCCGATTGCGTGGTGACGTAGTCGGCCAGGCCGACGCAGTCGTCGCCGAGCCAGACCGTGTACCTGTTCTGCTCGGGGGTGTGGCGCACCTGCAGAGTGCCGGCTTCAGCCAGATCCTGCGAGTGGATGGTAGCCGATTCAGCAGTCATCCAGACAGACTAAGCCGATAGACGGCGCGGAGGCTGAAAGAATAGACAAATGCCTTTCTCGTGGACACCGACCAGTCCGAGCCGTGTCATCCACGCCAACAACCTCAAGGTGTTGCCGAGCCTGCCGGACGGTGCCTTCACCCTGATCTATCTCGACCCGCCGTTCAACACCGGCCGGTCACAGAAACGCCAGACCACCACGTCGGTGCGTTCGGTCGCCACCGATGGATCCCACGCGACCGGAACGATCACCGGATTCAAGGGCCAGCGCTACGAGCGCATCAAGGGCGACCTGCTCGGCTACGACGACCAGTTTGAGGACTATTGGGCTTTTCTGGAGCCGCGCCTGATCGAGGCCTGGCGGCTGCTGGCCGACGACGGCACGCTCTACCTGCACCTCGATTACCGCGAAGCGCACTACGCCAAGGTGCTTCTCGACGCCCTGTTCGGCCGGGAATGCTTTCTCAACGAGCTCATCTGGGCTTACGATTACGGTGCCAAATCGAAGAACAAGTGGCCGACCAAACACGACACGATTCTGGTCTACGTGAAGAATCCGGCCAGCTACTACTTCGACTCCACGACCGTAGACCGGGAGCCGTATATGGCCCCTGGTCTGGTCACGCCCGAAAAAGTCGCCAAGGGCAAACTGCCGACGGATGTCTGGTGGCACACCATCGTCTCGCCCACCGGCAAGGAGAAAACCGGCTACCCCACTCAGAAACCGGTCGGAATCCTGCGGCGCATCATCCAGGCGTCCAGTCGCGAGGGCGACTGGGTGCTCGACTTCTTCGCTGGCAGCGGCACCACCGGAGCCGTCGCGGCCGCCCTCGGCCGTCGCTTCGTACTGATCGACCAGAACCCCGAAGCACTCGTCGTGATGCGTGCCCGGTTCGAGCTGGTGCCAGGCGTCGAATTTCTAGAACTAACTCAGGAGAACCCATGAAATTTCGCATTTTCACCGAGCCCCAGCAGGGTGCCAGCTACGATGACGTCCTGGCCGTCGCGCAGGCCACCGAGCGGCTCGGCTTCGACGCATTCTTTCGCAGCGACCATTACCAGGTCATGGGTGACGGTGATGGCCTGCCCGGCCCGACGGATGCCTGGACCACCCTCGCCGGGTTGGCGCGGGAGACAAAACGCATCCGTTTGGGTACCCTGGTCTCCTCGGTGACCTACCGGCCGCCGGGAATTCTGGCCATCCAGGTCGCGCAGGTCGACCAGATGTCGGGTGGGCGCGTCGAGCTCGGCCTCGGCACCGGCTGGTTCGAGCAGGAGCACCTCGCCTACGGCATCCCGTTTCCGGACAAACGGTTCGGCCTGCTCGAGGAACAGCTCGAGATCATCACCGGGCTGTGGAACACCCCGGTCGGGGCCCGCTACGACTTCGCCGGCGAGCACTACACCCTCGTCGATTCGCCGGCGCTGCCGAAGCCCACACAGGCGCGAGTGCCGGTGATCGTGGGTGGCGGCGGTGCCAAGCGCACCCCGAAACTCGCGGCTCGCTTCGCGACCGAGTTCAACCTGCCGTTTCCCGACTTCGCCGACATTGCGGGCAAGTTCGACGGCGTGCGGGCGGCCTGTGAGGCCATCGACCGCGACCCGGCCGAGCTCACCTACTCGGCGGCGCTGATCGCCGTCGGCGGCTCGGATGAGACGGAGTTCGCCCGCCGGGCGGCCTCGGTCGGTCGCGAGCCGGCCGAGCTGCGTGAGCACGGCCTTGCAGGCACCGCCTCCGAGATCGTCGACCGACTCGGCGCTCTCGCCGATTCCGGCGTCGAGTGCGTCTACCTGCAGATCATGGATCTGTCCGACCTCGAGCACCTGGAGTTTTTGGCCGCCGAGGTGGTTCCGCAGCTGCGCTGAGGCGCGCCGAGCGGATGCCGCGGCGCCGGCATCCGTCGGTGGCAAGCGTTTGGGGAGCTCGCACGTGTTCGAACCAGTGCCAACCTCCTAAACACGTGCCGCGAGGCCCGGGCGGCGCCCGGCTCAGCCCCCCTGTGCCGCCCGAATGTGCGCCGCGTACATGCGCCCACTGTCCTTCACCGTGCGTTCGAGCGTCTTGTAGTCGACCCGCACGATGCCAAACCGTTTCTCGTAGCCGTACGACCACTCAAAGTTGTCGAGCAGTGACCAGACGAAGTACCCGCGCACGTCGGCGCCGGCCGCGATAGCCTCGCCCACCTTGTTGATGTGCGCCACGATGTACTCCGTGCGTTCCGCATCGTGCACGGCGCCGTCGGCGCTCACCGTGTCGTCGTAGGCGGCACCGTTCTCGGTGACGTAGAGCGGCGGCAGGCGGTCGTACTCCTGGCCGAGGCGCACCAACAGCAGACGCAGGCCGTCGGGGTTGACCTCCCAGTCCATCGCGGTGCGGGGCAGTCCGCGGCTGGGGAAGGTGATGTACTTCGATCCGATCCACGGCGAACCGACGGGCCGGTCGGCGCCTCCGGCGTGACCATCGGTCGCCGAGGCATCCGCATGGCCGCTCACGAGGTCATCGTGATAGTGGTTGACCCCCAGAAAATCCAGCGGGGAGCTGATGATGGAAAGGTCATCGGAGTGGATGACCTCGGCGAGTCCGAAAGGCTCGAGGTCGTGCAGGGTGTCGTCGGGGTAGGTGCCGCGCAGCAGTGGGTCGAGGAAGATGCGGTTGGCGAGCGAGTCGAGTCGACGGGCCGCTTCAATGTCGATCGGGTCGGCCGCATCGCGCGGTACGGCATTTGTGAGATTCAGGGTGATCCCGAGGTTCTGCGCCCCGGCCGAGCGCAGCGCGTTCACCGCGAGCCCGTGCGCGAGGTGCTGGTGATGCACCGCAGCGACCGCAGCCCGGCCATCTTGCCGGCCCGGCGCATGGGCGCCCGATCCGTAGCCGAGCAGTGAGGAGCAGAACGGCTCGTTGAAGGTGGTCCAGTGGGTGACCCGGTCGCCCAGCGCGGAGTAGACATCCCTTGCGTAGTCGACGAACCGGTAGGCGGTGTCGCGGTTCGCCCAGCCGCCTTCCTCCTCGAGGGCCTGCGGCAGGTCCCAGTGGTACAGGGTGAGCCAGGGAAGAATGCCGGCGCCGAGCAGCTCGTCGACCAGGCGGGAGTAGAAGTCCAGCCCCTCGGGGTTCATCGCTCGATCGCCCGGGCGCACGCGGGCCCAGCTGGTCGAGAACCGGTAGGCGTCGAGGCCGAGCGAGGACATGAGCCGCACATCGGCGGGCATCCGGTGGTAGTGATCGACCGCTGTCTCAAGGTCGTCGTCGCCCGCGATGGCGCCCTTCACCCGCGCGAACGCATCCCAGATCGAATCTTCCTTGCCACCGGCGTGGCCGGCGCCCTCGATCTGCGCGGCGGCCGTCGCCGACCCCCAGAGAAATCCGTGCGGCCAGGTGAACGGTGTGGGTGTGATCTGCGACATGACAAAACGGTACCCCGCGGCGAGACATTGGACCAGTGCTTTGACGATGGCTCGCGTAACTGCGGATATCAAGTCGAACCCTCCCCGCAATCGCCCAGAACGGGTCGTCGCGGCTGAGATCTCGGCAGGGATGCACGCGGCATTCGGGGCTCTCAGATTCGGCGCAGCTAAGCTCGAAACATGTTGCAGAACAACGAACCCACCGAGGCCGATCAGCGGCGCACCCGGCGCCGGTTTTTGATCGGGGTTCTCATCGTTGGAGTGGTCGTCGCGCTCGCGGCGATCGGCCTTTATCTGAGCGCCGCGCTCAGCGTTTAAACAATCAGAAGTGAGTACAACGTGCAGTTGACAAGGTGGCAGCGACTCGGCCTGACGACGGCCGTGGGTGCCGTGCTCGCGGTCGGCGCGACGGCGCTCGTCGTGCAGGCCCTCGAAGGACCGGCCGACCCCACCAAGACGGCGCAGACACCGGATGCCGCAACCCCAGCCACAACGCAGGAACCGGTTCGCGCCACCCCCGCCGACACGGCCGCTGCGGCCACGGTCGAGGCGGAGCCTGGCCTCAGCGCCCCCGTCGCCGCGCAGATCGATTACCTCCTCGCGCACTGGAGCCTGGAAAACTACAACACAGCCGAGTGGGGCGTGCTCGGGGAGAACGACTGCGTCAACTTCGCCAGCCAGGCCATGATCGCCCGCGGCTGGACCATGGACAGCGTCTGGTCGAGCCCGAAGAACGGCAACGCCTACGACGCCTCGGCCGCCTGGCGCAGTTCCACAGCATTCATGAATTACATCGCGCATACCGGCAAGGCCGCCGCCCTGACCGATCAGCAGCGTGATCAGGTCAAGGTCGGCGACATCGTGCAGTTCGACTGGGACAATTCCGGCGACCGCGACCACACCGCCATTGTCACCAGGGTGGAGAAGGTCGGCGACACGATCGAGATCTCGTTCGCCGGGCACACCCTCGATTCCGACTTCCGCTCGGTCGACACGGCAATCACCGTGGATCACCCGGGCGGCACGGCGTACTACTGGAGTGTTCCTTAGGCGATCGCGGCGTCGACGATGGCCTTGGCCTCGAGCTGAACCTGCGCCAGGTGGTCGTCACCCAGAAACGACTCGGCGTAGATCTTGTAGACGTCTTCGGTGCCGCTCGGCCGCGCCGCAAACCAGGCGTTCTCGGTGGTGACCTTCACGCCGCCGATCGCAGCGCCGTTGCCGGGCGCAACGCTGAATTTGCCGGTGATCTTCTCGCCGGCCAACTCCGTAGCCGTGATCATCGAGCCGTCGAGCTTGGCCAGGGCGGCCTTCTGCGCGGGCGTGGCCGCGGCATCCACTCGCGCATAGGACGGTGCGCCGAAATGCTCGGTCAGTTCCGCATACCGCTGCGAGGGCGTCTTGCCGGTGACCGCGAGAATCTCGGCGGCCAGCAGGGCCAACAGAATGCCGTCCTTGTCGGTGGTCCAGACGGTGCCGTCGAAGCGCACGAAGCTCGCGCCGGCGCTCTCCTCGCCGCCGAAAGCCACCGAGCCGTCGATGAGGCCGGGCACGAACCATTTGAAGCCGACAGGAACCTCCCACAGGTCGCGGCCGAGAAAGCCGGTGACCCGGTCGATCATGGTCGACGAGACGAGAGTCTTGCCGACTGCGGCGTCGATCTTCCAGCCTTCGCGGTGGCTGTACAGGTAGTCGATCGCGACGGCCAGAAAGTGGTTCGGGTTCATCAGGCCAGCGTCGGGCGTGACGATACCGTGCCGGTCGGCGTCGGCGTCGTTGCCGGTCAGAATGTCGTACTCGTCTTTGTGCGCGACAACGGATGCCATCACCGACGCGCTCGACGGATCCATCCGGATCTTCTCGTCCCAGTCCAGCGTCATGAATCGCCAGGTCGGGTCGACCTTCGGGTTGACCACGACGAGGTCGATTTCGTAGCGGTCGCGGATGGCGCCCCAGTAGCCGACGCTCGCGCCGCCGAGCGGGTCGGCGCCGATGCGGATTCCGCTGGTGCGGATGGCCTGCATGTCGATGATGTTTTCGAGGTCGTTGACGTAGTTGCCGCGAAAGTCGTAGGTTTCCACGGCGCTCGGCTCGCTCCGTAGCACGCCGTCGAGGCCGCCCGCGATGAGCTCGTTGGCGCGGCCCGCGATCCAGGAAGTGGCGTCGCTGTCGGCCGGACCGCCGTGCGGCGGGTTGTACTTGAAGCCGCCGTCCATTGGCGGGTTGTGGCTCGGGGTGACGACGATGCCGTCGGCCAGGTCGCCGTGCTCGCCGCGGTTGTAGGCCAAAATGGCGTGCGACAACGACGGGGTGGGCACGTAGTCGTCGAACTCGTCGACCAGCACACGCACGCCGTTGGCGACGAGCACCTCGAGGGCGGTCGTGTAGGCCGGACCGCTCAGGGCGTGCGGATCGGTGCCGATGAACAGGGGCCCTGTAATGCCCTGGCCCGCGCGATATTCCACGATGGCCTGGGTGGTGGCGCTGATGTGGTCCTCGTTGAACGCGGTGTTCAGCGAACTCCCGCGATGCCCGGAGGTGCCGAAAACGACCCTCTGGGCTGGGACCCGGGCATCCGGTTTCAAATCGTAATAGGCCTTGACCAGCCCATCGACGTCGATCAGGTCAGATTCCAGGGCTCGGGTGCCCGCGCGTTCGCTCATGAGCACAGTCTGGCACCACCGGTAGGCTGTCAGCCATGCCCGACGCGCCGAATCCAGCCCAGACCCGCACCTACAGCTATCTGGGCCCGGCCGGAACCTTTACCGAAGCGGCCCTCGCGCAGGTGCCCGAGGCGCGCGGCCAGATCTGGCGCCCGGTCAACAACGTGGGCGAGGCCTTAGCTGATGTCGTCTCCGGCCGCAGTTTCGCGGCCATGATCGCCATCGAGAATTCCGTCGACGGCGGCGTCACCGCCACGCAGGACGCCCTGGCCAGCGTGCCAAACCTGCGCATTATCGGCGAATATCTGGTGCCGGTGAATTTCGTGCTCGTCGCCCGCCCAGGCGCGACTCTGGCCGACGTGCGGGTCATCAACGCGCATCCGGTCGCCTACGGGCAGTGCCGCATCTGGCTCGAACAGACCCTGCCGAGCCACGGCCACATCCCCGCATCGAGCAACGTCGCCGCTGCCTCCGCCCTCTTAAGCACCGATCAAGCGGATGCCGCGATCGCCCCGCCCGGAATCGACAAACACCACGACCTCGTCGTTCTCGCCTCGAATATCGGGGACAACCCCAACGCCGTCACTCGGTTCGTGCTGGTCGGCCGCACCGCCGAACTCACCGCACCGACCGGCGCCGACAAGACCAGCCTCATCATCGAGCTGCCAAGTGACCGCTCCGGTGCCCTGCTCGAAATGCTCGAGCAGTTCGCCACCCGCGGCGTGAACCTCAGCCTCATCCAATCCCGGCCGATCGGCGATTCCCTCGGTCGCTACCGCTTCGTCGTCGATGCCGAGGGGCACATCCTCGACGAACGGGTCGCCGACGCGTTGCTGGGCCTACGCCGGTTCAGCCCCAAGGTGATCTTTCTCGGGTCGTATCCGCGGGCCGACAAGCGCCCGATCGAGTTCACCTCGCGCTACGACGACGGCATCTTCATCGAGGCCCGCGACTGGCTGCGCGGACTGATCGCGGGGGAGCCCACCCAATGACCGACCCGCGCTTTGACCCGAATCACGATGCCCGGTATCAGCGTGGCTATGAGCCCGGTGGCTCGGCGGATTCCGGTGGCTCGGCGATGACCGAACTGTTCGCGCCCACCTCTCCCAACCAGCCAGAAGCATTCGTCGGCACAGCCGGGCGCGACTCGGGCGCGCTTCCCGTGCCTGCAGACGGTACAGCTGACGACGACGAGCCTCTCGACCAATACGAGCCGCGTAATCCGTTCATCATCGCCTTGTGGATTCTTGGGCCAGCCCTCATCATCGGCGGGATGATCCTGCAGGTGCGCACGATTACTGCCACCTATTTCAGCTCGGGCTTCGCCGGATCCTCGAGTGCGGAGGTACCCATCGAGATGGTGATGCAGCAGTTGATCTACGCTCTCGCGCCCGCAATGATCTCCACCGGTCTACTCACCGTTGTGGGCCTGCTGTTCGTCCACGCCCTGCGGTGGCGTTCCCGATCGTCGCGCCGATAGCTAGCTCAGCCATCTCACTCAGGCCATCTCACTCAGGCCGGCACACGCACGATCAGCGCGCCAGCATCGGCGTGTAGCCGCACCTTCTGCACCAGCCCGAACTCGTCGCCGTCGAGCTCGAAATCCTGGGGGTGCTCAAGAGCGATGCGAATATCGGGCCCGCGCAGGGTCGTCATCACGCGCTCATTCGATGACTCCGTAGCCGCAATCATGCGTCGCCCCACCGCCGAGCGACGCAGCACGCCGTTCTCCCAGGTCACCCGTCGCCAGATGGTGAGCCAGCCGAGCACACCCTTGGGCTGCAGTACGGCAATGTCGAGAATCCCGTCGTCGAGGCGAGCGTGAGGCAGAAACTGAATATTTCCCGGCAGCAGCCCGCAGTTGGCGACGAGAATGGCGCTCACCTGCGCCGGGCGGTCGGTGCGTCCGGCAACGCTGTAGCGGATGCGAAATGGCCGCGCCTTCGGCAGTGCCCGCGCAACCCCGTCCACGTAGGCGAGCCAGCCCACCTGCTTCTTCAGGTCGTCGCGGGTGTGGGCGATCATCTGCGCGTCGAGGCCGACACCGGCCATGACCAGAAATACGTGTTCCTCGACCGCCCCGGCCTCGGTGGTGATGCTGGCGACGCCGAGGTCGATGGACTTGTCCTCGCCGCTGAAGGCGATCGCGGTGGCCGCGTCGATGCTGCCGAGCGGCAGATCGAGGTTGCGGGCGAGCAGGTTGCCGGTGCCCGACGGCACGATGGCCATGCGCACGCCGGAATCACGCAGCGCCTCGGCCACGGCGCGAACGGTGCCGTCGCCGCCGGCCGAGACGACCATCGAGGCTCCGCCGTCGAGTGCCTGTTTGGTGGCGGCCTGACCGACGTCATCCTTGCTCGTTTCAAACCACTGCGTTTCGCCCCAGCCGGCAGACTGCTCGGCCGCGGCCACGCTGGCCCGCAGCTTGGCGAGGTCAACTTTCACCGGGTTGTAGACGACGGCGGCGTGCTGGTTGCGGCGTTCGGAGGCGGTCACGAGGCCTAGGCTACTGGGTTGACTCCGCGTTTGCCCGTCAGCGCGCACTTGTAGACTGGCCGGGTGATTGATCCGGTGCTGTTACGCGAAAACCCTGACCTCTTCAAGCGTTCGCAGGGGGCCCGTGGTGACTCCGTCGAAGCGGTAGAAGCCGCGCTCGCCGCCGACGCCGAACGGCGTTCTGCGATCACAGCCTTCGAAGACCTGCGGGCAGCCCAGAACCTGTTCGGGAAGCGTGTCGCGGCCGCGCCCAGTGCGCAGAAGAAGGCCCTCGTCGCCGAAGCGCAGAGTCTTGCCGCCGAGGTGAAGGCAGCCGGGGTCATCGCCGGCGAGGCCGATGCCCGCTTCACGGCAATCGTGAAAACCATCGCCAACCCCATCATCGACGGCGTTCCGGCCGGTGACGAGGCCAACTTCGTGACCCTGCGCACCCACGGCGAGGCCCCCGTGTTCGACTTCGAACCGCGCGACCATCTAGAACTCGGCGAATTGCTCGGTGCCATCGACATGCCCCGCGGCGCCAAGGTTTCCGGCACCCGCTTCTACTTTCTCAAAGGCATCGGCGCCCGCCTCGAAATCGCGCTCATGAACATGGCGCTCGACCGGGCACTCGAAGCGGGCTTCGTGCCGCTCATCACCCCCACCCTCGTGCGCCCCGAAATCATGGACGGTACCGGTTTTCTCGGCGAGCACAACGACGAGGTCTACTACCTGCCCGCCGACGACCTGTACCTCACCGGCACGAGCGAGGTCGCTCTTGCCGGCTACCACAAAGACGAGATCCTCGACCTGTCCGAGGAGCCGCTGCGCTACGCCGGCTGGAGCACCTGCTACCGCCGCGAGGCCGGTTCGGGCGGAAAAGACACCCGCGGCATCATTCGCGTGCACCAGTTCAACAAGCTCGAAATGTTCACCTACGTGCTGCCCGAAAATGCCGAAGCCGAGCACGATCGCCTCGTGGCCCTGCAGGAGGGCATGTTGCAGTCCCTCAGCCTGAGCTACCGGGTGATCGATGTGGCCGCCGGCGACCTCGGGTCGAGCGCCGCCCGCAAGTTCGACATCGAGGCTTGGGTGCCCAGCCAGAACGCGTTCCGCGAGCTGACCAGCACGAGCAACTGCACCACCTACCAGGCGCGCCGCCTGGACATCCGTTATCGCACCGAATCGGGCAAGACTGCGCCGGTCGCGACCCTCAACGGCACGCTCGCCACCACCCGCTGGCTCGTCGCCATGCTCGAAACGCATCAGCAAGCGGATGGCTCGGTGAGCGTCCCCGAGGCGCTGCGGCCTTACCTCGGCGGCCTCGAGGTGCTCACGCCCCTCCAGGTGAAGGGCGCGAAGTGACGTCGATCGTCAGCGAAGAGCCGTGGCTGGTCGCCCTCGACATCGACGGCACCACGATGCACGAGGACGGCTCGATCAGCCAGTCCGTGATCGACGAGGTCGCCCGGCTCGCCTTGCAGGGCCACGAGGTTATGCTCGCCACCGGGCGCTCGGCCGCCGCTGCCCTGCCGGTTCTCGACCGACTCGGAATTTCGCCGCGCTACGTGGTCTGCTCCAACGGGGCCATCACGATGCACCGCGACGCCACCGCCCCGCTCGGCTACCGCCGTGAATGGGTGGAAACCTTCGACCCGAGCGATGTGCTCACCTCGATTCGGGCGCACCTCGGCTCGGCCCGCTTTGCGGTCGAAGACGAGCATGGCTTTTACCGCTACACCGAACCGATTCCCGATGCCACGATCGGCATGGACAGTGAACGGGTCGACTTTGACGAGCTGCTGAAACACCAGGCGACCCGCGTGGTCGTCATCTCGCCCGACCACGACATGGAGGATTTTCTCCAGGTGGTCGAGCGCATGGGGCTGAACCGGGTGAGCTATGCGATCGGGTGGACCGCCTGGCTCGATATCGCCCCCGACGGCGTCAACAAGTCAACCGCGATGGAGCGGGTGCGCGTGGCCATGGGTGTGCCGCGTGAGCGCGTGATGGCCGTCGGCGACGGACGCAACGACATTGACATGCTGCAATGGGCCGCCGAATTCGGTCGTGGCGTGGCCATGGGCGAGTCGCCCGACGACGTTCTCGCCGCTGGGTCGGAGATCACCGGCAACGTGACCAGCGATGGCCTGGCCACGGTGTTGCGCACGCTCTGACTCGCATCCAGCCGTTTTTCAGGCACCTCTGTCAGCCTGAGCAGTCTGCCATCCGCTAGAATCGGGCCAGTTCGCCCAATTCTTCCCGGCAGGGCATTTTCGTGCTGGGAATGGGCAAACCGGGAGGGCTGTCCGAGCGGCCGATGGAGCCAGTCTTGAAAACTGGTGGGCAGAAATGTCTCGTGGGTTCGAATCCCACGCCCTCCGCAGCACCAGTGAAACGCACCACCACCGGCGCACAATGATTGTCGCCTCAGGCTGACCCAAGCCCACAACCCGATGAGAGGACATGAGTGAGCGACCAACTTCGCCCCCGCAGTGCCGGTTCCAAGAACCTCAAAACTGTTGCCCGTCACGGCCGGCTCAAAAAGTCGAACGCTGCGGTTGCCGTTGCGAAATTCATTGCGGGCAGCGTGGCGGTCGTTCTGGTCAGTGGATTCTCCGTGGCCGCCATTGCCACCTACGACGTCGTTCAGAGCGCGCCACCGAGCGTGCACCTGGCCAATGAGGGCAACGGTCCGGTTCCGTCGATCGGCGCCATCGACGGGGGCGTGAACATGCTCGTCGTCGGCAGCGACAGTCGCGTCGGCCAGGAGGCCAGGTTCGGCCCGGAGGATTCCACCGGCGACCTCAACGACGTGACCATGCTGCTGCACATCTCCGAAGACCACAGCAACGCCTCGGTCATCAGCTTTCCCCGCGACATGTTCGTCGCCATCCCCTCCTGCCCAAAGGAAGACGGCAGCGGGTCGCACAGCGCAATGAGCAGCCAGAAGATCAACACGACGCTCACCTACGGCGGACTCGCCTGCACCGTGCTGACCGTCGAGAAACTCACCGGCCTCTCCATCCCGTTTGCGGCCGAGGTGCAGTTCAGCGGCGTCATGGCCATGTCCTCCGCCGTTGGCGGCGTTCCGGTCTGCGTGGCCACCCGCATCGAAGACGAGTACACCGGGACCTTCCTCGACCCGGGAGAGCACACGCTCGAGGGCTACGAGGCTCTGCAGTTTCTGCGCACCCGCCACGGCCTCGGCGATGGTGGCGACCTCACCCGCATCAACAACCAGCAGTTGTTCATGTCGTCGCTCGTGCGCACGATCAAGAGCGCTGACACGCTCTCTGACCCGACCAAGGTGTACGCCCTGGCCAAGGCGGTCACGGCCAACATGCGCCTCTCCGACAGCCTGAGCAGTGTGACGACCCTCGCGTCCATTGCTATCGCGCTCAAGGACATCGACCTCGACCAGGTTGTCTTCGCGCAGGTGCCGACCGGCAGTACGACCGGCGGGGTGAAAGCCGTGCAGCCGGCCTTCGACAACCTGTTCGAGGCGGTTGCCGCCGACCAGCCGCTGACCCTGAGCGGAACCACCGGGCGCGGCACCGAGGCCGATCCGAACGCTCCCGTTGAAGCCGAGCCGGAACCGTCCGCGACCACCGATCCCGCGGCAACGGCCGATCCTTCGGCGACCGCCGATCCGACTGCGACCGAGGCTCCCGTCGCCACCGAAGACCCGGGCGTGGTGCTGTCGGAGTCTGTGACCGGCCAAACCGCTGGCGACTACACCTGCACCAGGGGCCGTACGCTCGAAAACCAGTAGCCGGGCCTGGCATCCGTTTTCGGGCCGTGATTTTTCATGGTCAGAACGGATGCCCGGGGTGCGGCTAAGATGGGGGAGTGTGTTTGCGCAAGCGGACACCAAGGAGACGTCGCATAGTTCGGCTTAGTGCACCACCCTGCTAAGGTGGAGTACCCGCAAGGGTACCGAGGGTTCAAATCCCTCCGTCTCCGCATCGAGGAATTCACGTAATTCCGGCGTTTAGTTCACGAAATTCTTGCGGCAACAAAAAACCGGCGATCGCATCGCCGGTTTTCTGCGTTAAGGCGCCGATTCTGGGAGTGCTAGCCCCAAGAAATGCTGTGATCGGCGCGTGGTCGGCGGTTAAACACCGCTTCGCCCTGTTTTTGGCAGGGCGAAGCGACTTTTGCTGCAGGTAACGGAATTGTTGACGACCGGGCGGCTAGCTGGGTGGTGGTGACGGCGCCGTGTCGGTGGGTGGCGTCGCCGCCGTGATTTCAGCGCTGGAATAGTACGTGCTCGCGAAGGACTTGTTCTTCGAGGTGAGCGGCACTCGGGCCAGCTCGCTCTGAATGAACGTCAAAATCTTTCGGATGTTGGCTGAGACGAGTGCGAGTGTCACGGCCAGCGACGCAAAGGTATTGCCACGCGCACGCCGTTTCATGGGGGAGGGGATGTCTTCGGTTGCGGAGTCCTTGATGAATGCGTTCTGCGATTCGACGGTGTTGCGCAGTGCGTAGAAACCTTTCCACACTGGACTTTTGTGGGGGTAGGTCTGCCCGTACTTCAGGGCTTTGTCCTTGGCGGGGTCTTTCCCGGCGGGTATCACGACGGTCTTCTTGCGGATGGGCTCGATGAGTTCGCCGGTCTTGTGGTCGACGGCTAAACCGTCGTAGTTCTTGGGGTCAGGATAGAGGTATTGGCGTGAGCCGTCGGGCCGGCGCTTGCCCTTGGGCTTGGCGCGGTACTTTTCACGTTCGGCGATTCGCTGGTCTCGCAGTTCTTTGGCTTGACGCACGGGGTTTGAGTCGCTGGAGAGGATGGCGTCGTCTTCGGGCGTTTCCTAGTCAACGGGCACGCCGGTGTCGGCTGCCTTGCGGTCCTTTCGGTACAGGTCGAGGGCGTGGATAAGGTCCTGGGGCATGTAGTGCACGTACCACTGGCCGCCGACTTGGATGAGGTCCTCGTAGAAGGTTGTCTGGCCGTGCTCGTCCTTGTCGTAGTCGAAGACCGGCTTGGCGCCAATTTCGGCCAGAGTGGCCTAAAGGGTGTCTGAACCGGCCCGAGTTCCCCGACCGGTTCTACAGCCTCGCCGAAGCACGCTCGTTCTGCACCGAATTCTACGACTGGTACAACGGCGAACAACGTCATTCGGGCACTGGTATGCACACCCCGTTCAACGTTCACCACGGCCGCGCACCCGCTATCCATCACGCCCGCGCCCGCGTCCTCACGACCGCATATGCCGAGCATCCTGAACGCTTTGTGCGGCAGCACCCGCAGCCACCAACGTTCCCGACGACGACCTGGCTCAACGAACCCGAAAAGGAAGGAACGAACTCAATGACCGGCTAAAGAAACTGACTCACAAAGGTTGACATCTTCCCGGCATCGGCTCAGCCGCGGCGGCGACAGAGCGGGCCTCGTTCTCGGCGTTGAACTGCTTCACCCACAGGCCCAAAGACTGATCCGTGATGCCGAGCTCGTCGGCGACGTGCTTGTTCGGCCGGCCCGTCGTGATGACGAGCTGCACGGCCTCCGCGCGAAATTGAGGGGAGAACGAGCGCTTGGGCTTTTTCTCGTTACTGGTCAATTCGTTCAACTTCCTAGATCACGATGCCGTGTCCAAGAACAGTGCAACGCGCCAAACGGCCGCCCACCCGCCTCGACGTTGCGCGTGCGATGTCGATGGTGCGTCGGACGAAATCCATGATTTGTCGTTGCCTGCGAGGTTGTTTCATGGGATAGACGGCGGCCCCGATCGCGAGGCCGCCGCCAGGCCTGGTTTAGAAGGGTTTGGTGGGCAAGTATTTTCCGTCGAGGGTGATCACGGCACGTGAACCGCCTTCGGGGTCTTCAACTTTCTTGATGTCTAGTTTGAAGTTGATGGCGCTGATGATGCCGTCACCGAACTGTTCGTGGACCAGGGCCTTCAAAGTGGAGCCGTAAACGTGCATCATTTCGTAAAACCGGTAAACGGTGGGGTCGGTCGGGATGCCGCCGGGGTTGCTGCCGCGCAGCGGAATAGTCTGCAGCAAAATTGCGGCGTCCTTGCCCAGACCCAGCCGATCAGCGACGATTTCCGCAGCGGCTTCGGGCAACGGATGCTGACCGAGCAGGGCGGCGGTGACGAAGACAAGGCTCAGGCCAGTGCCATCGGTCAGTTCCTGCCAGGAGAGGTCCTTGCGCATCTTGGCGTCGATGATGGCGGCGGTCAGTTCCTCGCGCGGAGCCTGGGTGTTCTGGGAATGAATCATGGTGTTTTCCTTTTCTTTTGGTGATGTGAGGTGGTTAGGCGGCCAGGCCGGAGACGGCAGGCGTGGCATGGTCCTGCGTATTGCCCGCAAGTGGGACAAAATGGCCGGTGCCACCGTGCAGGGTGTCCATGGAGCCGGTTTCGATGTCGTAGACCCAGCCGTGGAGGTTTAGCCGGTTTTGATCCAGGGCTAGGGCGACGGAGGGATGGGTCCTGATGTTGGTCAGCTGGGCGATGACGTTGCCGCGGACCATGGCCTTCAACGACTCCTGGGCCGATCCGTGGGTGCGGGCGGCGTTGACGGCCTTCGCCGCGTCGGCGTGGGCAAGCCAGTTGGCCACAGCCGGCAAGTGGTCCAGGTTCGTGTCGGTCGCGATGGCAGTCATCGCTCCGCAGTCGGAATGGCCACAGATGATGATGTCCGTGACGCCCAGGACGGCGACCGCGTACTCGACTGTCGCGGAGACACCGCCGGGCTCCGGGCCGTAGGCGGGCACGATGTTGCCGGCGTTGCGGATCACGAACAGGTCACCCGGTTCCTGTTGGGTCAGCAGCTCTGGCACGACCCGGCTATCCGAGCAAGCAATGAACAAGGCCTTCGGGTTCTGGCCGGTGGCCAGCTCCTTGAAGAGTCCAGAGCGCGCCGGAAAGGCTTCCCGTTGGAATTTCAGAAAGCCTTTAATGATGTCTTGCATGGGCTGTCTCCTCGATGTTTTGGGGGATAACTCAAGGATGACGGAAACTATATATAGTGTCCAAGACCTCTTTATGATGGAGTCAATAAGTAATTTCTATAGTTGGAGAATTGTGATGTTGCGCCACATTCGTTACCTGGCCGCGGTCGCGGAACACCAGAACTTCACTCGTGCGGCCGAGGCGCTCCACGTCTCCCAACCGACGCTGTCGCAACAGATCAAGCAACTGGAGAACTCGTTAAACGTTCAACTCTTGGATCGGTCCGGACGGACCGTGCGGCTGACAGACGCTGGCGCGACCTTCCTGCGCTATACCCAACGCGCGCTGCGGGAACTTGACGCCGGAACCCGGGCCATCCACGACGTGCAGGACCTGAGCCGTGGATCGCTCCGGTTGGCGATGACTCCCACGTTCACCGCGTACCTGATCGGTCCACTGGTCGAACGTTTCCGCACCCGCTATCCCGGCATTAACTTGAGCGTGCAGGAGATGACCCAGGACCGCATCGAGGTGGCGCTGGCCGAGGACACCCTCGATCTAGGCATCGCATTTGCCGAGGTGCGTTCGTCCGAGATCGAGGCCCAGGCGTTGTTCGTCGAAACCCTCGGCTTAGTTGTCGGCAACAACCACCCCCATGCCGGACAGCAGGCACCCATGACCCTGCGGGAGTTGGAACAGGAGCAGCTTGTGCTGCTTAGAAGCGATTTTGCGACTCGGCGCCACATCGACGGGTACTTCCGGGACCACGGGGTTGCCCCGCGCATCGCGATCGAAGTTGACTCCGTCAGCGCGATCATGGAAATCGTTCGCCGCGGCCAGCTCGCCACCATGCTGCCCGAAGCCATTGCCCGCGAACAGCACGGGCTCAACCCGGTTGCCGTACTGCCAGCCATTCCACACCGTACCGCAGCCCTGCTCAGACGAAAAGGCGCGTACATGAGCGCAGCCAGCCGGGCCTTCACCGAGCTGATATCGACGTGGAGCTAGCCGCCTGACCCTGCCGCGGCCAACGCAGCCACCCTCAAAAGACCTGTCCAACACCACCGATACGTCACAGAGAAAACCAACGAGGGCGCTGGGTGGCACGAAACATCATCGCGGGGATGTCCTGTCTCGGGACGTCCCTGAACTTTATGTCTCGGGACCTCCTTGACACTCATTTCTTAGGTCGTTTCTGGCGTTTCCGGGACACGTTGTGTTCGCGGCAGAATCGGGTCACAGCCCCTCGAGGGGCGTCGTCGGGCCCGAAAGCGATGATGAGGCGGAGGTCGGTGCGGGATGGGTTATGTGTCATTCCCTATCGTGCGGGTTCCGCGTCCCGCTGCCGAACCAAGCCCTCGAGACGGGGTGCAATAACGAAAGTCAGCGAGGTGCTGAGACAGAACTGTCAGATTGGGAACGAGACTTTACACGTGGGGTGTGACACCCCCGTGTTGGCCTTCAAAAACCACAGGCCGAACCCTTGTAAGCCGGAGCGAAGAAAATCGCGGTCCTCCGCGTCCCAACTCCAGCATGACTAAGGTCCCGGTCGCGTCCTGGGCGAGGGTCTGGTCGATCTGCAGGCCGATTTCGGTCCCCGGCACCATCTCCCCGGAGGCCAGGTGCGATGCGATGAGTTTCTGTGACACGTTGTATGCCACGGTAAGCGCCCTCCCTCGATAGCGGTGCCCACCGACATCCGTCGGTATGAATTGGCCTCCGGGGCATGCCACTGATCCGAGGTAGGCCACTCGTGGCACCGGGGCTAGCCTTCTCAGAGAGAATGGACATCCGCGATACCGGATAGATGGGCGACTCAAGCGGACTACACCGCTACCCGCTTGAGCGCATTTGAGTAGGCCGGGCGATCTTGATCATTCTGTCGACGGATGAGGTCCAGGACCGTGCGGCACTGTGCGCGCTCGCACGGCGCCTGGACCTCAGTTTTGAGCCGTTCGCTCGCAGCTAGTGCAGGACTCCGCAGGCAACCGGGTCAGTTGCCTCGGCGGGGAGGGTGGGGTCGAGCTCACTTGCACCCTCGGGAACGCTGAGGTTGTATGTTCCGTTGCCGTCGTAGTCGTTTCCGTGGATTACGACAACACCTTCACCGTCGCGGATGGCCTCGGCAATCTGCGCGGCGGTGCCGATCCCTTCGGCTCCCGGATAGCCTGTTCCCGCCACGTCCGTGAATCTGATGTTGGTCCGGAGGTAGTTATAGGAGCCATTTTTCGAGACAGGGAATCGGGAAACGTCCAGAAAACTGGCCGGCGTAGTGTCTCCACTGGTGTTCAAGGACACCACAACGGGGCCGTACGCCGGAACACCCTCAACGGTGTTC
Organism: Cryobacterium levicorallinum; assembly: GCF_004402405.1. Lineage (GTDB taxonomy): Bacteria > Actinomycetota > Actinomycetes > Actinomycetales > Microbacteriaceae > Cryobacterium > Cryobacterium levicorallinum. The sequence continues at coordinate 48,432 of NZ_SOFE01000021.1, forward strand.
AGTCGTCCGTCACCGTTGCTGTCCAACGCGAGCGTGGGACACTCATTCAAGGCCTGTTCGCCGTAGTGGATGTGCTGTGCGTGCGGAGCATCGGGCGTCAAACCCCTCGCGCGGATCCCGATCGCCCGGATCGTCTCGCCGCGAACGACCGCGACCGCCGTTCCAGACGCTCCTGAGCCGTTAAGCTCTGTGAGGTGGGCGGTCAGCACCACGTTGCCGCGCACCGATTTTGGGACATGCGCTGATGCCGGCGCAGCGCCCAGTGACATGGCGATGAGCGCAGCTGCACTCGCGCCCAGCACCAGTCTGATGTTCTTCTTCACGATTCACTCCTATGTGTCCTCGCCCATCGGGACGATCCCGACGGTAAATGCGACAGCGTTGATACGTAACCCTCAGCCGAATGCCTTGGCATTATTGGAACGAACGCACGCACGCATGCCTGCGGCGAAGAGTATCCGCAAATCGGGTTTCCGGACAGTGGTGATTGCTGACTCTGTACGCATGCTTGCGCATGCCCCTTGCCGCTCCTCGCCGCACGGGTCTTGCCCCACCCTGCTCCGTGTCGGCCCGCGGTATCTCTGTGTGACGTCGCTGTTTATCCAGATCTCGTCATCAGAGCACTCAGCGCTAACACAAAGCGCGCGATCGGCGGTGGGCGACCTCTCAGACGTTGCCGGCGTCGCGGCGCTGGGGAGCATGTGGTGCCACTGCAGGATCTGATGCAGCAGGCTCCCATCCACGAATTCACCCAATCCGATACCGAAGATGGTGCCGGGTAGACCGATCCCGCGGGGCTGTGCGCGCGTCCCCCCGATCGGGGTCGAGATGGTGACGAGCTTGGCGCTAACAATGGCCTTCCGATTCCACCCGTTCGTCATGGCTTCACGCTATATCCCGCGACGCCGGGGCCGAGTTCGAAGCTGTCAAGTCCTCGCGTTGGGCCCTTTTTGTTGCGTGAGTTTTAGCCGGTTGCACCGGTGTGTGAGGTACGTGCCGTTTCACGTGCGCGGACGATCTACTCAGCCAAGACTTATACCTCTAGGGGTATGGTGGAGATGCGGATCAGTAAACGAAAGGAAGTAACTCAGATGATGTGGGGTAACGGAAGTATGGGATGGTCCTGGGGGTTCGGCCTACTAGCTATTGCCGGTGTCGCCGTGCTTATTTATGTCATTGTTCGTTTTTTGTCGAACAAATCCGGAAGCGATGACACGCGATCTGCTCCGAGGCAAGCTAATTCGGCCGGTGCCAGGCAGATTCTTGAGGAGCGGTTCGCTCGGGGGGAGCTCACTGCGGAGCAGCTGCGTGATCAGCTGCGGGTGCTCGAGGAGGGCCGGTAGTGCCCGGTCTTAGTCGCCGTAGCGCCCTGATCCTCGGCGGGGTCGGGATTGCGGCCACGGCTGTGGGCGGAGCGGGTTTCTTTGTCAATCAACGGATCTCCTCGACGACGTCACCGGCTATACCGTCCGGGAGCGACCTCGTCGAGCCCCCGGAGCTACGAAGCGTCCGCGGTACTCTCACCGTTGATCTCGAGTCTTCCCCCCAACAGGTGACCATTGCTGGTCGTGATGTGCGTGCGCTGAGTTACAACGGTGGCGTGCCCGGCGGCCCCACACTGCGCGTTCGAGCGGGAGACACCCTCAACGTCAGCCTTCGCAATGGGCTGGCAGATCCGAGCAACCTGCACGTGCACGGTCTCCATGTCTCGCCCGAGAACAACAGCGACAACATGTTCGTCACCGTCGCAGCCGGCGCCTCCTTTGATTATCAGTACGAATTGCCCGCCAATCACCCGCCGGGCGTGTACTGGTATCACCCGCACCACCATGGTTTCGTGGCCGATCAGGTATTCGGCGGGCTTTACGGCGCCATTATTGTTGAAGACCCCGACCCCATCCCGGCCAGCCGGGAACGTGTCCTCGTCATTTCCGACATCACCCTTGATTCCGCGGGAACAATTCCAGCGGCCACAGCGATGGAGAAAATGTCCGGACGCGAGGGAGACCTCGTCCTGGTCAACGGTCAGCTCACCCCCAGTATGACTTCCCGCCCTGGTGAGCGGGAACGATGGCGCATCGTAAATGCCTGCGTGTCCCGCTATCTGCGGCTGCGCCTCGACGGGCAGCAGCTGTCCCTCCTCGGAATTGACTCCGGACGGTTCGAAGCCGCGCACGACGTCGACGAGGTCGTGCTGGCCCCGGGGAACCGGGCCGACCTTCTCGTCACCGGCACGGCCGGCAGCTCCGTGCTGCGTACGCACACCTATGACCGAGGTATGTCCGGCGGAATGATGATGGGAGGCGGAAGCTCCGCTGGAGCCGACGACGTCGCGCTGGCCTCCTTTGTCGTGACCGGTGACGACGTCACGACAGTCGCCGCCATACCCGGCCAGCCCGCTCCACGAGACCTTCGCACGGCTACCGTAACCGCTCGACGCGAGTTGATCTTCGCGATGGGAATGGGCGGGGACACGGGCAGTGGCATGGGTGGAAACATGGATGGCGGAATGGGTGGAGGAGTGGGTGGGGGCATGATGTCAGCCACGATCAACGGCCAGGTATTCGATGCCACCCGGGTCGACACGACCGTGCAATTCGACAGTGTGGAGGATTGGTTGCTGACAAATACCAGCCCGCTCGATCACCCCATGCACCTGCACGTGTGGCCGATGCAGATTATCGAACAGTCAGGCCAGCCCGTCAAAACCATCATGTGGCAAGACGTCGTGAACATCCCGGCACGCAGCACCGTGCGAGTACGTATCGCGTTTGACGACTTCAGCGGACGTACCGTGTACCACTGCCACATTCTTGACCACGAAGACAGAGGAATGATGGGAGTTATCACCGCAAACTGACAGTAGCCGCAACCATCAATTCGAAAAAAATGGATTAGGAGAAATCAATGAACTACGCACACACCATCACCGTCTCGCTGCCCTACGAAGTAGCCGTCTCCAGGGTGCGGGAAGAACTAGCCAACCAAGGATTCGGCGTTCTTACCGAAATCGACGTCCACGCGACCTTCGAAACGAAACTCGGCGTGGAAAGTGCGCAGGCACTGGGCGACTACCTGATCTTGGGTGCCTGTAACCCCGCCCTCGCCGAACAGGCGCTCACTGCAGAGCCCGACATGGGCTTGCTGCTTCCGTGTAACGTCGTCATTCGACGAAGCCCGTCAGCGACTATCACCACGGTTCAAGCTATCAACCCACAAACCATGGTCCAGCTGAGCAATTCCCCGGGGATACAGAACGTTGCTGATCAAGCCGATCAGCGTCTTCTCGCCGCGCTAGCCGCTCTCCAAGGAGAAAGCAGCAGCAAGTAATACGCGGTCTAGCCCGCTGAAGCACGGCCAGAATTTTATGGCCGTGTCAGGCGCTAGCCGCGCTGGTGGTCCGATTGGCGATCTGGCAGGCTTCACTAAAAGATGGGCCGGGTGCCGTTAGCGTCCGAGTAACCGGGACCAGAATGATCCGGTCGATTTTTCTTTGACATGCCCGGCGCATTGTTGGTTGCGTGGCACACCGCGCATGACCTGATCAATGTGCTGACCGCAGCCCGCCCACGTTGTCTTTTGGCACACTTTGCACGTTACGGCACGACACATAAGGATCTCCATTCAATTCGGTGAACTAATCATAAAATAATACACCAGGGGGTATTCTGGCCGGGTGGTGACAGGACGGGCCGCCTGTGAGCCTGCTGCGAAGTGGTTTCGCGGGGGCGCGAGGTTTAGCGGGTGGCGATACTGGCGCGCACGTCGTCCATGTTGAGGTTCTCGACGCCGGCAATGAGCTCTTCCAGGCTGGCCGCGTTCAGGGCGCCTGCTTGGGAAAAGACGAGTACGGAGTCCCGAAACGCCATCAGCGTGGGGATGGAACGGATGCCCGCGGCTGCGGCCAATCCCTGTTCCGCTTCGGTGTCGACTTTTCCAAAGGTGATTGCGGGGTGTTTTTCAGACGCCGCGCTGAATGTCGGGGCGAAACTGCGACACGGGCCACACCACTCGGCCCAAAAATCAACCAACACGATGGGACTCTGGGCAATGGTCGCGTCAAAGGTGGTCTCGGTGAGATCCGTAATAGACATAAAAACAGTATATACCTACTAGGGTATTTTGCATACCGCATGGGGTATACGCCAACTTGGCAGATATCCAGCGCGGAAACGGCCTACAAAGAGTTGATCACACACACCTGGCCGACGTATTCGGAGACCGCGTCCCATCAGATCACCTCTCGCCGGGAGCGGAACATGGCCAGAATGCAGGTGCGCCCCTGGGTGAGGTTGCCGACGGATGCCTCGGTGCGCGAGGTCACGGATCGAGCGTTGGCGAGGTCGCCGAAGGTTCAATCGGCGACGACAGCATGGTGACAAGTCTTGCAGCTTCAGGCGAGTGTAGGCGCCCTCGCGCTGTGGATCCCACATGCAGGGTTTTCTGGCACAGGACCTGGATGTTTATAGTTTTGGCTCCCATTTTTACACGTTTCCCACCAGATTCGCAGCAATTTGAACCCCTGAATCCCCGGTAAGCACCGGGACTCAGGGGTTTTTCCGTGCCTCGAAATCGCGCAACCTGTGAAAAGGTGCAGCCTGGTTGAGACGCTTGGCGATCGAGGGCTGACCGGGTGATCGTGCAGCCAACCTATGCTGAATCACATGGCAACCGCAGACGCCACCCTGCTCTGCATCATCCTGGTATTTCTCGCCATCTTCCAGCTGCTGCTGATCGCAGGCCTGCCGCTCGGGCGGTTCGCCTGGGCCGGCCGGCACGAGGTGCTCCGGACATGCCAGCGCATCGGCAGCGCCCTCTCGATCGCGCTCTACCTCGTGTTTGCACTCCTCGTACTCGAACGGGCGGAGCTGACGTCTTTCATCTACAGCGCGAGCTTCATCGGCGTGGCCGTGTGGGTGCTCACTGGGTACTCCACGCTCAGTGTGATCATGAACGGGATCTCCCGCAGCAAATCGGAACGCCTTGTGATGACGCCGGTGAGCCTTATGCTGGCGGGACGGTGCCTGGTCGTCGCGATCAGATAAACATCCGCTCAAATCAGCATCCGCTCGACGTGACGGCAGCGGCACACTCGATGAAGTCCAGACAGCAGACGAGGACCGGACTACCGTGAAGTCATGCCAATCGGAGGATTCCGCGGCGTTGCCTTCAGCCTGATCCCGGGGTTGAACACCGCCCTGCACTACCAGCGCGCGTGGCTGATACCTGATCTGCGCGCCGGCATCGTGCTCAGCTTCCTGCTGATCCCGGCCGGTATGGGCTACGCGGAGGCCTCCGGGCTGCCCGCGTACACCGGCCTGTACGCGACGATCGTGCCGCTGCTGCTCTACGCCGTCTTCGGCCCATCGCGCATCCTCGTGCTCGGTCCCGACTCGGCGCTCGCCCCGATCATCGCAGCGTCGATCCTGCCGTTGGCGCTCGGCAATACCGAGCGAGCGATTGCCCTCGCCGGACTCCTCGGCCTGATGGTCGGCCTCATCCTGCTCGTTGCCGGAGTGCTGCGACTCGGCTTCGTCACCGACCTGCTCTCCAAGCCGATCCGGGTCGGCTACCTCAACGCCGTTGCTTTGCTCGTGATCATTTCGCAGATTCCCAAGCTGCTCGGGTTCTCCATCGACGTTCCCGGCCCGATTCAGGGGATGGGCGCAATCATGCAGGCCGCTGCGGCGGGGAGCATTGTCGTCGCCGCGATGCTGCTCGGCCTCGCCTCCCTCGCCGTCATCGTCGGGTTGCGTTTCCTGCTCGGAGGGCGCATCCCCGGCGTGCTGATCGCGGTCGTCGCGTCCATTGTGGTTACGGCGATCTTCTCGCTGCAGAACGTGCTTCCGATCGTCGGCGCCATGCCGCAGGGGCTCCCCGCACCGGCGCTCGGCGGCCTCGTCTGGGGCGACGTGGTTTCGCTGATCGGACCGGCGCTGGGCATAGCGCTCATCGCCTTCGCTGACACCGGGGTGCTCTCCCGCACGCTCGCGGCGCGCCGCGGTGACAGTGTGAACGGCAGCCAGGAGATGGCCGGACTCGGACTCGCCAATATCGGGGGCGGGTTCTTCGGCGGCTTTCCGATCTCCGCCTCCACCTCACGCACGCCCGTCGCCGAGCAGGCAGGGGCGCGATCCCAGCTGACGAACGTCGTTGGTGCCCTGATCATTGTCGTCTTCATGCTTGTTGCCCCCGGCGTAACCGGGTACCTCCCGTCGGCCACACTCGGCGCCGTGGTCATTGTGGCCGCCGCCAGCCTGGTCAATGTTTCGGGCGTCTCGCGATTGTGGCGGATCGACAAAACGGATGCCCTGCTTTCGATCGCCGCGTTCCTCGGCGTTTTTCTGGTGGGCGTTTTGCAGGGCATTCTCGTCGCGATCGGACTGTCTCTGGTGGCGTTCGTGATCCGTGCGTGGCGTCCGTATCGGGCGGAGCTCGGGCGCATTCCGGGTGTGCGCGGGTACCATGACCGCTCCCGGCATCCGGATGCCGATCGCGTTCCCGGCATCGTTATTGTGCGTTTCGACGCCCCGCTGTTCTTTGCCAACGGGGGTATCTTTGATTACTACGTGCGCTCGGTGGTGCGGCGGGCGGAGCGGGAATCGGAGGCCGATGGCACGCCGATTCACACCGTCATCCTTGCCGCCGAGCCGATCACCGATATCGATACGACCGCCATTGACGAACTGCTCGAGCTTGACGAGTACCTCGCGTCTCGGGGGGTGACGCTCGTGCTCGCCGAGATGAAGGGGCCGGTGAAGGACCGGCTGCAGGCCTTCGGACTGGGCAACAGGTTTCCACCCGAGCGGCTCGCGCCGACGGTGGGCGCCGCGGTTGATGCTGCGAGTGGGGAGCTTCGCGACGATATCGGCGGAGCGATTTGAGGTGGTCGCGGAGGCCTCTGACTCGGGGCGCTGCGACCTCACCAACGAAGTAGACCACTACATTTAGTCCCTTCGCTCGGCTCAAACTCGCGCTCGATCGCTGGCCCGTCCGACGCGCGCATGGCTCTCGCTGCAAAGCAACTACGATTTCCCTGCGAGACCCGGCCATTTCGGTTGGTCGAGCTTGCCGAGACCGCCATGAACCAGCGCGAGCAGGCCTGCGAGACCCGCCCGTTTCCGTTGGTCGAGCTTGCCGAGACCGCCGTGGACTGGCCTGAGCCGTCTCGGCAACGCGCGGTCTGCCCGAATGCATATTCGCACAGAAATTCAAACATATCTGAGAATCTCTCGACTCTGGCGCATGGTTTTGGTATCCTTCTTCTATGAGCCAGAGCGGCGATACTCCCCAGCCGGGCCGTGTCGATCCGTTCTTCGCGGCTCACGGCTCACGGCTACCCGCCGTCCACACCCGAGGAGCGCGCCGAGTTCGAGGTGTTCTGGGCGCAGTGTCAGGCTGATTGGCGGCTCCAACTGGCCGAGGGGCTCGGAGACTGCGCCCCATACGATGACCTCGACCTGGAACCGGTGAGCCCGGCAGCAGTGAGCCCGGTGGCTGGCCGCCCGGAGTTGATTGACGGCCCGCCCATTCCGGCCGACCTCGATCTGACCGAGGTGTTCGGTGCGGTGCCGCCCGAGCACCTCTTCGATGAGGACCTCCGCGAGGAGTTCCTGTATACCAATTACCTCGCGGACAATTTTCTCCCGGACGATTTCCTCGCCGACGATTCCCTCCCGGCCGAAGGCGCCGCTGGTGAGTTCTCTGCTGGCGCCGATAACTCTGGACAAC
>NZ_SOFE01000023.1 GCF_004402405.1 Cryobacterium levicorallinum
ATGGGGGTGCGGGATCGCGCCGACAGGTAGGTGTCGAAGAGGGTGTCCATAACACCGCGGAGTTCGGCGGTGACGTCGGCGCGCAGCGGGTAGAGCCCGTTGCGGAGCACGCCGAACGTCAGTGTGCTCTTTGCCTCCACGACATCGTCGCCCGGGGCGGCGCCGTCGGGGTCGAGCCGCCCCTGCCACTCCATCGCCTGCGCCCGCAGCATGTCGGGAGCGAAGCGGATGCCCGCGCCCGGCAGCCCCGCAGTTTCCGGCGTGATCGCTCCAGTCGCCGACGCGACCAAAGCGCGTTCGACGCGGTCGAGGTCGTCCGGACCAACCCGGCCCTGCAATGCGGTCAGGGCGGTGGCGATGATCTCCGCCGATTCCACCCCGAGGTCGCCGCTGACGAGCCCGTCGGCGATGACCGAGTACCGGGCGGGGACGGGCAGGCCAAGAGGCGTGAGCTCCACCGTGGTCTCGCCGAGCTTCAGGCGACGTTTGGCCTCACGGCCGGAGATGCCGGCGAGCTAGGTGATGAACTCGACCCGGTCGCGGCATCCGTTCTTGTAGGCCAACGAGCCGTTGCCGAGGTCAGTTTCGGCACGCGCACCAATGTCGGTGGTCGACCGCAGCCTTGCCCCATCAACCTTGCGACCCAGCCTCTCCAGGGCTGCCAATACCGCGACCGCCTCGGAGTCGTCGAGCTGACCAAACCGCACCCCGTCCAACGCTCCCGCCAGAATCGCACCGGCCTGGTCAATCACCGCCACCCGAGAACCTTCAGGCTCCGGGATCGAACCGGCTGCTGCTGGCGGGGCGGTGAGGGTCATGGCGTCGGCGCCTCCTTCATCCATAATTATAACCCGAAAAGTACATTCACGCGAGAGAATCTCACTTTATTTTGACAAAAGATCGGAAATATTTCTGACTTGTCAAGTGCAACTGCCGATCATGTTGCGCTACGCCCGCTGGGCGATTCCCCGAGGCTGTAACTGGCCGCATAAGCGGGTGAATTGCTACGTCACTCGGCGGAGCAACCATTCACGCGCTTTCGCGAGCTGGAGCTGGCAATCAGGCAGGCCGGAGTAACCGGCCCGTCCGTGATTGGACCGGATGAGTGCGAGGGCGGACGTCTCGGCCCGCACGTGATCGGGGGAGCTCGAAAGTTCCCTGGACCATGATGGTGACGAGTCCGGTCGTGGCCGTTATCGGCGGATTGGTCATGCTGGGCGGGGTCGTCGCCGTGATCGCTCTGCTCGGTGATGACGCGCAAGACTCGTCAACAGCCGTCCTGACCGCCGTGATCCTCGGTGTGATCCTGATGTTCACACTGGGCTTTGTGCAGGTTCGGGTGAGCGTCGACCGACGGGGGCTGCGCGTGGTGTCGCGGCTCCTGGGCATCCGTTTGAAGCAGGTGCCGCTCGATCAGGTGGAATCAGCGTTCGCCGAGACCCTAAGCCCGCTGCGGTCGGGCGGCTGGGGCTACCGCTGACGAGCGGGCGGACGGCCGTGGTGATGAAGGGCGGCCGGCCCTCGTGGCCAACCTACGTCGCGGCAACCAGTTCGCCGTGACGGTCGACCACCCGGAATCCGCAGCCGCGCTGCTGACGGCACTCGGCGACGGGAACCCGCCCACAATCTGCAGGCTGGGCCTACCTTAGGGAAGTGGGTCCATGATCCATCATGGGCCCACTTTCCGGGCCCGGGCCCAAAGAGACCGGGCCCCGAACAGATAGGCCCCAAAGAGACCGGGCCCCGAACAGGGTCGGCCACGCCAGCAGGATCAGTGAGCGCGGGCGACCTCGTAGCCGCCGCCGGAGTAGATCGTCGTGAAGCCGACTCCGGGATGCAGGGCCTCGGCGACGACCTGCGCAGACGTCCATTCGCCGGGCAGGCCGCCCGTCTGACGGTCGATCACCAGATAGTCGGGGAGCGGATTCTGGTTGCCGAGCCAGTAGACATCCGTTCGTTCCACCAGGTAATTCATCAGCCCGATATCAGATTCGACCCGGGCGCCGTCGGGCACAACGGAGAGGGCGGCCTGCGCGGAAGCGGCGCGATCCGTCGAAAAATTGGCCGACACATTCGTCAGCTTGAACAGCGGCAGCGTCGTCGCGAGCACCAGACCGGCGACGATCGAAACGGATGCCGCCCGCCGCCCGAAACCGCGCAGCCAGCCCCGCCGACTGATGCGCACGAGCACAATGCCATCGAGCGCGGCGGCGAACACGATGGGCATGAGCACGGCGCTGTACTGCCAGGTTGGACCCCAGTAGCCCGAGTTATCGGACAGAAACCGCCAGGCCAGCGTCGGCAGCAGCACGAGGGCGAGCGGCGAGCGCACCGCAATCACGCCGCCGACCACGAGAAGCAGCAGCAGCGTCATCCCCTTCTGCGGCTGCAGCAACGCGGCCGGATCGCTGAGAATAGCGGGCAGGTCGATGCTGTTCGAGTAGGCCCAGGCACCGTTCGGATTGAGCAGCGGCAGAATCACGAGGCTCGCGAGCGCAAACCAGCCGATACCCCAGACGGCGAGCCACACGCCAAACGGATGTCGGCTGCGCACGGCCAGCACGATGCCGAGGGCGGCAACGGTGAGGCCGAGGTCCTCCTTGACGAACACGAGCGGCATCGCCCAGAGCAGGCAGGCCACCCACTTGCGCAGCAGAAACGCGGTCAGCGACAGCGCGAGGAGCGGCACGGCGAACGCGATCTCGTGAAACTGCGCCTCCACCGCGCCCTGCAGGCCCCAGCTGAAGGCGAAAGCCAGCCCGAACAGCGTGCCGGTCACCGGCCCGAGCAATCGCATCGCGCCGTAGGTCAGGGCCGCAGCGGCGAGACCGAACAGCGCATTCTGCACGACCAGCAGCGTGAAGGAGTGCGGAAAGATCGCGAAAATCGGGGCGAGCAGCACCAGGAGCGGATGAAAGTGGTCACCCAGCAGATTGAATCCGTCGCCCTTGATTGTCACAATTGGAGCCTCGAGCCCGGCATACTGCCGGGCCAGCTGGGTGAAGATTCCGAGGTCCCAGGACGGAGCGGCGAAACTGCGCCACTGCAGCGCCGACAACACGGTGTAGGCAGCGGTCGCCACGAGTCCGACGGCCGCTGGCAGCAGAATGGGCCGCCGCGTGCTTGGCCGAACCGGTCCCACGCGCGATCCCCTCATTCGTCAACGCTAACGCACCGGCAACCGGCACCGCCTTCTGCACCCGCACCAGCTCGGCGCCCGCGTAGCGCCGTCAGCGCCGTCAGCACCGTCGCCCCCACCGGTGCCCGCGCCCCGATGGCAGCGACGCGGCGTCCAGACCGGGCCGGTGCGCGCCGCGGCATCCGGGTAACTGAGGTTTTGTCGCAGCACGGGACCTTTGGCACTGTTTCGGGGCCGGGGCGCGGAGCAGACTAAGGGCGTGCAGCCGACAACAACACCTCTGGAGATCGTATGACCATGACTTGCCCCTTCTGCCGGTCCCCAGCCCGGCTCAGCGCGAATCCGGCCCACGCCGAGCGCACCTCGCTCCCGGTCTACCTGCTCAAATGCTCGGGATGCGACCACACGAGTGTGCGCGTCTCTCCGGTTCGCGGCGCGTTCGCGTCCCGCGCCGCCTCGGTCAGCGCCTGAGGTTATGACTCTCGCTGGGGAATCCGATCCTCAGCGAGCGCAGCCGCACGCTGCCCCCAAATCGTGCTTTCCCGGCCCCTACACCGGCGAGTGGCAAAGATAACACCTTCGCATCCCCCTGCGAAGGTGTTTTCTTTGCGTTCGACCGCCCCGGTGGCTTCGTTCAGGTCGGCAGTACCGTTGCGATCTCCCGCACCCACGCGTCGATACCACCCTCGACCTGCCACACTCGGTCGTAGCCATGGCTATGCAGCTTGGCCAGAACGGCAGCCGAGCGGGCACCCGCCTTGCAGTGCACCACGATATCGCGGTCCCGCGAGAGAGACGAAAGTGCCTCCCCCGAGAGGATTCCGCCCTGCGGAATGAGCAGCGCCCCGGCAATATGCACGATGTCGAATTCCCCGGGTTCCCGCACGTCAATGAGGTCGAAGTCACGCGCGCCGCGCTTCCGGCTTTCGAGCATAGCCGCGAGTTCGTGCACGGAGATCGCGTCGTCGACCTGATTCGATGCGGGCATTGTTTCGCAGAATACGTCGTAATCGATCAACTCTGTGACTGGTTTATTGGCGGGGTCGCGTGCAATGGCGAGTTCGCGCCACGACGCGTCAAACGCGTTGAAGAGCACGACCCGTCCCAGAAGCGTGCGGCCGACTCCGGTGATCAATTTCACGGCTTCGGCGACCATCGTTGAGCCGATCGTTCCGCAGAGCATCCCGAACACTCCGCCTTCTGCGCAGTTGGGCACGGAGCCCGCCGGTGGGGCTTCTGGATACAGGTCGCGGTAGGTGGGGCCGTGCTCATTCCAGAACAGGCTGACCTGCCCGTCGAAACGCAGGATGGATCCCCAGACACAGGGCTTGCCGAGCATCGCGGCGGCATCACTGACCAGATAGCGAGTGGCGAAATTATCGGCACCGTCAACGATCAGGTCGTACTGGGCGAATAAGTCCAGAGCGTTCGCCGAGTCAAGCCAAACATCGTGCCGGTGAATCGACACGAGTGGGTTGAGCTGGGCTACCGCCGCGGCAGCGGACTCAAGTTTCGAGTGACCGAGGTCTGCAACACCGTGGATAATCTGACGCTGCAGGTTGCTCAGGTCCACGGTGTCATTGTCGATAACACCCAGGGTACCCACCCCCGCAGCCGCCAGGTAGAGCAGTACCGGTGAACCGAGACCGCCGGCGCCAATCACCAGCACCCGCGCATTCTTCAACCGTCGTTGGCCGACAATACCCATTTCGGGAATGAGAATGTGGCGCGAGTACCGCTGGAGTTCCGCGGCAGTTAGCTCGTCGCCCGGTTCGACGAGCGGTGCTAAGAGTGTCACGTCACTCATAGGTCGGGCCTCCCGTTCATCGTCGATGAAGCCAAGGCGAGTTCACGCTTCGGAATCCGGCCAGCCTGGGACGCCAGTCGACCCGCAATTACCGCATGTTTGAAGGCTTCGCCCATGAGTGCCGGGTTCTGCGCGCGCGTCACCGCCGTGGCCAGGAGCACGGCATCGCAGCCCAGCTCCATCGCGAGCGCAGCGTCGGATGCGGTGCCGATTCCAGCATCCAGCACCACGGGAACGCCGGCACGAGAAACGATCAGCTCGATATTGTGCGGATTGAGGATGCCGAGCCCGGTGCCGATCGGAGCCCCAAGTGGCATCACGGCGACGGCACCGAGATGCTCAAGGCGAAGGGCCAGCACGGGATCGTCATTTGTGTAGGCGAAAACCTTGAAGCCGCGCGCGACAAGCTGTTCGGTCGCGTCCAGCAGTTCGACCGCATCGGGAAGGAGGGTGTGCTCATCGGCGATGACCTCAAGTTTGATCCAGTCGGTCTCGAGGGCTTCCCGCGCCAGCTGTGCGGTCAAGACGGCTTCGCGCGCGGTAAAGCAGCCAGCGGTATTGGGCAGTACCCGAATGGAGCGATCGACCAGAAGATCGAACAGCGATCCGGCCGTCGTCACGCTGTGACGCCGCATTGCGACGGTGGTGAGCTCGGTTCCGGAGGCGTGAAGGGCCGCGCCGAGGCCCTCGAGGCTCGGTGCGCCGCCGGTACCCATGATTAGACGTGAATTCAACTGCACGCCGTCGATCACCAGGCTGTCAGTGATTGTGAGTGGTTCGGTTTCCACGGTCAACCTCCCTGAACTGCGGTGACAATTTCAATGTCATCGCCGGCCGTGAGCACGGTGCCCGACCATTGGCTGCGTGGAACGACTTCACGGTTGCGTGCAACTGCCACGCCGAGACCTTGTTTGTCGGTCGCATGGCCATCCGCTGCGATGTGGCGACCGGTGATCTCGGCGACCAGGTCGGTCACGGTGCTGCCGCGCCGAACATTTTGTTCTGTGCCGTTGACGGTGATCGCGCTGGCAGGTACATAAATGGGCCTGGATTCGGTCACGAGCTGACAACTCCTTGTAGGGAAACGGATGCTGACGGTCGGGTTGCAGAGAAACGGTGGGGCCGAAAGCGCTCCCACCGCTGGTCGGCACTTCCCTCGATGAGCTGAAGACAGTAATGGGCAGCTACCGGGGTGAGCAGTACGCCGTGGCGGAAAAATCCGGTGGCGATGATAAGCCCGGGGATGTCGCTGCCTGGTGTTTCCCTACCGGTTCGCGAGACCCGGCCAAGCAGTGGCGCGTTATCGGGAGTTCCTGGACGAGCGCGAGCGGTTACTTCGATCAGCTCGAGCTCCCTGACCGCCGGCAGCAACACCTGGGCGTCACGCAATAGCTGATAGACGCCACCAGCCGACACCGCAGTGGAGCCGTCTTCGCGTTGGGTGGCTCCGATCACGACCGTTCCGTCCGATCGTGGAACCAAATAGACCGGCACGCCGTGCACCAGCCCGCGGAGCGTGCAGGTGAGCAACGGCCGAAGGTGCGCCGGCACCCGAAGCCGTAGAATATCGCCGTAAACCGGTCGAAGTGGCATGGTTAGTCGCTCTGGTAGCCCGTTCAACATGGCCGCCGCGAGGCCATTGGCCACAACTACTTCGGCGGCACTGACCGTTCCGCCATCAGCCAGGGCGACACCGGTGACGCGAGATGAGGCATCCGCGGAATCGTCGTGCAATAGCCCCATGGCATTCACCCGGATCAGGGCGTCGTGGCCCCACCGGCGGCTTTTCGCGAGCGTGGCAAGTGCGAGTTGGATGCGCTCGGCGAGCCGGCGCGGGTCGACCTGATGATCCTGCTCCACCATGAAGGCACCGGAAACGTGAGGGCTCAGAAGCGGTTCAAGCACGCGCGCCGCGCGAATGGTCAGCGGGTCGACGGCTAGCCCGTTGGCGAGCTGCACCCCACGCAGGTCGGCCAGCGCTTGCCGGTCGGCCGAATCAGCGCCAACAGTCATGGTGTGAGTTCTCTGATACCCGGTTAGGTGATGCTCGGGCCCCAGTGATTCGATGAACGCCGGATACAGCGCCGAGGAGGCGAGCATGAGCTCGAGCAACACCTCTTCTTGGTAGTGCAATTCGCTCACCGCCGCGAGCATTCCGGCCGCAGCGTACGTTGCGCCGCCGGCGGGGTCCGGATCGATGACGACCACCGTGCGGCCGGAGTGCGCAACAGCCCAGGCAATGCCGAGCCCGATAATGCCACCGCCGATCACGGCGACGTCGACCGTGCGGTTCACGACTCGTTCATTCATGGTGCGCACCGTTTTTCTGCGCTGGCACGGACGCTCGAACTTGGCCCATAGGGTTGGTCGCATGGACCAGACAAAAGCCCGGCTGTATCTCTGCACCGATGCCCGGAAGGATCGTGGCGATTTCGCTGACTTCGTGGCGGCGGCGTTCGCTGGTGGGGTCGACATTATTCAGCTTCGCGACAAAAATATCGACGCCGCCGAGGAGCTCGAATATCTCGAAATTCTGCGCTCGGTTGCCGACCAGCACGCACGACTCTGGGCCGTCAACGATCGGGCGGATATTGGCAGCCTGACGGGCGCTCCGGTATTTCATGTAGGCCAGACAGACCTGCCGGTGGCCTCCGCTCGCACCCTGCTCGGCCCGGCCGCCGTGATCGGCCTGTCCACACACACTACCGAACACGTGGATGCAGCACTGGCCGCGAACGATCTTAACTATTTTTGCGTCGGCCCAGTCTGGGCCACACCGACAAAACCCGGTCGAGCGGCGGTCGGAACGCTGCTTCTGCGTTACGCGGCCGCCCGCAGCGCAGCCACCGACAGCGAGCTGCCATGGTTTGCCATCGGCGGCATCGACCTCAGCAACATCAACCAAGTCGTCGATGCTGGCGCGACTCGAGTGGTTGTGGTGCGCGCGATCACCGACGCCAACGACCCGACGGATGCCGCGCAGCGACTTCTGGCCAGCCTGCCCGCGCTGGGCTGATACCGCACACAGTACCGAGTTTGGCGTGGTCATCTCAGGCCAACACAGAATGCCGAGGGGCGTCGAAGAAGTCGAGCTCAAACCGTGACGAGGTGGCAAACGCCTGGCGCATCGCCGAGCGTTGCGCGGCAGAGGCCGTCGCCGCAGCGGCGTCGGTGAGCGCGATGACTTCCCTCGTGGCCGCGGCGAATTCTTCATCGGCATAGGTCTGGAGCCACGCGGCATATGGATGCACTGCTGTTTCGGTGCGCGCCAGAAAGTCGGTGTGCAGCCGCTCACCGACATCCGCATAGAGCCAAAAACAGGGCAACAGCGCGGCCAGAAGCACCGCATAGTTTCCGCCCTCAGCAAGCCCGAGCAAGTGATCCAGGTAGCCAGCCGTTACCGGGCCGGCCTCGGACGACACGTCCCGTTGCCCCAGCCAGTTTCTGTGCAATTCCAGCTCAACGTCGCGGCACCGTCGTGCCGAATCGGCCAGAAACCGCTGTGCGTGTATGCTCGGCGCGATCTCACTGGCGCGCGCAAGAACGCGCGGGTAAGTGGCGAGGTAGAGCGCGTCCTGAGCGAGGTAATACGCAAAATCTCGCTCGGCCAGAACCCCAGTACCGAGATCCTTAATGAACGGCAGATCGAAGATCTGCGTGCGAATCTGCTCGACATCGCGCCACAGTGTCGCACTGAACTTCACCGAATCAGCTGGTGTGGCCGACTCGACCGACGCGCCTGCGAACAGCCGATGAAAGTGATGGATCGGGCCATGGCCCTGACCGACCTTGAGGTCGTCGGCATGGGTCAGAGCATCCTGAAGCCAGTCTTTGACCTCGGCCAGAGACGCAGCCCAGTCCCCGGTTCGCGCCTGTACCGTGGCCATTGCCGAGGAGAGCGAGCATCCGGTGCCGTGGGTATTCTTGGTGGCGATGCGCGGCGAAGCAAACTCGACAACGCTCTGTGCCAGCAGCCCGTGGGTGTTGACCAGGGCGTCAGGGCAGATGGTTTCGTCGAAATGACCCCCCTTCACCAACACGGTTACTCCGGTGCGGGCTGATAGTCGTTTGCCCTGCTCGATGGCCGCAGCCCAGTTTGCCGCTGTGGGTTCTGCGAGCAGAACGGCCAGCTCGGGAACGTTGGGTGTGACGAGATCGGCGAGGGGGATCAGATCACGCAGCGCCTGCTCCGCTTGGGGTTCGAGCAGCCGGTGACCACTCGTTGCCACCATCACCGGGTCGAGCACGACGAGCGGAGGACGGTGGGCATTGAGCCAGGAACGCACCTCGTGAATCACGTCGATTTCGGCGAGCATGCCGATCTTCACGGCATCGATGGTCACGTCATCGCTCACGGCGTTCAATTGCTGGCGCAGAAACGCGACCGGCGGGGTGTGCACCGAGCGCACCCCGCGTGTGTTCTGCGCGACCAGAGCTGTTACTACTGCCATGCCGTACCCGCCGTTGGCCGCGATGCTTTTCAAATCGGCGTGGATGCCGGCACCGCCGGTCGGGTCGGTGCCGGCGATACTGAGAATCCGAGGCGTGGTGCGCGGCGTGATATTCGAGGTCTGATCAGTCATCCGTGACATTCCTTCGCTAGTGCTAACTAGACAGGTTCAACGGGTATTCATCTCAGCTCGCGCATTGTGCGGAGCACCCCGTGTCACTCAGCAGCCTATACGCCAACAAACATCACTCAGTAACCGATGCCAGAATCGTGGGCGTTCAGGACACGCCCCGAGCTCACAGGTCGGCGAGCAGGCTCACCGGGTTTTCAATGCAGCCGGCCACATAGGTGAGAAACCCGGCGGCCGTTCCGCCGTCGCAGACCCGATGGTCGAACACCATGGAGAGTTCTACGACGGTGCGAACCGCGAGTGCGTGTTCGACCACCCACGGCCGCTCGATCATGCGCCCAATGCCGAGAATGGCCGCTTCGGGATGGTTGATGATCGCGGCCGAACCGTCGACGCCGAGCGATCCGAAGTTGTTGAGGGTGAAGGTTCCCCCGGTCAGCGCGCTCGGCGAGAAGGTGCCGTCGGGCGACTGTGCGACCAGCGCGGCGAGGGCATCGCGCAGCTGTCGCGTACTCATCGCGTGGGCACGGTGGATGACGGGAACCATCAGCCCGCGTGAGGTCTGCGCCGCAATGCCGAGGTTGATGGCTCCGTGCTGGAGAATCTCCTGGCTCGC
This sequence comes from Cryobacterium levicorallinum, assembly GCF_004402405.1. Classification (GTDB taxonomy): domain Bacteria; phylum Actinomycetota; class Actinomycetes; order Actinomycetales; family Microbacteriaceae; genus Cryobacterium; species Cryobacterium levicorallinum. The sequence continues at coordinate 10,143 of NZ_SOFE01000023.1, forward strand.
GGTGTCGACCGAGGAATTGAGCACCGGATACCGGCGCAGCCCGGCCACCACGAAGCGCGCGATGAGCGCCGTCACGCTGAACCGCTCATCCGTCGCCGCGAGCAGCTGGTCCCGCGCGGTGAACAGGGCGGTCGCGTCGACGTCGAGCCAGATCGTCGCCTCGGGAATCTCCCGACGCGACGTGGTCAGCCGCTGCGACACGACTTTGCGCAGGCCGGTGATGGGAATGCGAATATCCGCACTCGCCGCGTCGACAGTGCTGGGCGGCGTCGCAATACCCACATCGACTGCCACCTCGACAGCCACATCGACAGCCACGGCCGGAGCGGTGAGCGCGCGAATGTGTTCCTCGACGTCGCTGCGCAGCACCAGACCGTCGTGCCCGCTCCCGGCCAGCGCGCTCGCGTCGAACCCGTTCTCGCGCGCCAGCCGGCGCACGATCGGAGACACGACGGGGGAGTGGCGGATCGGGTCGACCGTGCTGGACGAATCGATGGCTGCAGAAACGGATGCCGCCACCTCGGCGGGGCGCTCGGCCAGCGCAACGGCGACGGGCGGCGTCGATGCAGCCGGTGCCGGGGCATCCGCTGCCCGCGGGGTGCCGAACCGCCCGGCGGCTACCTTGCGCGCCGGCCGGGTGCTTTCGGTCGTGCCGTAGCCGACCAGAACGGCTCCGGAGCCTTCGACCGCCACGACGGTCGCCGCGGCGTCCGGAACGTCGACAACACCGGCTGAAGCGTCATCAGTCGCGTCGGTCACGGTCAGCAGCACCTGCCCGGCATGAATGACCTGGCCGGGCTCGCCGAACAGGCTTGCCACGACGCCGCCGTAGGGCGACGGCAGCTCCACGATCGACTTGGCCGATTCAACCTCGACCACGGCCTGGTCGATGGCGATCGTATCGCCGGGAGCGACCAGCCAGGCCACGATCTCGGCCTCGGTCAGTCCTTCACCGAGGTCGGGCAGCAGAAACTCGCGGCTCATCAGGACCACTCCCAGGTCGACAGCGCGGCGAGGATTCGGTCGGGGGTCGGCAAGAAATACTCCTCGAGCTTGGGTGACGGGTACGGAATGTCGAAGCCGGTGATGCGCAGAATGGGCGCGGCCAGATAGAAGAAGTTGCGCTCGGTCAGGCGAGCGGCCACCTCAGCGCCGTAACCGCCGAACTGGGCGGCCTCGTGCACGATCGCGGCCCGGCCGGTCTTTCGAACTGATGCCCCCACCGTCTCGTCATCAAACGGCGACAGCGTGCGCAGGTCGATGGCCTCGATCGAGAGCCCCTCAGCCGCGCCCTGTTCGGCCGTCGCGAGGGCGGTCTTCACAGTCGGACCGTAGGCGATGAGCGTGACATCGCTGCCCTCCCGTAGCACGACGGCCCGGTTCAGCGGCTCGGTCTGCACCGGCAGGGAAAGCTCCGCTTTGTTCCAGTAGCGACTCTTCGGCTCCATGAAAATCACCGGGTCGTCGCTCGCGATGGCGCCCCGCAGCATGGAATAGGCGTCGGCCGGGTTCGACGGGCTCACCACGGTCAGCCCGGGCGTCGCCGTCCAATACGCCTCGGAGGAGTCGGAGTGATGCTCGACGCCGCCGATATCGCCAGCGTAGGGAATGCGAATGACGATCGGCAGCGAAATCTTGCCGCGCGTACGGTTGCGCATCTTCGCCACGTGCGACACTATCTGCTGGAATGCTGGGTAGCTGAACGCGTCGAACTGCATCTCGACCACCGGGCGCAGGCCGTACATCGCCATGCCGATCGCCGTTCCGACGATGCCGGCCTCGGCCAGCGGCGAGTCGCTCACCCGGGTCTCGCCGAATTCGGCGTATAAGCCGTCGGTGACCCGGAACACGCCGCCGAGCGGCCCGACGTCTTCGCCGAACAGCACGACCGTCGGATCGTCGACCATGGCGTCGCGAATGGCCGCGTTGAGGGCGGCGGCCATGGTCAGGTTGTCCGGAGCGCGCACAGCTGTTCCGGTCTCGAGGGTCTGCTGGGGGCTCATCGGGTGCTCTCTTCGTATTCACCAGCGGATGCGTCGGCGTCGCCGTCGAGTTCGGCCGCCAGAAAGGCGCGTTGCTCGGCCAGGGCGGAGCGGGGAGTGGCGTAGACGTGCTCGAACAGCTCGAGCGGATCGACCACCGCCTGCTCCGTCATGCACTCGCGGGTCGTCGCTGCGAGCGCCTCCGCGGCCGCAGCGACGGAAGCGCGCTCTTCCTCGGACAACGCCCCCTGGGCAATGAGGTACTTCTCCAGGCGTTCGATCGGGTCGCGGCTGCGCCACAGGTCGACGTCGGCGGTTTTGCGGTAGCGGGTGGGGTCATCCGAGTTGGTGTGCGCCTCGATGCGGTAGGTGAGGCCCTCGATCAGGGTCGGGCCGCCGCCGCTGCGGGCTCGGTTGACCGCCGCCGAGATGACCGCGAACATGGCCGCGACGTCGTTGCCGTCAACGTAGAAGCCGGGCATGCCGTAGCCGATCGCTTTGTCGGCGATGGTGCGGCAGGCCATCTGCTTATCCAGGGGCACGCTGATCGCGAATTGATTGTTCTGCACCACGAAGACGACGGGGGCCTGCCAGACTGCGGCAAAGTTGAACGCCTCGTGAGCGTCACCCTCGCTCGTGGCTCCGTCGCCGAGCAGGGTGAGCGCCACGGTGTCGTCACGTTTGAGCTTGGCCGCGGTGGCGAGGCCCACGGCGTGCAGCGCCTGGGTGGCGAGCGGGGTGGCCTGCGGGGCGATGCGATGCTGTTGATAGTCGTAACCGCTGTGCCAGTCGCCGCGGAACGAGGCGAGAATATCCTTCGGCTCGACGCCGCGGGTGAGCAGCGCGATGCTGTCCCGGTAGGTCGGAAACAGCCAGTCCTGCGGCGAGAGCGCGGCGACGGCGGCGATCTCGCAGGCTTCCTGGCCGAGCGCGGATGGGTAGGTGGCGAGGCGACCTTGCCGGGTGAGGGCGGTGACCTGCACGTCGAACCGGCGGGCCACGACCATCTGCCGGTAGAGGCCGAGCAGCGTCTCGACCGGGGGAAGGACGAATCCGCCGCTCTCGGTGCCCGGAACGGCGTTCCACGAATCATCGATCAACCGCAGGGGTGGGGGTGCCAGCACGGCCGTCAGCGGCGTGCTCTCGACATTGAGGCTCATGAGCCAATGGTGCGCCCTTTTCGCAGGCCTGGCCGCGCTTTTTCGCAGTTGTGAACGATTGGCCGATCATCCGCCAGACGGCGACCAATCGGCATGGTTGAGTCCTGAATCAGTGCCAGGCGTCCGGAGTCGTGCCGGGTGCGTGCCCGATGATCTCGTCGAGAATGAGGTGGGACCGGGTCGAGATCACCCCCGGCATGGTGTGGATATCGCGCAGAATGGCCTGGCTGAGCTGCTCATGGTCGGGAGCGCTCACCGTGAGAATGATGTCGATGTCGCCGCTCACGGCCTGCGCCTTCTCCACGAACGGCAGTTCGGCGAGCTGCGCGGCAATTGCGCCCCAGGCGACGTCGCCGATTTTCACGACTACGAGCGCGGACACGTTGAGCCCGAGTGCCTTACGGTCGGTTTCGGCACCGAAGCCGGTGATCACGCCGTGGCTGATCAGCTTCTGCACCCGGGTGTGGGCGGCGGTGCGGGAGATGTGCACCTGCAGGGCCAGCTGGCGCATCGAGAGTCGACCGTCCCGGCTGAGCTCGGCGATAATCTGGCGATCGGTGCTGTCGAGTCCGGGGTGGGGAGTCTGCGGCTGCGTCATTGGACTCTCACACTACCGGCGCGGGCGCGGCCGCCGTGGATTCGCGCTGACCGGATTTGCGCAGCACGCGCAGATAGTGATTCTTGGGCCAGTGGCGCAGTGCCAGCGGCAGGCGGGGATAAATCAAGCGGATGCCGCCCAGCACGCGATCAAAGCGCCGCTCGTGCCGCTCGGTCCAGGGAAGTTCGAACAGTACGCGAACGTGGGGCGGCAGCAGTCCGGCGGTCATCAGCCGGGCCAGCGGCAGAGCGGTCCGATACCAGAACGGAGCCGACCGCGAGTGCAACAGCTCGTGCGCGACCGCGCGGGTGGCGGCATCCGTTGTCAGCAGCTGCAGCTGCTCGTTCCAATACCGGCGAAAGGCGGCGCGATCTGTCGGCCATAGTTCCGGCGGCACTTGCAGTGACGTGCCGAGCCGGGCGTATTCGCTATAGACGGTATCGGCGATGTCGTCGTCGAGCGGGCCGTAGATCAAAGCGTGCAGGTGGGTGGCCGATTCATAGAGCGTCGCGGCAACCCAGAGCTGCAATTCGGGGGTGAACGCGTTGTACTCGGGGGTCGTGCCGACCGAATGCACGGGAACGTGCGCGTGATTGACCCGCGCGGCCATCGCAGCGGCCAGGTCGGCCTCGCCGAAGACGGTGGCGTAGACGTAGCTGAGCGTGCCGCTCAGCCGGGCGAGTGGCGTGGCGGCGAAATGGCTGTGATCGGCCACGCCGTGCCCGATGGCCGGATTCGCCAGCTGCAGCAGGATGGCCCGGCCTCCGGCGGCGATCAGCAGGCTCTCACCCGCTACCCCCCGCATGCTTGGTGCGCGTGCGCTCACAGCAACCTCCCATTAAACACGCAGAACCTCGTGACAGGGTGAGCCTATTCGGTCGGACTGAGTGTAGGTCCCGTCTGAACGCCCGAACAGGGGAAGATGAATACTTGTCTTCTGGGGAATATGTGCATCTTCTATGCGCTTGCATGTATCCGAGGGCGACAATTCCTGGGCCCACACACTTGAGGAGAACTTCTATGAGCGAGACTACGATCACCAATATCCCGGGCTACAAGGCCGGAACCTGGACCATTGACAAGACCCACAGCTCCGTCAGCTTCAGCATTCGCCACATCGTCATCAGCAAGGTCAAGGGCACCTTTGATGACTTCGACGCCACCTTCGTGACCGGCGAGGACCCGCTCCAGACGAGCGTCACCGCCTCGGCCAAGGTCGTCTCGATCAACACCAACGAGCCGGGCCGCGACGGTCACCTGCGCACCGGAGACTTCTTCGACGCCGAGACGTACCCGACCATCGACTTCGCGTCGACCGGTGTGCGCGTCGTCAAGGGCGAATATCTCGTCGACGGCAACATCACCATCAAGGGCGTTACCAAGCCGGCCACGTTCGAGCTCGAGTTCGGCGGCTTCGGCGGAGACCCCTACGGCAACTACAAGTTCGGTGCCACGGCCAAGACCGAGGTCAACCGTGAAGACTTCGGCCTCACCTACAACGCTGCCCTCGAAACCGGTGGAATGCTGCTCGGCGACAAGGTCACCATCACCCTGGAACTCCAGGCCGCGCTCAACGCGTAACCCGTAGTTTTTCGCGTTTCCACGAAGCGCCGTGCAGGGCCCCACTTCGGTGGGGCCCTGCCTCGTTAATCGTTTGGCCTTCCCGACAAGTGATGTATCTTTCATCGTGCTAAGAACGCAGATTTCCCTAACGGAAGACGAGCGTCATGCCCTCGATGCGGAAGCCGCTTGCACGGGTAAGTCTGTGTCTGCACTCATTTCGAGATGCTGTCGAGGCGCTCTACCTGTCGGAGCGTTCGAGCGAGGCAGATGTGCAGGCCATGCGCGCCTCCTTCGGGACGTGGAACGGTCGCGACGTCGACGGCGCGACCTGGGTTGACCGGGTACGCTCCGGCGACCGTCTGGGGCAGACCGCGTCGTGACCGTTCTCATGTACGCGTCGGTTTTTGATCGATTACCTCCGAGGCCACCAGGGTACGGCCGATGTCCTCGAAACCGAGCGTGTTCTGGCACCCCTGCACGCGAGTGAGATGACTCGCCTCGAAGTTTTGGCCGGAATGCGACCGAACGTGGAGGCAGGTACTCGGGCACTGCTCGCGACGTTGATTTGGCGTCCGGTCAATGCCGAGGTCGCTGAAGCAGCGGGTGCATTGGGCCGACAGCGGCTACCCAGCCATCACACGATTGATGGTGCGGACCTAGCGATTGCTGCCACAGCGATTCGCTTTCAGGCCCGATTGCTCACACTCAACCTGCGACACTTTCCAATGGTTCCGAACCTGCAGCCTCCCTATTAGCCAGCGTCGAGTCGCAGCATCCATTCGGTCAGGCGTCGGCGCAGCCCGGCGCCGTCCAGGTCGTCTCGGCCGAGATCCGTGTAGTTGGGCGCCCAGGTTTCCACTCGGGGGTAGGCCTTCATCGCTGCGAAGTGGTCCCAGAGGGCCACATCGGGGGTGGGGGAGCCGAACGCCTGGTCGTAGGCGCGGGTAAAGACGTCGGCGACCGTCACGTCGTAGAGAAACACCAGGTCCTGGCGACACCAGGCCAGGTCATACCCGCGCGGCGCTCGCCCGGCGCCCGACCAGTCCACGATCCCGGTCAGGCGTTCGTTCAGCCAAACGGTATTGCCGGACCAGAAGTCGTTGTGGGTGAGCACGCGGGGTTCGCCGGTGAGCTGGTGCCATACGGAATGCATCGGTGACTCGGTCGCCGGTTCGGTGAACAGGTCGGTGAGCCCTGGAATGACAGCAAGAGAGTGGATGCGCGCAAGCGCCGCCCCGAGTTGCCGCGCGAAGTCGTGCGGGTTTGTGGGGGTGATCGAGGCCCGACCTGGCAGCAGCGTCGTGACGATGAGCGGGCATCCGTTCACTGTGCCTTCAGCGTCGGCGGCCAGCAGCTGCGGAGCCAGCTCGCCGAGGTCGCCCAGGGTGCTGAGGACGCGGATCTCGAGCCGCACGGCGTCGTCACCGGGCGGAAACTGCCGCAACACGAACTCGGCGCCGTCGGGGGTACCGACAACGCTCGTTCTGGCGTGGGTGCCGCCGGGCAGCGAACGCACCCAGCGCAGCTCGGCGACGGCGAGTTGCCGCGCGGCCCACTCGAGCACGAGGGGTGAGGGAGCGGCTGCGGTCATACGCTCACCCCGACACGTTTGACCGTGCGGTCGAGGCGACGGATCGCGAGCAGAGCGGCGATGACCAGAAGAATCCTGCCCCCAAAGATCACGCCCTGCGTGGTGTGCTGTGGCACGACGAGCAGGAGGCCGCCCGTCAGCATGGCGAGCAGAGCAACTGCAATGTAGAAATACCCCATAATCATGCACCCCCTCGTCGTTCCACCCTAGCGATTCCGACCGTGGAGCCATCTGATTCGGTTGACCGCAACTCACGGTACGGCCGTCGTTGCCGTTTCGCGTCGCCGGACACCTCCCGGCGCGAGTTGCCAGTTTCGGCTACATCGCTGGCGCGAGAGAACACGTTCCGCCCCTGGGCCGGCTCTCAGGGGGCCGAACCCGCCCTCCCCGGAGATGACCAGGGTTCAGGGGTTGAAGTTGTCGTCTCGCGGGGCCGGGTCCGCGGCAAATGAGGTCTCGCCCAGCCGGTCGTCGGGAGGTGACCGGCCGGGGCTAAGGTGCAAGGGTGCCCGAGAACGCGTCGAGCACACGAAAACAGTCGAGAGAATGCAACTCCAGTCGATAGAGGTGCACTCTAGCTAGTCGAGGAGATCCCATGTTCACCCTAAATGACCTAGCGATTCCGATCATCGCGGCGCCGATGGCCGGTGGCGCCTCTACGCCCAACCTCGCGGTCGCCGTGAGCGACGCGGGCGGCCTCGGCTTTCTTGCCGGCGGGTACAAGACGCCGACGGTCCTGGCCGAGCAGATCGTGGACGTACAGCAGCGCACGAATAATCCTTTCGGTGTCAACCTGTTTGTTCCGCAGTTGCCCCTGATCGACCGCGCCGCCGTCGAGGCGTACCGCGACGCGCTGGCCCGCGAGAACCCCAGCGCTGTGTTCGCCGAAATTGACGAGACCGACGACGACTGGTTTTCCGAGAAGGTGGCGGTCGTTATCGCGCGACAGGTTCCGGTGGTCTCGTTCACCTTCGGCCTGCCTCCGGTAGACGCCGTCGAGCGGATGCACACGGCCGGGTCGTTCCTGATCGCCACGGTCACCTCGGTGCCCGAAGCCCGTCAGGCGGTTGACCGCGGCGTCGATGCACTCTGCGTGCAGGGGCCGGAGGCCGGCGGGCACCGGGGGACCTTCACCACGCGGGACGAACCGGGCACCCTGGCTCTGGGGGAGCTGTTGATCGCGATTCGCGAGGTGGTGACGCTGCCGCTGATCGTGGCGGGCGGCATCCACTCTGGCGGGCAGATCGCCTCGTTGCTGGCTGCCGGAGCCGAAGCTGTGCAGCTCGGAACCGCCCTGCTGCGCACCGACGAGTCCGGTGCGCAGCAGGCCCACCAGGACGCCCTCGTCGACCCGCGGTTCACCGAGACCGTCATAACCTGGGCATTCTCCGGTCGCCCTGCCCGCGGCTTGCGGAACGGCTTCATCACCGCCCACGATGCGACCGTGCCGCACGAGTATCCGCAGGTGCATCACCTCACCAAGACTGTGCGAGCGGATGCCGCCCGCCGCGGCGACCCGCACGGCCTCGCCCTCTGGGCCGGTACCGGCTTTCGGGAAGCGGGCACCGGCTCGGCCGCGACCGTGCTCGGTGCGTTGTGGGCCGACACGCACGCTGCCGTCGTCTCGTAGCAGGTCGTCGCGTAGTTTTTTTACGTGTCCTGACGGTGCCGAGGTGCTGGAGCCGGTCGGCTCCGGCACGGTCGAGAACCGTGCGGCGGCCCCCAAGGTAGGCTTTATCGACAGGGTGAGCGGCAGCCGCTCCCCGATGGATCAGCGTCGATCGGCGCCTCTGACCCTGAGGCCGCCAGGCCAATGTAGATCGCACAACAAGAAATGGTTCTCCTTTGCGCAAAATAACTATGTTCCGGGCGGGCAAGCTCACGGTCGCCGTCACGGCGCTGCTGGCCCTCGCCGGCGGATTCCTCGGCGTCAGCGCCGCAGCCGCGAGTCAACCACAGGCCGCTACCGCCGGCGAAAACTACGTCATCGGCACCGACACCACCTTCGCGCCGTTCGAGTACCGCGAGAACGGTGAACTCACCGGCATCGACATGGACCTGATTCGCGACATCGCCGAAAACCAGGGGTTCACGGTCGAGATTAAGTCGCTCGGCTTCGACGCTGCGCTGCAGGCGCTGCAGTCCAATCAGGTCGACGGCGTCATCGCCGGCATGTCGATCACCGACGAGCGCAAGCTCATCTTCGACTTCTCCGACCCGTACTTCGACTCCGGCGTGCAGATGGCCGTCGCCGAGGACAACACCGAGATCACCGGATACGCCGACCTGGCCGGCGAAACGGTCGTCGCCAAGCGCGGCAGCGAGGGCGAGACCTTCGCCAACTCGATCAAGGACGAATACGACTTCACGGTCAAGGCACTCGCCGACTCGGCCACCATGTATGACGACGTCAAGGCCGGCAACTCCGTCGCAGTGTTCGACGACTATCCCGTGCTGGCCTACGGCATCAACCAGAACAACGGGCTCAAGTCCGTCACCGAGAAGGAACAGGGCAGCTCCTACGGTTTCGCCGTCAATAAGGGGCAGAACCCCGAGCTGCTCGCCGCGTTCAACACCGGCCTCGCCGAGTTGCAGGACAACGGCGACTACCAGGCCATTCTTGACACCTACCTGGAGCAGCCGGCACCCGCCGCGGCATCCGGTTTCTTCGGTCTGCTCAGCGACAGCATACCGGCGCTGATGAAGGGCCTCGGGCTGACCCTGCTCGCAACCGGCCTGTCCATTCTGATCGCTCTCGTGCTCGGCGTGGTATTCGGCTTCTTTAAGGTCTCCGAGAGTCGCATTCTGCGCGGCATTGCGAGCGTCTACGTCAGCATCTTCCGCGGCACCCCGCTGCTCGTGCAGGCCTTCTTCTTCTACTTCGGCCTGCCTCAGCTCACCGGGCAGTCGATCGACGTGCTCACCGCTGGTGTGCTCACCCTGAGCCTGAACGCCGGCGCCTACATGACCGAGATCGTGCGCGGCGGCATCCAATCGGTCGACCCAGGTCAGACCGAAGCCGGTCGCAGCCTCGGCCTCGGCTACGTCACGACCATGCGCCGCGTCGTACTGCCGCAGGCCGTGAAGATCATGACGCCGTCGTTCATCAACCAGTTCGTGATGACCCTGAAAGACACCTCGTTGCTCGCCGTGATCGGCTTCGCCGAGCTCACCTATCAGGGCCAGCAGATCTACGCCGCCAACTTTCGCACCGGTGAGACCCTGCTGATCGTCGCCGCGTTGTACTTCATCGTCATCAACCTGCTCACCATGCTCTCCAACAAGCTCGACAAGAGGTTCAACAAATGAGCACCAGCGCAAACAACACCGCAAGTGCCAGCAAAATTTCGGTACGTGGCCTGCGCAAGTCGTTCGGCTCCAACGAGGTGCTCAAGGGCCTCGACGTCGAGATCACCGAGGGCGAGGTCGTGTGCGTCATCGGCCCTTCGGGTTCGGGCAAGTCCACCTTTCTGCGTTGCCTGAACAAGCTCGACGAGCTCAGCGCCGGCACGGTCATCGTCGACGGCTTCAACCTCAGCGACAAAACCGTCGACCTGAACGAGGTTCGAGCGCACATCGGTATGGTCTTCCAGCACTTCAACCTGTTTCCGCACATGACGGTGCTGCAGAACATCATGCTCGCGCCGACCGAGTTGAAGAAGGAATCCAAAGCGGATGCCCGAGCCACCGCCCTGAAACTGCTCGAGCGGGTGGGCCTGTCCGACAAAGCGGATGCCCGCCCCGCGCAGCTCTCCGGCGGCCAGAAGCAGCGCGTCGCGATCGCCCGGTCCCTCGCGGTGAACCCCGACATTATGTTGTTCGACGAGGCCACGAGCGCCCTCGATCCCGAAATGGTGGGGGAGGTGCTGCAGGTCATCCGCGACCTCGCCGCCGAGGGCATGACCATGGTCGTCGTCACCCACGAGATGGGTTTCGCCCGCGAGGTCGCGGACCGGGTCATCTTCATGGCCGATGGCCTCATCGTCGAAGAGGGGACTCCGGCCGAGCTGTTCGGCAACCCACAGCAGGAGCGCACCCAGGACTTCCTCTCCAAGGTGCTCTAAACCGCGTGACCCGAAAACGGATGCTCCGCGCGAGACCCGCGCGCGGCATCCGTTTTTCTGTGCCGGTCAGGCATGACCGCGCCCGGTTTGGGTAGCCGCTACGGTAATCGGCGTAGCGGCTACCGAAATGGGGCGCGGCTATCGAACGGATGCTTCGGGCGGCTCAGGCCCGGTCGCCGACGATCTCCTCGCGCACCCGGCGCAGGTCCTCCATGAGCGAGCCGATAAGGATCCAGTGGTCGGGGTGCGGCGTCACGATGCGCAGCGGCGCGGTCAGGGCCAGCACCTCGGGGGCCGGCGGCTCGGGCGCCACCGTGAGGTCGCCCTCAGCGCGAGCGAGCAGCCGCAGGTCGTGCGCAGCCCGGGCCAGCTCCTCGGAAAAGGCCTGAACGCTCGGCTCCAACTGCAGGGAGGTATCGTAGTGATCGTGCAGGGCCCGGGTCATGCCGATAGCGCGGGTCACGAGGGTTGGCAGTCGCGCGATCATCTCATGGTCGGTGTCGAGCGCCAGGCGTAGTTTGGCCTTGCGCGGGTTGAGCATGAGGCTCTCCTCCGCCTGCGCGATGGCCTTCTCCGCCTTGACCAGCATGGGGCGCAGCAGCCGGGCCTTGATCATCAGCTCCATCAGGTCGACCGGCGTCTGCGGGGTACGTAGCGCCTGGGCAATGCGCTCGAAGGTATCAGCCACCTCGCGAGCGAGCAGGGCCACAGCATCGCGTGCCGGCGCAATCAGCACCGGCGGAACGATCAGGGCGTTGATGATCAGCGCGATCCCCGCACCGATGAACGTTTCAAAGATGCGATCGAGGGCATACCCCGGCGTCGTCGCGCCGAGCGCGAGCACGAGCATGGCGCTGATCGGAATCTGGCTCGCCGACACCGGCGACAGCCGCAGCGCCCAGGCGACGAGGATGCTGACCACAATCGTGCCGAGTACAACCCAGCTGGACTGGCCGAGGAAGAAGCCGATCGTGGAGGCGATAATGACTCCGCCGATGACGCCAGCGGTACGTTCGATCGCGCGGCCGAGGGTCTGATTGACACTCGGCTGCACCACGAGCAGGGCCGCAATCGCGGCAAAGATCGGTAGGTCGTTGGGCAGCAGCAGCTGCGAGACGATCCAGGCCAGGGCGACGGCGACGGCCATCTTCACGACCTGCAGCACCGGGAGTCGGGTGGGGATGCGCAGGGCCGATGTTAGTTTCACTGCTCAAGGCTAACCCGACAACTCCTCAAGCGGATGCCGACAAACCCGTCTGCCCGCTGCGCGCCGGCCCGAACCAGGTGCAGCGTGCCGCGCATCGGCCACGAACGCACGATGTCACCCGCATTGACGCTGGCCTGCACCTCGTCCAGCGTTGTGCCGGGGGAGCGCACCCCGCTGGCCCACTGGGCCGCCGGGTAGTCCTGGGCCTGTACCGCGAGCATCCGCTCAACGACCGCAACGGCCCCATCAGCGTTGGCCCGGCCAGGCCCTGGGCGTGCAGGCGCAGAACGTCGGCGCGGGAGGCGGCAGTGCCCGTAATGATCAGCCGGCGCCTAGCCCAGGTCGTCGTCGGTGCGAGCTCCGAACACGATTTCGTCCCAGCTCGGCATCGATGCCCGACCGCGCTTGGGTGTGGTGCGGCCGTGGTTGGTGCGCTCCTGGGCCCGGGCAGCCTGGTTGGCCCAGGCGTTGCCGGTCGGTTCCGGCGTGGTCGCCGGCGCCGCACTGGACTCGTCGGTAACCGGGCTGTCCATGGCCGTGGACCGACGGGGCCGCATCATTGCAGGCTGCACCGAAGAGGATGCCGTCGGCTGGGCCGCTGCAGCATCCCGGCTGCCAGCCGCCTCGCGTTCGCCGCGGCGTCGACGCAACGATTCCAGAAGATCGGCGGTTTCGCTCATGTTCGATGCTGGCTCGGCAGCGCGTTTGATCGCGGCTTTGGACACAGCATCGTCCCGGCTGAGCGAACGGGAAAACGGCACAACCTCAAGGTTCGGGCTGGTGTCGTTCAAAATCTCGTCGGGCAGAGATTCCTTGAAGTTGAAGGCGTTGCTGTCGAAGCGGGAGACATCGGCGGCGCTCGTCTCCGAGCCGACCGCGCGCAGTCGGGGAATGAGCGAGCCCTTGAGCTCGCCCTGCTGCGAGAGCGCGATGGCCTCGCTGCCGACCGGCGATAGTGAGTTCTTCTTGGGTTCGAAGCCCCAGCGGGCGTCGTGGTCGATCTCGTCTGCGGTGAAGGACAGCTTGACGATCCAGCCGCCGCCGGGCTCTTTCCAGCTGGCCCAGCGTTCGCCGGTGGCGCCGAGCGAGGCGAGACGCTCCCGAATGACGCTGCCGAAGTTCACGTTCTCGTCGACCGGATCCGGATCGATCGCGGTGTGTACCGGCACGCTGAGCGCCGACGAGACGATGTACTCCCGTTCGGCTACGACCGGGCCCTCGAAGCGGCGCACGTAGTCGAGGGACGCGCCGGTGACGGCCGCGACATCCTCGGCGGACATGCCGGAGCGAATGTGCGCCTGAACCTCCCGGGGGGAGAGTTTGGGCGCGAGACTTTGCTCCGTCTGGGTTTGGCGAAGCCGGGACTGAAGAACCTCGTCGATGGCGATGCGATATCGGTCACCATCTTCGGACGCTGCGAGCAGCGCACCGTTCTCAACCCCAATAACCTTCAATTCCTGCATGAAGACAAGCCCTCTCGCGATTACCGTTGGCTGCAAGACTGCCACGAGTTGGGGCAATTTCGCGGGAATACGCTGGGCGTGCCGCAAGTTGTTTTCCGTGTCCGAATAAAAAGGTTGGCGGACGGTTTGCTATTCCGTCCGGATTGTTGGAAACTGTGCCCGCCGATTTCGATTATCGGCGTAACTGAAATGGATGGGCATGGCAACCGATTACGACGCACCCCGAAAGACTGAAGACGACTCCGAGTCGATCGAGGCCCTCAAGGAACGTGTGCCAGATAAAATGTCCGGCAGCGTTGATGTTGACGACTCCGACAACCCGGGTGGGTTCGATCTACCCGGCGCCGACCTGTCCGACCTGGACCTCGATGTCGTCGTTCTGCCCGCGCAGGCCGACGAATTCACCTGCGTGAATTGCTTCCTCGTGAAGCACCGTTCGCAGATGGGCCACGAGACCAAGCTCGGAATGGTCTGCCTGGAGTGCGACTCCTAGACCTGCTAACCGACGTTGGTCGTTCGTGATCCATTGATCGCGGCGGCCAACTCCGTCGGGTGCCGGCTGGAGATGATCCAGTACGGCGCCGGATCGGTTGGGTCGACGATCGGAACGCGCACGACCGGGTCGATCCAGCCGCGAATGAGCAGCCAGGCCCGGGCATCCAGCCGGGGTCCGCGCTCCTGGGTGGCTTCGGCCTTGGTAAAGGAGACGGCTTCCCCCACAAGGTGGGTAGAAATCGTGGCCGGGCCGGCTTTCAGCTCGCCGTTCTGCACCCGCACCACCGGTGAGGCCAGCACGAGCAGCAGTACGCAGCCTCCGTAGAGAACGGCGGCCGTGATGATGCCGGCCGGCAGGGAAATCGGAACGAGCACCAGGATGCTCGCCGGTATCACCAGTGCGGTGACGATGAAGGCCCACGGAGTAGGCCAGAGTTTTTCGCGGTAATCAGGCATGGCTCTATTCGATCAGATATCTGCACTACCCTCGACACGTGGCAGAAAGCGTCGAAGTACTGATCCAAGCATCCATCCTCCCGAACTACGCACATCCCGGTGATGCCGGGGCTGACCTGCATTCGGCCGAGGCCCTCATGCTCGCTCCCGGTTGCCGTGCACTTGTCGGCACCGGCGTGTCGATCGCGTTGCCCGACGGGTTTGCCGCCTTTGTGGTTCCGCGCAGCGGCCTGGCGTCCAAGCACGGCATCACCATCGTGAATTCCCCGGGGACAGTGGATGCCGGCTACCGCGGCGAAATCAAGGTGGCTCTGCTCAATACCGACCAGAACGAGTCGTTCACGATCAATATCGGCGACCGCATCGCCCAACTCATTGTGATGCCCGTTGCCCGGGCCACCTTCATTGCCGTGGACCGGCTGCCCGGCAGCCACCGCGGCGAGGGCGGCTTCGGTTCAACGGGCGTAGAAGCTGCTCCACTAGAAAGTGCACCATTGTTGGGCGATACCGCCCAGCGCGAAGGAGAAAATCAGTGACTGACACCACGACCCCCGGGTACTTCGTCGAGCCCCATGCCAAATCGGCACCAGAGAACCGCGAGAGCGATGGCCCGTTCGACGAGTCCGAAGCCAACCCGGTGCGGCCATACGTCGATCTCGGCGGCATCAAGATTCTGCCGCGGGAAGGCCTGCACCTGCGCCTCGAAATTGAAGAGGGCAGCAAGCGCGTTGTCGCCATCGGCCTCGACTTCGCCGGGTCGACCCTGCAGGTGCAGCCGTTCGCCGCTCCGCGGTCGAGCGGCCTGTGGCATGAGATTCGCGACCAGATCGCCGACCAGATCGGCAAGCAGGGCGGTACCACGACACCGCGCGAGGGCCCGTTCGGCCCGGAACTGGTCGCCGAGATTCCGGTTGCGGCCGGTCAGGAAGCCGGCGGCGTCACCCGCCTGGCCCGTTTCATCGGCGTCGACGGGCCGCGCTGGTTTCTGCGCGGTGTGATCGCGGGCGAGGGCGCCATCGATCCGAATGCCGCAGCGCAGATCGAAGACCTGTTCCGCAGTATCGTCGTCGTGCGCGGGGGAACCCCGATGCCGCCGCGTGATCTGATTCCGCTGCGCATGCCCGCCTCGCCCACCGGCGCGACCGAGACCGCCGCGGTCTAACGAGCCATGAGCGACACCCCCGGTCAGAACGGACAGCAGGCCCAGCGCGATGAAGCGCACGAGCCGGTGCCGACGCCAGCCGCGGCGCCGGAACCCGCTCCGACGCCGGAGCAGGCGCAGACCGCGTCAACCCTGTTCGCCGAGTCGATGGCCGGGGCGGCCCGCCGGGCCGGATTCGGAGCGGCGACCGAGGGGGCGCCGATCAGTGGACAGGCCCTATTAAAGGCGATGGGCGGCATCCGCGGTCTGATTGAAGCTGTCCTGCCCGGCCTTGTCTTTCTCGTCACCTACACACTGACTATCGACCCGTCGACCGATGTGACGAGTGACCCGATCGGCACCCTGCTTCCCTCACTCGTCGCTCCGCTGGTCATCGGCGTGATCTTCGTCGCACTGCGCGCGATCACCAGGCAGACGACGACGCCGGCCCTCGGAGGCCTGGTCGGCACCGCTATCAGCGTCGCGCTGGCTCTCTTCTCCGGAAAGCCCTCCGATTTCTTCCTGGTCGGTCTGTGGACCAACGCCGGCTACGGTGCCGCCCTGCTTATCTCCGTGCTCGTGCGCTGGCCGCTGATCGGCGTCGCCGTCGGGTTCCTCATGGGCGACGGCATCGCCTGGCGCCTCGACGCCAGCAAGCGGCGCGTGCTGACCATTCTCACCCTGTGCTGGACCGGCCTGTTCCTCGGACGCCTCGCCGTGCAGCTGCCGCTCTACCTCGCCAATAACGTCGAACTGCTCGCCTCCATGAAGCTCCTCATGGGCATCCCGCTCTACGCGCCGTTGCTCGTCGTGTCCTGGCTCATGGTGCGCTCGGTCTATCGCAAAGCGGATGCCGCCGACGCGCTCTGAGAATCGACCTCTGCGCGCTCGGGCGCACTGCTAGAGTTATCTTGACGTCAAGATAGTTGACCGGCGATCACTCGTCGGCACGACTCGATGGAAAAAGGCAGCTCCCGGCATCCGCCGGTAAGGCTTGCCTTGCTGGCACGCGGTTGTGCCTGCCACAAGAATTGAGGATTGCCGCCGGTTTCCCGTCGGCTCCTACAACGGAGAGGGCACTGTGTCGGATTCAAAAAGTACCGCGGTAAATAGCTTCGGAGCCAAAGACACCCTGCGCGTTGGTTCGACAGACTATGAAGTCTTTCGGCTCGACGCGGTCGACGGTTACGACAAACTGCCATACAGCCTGAAGGTGCTGCTGGAGAACCTCCTCCGCACCGAAGATGGAGCCAACATCACCGCCGAGCACATTCGTGCCCTCGGCTCCTGGGTTCCCACCGCGGAACCCGACACCGAGATCCAGTACACGCCGGCTCGCGTCGTCATGCAGGACTTCACCGGCGTTCCCTGCATCGTCGACCTCGCCACCATGCGCGAAGCCCTCGTCGACCTCGGCGGCGACGCCAAGAAGATCAACCCGCTCGCCCCGACCGAAATGGTCATCGACCACTCCGTTGTCGCCGACCTGTTCGGCACGACCGACTCGTTCGAGCGCAACGTTGAGATCGAGTACGAGCGCAACGGTGAGCGCTACCAGTTCCTCCGCTGGGGCCAGACCGCGTTCGACGACTTCAAGGTCGTTCCCCCGGGAACCGGCATCGTGCACCAGGTCAACATCGAGTATCTCGCCCGCGTCACCATGACCCGTGAGGTCAACGGCGTTCTCCAGGCTTACCCAGACACCTGCGTCGGCACCGACTCGCACACGACCATGGTCAACGGCCTGGGCGTGCTCGGCTGGGGCGTCGGCGGAATCGAAGCCGAAGCGGCGATGCTCGGCCAGTCGGTTTCCATGCTCATCCCCAAGGTTGTCGGCTTCAAGCTCTCCGGCGTCATCCCGGCCGGCGTCACCGCAACGGATGTCGTGCTCACCATCACGCAGATGCTTCGCAAGCACGGCGTGGTCGGCAAGTTCGTCGAATTCTACGGATCGGGTGTCGCCTCAGTGCCGCTCGCCAACCGTGCCACCATCGGTAACATGAGCCCCGAGTTCGGCTCGACGGCCGCGATGTTCCCGATCGACGACGTGACCCTCGGCTACCTGCGCCTCACCGGGCGCAGCGAAGAGCAGGTCGCGCTGGTCGAGGCCTACTCGAAGCTGCAGGGCCTCTGGCACAACCCCGATGTGGAGCCGGTGTTCAGCGAATACCTCGAGCTCGACCTCTCCACGGTCGTTCCCTCGATCGCCGGACCCAAGCGCCCGCAGGACCGCATCATCCTTTCCGAGTCCAAGTCGCAGTTCGAGCGCGACCTGGACAACTACGCCAACGGCCCCGTCTCCCTGGTGGACGCGGCAATAGAGGGTACGTTCCCCGCCTCTGACCCGCTCGGCCTCACCTCGCAAGACGAAGTGACCGCGCACGAGCACGCCTACCAGGCTGGCCTGGTGCGTCACACCAGCCACCCGACGAAGTCGCACCCTCAGCCCACCGACGTGAAGCTCGCCGACGGTCGCGAGTTCACGATCGACAACGGCGCCGTAGCGATCGCTGCCATCACGTCGTGCACCAACACGTCAAACCCGAGCGTTATGCTCGCGGCCGGCCTGCTGGCCCGCAATGCGAGCCTCAAGGGACTCAAGAGCAAGCCGTGGGTCAAGACCACCCTCGCGCCCGGTTCCAAGGTCGTCACTGAGTACTACGCGAAGGCCGGCCTCAACGGCTACCTCGAAGACCTTGGCTTCTACCTCGTCGGCTACGGCTGCACCACCTGCATCGGTAACTCCGGTCCGCTCGAGGACGAAATCTCCTCGGCCGTGCAAGACAACGACCTCGCCGTCACCGCCGTGCTCTCCGGTAACCGCAACTTCGAGGGACGCATCAACCCCGACGTGAAGATGAACTACCTCGCGAGCCCGCCGCTGGTTATCGCCTACGCCCTCGCCGGCACGATGAACTTCGACTTCGACACCGATTCGCTCGGTCAGGACACCGAGGGTAACGACGTGTTCCTCAAGGACATCTGGCCCGACGCCGACGAGGTGCAGAAGACCATTGACGAGTCGATCGACTCCAACATGTTCGAGACCCAGTACGCCGGTGTCTTCGAGGGTGACGACCGCTGGAAGTCCCTGCACACCCCCATTGGCGACACCTTCGCCTGGGACGCCGAGAGTACCTACGTGCGGAAGCCCCCGTACTTCGACGGCATGACGCTGGAGACCAGCCCGGTCGTGGACATCAGTGGTGCCCGCGTGCTCGCCAAGCTCGGCGACTCGGTCACTACCGACCACATCAGCCCCGCCGGTTCGATCAAAGCGGATGGCCCCGCCGGCCGTTACCTGGCCGAGCACGGCATCGCCCGTGGGGACTACAACTCCTACGGCTCGCGTCGTGGCAACCACGAGGTCATGATTCGCGGAACCTTCGCGAACATCCGTCTGCGCAACCAGCTCCTCGACAACGTCGAGGGTGGCTTCACCCGCGACTTCACCGTCGCGAGCGGCCCGCAAGCCGACATCTATGATGCCAGCCAGAACTACCAGGCTGCCGGTACCCCGCTCGTCATCTTCGGTGGCAAGGAGTACGGTTCGGGTTCCAGCCGGGACTGGGCAGCCAAGGGCACGAGTCTTCTCGGTGTCAAGGCCGTCATCGTTGAGAGCTTCGAGCGCATCCACCGCTCGAACCTCATCGGCATGGGCGTTGTGCCCCTGCAGTTCCCGGTCGGCGAAACCGCCGACTCGCTCGGTCTCGATGGCACCGAGATCGTCTCGGTCTCCGGCATCACCGAACTGAACAACGGCACGACGCCGAAGACCGTGCGCGTGACCTGCGTTCCCAGTGAATTCTCGGCCGCCGGCAAGGCACCGGTCGAGTTCGACGCCATCGTGCGCATCGACACCCCGGGTGAAGCCGAGTACTACCGCAACGGCGGCATCCTGCAATACGTGCTGCGTTCGCTCGTCTGAGTGAACCGGGGCGCTGCCAGCGCCTCGCTCTACCAGCACGACACCGGCGCGTAGACTCGATTCACTCGGGTCTGCGCGCCGGTTTGGCTTGATCTGTTTAGCACTGTTTTGTAGAGCAGCATGAAAGGTATGACGGATGATCCTTCTGGAGACGATTCATGGTCCGCGGGACCTCGATGGTCTTTCGAAAGAGCAGCTGCCACAGCTGGCCGCCGATATTCGGCGGTTTCTGGTGCGCGAGATTTCGAAGACCGGCGGACACCTCGGGCCAAACCTCGGTGTCGTCGAACTGACCATCGCCATCCACCGGGTTTTCCATTCACCGACCGACGCCATCGTCTTCGATACCGGCCACCAGTCCTACGTACACAAGCTCCTCACCGGCCGTCAGGACTTCAGCAAGCTGCGCTCGTTCGACGGTCTCGCGGGCTATCCGCAACGTTCGGAGTCCGAGCACGACATCGTCGAAAGCTCGCACGCCTCCAGTTCGCTGTCCTGGGCCGACGGTATCTCCCGAGCCTTCGAGATGACCGGCCAGACCGATCGGCACGTGGTCGCCGTCGTCGGCGACGGCGCGCTGACCGGCGGCATGACCTGGGAAGCCCTCAATAACATCAGCGACGACAACACGCGTCGACTCATCATCGTGGTCAACGACAACGGCCGATCCTACGCGCCGACGATTGGCGGTATGGCGCGCTTTTTGAATACCGTCCGTACCCGCGCGGCCTACCGCGACGCCTACCTGACCAGTCAGAAAGTGTTTGACAAACTCGGCGCGCCCGGCCGGGCCATGTACCGCGGGGTGCGCGGCGGTCTGCACGGGTTCCTCAGCCGGGTCACCAACAACGAAGCGCTCTATTCCAACCTCGACATCAAGTACATCGGTCCCATTGACGGTCACGACGTGCACGCCATGGAGGAGGCCCTCGCCCAGGCCAAGGGCTACGGCGCGCCGGTCATCGTGCACGCCATCACCCAGAAGGGCAAGGGCTACGACCCGGCCGTGCAAGACACGGCCGACCAGTTCCACGCGGTCGGGCAGATCGACCCGGAGACCGGCGAATCCGTCGAAGAGGCGGGCGCGGCATCCTGGACGTCGGTTTTTGCCGATGAATTGTTGCGACTGGCCATCGAGAACGATCGTATCGTCGGCATTACCGCCGCCATGCTGCGCCCGACCGGGCTGCACAAGATGGCCGAACGTTTTCCGGCCCGCGTGCACGACGTGGGCATCGCCGAACAGCACGCCGTGACGAGCGCCGCAGGGCTGGCCTTCGGCGGCCTGCACCCGGTTGTCGCCCTCTACGCCACGTTCATCAATCGCGCTTTCGACCAGGTTCTGATGGATGTGGCCCTGCACAAAGCCGGCGTCACCTTTGTACTCGATCGGGCCGGCGTCACCGGCCCCGATGGTCCCAGTCACCACGGCATGTGGGACCTCGCCATTCTGCAGGTCGTCCCCAACATTCGGCTGGCCGCGCCGCGGGACTCCGTGCGCCTGCGCGAAGAACTGGCCGAGGCCGTCGCCGTCGAAGACGGACCCACGGTCTTGCGCTACCCCAAGGGCACCGTCGGCCTGGAGTTCGAGGCCATCCGCCGCCTTGACGATGGTGTCGACGTGCTGCAGGAGGCGACCCAACAGGATGTGCTGATCGTCACGGTCGGTCCGATGGCCGCGCTGGGGCTCGACGTGGCCGACCGGCTCGCCGCCCAGGGCATCGGAGCGACGGTCGTCGACCCGCGCTGGGTCGTGCCGGTGCCGCGCAGTATTATCACCCTCGCCGCCGCGCACCGCATCGTGGTCACCATCGAAGACGGCATCCGGGTCGGCGGAATCGGTACGCGCATCCGGCAGGACTTGCGGGAGGCCGGCGTTGACACCGCGGTGACCGAACTCGGCCTGCCGGACCAGTTCCTCGACCACGGCACCCGCGCCCAGATCCTGGAGCGCGTCGGCCTCACCCCGCAGGCGATCGCCCGCGATGTGGTCGCCATGGTGCTCGGCAGCAAAATCCCCAACGCTCGACCCTTGCCCGCCGACCACACCGACACCGGCGCTATCCAGGTAACCCGCCGCGACTAAGGGCTCGTAAGTAAATAACCTAGACGCATGCCGTTTGGGGTGCCATGGCTGTGCTGTGTCGGTTCCCGTGGAGGTCGAAGAGTCGCTGGCAGTCAAGTTCGCCGCGTTGTTCCCGCATCTTGATGAGCGTCAGCGACGGTTGCTGACGAGGGCTGAGGCTCGCGTGCTGGGTCATGGCGGGGTCGCGGCGGTGGCCCGGGCGGCTGGAGTAAGAGCGTCACCGCCGAGCTCGACGAGAGCATCTACCCCAAAGGCATCAAGATCACCGACCGCGAAATGGCAGATCTGGAAACCCGCCACCTGACTAGGCACGACTTCCATGGCGAGCGGAACTACAGCGTGAGCCCAGCAAAGTTCGCCCAACGAAAGTGATCTCAGCACGTGAGATGTCGAGTTACGCGTGTCTTTGATTTACGGGCGTAAGCGCCCGCGGGCGGTGCCGCTGCCACACCCGTTGTGGTGCTGGCGGCCACCGACCCCCAGCAGTAGAAGGGCCGCCCTCCTCGGGCCGTGAAATGGATAACCTGTGAAATGGATAACCCACTTGCCGGATTCACCTCTATGAGATCAAGAGTCCTGGGCTGGGCGGCGCCCGGCGCTTGCCCGCCCCCTCGCTGTTGCGACTCGGAGCGGGAACCAAGCACGGCCAGGTCACGGACCTCGACGGTTTCGGTATCGCGTTGCTCTTCTTCAGTGGCGCGGACGGGGTTCACCTGGAACTGACGGACCTCTCTAACTCAGTAGTGCAGCCGGACCGGTTGAACATCCACTCTTGCCCGCGGAGTGGGATGGAGCGGATGCTTGGTCTGCCCTCGCTCCCGACCGGCGTCACCGTGCACGGTGACGTCACCGGACTGTACGCCGGACGACGTGCGGTGGGTGATCGCGGTCCCGGGCCGCCTCGCTAGGTCCGCCAGGAGGCCGGTCTTCCACCTGCCTCACTTGGCCCTGGCAGGACAGCTGGGAAGGGCTCTTCAACGCGGCCTGCGGTCCACCAACCCCAGCAACGACCTGACCACCCAGCCCCAACAGGGCCCAACCGCAGAACAGTGGAAGAACCGGACAGACCGGTAGCTTCCGTTGGCACAGCCCGCCCGAAGGTATCCCCTGTCGCAGGGGTTGCCGTCCTGGCTCTGCTCTTGCTGCTCACCGTTTCTGCCGCCGCATCATGATGAGTACCTCGCGAAGCGCGCCACTGACTCTGGCCTCTAGGACTATCCGGGCCAGGCACAAGTCGAGGGGCAGCGCCGCGATCTTGCGACCGTATGCCGTATGCCGTGAACCGCTTGCGCGAGTCAGTGGTCCGAGCACCTGCGATGTCACCCAGGCCCAGGGAGGTCATCTGTAGCATGACCGACGCCAGGTTGGTGCGCAGGATCTCGGGGTCGGTGAACTCCGATCGAGCCTTGAAGTCCTCCTGGGAGTGCAGCCGGATGCCATCGGTCATCACCTTGACCAGGGTGTTGCCACTGGAGTGGTCGGTGGAGCGCACCTGGATAACCCACCGCAGTCCCCAGCTCGGTGTCCAGCTCCTGCGCCGTGCGCTCGGCCACCGACCTGGCGGCGATGACGACCTGGTGGTCTCGGATGGCCGCGGCGATATCGTCCCTGCGGGCAGCGACCGGCAGGTCGTCGGGATAGCTGATTCTGGGCAACGCGGTGAGACGGCGCGCGATACGGGCTGACCGGCCCGGCGATACCTCGCTCGGCCTGCGCCGGGACGGACGCCGACGGGACTTTCGTGGGCTCACAGGTTCTGGTCGCGCGGGATGCGGCCCGCGCGCTGAGGACACGAGGTTCAGGACATCCGGCCCGCGACCCCACTCGCTGGCACCCCTGGGTCCAGCGCGTCCAGCAACGCGCGTGAGCCGGCGGCACCCGAGGTGCCACCGGCTCACGTTCTCAACCTGTTCTCACAATGGGTGGACTATTGGAGAGGCTTAAGGTCCGCCTTGGGCGAGCCCTCCACCCTGAAGATGCCCCACAGTCCCTGGTTGACCTGGTTCTCCAGACCGCCGTCCCGGTAGAGGTAGTCCCCGGGAAGCTTCTGGAGTCCACCGGCACCACCGAGCAGGTTGTAATTGAAGGCGTTGCCTGTGAGCAAACCGCCCTCGGCTGACTTGATCATCGCGTTCGGGTCGCTTGGCTGGTAGCGCCACCCGTGCCCGTTCAGGCTGAAGGTGTGTGCCCGGTCGCGGTCACCACCCGATACGAGCCGCAGGTGCGTCTCGTCTCCGACATAGGCCCGCACGAGCGGTGTGGCCGGGTCGCCGTGCACCACCGACGACATGACGTTGGCCACCTCTGGGTCCTTCGCCAGGCGAGGGGCGAAACGCTCGGTCGTGTAGTTAATGCCCCGGTGCCCCTGGTCGCTGGGTTCGCCCTCCGCTGGGTAGGGGAGGATGGCCCCGGCCTTGTCTCGCAGGATCAGACCGTCGACCCAGTTGAGCACAGCCTCGCGGAAGCTGCGTTTGACGCCGGCGGCGTCGGTGTAGGTGACGTTGGCCTGTGCGCCCGAGGTGATCGCAACCCCGGAGTTGGGGTTGACGTATGTCGAGCCCTTTGGCTCGATCAACAGCGACCCGTAGGACCCGTGGTGGCGACTCCCACGCCGGTCAGCGAAGTCGAGCAGGTTCGCTGCGCCGTCCTCGACCGCGGCATGGACATACCACGTGTACTTTGTCGTAACTCCTGGCGCCACGGTCTGGTCGTAGTTGTACCCGACCGTCGCCCCGTCGGAGTCAATGACATTGTAGGTCAACAGGTTTGGGTGCATGGACACCCGGTTGGAACGTGGGAAGTTCGTCACGTCCGCAGGCAACGGTAGGTCACCGGTGTGTGCGGCGGGCGTCTTCGGCAGCTCGTTCTTGAGCGTCACCGTGACGCAGTCACCCACATTTGCTCGGATCACCAGGGGCTCGGTCTTCATGGCACCCGTGCGAACCGTAGTCACATCCTCGCTCCGCACGAACATCATGCCGTACGGGTCGTGGTCACCTGACTTCACGTTGTACACGATGTCCTTGGCGATGGCCGACACGTTGACCGCGACCGCCCTGGACCCTGTCGGGCACGGGGTGACCGAACCCAGCGTTCCGGTTGGGGCAACCTTGAGCGCGTCACCGGGTTTGAGGGCTGGCCACGCGTCGCCAATTCCAGGAGCTGCCCGGTCGGGCAGCGGCTGGAGGTCGGAGACCGCGTTCTTGGGGACCCGGAACAGACCCCACATCCCCATCCACTGGTCCTCAAGCAACGGGGAGCCATACAGGTAGTCACCGGGGGAACCGGCGCCGTCCTGCAGGATCGACGGGGTGCCGTTGGCGACGCTGTTCGAGGCTTTGGCGACTGTTGCTGCAGCACCGGGGTTGGTCTTGACCACCTGCGAGCCTTGCAGCTCGTAGTTGAAGTACTCCGCGAGCGAGAGGGTCTGGGTGTCGACCGTCCGAGACAGGGGGTTGTCCGGCTCATTCAGCCAACGGTGACCGTGAAGGTTGAACTCGTGCATCTCCTCGTGGGAGCCAGCGACGTTGCGGATGACCACAGGGTCCTTCGAGTACGCCCTCAGGAGTGGCGTATCGGGATCGCCGTTGACCGCGGATGAGTAGGTGTATGCGGGGTCGCCCTTAGCGCCCATAACCCCAGGTTTCGTCCGGATCTGGAACGGGGCATTCTTGTAGTTGATCGAGTAGCCGCCCTGGTCCTGGCCGTAGTTGTCCGGTGCCGAAGGTGGGTTGATCGGTGGACCAGTGCCGTTGTCCTTCCACATGGGCGTTCGGTCGGAGTAGAAAATGGTCATCTCCCGGAAGTCCGGGCCGCTGGCTGAGCGGATATCGGCCATGGGGCCGACCCCGTTCGTGGCAGCACCAGTCTTCGGATCGTGCCACGTGGCGTCAGCGGGCTCGACGTTCATCGCGGCATAGAGGCCCTTCTGCTGGTGCAGGTTGGCGTACTGGTGGTCGTGGAAGAAGGTCGTCCGCAAGGCTGTGTCCACGAACCACCGATAGCCGTAGGTCTGGCCAGGCATCGCCGAGGAACTGTAGTTCCAGCCCACGCTGGTGCCGTCGGAGGCAAGTTCGTCGAACTTGACCAGGTGCACGTGTGTCGAGACCTCGGACGTCTCCTCGGTGGCCATGTAATCACCGTCGAGGCGGTTCACGTGGTCGAGGGGGACGTTGGGATTCTCGTCGAGGTGCAGGTCGTTGGTGGTGAACAGCTGAACGCACTCACCAACCCTGGACCGGATGGTGTACGGCTCGGGTGCCTTCTGTCCTGTCCGCACAGCGACCGCATCGGATTCCTCCACGTAGACCCTTCCCTGCCTGTCCTTCCAGCCCGCGGAGTTGTAGGTGATCGGGGTGTCGATGACGTGTGGCCGGTAAACCCGTGTCGGTGCAGTTGTCGGGCACGGGTCGATGTAGCCGTTGCCGGGCTTGGTCGGGTCAAGAGCAGGCATCCCTGCGGCCTCAAGCGCGGTCGGGCCCCGGGGGGCGTCGCCGGGGCGACGGATAGCAGCGAAGGTATCCTTGACCACCGCGTTCGGCGGACGGTAGGCACGCTGGCCGACGTCACCCTTGACGAACAGTGGGAAACCGGGCTGGGTTGCGGTCGGGGCCGCCGTGGCGCCTGCCCGGTTCGGCAGCTCCTGCAGTGCTTCTAGGGGCGTGCCGTCGGCATACTGTGCCGTGCCGTCTCGCAACTTGTCGAAGATCCGCAGGTGGCCCCAGAAACCCTGGGCGAAGTGCGGGTAGAGGTGGCAGTGGAAGATCGTGTCACCGACCGTGCCCTGGGTGCCGCCGGCACCTCCCTCAATCTTCAGCTCCCGAGCCTCATGTGGGCCAAACGACTGGACGTCATTAAGCGGTGACTTCGGGTTCTTCGGGTCGGCGTTCCAGCGCTGGGTGTGCTGGTGCCATGGGTGGGTCTCCTTGGCACCCGGGTGGACGACGTGGAACTTCAGCGGGTCACCGACGTATCCCTTCGGGATCAGGTTGTCCGAATCGGTCACCTTCACGCCGTCGACGGTTCGGGTTAGCTTGCCCTCGTCGCCGAAGACCCACGACTGCAGGTGGGACTCCTCGCCCAGGCACTTGGCGCCGGGGTCGTCGACGACCTTGCCGAGCTCGGGCACGTAGCCGTTGCAGAAGTTGTCACTTGGGGCATAGGTCTTGCCGTTGGGGAGCGTGATGGTCTTGGCCACGCCACCCGGGTTCTCCGGAGTGACGGTCCCACGGTGCTCGAGGATGGCCCGCAGCCGGTTGCGCAGCGGCTCCGAGCGGTAGTTGATGCCGAAGGTCGAGTCCTTCAGCCCGGTCGTCGGGAAGGTCGGTTGCTTATCGTCCCGGTCCAGGACGCCCTCGTTCTCGTCGAGGAAGATCATGACGGCCGAACGGGTCGAGGCCCCGCCTGCCCGGATGTCGGCGAACAGCTGGGACTCGACGGCGCGCCCGCCCGTGAGCAGGTCGGCCCCGGTGATCTGATTGTGCCAGGTCGAGTCCTTCGGGTGCACGACGACCGCGCCGTACAGGCCGTTCTGGACGGTGGTGTGCTTCGGGTCGTTCGGGTCGAGGTTGGCGTTGTCGTACAGCGGCGCCTCGCCCTCCCGGTCGGCGTACCAGGTGTAGGTGCGCTCGGTGCCCGTGGCGATGGTCGTGTCCGGGTTTAGGCCCACCCGCGCGCCGTCGGAGGTCTTCACGTCCGCTTGAACGAGGCCTTGAGTGGACAGGCCGATTCGCCGGCCCGCGATGTCGTTGCGCACCTTGACGGACACGCAGTCACCGACGTTGGCGCGCACGACGAGCGGCTGGGTGAGGTTGGGGTTGGCAAGGATTTTTTCCTTGTTCACCCTTGCGTCGGCGTTCTTGAGGGCATACATCAGGCCGTTGGGCAGCTTGTCGCCCCAGCCGTTGAGAGGGATGGTCACCTGGAAGGCGGCCAGGTCGTACTCAATAGCGCGGGCACCGGCCGGGCAGACCCCGTTGGCCGGGGTGATCGGATCGCCAATGACAGCTGTTGCCGCAGAGGAACCCATCAGAGCGGAAGTCGTCATCACGACGACACCGCCCGCCGCCACGGCGATGACCAGGCGAGATCGGCGTGGCGTCGAGGCCACGACAGACCGGGCACGCCGTGCCGGCGTCGGGGCCACGACAGACCGGGAACGCCGTGCCGGCGTCGGGGCATACCCACCGGTCACATCATCGCTTCGGCGCATGCCCAGGACGAGGCCTGCCAGGGCGAGGAGCAGAAGCACCGGGAATACGCGAGCGGCCTCGATGGCTCCGTGCTCGAAGAGCGCAGCACCCGAGGTCGCCTCCATGTGGCCGCCCGTGGCCGGTTCGGCTACCGCTGCCCCAGTAGTGCCAGAGGAAGAGGCTGCACCGTTGTGTGCAGCGTGCGGGTCGGCAGCGGCTTCGGCGGAGCCATTGGCTTGGCCCGTCTTGGCCACCCACGCCGCCGAGGGCTGGTGTGGGTGGAACCCGGGCTTGGTCGCGGCAGCGACTGGGGCACCTGGCGCGCCAGGGGGCGGGACAGCACCAAGTGCGTCACTGGCGTCAGGAGCTGCCTGGGCAGCCGGTGCGACAGCTGAGGCAACCGCGTGGGCGGCGGAGGCATGCTCGGAGGGGAAGAGCAGCGTGTGGCCGATCGCACCGGACATGAACACAGCCGTGGTGACAGCGACGACTGCGACCGTGGCGCGAGCCAAGGAGATCATCCGAGATGCCGGCCGCAGGCGAGCGATCATCGCGAACACGATCAGGACGGCCGGTACCACTAGCAAAAGCGACAATGTCCCGTCCCGAAGGAAGTGCAACACTGAGGTGCCCGAACTCCAGGCTTGCTGGGCAGAGGCTGCGTGAAGCCCGTGGAGCCAGGCCGTGCCGCCATAGGCGAGCACCACCCCCATGCCGACGCGAGCTCTCATAGAAATGTTCATTGGTTTCCCTGTAACTGCGTTATTGGTGCGCTGAAGTCAAGCCGGACCCATGAGCTGGAACGAATCAGGGCGGAGTGGCTTGGTCACTGGTCAGGAGATCCACAGGACAACACCTGGGGCTCGGTCGGCCTTAGCTGTTGTGCTCGACTATTTGGGAGCCGTCGCGTCTTGGACGGGAACGTATTCGTCCTAAAGGTGATCGTCGATATGCTCGTACATCACGTCCAGAGGCGTCAGGAACTCACGTCGTAGCCAGGCACGGATTGAGAACTTCGTTGCACTCATAGGGTTTTTTCTGCGCAGCTCGAGTTGGGGCCGTGACGGCGCTGGTCACAACCTCTGACCAGTGAGTTCGGGTAACCCAGCAGTCGTGATGTGAGGATATGTCAGCTTCTGGTTTAATGGAAGGGGCTCGTGCCACTCAGCGTTTTGCTCTGCTCCCGCGCTCTTCGCTGTTCCGGCTGCGGCTGCGGCTGCGGCAAACGCTGCCGCGTACGTTCCGAAAGAGCGCATCACCGTCTCAGGCAACTCCGCGGCCAGTGCCACCGTCACCATTAACTTCGATAAGGCTTTCAAGCCTCGCGCGCAGGTCACCTTCGGTGTGACCGGTGCGGGCAGGCCCGCGACGCTGTCGAGTTTCAAGGCCGAATCCACCGCCACGTTCGTCAAGGCTGCTGACGCTAACGGCGGAATCGCGCTTAACGTTGCCCTCCCGTCTGACGCGAGCGGCTCCTACGCCGTCACCGGAACCGACGGAACCACGATCGGAACGGCCACCCTCACGGTCGCCGCGGTTGACGCTGGAACCGGCACGGGCCTCGCCCACACCGGCTACGAAGCACCCCTGCTGCTCATCTGGGGTGCCGCCGGCGCTCTCATGCTCGGCATCGCGCTCGCCGTCGTTTTGAGCATCGTTCGCCGCCAGCGCGCGAACGCGTAAGAGGTTCCTGGCCTAACCGCCACCAATGTTCACGCGAAATGGCCCCGCACTCACGTGCGGGGCCATTTCGCGTTGGGCCGGCGGCCGTGCGGCCGTGGCTCGGCTTCAGGGGTGGAGACAATCGCATAAAGCTGTCCGTTATTGGCTGTGGCTACCTCGGGGCCGTACACGCATCGGCCATGGCCGAGCTGGGCACGAGGTGGTGGGCATCGACTTCGATGCCCGCAAGATCGAGCAGCTCGCCGCGGGCAAGCCGCCGTTCTACGAGCCGGGACTGCCCGAGATCCTCACCTCGGCGATGAAGTCCGGCCACTCCCGACCTGGCCATCACAAGCGACTAGGTTCCACCAGCTCGCGAGAGCGCACAAAGTGCCCGTTTGGACCATCCAAACGGGTGCTTTTTGCGCTCTCGCGGGACGAAGAGAGAACTTCAGCCTGCAAGGCAACGCCAAGACCATCGAGGGTGGCCGTCACCCGGACCGGGATGCCCAGTTCGCACACATCAACGCCGCGGCCGAAGAGCACATAGCGGCCGGCCAGCCGGTGATCAGTGTGGACGGCAAGAAGAAGGAACTGGTCGGCAACTTCCGCAACGGCGGCCGGGAGTACCAGCCGGCCGGTGAGCCGGTGGCGACCAACGTCTACGACTTCAAGGGGGAACTCGGCAAAGTCACGCCCTACGGCGTGTACGACATGGCTGCCAACACCGGCTGGGTGTCGGTGGGATCCGACCATGACACCGGCGCGTTCGCGGTCGAGTCGATCCGCCGCTGGTGGGACAAGGTCGGCGCCCTGGCCTACCCCCAAGCCGACCGGCTGCTGATCACCGCCGACGGCGGAGGTTCCAACGGTTACCGGCCGCGGCTGTGGAAACGTGAACTGGCCGAGCTGGCAACCCAGACTGGGCTGTCGATCACCGTCTGCCACTTCCCACCGGGCACCTCCAAGTGGAACAAAATTGAACACCGCCTGTTCGCCCAGATCTCAATGAACTGGCGTGGCCAGCCGCTAACCAGCCACGAAGTCATCGTCGACCTCATCGCCGGTACCACCACCCGCACCGGCCTTACCGTCACCGCCGGACTCGACGACACGATCTACCCCAAAGGCATCAAGATCACCGACCGCGAGATGGCAGACCTAGAAACCCAACACCTCACCAGGCACGACTTCCACGGCGACTGGAACTACACCGTAAGCCCAGCAGATCAACCCTGAACTACGCGTGTTGTTGATTTACAGGCCCTAAGAACGCAGACGGGGCCCGGGCCCCGTCCGCGGGCCCAGCTTATAAACTGGGCCCGCGACCATAAGGTGGGCCCGGTCAATGACCCGGCCCTGTTCTCGCTATATTTGAGCGGATGTCGCCCCGACGGCAGCACCGATGCCGCGGATTGCCGGGGTGTGGAAGGTGCCGCCGAAGACCCGCTCGCTCGCGCCGACCCGGTCGAGGTACGGGGTGATCCCGCCCATCTGGAACGGCCAGCCGGCGCCGAGGATCATGCACAGGTCGATGTCCTCGGCTGCGTGCACCACGTCGTCGTCCAGCATCCGCTTGATCTCGTCGACCAGACCGTCTTCGACCCGCTGCAGAATCTGCTCGGCGGTCATCGGGGTGCTGCCGCCGGCGACGATCTTCAGTGCACCCTTGTCGAAGCCGGTACGGCGGCCCTTTCCGTCCCGCTCAAGGATCTTGCCGTGTTCGGCAAGCTTGTGCAGGTTGTCGCTCTCGAAGAACCGGTCGGGGAACGCCGCATGGTGCGTGTCGAGCACGTGAGCGCCCACGGTGAGGCCGACCAGCTCGAGCAGCTCGAACGGGCTCATCGGCAGCCCGAACGGCGCCACGGCGGCCTCCACGACCTCGAACGGGGTTCCGGCGTCGACGGCGTGCATCGCTTCACCGAGCAGCTTGGCGAGTACGCGGTTGACCACGAAGCCGGGCGTGTCCCGGGTGATCACCGCATTCTTGCGTAACTTGCCGGCGATGACCATGGCCGTGGCGAGGGTGACCTGGTCGGTCTGCGGGGTGTTGACCACCTCGATCAGTGGCATGACCGCGACCGGGTTGAAGAAGTGGAAGCCGACCAGGCGCTCCGGGTGGGCAAGCTTTGACCCGATCTGCTCGACCGACAGCGACGATGTGTTCGTCGCCAGAATCGCCTCGGGCGACACGAACTTCTCGATCTCGGCGAACACGTTCTGCTTGACACTGAGTTCCTCGAAGACGGCCTCGATCACCCAATCGGCATCGGAGAACAACGACTTGTCGGTCGTACCGGTGACGAGCGCGCGCAGCCGGTTGGCCTCGTCGGAGGAGATGCGATTCTTAGCCTCAAGGGCCGCGATCTCACCGTGAATGTACGCAATACCCTTGTCGACGCGGGCCTGGTCGAGGTCGGTGATGACGACGGGGACCTTGAGTCGCCGCACGAACAGCAGCGCGAATTGGCTGGCCATCAGGCCGGCGCCGATAACGCCGACCTTAGTGATGGGGCGGGCGAGCTTCTTGTCCGGCGCGCCGGCCGGTCGCTTGGCCCGCTTCTGCACGAGGTTGAAGGCGTAGATGCTCGCCTGCAGCTGGTCACCGGCGATGAGACCGGCCAGGGCCTCATCTTCGCGCTCGAAGCCCTCGGCGCGGCTGCCGCTCTTGGCGGCCTGCAGCAGATCGAGCGCCACATAGGGGGACTTCGCGACCTCACCGATGCGGTTCACCAGCATCTTGCGGGCGATGCCGATGGCAACGTCCCACTTGACCAGGCGTTCGATTTTGCCGGGCGCGTTTGGACGCGACACCTTCGTGGTACCGGCGATCACCCCGTCGGCCCAGGCGATGGAATCTTCGAGGAACCGCGCCGACGTGAACATGACGTCCGCGATTCCGAGCGCGAGGGCATCCGCTCCGGTGAGGGTGCGGTTGTTCTTGAGCGGGTTCTCGATGATGACCTTCAGGGCATTCTCAATGCCGATCAGGTTGGGCAGCAGGTAGGAGCCACCCCAGCCGGGGATCAGGCCGAGAAAGACCTCGGGTAATGCGATCGCCGGTACAGCCGCGTCGACCGTGCGGTAGCCCGCGTTGAGGCCGATTTCGAGCCCGCCACCGAGTGCGAGTCCGTTGATGAAGACGAACGACGGTATACCCAGCGTGTCGAGCTTGCCGAGGGCGTGGTGGCCGAGCTGGCTGAGCAGCTTGCCGGTGTCGAGCGAGGGGATTTCGGCTACCTTGCTGAGGTCCGCTCCGGCAGCGAGAATGAACGGCTTGCCGGTGACGGCGACGCCGTGTATCTCGCCGCGCCCGGCGCGAGCTTTCAGCTCGTCCATGGTGGCGGCGAACTCGAGCAGGGTAACCGGGCCGAGCGTGTTCGGCCGGGTGTGGTCACGCCCGTTGTCCAGGGTCACTAGGGCGAGGGTACGGCCGGCACTCAGTGGCACGTCGCGCACAAACGAGTGCGTGACGACCTCGTCAGCGGAGATCGCAACGAGCGAGCTGAAATCGAGAGAATCGTAGTTGGTCATCGCTTCGCTGCCTTCTTGTTGAAGTGCGGGTTTTCCCATATCACGGTGCCACCCTGGCCGAGACCGATGCACATGGCGGTGAGGCCGTAGCGCACCTCCGGGTGGCGCTCGAACTGGTGGGCCAGCTGGTTCATCAGGCGAACGCCCGAGCTGGCCAGTGGATGTCCCAGCGCAATCGCTCCGCCGTATTCGTTCACGCGCGGATCCTCGTCATCGATGCCGAAGTGGTCGAGGAACGAGATCACCTGCACGGCAAAGGCTTCGTTGAGCTCGAACAGGCCGATGTCGGTGATCGACAGGCCGGCCTTGCGCAGCGCCTTCTCGGTGGAGGGCACGGGGCCAAGGCCCATGACTTCCGGTTCGACGCCGGCGAAGGCGAAACTCGTCATGGTCATTTTCACGCCGAGGCCAAGCTCCTTGGCGGTGGCGCCGCTGGCCAGCAGGCAGGCGGATGCGCCGTCATTGAGCCCGGAGGCGTTGCCGGCGGTGACCCGTCCGTGGGAGCGGAAGGGAGTGCGCAGGCCTGCGAGTCCCTCCATGGTCGTCTCCGGGCGCGGCGCTTCGTCGCGCGTCGCCAGGCCCCACCCTGATTCGCTGCGGGTCGCCACCGAAATCAGGTCGGGCTGAATCGTGCCAGCTTCGTAGGCCGCGGCGACCTTCTGCTGGCTGCGCAGCGCGAACCGGTCTGAACGTTCCTTGGTGTATTCGGGGAACCGGTCGTGAATGCGTTCGGCGGTCGCTCCCATGCTGAGGGCGTCTTCGCTGACCAGACGCTCGGACAGGAATCGCGGGTTCGGGTCGGCCCCGAACCCCATCGGGTGACGGCCCATGTGCTCGACGCCCCCGGCGATGGCGAGGTCGTAGGCACCGAAACCGATCGAGGACCCCATCATGGTCACCGCGGTCATCGCCCCGGCGCACATACGGTCGATCGCGAATCCGGGCACCGATTTCGGCAGCCCGGCCAGCAGTGCAGCCGTGCGACCAAGGGTCAGGCCTTGGTCGCCGGTCTGCGTTGTGGCAGCGATCGCAACGTCGTCGATACGCTCCGGGGGTACCCCCGGGTTGCGTTCCATCAACCCGATGATCGCCTTGACCACGAGGTCATCGGCTCTGGTATTCCAGTACATGCCCTTTTCGCCGGCGCGCCCGAACGGGGTGCGAACCCCGTCCACAAAGACGACTTCTGCTCTCTCGGCCACAATGCCTCCAGTAAGTGTTGGATCAGATTCGAATCGACCTGTCAGGTCGTTTCGATCCTAGGGTGGTGAAATTTCCCACCCGAATCGTTTGCCGGATCCTACGACTCCAGATCCGACACGGGATCGGCAACTTGTGGAACTGCTACAAAAGCATCCGCTATAAATTGTGCAGTCACGTCAACTTGCCAGCGTCGCGCCCCCAACTGGGTTAGCACTTCTCCGACGGATGCCGCATCCAGCGGCTCCGGCGGCGTCCACGCCACCCGACGTAGAAAGTCCGGGGTCAGCAGGTTCTCCAGGGGAATCGCCAACTCGTCGCTGACGGTCTGCAGCGCAGCCCTCGCCGCCTTGTAGCGCACGTCCGCCTCGGGGTTGCGGTCGGCCCAGGCGCGTGGTGGCGGGAGGGTGTCGTTGCTCGCCTTGAGCGGTGGCAACTCGGTGGTCACGCGGCCACGCTGAATGGCGGCCCACCACCGGTCGAGTTCGTTGCGACTCGACCGCCCGTTGAACTCGCGCAGGTCGGACAACGCCTGGCGGGTCTCGGGAAGCACCCGTGCCGCGGCGAGCAGGGAGGCGTCGGGCACCAGACGGCCGGGGGAGACATCCACGTCGCGGGCGAACTCGTCGCGGGCCAGCCAGAGTTCCCGAGCGACGGCGAGGTTGCGCTGGCCACGCAGCGAGTGCAGGCCGGACAGTCGGCGCCACGGGTCGACGCGGGCGGCCTTGGCCTCCTTGGCCAGGGTGGCGGCGAATTCCTGGTCGGCGATGTCGGTCTTGTCGGATTCCACCAACAGACCGACCATGCGGTCGCGCAGGTCGGGCAGTAGCTCCACGTCGAGGGCGGCGTAGACCAGCCACGATTCCGGCAGCGGCCGGGTTGACCAGTTCGCGGCGGAGTGTTCCTTGGCCAGGTGGATGCCCAGGAGCTCTTCCACCACCGTGCCCAGGCCGACGCGGGGGATACCGAGCAGCCGGGCAGCGAGCTCGGTGTCAAAGATGCGTGCCGGGTCAAGCCCGACCTCACGCAGGCAGGCGAGGTCCTGGCTGGCGGCGTGCAGAATCCACTCCGTGTCGGCGAGGGCCTCGTTCAGCTCGCTGAAATCGCCGATCGGCGGCGGGTCGAACAGAAACGTTCCGGCACCGCGACGGTAAATCTGAATCAGATAGGCGCGTTGCGAGTAGGTGAAACCGGATGCCCGCTCCGCGTCGACCCCGACCGGCCCGTTCCCGGCCGCCAGGGCGGCCGTGGCGGCGAGGTAGGCCTCGCGGGTATCCACGACCCGGTGCAGAGCGATGGTCTGGTTGGATTGCGATTCAGCCACGGGCTGCTCGGCGTGCTGACAACATGCTGACTCCTTCCCCAGCGGGAGGGAGTCCGGCGAGCATGCAGAGCAGCTCGCCCCACCCCTCGACGTGGGCGGTGAGATTGTGATCCAGGGGTGTCCACGACGCGCGCAGTTCAATCTGCGCGCCATCTCCCTGTTTGGCGAGTTCGCCAAAGCCTGACGAGATTATTTTAGTCGCCGTTCCCGACGCCGCGGTGTACTTGGCCTTGCGGGAGTTCAGGGCGTCGACCAGCCAGGCCCAGGTGACCTCGGCCAGAAAGGGATCGAGTCCGATTTCTACCTCGAGCGGTGCCTGCGCAAAACATACGACGCGAAAAGCACCGTTCCATCCCTCGGGTTCATCCGGGTCGTACAGCAGAATGAATCGGCCGGTTCCGAGCTCGGAGTCTTTGCCGGGTCGCATCGGCGTGATATTGGCCGCCAGGGCGAAGGAATACGGTGCAAGCTGGGCCGGCGCGGAAATCTCGGTGACGACTAATTCGGCCCGACTCGTCGCGCGACGAATCATTGACAAAGCCGCGGCAAACTCCACGGGCAGCGATTGATCTGTTTCGGGCACGTCTGCAGACTAGAGTTTTTTCTGGGTGTTGTCCGTGAGGCACGCCGACCAGTTGGAGGTGCGGGTGAACGAGGCACAGCCCCCAAACGGGCGCGCAGAGGCTGCGCAGCGGTCGATTCTGGGGCCGATCCTGGCCGTCACGGGCCTGGCCGTCGCCGGTGCGGCCGTCGTCGGTCTCGCCACCAGCGCCATTCTCGCCGCGGTCATGGCCAAAACCATCATCACACCCCCGGCCAAACGCGCGGATGACACGCGGGTGTTCGCGGTCGACCTCGGGCGCGGCCTGATCACCCTGCAACGGCACCGTGATTCGGTGCTCCCGGGCGACTACAGCTTTTTCTTTGGCAACGACACCGGCCACGCCCGCGTCGGCGCGATCACCGATCGAACGGCCGCCACCGTCACCCGGCGTATCCTCGCTGTGGACTACGGCGACCTCCAGGCCGCCCGGCGCGGCCGGTTCAGCGGCTGGCTCTACACCGGCCCCGACGATCTCGGCTTCCCCTGGCACAGTGTCGCCGTCCCGACCGCACTTGGCCCGGCCCCTGCCTGGCTCATTCCAGCGGATGCCGCAGCTGCGGGTGGTCGCTGGGTGATCCAGGTGCACGGCCGGGCGGTACGCCGGGAGGAGGCGCTGCGGGCGGTGCCCGTGTTTCGAGCGGCCGGCTACACGTCGCTGCTCGTCTCTTACCGCAACGATGGGGACGCCCCGGCCAGCCCCGACGGGCGCTACGGGCTGGGCGACACGGAGTGGGCCGACGTCGATGCGGCCATGAGCTTTGCCGCTGACCAGGGAGCGACCAGCGTCGTGCTGATGGGCTGGTCGATGGGGGGAGCGATCTGCCTGCAGGCCCTCACCCGCAGCGCACAGGCGCCGCTGATCGTCGGGGTGGTGCTGGAATCTCCCGTGATCGACTGGGCCGACGTCGTGGCCGCACAGGCCATCGATCGCCGGCTGCCGAGGCAGATCGCCCGCGGAGCAGTCGCGCTGATGGGGTCACGGCAGGGACAACGGCTGACCGGACTCGGAGCGCCGATCGACTTTGGGCGGCTCGACTTCGTGGCGCGCGCATGTGACCTGCACCGGCCCATTCTGCTGCTGCACAGCGACGATGACGGTTTCGTTCCGGTCACCGGGTCGCGCCGCCTCGCCGACCGGCGGCCCGACTCGGTGACCTTCGTGGCGTTCACCGAGGCGCGCCACACCAAATTGTGGAACTACGACCCCGGCCGTTGGGACGCCGAAATCGCCGGCTGGCTGGCGCGGTTAACGCAGCGTTAACCGCGCCGAGCGTCACGCAGCCACACGCTCCCGCAATTGACGTTTGGCCCGGCCGAGCATCGCGCTCATGCCGCGTAGGCGCAGCGGTGAGACGGCCTCACTGAGTCCGATCGACTGCGGGTAGTCATCGGGAACGGCCAGCACCTGCTCCACGCTCAGGCCGTCGAGACCCTGCGCAAGGATCGACGCGAAGCCGCGGGTGGTGGGTGACTCGCGGGGAGCCGTCGCGTGCAGGTGGAACAAACCATCGGCATCCACTTCAACGAAGATGAAGACCGGCGACTGGCATTCGACGACGCGTTCGAGCAGATCGGGGTGATCCTGAAACTTCTGCGGAAGTTCCGGCAGTTCGTTGGCGAACTCGAGCAGCAACAGCAGTCGGTCCTTCTGCTCGAGGGCGAGGAAATCCTCCCGAATCTCGGCCAGCAGGTCCGCGGTCATCGGCGAGGTGCCGGTGCCGGGGCGTCGCCCGGCTCGGTGCCGACGGCGATCGGCACGGCGACGGCGTTGCCCCACTCGGTCCAGGATCCGTCGTAATTGCGCACATTCTCGAAACCGAGCAGGTGGGTCAGCACAAACCAGGTGTGGCTGGAGCGTTCGCCGATGCGGCAATAGGCGATCACGTCGTCGCCGTCGGTCAGTCCGGCCTCATCCCGATAGATCGCGTCGAGTTCACTGCGCGAGCGAAAGGTCGAGTCGGTGTCTGCAGCGCGAGCCCACGGCACCGAGGCGGCCGAGGGAATGTGGCCGCCGCGCAGGGCACCCTCTTCCGGGTAGGCGGGCATCGTCGTGCGGGCTCCGCTGTATTCCTCGGGGGAGCGCACGTCGATGAGCGGCTGTCCGAAGTGGCCGAGTACGTCGTCTTTGAACGCCCGAATGGGAGCGTCGTCGCGTTCGACGACGGGGTAGTCGGTAGGGGTGACGTTCGAGGCGTCCGTGGTCATCTCGCGTTCCTCGGCGAGCCATTTCTCGCGGCCACCGTCAAGCAGGCGCACGTCGTCGTGACCGAACAGGGTGAAGACCCAGAGGGCGTAGGCGGCCCACCAGTTGCTCTTGTCCCCGTAGATGACGACGGTGCTGTCGCGGGCGATTCCCTTGCTCGACAGCAGGGCGGCAAAGGCGGCGCCGTCGATGTAGTCGCGGTTGACCTTGTCATTGAGGTCGGTGTGCCAGTCGATCTTGACCGAGCCTCGAATGTGGCCGACTTCGTAGAGCAGCACGTCTTCGTCGGACTCGACCACCACGAGACCGGCATCGCCCCGGTGTTGGGCCAGCCACTGCGTGGAAACCAGTTTCGAGGGGTGCGCGTAGGCGGCGAATTTCTCGGTCGTGTCGAACGGGGCAGACATGTAACCTCCAGGTGGGCAGCGGATGCATTCGCAAGTCGGGTTGACCGCGGATTAGGCTTATCGATGCCCACCAGTTAAACCTACGCGGTGCCGGCACACTGCGCATTTTGGTTACACCGCGCATTTCGCAGAACGAAGAACGAGAACGGGCGTTTCAGCATGGCACCAGAGGCCCACGAAAAGGCACAGCACACGGTTCCGCAACTCGCCGACCGCACGCCGACGATCACCGGTCGCGAAATCGTGGCCGAGCTGGTGCCGCCTCCCCAGTTTGAACACGCCTCGTTTGAGAACTACCGCCCCGACCATGACTATCCGTCGCAGATGACCGCGGTCGAGAAACTCATCGAATTCGTTAACCCCCGCCCGGCCGGGTTCTTCTCCCGCCGCCGTCAGGCCAAGGAAGACCTGCCCGGTATCTACCTCGACGGCGGTTTCGGCGTCGGCAAGACCCACCTGCTCGCAGCGCTCTGGCATGCGGCGACCGGCCCCAAGTATTTCGGTACCTTCATCGAATACACCGCGCTGGTCGGTGCGCTCGGCTACCAGGAAACCATCAAGGAGCTGCGCAGCGCGAAGCTCATCTGCATCGACGAGTTCGAACTCGACGATCCGGGCGACACCATGGTGATGACCCGGTTGCTCGGCGAACTCGTCGCCACCGGCACCCGGGTAGCCGCCACGTCGAACACCCCGCCGAACTCGCTCGGCGAGGGCCGGTTCGCCGCGCAGGACTTTCTGCGGGAGATTTCCGCAATGAGCGCCAACTTCGAGACCCTGCGCATCGACGGGCTCGACTACCGTCGTCGCAACGTGTCCGGCCAGGCCGTCTCCGTCGAACCCGAAGCCCGCGAACACCTGGTGAATACCCTCCTTCAGCGCGGTTCGAAGGTAACCGAAGACGACTTCGGTGCCCTCATGCGCCACCTCGGCACCGTGCATCCCTCCAAGTACGTCAAGGTCATTCGCGACGTCGAGGTCATCGCCATACGCGGGGTGTACCTGCTGACCGATCAAACGGATGCCCTTCGCCTCGTGGCCTTCATCGACCGCGTCTACGACGCTGAAATTCCCATCGTCGCGAGCGGGCGCCCACTCAACGAGGTGTTCGACGACGAAATGATGGCGGGCGGCTACCGCAAGAAATACCAGCGCTCCCAGTCGCGTATGGTCGCCCTCACCACCGGTGAGCTACCGCCGCACACCGATTAGCGCACATTCACCGCGCACGACGCACGAAACGTGGCGTTAACAATTCACTCAGGCTCGTAACCGACACGAAACACGTCGGAACGTTTGTTGTAACGGCCACCTCAGATACTTGACTCGTATCCGAGGTGGCTCACTTCGCGTTACACCCTGCACATTCGAAACGCGTGAGGACAATCTATGGATACCGGAAGCATTGCATGGGGGCTGACAGCCACCGCACTGGTGTTGTTTATGACACCGGGTGTCGCCTTCTTCTACGGCGGACTGGTCAAGGCCAAGAGCGTCATCAGCATGATGATGATGAGCTTCGGCGCATTGGGTCTCATCAGCGTCCTCTGGATCCTCTATGGCTTCAACATGAGCGCTGTCGGCAGCCCCACTCAATTCGCCGGAAACCCGTTCTCGGACTTCGGCCTGGGCCAGCTCGCCATGGGCGAGACCGGCAGCATCGATCTGCTCGGTGCCACCTACGGTGCCACCTTCGCCATCATCACCGTTGCCCTGATCAGTGGCGCGGTCGCCGACCGGGCCAAGTTCGGGTCCTGGATGATCTTCGCCGGTGTCTGGGCGACCCTCGTCTACTTCCCTGTCGCGGCCTGGGTCTGGGGCGGTGGCTGGATCATGAAACTGGGTGAGACGCTGAGCCTCCCGGGCGTCATCGACTACGCCGGCGGCACCGCGGTGCACATCAACGCCGGTGCAGCTGCTCTCGCCCTCGCGCTGGTTCTCGGCAAGCGGGTCGGCTTTCAGAAGGGCATCACCAAGCCGCACAACGTGCCGCTCGTGCTCATCGGTGCCTCCATTCTCTGGTTCGGCTGGTTCGGCTTCAACGCCGGCGCCGAATGGCTCAACGGCCTCGCCAACGTTGGCATCATTGTCGTCAACACCCTCGGTGCCACCGCAGCGGCCATCCTCGCCTGGATGCTGGTCGAGAAGTTCAAGGACGGCAAGGCCACCTCGGTCGGTGCAGCATCCGGTGCCGTTGCCGGACTTGTCGCCATCACCCCGGCCTGCGCCAACCTCGAGCCCGGCTGGGCGCTGCTGCTGGGTGCCGTCGCCGGTGCCGTCTGCGCCCTCGCCATCGAACTCAAGTTCAAGCTCGGCTTCGACGACTCGCTCGACGTGGTCGGCATCCACCTCGTCGGCGGCATCATCGGCACCCTGTACCTCGGCTTCTTCGCCATCGGTACCGGCCTGTTCACCGGTGGCGACCTCGGTCAGTTCGCCGTGCAGGCTATCGCGGCCTTCTCGGTCCTCGTCTACTCCTTCGTCATCGCGTACCTGCTTGGTCTCGCGATCGAGAAGACCATCGGTTTCCGCATCAAGAACGAAGACGAACTGGCCGGAATCGACACCAGCGTCCATGGTGAAGAGGGCTACGCCCTCGAGCGTGTCTAGGCTTTGAACAGTCCCGACTGGTCGGGTAACGGGCGGTACGGAAGCGGGATCATCCGCTTCGGTACCGCCTTTCTGCGTACCCGCCCACGGTGCCGCCGGTGAACGGATGCGGCGGGTGAACGGATGCCGCGGGCTCACCGAACTGCGGCGAATGGATACCGCGGGCACTGCCGCAACTGCGGGTGAGCGGATGCCGCTGACTCAGCCGCGAACGCAGGTGCCGGACGAGACCGGGGCGTTCCGGCCCGGTGCCTCGTTGATGACCGGCTGAACCTCATCGAGCGCGAGCGCGTAGCCGACATTGTCGGTGTTGGACGCCTTGGCAAAGATGACGCCCACGACGAGGCCGGACTCGCTCAGCAGCGGACCGCCCGACTCGCCCTGCTGCACGTCGGACGCCACGGTGTACACTTGGCGCGGCGTCGGGTCCTGGCCGTAGATGTCGGCGACGCTGATGGTGCCGAGCGAGATAACCTGGGCCGGGTCGGAGACGTACGGACCGCCGAAGGGGTACCCGTCGGCGACCGCGCCACTGCCCGCGGAAAGATCGGCGCCGACAGTGAGTGGGGCTGCGCCGAGTCCAGGCACCGAAATGACGGCGAGGTCATCGACCGGGTCGAAGTAGACGATTTCCCCGGCCAAAGCCTCACCGGACGGCGTCTCAATCACGGGCTGGTTCACCCCGGCCACGACGTGGGCGTTGGTGATGACGCGGCCGTCGGACACCACGAATCCGCTGCCCGACTGGCTCTGGCCACAGGCGTAGGCCGTTCCGGTGATGCGTACGACGGACTGCGCGGCCACGGCCAGGGCCGGGCTGCTGGTGTCGGCCTGGGCAGCATCCGGTGTCGGGCCGGTGAAGGCGTCGACGATGCGCGGCAGACCTTGGGACACCGCAACGGAGCGAAGTTGCGCGAGGAGGGCCTTGACCCGGTCAGGGGTCGCCGAGTCGATGCGGGACACCACGGTAGATTCAGCGATGGCGGGGGAGAGGAATGGTATGCCCAGGGCACCGATGCTAAACGCGACCATCGACGCCACGAGCGCCGAGGCGACCGCAGCGAAGGCTGCACCGAGTACGCGGTTGATCGTACCGAGCGGGGAACGCTTCGATTTGCGGCCGACCATGCTGCCGGCGGAAGCACCGACCGAGTGTCCAATGAGTACGAGCAGAACGGCCACGGCGATCGTGCCGGGGGTGCGCCATTCCGGCGCGGGAATCCAGCCGCCGACCAGCGGTACCACGAAGAAGGCGGCGAATCCACCGGCGACCGCGCCGATTATGCCGGTCAGGCTGCGCAACAGACCGCTGCGGTAGCCGTTGACGAGGGCGACGACCAACAACAGAATGAGCAAGAGGTCGAGCACGGTTGAGCCTGGCATTCGTCTCCCTTAGTTGATGCTGCACGTGTTGTTTGGTCACGATCTCGTATTGTTCATGGTTACACAGGCCTCCTTCGCGATTGCTGAGCGCAGCCGGCGCCCCGCGTGCTTTCCCGGCCGATCAACAGGCGCGGGGCACGCAAAACTGAAGTATCGTGAACCGACTACCGACGTCGGCCCGAAAGGACAGCGGTGACTCCAGCAGAGTCCTTGCCCATCTCCACGATCGCACCGCCCCTGGCCGGGCGGGCCGTGGCCAGCCAGCGCTGGTCGCACCTGGTGTTTCTGCATTGGCGAGTGGATGCTGCGCTGATCGCGCCGCTCCTGCCCAGCGGCCTGGTTCCCGATGAGCATGACGAATCGAGCTGGGTGGGCCTGATCCCGTTCGTCCTCGATCGCGCGACCGTTCTCGGGAGCCCGCCGATTCCGTACTTCGGCACCTTTGTCGAGGTAAACGTGCGCCTCTACGCCGTTGACGCCCGGGGGCGTCGCGGCGTTGTGTTCGTATCGCTGGAGGCCAGCCGCCTCGCTGCCGTGCTCGCGGCGCGTGCGCTGTTCTCGCTGCCCTACATCTGGTCGCGCACGCGGCTCTCGGTTGATTCCGAACAGTACCGGTACACCGCGACGCGCCACCGCGACCGGACCGCGCACACCGAGGTGGTGGCTCGGCCGGGTTCAGTCGCCGTGTTGGATGACCCGTTGGCCGATTTTTTGACCGCGCGCTGGGCCCTGTTCACAAGCATCCGTGGTCGCATCGTGCACCTGCGCAACCATCATGAGCCGTGGCCGTTATACCGTGCCGAGCTCCTGAGTATTGACGACACCCTGCTGGCCGCAGCCGGTTTCCCCGGTCTGGCCGATCGCGCTCCCGACTCTGTGCTCTACTCGCCCGGCGTGACGACCTGGTTCGGACGGGGCAACTGACCGGGTGGGCGTACTCAGAGAGTTCTGAAAAAATGTTCTGATCGACCACGATACTGAAGGAGTACACCATGGGATTTCTTGATTTTCTGCTCGGCCGCAAGGAGCAGGCACCCACCGACGATCGGCCAGTGCGGTCGAATAGCGCTCCGGTCCGCAGTGAGGATGAGATCGCCGTCGAGCGCTACCAGTACCTGCTGCGCACCGCACCGCCCGAGACCATCGAGAAGGTGCACACCGAGGCGTTCTCCAAATTGACCGAGGAACAGCGCGATATTCTCTTTCGCCAGCTCACCGAGAACCTCGAACCGAGTGAGCGTCCAGCGGATGCCGCACCGGCCCACCTGGCCCAGGCGGCGACCCGGGCCGAGCTCCGCGAGCCGGGCACGCTCACCCGTACCTTCGGAAACCAGAACGGCATGGGCTTTGGCAGCATGGTCGGCGGATCACTGCTCGGTACGGTCGCCGGTTTCGTCATCGGATCGGCGCTGGTCAGCTCCTTCATGCCGATGGACGGTGGCGGCACAGATGCCGGTGCCGACGCGGACAGCGAGACCAACGCCGATTCGGGCCGCGACTCCGGTGGAGACGCTGGAGGAGATTTCGGCGGCGGCGACTTCGGTGGAGACTTCGGGTTCTGATTTCCCAGGGCCGCTAGTGGACGGCGGCGATGGCCTCGCCAACGGGAACGTCGCCGTCGGTGAACTCAATGAACTTGCCGATGCTGTTGTCGCTCGCGAGCACGGCTGCGGCGACGAGCGCGACGTTCTCGCGTGAGGTGTCGCCGCCCGTGCCGTCGGACCCCACCATGATGGAACCGCTCGCGGCGTCGAGGGTCAGCGCGCTCGGTCCGAGGATGGTCCAGTTCAGTGAGGTTGCTCGCAGGTAGTCGTCGGCTGCCGCCTTGGCCTCGTAGTAGGCGAACATGCCGTCGTCGGGGGAGGCACCGTGGTTGGCGCGCGATCCCTTAT
Organism: Cryobacterium levicorallinum; assembly: GCF_004402405.1. Lineage (GTDB taxonomy): Bacteria > Actinomycetota > Actinomycetes > Actinomycetales > Microbacteriaceae > Cryobacterium > Cryobacterium levicorallinum. The sequence continues at coordinate 54,887 of NZ_SOFE01000023.1, forward strand.
AGGAGACCATCACGTAACGGTAGATGCCGGCCCGCGCTGCGGCGACCATTGAGCGGATGGCCGCATCTCGGTCGACCGCATAGGTGCGCTCAGCGCTTCCCCCGCCGGCCCCGGCGGACCACACGATGGCGTCGTGGCCGGCCAGGAGGGTCGTGAGCTGATCGGTGGACAGATTCTCGACATCCGCTTGCAAGGGGGTTGCGCCGGTCGCCGAAACGTCGGCGGCATGCTCGGGGTTGCGGATGAGGGAGCTGACCTCGTGGCCGGCAGTCGTGAGCAGACGGGCCAGGTGGAGGGCAACTTTTCCGTGCCCGCCGATGATTGCAATATTTGTCATGTGATTAAGCCTGTCACGATTGGCTGCCCGCAGCGCTCAGGGTTGAAGAAAACCCAGCAGTATCGCGGCGAGCGTAACGCAGCCCAGTTGGACGCCGAGAAAGACGGCCACCCAGAACAGCCCTGGAATGTGGGTGAGCCGAGCCAGCTGGTCGGCGTCAGACGATGTCCCGGCCCTGCGCGACCGGGACTGTTGCAGCTCGAGGGACGTGCGCAGCGCACCGAGCAGGAGAAATGCCGTGACCAGTAGGGCGAACACGCCCTGTACCTGCGGCGTGCCGAACCAAGAGACACCGAAGACGATGGCACCCGTGACGGCGACTGACCAGAGCCCGAACCAGTTGCGAATCTGCACGAGCAGTAGCGCGAGCGCCGCGAGCAACGCCCAGAGCAATCCCAGGTCGTACCCCCGGCTGAGTAGCCAGGCAGCGCCAAGGCCGAGCAGCGCGGGGGCGGGGTAACCGGCCAACAGGGTGAAGATCATGCCCGGCCCGCTCGGGCGACCGCGGCTCACGGTGAGTCCTGAGGTGTCCGAATGCAAGCGGATGCCGCCCAGCCGCCGCCCACAGACCACCGCGACGACTCCGTGGCCGCCCTCGTGCACGATGGTGATGGCGTGCCGGGCCAGGCGCCATACCGGCGGAAAAAACACGATAGCCGCGGCCGCCGCCACGGTCAGCCACGCGGTGAGGGGGGCGAGCGCGGCGTGCGGAGTTGTCATGCGCTGCCAGATGTCGAGGAGCAGGTCCATGCGTCTCAGACTAGGTGTCTGCCGAGCAGCCCTGGATAGCTGGGGCGGCGAGTAAATGCCACCGTGCGACGGCGTGCTTCGGGAGGAACACGCACAGGGGGTGCGTAAGCGAGATGGGCCGCTGGACACTGGTTCCATGGAGAAACGCACGGAACGGCAGAATATCCACGAAATTATCGAGCGGCTGACGGCGCAGTTTTTGCTGGTTGCGCGATCGCGAGTTGACCAAGCCGTTGAACTCGAATACGTGAAATTGAACGGCAGGCCGGTTCGTCAGTACGGTTCCAATCTGGTCGAGCACGCTGCGAAGGCCCGCCTCGCCCAGGTCGCCGTGGTCAACGTCGCTGCCTGAGGACGGCGTGAATCAGGCGACTTAACCACGAAAAGCCTCGATTTCTCGGGGCTTTTCGTGTATTCGCGGTGGGCGATGCGGGACTTGAACCCACGACCTCTTCCGTGTGAAGGAAGCGCGCTACCAGCTGCGCCAATCGCCCAATTGCACTCACACCACAAACCAAAGTTGCTGGTGCGACTTTTGATACTAGCCCAGACTGGCGGGTCGCCGCACATCGACGCCGCTCGCGGTGTGGCGCGGGCCACCCCCGCACCAGCTCGACGGCACAGCCACGTTGCGCGGGAGCTTCGCCGCTGCGCGGGAGACGGCGGAACTGGCGCAGGTCCAGCGCAGCGTGTTGCGCGAGTGTTGTGGCCAGGGCCCTTACTCCTGGCGCAACTCCCGCGCCGCCCGCACCCCACCCACGCCACCCCGCGCAACACGCCGTAAAAGCCTCGGTTTGGTTTCCGTCTGGCTATTCAGCTAGAGTCTCTGAGTACGCAGAAATGCGAACAGTTGCGGATGTGGCGCAGTGGTAGCGCATCACCTTGCCAAGGTGAGGGTCGCGAGTTCGAATCTCGTCATCCGCTCGAATGAACTGGAATCGCACCTTTGGGTGCGGTTCCAATTCGTTTGGTATGAACCCAACTGGTGGATTGGCCGAGAGGCGAGGCAGCGGCCTGCAAAGCCGTTAACACGGGTTCGAATCCCGTATCCACCTCAATTCTTGGTGCATTCGCCGAGAACTGTATTGCAGAGACACCGTAATTCCCAGAATCTTGGGCGATTGGCGCAGCGGTAGCGCGCTTCCCTGACACGGAAGAGGTCACTGGTTCGATCCCAGTATCGCCCACACAGCGTTTGAAGAAACACGAAAACCCCGGTCAAACGGGGTTTTTTTGTACGCAAAACCGGCCGTGCACTATCTGGGCAACACGCCGGCTGGTGTGCCCTTGTGCAGCATCCACTGCCCGCGTAGTTTTGCGCGCAGGAGGTGAGTGCAATGCGCGCCACAGAGGGAGATCGGATTGTCATTCGCGGCAAAACGGTGGAACGGCCGGACCGTCGCGGCGAGATACTTGAGGTTCGCGGGATCGACGGCGGGCCGCCGTACCTCGTATTGTTCGACGACCGGCACGAGAGCATCGTGTATCCCGGTGCCGACTTCGTGATCGAACGTTCGTCGGAGTCGGTTTAGGTCAGCGCCTGATTTGCGCGTCGGCCAACCCGCGAAAGCGGATGCCGCGCCCAGGTCGCCGGGAGAGGGTGAGAGTTCAGCGACGCTGAACTCTCACCCTCTCCCGTTACCGAATAACCCGCACCAATCGCGGCAGGGTCAACGCCGGAGCTTACTTCGTCGTACCCAGGTAGCGGGCCACGAGCGCGTGCGTGCCCACCTTCAATGACGTGTAATTGAACGTGGCTGAACCCTTCGAAAGCGCTACGGGCTGGCCGACCTTGGTCGCCACGTCATAGAACTGCACGAACCCGGTCACCGTTCCGGCCGCTGACGTGAATGTCGCTGTGGCCGAGACGGGCGTTCCCACGTGCACATCACCCCGGGGCATGACGGTCAGCGTTCGACTTACCCTGGCCGGCTTCGCCACGACCGTGACAACCACTGTTGGTGAGGTCGATGGGTTATAGAAGACGGCGAAACTCTCCGCCGTGATGCGGTGCACCCGCACGGACAACCTCGTCGTCGTGATCGTCGAATGCCACTCGCCGAATACCTGGTCGCCGACCAGCGGTCGGCCATTGTCGAAGAAGGCGATCTCTTCGCTGGAACGATCACCGTCCAGGGCGCGGCCCTGACTGTCCGTGACGTCTGCGGTGAAGGTGATGCGCTGGCCGGCCGTGATGGTGCCGGACGGCGTCGCGGTCAGGGTCGTTTTGGTGTCGGGTCCGGTCGGCACGAAGTAGTTAAAGGTTTTCGATGCCGGGGAAAAGTTTCTATCCCCGAGATAGTCCATTCGAAACTGGCGCGTACCGGCCTTGCTGGGGTAGGCATCGGAGAAGAAGATGCCGGCCGTGTCGCTCGGCAGGAGCGCGGGTGTCTCGGTGCGGTTACCGGGCTCAATCGACACGACGCGCACACTTCCCGTCGGAACGGCGGTGGCGGGGGCAACGGCCGAGATCTCGCCGTAAACGGATGCCGCCTGGCCGGCAAAGTAGAAGTCAAAGGTGCCAGCCTCAATGCTGACCGTACCCCGCCCCGGGGAAAGGGCCGGGGCATCCGTTGCTGCCGATGCGGCGGGTGCGACGATCAGGGCACCGAGCACGGACGCAATCACCAGTGCCGGCAGGCGCCAGGAACGCTTCGCGCCGCTGCGGGCCGCTGGGGTTGGGTGAGGTAATATTGTCATGGCACGTTTCTTTGCGGTCGGTGGTGCTCGGACCCCCAAATCACGGACAAAGTACTCCCATATCGGCTCGGTTTGTAGGGCGTGCGAGCGCTATCGCGGTCTCTCGGTCGCTCAACCGACGATCAGCCCGGCGCACGCCGCTAAAGTTGATGGGTAGGCAAACAACAGGGAGTAATACACGTGGCTGACGGCTTTGCGCTTTTCACCGACCGATCCGTTGTCGCAATGCGCGTCAACGGTGAGTTGAAAGATCTGGCGGCCACCGTGTTGCCGACGGATGCTGTCGAACCGGTCACCATAGATTCTCCCGATGGCCTGAATATTCTGCGCCACTCGGCCACCCACGTGCTGGCCCAGGCCGTGCAGACCGTCAACCCGGCCGCCCTCCTCGGCATCGGCCCATTCGTCACCGACGGCTTCTACTACGACTTCGATGTGGCCGACCCGTTCACCCCCGAGGACATCAAATCGCTCGAAAAGGCGATGGACCGCATCATCCGCCAGGGCCAGCGGTTTGTGCGTCGCGTCGTCACCCACGACGAAGCCCGCGCCGAACTGGCCGCCGAACCCTACAAGCTCGAACTCATCGGCATCAAGGGCGGTCCCGGTGAGGGCGACGCTGTCGCCAACAACAGCCCGACCGCCGACGACGAGTCGGTCGAGGTCGGCGGCGCCGAGCTGACCATCTATGACAACGTCGACCCTAAGTCCGGGGAAACGGTCTGGAAGGACCTCTGCCGCGGCCCACACCTGCCCAACACCCGCATGATCGGCAACGGCTACTCACTCACCCGCCTGGCCGCCGCCTACTGGCGCGGCTCAGAGAAGAACCCGCAGCTGCAACGCATCTACGGCACCGCTTGGCCCACCAAGGACGAACTGCGCGCCTACCAGGCCCGTCAGGAAGAGGCGGCCAAGCGCGATCACCGCAAGCTCGGTGCCGAACTCGACCTGTTCAGCTTCCCGGAGGAGATCGGCTCCGGCCTGGCCGTGTTCCATCCCAAGGGCGGGATCATTCGGCAGGAGATGGAGAGCTACTCCCGCAAACGCCACGCCGAGGCTGGCTACGATTTCGTCTATTCACCGCACATCACCAAGTCGAACCTGTTCGAAACCTCCGGCCACCTCGACTGGTACCGCGAAGGCATGTTTCCCCCGATGCACCTCGACGAGGAACGTGACGACACCGGTCACGTCACCCGCCAGGGCGTCGACTATTACCTCAAGCCGATGAACTGCCCGTTCCACAACCTCATCTTCAAGTCCAGTGGCCGCAGCTACCGTGACCTACCGATGCGCTTGTTCGAATTCGGATCGGTCTACCGGTACGAGAAGTCCGGCGTGCTCAACGGCCTTACCCGCGTTCGCGGCATGACCCAGGACGACGCCCACATCTACACCACCAAGGAAGGCATGAAGGAGGAGCTCACCAGCACCCTCAACTTCGTGCTGCAGCTGCTCGCCGACTACGGACTCGAGGACTACTACCTCGAACTCTCCACCAAAGACCCAAAAAAGTTCGTCGGCAGCGACGAAGCCTGGGACGAAGCCACCGAGACGCTCCGCGAGGTCGCCGAAGCCTCCGGTCTCGATCTGGTCGCCGACCCGGGTGGAGCGGCCTTCTACGGCCCCAAGATCTCGGTGCAGGCCAAGGACGCCATCGGGCGAACCTGGCAGATGTCGACCATTCAGCTCGACTTCAACCTGCCCGAACGGTTCGACCTCGAATACACCGCGAATGACGGCAGCCGCCAGCGCCCGGTCATGATTCACCGCGCCCTGTTTGGCTCGATCGAGCGCTTCTTTGCCGTGCTCACCGAGCACTACGCCGGGGCGTTCCCGGTCTGGCTGGCCCCGGTGCAGGTTGTCGGTATTCCCGTCTCCGAGCAGTACGGCCCCTTCCTCGACGACGTGATCGCCACCTTGAAGAAGGCCGGCGTGCGCGCCGAAGTCGACCATTCTGACGATCGCATGCAGAAGAAGATCCGCACTCACACCAAGGCCAAGGTGCCGTACCAGCTCATCGTGGGCGAAGATGACCAGGCCAACGGCGCGGTGAGCTTTCGCTTTCGCGATGGGACGCAGCAGAATGGGGTGCCGGTAGACGAGGCCGTGCGCATCATCGTGGAGTCGATCGAGAACCGTGCGCAGGTGACTACGACTCCGGTCGCCCCGGTCGCCCCCGCTGTGGCCGAAGTGCAGGCCTAGCGTGTCGGCGATTCCGGCCGATCGGCTGCGCGGTTCCGACGCGCTCGGCGCGGGTGCCAACGAAACCGATGCAGAATTCGCGGGTGTTCCGGATGCCTTCCAACGGCTCTGGACGCCGCACCGGATGGTCTACATCCAGGACGGGCAGCAGCCGCACCCCGACGACTGCCCGTTCTGCATCGCGCCGACCCTGGACGACGAGAAGGCGCTGATCGTGGCGCGCGGCACCCATGCCTACGTGCTGCTCAACCTTTTTCCGTACAACAGCGGCCACCTGCTGGTCTGTCCGTATCGGCACGTCGCCACCTACGACCAGGCCACTCCGGAGGAGATCGCCGAAATCGGCGAGTTCACCCAGATCGCCATGCGGGTGCTCACCCAGGTGTCGAACTGTGACGGCTTCAACATCGGTATGAATCAGGGACGTATCGCCGGGGCCGGCATCGCCGAGCACCTGCACCAGCACATCGTGCCGCGCTGGGCCTTAGACTCGAATTTTTTTCCGATCATCGCCGGCACCAAGGCCATCCCGCGCCTGCTCGGCGAAGTTCGGCGCGAAATTGCCGACGGCTGGCCGGGCGCGTTGACTCCCTCGGCCGCCACGGCAGCTTCCCTCTAGTTTAGTTTTGCTCTAGGCCGGGCAGCGTGCTGGCACGCCCCGGTCATCCGTTCGACCGACACCAGCCGCCGACCAGACCACCACCGCGCAAGGAATATAATCGTAGCTATGACTCAATCAAACTCTGCCGAACAAGTTGGCTCGAGCCGCGTCAAGCGGGGACTCGCCGAAATGCTCAAGGGCGGCGTCATCATGGACGTCGTCACCGCTGCCCAGGCTCGCATTGCTGAAGACGCCGGCGCTGTAGCCGTCATGGCGCTCGAACGCGTTCCCGCCGATATCCGCTCGCAGGGTGGAGTTGCCCGTATGAGCGACCCTGACCTGATCGACAGCATCATTGCCGAGGTCAACATCCCGGTCATGGCGAAGACCCGCATCGGCCACTTCGTTGAGGCGCAGATTCTTGAGGTGCTCGGCGTCGACTACATCGACGAGTCCGAAGTGCTCAGCCCGGCCGACTACGTCAACCACATCGACAAGTGGAACTTCACCATTCCCTTCGTTTGTGGTGCCACCAATCTCGGTGAGGCACTCCGCCGCATCAACGAGGGTGCGGCCATGATTCGCTCCAAGGGCGAAGCTGGCACCGGCGACGTCTCCGAGGCCACCAAGCACATTCGCACCATTAACGGAGAAATTCGTCGTCTCGGTTCGCTGAGCAAGGAAGAGCTGTACGTTGCCGCCAAGGAGCTGGCGGCGCCGTACGAACTGGTGGCTGAGATCGCCGCAACCGGAAAGCTGCCCGTTGTTCTCTTCACTGCAGGAGGTGTGGCCACCCCGGCCGACGCCGCCATGATGATGCAGCTCGGTGCTGACGGCGTGTTCGTTGGCTCCGGCGTCTTCAAGTCGGGCAACCCCGAACAGCGTGCCGCCGCCATCGTGAAGGCTGTCACTTTCTACGACGACGCCAAGGTCATCGCTGAGGTCTCCCGCGGTCTCGGTGAGGCCATGGTCGGCATCAACGTGTCGGACATCCCCGCACCGCACCGCCTCGCTACGCGCGGCTGGTAGCCCGACCGTTCGTGACGATTCTCTCGATGGGCACCCGACCGGCAGAGGCCGCTGTACCGGCAGGTCTGCGGGTCGGGGTGCTCGCCCTGCAGGGCGACTTTCGTGAGCACGCGCAGGTATTGCGCGCGCTCGGCGCGAACGTCGCCCTGGTGCGCCGTTCGGAAGAATTGCTCCAGGTCGACGGTCTGGTCATTCCGGGCGGCGAATCGAGCGTCATGGACAAGCTCGCCCGTACCTTCGGCCTCGCCGAACCGCTCCGCGCAGCCATCCGCGGCGGGCTGCCGGTCTATGGAACCTGCGCGGGGCTGATCATGCTCGCCGACACGATTCTCGGTGGCATGAACGGCCAGCAGAGCCTCGGCGGACTCGACATCGCCGTGCGCCGCAACGCCTTCGGTTCGCAGACCGCTTCCTTCGAGACCGACCTGGACATTCCGGCGCTCGGCGAGAAGCCCGTGCACGCGGTGTTCATTCGGGCGCCGATCGTGGAGACCGTCGGGCATCGGGCGACCGCACTGGCCACCCTCGCCGACGGCCGCTGCGTCGCCGTGGAACAAGGCAACCTGCTCGGCACCTCTTTTCATCCGGAAATCACCGGCGAATACCGTTTTCACCAGTATTTCCTGCAGAAATTGGTCGCCGCCGCCCGCTGATGCCAGGCCCAATTGTGCCGCGCGCGCGAGTGTGGCTAGGGTTCAGACATGACTCAGACAACCGGTGGTCAACGATGACCCGATATGTAGCACTGCTCCGTGGCATCAACGTCAACGGCATCACCATCGCAATGAGCGATCTCGCCGACACATTTCGCGAACTCGGCTTCACCGACGTCAAAACGGTGTTGGCGAGCGGCAATGTAATCTTCAGCATCGACAGTCCGCTCGTCGACACTCCGCTGATTAACAAAGTGGATGCCGCAGCCCTCAAGGCGCGCATCGAAGCCGCCCTGACGGCTCGCTTCGAGTACGAAGCATGGATCGTGCTCGTCGACGCCGAATCGCTCGACCGCATCGTGCGCTCGTACCCGTTCGACGCCGACCGCGACGGCTGGCACCCCTATGTCATGTTCTCCTCCGACCCCGGCCACCTCAGTGAGCTGGCCGGACACGCCAAGGAACTCGATGCCACCGACGAACGCATCGAACTCGGCCACGGCGTGCTGTACTGGGAGGTGCGCAAAGCCGTCGGCATCAAGAGTGCCTTCAGTAAGAAGAGCGCCAAGCTCAAGTACCGCGACACCACCACCACCCGCAACCTGCACACGCTGCACAAGCTGCTGGAAGTCACACCGGGATAGACTGAGTCGGCACCAAGCGTGCACCGACTTCGCAGCGATCATCAGAGCCTGATCGAGCACAACTCATTCGAACACAGCTTGTTCGAGCACAACAACGGGAGATGTATGTCCGGGCATTCCAAATGGGCCACCACCAAGCACCAGAAGGCGGTCACCGACTCCAGACGAGCCAAGGCGTTCGCCAAGCTCATCAAGAACATCGAGGTTGCGGCCCGCCTGGGCGGCGCTGACCTCTCGGGTAACCCGACGCTGGTCGATGCCATTCAGAAGGCCAAGAAGACCTCCGTGCCCAACGACAACATCGACCGCGCCGTCAAGCGTGGTGCCGGGCTGTCTGGCGAACAGGTTGACTACACAACCATCATGTACGAGGGCTATGCCACGCACGGTGTCGCGATCATGATCGAGTGCCTCACCGACAATAAGAACCGTGCTGCCGCCGAGGTACGCACCGCAATGGCCCGCAATGGGGGAGCCATGGCCGACCCGGGCAGTGTCGCCTACAACTTCCACCGCAAGGGTGTCGTCGTGGTCAAGCACCTGCCCACGATCACCGAAGACGACATCATGCTCGCCGTGCTCGACGCCGGCGCAGAAGAGGTCATCGACGAGGGCGAGACCTTCGAGATTCACTCTTCCGTTGGCGACCTCGTCGCCACCCGCACCGCGCTGCAGGCCGCCGGCATCGACTATGAGTCCGCCGATATCGCCTTCATCCCGTCGCTCAAAGTCGAAGTCGACGCCGAAACCGCCCGCAAGGTGTTCCACCTGATCGACGCGATGGAAGACCTCGACGACGTGCAGAACGTCTATTCCAACTACGACCTGTCGGCCGAGGTACAGGCCGCACTCTCGAGCGAGTCCGAGTAGTTCGATGGCGGTCCGGGTTCTCGGCATCGACCCGGGCCTCACCCGCTGCGGTGTCGGCGTGGTCGATGTCGAAGGCAACCGTTCGGCCCGCCTGGTGGACGTGACCGTGCTGCGCAGCGCGCCCGACCTGCCCCTGGAGCAGCGGCTGCTGCTGCTGTCGCAGGGCCTCGAAGAGATGCTCGACCGGCACCGGCCGCAATTCATCGCCATCGAACGGGTTTTCGCCCAGCACAACGTTCGCACGGTCATGGGAACGGCCCAGATCAGTGGGGTGGCCCTGTTGCTCGCCGCCCAGCGCGGACTGCCGGTGACCCTGCACACCCCGAGCGAGGTGAAGGCGGCCATCACCGGGTACGGGTCCGCCGACAAGCAGCAGGTCGGCACCATGGTCGCGCGCATTCTCGGGCTCACCGAAATTCCTAAGCCCGCCGATGCAGCGGATGCCCTGGCCCTCGCGATCTGCCATGCCTGGCGCACCGGCGCCTCCGGCGGCACGCTGCCGACCGTCGTCTCGGTCAAAGCGGCCACAGGAACGCCTGCCGCGCTGACCCCGGCGCAAAAGGCCTGGCGTGCCGCCGAACGCGGGTCGGTGCCAGCGGTGTCGGCGGTGCCCCGTAGTCTTAAGCGGTGATCTCTTCCGTACGTGGCCTTGTCCTGTCTGCCGTGGGCTCAACCGCCAGCTCATCAACGGTGGTAATCGAGGTCGGGGGAGTCGGCCTCGGGGTGCAGGTGACGCCGGCTACCGCCCTCGGCGTGCGCATCGGTGACGAGGCGCGCCTTGCGACCACGCTCATCGTGCGCGAAGATTCCCTTACCCTCTACGGTTTTCCCACGGCTGATGAACTCGCCGTGTTCGAACTGCTGGTCGGCGTCACGGGGGTTGGCCCCAAATCCGCCCTCGGCGTGCTCGCCGTGCTCAGCCCCAACCAGATCGGGCAGGCCGTCAATGCAGACGACGACGCAGCCTTCCGCAAGGTCAGCGGCATCGGTCCCAAGACCGCGAAACTCATCGTGCTCTCCCTCGCCGGAAAAATCGCCGTCAGCGCCGAAAGCGCCCCGACTCGCCGACCCGGCGCTACCTCGGTCGCCGCGAGCGTGCAGGCTGCCCTGATCGGTCTGGGCTGGTCCGAACGGGTCGCCGCTGAGGCCGTCGATGAAGCCCTCACCGAGCTGGCGGACGCTGCCGGCGCCGATTCCGCGCCGCCGACCGTCGCCGCTGTGCTCCGGCTGGCCCTCGGCCGCCTCGGCCCGGCGGCGCACCACGCCACCGGGTCTGCAGCTGCGTCGACCGGATCGGGCCGTTCGTGACCACGGACCCGGGCGTCGAGCTCAGTAACCCCTCGCTCGAAAGCGAATCCGAGCTCGCCTTCGAGGGCGCGCTGCGCCCGGCGAGCCTGGCCGAATTCGTCGGCCAGAAGAAGGTGCGCGGGCAGTTGCAGCTGCTGCTGACCGCCGCGACGATGCAGAACCGCACGCCGGACCACATCCTCCTGGCAGGCCCGCCCGGCCTCGGAAAGACCACCCTCGCCATGATCGTTGCCTACGAGGGCAACCGGCCGCTGCGCATGTCGAGCGGACCGGCCATTCAACACGCCGGTGATCTCGCTGCGGTGCTGTCCTCACTGGTTCCCGGTGAGGTGCTGTTCATCGATGAAATTCACCGCATGGCGCGATCGGCCGAAGAGATGCTCTATCTCGCGATGGAAGACTTTCGCATCGACATCATGGTGGGCAAGGGCGCCGGGGCCACCTCGGTGCCGCTCGACCTTGCCCCGTTCACCCTGGTGGGGGCCACGACGCGCTCCGGCCTGCTGCCGAACCCGCTGCGTGACCGATTCGGCTTCACCGCGCACCTGGAGTTTTACGCCGAGAGCGAGTTGGAACAGGTGCTCTATCGCGCCGCCCAGCTGATCGACCTGCCGATCGAGCGCGACGCGCTGGCCGAGATCGCCGGCCGGTGCCGGGGCACACCCCGCATCGCGAACCGCCTGCTGCGCCGGGTGCGCGATTACGCGCTCGTGCACGGGGGCGGCGCCAACATCGCGGCGGTGCACGCGGCGCTCGAACTCTACGACGTCGATGCGATCGGCCTGGATCGTCTGGACCGGGAAGTCATGAAGATCATCCTGACGCGATTCGGTGGTGGACCGGTCGGCCTCAACACCCTGGCCGTCTCGGTCGGCGAGGAGTCCGAAACCGTCGAAGCGGTCGTCGAGCCGTTCCTGGTACGGATAGGATTCCTCACGCGTACCCCGCGCGGCCGTGTTGCGACCAGCGCGGCCTGGCAACATTTTGGTCTCACACCGCCCCTGGGCATTACCCCACAGGGAAGTGTGACCCTTCTTGACCTATAATTCAATTTGGCCCGCCTGTCTAGAGGCATATTCTCTCTAGGCCTGCTGGCGGGTCTTCACCCACAAGCTTCGGCCACCCGCGCCGCAATCGGAAGGTTTTACCGCTCCATGGATTCTTTGACTCTCGTCATGTTGGCCGTTTTGGCCGTACTCGTCTTCTTCATGTTCCGCAACGGCCGCAAGCGCAAGAAGGACCAGGAAGCCCTGCAGGCGACCATGGTTCCCGGAGCCGACGTCATGACCAACTTCGGTATGTACGGCACGATCATTGCCATCGACGAAGAGGCCAACAAGGTCGAACTTCAGATCGCTCCCGGCGTCATTGTTGAGATCCACCGTCAGACCATCGCTCGCGTGGTGGAGCCGATTGTCGCCGACGACGTCGAAGACGACTCTGCCGTTGAAAGCATCGACTCACTGCGTGAATCGGAACTGTCTGAGCCGGAATTCGGCCAGCGCGTGGTCGAGAGCGATACCGACACCACCGAACAGCCGAAAAAGGGCGACGCGTAATCTAGCTCCCGCACCAACAACGCACGTACTGCAACACGCGGCGCGCCCACACATTCTGGTGTGGGCGCCAACAGAAAGCTGAGTTCATAGGTGGCTAAGTCGTCGTCTCCGGCCAAAAAGGCCTGGCGTTCCCTGACCTGGCTGGGCGTGCTCATCGTCGGCCTGATCGCTCTGAACGCGTTCGGCGTGTTCACCCAGAACGGGTCGTGGACGCCGAAACTGGCGCTCGACCTCGAGGGTGGAACGCAGATCATTCTCGCCCCGCAGGTCGAGAGCGGCGCGACCGTCACCTCTGAGCAGCTCACCGAGGCCGTGGGCATTATTCGCCAGCGGATCAACTCCTCGGGAGTCTCCGAAACCGAGGTCAACACTCAGGGCGGCCAGAACATCGTCGTATCGATCCCCGGTACCCCCGATGACGCCACCCTGGAGCGCATCAAGTCTTCGGCCAAACTGGAATTCCGCGCCGTGCTCGTGGCCGGTCAGCCCTCGGGCCAGACCGTCGGTGCCGACGGTACCGCGACCCCCGCACCGGAGGCAACCGTCGACCCGAGCCTGTCCACGACTCCGACGGTCGAACCCACCGACGCGAGCGACCTGAACTACGTCACCCCGGCCCTGCAGGCCGAGTATGACGCCTTCGACTGTGCCGCGATCAACACCACGAACGTCGCGCCGGCCGATGAACCCCTCATCACCTGCGAAACGGATGGCTCGATTAAGTACATCCTCGGCCCGGTCGAGGTTGACGGTTCCACCATCACCGACGCGACCAATGGTCAGCGCACCACCTCGTCGGGCGCAACCACCGGTGAGTGGGTCGTCAACATTGTGTTCAACAGCGAGGGCACCACGAAGTTCGCCGACGTCACGACGCGGCTGAACAACCTGACCGGGGCGCAGAATCAATTCGCTATCGTGCTCGACGGCGCTGTTATCTCGGCGCCGTCCAACACGCAGGGAGCCATCCTCAACGGCAGGCCGGAAATTTCGGGCTCCTTTGACCAGGACAGCTCGAAGGCCCTCGCTGACCAGCTCAAGTTCGGCGCTCTGCCGATCAGCTTCACCGTACAGAGCCAGGACACCATCTCGGCCACCTTGGGATCGACACAGCTGCTCAACGGACTCATCGCCGGTTTAATCGGTCTGATCCTCGTCGTCATGTACTCGCTCGCCCAATACCGTCTGCTGGGCCTCGTGACCGTTGCTTCGCTCGCAGTCGCGGCCGTGATCACCTACCTGCTCATCACTATCCTGTCCTGGCGTGAGGGCTACCGTCTGTCGCTGGCCGGTGTTGCCGGCCTGATCGTGGCGATCGGTATCACCGCCGACTCCTTCATCGTGTACTTCGAACGCGTACGCGATGAACTGCGTGACGGTCGCGGGCTGGAGTCGTCGGTCGAGGCCGGCTGGAAGCGTGCCTTCCGCACCATCGTCGCCTCTGACGTCGTGAACTTTCTCGCCGCCGCCGTATTGTTCGTGCTCGCCGTAGGAAATGTGCGCGGCTTCGCTCTGACCCTCGGCCTCACCACCATCGTCGACCTGCTCGTGGTGAGCATGTTCACCCACCCGATGTTGCAGCTGGTTGCGAAAACCCGGTTCTTCAACGAGGGCCACAAACTCAGCGGCCTCGATCCTCGTGCCCTCGGCGCGGTTTACCGTGGCCGTGCCCGCTTTGAACCCTCGTCGACCATGTCGGCGAGGAAGGTGGCGTCCTCGAGCAAAGAGGCGGCCAAGCGACAAACGATCGCCGAACGTAAGGCGTCTGAGCTGGTAAGTACCAGTACTGATCGATCGACAGACGGGAAGGATTCCTGATGGCCAGCTTCTCGCAGCTCGGAAATGACCTCTACACCGGGGCACGGTCGCTCAATATCGTCGGGCGCCGCAAACTCTGGTACCTGATCGCCGGTGGCATGATCCTCATTGCCCTGGTCGGCCCGTTCCTGCTGCGCGGTGGTTTTGTGTTCGGCATTGAATTCACCGGCGGCAGCGAATTCGTCGTCTCCCAGACGACGAGTCAGTCGCAGACCACGGCAACGGATGCCGTCGCGAGCGTCGCTCCCGACGTCGTTCCGAAGGTCTCCACCGTCGGCTCAGACGGTGTTCGGATCCAGACCGACCAGATGTCTGAGGGGGAGACGACGGAAGTACGCGACGCCCTCGCCGCCGCCTATGACGTTCCGGTCACCGAAGTGGCCACCTCCTTCATCGGAGCGACCTGGGGGCAGGACATCACCGGCCAGGCGCTGCGCGCCCTGATCGTGTTCCTCGTGCTCGCCGGTATCATCATGGCGATCTACTTCCGCACCTGGAAGATGTCGGTCGCGGCCATGGTCGCGCTGCTCCATGACCTCGTGATCACGGCCGGGTTCTACGGCATCACCGGATTCGAGATCACGCCGGCCGCGGTGATCGGGTTCCTGACCATTCTGGGCTACTCGCTCTACGACACCGTCGTGGTCTTCGACAAGATTCGGGAGAACACCAACTTCGATGGATCCGGCTCAAGCCGCACCTTCGCGGAGTCGGTCAACCTCGCCGTGAACCAGACGCTGGTGCGCTCGATCAACACCTCCGTCGTCGCCGCCCTGCCCGTGGCATCCATTCTGTTCATCGGTGCCTTCGTGCTCGGTGCTGGCACCCTGCGCGACATTTCGTTGGCTTTGCTCATCGGCATCCTGGTCGGTACCTACTCAACGATTTTCATCGCTTCGCCGCTGTATGTTCAGTTGCGTGCTGGCGAGGCCGCCATTCGTAGGCACGACAAGCAGGCTTTGGCGGCACGCGCCAAGGCTTCGACGCCGGCTGCGGAGTCCGTTACCGCGTAGCATTCGCTCTCTGATCGAAACGGCCAGCCCCGATGGGCTGGCCGTTTCGCTGCGTGTGGGCAGGGCGGATCGCTTGCAGCGTACGGGAGAGGCGTCGCGAACCGGCATAATTGAGGGAACGCAAACACAGCCCGCGCGGTTTCAACCGCTGTGAGTTAAGAGGTGAGACTATGACGGACACGACGACGCCATCTCCGGCCTCGCTGCGCCGTTTGGTTCCGCGCATCTTCTCTCGGGCCCAGCCCGCTGGTGCCGTCGACCGCCTGATCAAGACGGTGCGGCTGAACCACCCCAAGGTCGACCTGTCGATTATTGAGCGTGCCTACACGGCCGCCGAGCGTGCCCACGACGGGCAGATGCGGCGCAGCGGAGAGCCGTACATCACCCATCCCGTTGCCGTGGCCCAAATTCTGGCCGACCTTGGCATCGGCACCAAGACCATAGCTGCTGCGCTGCTGCACGACACCGTCGAAGACACCGACTACACGCTCGACGCCCTGCGGGCCGACTTTGGCGACGAAATTGCGATGCTGGTCGACGGCGTCACCAAGCTCGACAAGGTGAAGTACGGCGACTCGACTCAGGCCGAGACCGTGCGCAAGATGATCGTCGCCATGTCCAAGGACATCCGCGTACTCATCATCAAACTCGCCGACCGGCTGCACAACGCGCGCACCTGGGGCTTCGTACCCAACGAATCCGCCGTGCGGAAGGCTACTGAAACCCTTGAGATCTATGCACCGCTGGCTCACCGCCTGGGTATTCAGACCATCAAGTGGGAACTCGAAGACCTCTCTTTCGCCGTGCTGTACCCCAAGCTCTACGCCGAGATCGAAAGCCTGGTCAAACAGCGCACCCCGCAGCGCGAAGAGTTCGTGCAGCAGATCATCGACACCATCAGTGACGACCTCAAGTCCGCTCGAATTCGGGGAAAGGTTGCCGGGCGCCCCAAGCAGTACTACTCGATCTACCAGAAGATGGTCGTGCGCGGCCGCGAATTCGACGAAATCTACGACCTTGTCGGCATCCGCGTTCTCGTGAATTCGGTAAGGGACTGCTACGCCGTGCTGGGTTCTATTCATGCCCGCTGGACCCCACTGCCCGGGCGGTTCAAGGACTACATCGCGACCCCCAAGTTCAACCTCTACCAGTCGCTGCACACGACGGTGCTCGGCCCGAGCGGTCGCGCGGTCGAGATCCAGATTCGTACCACCGAAATGCACCAGCGCGCCGAATTCGGTGTCGCCGCGCACTGGAAGTACAAGGAGCAGGTCAACGGCAAGAGCGCCGGCGGCCCGGGTCCGCAGAGCGACACCGATATGGCCTGGCTGGCGCATATCTCCGACTGGCAGGCCGAAACCGCCGATCCCGGCGAGTTCCTCGACTCCCTGCGCTACGAGATCGGTGCCAAAGAGGTTTATGTCTTCACGCCGAAGGGCCGCGTCATCGGGCTGCCCTCGGGCGCGACCCCGGTTGACTTCGCCTACGCGGTGCACACCGAGGTCGGCCACCGCACCATGGGCGCCAAGGTCAATGGCCGTCTGGTTCCGCTGGAGAGCGAACTTATCACCGGAGACGTTGTCGAGGTATTCACCTCGAAGAACCCCGACTCCGGGCCCAGCAAGGACTGGCTCAATTTCGTCAAGAGCCCACGCGCGCGCAACAAGATTCGGCAGTGGTTCACTAAGGAGCGCCGCGACGAAGCCATCGAGCAGGGCCGCGACGCCATCGCCAGGGCCATGCGCAAGCAGAACCTTCCGCTGCAGAAGCTGATGAACCAGGACTCCTTCGCGGAGGTCGCGGCTCAACTCAAATATGATGACGTGTCGGCCTTGTATGCGGCGGTCGGTGAAGGCCACGTCTCGACCCAGTCCGTGCTCGAAAAGGTTGTGTCCTCGGTGCAGAGCATCGACGACAATGACAGCAACGACTTTCCGGTTGCTGCCCGCGGCCGGCCGCAGACCACTCGGAACACTGATTCTGGTGTGCTCGTGCGCGGTGCCCCGGACATTCTGGTCAAGCTTGCCCGCTGTTGCACGCCGGTTCCCGGCGACAAGATCGTCGGGTTTGTCACCCGTGGTGCTGGTGTCTCGGTGCACCAGGCGGCGTGCCACAACGTGCAGTCCCTGCTCAAGGAACCCGAGCGCATGATCGAGGTCGACTGGGCGCCAACGTCGAAGAGCCTGTTCCTGGTGCACATCCAGATCGAGGCACTCGACCGATCCGGATTGCTTTCCGATGTCACCCGGGTGCTGTCTGAGCATCACGTGAACATTCTCTCGGCCACGGTCAACACGTCGAGTGACCGCCTGGCGCTCAGCCGGTTTGTGTTCGAGATGGGTGACACCACCCACCTTGATCGCGTCCTCAATGCTGTGCGCCGCATCGATGCTGTCTACGACGTCTACCGGGTCAACGACGGCTAGACGCCCACTGCTTTCTCGGGTGCTGCGCTCGACTGGTACAGGGAGCGCAACGCCTCGTTGACCGCCGCGAACCTGGCCACGGCGACGACGCTGTAGGCTGGGTTTCCGCGCTGGCAGAGGCGCACGGCCGCGGAGATGTCAGGATACGCGCCGTAGTGCAGGAGCCGGGCTAGAAGCGCGATGATCTCGGCCCCCGAGGTCGCTGGCGGATAGCGCGCCAGGTCGACGGCGGTACGCAGGGGAGTGGTCACCCGGACATTCGCGATGGTACGCACGTCATCGGGAGAGCGCACGATTTCGCGCAGCTGAACACGTGGTGACCAGACGGCCGTCGTGCGCGCACCAATGAGCACGCAGAATTGGTGGCGACGGGGCTCAGGTGCGACGCCGTAGATCCACGCGGCGGTGAGGCGCTCGGCGATGGCGCGGGGTGGGACCAGCCGGCTGGCGGAGACGGCCCGTGTGGAGCATCCGTCTATTTCATCGATCACACACCAGGAGTCGGCGAGTTGAAAAACCTGCCCGTCGAGCCGGGCGCTGCACAGCTCGGCCAGGGGCAGGTCGTTGACCGTGCGCGTTCGTTTCCGGGGATTCATCATGCCGCCATGCTGTCCCTTAACCAGGTCCAGGCCCCCGAAGGAGCCTGGATCTGTGGAGAAAATGACCACCGGTGCGGGGTGGCGATAGTTCCTGCCGGGTGTTGCAGTCGTGCCTATTGGCCCATCGCCTTGAGCCAAGCCTTGCGGGCCTCGAGCGCTTCGTTGGCGTTCTTGATGGCGCGGGCGTTCTGGCTCTTCTGAGCGGTGGCCAGTTCATCTTCAAGTTTGGCGATCGCGTCATTCAACTGGCCGGCGAAACCCTCGGTGCGGGCCTTGGTCTCTGGATTATTGCGCTTCCAATGGTCGTCATCGAGCTTGCGCACGACGGCTTCGACCTTGCGCAGGCGATCCTCGATCGGCTTGACCTCGTCGCGCGGAACCTTGCCGATGACGTCCCACTTGCGCTGGATGACCGTGAGCGTGTCGCGAGCGGCGTTTCGGTCAGTGGTCGTCAGCAGTGTCTCGGCCTCGGTCAGGAGTTCCAGCTTGAGTACCAGGTTCGCGGAGAACTCCTCGTTGTCCTGAGCTTCCACCTCGCTCTTGACGGAGTAGAGCACGTCGCCGGCGGCCTTGAACTTCGCCCACATGGCGTCGTCCTGCTTTTTGCCGCTGCGGCCGGCCTGCTTCCACTCGTCGAGCAGCTTGCGGTAGGCGGACACCCCGTCGGCACCCTGCGGCGCGAGCGCCTCAGCCTGCACGATTAGGTGCTGCTTCTTGGTGCGAACGTCCTTGTGCGCGCTGTCGAGCTCGGCAAAGAACGCCTTGCGGTTCTGCTCAATCGTCGTGCGGGCCGCCCGAAAGCGCTTCCACAGGTCGTTGGCCTCGCCCTTGGGAATGCGCGGGGCATCGTGCTGGTGCGCCTGCCACTTCGCAAAGAGGGCGTCGAGGGCAGCGCTGGTCTGCTTCCACTGTGTCTTGGCCGGATCTTCGGCGGCGAGGCGCTCGGCCTCGGTCACGATCTCGGCTCGTTCGGCGACGGCGGCAGCGGATGCTGCTTTGGTCTCGATGCTCTGCTGCTCGGTGAGTTCGGTGACGGCTCCGCCGAGCGCGCCGAGGCGTTCTGCCAGCGCGGCCAGGTTACCGACGGCGTTGGCGTTGGCAACGGCGACGGTGAGATTGGCCACCGATTTGGCCACGTCTGCGGCCGGAGCGCCACCCTTCGCACGCTGCTCGAGCAGGGTGACCTGCCCATTGAGTTCAACGTACTTGCGTTCGAAGTAGGCCAGGGCCTCTTCCGGAGTGGCATCCGGGTATTGGCCGACGGCGCGTTCGCCATCCGCCTCGCGCACGTAAACCGTGCCGGTTTCGTCTACGCGACCCCATGGTTGCTGATCTGTCGTAGTCAAGAGCCTCACCTTTGCTGAGTTGTTGTGTGGGCGCCGCGGGAAGAAAAAATGCGGAGCCAGGAAATACCCTGATAAGCCTATTGCAATAGCGCAGGGGGATCGATCGATCCTACTGAACTGTTATCCCGGTAATCGTGGTCGGTACGACGGGCGAGGCGCCGCCTGCCGTGATTCCGGCATCCGTGATCTCGGTTTTGATCTGGTCGAGGCCACTCGTGACCCGCCCGAGCACCGTGTAGCCGCCGGCGCTGTCGGCGGGGATGGTGCTGTCTTCGTAGACGATGAAGAACTGGCTGCCGTTGGAGAAGCCGTCGTTGCCGGAACGTGCCATGGCGAGGGTTCCAGCTGGGTATACGTTGTCGGTCGGTGCATTCTCCACCGGTCCGTAGCTGTAATCGGGGCCGCCGGTGCCATCGCCCACCGGGTCGCCGCACTGCAGCACGAAAATGCCCTCCACCGTCAGACGGTGGCAGGTGAGGCCGTCGTAAAACCCGGTCTGAACGAGGCTGATGGTCGACGAAACCGCCTGCGGCGCCAGGGCGCCGTCGAGCTCGATTCCCACCGGAATGTCGTTGAGGGTCATGGTGCCGGTCCAGGTGCGACCTTCGGCCAGCGTGCTGGCGGGCACCACACCCGAATTGGCCCCGGCGGCAGCCGTCGGCGTCGTGGTCGGGGTGTCGGTTGCCGCAGTGGTCGCGTCCGGAGTACCTGGTCCGCCGGTGAAGTAGAAGACCTGCGCCACCACGATCAATGTGAGTACGACGAGCAGCCCCCCGCCGGCGATCAGGTTGTCCCGCACGCGCCGCTTCGACTGGTGCTCGTGCACCGCCCGTCGGGCCTGGTAGGAACGAACACGTCCGCGCTCTTCACGTGCCGCACGCTCGAGCTTGTAATTCGAAGCCACTTGGAACCCCTCCAGGGCCGTCGGGGTTGGCGACGACCGCACAAACGCAGTCGGGCGCCAACGCTCCCGACCTCGTAGAACTCTACGCACAAACTACGCTGGAGGAATGTCGGATGCTCAACCGGGTCTGCGGAGTGGCCAGGCCCCCCTCGCCGTACGAATGCGCCCGAAAACCCTGGACGAGGTAGCCGGCCAGCGTCATCTGCTCACCCCGGGGTCGCCCCTGGTTAGTCTGGCCAGCGACAAGACGGGGGAGCGCGGCAGCGTGTCGGTCATTCTCTGGGGACCGCCCGGTACTGGCAAGACCACGCTCGCGCAGGCGATCGCGCACAGTTCCGGACGTCGTTTCGTTGAACTCTCTGCTGTGACGGCCGGTGTGCGCGACGTGCGCCAGGTGATGGAAGACGCCCGAACCAACCGCGACCTCTACGGTCTCGCGACGGTGCTGTTTCTCGATGAGATCCACCGCTTCTCCAAAGCCCAGCAAGACACCCTCCTGCCAGGGGTCGAGAACGGCGTCGTCATCCTGGTCGCCGCGACGACCGAAAATCCGTCGTTCTCGATCATTTCTCCTTTGCTGTCTCGTTCACTATTACTCACCCTCGAAGTTCTGAGCGACGACGACCTCGGGATCGTCGTTGATCGTGCGGTCACCGATTCGCGCGGCCTCGCTGACCGGTTCGAACTCGAGGCCGAGGCTCGCGGCGCGATCATTCGCCTGGCCTCGGGGGATGCGCGGCGGGCGCTGACGGCGCTGGAGGCGGCATCCGTTTCGGCGGAATCGACGCTCGAACCCGGCGCGACCGGCAAGCCTGTCATCACGACCGACATCGTCTCGCTCGCCGTTGATCGTGCGCTGCTGCGCTATGACCGCAACGGTGACGAGCACTACGACGTAATCAGCGCGTTCATCAAATCGGTGCGCGGCAGTGACGTCGACGCCGCACTGCACTACCTGGCGCGCATGATCGAGGCCGGTGAAGACCCGCGCTACATCTGCCGCCGCATCATCGTCCTCGCCTCCGAAGACATCGGCATGGCCGACCCGCAATCGCTCCTGATCGCCGTCGCCGTCGCCGATGCCGTCGCGCTGATCGGCATGCCTGAGGGGCGAATCCCGCTCGCCCAGGCCGTTGTGCACCTCGCGACGGCCCCCAAATCGAACGCCGCCTACATGGCGCTCGATGCTGCCATAGCGGATGTTCGCGCCGGCAAGATGGGCCGCGTGCCCAAGGGCATGCGCGACGCGCACTACCCCGGCGCCAAGCGACTCGGCCACGGCAAGGGCTACGTCTACCCGCACAATGACCCGCTCGGAGTGGTCACCCAGCAATACCCCCCAACGGAGCTGAAATCCACCCGCTACTACGAGCCGACCGAGCACGGCCACGAGCGCGATATCTCCGCCCGCCTCCTAAAAATCCGTCGTATAGTCCGCAACGAATAAATGCGCATCCAGTTTTCACGAGACCGCTCGCGACCGCCGCTGCCCGGATCGGGAACTCGCCCTGGTGTGCAGAGCCTGAGCAGGGCATCCGCTGTGCTAACCTTGACTCTGCCTACAACTGGTTTCGGCATGCGGCTGCGTCCGTTTCCAGTTTGGAGGGGTTTCGTTCTGTAGCCGAACGTCCCATGGCACCCAATCCTCTGATCTCCCATGACGACTGTGTTGATTAGACACTGTGCTGAAAAGACGCACTCGCCCTGGTATCCCTGTTATTGAGTCCGATTGAAAGGAAACCGTGTCTACCAAGTCACGTACCCGCAGTAAAACTCGCCTCTCGCGCGCCCTGGGCATTGCCCTCACGCCGAAGGCAGCCCGCTTCCTCGAGAAGCGCCCCTATGCACCGGGTGAGCACGGCCGCACCAAGCGCAAGACCGACTCGGACTACGCCGTTCGTCTGCGCGAAAAGCAGCGCTTACGCGCCCAGTACGGCATCCGCGAAGCCCAGCTCAAGATCGCCTTCGAGCAGGCTCGTCGTCGTCAGGGACTGACCGGTGAGAACCTCGTCGAGATCCTCGAGACCCGTCTCGACGCCCTCCTCGTGCGTTCGGCCATCGCCCGCACCACCGCCCAGGCTCGCCAGATGATCGTGCACCGTCACATCCTCGTTGACGGAGAGCTCGTTGACCGGCCCTCCTTCCGCGTGAAGCCGGGCCAGCTCATGCACGTCAAGGCTCGCAGCGAGGGCATGGAGCCCTTCCAGGTTGCAGCAGCCGGCGGACACGTCGACCTGCTCCCCAAGCTCCCGCCGTACCTCGAGGTTGAGCTCGACAAGCTTCAGGCCCGCCTCGTGCGCGCGCCGAAGCGCATCGAGATCCCCGTGACCTGTGAAGTTCAGCTCGTCGTGGAGTACTACGCAGCTCGCTAACCTGTGCAGTTGGATAGTTAGTTAACCGGTCTTTGACCGGTACGCTGAAGGGCGGATCATCTCTGGGTGATCCGCCCTTTTTTGTATTCCCGGGCCTCCCAGGGGCCCATTGATCTGAGTGGAGTCACCGTGTCGGGTGGAGATATTGCAGGGCTGATCGCCGCCGGCGTATTCGCGATTCTGGTGGCGGTCATCGCCGTTCCACTGGTCAAGCTGGGCCGGGTGTTCGATGAAACCACCGCGGCCATCCACGATCTCAGCGAGGGAATCACCCCGATGCTTGCAGAGACGACCGAAACCATCCGATCCACGAATCAGCAGCTGGCGAGGGTCGACACGATCACCAGCAACGTAGCGGATGTCACCGGTAACGTCTCAGCGCTCGTCGCGCTGTTCGCGGCCACCGTCGGCGGTCCGCTGATCAAGCTCGCCGGATTCTCGGCCGGCGTGCGAGCCGCCTTTCGTGGCGGGCGGGCGGGGTCCGGGCGAAATCGGGGTTGACCGGCTACTCTGGAGACGGCGTTGATATTCTCGCGCCCGACTTATCGATAGCTGCGGCTAGCGGTGCCAGGCTCCATTCAATTCGGTTCTATTGACTGAAAGCACAGGCCGCGCAGATTCAGGGAGAAGTGCCATGAAGAACGTCATCTGGTTGGTCATCGGTGTGGCCGCTGGCTTCGTCGTTGCTCACGAGGTCAACAAGACTCAGCAGGGTAAGCAGTTCTTCACCGAACTCGACACCAAGGCGCGCGAGTTCGGCGAGGCCATCTCCGAGGGGTATCGGCAGCGCGAGGCCGAGTTGCACGCAGCGCTCGGTGACGTTGCGGATGCCGTTGGCGACGCGCCGGCACCAAGCGCGTCCTGAGCATCCGCTTTAAAAGGGCACCACGCTCCACCTCACTCATGCACTTCAATAGCTACGGACACCATGCAGACTGCTGACATTCGCGGGCGCTGGCTCGACTTCTTCGCCGATCGTGGACACACCGTTGTGCCGTCCGCTTCACTGGTGAGCGACGACCCCACCCTTCTCTTCACCGTGGCCGGCATGGTGCCGTTCGTGCCGTACCTGACCGGGTTGGTTCCGGCACCGTATCCGCGCGCCACGAGCGTGCAGAAATGCATTCGCACCAACGACATCGAAGAAGTGGGCAAGACCCCGCGCCACGGCACGTTCTTTCAAATGAACGGAAACTTCAGCTTCGGCGACTACTTCAAGGAAGAGGCCATCGGCTTCGCCTGGGAACTGCTGACTACCCCGGAAGACCAGGGCGGATACGGCTTTCGCGAGAGCGACCTCTGGGTCACCATCTACCTCGACGACGATGAGGCGCACCGCTACTGGCGCGCGCTCGGCGTGCCGGACAACCGCATCCAGCGCCTCGGCATGGACTCCAACTACTGGTCCACGGGCCAGCCCGGCCCGGCCGGCCCCTGCTCGGAGATCTTCTTCGACCGCGGCCCCGCCTACGGCGCCGAAGGTGGCCCGGCCACCGACGACGACCGTTATGTCGAAATCTGGAACCTCGTCTTCATGCAGTACCTGCGCGGCGAGGGCAACGGTAAGGGCGACTTTCAGATTCTGGGCGACCTGCCGAAAAAGAACATCGACACCGGCATGGGCCTCGAGCGCGTCGCCTTTTTGAAGCAGGGCGTCGAGAACATGTACGAGATCGACCAGGTGCGCCCGGTCTTGGACCGGGCCGCCGCGCTCTCCGGACGACGTTACGGCGCCGACCACGCCGACGACGTGCGCATGCGCATCGTCGCCGACCACGTGCGTTCCTCGCTCATGCTGATGAGCGACGGCGTCATGCCGTCGAACGAGGGTCGCGGCTATATCCTCCGCCGCCTGCTGCGGCGCAGCGTACGCGCCATGCGCCTGCTCGGCGTCGACACCGTGAGCATGCCCGAACTACTGCCGGCCTCCCGCGACGCCATGAGCGCCGCCTACCCGGAGGTGAAGAGCGACTTCGGGCGCATCAGCCAGGCCGCGTTCGCCGAGGAAGAGACGTTTCTGCGCACCCTTGCGAGCGGTAGCGCGGTGCTCGACCTCGCCGTGGCCAAGACCAAGAAGGCCGATAAGACCGAACTGGCCGGACCGACCGCTTTTCTGCTGCACGACACCTACGGTTTTCCGATCGAGATCACCCTCGAAATCGCCGAGGAAGCCGGCCTCAGCGTCAACCGTGACGCCTTCGACGTGCTCATGACCAAGCAGCGCACCATGGCCAAGGCTGATGCGAAGTCCAAGAAGACCACCCTGGCCGACCTCGGGGTCTACAGCGCGTTCCGCGCCCTTGGCGAGACCGTGTTCACCGGTTACGAGGACCTGCAGAACGAGTCCAGCGTGCTCGGTCTCATCGTCGATGGTGAGTCGGTGACGAGCGCCGTTGCCGGAGAAACAGCCGAGGTCATCCTCGCAGAGACGGCGCTCTGGGCCGAAGCGGGCGGGCAGGTAGCGGATGCCGGCCTTATCGTTGGCCCCGGCTACGAGCTCAAGGTGCTCGACGTACAAAAGCCGGTTAAGGGTCTGATCAGCCACAAAGTGCTCGTGCAGTCCGGCCAGGTCGGCGTGGGCGAGCGCGCCACGAGCGTGGTCGACGAAAACTGGCGCCGCGGCGCCCGCCAGGCGCACTCCGGCACGCACGTGCTGCACGCTGCCCTGCGCCAGGTGCTCGGCCCGAACGCGCACCAGTCCGGTTCGTACAACAAGGCCGGCTTCTTTCGCCTCGACTTCTCCTGGAACCAGGCGCTCTCGCCGGCGACTCGCACCGAGATCGAAGAAATCTCCAACAACGCCATTCGCGACAACCTGCCGGTGACCACCCGGGAACTGCCCATTGCGGAGGCGAAAGCGCTCGGTGCCATGGCGCTGTTCGGCGAGAAGTATGGTGACGTCGTGCGCGTCGTCGACATCGGCGGCCCGTGGTCGCGCGAACTTTGCGCCGGTACCCATGTGGGCAGCAGTGCTGAAATCGGCATGATCAACCTGATCAGCGAGGCGTCGGTCGGTTCGACCAACCGTCGCGTCGAATCCCTCGTCGGCCTCGAAGCGTTCCGTGACCTCGCCGCCGAGCGCATGCTGGTGTCGCAGCTGACCTCAAGCCTGAAAACTCCTCGCGAGCAGCTTCCCGAACGCATCAGCGACCTGGTAGCGAGCCTCAAGAGCGCCGAGAAGAAGATCGCGGCCTTCGAAGCCCGTGCCCTGACCGACCGGGTCCCCGCTCTGCTGGCCACGGCCCGCCGGGTCGGTGCAGTAACGATCGTGGCCGAAGACCTCGGCGTGCTCGGATCCCCGGACGACGCACGGATGCTGGCCCTCGCGACCCGCGAACGCCTCGGCGCCGACGCCGTCGTCGTGGCGATCTCGGCCATAGCCGCGGACAAGCCCGTCGTGATCGTCGCCACCAACCAGGCAGCTAGAGATGCCGGCCATAAGGCCGGTGCCCTTGCCAAGACCGTCGCCGGAATCCTCGGTGGTGGTGGCGGCGGCAAGGACGATCTGGCTCAGGGCGGCGGCCCCAACGGCGACGCCATCCCGGCCGCTCTCCAGGCGGTTGTCGCGGCGGTCAGTCGCTAACGATGAGGTCCGACCGCGCTCGCTCACGCTCTGGCTCCGCCGATCCTGGTCGTTCGGCGGCGCTGTCCGGCGGGGTCGCGCCGGGTGCGGTCGCCGGCACGATGCGCTCAGGCGTGCGCCTCGGCGTGGATGTGGGCAAGGTGCGCATCGGCCTGGCCCGCAGCGACAACCACGGCATGCTCGCGACCCCGGTGGAAACCGTCGCCCGCGACGAGGCCGGAGTGACCGATCTGGCCCGCATTCTCGCGGTGGCCCTCGACCTTGACGCCGTCGAGGTTATCGTTGGCCTGCCGTTGGCGTTGTCAGGCACTGAGACCGCCTCCACGGACGACGCGGTCGGTTTCGCCGCGCGCCTGGCCGCAACTCTCGCCGTGCCGGTGCGGCTCGTCGACGAACGTCTCTCGACGGTGTCGGCGCAATCCGCGCTGCGGGCATCCGGTCGTGCTGCGAAAACGCAGCGGCCAGTAATCGACCAGGTGGCCGCGACTATTATTTTGCAACATGCGCTCGACAGTGAGCGTTCCTCCGGGCGACCGCCAGGGTCGCCCGTCGAACCGACCGAGAGGCCGTAATCGTGCCCAGTACCCCGGAAGAGCCCCTGCCGAGCCGACGCCAGTTACGCGCGCAACAGGCCGCGGCGGAGCAGTCCGCCGCGGAACACGGTGCGACGGAGCGAACTGGCTTCGAGCAATCCGGAGCCGAGCCGGCGGCAGCGTCCGGGGGGACGGCATCCGTTCAACCGCCGTTGCTGCCGCGAGAAACGGCCGAGTCGGCAGAACCCGGCGATGATGCCGTCGCGTTCCTGACGGCGAGCGACGTCGGTGGCTCCGGTCGGGGACGCACGAACCGTCGCTCACTGCTGGCGGACGAACCGCCGCGGGAGAAGAGGAGCTACAAGGGAGCCTGGGGCTGTCTGATCGTCTTTGTCGTTCTTGCCGCTCTCGTGGCCGGAGTTGCGCTGTTTCTGCAGGGACCCATCTCCCAGATCATTGCTGCCACGCAGGGGCCGGCCGACTTCACCGCGGAGGAAGCGGCGACCGGCGAAGACGTGATCGTCATGATTCACGACGGCAACGGTGGCTCGGAGATCGCCGCGACACTCGTCGAAGAGGGCGTGGTCAAGAGCTTTGATGCGTTCTATTCCATCCTGTTGCAGACGGCCCCGGAGCCGGTGTTTCAGCCCGGTGCGTACCAGCTCAAGACGAAGATGGTCGCGAGCACTGCGCTGGACGCCCTGCTCGATGAGGACACTCGACTGAACCAGACCGTTATCGTGCCTGAGGGGACCGCGGCCGTTGACGTGCTGGCGTCGATCTCCGAGGGAACCGACATTCCCCTGGCGGACCTGCAGGCCGCGGCCGCCAATGTGGCCCAGTTCGGCCTGCCCGCCGAAGCGACCACCCTTGAGGGTTTTCTCTTTCCCGCGACGTACACCTTCTCGCCGGAGGCCACCGCCGCCGTCGCGTTGCAGACCATGGTCAACCGGCAGTATGAGGCCCTCGATGCGGCCGGTGTCGCCGTCGCAGACCGCTGGTCGACGATCGTGTTCGCCTCGTTGATCCAGCGTGAAGCCGGCCTGCGTGATGACTATTACAAGGTGTCGCGGGTGTTTCAGAACCGGCTCGACCCGGCCCAATGGGACAGCGGCCTGCTGCAATCGGACGCGACCGTCGCCTATGGCACGGGCAAAACCCACCTGGTCACCACGACCGACGCCGAACGTGCCGATGCCGGCAACCTATACAACACCTATGCGCACCCCGGCATGGTCGTCGGCCCGATCTCGAATCCCGGTGACCTCGCGATCGATGCGGCCCTGCACCCGGTCGACGGATCCTGGTTGTTCTTTGTGACGATCAACCTCGACTCCGGTGAGACGGCTTTTTCCACCACGGTCAAGGAACACGATGCTGCCGTTATCGTTTGGCAGAACTGGATGAGGGAGCACCCCGAATATGGTTGATCTGACGCTAAATGGGGCCGCATCAAACAGGCTCGCGGTGCTCGGCTCGCCGATCAAGCATTCCCGTTCGCCGTTGCTGCACCGGGCCGCCTACTGGCAGCTGGGACTCGACTGGTCCTACGATGCTGTTGAGGTGAAGGCCGGTTCGCTCGCCATGTTTCTGAGCTCCATCGGGCCGGACTGGCGTGGTCTTTCGCTCACCATGCCGCTCAAACACGAGGTGCTTCCGTTCATCGACGACTGCGACCGGGTGGCACGGCTGACCGGATCCGTCAATACCGTGCTGCTGCGCCAGGTGGCCGGGCGCGGCACCCTCACCGGCTATAACACGGATGTCGCTGGTCTGGTGCGTGCGTTGGCCGAGGGCGGCGTCACCCGGGCGAAGCACGTGACCCTGCTCGGAGCCGGCGCGACGGCGGCATCCGCTCTGATGACCGCCGCGGAACTCGGTGCTGAGTTCGTCAGCGTGCTCGTGCGCGACCTGCCGAAGGCGCAGCCGCTCGTTGAACTCGGTCGGTCGCTCGGAGTCGTCGTCGACCTCAGTGATTTCAGCGGGTCTGGCGGCAACGGAAGCGACCTCGTGATCAGCACTCTGCCCGGCGGGACGGTGCTGCCGACCCCGCTGCCGCTCGAACTGCGCGAGCGTGCGACGCTGTTCGACGTTGCCTACTCACCGTGGCCAAGCGGGGTGGCACGCGAGTGGGAATCGGCCGGCGGAACTGTGCTGAACGGCCTCGGCATGTTGCTGCACCAGGCGCTCATCCAGGTGCGGGTGTTCGTGACCGCTGACCCCTTCGAACCACTCCCCGGCGAGCCGGACGTGCTCGCCGCCATGCGTAGTGCCCTGACCCGCGACGCAGCCCCCGGTGACACTGGCTCGCACGATGCTGTGGAAAGATAGGAGCTATGCTTCGTTGGCTTACCGCCGGAGAATCCCACGGCCCCGAACTCATCGCTATTGTCGAGGGTTTGCCCGCAGGGATCCCGGTCTCCCTTGATTCGATCCGCCTCGATCTCGCGCGCCGCAAACTCGGCTACGGCCGGGGCGCGCGCATGAAATTCGAAGAGGACGAGCTCACCCTCTCCGGCGGCGTTCGGCATGGCCTCACCCTCGGCGGCCCGGTCGCACTGCGCATTGGCAACTCCGAATGGCCTAAATGGGTCGATGTGATGAGTGCCGCCCCGGTCGACCCGGCCACCCTGACGCGTGGCCGCGGGGCACCATTGACCAGGCCCCGCCCGGGTCACGCCGACCTCGCCGGCATGCAGAAGTACGGTTTCGACGAGGCGCGCCCCGTGCTGGAGCGCGCGAGTGCCCGCGAGACCGCCGCCCGCGTCGCGCTCGGCGCCGTCGCACGCTCATTCCTGAACGAACTCGGAATCCACCTGGTCAGCCACACCATCGCCATCGGGCCGGTCCGCGTGCCCGACGGCGCGCCGCTTCCTGAGCCTGAGGACGTCGACACGCTCGATTCTGATCTGCTGCGCTGTTTCGACGCCGCGACATCCGCTTTGATGGTGGCTGAAGTGGATGCTGCCCATCACGACGGCGACACCCTCGGCGGCGTCGTCGAGGTGCTCGCCTACAATCTTCCCCCCGGGCTTGGCTCCTTCGTGCACTGGGATCGTCGGTTGGATTCCCAGCTGGCCGCCGCGCTCATGGGGATCCAGGCGATCAAGGGGGTCGAGGTCGGCGACGGCTTCGAGACCACGCGCCGCCGCGGCTCCGAGGCACACGACGAACTCGTACAAGCGGATGGCGCCATTCAGCGAGTCAGCGACAAGGCCGGCGGAACCGAGGGCGGCATGAGTACCGGAACCGTGCTGCGCGTGCGGGCCGGCATGAAGCCGATCGCGACCATTCCGCGGGCGCTGCGCACCGTCGATGTCGCCACGAGCGAGCCGGCCCCGGCGCACCACCAACGCTCCGACGTCTGTGCGGTTCCGGCGGCCGGCGTTGTGGCCGAGGCCATGGTGGCGCTCGTGCTCGCGAACTCGGTGCTGGAGAAGTTCGGCGGCGACTCGATCGGGGAGACCCGGCGCAACCTGGAGTCGTACCTCGCCAACATTCCGGCGAACCTGCGCACGGGCGCGTCGAGCGACGCGTCGCTCTAGACCTGCGATGTTGACTCTGCGGAACGCCTTGTTGCCGATCGTGTTCATCGGTCCGATGGCCGCCGGCAAGACCAGGATCGGTCGTCGAGTGGCGCGCGACCTGAATTTGCCGTTTATCGACACCGACAAGCGCGTCGTCGAAAGTTACGGTCCGATTCCGGAGATCTTCGCGCGTGAGGGCGAAGAGTACTTTCGCATCGTCGAACGTGAAGCGGTGGACTGGGCCCTCGGCGAGCCGGCCGTCATCTCCCTCGGCGGGGGAGCAGTGCTGCACTCCGAGACGCAGGCCGACCTCGAATCCGCGACCGTGGTGTACCTCAGCGTGACCACCGCTGCCGTCGAGGCCCGCCTCGGCGGCAGCAAACGGCCTCTCCTGGCCGACGGTATCGGCGACTGGGAACGCATCTATAACCAGCGCCGCCCCATCTATGAGGCCCTGGCGACGATTCGCCTGGACACCTCCAACCGACCGATCACCGGAATCGCCGATGAGATCGTAAATTGGGTACAAGAAAGAAATGATGATTGAGAAGTCAGGGACAACACAGATGACCGAACAGACCAGTACCACCGTGATCACCGTGACCGGGGTCGACAGCTATCCGGTCAGCGTGGGGCGTGGCCTGGTCAACACCGTCGCCGAGCAGCTCGGCACCGGTGTCAACAAGGTGCTCATCGTGCACACCTCGACCGTCGGCGCCCGCGCGGTCGCCCTGCGTGACAGCCTGCTCGAAACCTACGCCGAGGTTTTGCTGGCCGAAATTCCCGACGCCGAAGCGGCCAAGCGGGTTGAGGTTGCCGCGTTCTGCTGGGGCGTCATGGGCCAGTCCGACTTCAGCCGCACCGACGCCGTGATCGGCCTCGGCGGTGGCGCAGTGACCGACCTCGCCGGATTCGTGGCCGCTACCTGGCTGCGTGGCGTGAAGCTCGTGCAGATTCCCACGAGCGTACTCGGCATGGTCGACGCGGCCGTCGGCGGCAAGAACGGCATCAATACCGCCGAGGGCAAGAACCTCGTCGGCACCTTCTACGCGCCTGCCGCCGTATTGTGCGACCTCGACCTGCTCGACGCCCTGCCGAAAAACGAGATCCTCGCGGGCTTCGCCGAAATCGTCAAGGCCGGCTTCATCCAGGTTCCCGAAATTCTCGACATCATCGAAGCGGATGTCGAGCGCGCCACCGACCCGACCACCCCCGAATTTCGCCGGCTGATCGAACTGTCGATTGCCATGAAGGCGCGCATCGTGGGGGAGGACTTCAAGGAAGCCGGCCTCCGCGAGATCCTCAACTACGGTCACACCCTCGGCCACGCCGTCGAGCACGCCGAACGCTATGGCTGGCGCCACGGCGCGGCCATCGCCGTCGGCATGATGTTCGCTGCGGAACTGGCCGCGCTCAGCGGACGGCTGTCGGTGGAGGTCGTCGACCGGCACCGCAGCATCCTGGAATCGCTGACCCTGCCGACCGGTTACCCGGTCGGACGCTGGCCCACCCTGCTGGCCACCATGCAGCGCGACAAGAAAACCCGCAGCGGGATGTTGCGCTTCGTGGTCCTCGACGATGTGGGCAAGCCCACCATCCTCGAAGGCCCGGACGCCTCGTTGCTGTTCAGCGCCTACCAGGCGATCGGGCAGTAGCCGCTACGCCGGGATTGTCGCCTGCGCGGGCGGGGCTTCGGCATCCGCTTCGATCTGGTCAGTGCCGGCAAACGGGGTCATCGTGGTCATGAGCTCGGAACGGATCAGAAAGCGCACGCCGCGCGGGGCCTCTGCACTGAAGCCGCTGCCGCGGCCGGGCACCACGTCGACCGTGAGAAAGGTGTGGCTCCAGTAGTTGAACTGTTCGGCTGACATCCAGAAGTCGAGCGGCTGGGCGGGGTCGCCGGCCGGAGCGAGATCGAATTGGCCGAGCCGCACGTCCTGGTCGGAGGTGATGAACTCGTCGGCCATGAACAGCATCGGCGAACTGCCGTCGCAGCAGCCACCGGACTGGTGGAACATGAGCGGGCCGTGTTCCTCCCAGAGGCTGCGGAGCAGGTCAACGGCGACGGGTGTGAGCTCGACGCGGGGAACGGTTTCGCCGGCGATCGTGACCGACGCGGTTATTGTGGTAGTCGACATTGACGGGACTTTCTGCTCATGGCGGACCCTTCTACTGCTGAAGGGGGGGCTGCCTACGACGTTACGTCGTCGACAGCCCCCGGGCCAGACCTTCAGCGAACTCCCACCGAACGGGTGGGCATCCTCTGGTCTGACGGTTCGGTTTAGAAGAAGCCGAGCTTGTTCTCGGAGTACGACACGAGCAGGTTTTTGGTCTGCTGGTAGTGACCGAGGGCGAGTTTGTTGTTTTCGCGGCCGATTCCTGAGCTCTTGTAGCCTCCGAAAGCGGCACCGGCCGGATAGGCGTGATAGTTGTTGACCCAGACGCGACCGGCCTGGATATCACGGCCAGCCCGGTAGGCGACGTTGCCGTTGCGCGACCAGACCCCGGCACCGAGTCCATAGATGGTGTCGTTGGCGATCGAGATGGCATCCTCGTAGTCGGTGAAGCTCGTCACGGCGAGCACCGGTCCGAAGATCTCCTCCTGGAACAGGCGCATCTTGTTGTGGCCCTCGAAGATGGTCGGCTGCACGTAGTAGCCGTCGGTGAGGTCGCCGCCGAGGTCGGCACGTTCGCCACCGAGGGCCAGCTTGGCACCCTCCTTGGTTCCGATGTCGATGTAGGAGAGGATCTTCTCAAGCTGGTCGTTGCTGGCCTGCGCGCCCATCTGGGTGTCGGTGTCGAGCGGGTTGCCCTGAATGATCTTCTTAGCGCGGGTGACAGCGTCGCCGAGGAAACTGTCGTAGATCGGCTTCTGCAGCAGGGCGCGGCTTGGGGCCGTGCAGACCTCGCCCTGGTTGAAGGCGAAGAGCACGAAGCCTTCCTGGGCCTTGTCGTAGAAGGCATCCTTCTCCTGCGCAACATCGCTGAAGAATATGTTCGGGCTCTTGCCGCCGAGCTCAACGGTCGACGGAATGATGTTGGCCGAGGCGTATTGCAAAATGAGGCGACCGGTCGTGGTCTCACCGGTGAAGGCGATCTTGCGGATACGGTTGCTCGAGGCGAGCGGCTTGCCGGCCTCCAGGCCGAAACCGTTGACGACGTTGACAACGCCCGGGGGGAGGATATCGCCGATGAGTTCCAGCAGCACGAGGATCGAGACCGGGGTCTGCTCGGCGGGCTTGAGGACGACGGCGTTGCCGGCGGCGAGGGCCGGGGCGAGCTTCCAGACGGCCATCAGGATGGGGAAGTTCCAGGGGATGATCTGGCCGACGACGCCGAGCGGTTCGTGGAACTGGTACGAGACGGTGTCGCCGTCGAGCTGGGCGTGGTCGCCGTCCTGGGCGCGGATCGCCGAGGCGAAGTAACGGAAGTGGTCGGCGGCGAGGGGGATGTCGGCGTTGATGGTCTCGCGCACGGCCTTGCCGTTGTCCCAGGTCTCGGCGACGGCGAGCATTTCGGTGTTGGCGTCGATGATGTCCGCGATCTTGTTCAGCACGGCTGCGCGCTCGGCGGGGCTGGTCTTGCCCCAGGCCGGTGCGGCCTTGTGCGCGGCGTCGAGGGCCAGCTCGATGTCTTCGGCCGTTCCGCGAGCGACCTCGGCGAACGGCTTGCCGGTGACGGGGGTGATGTCTTCGAAGTACTGGCCCTTGACCGGGGCGACCCATTCGCCGCCGATCCAGTTCTCGTACCGCGACTTAAAGGTAACTTTGGAGCCGGGTGTTCCGGGGACTGCATAGACGGTCATGTCACTCCTATATATCGACGACGGTGTCGGGCTCGCAATGCTGCGGCCTGCTTCGACTCTAGGAGCGGGAACGTTGCAGAATGTTGCGATGCCCGCCGATTTCGTCTTCAATGCGCGCCAGGTGCGCCACGACCATTGCGCGTTTGGGTGAACGGGCCGGGAGCAGCTCCAGGCAGGCACGCCACACCTCGGTGTCCCAGGTGGCCTCTTCGGTGCGCGCGTAGCTGAGCAGCAGGTCGACCGACGCATCGGCGAGCATGGCTTCGCGCAGCCGGCTGCTCACTTCCTGGCGAATTTCGACGATACCGGGCGCTGACGATGCCGGCAGCACAGCTCCGCGGTAGGCGCCGATGGCGACGCGGTGGGCGCCGCGCTCGAGGAAGGCCAGCACGCGTTGGGCATCGAGTTCGAGTTTGGACTCCAACCGATACGGGCGGGACGTGATCGTGATGGGGGAGTCGAGGAGCGCGAGTACCTTCCGTACCCGCACCATTTCGGCGCGCAGCGTCTCCACCGCAGTGTCCTGGTCCGAGAGAAAGCTGGCCAGGCGATCGGCGGAAAGTCCTTCGCGGTGCCAGGCCAGGAGCGTGAGAATCTCGGTGTGGCGGGGCGAGACATCCACTGTGCTGGTGCCGCAGTGCAGCTGGCCGTGATCGGTGCCGAGAACGCTCAGGCCGGCCGGCGCCAGTCGCGGCACGCTCACCGACACCGATGCCCGCGACCGCGGGGCGGGCGGTGGATCGGCCGGTTGGTCGAGGCGTTGGATGCGCAGCTCCGCTTCCATCGCGGCGACGGCCGCCTCGACCAGAGGGAGGGTCTGTGGTGCGACAGCCTGGTCGCCGCCGGTGATGTCGATGACCCCCAGGATCTTGCCGGTGTCCGGGTCGTGAATGGGCACCGCAGTGCAGCTCCACGGGTGCGCCAGAGCGTTGAAGTGTTCAGCGCGCCGAATCTGGATTCCGCGGTCGAGGGCGAGTGCCGTTCCCGGTGCGCTCGTGCCGACCCGGCTCTCCGACCAGTCGGCGCCCTCGACGAAGAGCATCTCCTCAACCCGGCGGCGCAGCACTCGATCGCCGTCGATCCAGAGCAGCCGACCGGATTCGTCACCGATGGCAACGATCAGCTCGGCGTCGATGGCGTGGCGGATGAGCAGGTTGTGCACGACGGGTAGCACTGCGGCGAGCGGATGCTGATTGCGCAGGTCGCGCAGTTCGCTGTCGGTCAGCGTCCGCTCAGGAGTCACACTCGACGGGTCGAGGCTCAGCGACAGCGAACGGTGCCAGGAGTCCTGCACGAGCTGGCGCACCCCGGTTTGAAAGACCCGATCGGTGATGGCGGATTCGTGGGCCCGCTCCAGGGCGACAATGCTCTCCCGCGCATCGCCGGTCGGGACCGACGACGAACTCTTCAAGCCGTATCCCATGAGCGTCTGCCTCCGTTAGCAGTGGACGGGTTCGTGCTGCCGAGACCGGCGTCGATGCCAGTCTAGGGCAGCTGCCAGAGATTTCCCGGAGTGCTGGGCAGTCTCTGCCCTTTTGGAGTCTGAACGACGGTTGTTCGATCCGCCGACAGGCGCGAGGTCTACGAATTTGCCACGGGAGCGACGGCCCCGATCTCGTCGCCGGAAGATATCCACAGGCGAGGAGTGGCACATATTTTCTGTGCATTACCTCGGTGCAGGCGGATGCCCCGCCCATTCTGGGCGCATGACAATGACAACGAAACTCGAAGACGCCCCGCCCGTGACCACATTGCAGGAGGCCCGCACGCGAGTCTTCGACTTGGTCGGTCACGCCATCCGGCCACAGCTCTGGCTCATGTTGCTCGATCCGTATGGCCAGCAGTTGTCCGTGCTAATCCCGATTGACGGCATTCCGGTGCGGCCCGAGCCCGGGTCAACCCAGCCCTTCGCCGTGCGCATCAACGACATGCTCGCCCAGGAGGCCCCTGGCGGCAGCATCATTCTGACTCTGGAGCGGCCGGGCTCCGCCGCCCTGACCGCACCGGACCAGGCTTGGGCCGCCGAATTGACCCAGTCCTTCGGGAAGCTCATGCGCATCACGGGCCTGTTCGTCGCGCACGACGACGGAGTCGCGGTTCTCACACCCTAGGCTGAGGCGATGAATACAGTGCTGGTTCTGAACGGTCCGAACCTCGGGCGCCTGGGCAGTCGTGAACCCGATGTCTATGGGTCGGCCAACCTGGACGATCTGCGTGCGCTGCTCGTCGCATCCGCTCGTGATGGAGTCGTGATTGACCTGCGGCAGACCGACGACGAGGCCGAACTCATCCACTGGCTATATGAGGCCGTCGATGAGCGGATGCCGGTGATCCTGAATCCCGCCGCGTTTACCCACTACAGCTACGCCCTGCGGGATGCCGCGGCCCTCGTGACCAAGGCCGGCCTGCCGCTGATCGAGGTGCACATCTCGAACCCGCACGCGCGCGAGACGTTTCGCCACACCAGCGTCGTGAGCGCCATCGCGACCGGCGTGATCGCGGGCCTCGGCTTCGACTCGTATCGCCTGGCGCTCGACTTCGTCACCCAGCCGTAGGCGCAGCGGGCGAGCTGCGCCTTTGAAACCTGTGGCTTGGACACGTAGACTCGACAAGGTGCCATTTGCACCCGCGCACCTTATCAATTGAACGGAACACCCCTCCCATGGCTTCTACCGCTGATATCAGAAACGGCGTCGTACTCAACATGGATGGCCAGCTTTGGGCCGTCGTCGAGTTTCAGCACGTCAAGCCGGGCAAGGGTGGCGCCTTCGTTCGCACCAAGATGAAGAACGTCGTCTCGGGCAAGACCGTTGACCGCACGTTCAACGCCGGCGCGAAGATCGAGACCGAAAACGTCGATCGCCGCGACTTTCAGTACCTCTACAACGACGGCGACGCCTACGTTTTCATGGATGTGGCCGACTACGACCAGATCACCGTCTCCGCCGCCGTCGTCGGCGATGCGAGCAACTTCATGCTCGAAAACCAGGCCGTGACCGTGGCGCTGCACAACGGCAACCCGCTCTATGTCGAGCTGCCGGCATCCGTTACCCTCGAAATCACCTACACCGAGCCGGGCCTGCAGGGCGACCGTTCCACCGGCGGCACCAAGCCGGCCACCGTGGAGACCGGCTACCAGATTCAGGTTCCGCTGTTCCTCGAGCAGGGCACCAAGGTCAAGGTCGACACCCGCACCGGCGACTACCTCGGTCGCGTCAACGAATGAGCGCTCGTACCAAGGCCCGCAAGCGCGCCATCGACATTCTGTATGCCGCCGATGTGCGTCAGATCAGCATTCCGGAGTCGCTTGCAACCGAGGCCGAGCGTGCCGCGAGCGAGCCGGCACGTCTCGCTTCCTGGCTGTACGCCCGTGAGCTCGTCGAGGGGGTCGTCGACCACCGCGAAGAGATCGATGAACTGATCGAAACGTACTCGCAGGGCTGGTCCCTCGCGCGCATGCCCAACATTGATCGCGCCATTCTGCGCATCGGAATCTGGGAGATTCTGTACAACGACGCCGTTCCGCACGCCGTCGCGATCGATGAGGCCGTTGAAGCGGCGAAAATTCTCTCAACGGATGACTCGGCCGGGTTTGTCAACGGATTGCTCGGCAAGATCGCTCAGACCGCTCCGTCGGCCTAACTCGGCGAATCGCCGCTTCCAGCGCGCACCGTCAACGAAGGGCACGAAGATGACCAGCACCGGACAAGGCGCCCAGCCGAACCGGCCGAACCCTTACGCACCGCCGGCCGAGCCGATAAACCCCTTTGCGATGGCGCCGAAGACCAACACCATGGCGATCGTGTCGTTCGTCTCGTCATTGGTGATCGGGCTCGTCGGCATCATCACGGGTCACATCGCCCTCGGGCAGATTCGAGCTCGCGGTGAGGTCGGCCGCGGTTTCGCCCTGGCCGGCCTCATCATCGGGTACGTCAGCACCGCGGTGTTCGTGATCCTGGTGGCACTCGCGGTCATCTTCGCATCCGCTCTCGCAGCATTTCTGGTGAACGTCGGATCCAACGCGGGCTCGTCCAGCTCGTCGTCAGCTCCGCTGCCGACCGGTGAGCTGGGCGCCGCCAACTTCGATGGCGGCTATCTCGAATTCGGTGCCGGTCCGGTCATTATCGACGAATACATCGATCCGATGTGCCCGTTCTGCGCCCAGTTCGAGCAGACCAATGGGGAGCTGCTTCTAGCCGGCGTCGAGAGCGGCGTCATCACCCTGCGCGTGCACTCATTGGCCTTTCTGGACAGCAAATCGCAGGGCACGAACTACTCGAGTCGGGCTTCGGCGGCCCTGACCTGCCAGGCCACGCTCAACCCCGGCGAGACCCTCGATTTTCTGTCGGAGCTGTTCGCGAACCAGCCGCTCGAGAACACCCCTGGCTTGAGCGACGCCGAGCTCGCCGACCTGGCTGGGGGTGATGCGAGCATCACCGACTGTGTTCAAAGCGGGGACTATCAGGCCTGGTCGCAGCAGAACACCGAGTCCGCACTGACCGGTCCGATCGCGGGAGCCGAGATCGAGGCCGTATCCGGCACCCCGACCGTGCTTGTTGACGGCGCGCAATATCGGGGCAGCCTCACCAATCAGGCCGAATTCTCCGCCTTCGTCGCCGGCGCCTTCTAGCTGCCTCGCACTCCAGACAGACTTCCGGCTCGGGAACGGCTAAGCTAATCCCATTCAGACATCCTTTAATGATCCGTCCTGTGAGACGGGGAAGGAGGTCGGCATTTGGCGCACATTGTGCTCACTCAGGCTGACATCACCCGCGCGTTGACTCGAATCTCCCACGAGATCCTGGAGTCCAATCGGGGCCCGGACGACCTCGTCATCCTCGGCATTCCGACCCGCGGCGTCATTCTGGCCCACCGGATTGCCGAGATCATCCAGCGGATCGAACCGGCCGCGAACCCGGTGCGGGTCGGTTCCCTGGACGTGACGCTGTACCGCGATGACCTCGCGCACGGCCGCACGCGCACCCCCTCGCGCACCCAGATCCCCGGCAGCATCAACGGCGCCACGGTGGTCCTCGTCGACGACGTGCTCTACTCGGGGCGCACCATCCGCAGTGCTCTGGATGCGCTCGGCGACCACGGCCGCCCGAACATCGTGCGGCTGGCCGTGCTCGTCGACCGCGGCCACCGCGAACTGCCGATCCGCGCTGATTTCGTCGGTCGCAACCTGCCCACGGCTGCCGACGAGCGCATCAACGTACACATCGACGAGGTTGACGGCGACGAATTCGTCTCCATCGATGGGCGGAGTGAGCAATGAGGCATCTGCTCTCGACCAAGGACCTCGCCCGCGATGAGGTCATCAACCTGCTCGACATTGCCGAGGACATGGCGGATGTCGGCCAGCGTGAGGTCAAAAAACTCCCGACCCTGCGCGGCAAGACCGTCGTCAACCTGTTCTTCGAAGACTCCACCCGCACCCGCATCTCGTTCGAGGCCGCCGCGAAGCGGCTCAGCGCCGATGTGATCAACTTCAGCGCCAAGGGATCCAGCGTCTCCAAGGGCGAAAGCCTCAAGGACACCGCGCAGACCCTCGCCGCGATCGGCGCCGACGGCGTCGTCATTCGCCACCCGGCCTCCGGCGCCCCCGCGGTGCTCGCCGCCAGCGGATGGATCGATGCCGGCATCATCAACGCCGGCGATGGTACCCACGAACATCCCACCCAGGCGCTGCTCGACGCCTTCACCATCCGGCGCCGCATTCACGGAGCGGCACCCCGCGGCAAGGGACTCGATGACGTCACCGTCACGATCGTCGGCGACGTGCTGCACTCCCGCGTCGCCCGCTCCAACCTATGGCTGCTCACCACCCTCGGCGCCGAGGTCACGTTCGTCGCCCCGCCGACGCTGCTGCCGAGCGATACCTCGCTCTGGCCCGCCCGATTCAGCTTCGACCTGGACGACGCCATCGATGCCGGCCCGGATGTGGTCATGATGCTGCGCATTCAGACTGAACGGATGAGCGCGGCCTTTTTCCCCAGCACCCGCGAGTACTCCCGGGTCTGGGGGCTGGATGACGCGCGATTCGGTCGGCTCGGTCCGGCTAGCATTGTTATGCACCCCGGTCCGATGAATCGCGGTCTGGAGATCTCATCCGCGGCGGCCGACTCCGCCAACTCGACAGTGCTCGAACAGGTCACCAACGGCGTCTCCGTGCGAATGGCCGCGCTCTACTTGCTCTTATCCGGTGACCGGAAGGAATCGAAGAATGCCGATTGACGGAATGGCCCAACGCTGGCTCATACGCGGGGCGACCCTGCCGGACGGCACGAGCACGGACATCCGTTTGGATGGTGCGCGCATCGCTGAGCTGGGAACCGGACTGTCCCAGAGCGGCGCGAGCGTGATCGACGCCGCCGGCCTGGTAGCGTTGCCCGGCCTCGTCGACCTGCACGCCCACCTGCGTGAACCCGGGTACGAGCACAGCGAAACCGTGCTGAGCGGCAGCCGTGCCGCTGCCCGGGGCGGGTTCACGAGTGTGTTCGCCATGGCCAACACTCTGCCGGCCCAAGACACCGCCGGGGTGGTCGAACAGGTGCTCGCGCTCGGCGAAAGCGCCGGATACGTCGACGTGCAGCCGATTGGCGCGGTCACCGTAGGGCTGGCCGGCAAACAACTCGCCGAACTGGGCGCCATGGCGTCGAGTCGGGCCAGGGTGCGGGTATTTTCCGATGACGGATTCTGCGTCTCGGACCCGCTCCTCATGCGTCGCGCCCTCGAATACGTCAAGTCCTTCGACGGCGTCATCGCGCAGCACTCCCAGGAACCACGACTGACCGAAAAAGCCCAGATGAACGAGGGTGCCCTCTCCGGCGAACTCGGCCTCGTGGGCTGGCCGGCCGTCGCCGAGGAATCGATCATCGCCCGCGACGTACTCTTGGCCGAACACGTCGGCTCCCGCCTGCACGTCTGCCACGTTTCCACCGCCGGCTCCGTCGACGTCATCCGCTGGGCCAAGGCCCGCGGCATCCAGGTGACCGCCGAGGTCACCCCACACCACTTGCTGCTCACCGAAGATCTCGTGCGCGGCTACGACGCCCGATTCAAGGTCAATCCTCCGTTGCGCAGCCGTGAAGACGTCGAAGCGCTGCGAGCCGGACTCGCCGACGGCACGATCGACATCGTCGCGACCGACCACGCTCCGCACCCGGCCGAAAGCAAGGACTGCGAGTGGGATGCCGCTGCCAACGGCATGGTTGGGCTGGAATCAGCCCTGTCGGTCGTGCACGCCGCGGTCGTCGCGAACGGAATGCTCAACTGGTCCGACATCGAACGCGTGCTCTCCCGCACGCCCGCTCAAATCGGCCGGATCACCGGTCAGGGCAAACCGATCGCGGTCGGGTCGCCGGCCGAACTGACCCTGTACGATCCCGCTGCCACCCGCGTCTTCGGTCGCGCCGACCTGTCGGGCACGAGCGTGAACTCGCCGTACCTGTCGATGACGCTGCCCGGCGAGGTGCGGGCGACCTTCCACCGCGGCTACGCCACGGTGCTCGACGGAACTGTGCAGGGCGAAATCGCGCGCAGCAACCTCGAAATAGCCGGCCACGCGCGCGGAGTCCCCACCCATGGATAGGTCCATTCCCGCCATCATTACGGCGCTCTTTCTGCTGGGCGTACT
This sequence comes from Cryobacterium levicorallinum, assembly GCF_004402405.1. Lineage (GTDB taxonomy): Bacteria > Actinomycetota > Actinomycetes > Actinomycetales > Microbacteriaceae > Cryobacterium > Cryobacterium levicorallinum. Next base: position 97,111 of record NZ_SOFE01000023.1, read on the forward strand.
CGTACTGATGTGGCGCAGCTGGCACAAGCGCAGCCAACGTGACCGTACGCTCACCGCCGGTTACCCCCGGTCGGAGGGCGGCGCTGCCGCCGACGTGTTGGCGACCGCCGAGGCCTATTACGTGGCCACTACCCCGCGGGATGCCCCGCTGGAGCGACTGGCCATTCCCGGCCTGGGTTTTCGGGCCCGCGCCGCCCTGACCGTGACCGCGCAGGGCATCACCCTCGACCTAGACGGCAACGCGCCCCTGTACGTGCCCGGCGCCGCCATCGACCAGGTCGGTGCAGCGCAGCTCGCCATCGATCGCGTCGTCGAAACCGACGGGCTGGTTCGCCTGAGCTGGCGCCTGAACACGCCCGGCACCGACCGCCGCGACGTTGACAGCTTCTTCCGCATCATCGACCCGAACGATCGAGCCCGTCTCATCGATTCAATCCGAACCATTACGGCCCCGGCCCATCAAGACGAAAGTGAGGCCTGACGTGCCCGACTCGACCGCACCAGACCAGGCAGAAGCATCCGTTGCACTGACGCCCACCTTCTTGGTTACCGACAAGCCCGGCCCGGCCGTGCTCGTGCTCGAAGACGGCCGCCGATTCGTCGGCCGCAGCTACGGGAGCGAGGGGCAGACGCTCGGCGAGATCGTCTTCGCCACCGGTATGACCGGCTATCAGGAAACCCTGACCGACCCGTCCTACGCCGGTCAGATCGTGCTGATGACCGCCCCGCACGTGGGCAATACCGGGATGAACGACGAAGATATGGAATCCAGGCAGATCTGGGTGGCCGGCTTCATCGTGCGCGAACCCGCTCGGATGGCCTCAAATTTTCGCGCCACCCGCACCCTCGACGATGACCTCGAAGCAAATGGCGTCGTCGGCATCAGCGGCATCGACACCCGTGCGATCACCCGCCACATCCGCTCGGCGGGCGCCATGAAGAGTGGAATCTTCTCGGGCGACCTGTTCGGCCTGTCCGACAGCGAACAGCTCGAACGCGTGCTCGGTGAAGCTGCTATGCGCGGCCGCAACCTGTCGCTCGAGGTCTCGACCGTTGAACCCTTCTCCATTCCCGCACAGGGCGAACGCATCGGCTCCGTCGCGGTGCTCGACCTCGGTGTGAAGACCAGCACCCTGACCTATCTCGCCGAACGGGGCTTCGAGGTGCTCGTCCTTCCGCAGTCGGTCACCGCCGAACACGTTCTGTCGCTGAAACCCTCCGCCCTGTTCTTCTCGAACGGACCCGGCGATCCGGCCGCTTCCGACGCCCACGTGGATCTGCTGCAGGAAGTACTCCGTGCGGGCATTCCCTACTTCGGTATCTGCTTCGGCAACCAGCTACTCGGCCGTGCCCTCGGTTTTCGCACCTATAAGCTGCCGTTCGGGCATCGTGGTATTAACCAGCCGGTTCTCGACAAGACCACCGGGCGGGTCGAGATCACCTCGCAAAACCACGGCTTCGCCGTTGAAATGCCGATTGAGGGCGTGCATGACTCTCGCACCGGATTCGGTCGGGTCGAGGTGAGCCACTACAGCCTCAATGACCAAGTGGTCGAGGGCATCCGCTGCCTCGATATCAACGCTTTCTCGGTGCAGTACCACCCGGAGGCCGCCTCCGGCCCACACGACGCCAACCACCTTTTCGATCGATTCAGAGACGTTGTTCTGGCTGCGCAGTCAGCCGTTGCAGGAGAAACCAAATAATGCCCAAGCGCGACGATATCAACAGTGTTCTTGTCATCGGCAGCGGCCCGATCGTTATCGGCCAGGCCTGCGAATTCGACTACTCCGGCACTCAAGCCTGCCGCGTGCTGCGCGAAGAGGGCGTGCGCGTCATCCTGGTCAATTCCAACCCGGCCACCATCATGACCGACCCCGACTTTGCCGACGCGACCTACATCGAACCGATCACGGCCGAAATTCTTGAGACGATCATCGCCAAGGAACGACCGGACGCGATTCTGCCCACCCTGGGCGGGCAGACTGCGCTCAATGCGGCGATCCAGCTGCACGAACGCGGAATCCTCGAAAAGTACGACGTTGAGCTGATCGGCGCGAGCTTCGACGCCATCAACAAGGGCGAAGATCGCATGATCTTCAAGCAGCTCGTGCTCGACGCCGGCGCCGACGTAGCCCGCTCCTTCATCGCCAAGACGGTCGAGGAGGCCGTCGGCTACGCCGAAGACCTCGGCTACCCGCTCGTCGTACGCCCCTCCTTCACCATGGGTGGCCTTGGCTCGGGCTTCGCCTACACCGAGGTGGAACTGCGCCGCATCGTCACCGACGGCCTGCACCACAGCCCGACCACCGAGGTTCTGCTCGAAGAATCCATCCTCGGCTGGAAGGAATACGAGCTCGAAATGATGCGCGACACGGCCGACAACACGGTCGTCGTCTGCTCCATCGAAAACGTCGACCCGGTCGGTGTGCACACCGGCGACTCGATCACCGTCGCCCCCGCGCTGACCCTGACCGACCGCGAGTTCCAGCACCTGCGCGACATCTCAATCGACATCATCCGTGCCGTCGGCGTCGACACCGGCGGCTGCAACATTCAGTTCGCCATCAACCCGGCCGACGGCCGGGTCATCGTCATCGAGATGAACCCGCGCGTCTCGCGCTCGTCCGCCCTGGCCAGCAAGGCGACCGGCTTTCCGATCGCCAAGATCGCAGCGAAGCTGAGCCTCGGCTACCGCCTCGACGAGATTCCCAACGACATCACCGGCGTCACCCCGGCAAGCTTTGAACCGACCCTCGACTACGTCGTGGTCAAGGTGCCGCGCTTCGCGTTTGAGAAGTTCCCGGCTGCCGACCAGCGACTGACCACGACCATGAAGTCGGTCGGTGAGGCGATGGCCATCGGCCGCAGCTTCGCATCCGCTTTGCAGAAGGCCCTTCGCTCGTTGGAGAAGCGCGGATCGAGCTTTCACTGGGGCGAAGAAACCCGTTCTATTGACGAACTGCTCGCCGCCGCCGAGATTCCCACCGACGGCCGCATCGTCACCGTGCAGCAGGCCCTGCGCCGCGGCGCGACGATCGACCAGGTCTTCACCGCGACCAAGATCGACCCGTGGTTCATCGACCAGATCGTGCTGATCAACGAGATCGCCGAGCAGGTCAGGGCTGCCGACCGCCTCGACCGTGACGTGATGATCCTCGCCAAAGACCACGGCTTCTCCGACGCTCAGATCGGCGAGTTGCGCGGTTTCGGCGAAGCGGATGTCCGCACCGTACGTCACATTCTCGGCGTGCGTCCGGTCTTCAAGACCGTTGACACCTGCGCGGGGGAGTTCCCGGCCCTCACGCCGTACCATTACTCCAGCTACGACGACGAGACCGAGGTTGTCGCCAGCGACCGCCGCAAGGTCGTCATTCTCGGCTCCGGGCCGAACCGCATCGGCCAGGGCGTCGAATTCGACTACTCCTGCGTACACGCCTCTTTCGCACTGTCCGAGGCCGGCTACGAGACCATCATGATCAACTGCAACCCGGAGACGGTCTCCACCGATTACGACACGAGCGACCGGCTCTACTTCGAACCGCTCACGCTCGAAGACGTGCTCGAGGTCATCCACGCCGAAAGCCAGAGCGGCGAACTCGTCGGTGTGGTCGTGCAGCTCGGCGGCCAGACCGCCCTGAGCCTGGCCCGCGGCCTTGAAGCGGCCGGTATCCCCATTCTCGGCACCACCCCCGACGCGATCGACCTCGCCGAGGAACGCGGACTGTTCTCGAAGATTCTCGACGACGCCGGCCTGCTCGCGCCGCGCAACGGCACCGCGATCGACTTCGGCGGCGCCGTCGTGGTGGCCGAAGAAATCGGCTACCCGGTACTGGTACGTCCGAGCTACGTCCTCGGCGGCCGCGGCATGGAGATCGTCTATGATTCCCCCTCACTCGCGGACTACTTCACCCGCATGGCCGGGCAGGGAATCATCGGCGCCGGGCATCCGCTTCTGGTCGACCGCTTTCTTGACGACGCAATCGAAATCGACGTCGACGCCATCTATGACGGCCACGAGCTGTACATCGGCGGCGTCATGGAGCACATCGAAGAGGCCGGCATCCACTCCGGGGACTCGAGCTGCACCCTGCCGCCGGTCACCCTCGGTCGGGCCGAAATCGACCGAGTACGCGAAGCCACCCTCGGGATTGCCCGCGGTATAGGCGTGAAGGGCCTGCTCAACGTGCAGTTCGCCATCGGCGCTGGCGTGCTCTACGTACTCGAAGCCAACCCGCGCGCCTCCCGCACAGTGCCGTTCGTGGCCAAGGCCCTCGGCATCACGCTGGCCAAGGCCGCAGCGCTCATTATGGTCGGTTCGACCATCGCCGAGCTCAAGGCCGAGGGCAAGCTACCGCTCATCGACGGCTCCCGGGTTCCGATCGAATCGCCGGTTGCTGTGAAGGAAGCCGTGCTGCCGTTCAATCGGTTCCGCACCCCGGAGGGCCTCGTCGTCGACTCGATCCTCGGCCCGGAGATGCGTTCCACCGGCGAGGTCATGGGCATCGACCGTGACTTTCCGCGGGCCTTCGCTAAGAGCCAGCTCGCGGCGTACGGGGGAATCCCGCTCTCCGGCACCGTCTTCGTGTCGGTCTCCGACCGGGACAAGCGCTCGATCATTCTGCCGATGCTACGCCTGCAGCAGCTCGGCTACGACATCGCCGCAACCATCGGCACCGCCGAGGTACTGCAGCGAAACGGGATCCGTGCGCGCGTGGTGACCAAGTTCAGCGAGAAGGCGGGGGAGGACGACGTCTCAATCGTCGAACTCATTCGCCGCGAAGAGATCCAGATCGTCATCAACACCCCCGGTGGCAGCACCGCCCGAGCCGACGGGTACGAGATTCGCGCCGCCGCCGTGGCCGGAGACCTTCCCCTGTTCACCACGATCGCCGAGCTTAGCGCTGCGGTCGCTTCGATCGATTCGATTCGCGACGGGTTCGAGGTGACCTCCCTTCAGGAATACGCCACGGCCCGCACGGCCCTACTGTGAACAGCGGCCCTACTGTGAACGGCGGCCCTGCGACCGTGCTGTCCTTCGGCGAACGCCTCGAGCGGGTGTTCGCCGAGAGCGGCCAGCTGTGCGTCGGCATCGACCCGCACTCCTGGCTGCTCGACGATTGGAACCTGCCCGACACGGCTGCTGGAGCGGAGTCCTTCGGTCGCACGGTCGTCGCCGCTGCCGCCGGCCGAGTCGGCATTGTCAAACCGCAGGTCGCCTTCTACGAACGATTCGGCTCGGCCGGCTTCGTCGCCCTCGAACGCGTGCTGGCAGATGCACGGCAGGCCGGCCTGCTCGTGATCGGCGACGCCAAGCGCGGCGACGTCGGCACGAGCGCCCTGGCCTACGCGCAAGCCTGGCTCTCGTCCGGATCTCCGCTCGAAGTGGATGCCCTCACCCTCGCCGCGTACATGGGCGTCGGTTCGCTCGACTCGTCACTCACCCTCGCGGCTGCGAACGGTAAGGGAGTCTTCCTGCTCGCCGCGACCTCCAACCCGGAAGCTGCCGACATTCAGCGGGCCATCGTCGCCGACGGGCCCTATGCCGGTTCGAGCGTCGCCCGCGCCATTCTGGACGACGTTGCGGATCGCAACGCGCGGGCAGCATCCGCTCGCCTGACGACTGGTCTGGGATCGGTCGGCGTAGTGCTGGGCGCCACCCTCGACTTGTCATCATTCGGCATTGATCTGCAGGCCGCACCGACCGAATTTCGCACACCGGTGCTCGCGCCCGGCTTCGGACACCAGGGTGGGCATATTATGGATCTGACCGCGATATATGGTGGATACGCCGGAGGGGTTATCGTGAGTGAATCGCGCAGTGTGCTCTCGGCCGGACCCCACCGGATCGAAGAAGCCATTGAGCGCCGAGTAGCCGAAGTAGGTGCCGTCCGTGGCTGAAAACCGTCCCACCCCGCCCGAGGTTGATCGGGTGGCCGCGTCGCGGGCCGCCGTCGCGGCCCGTCGCGCCCGTGCCAAGGTCAAGGCCGAGGTCGCCTCCGGTCAACGCACCGCGCTCGAAGTTCTCGCGACGGCCATCGCCGACCCGATCGGGGTCGAGGGCCGCTTGAGAGTGACCGAGCTGCTCGTGAGTATCCCGGCGATCGGCGTCACCAAGATGCAGCGCATCATCCACCGCCTCGAAATCTCACCGTCCAAGCGCCTCGGCGGCCTCGGCCGGCACCAGCGCGATCGGCTCCGGGATTTTTTGTCCGAACGACCGACCCTGCGCAGGAACATCGCCGACTCCAAACTCATCGTTCTCGCCGGACCCACCGCGGTCGGCAAGGGAACCGTCGCCGGGTACATTCGGGAGAACTATCCCGACGTGCTGCTCTCCGTCTCGGCGACGACCCGCGCGCCGCGCCCGGGGGAGACCGAGGGCCTCAGCTACTACTTTGTCTCCGACGAGGAATTCGACCGCATGGTGGAGGGCGGCGAACTGCTCGAGTGGGCCAAGGTGCACAATGCGTACCGCTACGGAACCCCGCGCGGCCCGGTCGACGCGGCTATCGCCGCTGGCAACAGCGTGCTGCTCGAAATCGACCTGCAGGGTGCTCGCGCCGTGCGCCGAGCCATGCCCGAAGCTCGCCTGGTGTTTTTGCTGCCGCCGAGCTGGGATGAACTGGTGCGTCGGCTGATCGGTCGTGGCACCGAAGATTCGACCGAGCAGGCCCGTCGGCTGGAGACCGCAAAGCTCGAATTGGCCGCCCAGGGAGAGTTCGATTATCGCGTGATCAACCACGATGTCGCCGAGGCCGCTCGCGAGGTCGTAGACTTGATGGAGATCCGCGCTGCCACGAGCCTGTCGTAGCGCCCGTTTCTGTTGAATTCATACGTGTATTACGACACGTATCCGCAAGCTCGCACAGGCCTCAGGCCGTGCTCTATTAGGAGTTGACACCAATGGCGAACAAGCCCACTGGCATCATTGACCCGCCCATCGACGACCTGCTCTCCAAGGTCGACTCGAAGTATGCCCTCGTGATTTTTGCGTCCAAGCGTGCGCGTCAGATCAACGACTACTACGCTGACCTGCACGAAGGCAGCCTGTTCGACAATGTCGGACCGCTCGTCGACTCGACCGTCGAAGACAAGCCGCTTTCCGTGGCCCTGCGCGAGATCAACGACGACAAGCTCGTTTCCCGCCCGATCGTCGAGGCCTAGCCCACAGTTTTTAAAGCGCGCAGGATGAAGACACCTCGCACGATCGTCGTCGGTATCACCGGCGGCATCGCAGCGTACAAGGCCGTTAACATTGTGCGCGCTTTTGTGTTGCACGGCGACTCCGTGCACGTCGTCGCCACCGCGGCCGCCCTGCGGTTTGTCGGTAAGCCGACGCTCGAGGCGATCTCCCGCAATCCGGTGCACACCGACCTCTATGAGGGGGTCGCCGAGGTACGCCACGTGGCCATCGGCCAGGGCGCCGACCTTATCGTGGTCGCCCCAGCCACCGCCAACAGCATCGCCAAGCTCGCCGCCGGCCTCGCTGACGATCTGCTCGGTAATACCATCCTGGCCAGCACCGCGCCGCTCGTGATCGCACCGGCCATGCACACCGAAATGTGGAACAATCCGGCGACCATGGCGAACGTGGCGGTGCTGCGCTCGCGCGGCATCACCATCGTGGGCCCCGGTGTCGGCCGCCTGACCGGCACCGACTCCGGCGCCGGCCGGATGGAGGAACCGGAGACCATCGTTGCGGTGGCCCTGGCCATTCTTGATCGGGAGCCGCCTGCGGGGGAGGCCGCGGCATCCGCTCGGCAGGATCTCGCTGGACGACACGTGCTGATCAGCGCCGGCGGTACCCGGGAACCGCTCGACCCGGTGCGGTACCTCGGCAACCGGTCCAGTGGCAAGCAGGGTGTTGCGCTCGCCCAGGCTGCGCTCGCCCGTGGGGCTCGGGTTACTCTGGTCGCGGCCAACCTCGAGGTGCCGGTTCCGACTGGCGTGTCGTGCGTGCTGGTGGGCACCGCCCAGGAGATGCTGAAGGCCATGACAACGGCCGCTGCATCGGCCGACGTGATCATCATGGCCGCCGCCGTCGCCGACTACCGGCCGAAGAGCGTCCAGCTCGGCAAGATCAAGAAAGACGAGGTCGGCGACACCCTCACGCTCGAACTGGTCAAAAACCCGGATATTCTGGCCGGACTGTCCGCTTCCCGCAGACCGGGTCAGCAGATCATCGGCTTCGCTGCCGAAACCGAAGCGGATGCCGACCGGCTGATCGCGCTCGGCCGCGGGAAAATCGCCCGCAAGGGCTGCGACTTTCTAGTGGTGAACCGGGTCGGCTTGGACGCCGGTTTCGGCACGGAACGTAACACCGTCACGGTGCTCGATCACGGCGGAGTTATAGTGAACGAGGCCTCCGGAAGCAAAATGTCGGTGGCCAATTGCATACTTGACCTGATCGGTTAGCCGCGGCTTCGACAGACCGGCTCCACATTCAACTTCTACGTTTTTTACACGTAGTTCATCAACATCTACAGAGACGGGCCAGATGAGCGATCTTCGCCTCTTCACCTCGGAATCAGTCACCGAGGGTCACCCCGACAAGATCTGCGACCAGATCTCCGACAGCATTCTCGATGCCCTGCTCACCGACGACCCGCACAGCCGGGTCGCCGTCGAGACCCTCGTCACCACGGGCCTCGTGCACGTGGCCGGTGAGGTCACCACCGAGGCGTACGTCGAGATCCCGTTGATTGTGCGCAAGTGCATCACCGACATTGGCTACGACTCGTCGGACGTCTGGTTCGACGGCCGCTCCTGCGGTGTCGAAATCTCCATCGGCGGCCAGTCGCCCGATATCGCCCAGGGCGTTGACAATGCCTTCGAGACGCGCGAGCAGTCCAGCCTCGACGACTTCGATCGGCAAGGCGCGGGCGACCAGGGCATCATGTTCGGTTACGCCACGCGCGAGACGCCCGAACTCATGCCGATCCCGATCTGGATCGCCCACCGGCTGGCCGAACGACTGGCCCTCGTGCGCAAAAACGGCGAGCTCGACTACCTGCGCCCCGACGGAAAGACCCAGGTCACCATCGGCTACGACGGCATCATTCCGCGTACGGTCGAGACCGTCGTGGTCTCGACTCAGCACGCGCCGTCCGTGACCACGGAGCGGTTGCGCGCGGAGGTTGAAGAGCTCGTGATTCGCCCGGTGCTCGCGGGCATCGACCTTGACTCGTCATCGCTGTCGACCCTGATCAACCCCACCGGCCGCTTCGAAATCGGCGGCCCGCAGGGCGACGCCGGCCTCACCGGTCGCAAGATCATTATCGACACCTACGGCGGATCGAGCCGACACGGTGGCGGAGCGTTCAGCGGCAAGGACCCGTCCAAGGTCGACCGCTCGGCCGCCTATGCCATGCGCTGGGTCGCCAAGAACGCAGTTGCGGCCGGCCTGGCCGAGCGCCTCGAGGTGCAGGTCGCCTACGCGATCGGCAAGGCGTCCCCGGTCGGACTCTACGTCGAAACCTTCGGCACCGGCGTACTGCCCGACAAGGAGATCACCTCGGCGATTCGTGCGGTGTTCGACCTGCGCCCGGCCGCCATCATCCACTCCCTTGACCTGCTGCGTCCCATTTACGCGCAGACGGCCACCTACGGCCATTTCGGCAGGGAGCTTCCCGACTTCACCTGGGAGCGCCTCGACAAGGTCGACGACCTGCGCAGCGCCGCCGGCCTCTGAACTCTGGCCTCATCATGACGCACACCGGCCTGGTCGCACGGGTGCTGATCGATTCCCCGCTGCCGCAGCTTGACCACCTGTTCGACTACGGCGTACCCGCCGAACTGGTCGGGCAGGTGGCTGTCGGGGTGCGGGTCAAGGTGCCGTTTCGCTCCGGTGGGCGAGTCGTCGACGCCTATGTGATCGAGCTGTTTGATCCTTGCGTCGAGTCCGCTTCGACAACGGATGCCGCCTACCGGGGCGCGCTCAGCCCGCTTGACTCGGTCGTTTCCACGGCGGTCGTACTCACGCCGGCCGTCTGGAAGCTAGCGCGCCGACTAGCGGATCGGGCGGCGGGGAACGCGAGTGACATCATCCGTCTCGCCGTGCCGCCGCGCCAAGTGCGAGTTGAAAAGGCCTGGCTGGCGGCGCGGGCTGCTGCTGCCGTTGTTCTACCCGTTGCACGGCAGCCTGGTTTCTCGGCCGCTCCGGAGCCTGCCGTCCCGGACGCACCGGTTATGCCAGCCGCGCCTTCCGAGACCGCCGTCCCGATACCGCCACCCGCTTCGGCACCGAACCATCCGCTGGTCGAGCCTGTCGAGACCGCCATTCCGACACCGTCGCCCGTCTCGATTGCCCTGGCGACTCCCGCGTTCGTCGGCTACCCGACCGGCCGCCTCGACAGCGTCATTATGGAGCACCACAGGGTTGCCGTCTCCGCGATCCCCGAACTCACGCAGCTCGACGACGGCACGACCATCGGCCGCTGGGCGCAGACCCTCGCCGAACTCGCCGTCGCCACCCTCGGTGCCGGGCAGAGCGCCATCCTCTGCGTTCCCGACTTTCGCGACCAGGACCAGGTGCAGGCCGCCGTGGCCCAGCTCGCCCCGACCCTGCCGCTGAGCCGGGTCGACGCCCGCCAGCCGAACCCCGACCGCTACCGCGCCTTCCTCGCCTGCCTGCAACCGGAACCGCGCATCATCCTCGGCAACCGCTCGGCCGTCTACGCCCCGGCGCAGGACCTGGGCCTCATCGCCGTCTGGGACGACGGCGACCCGCTCTACACCGAGCCGCTCAGCCCCTACGTGAACACCCGCGACGCGGCCCTGGTGCGTCAGCAGAACACCGAGTGCGCCCTGGTCTTTCTCGGCCATTCGCGCAGCGTCGAAACCCAGCGGCTGGTCGAGCTGGGCTACCTCGCCGACGTGAATCCGGCTGCCGGCCGGCACCCGCGCATTATCCCCACCGACTTTCAATCCGAGCCCGACCAGCAGACCCGCGCAGCCCGCATCCCCTCGGCGGCGTGGCAAGCCGCCCGCGAGGCGCTGGACCACGGCCCCGTGCTCGTGCAGGTCGCGAGCCCCGGCTATGCGCCCATGCTCGCCTGCCAAAGCTGCAAGAAGGCCTCCCGCTGCACGCATTGCCAGGGCCCGCTCGGGCTTAAATCGGCGTCGGCCGTGCCGTCCTGCCGCTGGTGCGGCGCACTCGCGGCCGGTTGGACCTGCGCGCACTGCGAGGGCACCAAACTGCGTGTGGTGACGCTCGGCACCGGACGCACCGCCGAAGAGCTCGGCCGAGCTTTCCCGGGGGCCCGGGTGATCGTCGCCGACGGCGACCACACCATTCAGACACTCGGGGCCGAGCCGGCCCTGGTCATCGCGACCCGCGGCGCCGAACCGGTTCCGACCGGAGGCTATCGCGCCATTCTCATTCTCGATGGCGAACGCATGCTCGCCCGGGAATCCCTGCGCGTCGGCGAGGACTGCCTGCGCTGGTGGGCCAACGCCGCCGCCCTCGCCGCCCCTGGCGCCCCCGTGATCCTCGCCGGAGTCGGCGGGGCGCTCGCCCGCGCGCTCAACGCCTGGCACCCGGACATCTTCGCTGCGAGTGAGCTCGCCGACCGCCGCCAGCTGCGGTTTCCGCCGGCAGTGCGCGTCGCCTCCGTCACCGGAACCGCCGCCGATGTCGACGCCGCCCTCGCTGATCTCGGTGCGGTGGCCGGCCTCGATGTGCTCGGACCAGTCGACACCGCGGCGCCACTGGTTCGTGCGGTAGTTCGATTCGGCTATGCCCGCGGCGATGAGGTGGCCCATGCGCTCAAGGCCGCGGTCGTGCGGAACGCCGCCAAGCGCCGCAAGCCGAAGTCCGGTTCGTTCCAACCGGCACCTACACTTAAAGTTCGATTCGATGACCCGGAGCTGCTCTAAATGAAAATCGTCTTTGCCGGCACGCCGGAGGTCGCCGTACCCAGCCTCACGGCCCTGGCCGGTACCGATCACGAGATTGTGACCGTCATCACCCGAGCGGATGCCCCGCTCGGACGCAAGCGCACCCTCACCCCGTCGCCGGTCGCGCTGGCTGCCGCGGAGCGGGGGTACCCGGTGCTCAAGACCAACCGGCTCGACGCCGAGGCGACCGAGACTATCCGTGCTCTGCAGCCCGACCTCGGCGTCATCGTCGCCTATGGCGGAATCGTGCGCGAACCACTGCTCTCGGTGCCGCGCCTCGGCTGGATCAACCTGCACTTCTCCCTCCTGCCGCGGTGGCGGGGGGCATCTCCGGTTCAGCGCGCCGTGATCGCCGGGGACGAGCTGATCGGTGCTGCCGTGTTCCAGCTGGTGCCCGAGCTCGATGCGGGCGATGTGTTCGGAAGCTTTTCCCGGCCCCTAGGCGTACATTCCACATCGGGAATACTTCTCGACGAGCTCAGCCACAGTGGCGCCGAACTGTTGCTGCGGGTCGTGGGCGAGCTCGCGGCCGGTACTGCCGTGGCCGTGCCGCAGACCGGCGAAGTCACCCTCGCGCCGAAACTGACCAGGGACGACGCGCGCATCAATTTCGACCAGCCGGCAGCATCCGTTTATAGCCGTATTCGCGGCGTGACCCCCGAACCCGGCGCGTTCACCACGGTGAACGGTGCCGTTCTCAAACTTCTCGAGGTCGCTCCGAGCGGCGACGAGCCGAACCTGCCTGCCGGAACTGTTCTGCAGCGTGATACACCAGTGCTCGTGGGCACGCAGACCGAACCTCTGGTTTTGCTGCGCGTGCAACCTGCCGGAAAGACAGCAATGACAGCGAATGACTGGTGGCGCGGAGTGGCAGCAGAATCGGTGATCGCATTATGAGCGACGATCGCACGGGGGGAAGAGGCAATGCCGGCGCGGCGCGTTCTGGCGGGTCGGCTGGCGACAGCGCCGCCGAATCTGCGTACTCTGGCGGTGTCCCGCGCGCGCGCCAGGCCCCGGCCGATTTCGTGCAGCCGGCCCGCCGCATCGCCTACGAGGTGATCGCCGCCGTGCGCGAGTCCGACGCCTACGCGAACCTGTTGCTGCCGACCCGTATTCAGCGTGCCGCTCTCAATACAGCGGATGCCGCCCTCGCGACCGAGCTCACCTACGGCACCCTGCGCATGCAGGGCTTCTACGACCGCGTGATCGCCCTCGCCGCGAACCGTCCCGTCAGCGCGATCGATCCCGCAATTCTCGATGTGCTGCGCCTCGGCGCCCACCAGCTTCTCGCCACGCGGGTCGCCACCCATGCCGCGGTCAACGAATCGGTCTCGCTCGCCAAGCAGGTCGGCTCACGCTCCGCGACGGGATTCACCAATGGGGTGCTGCGCACCATCTCCCGCTCGAGCGCTGAGGAATGGCGCGATCTGGTGCTGGAGGGCTCGGTCAACGCCGATGACCGGCTCGCCGCCGAATTCTCCCACCCGGCCTGGATCGTGCGCGCTTTTCGCAAGGCTCTGCAGGCTGAGGGCCATGAAAGCGAGCTCTCGGACCTGCTCGCCGCCGACAATATGGCGGCCAAGGTCAACATGGTGGCGCTGCCCGGTCTCGCGACCGCCGCAGATCGCGAACGCCTCGGCCTCGCCGACGAGTTCTCGCCGGTCGGTTTCGTGCTGGATTCCGGCGACCCGTACCATCTGGTGACCGCGACGGAAGGCCGCGTTCGGGTGCAGGACGAGGGCTCGCAGATCGCCGCCCTGGCGCTCAGCCGGGCGCGGCCCATCATTCCGGGGGAGCGCTGGCTCGACCTCTGCGCCGGCCCCGGCGGCAAGGCCGCCCTGCTCGCCTCCGAAGCACGCGCCGGGGGAGCTGTGCTCGTAGCGAACGAGCTCGTACCGGCCCGGGCAATCCTCGTGCGCACCGCCCTCGCGGCTCTGCCCGAAACGGTTCCGGTGTGGGAAGTGGATGGCACCACCATCGGCCAGACGCACCCGGACACCTTCGACCGCATTCTGCTCGACGCGCCGTGCACGGGCCTCGGCGCTCTGCGCCGCCGGCCAGAGGCGCGCTGGCGCAAGCAGCCCAAGGACGTTGCCGACCTCGCCGGTTTGCAGTCCGGACTCATCGACGCGGCCCTGCTCGCGCTCAAGCCCGGCGGCATCCTGGCCTATGTGACGTGCTCGCCGCACACCGCCGAGACCCGCGCGATCGTCGCCCTGGCGGTGCGCAAGGCCGGCGGAACCGTGACGGCGCTCGACACGGCTGCCGTCGTGCAGTCGTTCAGCGCCGCCAACCTCGATCTGCCCGCCGGTACCGGCAGCGTTCAGCTGTGGCCGCACCGCCACGGCACCGACGCCATGTTCATCACGCTGCTGCAGCGCGCCCTCTAGCCTCGCGTCGGTGCTGTCGGCGCGCACCGATACAATTTACCTATGGCTGGACTGATTCGACAAAGCGACATCGAAGAGGTCAAGGCCCGTACTAATATCGCGGACATCATCGGTGACTATGTCACCCTGAAGTCCGCCGGTGTCGGTTCGATGAAGGGTCTCTGCCCCTTCCATGACGAACGCAGCCCCAGCTTTCACGTGCGTCCGCAGGTTGGCTTCTACCACTGCTTCGGCTGCGGCGAGAGCGGCGACGTCTATTCCTTTCTGCAGAAGATGGACCACGTCAGCTTCAGTGAGGCCGTTGAGCGGCTTGCCGGTCGGGTCGGCCTCGACCTGCACTACGAAGACGGTTCCGGAGCGGCCCCGGACCACGGCAATCGTGCCCGCCTGCTCGCGGCCAACCAGGTGGCATCCGATTTCTTCATCGACCAGCTCGGCAGCGCGGGCGCTGAGGTCGGCCGGGCGTTTCTGGGGCAGCGCGGTTTTGACGCTGCCGCTGCGACCCGGTTCGGCGTCGGGTTTGCGCCCAAGAGCTGGGACGAACTGACCAACCACCTCCGCGCCAAAGGCTTCACCACCGAGGAACTCACCTTGTCCGGTCTGGTCTCGAGCGGCGATCGCGGCATCTACGACCGTTTTCGTGGGCGCCTGGTCTGGCCGATTCGCGACATCACCGGGCAGACCATTGGCTTTGGAGCGCGCAAGCTGCTCGACGACGACAAGGGCCCGAAATACCTCAACACCCCCGAGTCCCCAGTCTACCACAAGGCTCAGGTGCTCTACGGCCTCGACCTCGCCAAGCGCGACATCTCGCGCAGTCACCAGGTCGTCGTGGTCGAAGGCTACACCGACGTGATGGCGTGCCATCTGGCCGGCATCACCACCGCGGTCGCTACCTGCGGCACCTCGTTCGGCGTCGACCACATTAAGGTGTTACGCCGCGTGCTCGGCGATGATTCCGGTGTCGGCGAAGTCGTCTTCACCTTCGACCCCGACGCTGCCGGTCAGAAGGCCGCCATGCGCGCCTTCAGCGAGGAGCAGCGGTTCTCCGCTCAGACCTACGTCGCGGTCGGCCCGGAGGGCCTCGACCCCTGCGACCTGCGCCTGCAGCGCGGCGATGATGCGGTCAGGAGAATGGTCGACGCGAAGAAGCCGATGTTTGAGTTCATGATTCGGCAGATCCTCTCCCAGTACAACCTCGACACGGTCGAGGGTCGCACGGCCGCCCTGCGTGCCGCAGCCCCCATCGTCGGCGATATTCGCGACCCGGTGCTGCGACCCGGCTACACCCGGGAACTCTCGCGCATGCTCGGCGTCGATATGGGCGAGGTTGCCAGGGCCGTCACCAACGCCCAGCCCGGAGCGCGCTCTTCGGCGAGCGGCGGGCCAAACGCTCCCCGGCATGCCGGCGCGGTCGAAGTGCTGCCGGAGCGCCCATTCTCGCTGGTCGAATTGCCCGGCGACCCGGTCACCCGACTCGAGCGCGACGGCCTCATGGCCATGCTGCAGCGCCCAACGCTGATCGGCCGGGACATCCTCGACAGCGCGGTGCAGACATCCTTTGCGAATAGCTCTCTCGCGGTGGTGCGCGACGCGATCGCCTCGAGCTTGCCGCACTTCGAGGCGCCCGACTGGCTCGATCGCGTCGTCGCGGAGGTTCCGGACACCCTGAAGAACCTTGTTCAGGAGCTCGCCATGGCCAATCTGCCCGAGCGCACCGAGAAAGATGTCACCCGCTACGTGCGCGAGATCACCATCGTGCTCATTGACAAAGACCTGTTGCGCCTCAAGGCCGAATTGCTCGGCCGACTGCAACGAGCGGATGCCAGCGAGACCGAGATATACCGCACGCTCCAGCGCGAACTCGTGCGCGTCGAGGCCGAGCGACGCGCCCTCCGCGACGAGTGACCCACGCGCAACTTCTGAGTCAGTGCATGAGCAACGACTTTGTTGCAGATACGTAAAGAAGCTGCGGCTGATCGTGGCAATCCGCGCATTCTGTGCTAATTCTTGGCTAACAGCAATGAACAGCTGCGCCCATTCTCGGGTTCTCCTGGTCATGAGACTTCTACAGGAAGAGGACGACGGATATGACATCCGCATTCACTAACGGCAAGCGCGCTCTCGCTGCCACAGCAGGCTTCGCGGTCGCGGCGCTGGTACTGGCCGGTTGCTCAGCGGGCGGCAGCACGACTACCGACAACGCAGGCGGCCCGATCACAATCGGCACCACAGACAAGGTCACCACGCTCGACCCGGCCGGCTCGTATGACTCCGGTTCCTTCTCGGTGCAGACCCAGGTCTTCCCGTTCCTGATGAACAGCGCCTACGGCACAGCGGATGTCGAGCCCGACATCGCCGTCAGCGCCGAGTTCACCTCACCGACGGAATACACCGTCACCCTCAAGCCCGACCTCGAATGGGCCAACGGCAACGCGCTCACCGCGTCCGACGTCAAGTTCAGCTTCGATCGTCAGCTGGCCATCGCCGACGAAAAGGGCCCGTCCACCCTCCTGGGCAACCTCGAGAGCACTGAGGCCGTCGACGACACCACGGTCGTCTTCACCCTGAAGGCCGGAAACGACCAAATCTTCCCGCAGATCCTGTCCAGCCCCGCCGGCGTCATCGTGGATGAGGACTCCTTCTCCGCGACGGAGGTTACTTCCGACGACGACATTGTCGCAGCCGAGGCCTTTGCCGGCCAGTATGTGCTGACGAGCTACGACTTCAACAACCTGCTCTCGTATACGGCCTACGCGGGCTACCAGGGCCTGCTCGGCGCCGCCAAGACCGACGTCATCAACGTCAAGTACTACACCGACGCGTCCAACCTCAAGCTCGACATTCAGGAAGGCAACATCGACGTCGCATGGCGCAGCCTGTCGGCGACCGACATTGACGACCTTCGCGGCAACGACGCTGTCAGCGTCGTTGACGGCCCCGGCGGCGAGATCCGCTACATCACCTTCAACTTCAACACGCAGCCCTTCGGCACGACGACCGCTGACGCCGACCCGGCCAAGGCACTCGCAGTGCGCGCGGCCGTTGCCGATATCGTTGACCGCGAGGAACTCGCCGACCAGGTCTACAAGGGCTCCTACACCCCGCTGTATTCCTACGTTCCCGCTGGCATGACCGGTGCCACCGAGTCGCTCAAGGGTCTCTACGGCGACGGTGAGGGCGGACCGGACATTGAGAAGGCCGCGGCAGACCTCGCCGCAGCCGGCGTGACCACCCCGGTCGCACTCAACCTGCAGTACAACGCGGACCACTACGGCCCCGGCTCGAGCGACGAGTATGCGCTGATCAAGGACCAGCTGGATGCTTCCGGCCTGTTCACAGTCAGCCTGCAGTCCACCGAGTGGGTTCAGTACTCCAAAGACCGAGTAGCTGACGTCTACCCCGCTTACCAGCTTGGCTGGTTCCCGGACTACTCCGACGCTGACAATTACCTGACGCCGTTCTTCGCCCAGAACAACTTTCTCCAGAACCACTACGACGACGCCGAGGTCGATGCCATGATCAATGAACAGGCCGTCACGAATGACCCCGAGGCGCGCACCGCGCTCATCGAGGAAATCCAGGACAAGGTCGCGGCTGCACTCTCCACCGTTCCGCTGCTCCAGGGAGCACAGGTCGCTATCACTGGGCCGAGCATCACCGGGACCGAAGACACGCTCGACGCGTCCTTCAAGTTCCGTTATGGCGCGCTTGCCAAAGGTTAGAACGTAGTACGGCTAGAGTTTTCTCTAGTTTGATCACCGGGGGTATCTAGTGCTGATAGCGCTGGATACCCCCGATTCTTGTGCAATTGTGAGGTAGTAATGACCACTGTGGCGATGAAGCCGCCCATGCCGGCGGCCGGGCGTTCCAAGAAGAACACCAGCCCGGGCGGTGGCATAGGCCGTTACCTCCTCGTACGATTCCTCCTCATCTTCCCCACCATTTTTATTCTGGTGTCGATGGTGTTCTGGCTGATGCGCACGACGGGAGACCCGATCACCGCCGCGCTCGGCGGAAAGCTCGGTCCCGACCAGCTCGCCGTCCTCATTAAAGAGGCCGGCTATGATCGACCCATCCTCATCCAATATTTTGAGTACCTCGGGCAGGTCTTCACCGGCAACTTCGGCACGACAATCAGCACCAACCGTCCGGTGTCCGAGGTACTGCTCACCTACGGATCCGCTACGGCCGAGCTCGTGTTCTACGCGCTCATCGTGGCGTTCATCGTCGGTATTCCCCTCGGCATGGTTGCAGCGTACTGGCGGGACAAGGCGCCCGATGCCTTCCTGCGCGTGGCCGCCATTCTCTTCTATGCCACCCCGGTGTTTTTCGCCGGACTCCTGTTGAAACTTGTCTTCGCTGTCTGGCTCAAGGTCCTGCCGGTCGCCGGTCGGGCGACCGTCAGCTCGGAACTGGAGATGGGGTTCCTGCCCGACAAGACCGGGATCTACTTCATCGACGCGTTGAAAACGGGCAATCCCGCCGTCTTCGGCGATGTGCTGCTGCACGCTGTACTTCCCGCGGTGGCACTCGGACTGCTCACCGCGGGCGTCTTCCTCCGCCTGGTGCGCACCAACGTCATCGGTACCCTGGGCACCGACTATGTGGATGCCGCCCGCTCGCGTGGTGTAAATGAGTTTCGTCTGGTCAGCAAGCACGCTTACCGCCCCGCGCTCATCCCGATCATCACCGTCATCGGCTTGCAGGTGGCCCTGCTGCTCGGCGGCGCTGTACTGACCGAGACCACCTTTGAGTGGAAGGGGCTGGGCTTCATGCTCATTGAATTCATCAAGGCACGTGACTTCGTGGCCGTTCAGGGCATTGTGGCGCTCCTCGCTGTGATCGTGGCCCTGTCCAACTTCATCGTGGACATCATTGCCGCGCTCATTGACCCGAGAGTGCGGTACTAGCCATGACTATTGACACCACTCACGCCCCCAAGGCTCCGCTATGGACTCGGCTGCCCGTCGTGCATCAACTCCGCCAGAGCGTCGGCCTGCAACGGGGAATGCTCGTGGTCGGCCTCGTCCTCACCGGCATCTTCATTCTCACCGCAATCTTCGCACCACTGCTCGCGCCGTACGGCTACAGCCAGCTGCGCGATGACAGTGGCCCCTTCGGCGCCCAGCAGGAGCCCGGCGGCGACCACCTGCTTGGCACCACCGTCGGCGGCTACGACGTGCTGTCGCGGGTCATCTGGGGCTCGCAGACCGCGATCACCGTCATGGTCATTGCCGTCGTGCTGTCGATCTTCGCCGGTGTGGCCCTGGGCCTCGTCTCCGGTTACTTCGGCGGCTGGCTCGACCGCGTACTCGTCGTCGTCTGCGACGCCGTCTACGCCTTCCCGGCGCTGCTGCTCGCCATTGTCATGGGGATCGTCATCTCCGGCGGTCGCTCCGGCCTGTGGGGTGGAATCTTCGCTGCCGCGATCTCCATCACCGTGGTCTTCATCCCGCAGTACTTCCGGGTGATTCGTGCGGAGACTGTGCGCATCAAGGCCGAGGCCTACGTGGAATCGGCCCGCGTGCTCGGCGCGAGCAACGGCCGCATCATGTTCCGTCACGTTCTGCGCAACGCCACCCGCACCCTGCCGCTGATCTTCACGCTCAACGCTTCGGAAGCCCTGCTGACCCTGGCCGGCCTCGGGTTCATCGGCTTCGGCATCGAACCCTCCTCCGCCGCCGAGTGGGGCTACGACCTGAACAAGTCACTCTCCGACGTCACCAGTGGCATCTGGTGGACCAGCCTGTTCCCCGGACTGGCCATCGTTCTCGTCGTGCTCGGCATCACCCTGGTCGGCGAGAGCCTCAACGACCTCGCCGACCCGCGCCTGCGCAGTCGCCGTGCCCCCGGAAAGACGGCCGGCATCGTCGCAGCGACCAGCGTCATTCCCGGTGGAACCCTGGCTGGCGGTCCTGGCGGTATCGACGGGCTCGAAGCCGGCCTGCCGGCGCACGACCAACACGTGAACGACGACCCATTCGAGGCCAAATAATGAGCGCGCAGTCCCTTCCCGACGTCGTACGCATCGACAACCTCAATGTGACCTTCGCCACCGACGGTGGCGCGGTCAAGGCCGTCGACGGCGTGAGCCTGCGCGTCGCTCCCGGAGAAGTGCTCGCCATCGTGGGGGAGAGCGGCAGCGGCAAGACCGTCACCGCGAAGACCATCCTCGGCCTGCTGCCCGAGACGGCTACCGCCCACGGTGCCGTCATCCTGAGCAGCAAGGACGGTTCCAACTCCAACGACGTGCTCTCCGTCAGCAAGCAGAAACTGCGTCAACTGCGGGGAACGGATGTTTCCATGGTCTTCCAGGAGCCGTCAACGGCCCTGAACCCCGTGTTCACCGTCGGTTGGCAGATTGCCGAGGGCATCCGGGCCCACGGTGAATTCAGCCGCAAGGAAGCCCGCGCCAAGGCGATTGAGATTCTCGGCCGGGTCGGCATCCCCGACCCAGAGAGCCGCGTCGACTACTACCCGCACCAGTTCTCCGGCGGCCAGAAGCAGCGGGTCGTCATCGCCATGGCCCTCGTACTCGACCCCGGGCTCATCGTCGCCGACGAGCCGACCACGGCGTTGGATGTGACCGTGCAGGCCGAAATCCTCGACCTTCTCCGCCGCTGCCGCGACGAATTCGGCACCGCCATCGTGTTGATCACCCACAATATGGGTGTCGTCGCCGATCTCGCCGACCGCGTCGTCGTGATGTACGAGGGCAAAGTCGTCGAAGAAGCTCCAGCCCAGGATCTGTTCTCCAACCCCAAACACGAATACACCAAGCGACTGCTCGGCTCTGTGCCCCGCGTTGGCCACGGCACGGTACGGGCAACCGCACGGTTGCAGGCTCGGGAGTGCGATTGGGTGAATCAGACCCCGGTCGTCGTCGCGAACAATCTGAAGATCCAGTACCCGGGCCGGCTCGGCAAACCCGGTTTCACCGCCGTCGACGGGGTGAGCTTCAGCATCCGCCCAGGCGAGGTACTCGGCCTGGTCGGCGAGAGCGGATCCGGCAAGACCACCATCGGCCGGGCCATGGGCGGTCTCACCAAGGTGACCGGCGGCTCGCTGACGGTACTCGGCCATGAGATGAATGGTTTCAGGGAACGCGCCTTCAAGAAGGTGCGCAGCGACATCGGATTTGTCTTTCAGGACCCGGCTTCGAGCTTCAACCCGTTACTCACCATTGCCGAATGCGTCGCCGAGCCGCTCGTCGTGCACGGGCGGGCAGCGAACACCCGGGCCGCCCGCAAGCGGGTAGACGAACTGCTTGAAGCCGTGCAGCTGCCCAAAGCTTTCGGCGACCGGTACCCGCACGAGCTCAGCGGTGGCCAGCGGCAACGGGCCAGCCTGGCTCGTGGGCTCGCGCTCGAGCCGAGCCTGCTTATCGCCGATGAACCGACCAGCGCGCTCGACGTGTCCGTGCAAGCGAAGGTGCTCGAACTCTTCGCCGAGATCCAGGCGGAATTCGGGTTCGCGGCCTTATTTATCAGTCACGACCTTGCCGTCGTCGACATTCTCGCTGACCGCATTGCCGTGCTGTACAAGGGAAAATTGGTCGAGGAAGGCACCGGCGCCGAGGTGCTCGGAGCTCCGAAAGATCCGTACACGCAGCGGCTGCTCGCCTCGCTTCCGGTGCCCGACCCGGCCACGCAGGCCTTGCGCCGAGACGAGCTTCGCCTTCTGCGTGCGGCAAGATAGACCGTATGAAGCAAGGCGCGGCATCCGTTTCCCCGATCAATTCCAGTGATCTGACCATCGAATACCCGCCGCACGGGGCGAGCCCGGCGTATGTCGCGGTGCACGGCTTCACCCTGCGCATCGCTCCCGGCGAAGTCGTCGGGCTGCTCGGCGAGAGTGGTTCCGGCAAGAGCACTCTGGCCCGGGTGCTCTCCGGTGACGCGTTTGTCAGCGAGAGCACCGGCATCCGTCCCCAGATCACCGGGGGCGAGGCGACCGTGCTCGGCTTCGGCCTCCGCCGTATCAGCAAACGCAAGCTGGCGCGGCTCACCTTCGGCGTCGGCCTGCTCGCCCAGGACGCGGCCGATACCCTGCCGTCGACCATGACGGTCGCCGAGATTGTCGCCGAACCGGTGCTCGAACGCGATCGACGCTACAACCGTCGTGCCCTCGGGGTACGGGTCGCCACCCTGATCGATGCGGTGCGGTTGCCACTGGTCGTTCTCGGCCAGTACCCCTATGAGCTCTCCAGCGGCCAGCGTCAGCGCGTGGCGCTGGCTCGCGCCCTTGTGTTCGGACCGTCGCTCTTGATCGCTGACGAGCCTACAGCGGGCGTTGACGTTACGGTGCGGGGCGCCATTATCGACCTGATCAGCGAGCTGCAGCTGGAGCGATCTTTCTCGGGGCTCGTGATCAGTCACGACCTGGCCGTGCTGAGGCAGGTCGCCAACCGTATCGGTGTCATGCATCAGGGTGTGTTGGTCGGCCTCGGCACCATTGAGGAGGTCTTTCGGGACCCGTGGCACCCGTATGTCAAGGGACTTGCCGCCGCCCTGCAGCCAGCCGAAGTCGAACGGAACGTTCACACCGACGTCTACGAGGCCGGAGCGCCCGATGCCGCCGATAGCGGCGATGAAACGGATACCGCAGTCGGCTTTTGAGACCAATCCCGGCCCGTCCCTCCTGATTTCGGGTCGGAGTAGTCGTGACCCGCGCCGACACGCCCGACCGTACTTTGGTGCGTGAGACTGCGCAACTGTTGCGTCGGCCCGACTTTCCGGGGCTGAACGGGTTCTGAACCCTTCAAATGGCGCCAGCGGAGGCGAACAGAACCCGTTGTGGTTTGGGCCCCGCAAGAAAACTTGGTAAAGTCGTAACGCTGCTCAAGCATTCCTCGATAGCTCAATTGGCAGAGCAGCGCACTGTTAATGCGCAGGTTCTTGGTTCGAGTCCAAGTCGGGGAGCGAAAGGCCACTCAGGGCTCCACCCCGGGTGGCCTTTTTTGTCGGTATATTCCGGCCGACAAAAAAGGTCTTCCTCAATTTTCAACGTGCGCCAGGGCTTCGGCACAAGAGACGGCGGTCAGCAGTGGAGTTCGCGCAACTTCTGGTACCGGCGCTCGGAGCACTGTGTGGTGCGTTGTTGGTGCTCTGGGTGATCGGCCTGCTGCGCTCTCGCCGGATCATCTTTGACCGCAACGCCGCCGAGCGCGTGCGCATCGAGCTGGAACTGTCTCTCGCCGAGCAACAGGGGCGCCTGGCTATCATCCGTGAGCTGCAGGACGGCGCCGTGCTCACCATTGCCCGCCTGATCACCCGGGCTGAAGGCGCACGGTACACCGCCGAAAGTGATCCCTCCACGGCCGTACGTGCCGCCACCGCGCTCGTCGACGACGGCCGAGTGGCCCTCGCGGACATGCGCCGGGTGCTGACGATCGTGCGCGAAGGCGAAACCGTCGGCGCACTACAGCCCGGCCCGCAGTCCACCCGCGACCTGTTTCGGGTCATGCGCGACGCCGGACTGGTAGTCAGTTTCAGCGAATCCGGCGAGCGCTTCGCCCTCAAGGCGGGCGCCGAACTGGCCATTTTCCGCATTCTGCAGAGCGCCCTGTCGAACGCGCTCAAGCATGGTGGGGTCGGCACCGAGGCCCGTGTGTCGTTCACCTGGACGCAGGACGGCCTGCAGCTACTCGTCGATGATGACGGCATTCGGGCCGCCGCCCGTCGTGACGGCAAGGAGGCCGACGAACAGGCGGCGCGCACCCCGTATTCGATCGAAGACGACCTCAAGGCCCTCAGCGAGAGCATTGCCGGTCCCGGCATCACCCAGATGCGCGAGCGTGCCCAGCTGTTCGGCGGCGTGTTCAATGCTGGAACCGTGCCCGGCCTGGGGTTCTCCGTGTCGGCCGTGTTCCCATCGCTGCGCTTTCACAACGGCGTGCACGGCGTCGACCTGTCCCGGTAGACCCGCGGCATGAGCGAAATTCTCGCAAAAAAAGTTGATGAACAGCGGCAGCAACGACTGGCGACCCGCGAAGGCATCGCCGTGGGACTCGCGACCGCCGCCTACGGAGTGTCCTTCGGCGCTCTGTCGGTCGCCGCCGGACTCGACATCTGGCAGACCTGCTTCATCAGCATCGTGATGTTCTCCGGTGGTTCCCAGTTCGCCTTGGTCGGAGTGCTCGCCGCCGGCGGTGTCGCGGCCGGCCCGGCGGCGATCGCGAGCGCGGCCCTCCTCGGCGTGCGAAACGGCATCTATGGCATGCGCACCGCACCCGTTGTCGGCACCGGGCTCTGGAAACGGTTCGCCGCCGCCTGGATCACCATCGACGAATCGACGGCGGTCGCCCTGGCCCAGCCCACCCCGCGTAGTCGGCGGGTCGGCTTCTGGGTCACCGGTCTCGCCGTCTTCATCGGCTGGAACATCACAACCCTGCTCGGCGCCCTGCTCGGTGATGCCCTCGGAGACACTCGGGCTTACGGCCTCGATGCGGCGGCCGCAGCGGCCTTCGTCGGCCTGCTCTGGCCACGATTGAAGCGGATGCAGGCGGTCGCGGTGGCCGTCGCCGCTGCGGTCGTCGCTGCGACGCTCACCCCCGTGCTCATGCCGGGCCTGCCCGTGCTGGTCGCAGCGCTCGTCGCGGTCGTGGTCGGCTTGTTCAACTGGCTGGGCACACCCGGCGTGCCGGGCGGGGCATCCACTCGCCGACCGAGCGATGGATCGGGGCTGGACTCATGACACTCTGGCAGATCATCATTGCCGCCTCGATCGCTGTGCTGGCGCTCAAACTCACCGGATACCTGGTGCCTCCGGCTCTGCTGCACAAGCCAACGCCGGCCCGCATCGCCGATCTGCTGACCGTGGCCTTGCTGGCCGCGTTGATCGCGGTGCAGACGCTCGGCAACGGTCAGGCGCTGGTGCTGGATGCTCGCATTCCAGCGGTCATCGTGGCGGCTGGCCTGTTTGCGATCAAGACGCCGTTCATCGTGGTGGTGCTTGTGGCAGCCTTGGTCGCGGCCGGGCTGCGCGCGCTGACCTAGCCTTCGAGGTTGTCGACGCCGGGGATCCAGGTCAGGCCCGGAACGCCCCAGCTCTTCTTGCGTACGACCTTGGCGGCCATCTTGGCGTAGACGTGCTGCAGACGGTCAACGTAGAGCGTGCCGTCGAGGTGATCGAACTCGTGCTGGAAGATGCGGGCGAGCCAGCCATCAGCTCGAATTTCAAAGGGCTGTTGCTCAGCGTCGACAGCTCGCAGAATGGCTGATTCGGCTCGTTTGAGCGGAAAACGTTCACCGGGAAAGGACAGGCAGCCCTCGTCCTCGTCGGCATCCTCATCGTCGACCGGTTCGGCGGAGACCGGGGTGATCCAGAGCTCCGGGTTGATCGCGACGCCTCGCCAGGTCACTTCGTCGTCGTCCTGATAGCTGTAAGTAAAAATTCGCAGCCCGACACCCACCTGCGGGGCGGCCAATCCCACCCCCGGCGCAGCATCCATCGTCTCGAACATGTCTCGCACCAGGTCGCGCAGATTGTCGTCGAAATCGACGACGGGAGCTGCGGGGGAATGGAGAACGGGGTCACCTGAAATTACTATCGCGCGTACGGGCATTTCTCCAGAATATCGGCAAGCTTGTGGGTAGGGTCATGAAGTGACCTCTGACCTAACCGATCTGGCGAGTGAAATCGCCATTGATCCCAGGCAGGCCATCGGAATTCCGCTGGCCCTGGTCGGCGCGGTCTTCCTATCGCTGGGTGCTCAGTTTCAGCATCGCGGCGTCACCAAGGTCGAAGCGCACACTGAAGCGGTCACCGGTGGACTCAACGTTCGGCAGCTGACCTTACTGCTCGCGCGACCTTCCTGGGTGTTCGGATCCATCATGCTCGGCCTGGCGATCGTGTTTCAGCTCACGAGCCTCGCCTTTGCGCCCATCATCGTCGTGCAGCCGCTCGGCGCGGTTGCCCTCGTGATCACGGCAATTCTGAATGCCCGGGTCAGCCGGGTCAGCCTCAACCGAGCAAGTATCATCGCGATCTCGATGTGCGTGGGGGGTGTCGGGCTGTTTGTGACCGTAGCTGCGTTCACCGCCATCGACAAACCGGTCACCGACCGCAATTTGACCACGATTCTCATCGTGCTCACGGTCGTTCTCTTGCTCTTCGCGCTGGCGTTCGGCTTTCTCCGTCACCGTTCGCAGGCAGTCTTTTATATTCTCGGCGCCGGGGTGCTGTACGGATTTGTCGCGACTCTCGCCAAAGTCGTCATCAACCGCACCCAGAACGGAAATTTCGAGTGGCTGACCCTGACCTGTGTGCTTGGGTTGCTGCTCGCCGCTGCGCTCGGGGCCTATTTTGTGCAGAACGCGTATGCCTCCGGGCCACCGGATCTCGTCATTGCGGGGCTGACCGTCGTCGATCCTCTGGTTGCGGTGGGAATCGGCATCATTGTGCTCGGCGAAGCCAGCCAGGCACCGCCGGCAGCGGCCGTCGCCTTCGTCGTGGCGGGCGCCATCGCGATTTGGGGTGTCTTCTTGCTCGCACGGTATCATCCCCAGTTGGATCGCTGAAACGTGAAGAATTTTGGTGTTCCACGGTGCGGGCGCGTCTCGCGATGCTCGGTTTAGAATAGGGTCGTGTACGCCGCGTCAACGACCGAGCGCGCCCGAGACTTTCTGCCGGACGATGTTCCCGGCCCACCAACGTAGGGACCACTCCACTTGTCAGATGTGACCGACTTGCAGAGCAGCCCGACTCCGGGCGTTGCGCCACAGCGTGGCCCGAATGCCTCGGCGAAAAAACCGCCGATTCGGGTGCTCATCGCTGCGGACACGTTTGCTCCCGACGTGAACGGGGCTGCGCGTTTCGCCGAGCGGCTTGCCGCCGGCCTGGTGGAACGGGGCCACGAGGTGCAGATCATGGCGCCCGCTGCATCACGCAAGCACGGCAGCCGGACCGAGATGCACGAGGGCCAGCCCATGGTGGTGCACCGCCTGCACAGCTGGCGCTGGTATCCGCACGACTGGCTGCGGTTTGCGCTGCCGTGGCTGGTTCGCGGCCAGAGCCGTCGCATTCTCGATTCCTACCGCCCAGACGTCGTGCATTTTCAGTCGCACATCAACGTCGGGCGTGGCGTGTCGATCGAGGCGGCGAAGCGGGACATTCGTTTGGTTGGTACGAACCATTTCATGCCCGAGAACATGGTGAAATTTTCCCTGGTTCCGTTGGGTTTTCAGGATCGCGTGATCAAGGCAGCCTGGCGAGCGGCCCGGCGCACGTTCGGACGTGCCGCAGCGGTGACTACGCCCACCCGGCGGGCCGCCCAGTTCCTGGAAAAATACACCGGGCTGACCGGTGTCCACGCCATTTCCTGCGGCATTGACGCTGATAACTACTCGCCGAATTTTGAACCACGCACGGAGAACCGCATTCTGTTTGTGGGGCGGGTCACCGGCGAGAAGCAGATCGACGTGCTGCTCGAAGCGGTGGCGAAGTTGAATCCCGATCTCGATGTGCAGGTCGAAATCGTGGGCGGGGGAGACCAGAGACGCAACCTGGAGCACCTGGCTGACACCCTCGGCATCCGCTCACGGGTCACGTTTACCGGGTACGTGACGGATGCGGAGCTGCGCGCGGCGTACTCGCGGGCGACGGTTTTCGCGATGCCGTCGATCGCCGAGCTGCAGAGCATCGCCACCATGGAGGCCATGGCCTCCGGATTACCGATCGTCGCCGCTGACGCCATGGCGCTCCCGCACCTCGTGCATGACCAGGCGAACGGGTACCTGTTCAAGCCGAGCGATGCGCAAGATCTCGCCGACAAACTCACTCTCGTGCTAACGGCGACGCCAGAGCTCCTGGAGGCGCTCAAGCGCGAGTCGCTCAAGCTCATTGCCGCGCACGACATCAAGCGCACGTTGAGCACATTCGAATGCCTGTATCGTGGGGAGCCGGTGGGCGATTTGGTCACCAACGGGGCCTCGGCGCATCTGCCGGAGTAGTCACGTAGTTCTGGCGGGACGTTTTGGTCGCGCTTTTTGGGGCGGTAGCTCAGCTGGTTAGAGCAGCGGACTCATAATCCGTCGGTCCCGGGTTCAAGTCCCGGCCGCCCTACTGTAAATTTGATCTGATCAGGGTTTCTTGTCTTCACCGAAAGGGCAAGACTTGACGCACTATCCGTTTATTAACCGTTTATTCAAAAATTTCCGCCTTCTCCGGGTGTTCGTAGAGAAGGTGCACGACCCAGTTCGAGTCATCTGGAGTGACCTCGATTACCTATGGGTTATGGACAGCGAACGACACTTCGGGCTCGGCCTTGAGCCCGTTTTAACGACAAGCGAGCTCGCCGAATATCTTGGCGTGCAAGCACAGGCGATCTACGACCTGCGTGCCGGCGGCCGTGGCCCCTCCGGCATCAGAGTAGGCCGAGAGATCCGCTACCGCGTTTCCGACGTGGTGCGGTGGCTGGACGGCCTCCACGAGCCCGAACCATCCAGCGCCCACGGGGACAGACGCTGATGGCCGGACGACCCCGGCTCCCGATCAGCACGTTTGGCGCCATTACGACTCAACAGGTCAGTCTCGGGATTTTTCGCTCCGTGACTCGCTTCCGCGACTGGGACGGTCAGACGCGCAAAGTGACAGCGACCGGCTCGAGTCGTAATGACGCGCAGGCAGCCCTTAAGTCGGACCTAGCGGCCCGCCTACGAGCCGGCGGTAGCGGCGACTTGCTCACGGCGAGCTCACCATTCCTGCTGCTCGCTGCGGCCTGGATGGAGGACGTGATGCTCGACGTTGACCGCTCTCAGGGCACGAAAGACACCTACCAGCGTGAACTGCGCGTGCTTGTTTTGCCCTTTTTCGAGAACTTCACGATTCGTGAAGTGACCGTTGGGCGGATCGAGCTCTTCCTGAGGCAGCAGCGCGCGCAGTCGTACCCGAGAGCGAAGCACTCCCGCACGCTGCTCGGCATGATCCTGGCCTTTGCGGTGCGGCGGGAGATCATTCCGCGCAATCTCATGAAGGAGACGTCGCGCATGAAGAAGCCCCCGCACACCCCGAAGGCGCTCACGACCGAGCAAATCGCTGCGATCCGCCTCGCGGCCCGAGAATGGCGCACGGAAGACGGCAGAATGGGGCCACGATCCGACGGCCAGGTGCGGGACATCATCGAGGTGATGCTCGGCACCGCAACTCGCATCGGCGAGGCACTCGCGCTGCGGCAGTGCGACGTCGACATGGACGCCGATCCGCCGCGGGTGAACATCAGCGGCACAATCGTCGTGCACAACGGCGCCGGCGTGCACCGTCAAGAGCACCCGAAGACACATGAGTCGAACCGGGTAATCGGCGTGCCGCAGTTCGCGGCCGACGTGATTCGCCAGCGCTTGGCGCTGCTGGATCCGGAGGACACGGAGCATCTGCTGTTCTACTCCCGGGTGGATACTCCACTGGCGCCGTACAACGTCAGGCGCACATTCCGGGGGATACTGCGGAATGCCGGCCTTGAGGGCATGGAAATCACTCCGCACTCCTTTCGCCGCACAGGCGCGACGCTGCTCGCCAACGAACTCGGCATGCAGGCTGCTGCGGACATGCTCGGCCACACCTCCACCTCGACGACGAAGGCCCACTACGCCGAGCCCGACCGGAGGGTGAAGCCAGAGCCGGCGGAGGTGCTGCAGCGGCTGGCTCCACCCCAGTGAGGTGGCGATACTGTGGGCCTTCGTCCAAGCGGAACGGGAACCCGACGAAGGCTGAGGCGATCAGCGGCCGCCGGGTGAGCTAATCGCGACGTCGGTTCGGGTGCTCGACATCTACGCGGCGGCCGTCCGGAGCGGCGAATACAAAATGGAGTTTCGAGCAGTCGAATCACAGGTGGTGTTCGTCGACAGCGGATTTAGTCGCCAGGCAGTGCGACCGCGACACGCCGTGCGAGAATCCACAGGGCACTAAGTCGCGTCACGCGGAGACTGTGGATAACTCGAACACTTCTCCTGTATTTCCGCGAGAGCATACAGGCATTGCCTGTGGATAACCATGTGAGCAGTCGGTGGATAACTACATAAGTGTAATTACTACATGTAGTGGTCCTCAGTTTGTGTCATCACTAGATGTAGAATTAAACCGCTGAGCATGACAACCCCGAGGTTCCTCGGGTGAGCCGAGGTCTCGGGGTTGTGGGCGCCAAACTTTGCGGGAGTGGTGCTTCGATTCTAGACCGTTCAGGTGGGGCAGGGTCAAAAGGACCCTCCCCATCGGCTCTTGATGGTCAGTATTGAAAGGAGGGCTCTATGGCCCTACACACCGTTACCTGCCCGAAATGCCGCCGGAAGCTTGGTCCCTTTGGTGCATATCGCCCTGGGCTCATTCGCTGTGCGCACTGCGGGACGGCGTTCAACCTTCGCTAGATAACCGCGAGGCGGCGGACTCTCCTACGGGAGCCCGCCGCCTGATTCCGAATCTCAAGGATTTCTGACGGAAGAAACCGTATTGCCGGGCGATCAGTCCCCGCGTGACGCGCCCAGCGAGTGCAGTATGACTCGAGCGGGTGCGGCAGGTACGCTCACGGTCGCCGAGCTGTACTTGCGATTCAAGGAACATTCATCGTAGTGGCCAGGTGCGCGCGCCAAGTACGGATGGTGCGATCACGCTAGCAGTCGACTTTACTGCCGCGCTCGGTTAGGACGCATCGCGTCGGCGGACCGCTTCGAGGTAGCTCCGCAGGTCCGCCGCCCAGTGGTCGGTGCCTCTGAGCTGGCGCTAGCGGACGGTCTGCTTGTCGCGGGCGAGTTCATCTACTGAGCCTAACAAGGTGGTCTGCGGTAGGTCGTGGGATGATGAATGAGACTCGCCGCGAGCATAGAAGTCGGCCTCGGCCTCCCGGCGCTTGGCGACGTCGTCGATGACGAACCGGGCAAAGTCCTTGTCGCGGTCGCCGATCGGGATGTCCTCGACCGCGTCCGTGGGCAGTTCTCCTGGCCAGGAGGTCTGTCGAGTGGGGCGGTCGCGGTCAAGGTGCGTGCCGGATGTTGCCGCCCAGTCGTGGAGGCGTTGGCGGGCGTCGGCGAAGTCGCGGTGCCAGCCGAAGGGGGCTGAGCCGTGCTGGTCGGGGTCGTAGGCGCAGAGCCAGTGAAGGTGGAGGGCGGAGAGTTCCCAGACGAGTTCAGGGTGCCGGTGCCAGAACGGTGGTACGACGGACGCTGGGAGCCCATACGTCCGTCGTAGCCAGTTCACCCACCGGTTGAGTTCGATCCATTCGGTTTCGGCTTCGTCCGCGGTGAGGAGGTTCCAATTGATCGGATGCGGCGGCTCTGCGACGAGTGGCCCGTCGAGGTCGTCTGACTCCTCGCCGAGCGGGGCATCACCGCCGGGCGGCCACTCAATCGGGAGTTCTACCATCGCCGCGCTCAGATCCCGAGTACTGAGGAGCCGGTGCGAACGGGCGTTGCCTCTGCAGAAATGACCTGCTGGACGGCCGACGCGTCCCGCTCGGGACCGGTGGCTGAGCGGCGTGTTTTTCGGTCGACGTCGTAGTTGGTGCGGGCGAGGTCGTGACCGATTTTCTTCGCGATGAACTCCTCACGCTGGATGATCTCGCCGTCGCGCTCGATCTCAAAGTTGCGAACGTAGCCTTCGGCGATGAAGCTGTCGCCCTTGGCGAACCGTGTGAGCGCCCGGTCGGCGGTGGCGCGGTAGGCGACGAGGTCGTGGAAGGTCGGCTCGAGCACGGTAAAACTGCCATTGTCCTCGCGACGAAAGTGCGGCTGGCCGATGCGGACGCTGAAACGGGTTTCACCGTTCTCGGTGACCGATTGCTGCGCCTCCGAGGCGATGAAACCTGACAACGATTGCTGTGTGTGAAGTGTCATAGGACTGATCCTCCTGTGATTTGGGCGGAAGGTCTTGATCCGCACTCAATAGGAGGTGCGCCGCGCGCTCCCACGGCGGGAAGGTTCCAACGCAGCGTCCACACATTTCTGACCTCGCTGGTATTCGGTGTGCTGCGCGTCACCATCGGGTTCAGGATCTGCCCGGGCATCCTCGTGCTGCAGTTGTCGACCTAGATGCTCGCTCGAGCGCTCGCTCATATGTCAGCGAGCGTCAAGGAAACTAGTTTCTGACGGAGGCGAGCACGTAATCAAAGATGGATCTGGTCATTCCGATAGTGCTCATGTGGCCGAAGGGATCGCCGGGATCATGCGCATGAAAATGCGGAGCGCCAAACCCCGACGCGTGAACCTCATGTACATAGGAGTAGATGAGCTGTGACGCAGCAGGGGCCTCGGGGTATAGCAGCGGTTCAAGATCACGCCGCATCGCTGCGAGGTCGTCCAAAGCCACATTCGCGAGCTGCATAAGCTCCGGGTCTTCTGCCATGGCCCGCACCTCACCCCGAACGGCAGTCTTCGCGTCTGAAGCCGCAAATCGATCACGGCTGAGATTGATCGAGACTGCGGCGGAGGTGGTTCCGTCCGCAGCCATTGTGCTCTTCGATCCAAGGGTAGTTAGCCCTTTAGACCCGTGGACCAAAGCGTTTCTCAACGAATAGATGATGCGGTAGGCCTGCGACCCGTCGTAGGTCCTATTGAAAATCGCTTTCGCCGATGCTTCCGCGGTCGGATCTTTGCGTTTTTGGATCGTGGTCAGCACGAACTCTTCGTGCATTCGCACGGCTGAACTCACTGAGACGATTCGATACTCAAGTTCGGGTCCCCAGATCTCAACTTTTCGTGATTCGTCCAGATCCCCAAGGCGCTGACTGAGATCGATGAATGTTCTCGCCATATCGCGGCGAGCCAATTCTGAGAACGAGGTGGGGCCAGTCAGGACGTCGAGTACAGTCTTGATCGCGTGGCGCACGGCGTCGTACTCGTCATCTGACAGCATGCGAATCGGGTGGAACTCAATTTCGCCCGGTCCTTCGCCTTCGTATCCGTAGAGCCACTTTTCCTGCACAGAAGTCAGTGTCCCGCGTTGGCCAGCCTCAGTGCAACCAATCCTCTCCGCGATAGGCGCAAGGCACCCGAAGTCGACGATGAGTCCACCGAACCTCGACACCCTCCAATAAATCGACACCCCCGCTCACGCCGGGGGTATAACCGCGGGAGTGACCGGCCCAATCGTCGTAAGTACTGGATCCACTTCGGTCAAATACCCGGCACGCCGAGCAGGCAACCAGGAGTGGAACTTCCTAGCCGTGACACCTTGTGGATGGTGGTCGGTCGCGACCTGTGAGCTCGTAGGGTAACGGAGTCACTCCGCAGCGCCGGCCGACTGTTCCGCGGGCTCGTCGGGAGTCGGCGAGCGCATCAATCCTTCGATTTCCTCCCGGTTGGCGCGCAGCGCCTTTGCGTCGGGGCGTGTGGTCCACATGTGCAGGCTCGCGATGATGGGTGGGGCCGCGCGGAGCATGATGAGTCCGGTGCCGAATGGCAGGGTGCGGATGGTGTCGGGCGGCATGATCGGGACGCGGCGGATGGAGCGCTGCGCTGACCGTGAACCGCGGTCGCCGATCGTCGTGGAGTCAGTCGCCTCGTCGCGGTCGCCGATCAGGGTGGAGAGGTCGTGGAGGTCCTTTGAGTTGGATCCTCCGCCGAGCACGATCTTGACGATGGATGAATCCCAGATTGTGCCAGCCGCGTTGTCGCTCCATTTTGTGCGCGCCTGGGAGAGCGACTGCAGCACCGGCATGGTCGTGATGCCGGTGCCGCCGCCTTCGGCCATGAGGTTCGGAAGGGAGGGGAGAGGCGCCAGGTTGCCGATCTCGTCGAGCGCAAGCAACAACGGCGGGTCAAGTCGCGCACCCGCGCTGCGCGCGGCGATGCGGCGTGCGGTCTCGACCAGGTCCTCGACGAAAGCGGATACGAGAGCGGCTGAGTTGTTCGAGCCGGCGCCGGTGGCTAGAAGGTACAGGGTGCCGTTGCTGCGTAAGAAGCCTTCGGGGTCGAATCCCTCGCCTTCGCTCGGTGAGACGGCATCCAGCACGCGCGGGTCCGCCAGCGCGCCCAACGACAGGGAGACGCCCTGCCAGATGGAGTCGCGCGTGCGGGGATCGGCTTCGAGCATGGCCTGGAGGGAGTCGCCCCAGCCCGTGGCCGCGCCCGGGGTGCTCATTAGGATGGAGACCGCGTCGTGGGCTGCGGCCGGATCGAGGGTCCAGCGAAACAGCTCGGCGGGCTGGCAGCCGTCAAGCGCTGCCGCGTGCAGCAGGCATTGCAGGGCTGTGCGGGTTTTGGCTTCCCAGAATCCGCCCCCGTCGACTCCGCCGGCGGCTAGTCCGGTGCCGGCGGCGAGTCCTGACGCGCGGATCATCGCCGTGAGTGGGTCTTCGCAGCCGCGGATCGGCGACCACCGAAGTCCTACAGGCACGCCCGCTGCAAGCCGCTGGGGATCGAATACCGCCACCGGGCCAATCCGCTGCCGAGCGCGAAGAGTTGTCGTCAGGTTGTCGGGGCGAGTGGACGTGGTCACGACCGGGCCGGGGGCGTCGAGGATGGCATTGATCACGATGTGCGCCCCTTTGCCGGAGCGCGGTGGACCGATGACCAGGATGGAGTCTTCGACGCTCGCCCAGACCGTGGTGTTGCGGGATCGGCCGATTCGGTAGCCGACGTCGCGGGGGCCGGCGTTCGTGAGGGAAGGTCGAAGGTGCGCCGCGCGCTTCATGAGCGCCGAGTGTGACGCGGCCCGTGATACCTCGGCACTCGTTGCGATACCCAGGATGCGGTGCGGGGCGACCTTAGTCGTGTGGCCCGTGCCTCGGAACACTCGCCATAACCAGAAGGCCGCCGTCACCGCCAGACCGAGTAACAGGATCGTAGTTAGCCAGTAGGCGACGGGGTTCAGGCCGGGTGCTTGCAGAGCCGCCGACGGATGCCCCGGGTCGAGTAGCACGGCAAGCCCGGTCGCTGGCCCGCCGGCAGGTTGCCGGGTGTTGGTCGCCCAGGCGGCGACGGCACCCGCGGCGCGGAGCAGGAGGGCGAAGCCCGCCGTACTGATCAGCAGTCCGATGCCCAGGTTGGCAAGCTCATCGCCAAGCGCAGGGTGCGGTCGCAGAGTGTTCATCGGTCCTGTCCCCGTTTGGCGGAAGAGTTAGAACGTTAGGTGAGGGCCGGTTCGGGTGAACCGTCTCGTGGGGGAGTAAGCGAAGGTCCGGTCTCCGGAGAAGCCGACTGTCGAGTCCAGCAGGTCCGTCACATCCTGTGCATCGGTGATGAGGCTCGCGATCCCTTCCTGGATCAGCCGATGGCAGCCGGCACTCGCCGGGCTTGTCACCGGGCCGGGAACAGCGCCGACCGGGCGCCCCAGGGCGTGGGCTTGAGCTGCGACGTTCAGCGAGCCGGCTCGGTGTCCTGCCTCCACAACGACGGTCGCGCCCGTGAGTGCAGCCAGGATCCGGTTGCGTTGCAGGAATCGCCACCGTGTTGGGGCGGAGCCGGGCGGTAGTTCGCTGATGAGCAGTCCGCCGCTCTGTTCGATGCGTTCGAAGAGCTGCTCGTGGCCGGTGGGGAAGAGCCGGTCGAGGCCGACGGCGAGCACGGCGATCGTCGAACCTGGATAGGACACGGTAGCTGCTCGATGCGCTGATTCGTCGATGCCGTAGGCACCCCCGGACACGATCGAGCGGCCTTGCGAGGCGAGATCGGAGGCGAGTTCGGTGGCGACCTGGCTGCCATAAGCTGTTGCGGCATGGGCGCCGACGATGGTAACTCGGGCGGGCAGCGGCGCCGCGAGTTGATTCGGGTTGCCCTTGAGCCAGAGCGCGATCGGCGCGCTCGTGCCGAGCTGTTGCAGCTCACCGGGCCAGTCGATGTCCTCTGGCGTCAGCAGCCGCAGATTGTGGCGCTCCATGTCGGCGCGGATGCGATCGACCTGGCCGGGGTTGAGGCGCGGAGCCAGTCGACGTCGCCACAGTTCGCCCTCTGCCGGGTCGATGCCGTTTGGAAGGCGCACGCCCGATGTGATTAGCTGCACGGTCTCGGCCGCGCCGAGTCGGGCGATCAAGGTTCCGGTGATGACGTCACCGGGTTCGGACAGCGCCGCGAGCATCATCCTCGCTTCTCGCTCGTCTTCCAAGACTCTCTCGGCCATGGCACGGCCTCCTCACTTTGACTGCAAGGTGCGCTTTGGGCACCGCACGCGATTACTAAACTCCGGTCATCCGGGAGGTCGTGTCGAAGGCCGCGAGCTCGTCGGGGTGGAGTTGATGTTGCACAACGAAGCTGCGGCCCTTGATGCGCCAGAGCCCTTGCCCGGTGCCGAGCGTGGGGAGCAGCTTCTGCTCGGTGCGGGTGAGTCCGAGAGCGGATGCGGTGGAGCCGAGTTGGTCCGGTTCCTGGCGGTAAACGATGCGAGTCTCGGCGTTGGCCAGCAGTGACGACGCGAGTGCGCGCATGGCGGATCCTGAGTCGCCGACGTTGTCGAGGTCGCTGAGCTTGTGGAAGATGAGCATGTTGGCGATGCCGAAGTGGCGGGCGAGCCGCCACTGGGCATCCATTCGTCGTAGCAGGGCCGGGTACGCCATGAGCCGCCAGGCCTCGTCGTAGATGACCCAGCGCTGGCCGCCGGCCGGGTCGGCGAGGGCGGATTCCATCCACGCCGATGAGCATGTCATCAGCACGGAGATGAGGGTCGAGTTTTCGGCCACCCGCGACAGGTCGAGCGACACCATCGGAAGCGAGGGGTCAAAGCGCACGGTGGACGGTCCGTCGAAGAGCCCGGCGAGGTCACCGGCCACCAGCCGTCGCAGCGCATGGCCAACAAGGCGTCCGTCCTCCGCGAGCCGGCCCTCGTCGTCCGTGGGGTTCGGGGCAAGGATGCGATCAACGACCATCGGCAGGATTGGTACCTTGGCGCTCCGCACAGCATCCGCTAACGCGAGGTCGATGGCCGTGTGTTCGAGGGGGCCGAGAGGTCGATCGAGCACCGTTTCCGCGAGAGCGCCGATCAGGTCGCGGCGCCGCGCGGTCAGTTGCGCCGACCATTCGGCATTGGAAGAGGATGCTGCCCGGTGTCCTTCGTCGAGTGGGTTGAGTCGGTTGCGAAGCCCATGGCCGAGGATGATTGCCTTGCCGCCGACGGCTTCGGCGACGGCGGTGTGCTCGCCCTTGGGATCGCCGGGCACGTAGACGCGGCGGCCGAAGGGGAGCGAGCGAGTATAGAGGGACTTCGCCAGGGACGATTTTCCAGAGCCGACGATGCCGGCCAGCACGATGTTCGGGGCGGTGATCAGGCCGCGCTGGTAGAGCACCCACGGGTCATAGACGAACGAACCGCCCGAGTAGAGGTCTTGCCCGACGAAGACGCCAGCCGAGCCGAGTCCCGCCTCGGCCAGAAACGGGTAGTGCCCCGAGAGCGTCGCTGATGTGTCCTGGTGCTTGGGGAGCCGAAGCAGCCCGGGCATCCGCAATTGGGCGGGACCCGATTCCCCGCTTGAGGCAAGATAGGCCCTCGATCGTGCTTCGTCCCGCTCGGCACGCCACCGGGTGTGCGCCTCGAGTTGCTTGGCCTTGCGGGCATCAGCTTCGATCTTGGCTGCAGATTGCCGACGGGCACGGCGGTCGCGGCGGGGCTCGCCGTGCGGTTCGACCAGCGCGGCTGTGTGCATCCGCTCGTCTGCGTCGGTGTTTCTCATAGCGCGACCGTGTGCCCTGCCATGTTCGTCGCCCGGTCCCGGGTGGGTGCCCAGATGTCGGCGCCGTGACGCGTTCGAATCGCGGGCGTGGTTGCTGGTGCCGGTGCGGGCTCCCAGTCGGGTGCGACCGGGTACCGGCGCAGGAGCGAGACGTACCGGAATTGCGTGCTGTAGGTGAGTGCGTACGGGGAGGCGGCGTCTTCGATGGTTCGGTCGGTCGTTCCGGCCGGAATGTGGTCGTAGACATACCCGTTCGTGAGCGCGGCCTCGGTGGTCTCCTCGCCGTGGTCCCACTCTCGGAGGAATTGGCTGGCCACGGTGGGTCCACTGCGGTTGATCATGCCGAGCACTTCCTCGGCGTGCTCGCCCTGGAGGAAGATGACGCTGATCCATCGGGAGTTTGGGGGTTGTGGATGTTGTTCGAACATGTCGGCTCCAATCGGGGTTCTCTGCACAACAGGAGTGCCACCGGTCACACGCTGCGGCACAGGGGGAGCGCTGCGGCGGTGAAGGCCTGGGCCTGCTGGCCGACGAGTCGGCGGGTTTCGCAGGATGCCTGGATGGCGGCCTGCTCGATCGACGCCACGGCGGCGTCAAGCTCGTCGAGGGTGGGCGCGGTCACGCATACGAGTCCGGTCGTGCGCAGTACGCCGTGGCCGGCGGTGAGGTCGGCCTCCTGGTGCAGGAGGTCGTCGTATTCGGCGGTGGCGCCGGCATCCGCTATTTGGCCGATGCGGGTGCGTTGGTGGGCGTCGCTGATCAGTTCGGTCTTCTTCTTGCGCAGGTCGCGCGCCGCCTGGTCGGTGCGGACGGGGAGGTAGTGCAGCGCGACTGTGCGGAGGATGCCGTTGGTGAAGACCAGGGGGGAGAGAAAACCGGGGAACACCTGCGACCTCGGCCATTCGCTGATCCACAGCACGGCGTGGAAGGCGCTGTCGGTGCGGAGGTGATCCCAGCTCTCGGCGACCGCGACCGGGCCGGCGGTTTCAAGCGAGCGCCCGATATCCGGGTGACGTTCCAAGTCGACGCCGACGTCGGGGTCGTACGCCGTGCGCAGTATTCTCGCGAGTTCGTCTGCGGTGAGCCAGGTACCCACGGTAAGGTCCGCTGCGCGCAGGGCCGCGGTGAGTGCGGTCATTTCCTGGCGCAGCACGGCTGCCGCGCCGCGCATACCGCCGCCTTGCGTGCGGACCTGACGGGAGGCTGCGGTGAGGTCGAGGGAGAGGCTGATTGTGGTCGCGTGGCGTTCGTTGGTGGGTCCGGCGCGCGCGATGAGTTCGCGGTAGGTGGCGGCTGCCCAACTGTCGTCGTTGCTGCCATGTCGTTCCCACCATTCGGTGAGTCCGGTGCCGGAATCGGGCAGCGTGCGTTCCGATACCTGGAGGCGTGCGATTCGCCCGGACCGGCAGGCGCCGGCGAGCACGCGGCCCCACCCGGCGACTCGGCGATGCTGTTCGCCGGGGTCGAGCAGGGCGAATGCTGGGTGCGATACCGCCACGACCGCGGTGAGAGTGCGCGCGTGCGGGTCGTGGATCATGACGGCGCCTGACTCGGGGTCGTTCCATTCGCGCAGAGCGGATGCGTCGCCTGGCAGAGACAGGGTGCCGACCGGTCGTGGGCGCACGATGCGGCGCCGGTAGGTGAGCTGCTCAGTGCCGGCGCGGAGCATCCACCGGCAGACGATCGGCACCCACTCGACGATCTTTCGGCCCCCGAGGGGAATGAGGGCGATCAACGCGGCGGTGCCCCACAGGGGAGCAGTCCAGGGAATGCCGGAGCCGCCAGTCGTGTAGAGCACGGTGACGATGGTGAGCGTGCCGATGGACAGAGCGATCAATTGCGGGACCGATAGGCCAAGCATGATGCCTCGTTTGGTGAGGCGTGAAAACTGCACGGCTGGCAGTGGGTATTCGGTGCGGGTATTTTCGGTGTCCATGACTACACGTCCTTGCCTGGTGGGGAGGAGGTCTCGGATGATGGCCGAGATGTGCTCGGGGCGGCGGCGTTGCTCGAAGACTGGCTGTGAGCATCCGCTACCTGGCCGACCGTGCTGGCCATGTTCGGGCCAGCCTGGGCAGCGGCCTTGACGACTTCCGCGACGACGGAGACGCCCGCGGTCGCCGCCCCTGCTGCGGCACCTGCGCCGGCCGTCCCAGCCTTGGCGGATGCGCCCTTGCTTGCAGCGGAACCGGCGCCCGATCCGCCGCTCGACGATGTGGGACCAGGCACTCCACCGCTCGATGAGGTTGTCGGGGCGGGGCCGCCTTGTGGTGCCTTTCCGTTTCCGCCGTCACCGTTAGGCTCGAGGATCTTCTTCGGGTCGTCGACCATCGGTGCTTTCGGTAACGGGACGGGCCGGTTCATCGCCGACTTCGCTTCCTGTTCGCTGGACATCGCGTGGTACATGTCGACCCCCAAGAAGTTGAGGAACTTGTAGGTGATATACGGGGCGAAGGCGGCGATGAACATCAAGACAATGCCGGCGATCGGATCGCTAACGGAGGCCAGGTCGGCATCGATCGGTGCCGAGACTTGCGCGACCGCCACCAGGAAGATCACGACGAGCACGAGTTTCGAGAGGATGAGGGCCATCACGAACGCGACCCATTTCGAGAACCATCCTTTGGCGGCATCCCAGGTCGCGCCGGCGAGCGCGATGGGCCCGAAGACGATCGCCACCAGCAAGAGCGCCTTGCGGATGAGGAGGGAGAACCAGACGATGGCCGCGCCGGTGATCGCGAGTGAGGACAGGAAGATGGTGACGATGGCGCCGACGCCGGGGGCTCCGAGGCTGATGGCTGTGAGGCCGGTGGCGAGGAGGGCGATGCGGTCGCCCATGCCTTCCATCGTGTTGCCGCTCGCGACGACGACTCCGATCGTGAGCTGATCCGTGATTTCGAGGAGCAGGCCAGTGATGGTGATGATGACAAATGATCCGAGTATCGACTTGGCGACGCCGATCGCGGCGCGGGAGAGCGCTGTCGGGTCGCGGTGAACGAGGCCGGTGAGAAGTTGAAGGCAGAACAACACCAGGGTGACGAAGACGGCCACGCCGAAGAGCACGTTGTAGACGTCGATGTACGCCGGGTCGGTGACGTCGACGAGCGTGGTGGAATCAAAAGCTGCCCAGACGGACTCGAACAGCCAGGCTGCGGCTGAGCCCATCGCATGCGCAAGCCAATCGAACGGCGCCGCGACCAATGCAGCGGCGCCTTCACCCGCAGTCCTGCAGACGTCGGCGATTACCGGCACGTCGCACACGCTCATCTGGAGCCCCGTTCAGGTGGGAATCGGGGTCAGACGGCTTGGCCGACGGTCCAGAAGAAGTTCACCAATGTGACGGCTGAGCCGCAGATGATGGCGGCGCCGCAGGCGACCAGCACGCCCACCTTGCCGCGCGAGGCGAGGTGCGGGTTGGACGAATTGGCGCCGAAGCCCCACACGATCGCCGCGATGATCAGCGCGAGCACGCTCAGGATCAGTCCGACGGTCATCACGGCGCCGACAATGATGCGCAGTTGCTCGATGCCGGGAAGCCCAGTCCCGTTCGGAATAATGTCAACCACAATCAGCTCCCTCAGTCGGTTGATGGGTACGACTGGGAGGTGCGCAGGCGTTACCGTGTTCGCGCAGGTGGGCGCCGAGCGTTCAAATTCTCAGCCCGGCTCTCCTAGACCGTCCTCAAGTCGAGCGCTTCTCGAAATTCATGGGTTGCGCGACGCAAGCGGGGCACGAGTTGCACTTACCGATTGCTTCGGTTGGCGGATTGGCAATCGCGGGAACGCTTCTAAGGCGCATTGCGTCAATACCGTCGCCAAGCGGCGATGGTTTTGCTACATGCCCACGCGACCGAGCTGGTAGCCGTCGAAATTGTTGTCACGGCCCCTACGAGAGCGTCGGGAACTTTCGAGCAGTTGCTTGCCGCCTCGCGCCAGGCATCATGAACCTCAGTGTCTGACAAAAAGCGAATTGCATGCTGTCCGAGGGTGATGAGCCGGGTCAGGTCGATCAGATTTCGAGGGGTGTGGAGCATTGTCATTGTGAACCTTTGTTTATGAGGAGCAGCCGACCTCTGGTTGGTCGGTGAGGTGTCGAATTGAACGTCAGGTTGCCATCCGTCGTCCGCTCAACCAGCGGCGCGGAATTCGGTGCGGACATTGGGGAGATGCGTCACCGTCGTCGCGGCGAGGCGCAGCGATTTGCTGAGATGGGTGGCATGGCTGATGACGTGGAGGTTAACGTGCGCAGCGAGTGGGATGAATGAATGGTCCCCACTGGCGACAACGATGTCCGTGGCGCCGCAGATTATGAAATCTCGCGCCGCTTCGAAAAGTGCGTCATCAGCTGCATCGGGTTTTGTCTCGACGAGTGTCAGCCCCCAATGTTGGAGGCCGACCAGATCCATGTAAGGGCGTAGCACGTTGATGCCCGTTGCCAGGCGAACGGGCATTCCGGACACCTGTGTGCCAATGGCGTTCAGGAGCACATGCATGTGTGCTGGCGACACATGCTCACCGGAAAAGATCGCGACGTTCTCAAGATCTACGATCGCGGCGAACTTCCGGTGCGTGCTCGGGAGGGACTCCGCGCCTGAGCGCGTAACGTCCTTTCTCGTTATCAGAGTTGTCATCATCTATCCCCATATCCTTATGTGCAGCGTGTTTAGCAATTAACTTGTGGGAACAATAGCATGAAATCCTTACTGTCGCCGCTTATAAGTGAGGTAGGATATGGCCATGACCCCCCAAGACGTAGTCGCCAATACTTCGCGGCTTCTCCGCTTCCAAAACGAGGTTGCTTATCTCGATCGGATGTGGCCGCCGGATGAAGAGGTGTTCTCGGACAACGACCTGTTGAACTCAAGAAATGGCGCGTTGATCGTCGCCTGGCTTTGGCCGACTTCGGACTACCGGCCAGAATTCGATCCGTTCGCTGACGCCTTGCGAGGGGACTGGGAGGAGAAACTGGGGAAGGAAACATTCGGAATCCGGCCTTCAGCTAGCACTGAGGATGGTCTCGAAGCAGCAAGCCGCGCAATCGACCATTCCCGTGAGAGTCGGCGCCTCATTGCCGCTAGACGCTTCGAGAGGATCATTGAGTCCACGGCCCGGGAAGCCGACCGCACAGCGGGCGAGGTTAAGACCCACCTCGTTTGGTCCGTCCCCTTGGCTCCACAGGAATTGGAACGACTGCTGGCCGGGGTGACTGCCTTCCCGTTCGCCATCATCGTCGGCATATGCGACGCACTTCGGCTCAAGTTCACAGATGGTTGGGACCTCGATGATGCGCGGCTCTTGGCGCGTCATATCGACCTCTCGGTTCGTGCCAGTGGGATCGCCAATCGCTTGCGCTTCCTCACGCTGGACAATCTGACGAGTGTCGAAAGTCGGCTTCCTCGACGAACCATTGATGCCGGGCAGTCGCAGGATCTTGACACTTATCGCGCCCCCGAGCTTGGTGGTCGATACTCGTCGCTCTACGAGGCACTCGCGGCCGATGAGCGGGACAGTCCTCAGTACTCCTTGGCCGAAATTAACCAACTACTTCTTGATGCAGGCGAACTGGGCTTGCCTGTTAGTGCACGGAAGGGCAGATCCTGGTGGGCAGGAAGTGGCACGAAGAGTGAAGGTCGCCCGCAGGTCAGCGCTTGGTGGGGGGCTGGTTACCGGGTTGA
The DNA here is from genome assembly GCF_004402405.1 of Cryobacterium levicorallinum. GTDB lineage: Bacteria > Actinomycetota > Actinomycetes > Actinomycetales > Microbacteriaceae > Cryobacterium > Cryobacterium levicorallinum. The sequence continues at coordinate 140,663 of NZ_SOFE01000023.1, forward strand.
AAGTGTCTCAACCGAGCCCATCGATGGCGAAGTTCTGGATGTCAAATTTGAGGCGCTCCCAGGGCGGGCCGTATGGGTTGCCGACCCAGACGGGCGTCCATTGAGGGAGTATCGACCCCCCGGCCCCGTCAACGTCCGGATCTACCCGGATCCGGAGACATTAGACAATAAGCAGGCAGACCTTGACGAAAGGGTCTTGGCGATCGCTTCTCGATTCGACTTCGACCGCTTTCGAGAAGCGATGGTACCGGTTCTTGAAAACTTAGATAATTGGGCTCGGTTATACGTACCTGACGACCCCGAATTACGGTCCTTGACAGAGTTCCTTGACAGCGTTGGCGAGGCCGACCGCTTTCAGATCGAGCGTCACTTCATTCAGGTCAGGAACGAACCCGTCGCCGCGGCGTGGATAACGAATCTGTTGACGAGAGCCAGACGCCACGACTGGATCACCAACAAGGGCACGCGGAAGCGACCGCGATGGGCGGCGCTTCGGCTCAGAGCCTTGCTGCTCGATGGCATAGCCGAGAATCTCCGGCTGCCGGCCCCAGCCATAAATCCGAAGGATGCCGTTCCAGTGGATTTTCTCCTCCGTGTCGCGGAGTCTGTCGATCTACCGACTTCAGGTTCTTCCGTCACGGACGTCGCTCGTATGATCATTGAGTCGAAAGGTGGCGCGTGGCGATCTGGGTTTGAATCTGCGGACGAATCTGTGACGAGTTTGGGTCTGAAGGCGATTCTGGATGTGGTTGGCATGCGAATGCCTCCTGACGACGAAATCAAGTGGATTCGCGGGTGATACCGACCTTTCAGAGGGTCGAGCCGACGCCGAGCAGGAAGTTGACCCAGGCGACGCCGGCGCCCGCGAGGGCTGCTGCGCCACAGGCGACCCAGAGTCCGACCCGGGCTCGCGAGGCGGTCTGGAAATTGCCATTCGCCGACGCGAGTGCCCAAGTGACGCCGCTGATGATCATCATGAGTACTGACATGATCAGCACGAAGGTCAGCATCGCGCCGACGACGTTCTGCAATTCTGCTGCGCCGCCGACGGCTCCGAAGTCGGGGAATACGTCCATCTCAGTTCACCTTTCCGCATCCGGCCGCGCGGACCCCGGCGCCGGCCAAGCCGGCGGCACCGTGCTCGGTTAGCCAGTCCACGGCGTTGACTGCGGGTTTGCTCGCCCCGCCGGGGTGGATCTCGAGGTGGAGGTGCGGGCCGGTTGACTTGCCGGCAGAACCGACGTCGCCGATGTGTTGCCCGGCGGCCACCGTGTCGCCGGCCTCGACGTGAATTCCATAGTCGTAGAGGTGGGCGTAGTACGAGGTGACACGCACGCCGCCGACCGTGTGCTCGATGGTGATCAGCCCGCCGTAGGTGCCGCGTCGCGCCGCGAAACTGACGACACCGTCGGCGACCGCGAGGATGGGAGTGCCCAGCGGTGCCGCGAGGTCGCTGCCCGCGTGGAACTTCCGCGCGCCGCTGTAGGGGTCGGTGCGCCACCCGAAGCTGTCGGTGTTTGTGTACGTGCCGGAGGGAAGCGGGAACACCACGCGCGAGGTCTCGGCAATGGTCAACCCGGGGCCAACTGCGCTCGCCAAGGGCGCCCGCGTCAGTGCGGCGAGGACCGACTCGGCGACGGGCTGGAAGTTCTGGTACCGATCGGGGTAGGCGCTGACCTCGACCATCTGCGCGACCGCGCCCGGGTCGAGCGCCTGCCAGCCTGCGATATCGAGCAGCCCGCGTGGCGATCCGGCGTTGGGGCCAGAGGGCCCACCGAAGAATGCCTGTGCCTGGTACTCCGGGCGCATGAGTTCGGCGACTGTTCCCCAGCCCGACACCGGGCGCATTTGGAAGAGGCCCAGGGAGTCGTGATCGAAGCCGACCCCGTCGTTCGGGTACGCCGCGGACTCCGGATACGCGCTGGGGTTGGCGAGCATGCGCAGCGCCGAATCGGTGAGCGCGGCCATCAGCGCGATGAGCACTCCTGGTCGACCCACGTCGGCATACCGGGCGCCGATGGTCGTGATCGTGGCGGCATGGGTCAGCTGGGCACTTTTCAGGGTGATCGATCGGCCGTCTCGCGTTCGAGCGGACAGCGACTCGGGGATGATGCGGACGACGAGCGACCCCGATCCGCAGGAGGTCGCGGCCGGATTGGTGAGAGCGGCCACGCCCACCAGTCCGATGAGTGGGCCGGCGAGCATGAGCGCCGCGACGAGACCGATGAGCTTCTGCATCGCTCGGCCTTACTCCAAAGGTTGGTCGGGCTGAGACAGCCGGAGCAGTGTGCACGTCTTCTTGGCCGGGCACACGACGAAAACCGTGAACGCCACCTGTCGCTCCGTGTTCAGGGCTTGCGTCTTCCAGGTGCCGGTGCGATGACGGGTTCCCGTTACGGTGAGTGCCGTGGCACCCTGTGGTATCTGCCCCGGCGCTGCCTGTTCGAGCGCGGTCGCCCAGGCCTCGGGCACACCCACCGACTCGATTTCGATCCATTGCCGAGTGCCGTACGTGCTGAGTCGCTGCCACATCTGAGCGGCGGGGAGATAGTCCCGAACATCGGAGGCCACGGCGGGTGCTTCATTCGTGTCGGCGACGTCGACGATCACCTGCGCCCAGTCGGAGAGGCCAACTTGGTCATGCGTGTCCCAATTGAAGAGCGCACCCGCGACGCTGCGTGCGAACTTCTCGGGGTCTCTCGTCGCAAGAATCGGCGGCGGCTGATCAGGGCGGGCCGTGGGCACCGGTGAAGCGGATGCTGCGGGCGCCGGCCGCGCGGCCTCGCTCGGTTTTTCGGGCCCACGGAGAAGTCCGAACAAGCCGACGACGATGAGAACGATCAGGGCGATGCCGCTGCTGACGATTGCGATGACCAGGCGGCGCCGGTGGGCGAAATGCATTGTGATCTCCTCAGGGTTAGGGCGGGGTGCCTCATCGGGAAAGCGATCGTGTCGATACCCGAGCAACTGCAGGGGAGTCGTCACGAAGAGAGCGCATCCGTTCGGCGAACGCGATGGTGCCGGCAAGTGTCGCTTCGAACTGATCCCATTGCTCATCGGTGAGCTGGGAAACGATCTCGTCGTCGTAGCGGAGCCACCATTCGCGGAGGTCGTTCCAGAGAAACACGAACGAACGCACGGGCAGATTGGAGTCGTTGGGGGTGGCTGGCCGGGCGTTTTTGGCCTTCGTCGCTGTCTTGGCTCGGGAGAGCGCTTCTCGGGCCAGCTGTTCGAGCTCGATGTCGCTTTGGGTGGTCTCGGCGGCGTGCACTCGTGAAGTTCCTGCCGACGCGGCGTGGCGGATGAGCGCGGGTTGCGCGGCATCCGCTGCCAGCTGCTCGAGTTCGGCGAAAGCCAGCTGAGTCTTCATGCGGCGGTGCGCAGCCGTGACCGAGCCGCCATTGCTAATCAGGTCGAGCTCAATGGTCGCGAGGCGGCGGAGTGCCTCGTCGAGATTCTCATCGGCAACGATGCCCTGCAGGTAGCCGATGCGTTCGAGCGTCGTGTACGAGCGTGTCCCGGTCACCAGTAGCGCGGCCCGTGCCCGGGCGTAGCCATCGAGGGAGGTCACCGGTGCTGCCACGGTGGCAGCACCGTCTGATTGGGGGGTCCCCTTCTTCGCGCCGAATCGTGACGCGATTTGACGCCGACGTGCGTCCTCCGCCAGGAGCATCTTCACCTCGCGATACAGGGTGGCCGCTTCGGTCGGGCTGAGGGTCTTGTGGAGGGCGTTGTCGTCTTGTTCTGCGAGCAGTTGGGCTAGTCCGTCCGAGATGCCGGAGCGAACCCACACGTTGAGCTTGCGTACCCCGAGCTGCCGGAGAGCGGCCAGGCGGCGGGCGCCGCAGACGAGGGTGCCGTCGGGCGTGACGGTGATCGGCTGCAGGAGCCCCTGCTTCTCGATCGAGGCGGCGAGGGCGTCGATGTCGCCGAGGTCGGTGCGATGCCGCGATCCGATCCGGATGGAGTCGATCGACCGCTCAAGTTCAATGTGACCCGGCGTGCTGGTCATACCCGCGCTCCGGGAGCGTTGTTGACGATGTCGGCGACCAGGTCGTCGTCGTGGAACAAGGCGCGAAGTGGCTCGCCGAGGAGCAAACGAAGCAGGATGCCGTGGCCGGCTTTGGTGTGCGCCTGCAGGGGGTTGCCGCTGCCCAGGAGTGCTCGGAGCATTGCCATCCACGCTCGCTGCGGAACGTCGAGGAGCGCACGGGCGGGGTAGTCACGACGTAGGGACTCGTACGCGGAGGCACGTGATGGTGCGTCCGCGAGTCGGCCGCAGACGTACTCGACGCCGTTGCGGGCGCGGTCGACCGGCCAATCGAGCAGGGTGAACATCATGATCGCGTCTTCGACCGCCGCCGCGACCTCGACCCGTGGTGGTTCGTCGGGCTGCGAGTCGGCCGGACTGGTTCTGAACGCGGGGTGGTAGTCCGTGAGAACGTGCTCGCGATCGCTGAAGCGTTCGGCGTCGTGGAAGGCCGAGACCTTGGGCCGGCGCGCCTGGTGCACGGAGCACAGGAGGCCTTGGGCGCGTTCCTCTGCGATGCAGGTAACCTGCACTGCTCGGGTGACCATTGCCCAGGGGTCGTCGGCGCGGAGTGTCGACGACGCCCGCATTGCATCGTATGCAGCAGCGGCGGCCTCCCAGGGATCCAGACCGTGCTTTCGCGCCAACCCCGCGTAGCGCCGGGCGGCGAACCGCATGAGTTCGGATGCCTCGGGGTCCGTCCGCCACTTGACGCCGCCATTCGCTTGAAGTCGGGCGAGCAAGATTCGCAGGCCTTCCGACTCGCGGAATGACTTCGATTCCTTTTCCCGCTGTGGCTGCCAGTCCATCGCGCTACCTCCTGTCAAATTGGTGTGTGTTGCCGTCCTCAACAGGATGCTCATCGTCAGCGCCGCCCGAGCCCGTGCCGGGACATTGGTGGACGCTCGCCCGACTGTCCGAACTCGGAGAGGGGAGGGAGTCGGTCGGCTCGTTCGCGCCTTGCCCGACGGATGGTGGTGGGCGCTCGCCGTAGCCGCCGAGCGAGCTCAGCCTGGAAATCAATGCCGCGACCGGCAACACGGGCACCGCCGATGCTGAGCAAATCCGAGGGCCGAACCCATTCGAGGCCGTTGCGGACGCCACGCCTCTCGGGCATCGTTGCGCGAGTGCGACGGGGATCGGTGATGCCGCCGTGAGTCAACGCGACGTGAGGCGAGGCCTCCCCGTCGATGGCGAGGCCCGGTGCGCGGTGTGACGCCTCGAAGTCGTCTTCGTCCATGGCTTGTGCTCTCCCTCACATCGTTGTTCTGTACAGCAGGAGTGTTGACGCTTCCCTACGCGGGTTCGACGGATGCTCCGTCACGCCCGGCATGGTCCGTCGCCTTGTCTGCTCCCTGGGGATGTTCGGTCGCGCCATTGGCTTTCTGGCCGACCATGCGGGCCTTCGCCAGACCGTCGGTTCGCGGACCTGATCGTGGCGGTGATCTCCGTCTCCGGGAGGCCGGCGCTCTGGGCAGCCGGGGCGAGTGCTGCTTCGACAGCGGCGGGTGTGTAGCCGGCTTCGGTGAGGCGGCAGGCGGCCCAGTATAATCCGCTGTTCCGCTCGCCTTCCTGCAGCCTGCCCACCCACTGCGCCAGCCGGGTCGGCTCGGGCACGCCCGCTGTCTCCGGCCGTGATGCCGTTCGAAGCGCGTGCGGGTCGACGAGACTTCGCAGGGCCGCGGCATCCACTGGCTTGGAGCCTGCAGCGGACAGCGTGACGAGGCAGTAGCCGACTCGGCCATTCTCCCGCAGTAGGGTCGAGGGCGGCACGACCACATACCCGCCGTTGCCACGAAAATCGATGTGCGCCGCGGCAGACTGCCAACAGCGTTGCGGGCGGGTAGCGGATGCGGGGAAGTAGACGTGCATGCCTCCGGAGGGAGTGCGCACCCGGGCCAGATCTCCGTCGACGAGGCCGGCGGCGCTGGCGCGATCGAAAGCGTCGAAGCCCGAAATGGTCTGTGCGACGTCGATGTCGACGACGTCGACACCAGACACGTTGCCGGTGGGCATCCCGATGTTCGCGTTGGGCCAGCGAGCCCACCACGCGCCTACCTGATTGCTGTCAAAGGTTGCGTCGTTGAATCCCGAGGCGGTCAGCGGGCGCTTACCGTCACGCGCACAGGGGAAGATCGGGATGCCCGCCCGGGCGAAGACGAGCGCGGCGTCCCGGGTGGGGAGTCGGTACGAGTTCATGAGCACCTCGGCGATATCCATCAGAGACTCCGGGCTCCGAGCCGCACACCCGACAGTTCGCTGGAGGCCCTCGCGACGGCGAGATTCTGGGTGGGCTTCTCACGATCAAACACCACGGGATCGCCGGCGCCCATCTGATCGGTCTGGAGTTGGTCGAGGATCGCCACGGCCACGCGACGCACGCGCTCACCCGTCTCCTGGGCGACCTCGGTAGCAGTCTTGCCCGGCACCGAACTCGCCCAGGCGGACACGTACGGGATCGTGTAGGCGCTCGTATCCATGCCATGGACCGCGCCGATCATCAGGGCGACCGACTCGGCTTCAACCTCGCCGATTCCGCGGTGAGCTTGCGCATCGGCGTCGGGCCGATGCATCCGGATGTGAGCCAGCTCGTGGGCGAGTGTCTTCACCTGAGCGGCGGCATCCATATCGGCGCGCACTGAGGCTGTTCGCCCGTGGAACTCGGTGCGCCCGTTCGCGCCGCCGAGCGACGCGGCATCCGCTGTCGATAGCAGGGTGAACCCGGCGTCCCGGACCAACGCGGAGAGGCCATCCCAGAGACCGTTGGGCGCCTCGCCGCTGAGGAGTCTCGGCGCGGGACGTTCATGGATCGGCGCACCGGCGGTCTGCGAGACGTCCCAGACGTATGCCGGTCGGGTGCCGACCATCTGCTGGCGCACGAGCTCACCGGCGCGAGGTCGCTCGCTTTGGTTGAGCCTCCGCCAAGAACGCACGTCGGCGGGGGAGGATGATGCAAAGCGCGCGGTGACGGGCGCGAGGATCATGTAGCCCTTCTGGCCGGCGACCACGTGACGCCCGAGCGCATTCCACTGTCGGAAGCCGGCGACGTAGCCGGGGAGCTCCGCCGACACGAGTCCGCGTTCGTGCGCTGCGGAATGCTGCGCCCAGATCAGGAGAGTGTTGTTGAACGAGCGTGTGCGGAAGCGGGCGGCGAACACGAGCGCCTGTTTCCACTCGTTGCCGGTGACTAGGGCCTCGACGGAGGCGACCAGACGTTCGTGAAGCTCGGTGAGCTTCTGCTCTCGCTCCTGTCGCTTGTGCGATTCCAAAGACACAATGACCACCTTCCCGAGTGGATGCCACGCCCACGTGGATGACAGAGAGGTGCACCTCGCCGTGCCAGTGCGTTCAGCGAGGGGCATCGTGTTTGAGCATGCTCAATTTTTGATTCAGGGATTGGTTTACCACCAGATTTGAGCATGCGCAACCCTTGCGTTGATCATGCTCAACGGGTATATTAGGCACTCTCAACGACCCGAGCATCCGCTCATCGCCAGAGGAGCCATGGTTCCGCACATGATCGAAGACGACAGCACGACAGCCGCAGAGGATCTCGCAAAGCGCCTCCGGCTGCTGCTCGACGTCGCCGAAGCTGAGACGGGCAGCGAGCCCACGTTTACACAGATTGCCGCGTTCCTCGAAGAGCGCGGAACGAACCTCTCGCGGTCGAGATGGACCTACGTGGTGAACGGCCACCGGTACGTGCAAGACCGCCTACTCTTCGAAGGGCTCGCCGCGTTCTTCGACGTGGACACTGAGTTCCTCGTCGGCTCGGACGGCGCCGAGATCCCTGCCAAGGTGAGCGCTCAACTCGATCTCGTGCGGGCAATGCGCTCCGCGCGTGTCAAAACGTATGCGGCCCGTACCCTCGGCGACATTTCCCCGAACGCGCTTCAGGCGATCACCAAATTCCTAGATGCGGAGATCTCGCAAGACTTGGCAGAAGCAAGCGAGCGCGCCAAGGCAGATTGAGCCATACACAGGTCCCGGAGGGAAGTGACACGGCAGTGAACAACGAAGTGAGCGTGCCGGCGCTGGCCGAGCTCGCCCTGGGCGAGACATTCACCTTCGATGAGTTGGTCGGTGCAGTGCAGCGAAGTAGGCAGCGTGGCCTGCGCATCGTCGAACTCGCGGAACTGGGCGTTCATGACGGCTTATGCGCCGTTTCGCTCATGAGGGATGGCGAAGATTTGATTCTTCATGCGCACAGTGATTCGGCGCTGCATCGGCAGCAGTTCGTGCTGCACGAATTGGCGCACTTGATCTTGGGTCACGATGTCGACGACGATCCTGACACGCGCGACTATCTGCTGCCGGACATCCCGCCGCAGACCCTGCGCCGACTGCTCAAGCGCCAAAATCTCAACACCGACAAAGAAGTCCAAGCTGAGACCCTCGCCGACCAGCTCGCCGCGGCAATTAGGGGATCGACATTGCATTCCTCCCGGTACTTGGAGATCTTCGGATGATTGCCGTCCTGGTCTCCGCCCTCATGTGGCTGCTTGTCGCGAGCCTGCTTATCCTTCGGCGGGGTCGTGCCGAGCGCAACATCAGCTACGCCGCGCTGACGATCGCGATCGCGATGACGCTGAATACGGATCAGGTCTACTGGGCGCTCGACCCGCTCGCTGGCGGCTCCAACCTGGTAACCCTCGTGGCGGACGCTACGTTGATGGTCGGCGTCTTCTTCCTAGGGCGCGGAGTGATGAGGGCATCCGAGCATCAAACGTGGGCCGTCCGGCTCGCACTCGGCCGGTTCACACTCGTCGCCGCGCTCATCGGCGCGATCGGAACGTTCCTGCTCATCCATCGTGGCGGCACCACCACCAGCTTCATGCTTGAGCTTGGCGAACAACCCGCTGCCGCCGCCTACTCGATGATCCAATTCATTTACTACGGGATCGTCCTCGCAGCGATGGCCGCGCTCGCTGGACGGCAGCTCCGAAGCAGCGAGGGCGCCCAGCGGTTACCGCCGGTATCTCTGATCCTCGGAAGCACCTTCGGGGTCGCGTTGAGCGTCGTCGTCATCATCATGGATCTCGCCCATGTGGTCGGCGAACTCGACCTGATGGCAGCAGTCGCCGTCGCGTATGAACCGCTCCACATCCTGACCTTCCTCCTCCTCTGCCTCGGCTTCGCCAGTCAGCCCGCAGCCCGCACTTTCCAGGCCAGATCTCGCGAACGGACGACCCGGAGGCTCGTCGGCGAACTCGAACCGATCTGGGCCAAAGCGACAACCGTACGACCGGGAATCAGCCAGAACGAGCATGTTGCGTTCGACGCCGGCGGGCCCGAGACTCTGCTCCATCGCCAAGTCGTTGAGATCCGCGATGCGATGATCGATACGCGGGTGTCATTCGACGTGAGCGACTACGACAAGGAGCTAGTCGAGCGCGCCGAACGCCACCTACTCGGAGCCGGGCCGACCGGCTCGGTGCCCACCGTTTCTCCGGCGACGACCGGAGACGGGCTGCGCCAACGATGAAAGCCGCCTGGGCCCTGGCTGGCGCGCTGGCCGGCGCAAGCGTGGCGCTCGGAGGGCTCGGGTTCCTGATCGCGCGGCGACTGACCGCCCCGGCAAGCGGGCGAAAATACGACTTGACAATTAGAGACGTGGATCACACGGGGGAGCGACCCATCGTCGTCCTTGATCGTTCACCGCGCACCGCCGCACCCGGCGACTACTGCCTCATTGTCGAGAACGGCGGCTGGGTTCAGCTGTCCCCGGAAGTCGAAGATCGCGGGCCGCATCTCGTCGGACGCGAGGTCGTGGGGGAGGCATGGCACGGCCTGGCCTCCGGCCAACGAGCATCCTGGAGTGGCATCTATTTTCAGACTCCAGCAGATGCCGGCCTCCAAACAACGGATGTCGAAATACAAACGGATGTCGGCCCCGCGCCCGCCTGGCTCATCACGCCCCGAGATGCTCCGTCGACCACGTGGGCCATCCATATTCACGGGCTCGGAAGCGCGCGTGCCGGAACGTTGCGTGGTGTGCAGGTCGCCTCGGAAGCTGGGTTGACGTCGCTCGTTGTGACGTATCGCAACGACGGTGAAGGCCCCAGGGTGGGGACCGGTAGGTCCGAGCTTGGCGCCGCCGAGGTCGATGACGTGCGCGCGGCCGTGCGCTTCGCCTGCGAGAACGGCGCACGCAGCGTCGTGCTTTTTGGGTGGTCGATGGGCGCAGCCATCGCGCTGCAACTCGCAGCAGGGCCTGGGCTTCGAGGCATCGTTGCCGGGCTCGTGCTCGAATCGCCCGTGCTCGACTGGGTCTCGACGATCAAGGCGAACTGCGCGCGGTCGGGCCTGCCTGGCTGGACCGGCGCGCTTGCCCTGCCGTGGCTCAACGTCCGGCCGCTGGCTCGAATGACCGGTCTAGCTAACCCCATCGGTCTGCGCGGCTTCGACTGGATCGCGCGCGCCGACGATTTGACCGTGCCGTCGCTCATCCTTCATGGAACACTCGACACGTCGTCGCCCTTCGAACTCTCGACTCGCCTCAGCGCCCTGCGTCCTGACATGGTCGACCTTGAGGCCTTCGACGCGGATCACACGATGAGCTGGAACTCGGCTCGCCAGCGATGGCGGGCAGTCCTCACGTCTTGGCTGGCACCTGGAACAGTAGGTTGAACGAATTCCATCCACATCGATTGGGCTTTGCCTCTCGCAGGGCTGTGGACACCGACAGCCCGGCTTTCTGGGCCTGCAGGCAAATCCGCCATGCTTCCTTCGACCAGTAAAAAACCCGGCCAAGCCGGACATCCCCGGCCAAACCTAGTCCGCTCCGGTAGCATCGCAGAGGTAGACCTACTCGGGGCCTGCCAAATAAATGGGGGCGTTGTGACCGAGCCTTGGCAGTCCGCGAACAAGATCCCTGCCGGCCCCGACTGTGACGAGGCGGGGGACTAACAGCATGCGCATCATTGATAACGTAACCGATCTGCTCGGTGACGACCTCAAGTCGGAGATCACATCAGGATCGAAGGTCCGGATAGCCGCGTCGACATTTTCAATCTTCGCATTCGAGGCGCTCCGTAAAGAACTGGAGCAGGTCTCTGAGGTCGAGTTCATCTTCACCTCGCCATCGTTCGTGACTGAGAATGTCACCGACAAGCTCCGCAAGGAAAAGCGCGAGTTCTTCATCCCCGCTGGGCAGGCCGAGTCGAGCTTGTACGGCAGTGAGTTCGAAATCAAACTCCGCAACAAGCTCACCCAGCGGGCCATCGCCAAGGAGTGTGCCGATTGGGTACGCCGCAAGGTGACATTTCGATCTAACGCGACGGGCAACCCGATGCAACCACTCGCCGTGGTTGATGGCAGAGCGGCATACTTCCCGATCCAGGGATTCACGACGACGGACCTCGGCTATGAAAGCGGCCCCGCAGTCTCAAACGTCGTGACGAAGTTCGAGAGCCAGACGGAGACGAAGCGGTTCCTCGACTTGTTCGACCAGATTTGGAACAATCCAGGACAACTCCACGACGTTACTCAGGCCGTCAGCGACCATATAGCTAACGTGTACGCCGAAAACTCGCCTGCGCGCATCTACTTCCTTATCCTGTACAACCTGTTTGCGGAGTTTCTCGACGAAATCAATGAAGATGTTCTGCCAAATGACCGCACCGGCTACCAAGAGACAAAGGTCTGGCAGAGCCTCTACAACTTCCAGCGCGACGGTGCGACCGGCATCATCAACAAATTGGAGACCTACAACGGCTGCATCCTTGCCGACTCGGTGGGTTTGGGGAAGACGTTCACAGCGTTGGCCGTCATTAAATACTACGAGTTGCGCAACAAGTCAGTTCTGGTTCTTTGCCCGAAGAAGCTCGCCGAGAACTGGACAAATTACAACGCCAACCTCACGACGAACATCTTCGCCGCCGACCGGTTCAACTACGACGTCCTCGCTCATACTGACCTCTCACGCACGAAAGGCGAGTCGCTAGGACTCCGGCTGGATCGTATCAATTGGGGAAATTACGACTTGGTCGTGATCGATGAGTCACACAACTTTCGGAATGCTGACTACGCCGAGGAGAAGGAATCGCGCTATCAGCGACTCATGCGGAAAGTCATGCGCGAGGGAGTCAAGACTAAAGTGCTGATGCTTTCGGCCACTCCCGTGAACAACCGGTTCAATGACCTGAAGAACCAGCTGCAACTTGCCTACGAAGGTGAGTCGGAAAACCTGGCTCAACATCTGAATCTCTCCACGAGCGTGGAGAAGGTCTTCTCTGATGCGCAACGGGTGTTCAATGAATGGTCCAAGCTGGGCCCCGAGCATCGAACGACGGAACGCATTCTTCAGATGCTGGACTTCGATTTCTTTGAGCTGCTCGACGCGGTCACCATCGCCCGATCCCGCAAACACATCCAGGCGTTCTACGACACTTCTGAGATAGGCGCGTTCCCGGAACGCAGAGCCCCCCTATCGATCCGAGCACCACTTACTGACTTGGGGGATGTCCCGGGCTTCAACGTTATCTTCGAGCAGCTCCAAGCTCTCACTCTCGCCGTCTACACTCCTCTGGCCTACGTGTTCCCGAGCAGGCGCGCCAAGTACGAAGACCTCTACAACGTCACCGCCGGAAGTGCCCGCTCCAATCTCGGGCAGGCCGGTCGCGAGCAGGGTTTGAAGAAGCTCATGACGGTCAACCTCCTCAAACGGCTCGAGAGCTCGGTCGAAGCTTTCCGATTAACGCTGGAAAGAATAGAACGCACGGTTGACGAGAGATTCCAAAGTCTTTCGATCCACAATGGGCCGATAGTAGATGCCGCTGATTTGATCGATTACGACTTTGACCTCGATGACGAGGACGACGCGAACGTGGAGGCGATTTCGTTCGGAGAGAAGATCAAGATCGACCTCGACGATATCGACATCGATTCGTGGCAGCGGGATTTGTGGAATGACCGCGAGACACTCCGAGAGCTGCTCGATGAGATGCGCAAGGTCACCCCAGGCAATGACCGCAAGCTCGCCGAGCTCAAACGCCTGATTGAACGCAAGGCCGAGAACCCGATCAACAGCGGCAATCGCAAGGTGCTGGTGTTTTCAGCGTTCGCTGACACCGCCGGATACCTCTACCGAGAACTCGCGCCAGTGCTTGCGGAAGCCGGGCTGGAGACGGCCGTCATCACCGGTGGGAGCCACGGAGCGAAGACCACACTCGGCACGGGCTTCGACTTCCAGCAGGTCATGGCGATGTTCTCCCCGCGGTCAAAGCAGAGGGATCTGACCATGCCGAACGAGACTCGCCAACTTGATGTGCTCATTGGCACCGATGTCATCAGTGAGGGGCAAAACCTTCAGGACTGCGACTACCTGATCAACTACGACATCCACTGGAACCCAGTTCGTATCATCCAGCGGTTCGGGCGAATTGATCGTATCGGCTCCCAGAACGCGCAGATTCAACTGGTAAATTTTTGGCCAGACATTTCCCTCGACGAGTACATTAACCTCAAGGAACGCGTCGAAAACCGAATGGTGATGGCCGACCTTGCCAGCACCGCCGACGACAACGTCCTTACCCTTGAGCACTCCGATGCAGGGTTCCGCAGAGAGCAGCTGCGTAAGCTCCAAGACGATGTCATCGAGCTTGAGGACGTCCGCACGGGCGTCTCCATCACAGACCTCGGACTCAACGATTTCCGAATGGACTTGCTCGCCTACGTCAAAGAATACGGCGACCTTGCCGCCGCGCCGAAGGGGCTGCACGCCGTGGTGCCAGCCGATGCGAGTAAGGGGCTCGTGCCAGGCGTGATCTTTGCGCTTCGGAATGTGGATGCTGACGACAACTTGAACCGTGGCAACAGGCTGCACCCGCATTATCTTGTGTACCTCGATGATCGAGGTGAAGTTGTGGCTGATCACACCGAGGCCAAGCGTCTACTTGACCTGCTCCGTGCTGGATGCCGGGTCTACGAGGAACCCCTGACCGATGTAGTGCAGGCTTTCAACACTGCGACGGGCGAAGGCGCGCACATGGGTAAGTATTCTCAACTGCTCACCGACGCGATCCACTCGATGATCGATGTTTCTGAGGAACGCGACATCGACAGTCTCTTCACTGGAGGTCAAACCACCGCCCTGAACGGAACGATTGCGGGGCTAGACGACTTTGAACTCATCGCGTTTGTCGTCATTGTTGACCCCGTGCAGGCGGTGACAGCCGATGGTTGATCTTTTGTACAAGTGGCCTGCCGCCGCCAAGTTTGGCAGTCGTGTGCCCAAGGAGAAGTTTTACGAGTACGGCAGTGTCAGCACCGCTGTGCGTGAGAAGTTTGTGTCCGAGGTCCAGCGCATTACCTGGGCCTATAAGCTTGCCGAATCCACCATCAACCTCCCCGGCAGCACGAGCGTTCCTGAGATCCAGGTCTTTCATATCGACACCAAGACCGGCGACGTCGCCGATCAGGTGCTGTCCGCAATCGACAAGGCCATCCAGTACCCGATTATCTTCGAGATCACGCGCGCAACAGCTGGCGAACCTCAGGTCCGGATGGTCGCAGCACACAAGCAGCTCAGCTCGGGTGCCTCGAAACTCAGTGCCTACTACTCGACCGGATGGCTCTCTGCTGACGCAGAACGGCAATCGCTCCCGACAGCTATTGGCTTGCCCACCCTCTACGCGGCGATCCTGGAGCCGCTGACGCCGGTGACGGTGCGGCCCGGTGAGGAGATGTCAGAGGTTGCCGACAGACTGGCGACCGTGCGGAAACTCGAACGCGAGATCACCGCCTTGGAGCGCAGGCTCCGCACCGAACCGCAGCTCAACCGCAAGATCGAGCTGCGCCGCACCCTCAAAACTAGACAACAAGAACTCGAACAGCAGAGGTAACCCGTGGAGAAACTACGAATGACGTCGCCAGACCTGACAGACTCCAATATCGGCAAGCTCGCCGACCTATTCCCGACCGTCGTCACTGAGTCCGTCGACGCTGACGGCAATTTCAAGATGGCCGTCGACTTCGATCTGCTGCGCCAGGAACTCTCCGACCACGTCGTTGACGGGCCGCAGGAGAGGTACCAGCTCGACTGGCCAGGTAAGCGTGCCGCCACATTCGCCGCTAACGCGCCGATCGCCAAGACGCTGCGTCCCGTCCGCGAAGAGTCGGTGGATTTTGAAACCACAAAGAACCTCTTCATCGAAGGTGACAACCTCGACGCTCTCAAATTACTGCAGGAGTCCTACCTCGGCAAAGTCAAACTCATCTACATTGACCCGCCTTACAATACAGGCAGCGACTTCGTCTACTCGGACACGTTCTCACAGACCTCCGCTGAGTACCTGCGCAACTCTGGTCAGGCTGACGACAACGGAGTTCGTCTCATTGCGAACACAGAAGCAAACGGCCGCTTCCATTCCGACTGGCTGAGCATGATTTACCCGCGCCTGAAGTTGTCAAGGAATCTGCTCACCGATGACGGCGTGATCTTCATTTCTATCGATGACAATGAGATTGGGCAGCTTCGTCGGATCTGTGACGAGATCTTCGGTGAGGCAAACTTTCTCGCGCAAGTCGTCTGGCAGAAGCGGACTTCACCAGAGGCTCGGAAACGTATCGGTGCGGGGCATGAATACGTCGTGATGTATGCGCGGGATCGAGCGAATGTGGAAGCGGCGCTCGCGCCACTGCCGCTGGACGAAAAGGATCGCGCGGCTTTCAATAACCCGGACGACGACCCGCGCGGGCGGTGGGTATCGTCAGACTTTACTGCGCCAGGCTATCGACCAAATCAGATGTATGAAATTGTCACGCCTTCCGGTTTGACGGTTGGCCCGCCCCCGGGGCGTTGCTGGATGAACATCGAGTCCGAATACAAGAGTCAAGTTTCAGAAGGGCGCTTCTGGTTCGGGCCTGATGGGAAAGGCATCCCGCGCCGGAAGACGTACCTGGCTGAGCGTGACGGTAAGTCCGCTTGGACATGGTGGCCCAACTCGGAAGTCGGTCACACCCAAGAGGGAACTCGCGAAGTCCGTGCCCTTTTCGACAAGAACGGACCGACTTACTTCGACTATCCGAAGCCCGTCCGCCTCTTGCGAAGGATTATTCAACTCGCAACGCATCCCGACGCTGATGAAGTGATTCTTGACTTCTTTGCGGGCTCGGGAAGCATGGCTCACGCGGTTTTGGCTCAAAACGCAGCGGATGAAGGTTCACGTCGCTTCATCATGGTCCAGATCGACGAAGTACCGGCATCGCAATCCGATGCGGCGAAGGCGGGGTATGGGTCGATCGCGGAGATATCACGAGACCGAATCCGACGAGCGGGCGCAAGCGTGTTAAAAGGCGCAGCACTCACGAGCGTAGGGCTGGACACTGGGTTCAGGAGCTTCAAGATCGACTCGACCAACATGGCGGACGTCCTTCGTGCCCCAGACGATACTGACCAGCTTGCTCTCGATCAGCTCGAAGGAAGTGTAAAACCGGACCGTTCCGGAGAAGACCTGCTGTTTCAAGTTCTTCTCGACTGGGGCCTCGAACTAACGATGCCCATCAGCGTCGAGCAGATCGACGGCAATGAGGTTTTCGTCGTCGAGGATGGTGCTCTGATCGCATGCTTCGACGAACTCGTCAGTCCAGTGGTTGTGCATTCGATCGCGAAGCGTCAGCCGTTACGTGCTGTGTTCCGTGATTCCGGCTTCACGTCCGATGCCGCGCGTATCAACGCCGAGCAGGTCTTTCGCGAGGTATCTCCGGCGACCGACGTAAAGGCAATCTGATGGGGATGAAACTACAGTTCAAGGTCCAGCGGTATCAGACCGACGCCGTCGACTCGGTCGTGGACGTCTTTGCAGGTCAGCCCAAGCATGACGGCATCTCCTATCGAATCGACCCCGGCAAGGTAGTACCTGCCTCGAACCCGACGCTGTTCGAGACGAACGATATGCCCGACTCCGGTCTTCGGAACGCCGACATCGCGCTCTCCTCGACTCAGCTGCTGGAGAACCTTCATAAGGTCCAGCGGTCTCGCAACCTGCCGCTGTCGACGACGCTTATCGATAGCAAGGCGGCCCCGGGGGCTCCGAACTTGGACGTGGAAATGGAGACCGGAACCGGGAAGACCTACGTCTACATCAAGACCATCTTGGAGCTTCACAAGCGGTATGGCTGGTCGAAGTACATCATCGTGGTGCCCTCGCTCGCTATCCGTGAAGGCGTCAAGAAATCGTTCGACGTCACTTCCGAACATTTCCAACAGCTTTACGGGACGAAGCCGCGATCCTTCATCTACAACTCCTCGCAACTGCACGAGATCGAGCGTTTCAGCTCCGATGCCGGGGTGCAGGTGATGATCATCAACATCCAGGCGTTCAACGCCACAGGTAAAGACAACCGTCGCATCTACGACGTACTCGATGACTTCCAGTCGCGGCGTCCGATCGACGTGATCGCGGCGAACCGACCTATCGTGATCATTGACGAGCCGCAGAAGATTGGTGCTGCGAAGTCCCTCGATGCGCTTTCGCGCTTCCATGGCCTGATGATGCTGCGTTACTCGGCAACACACAAGGTGGAGCACACGAAGGTACACCGCCTCGATGCTTTGGACGCATACAACCAGAAGTTGGTCAAGAAGATCGCGGTGCGCGGCATCACAGTGAAGGGCCTTGCCGGATCCACCGCATACCTTTATCTGGAAGCTATCGAGATCGCCAAGGGCGCGAAGCCACGTGCTCGGATTGAGATCGAAGTGCAGACCCAGACTGGGATCAAACGTCAGGTCAAGCGCCTCGACGTCGGTGCGAACTTGCACGATGTGTCGAACGGAATTGAGGCTTACAAGGGCTTGTTCATCACTGAGATCGACGCGAGCCGCGATGTTATCGAGCTAAGCAATGGCGACGTCGTCATCGCCGGGCAGCTCGCTGACCGCGACGTCACAGAGGAGACGAAGCGGCGCATCCAGATTCGCGAGGTCATCCGAGCACATTTGGACAAGGAACGAGAATTGTTTAGCCAGGGCATCAAAGTGCTCTCACTATTCTTTATCGACGAGGTCGCCAAGTACCGCGACTACGGCCGTGAAGACACCCTCGGTGACTATGCCCGCGTGTTCGAGGAAGAGTTTGCCGCAATCCGCGACGAGGTACTCGGCGAGCTGGCGATAGATAACATGACGGAGGAGTTCCAGCATTACTTGCAACGCGATGAGGTCCGACGGGTGCACGAGGGATACTTCTCGATCGACAAGAAATCCAAGCATCAAGTTGACGGCAATGTCTCCGGCCGTGGCGACGACAAGGGCCAGTCCAACGACATCGATGCGTACGACCTGATCCTGAAGGACAAAGAGCGACTGCTCTCGTTCACAGAGCCAGTCCGGTTCATCTTCTCCCACTCCGCGCTGCGCGAGGGCTGGGATAATCCCAACGTGTTTGTCATGGGAATGCTCAAGAAGAGCGACAACACGGTGTCCCGCCGCCAAGAGATCGGCCGCGGCCTGCGCCTCGCCGTCGACCAGCGCGGTGAACGCATGGACAACCCCGTCACTGTGCATGACATCAACGAACTGACAGTGGTCACCGACGAGTCGTACACCGACTTCGTTGCCGGACTCCAGAAGGAGATTTCGGAGTCCCTAGCTGCCCGACCGCGCAAGGCCACCCCCGAATACTTCGCCGGCAAGATCGTCGAGGACGTTCCGACCGGAACCATTCACACGATCACGCCGGACGAGGCAAAGCAACTCCAGTACTGGCTAACGGTTAACGCCTTTATCGACTACGAGCAGCACCTCACCGACAAGTGGCTCGCTCGTGCCGGATTGCCAGAGATGCCCGAGTTGCCAGCCTCGCTGCAGCCGTATTTTTACCAGGTTGCCGAACTCGTTGACGCTCTACATATCGCGGCGCCGGAGATCACCGACGATCGCAAGCCGAAGAGGATCCCTCTCAACGAGGCGAACTTCGCCAAGAAGGAGTTTCAGGCGCTCTGGGGTCGGATCAACCACAAGGCTGTCTACCAAGTCGAGTTCGACTCGGCCGAACTTATCCACATGTCGATTGGGCATCTGGACAAGCACCTGAACGTCGCCGCGATGCAGTACGTCGTCCAAGCAGGACAGCAGCGCGAAAAGTTGGAGGCTGACGACCTGGCGGGCGGCTCGGGGTTCGTGGTGTCTACTACCCAAACTCACACCGAGACCATGAGTGCGGGATCACAGGTGAAGTACGACTTGCTTGGTGAGATCACCGAAAAGACTCAGCTCACCCGTCGCACGGTTGCCGCTATCCTGCGAGGCGTGGCGCCGGGCACGTTCGGGAAGTTTCGGCTTAACCCGGAGCAGTTCATCACTGAGGCGGCGCGGCTGATCAACGAGCAAAAGGCAACCGTCATTGTCGAGCATCTGATCTACGACGCGCTGGAAGATCGGTTCGACTCCGCGATCTTCACAGAGAATCAAACCGCGCAGGATTTCAGTAAGGCGGGGCACAAGCTCAAGAAACACATCTACGACTTTGTCGTGACTGACTCGAAGATCGAGCGTGCGTTCGTCACCGAGCTGGACACAAGTACGGAGGTCGCTGTTTACGCCAAGCTTCCTCGTGGTTTTTTCATCCCGACTCCGGTGGGTGACTACAACCCCGACTGGGCGATCGCGTTCACAGAGGGCAGTGTCAAGCACGTTTACTTTGTTGCCGAGACCAAGGGCTCGCTTTCGACCCTGCAGCTCAAGGGCATCGAGGACGCAAAGATCGAGTGTGCCCGCAAATTCTTCGCGTCCATGAGTGCGAAGAACGGCCACGACGTGACCTACAAGGTAGTTACCGACTTCACCGAGCTGATGCAGCTCGTCACCGCGTAGGTCGATCTGTGGCGCTATTCTCGGAGCACTTTCAGTGGCCATCGACCTTGGTCGAATTTGAGTCGATCGGTGGTGGCGCACGCGACGGCACAGCCGAAGTTGTTGAACGCGGCGGGCGGTGGATCCTCAAGTCACCGCGTAGCTTCTCGTATGCGACAGGGCAGCCTGGCGTACGAGTCCTCACGGCATCTCTTGACGGGACACCGACGCTCATACGTGGAACAGTCTTCGGGATCGACGGTGACCTGGGGTTGCGAGTCGATGAACTCAGGGTCGGATCAACCGTGGATGATGCTCAATACACAACCGTGACGGCGACATTCGAACACCTGGCGTCGGCCTGTTCGTACCGCCACGAGGACGGAGCAGCCCGAGGCCCCTCGCAGGCACTGTTGTTTCCCGAGGTCGACGGAGCGCCACAGATGGAAGTGACGCTACGCGGTGGAGAGAACTCGATCACGTTAGTTGCGCCGGAGCCGGTTCCGTTGGAGGACTTTGAGACTCAGCTCGCCGTCTTTCAGACGATGCTCACATTCGCTGCTGACCTGCCATGCGGGCAACTCACCCTAATAGCGACTGAGGCGTCCGGGCAGACCGTGAACGTCTTTGGGCGAGATAAGTACGCGCCGTTTGAGCGTTCGACGCGCGCACCGGTTGAGTACTCGCTGAGGTTCGCTGGTGACTGGATTCAGCACACGATCGAGCGGTGGTGGGCGGCGTACAGCGAGTGGAAGCCGGTCCTCTATATCCTCGCTGGGTTGCGGTACCAGCCTGGTTATGTTGACGCAGACGTGATCCTCAGCTCTGCGGCAATTGAGTCAGTCGCAACAGCGCTTCAACTGCACGAAGCCCCGCGACTAAGTTCCGACGAATCTAGGCCGATTCTCGAAGCTCTGGAATCGTTGACGGGCCTGGACCACGCGCAGAAGGAGGCCGTGGCGCAGCTCAAGGGCGATCTTGGGAGGACCACATTTCGTTCGAAAGTGGAGCAGCTCATCCGACAGGTCGATGACGATGTCTGGCAGCGAGCGCGGGTGTCCGTTAAAGAATGGACGAAGCAGTTCCTCAAGGCTCGAAATGCCATTGCGCACGCGGCATCTAGCGGCATCTGGGAAGATGGCGTCTTGCTGCGCGGCATCCGGGACGCCAACTGGATCGTGCTTACTCTCGTGATCTTGACGCACGTGGGCATTCCAGATGCGGCGATTGACCGTGCAGCGGAACGACTCGGCACCCGATACGGTCCGCGCTACCGCGATATAGAGATTTTCACCTGAATTTGTACACCTTCTGAGCCACCACGCCTCTTGCAGATCGAGGCGGCGCACCTCCGTGACGAAAGCGGAGGAGCGCGCGGTGACGGTGTCGATGCGGGTTATGAGTGCCGGCGACGGGTACAAGTACCTGCTGCGCACGGTCGCCGCTGGTGACGGAAATCGCTCTTTATCGACGCCGCTTACCCGTTACTACACCGCGCAGGGCACGCCGCCGGGCCGGTGGATGGGCGGTGGACTTCCGGGTCTCGGCGGCGGTCTCGTCATCGAGGGTGACGTCGTCACGGAAGAGCAGCTGCAGCGGCTAATCGGATTGGGCCGCGACCCGGTAACAGGTGAGGCTCTCGGGCGGGCGTACCCGGTGTATCGGACTGCCGCAGATCGAGCCGCCCTCGGCCGGAGTGAAGACGGCGTCGAGCCGGGGTCCGGCGAGGGAGCATCCGCAGAGGAGGAGTCAGCTGGACAACGGCGCAGGGCAGTCGCCGGGTACGACTTCACGTTCTCGATTCCAAAGTCGGCGAGCGTCCTCTGGGGAATTGCCGACGCACCGACGCAGGCGCGCATCGCGGAGGCTCACCACGCGGCGGTTGCCGAGGTGATCGCGTTCATGGAGCGCGAGGTTGCGGCGACCAGAACCGGCACGACGGCGCAGGGCGGCGCCGTTGCGCAAGTCGATGTGACCGGACTGATCGCGACGGCCTTCGACCATTTCGACAGCCGGGCCGGCGACCCTCATCTGCACACGCACGTCGTGATCAGCAACAAAGTGCAGACCGTGCTCGACGGCAAGTGGCGCTCGCTCGATGGCCGGCCCATGCACGAGGCCGTGGTTGCGCTCTCCGAACTGCACGAGACCCTGTTCGCAGACGCACTTACGCGATCGATGGGCGTGCAGTGGGAGAAGCGGGAGCGCGGTCGGGACCGCCACCCCGCGTGGGCGGTCAGCGTTGTTCCCGAAGCGCTCGTCGCGGAATTCTCGTCGAGATCCCGGCACATCGATGTCGAGACCGACCGGTTGATCGAGGCATACATGGCGAGCCACGGGCGTCGCCCGAACCCGGTGACAATCATGAAACTGCGCGCGCAGGCCACGCTTTCCACTCGGCCGGTCAAGCAAGTGCACTCCCTGGCAGACCTCACGGCTGCGTGGCGAGCACGCGCAAAGCTCGTGCTCGGGCGCGACGCGTCGGCGTTGGCGAGTGCGGCATCCGCTCACCCGTCTGCGCTGGTGCTGCGCGCCGAGGACGTGCCTCGCGAGGAGGTCGATGCGCTGGCGTTCAGCGTGATGACGGCCGTCAGTGAGAAGCGCGCAACCTGGCGGCACTGGAACCTCACGGCCGAGGCAGCGCGCCAAACGATGCAGTACCGCTTCGCATCCGCTTCGGATCGAGAGGCTGTTGTCGGGCTCATAACGGATGCTGCCGAGCGCGCGTCGTTGCGCATCACACCACCCGAGCTGGCCTCGAGCCCTGCCGCATTCCAACGTGACGACCTCACGTCCGTCTTTCGACCAAAGCACTCCACCGTGTTTACCTCGACTGAGTTGCTCGACGCGGAGTCTCGGCTGCTCGAGCGGGCCGCTGACGAGAACGGACCACGAGTCGCGGCGACGACACTGCGGTCGGCCGCGCGCACGAAGCTGCCGGGCGGGGGAGTGCTCGCCGACGGCCAGCTTGCGGCGCTGTTGTCGATCGTCGGCTCGGGTCGAGTGATTGATGTGCTCGTGGGGCCGGCTGGCGCAGGCAAGACGACGGCCATGTGCGTGCTTCGGCTCGCATGGGAGGAGGCGCACGGTGCGGGCTCTGTGGTCGGCCTTGCACCCTCGGCGGCGGCCGCGACGGTATTGGCGACTGACCTCGGAATCACGACTGAGAACCTGGCGAAGTGGTGGCAGACCCATCGCGACCATGGAGAGACGTTTCGGGCCGGGCAGCTCGTGATCATCGACGAGGCATCGTTGGCGGGCACGCTGCCACTGGATCGAATCACCGCGCTGGCCGCTAATGCCAACGCGAAGGTTCTGCTGGTGGGCGACTACGCCCAGCTTCAGTCGGTTGATGCTGGCGGCGCGTTTTCGATGCTGGTGCATGATCGACCGGATGCGCCAGAGCTCATTGACGTGCACCGGTTCGCGCACGAGTGGGAGAAGACGGCGTCCCTCGGACTGCGTCAGGGCAACTCCGAGGTGATCGATCTTTATGGCGTGCACGACCGCCTGCGCGATGGCACCACCGAAGCGATGGCGGATGCCGCCTATGAGGCCTGGCGCACAGACACCCGAGCCGGCAAGGAGACCGTGCTGATCAGTGACTCAAACGAGGCGGTCGCATCACTGAATGTGCGCGCTCGAACGGAACTGATCCTAGAGGGTCAGGTCGATGCGCTGCGCGAAGTCGCGCTACATGACGGAACCCGTGCCGCGGTCGGGGACACGGTGATCACGCGCCGGAACGATCGCCGGCTCTACGCGTCCCGAACGTGGGTGCGCAACGGCGACCGGTGGGCCGTGATCGACGTGCACCGGAACGGTTCGGTCGAAGTGCGGCGGCACGGGCGGCGGTGGGGGAGCACCGTGCTGCTTCCCGCCGAGTACGTGCGCGAACACCTTGAACTGGGCTACGCGGTCACCTCCCACCGTGCGCAGGGAATCACGACCGATACTGCGCACGTCGTCGTTGCGCCAACCATGCCACGAGAGAACCTCTACGTCGCGATGACGCGCGGTCGCGAGGCGAACACCGCCTACGTCGCCGTCGACCGGCCCGATGTCGCCCACGTGGGGCCGCGCCCCGGTGACGATGGCGACGTGACGGCGCGCAGCATCCTCTTCGGCATTCTGCAGCACGTCGGTGCCGAGCTGTCCGCACACGAAAGCATCGCCGCGGAGCAGGACGCGTGGGGATCGGTGGCGCAACTCGCGGCAGAGTATGAGACCATCGCGGCGGCCGCGCAGCACGACCGATGGGTGTCGGTGGTGCGCGCGAGCGGGCTCTCGCCGGGCCAGGCCGACGCGGTCATCCACTCGGATGCCTTCGGGCCATTCACCGCAGAGCTCCGGCGAGCCGAGGCCCACTATGTCGACATTGCAAACCTCCTGCCGCGCGTGGTTGCGGCCCGCGGGTTCGAGGATGCCAAGGACATCGCGGCGGTTCTGCGAGCCAGAGTGGCAGCGGTCTTGTCTCGGAACGGCGGAGCGGGGCGATCGCGCCGCGCTCCGCGCCTTATCGCCGGGCTGATCCCTCGTGCGATCGGGCCAATGGATGCCGCCATGCACCAGGCGTTGGTTGAGCGAAACGACCTGATCGAGTCGCGAGCGAGCGCAGTGCTTGACGAGGCGTTGCTCGCGGGGGAGCCGTGGACTCGAGCGCTCGGCACCGCGCCGCGCGGGTCTGCAGCCGTCGCGTGGCACCAAAACGGATGCGCTGTCGCGGCCTACCGCGACCGCTACGGCATCGTTGGCGCCAGGGCGCTCGGTGCGGTACCGGAATCGACGGCACAGAAGCTGGATGCCGCGCGCGCTCGTGCCGCGCTCGAAGGTGCGCAGCGCCTCGCGGAAGAACGCTCCGCCCGCGATGTGCCCCGACCCGCCGTCAATTTAAAGCTTCCGCGGGCGGGCATCCGGTTCTAAAATGGTGTCAGGCAACCTCTATGCGCGCTATCGCTCGGTGTGATGGCATGACTCCCGTTCGGCGGGCAGTCCTTTCAAGTTTCTTGTTGCCGGACTTCTGGAAGGCTGCATCATGTTCGGACTCATCTTGGACGTCACTGCCCGCATTCACTACGCTCTGCGCGGGTTGATGCCGACCAACGTCCTGCTCGACGCGCTTCACACTCGTCGCGGTCTCAAGTGGGGCGTGCCGGCGATGCTGCTCGCGGTCCCGTACGCACTCGCAGCCGTTTTCTGCACCAGCCAGGTCGAAGCCGGCGGCTCCGGCTGGTTCAACTTGCTCGCACTGATCTTCGCGTGGAATGCGCTGAAGTTCCTCGTCGCCGGACCCCTGACCTTGATGCGTCTGCTCTGGGTGCTTGGCCGCGAGGCCAACGCGCGGCGTCGGGCGGCGCGGGCACTTCTCGGCGAAGGATTCGGCCCGGAGCTAGTCGAGGAGCCGGTGCTCACTTCGCGTCGAGCCTGAGCTGGCACAGAACTCGGTCAGGTTCGCTCGGCCGGTCACCAACGGCGTACCTCTTGTTCGGGCAGTATTGGCTCACACCCGTCGACCAGTAGGAGGCTTCATCATGACGATCCCCCAAGAACAGTTCGATGATCTGCTCAGTCGCGCCGCGCTCGCTTCGCTCTTCTACTATGCGGAGATCGCGGTGGATGATGGAGAGTACAACCTGCAGAACGACATCGCGTATTGCCTGGAACCCGTCGCCGCGATCGCGGACGACGATGCCGACCGGCTCCGCGTCGCTGTCGGACGTGTGATTACGAATCCGACGGCGCATCGCTCTGAACTCCTTGCTCTGGTTATCGAACTAGCCCCGCCGCCTGCCACGTAGGAGCGATCATGAACGACTCATCTCAGGAGAACGCGGCGTCGCGGAAGTCACTGGCGGAGCATCCGTCTGACAGTGATGCGGAGGCCGAGAAGAGGCGCCAGTATGTGGCGGCGAACCGCGACCGCATTCGCGAGATGAACCGGCTCTGGCGAGCGGAACACCTTGAGCGCGCTCGGCAGATCAATCGCGACTCGGAGCGTCGAGCCGCGGCACGCCGGCATCGCGAGACGGAAGTGCGTGCCCGGGGGAGGGAACGTGCGAAACGCTGGCGGGAAGTGCACCCCGACCGCCGGCGCGAGTATCAGCAGCGGTGGGTGGAGGAGAATCGCGCGAAGGTCAGGGAGTATTACAACCGCTACTACGAGGCCCACCGCGACGACGTGAACGCCCGGGCCGCGGCCAGGCGGGATGCGGATCCCGACCGCACGAAGCAGATCAGCAAGGAGTGGGCCGACCGCAACAAGGAGCGCCGTGCCGAGTTGCAGCGAACCCGGCGTAGCGACCCGGAGACTTACCAGTCGGAACTGGAAGTCAACGCCGCAGCGAGACGACTCAAGCGCAGTCTGAGCCGGGCCGGCCTCCCGCCGAAGCGACTCCATCCGACGACGGCCGCCGAGCGGCGTGTAGACGAGCGCGAGGCTGACGCCTATTTCAATGACCTGTCGCGGCCCGAGCACCTACGGCAGTTCACGGTGTTCGCCGAATCGCTGACCGAGCACATGCTCAAGAACGGCGCCCGTATGCGCGAATTCGCCGAAGCCTACGTGGAGAACCGGGCGCGCATTGGGCTCCCGACGGTGCCGGTGGAGAACATCGTCTATGCCCGCGCTGTCGAGCTCGTCGTCGAGTGGATGCGCCGGGTCGACCTCCTGACGAGCCGCGACGTCGCCGCGGCCGTGCGAAGTACGAAGGCCGAGGTCCGGCGTGCAGAGCGCCAACAGCAGTTCGATCGACTTGTGAAGACTGTCGTGGCGCAGGTGCAACGCAACAGTGCACGGTACGTCGTCGATGCTGAGATCGAGAACCGGGCACGGGCTCACCAGGGTAAACCGCGTGCGTCGGTCGAGTCCTTGGTTGTGCAGCTTGCCATGGAGGAAGTCATTGAGCGCGTGCCTACGAGCAGTCTGACGATCGAGGATGCTCGGACGGCAGCGCGTGTTGCGAGGCTGCGAGTCTCGATTTCGGACCAAGCCCGCCTGAATGCGGGTGTCGATCGGATTCAGCGACAGCCGTTCGGGTAGCTGACCAGTGCCGTGTCAAACTGCTTCAACGCAGCGGGACGATCGGACCGGAGGCCGACAATTCGCCGATCGGTGCGTCCACGATCGAATGGTAATTCTGGGACAGACGGTTCAGGCAGGCCTGGTTCAGCCTGCTCGGTCTATCGGTGGCGCCTTCGTGCGGCAACGTCCCATGAGTGTCGACGTGCTGGGCACTCCACTGGCGGCCGACCTTACTTGTCGGATAAGCGGGTCAAAGAATCGAGCGTTATGGATGCGCCAAGAGCCGTCGTGAACCGATTTCGAGGTACCGTACTGCCGCATCAAACAGACGGTATGGACGGGTCGCCAGTTGGACTTGTCCTCAGGACGGCCAATCCAACTGCATGATGGGCTCTGCGTCGCTGTTTCGATGTAGTCCATCGATCGTCGGGCGTTCGTGTGGCCTAGTTGAATTTCGCTAGTGCCGCGGCTCGATTCAGGTCCCATTCCAACGCCAACAAGCCGGCGGCCGTGATCTCAGCGATTCCGTTAGCGGAATCGGTCAGGACACCGGCGACAAGCGCCGATGCAAGGTTCTGCGACTTGGCGTCATCAACTGCAAGCGTGAGCTGGTCAATCAGGTTGAAAATCGCCTGAATGACAGAATCGTTCGCTATCGCCTTGATGGCATCAGTTGCTCCCGCCAGCGCGTCGTTTGCTTCAGTTTTCTTGTCCGCGATCAAGGGAATCTGAAACTGAGCTTGGGGAAGGTCCCTCATCGAGTACAACTGAGAAAGCGCATCTACTGCTAGTCGAAATTGAGTTGAGAGCGGAGTCTCCGCGAGAGGTAGCAAAATATCCGCGAGCTCCGCACCTGGCCAAGCCTTTCCGCGGTACACGCGGACTTGCATGCCCCCAAGAACTTCT
The DNA here is from genome assembly GCF_004402405.1 of Cryobacterium levicorallinum. Classification (GTDB taxonomy): domain Bacteria; phylum Actinomycetota; class Actinomycetes; order Actinomycetales; family Microbacteriaceae; genus Cryobacterium; species Cryobacterium levicorallinum. The sequence goes on from NZ_SOFE01000023.1 coordinate 168,416, forward strand.
CCTTTGTACGTCGGCACGACGATACAGTCGACGCCAATCGATTCAGCATGGTCTGTTAACAGCGAGACGACTTGTTCGAGGTGAAGTGGCCATTCCGAGATACTCGGTGTCTCGTAGAGAACGGTCCGTGATCGAGGACTCCAAGGCTCTCGATCGACGAAAAGTGCGCTGGCGGCGGGTAGCGCCGAAAGCACGCTCTCGAATTGGCTGTTATCTCGTTCAACGGCAAGCCTGGAAAGGCGACGCGCTTCCTCGGCCCCACGGCCGAGGGCCCACTCGCGGCGTGCGGAGCGGGCGCGATTAAGGATGCTAGCGGCACTCGTTGGCTCGCGACCGCACTCATACAAGACGGCATGAAGTTGACGAAGGATCTCCTCTAGCTCGTCAAGCTCGGGTGGGTACGACGAGAGGCCTACAAGCGACCAACGTTGAGACTTCATCCCCGATATTGATTTACTAAGGATGGCGTCTTGAAGGTGCGCCGCAAGCGAGACAAATCCGTCCGGGCTCTCGGCCAGCCGGCGAAATAGGTTTTCGGTCAAGTCTGTGATGAAACCCGACACATGGTCGACTATTTCCAGATTTCCGGCCGCATCCAGGCGAGAGCTGTATTCGGGCCCGATGTTACTGGCCTCAGAGCCAATGCCGTTGATCGCGGCAGCGAGGTCGTGGGGGTCTGTGCTCCCGAGGCCACCTGCCACCGTTGACTGCGAAATCGCCCGGGTCGGTTCAACGAGTCGACGTATCAGGCCAAGTGCCGTTTGCAGGCGCGATGTGTCGCTCTGAGCGACGAGGATCTTGGATCGAAGAATTCGCTCTCGGTTCCACAAAACTTCCCTCTCTGTGACATCATTTCGACGAGTCAGACCAGTCGAAGCGAAGTTGTGATCGTCGATTAGAAGCTCGTGACCGCCCGGCAGTAGGACCTTGACGTCGACCGCGTCGATCTCCGGGAAGAGTCGGAGCATTCGTCGACCTGTCGCTACGGTTTGGGAATGATCGTCCTGGTCTGGGTCGGAGTGCTGCAATATGCGCGCGAATCCCACCTCGGCACCGGAGACTCGATCGATCCGGGACTCCAGAATCCATGGTGTCTCTTCCCCGAACCGTTTGAGCAGGGTAGCCCGCCCGCCCGCAGCATCGCCCAAAGCGATGGCAAGCTCTGTATCTACAGTCATTGCTGCGGCAATGATCTCGCTGACGTGCTCGAGAGTTGCCCCGCGAATCCTCGTGGAGAACTGTGGTGATTTTGTGGCGGCGATCAGTCCCGCCACATGTGCTCCATCGGCCTCACGCAACTCGGAAAGTAGTTGTGCAATCTCGGAAAGGCCTGCGTTAGTTAAGAGGGTCCCCAGCGCATCCGGTTCGAGCCTGCTCAACAGGACCTCGGCAAATCCATCGGCCGAAATACTCACCATCTCTTCAATGGCCACTCGCAACCGCTCTGGAAAGATGCCCACATCGATTCTCGAGATGGCTAGTTGGAAGAGGAGGGCCTGCTTCGATCGTTCGATTTTGTGCGCATTTGCAATTTCAACCCATCGGATAGCGAGGCGCGAAAAGGACGCGAGGCGAAGGCCGTGAAGGTATTCCATGAACCGGGTTGGATTGGCGGCATCCTGTACTGCCATGCCGACCACGACCTGGGCGAGGTCGGGCAAGTCCGTGATCATGTCGGCGGTGAATCGGGCTATTTCGGTCGTGGCCATTGCGGTTAGTGCCCGCCGTACCGAGTCGCTTATCGTTGGGGGCGGGTTGCGGTGGACCGCGGAGGTTATCGCAACTGAGCGGAGTCGGTGTAGGGCAGTTAGGTGACCGGCATCTTCGATGAGCATGTGTTCTGTGGCGAGACGCTCGATGGCACGACGAATATCAAAAGTTGATGCCTGGAGTTGTTCGCGCAGTTGATCTACGGGCATAGAGGCACCCCATCTCCCAGCGACACCGCAGACGGCAAGAATATCCAGCTCGATGTCCCGGCCAGCCTCGAGACGGTCGCGGATCTGGTCGTCGATTACTTGTTGGAGCCGAGCGCCTCGAGTGAGGATATGAGTGAACTCCATGGTGAGACCGCGACTTGCTTCGAATGCCTCCGCCCAGTGGGCGACGTCAGTCGCGCCAGAGTTTACCAAGCCCTCGAATATCTGCGCGGCCATCTGCTCGCTCAGAACTACCTCTACAGCAACACAGCCTCTCAAATCGCCTAAGATGCGGAGGTCTTCGTTCCGGGCAGTCGCCACCAGATATAGGCCGGGCATGGCGCTGGCTTCCCTGAGGAGGTCGCGCCACCCGCCGAACTGGCCGATGCCCGCGGTATCAATCAGGAAGCCGACTGGGCTCGCAGCATCGGCTCCCCATGCTCGGGCCAATCTGACGATGTCGTCAACATCGGTTTGGAGGAGCCGACGAATTCGGAACCAGAGAATACCCGGTGCCGCGCTTGCAACCGACCAGAGTGCTGCACTCTTCCCGACGCCTGAGGGACCGTGCAGTATGACAGCTCCGGCCTCCGAGCACCCGGTCAATACGGCCTGATTCGTTTCATCAGATGGCACCACCAGTCCGGAGGCGACGTGGGAGGGCTGCGTTCCGATTCCTTCGTAGTACCTGAGCCCGTCCATGCTTTGGGCCGCCGCATCCACGGGTTCGCAGATGCCGTCCCGGATCGCGGACTCGAGGCTCGTGAGATCGACAAGTTCGATGGTCTTTGAGATCAAGGAGGCAATTGTTGTCCGCGACAGGGCCGCGCGATCGTATAGCGATCGGCTGGCATTTTCAGCGGCTGCCTCCTGCACGGCGGCAGTGAGTTCTCGTTCAACCAGCCTCAACACGCCGGTCGGTGTTGTGGTATGCCGTTGCTGAAGACGAACCGTGATCTCTGACGCGGCTTCGGACCACGGTAATGCCATGATCCATACCTTCGTGGAGACGAGTTCCACTTCCGACGCCGCCAAACCCTGCTTGTCCGCTAAAGCGGCAAGGGCCGACAGAAAAACGGCCGAACCGTCAATGGAAGCGATCGACGTCCCAAATCGTCGCGGGAGCACACAGCCATCGATGTCACGTTCCAATACGACCACGAGCTGGTCGTCCGGTCGGTTGCGTGAACGGTGAGCGTTCCAAGTGGCTAGGACTGCTGCGGCAGCCTCGCGGGGAGAAAATGGACCCCGCCGGTCGATTCGCGACTTGACCTGTATCTGGAATGATACCGAGCCATCGATTGACAGGTCCTCGAGGCCCTCCGGCACCAACTGGGCCCCTTCGACATCGCCCGAATGGATTCCCGCAGCGAGCCAGGCGCCGATAAGATGCTGAAACGTGAACCCACGCCCGGCCCGAGCTCCGTGGCGTGTCTCGTCCCACTCGGCTTCGTCCTCTCGGTGCAGGAGAATCTTGTCAGGCTGAGATTTCTTGGTCGAACGCTTTTGTGATCGTCGTTTATCTTTTCCGCCCCTGTGCGCCATGAGTCAAGTCTGGCAGTGCTCGAAGCCGTCTTGAACGACCCCAGAGGAAGCGATGATGGCCGGACGACCAGGACTGCCGATCAGCTCGTTCGGTTCGATCAATGCAACCGCACTCGGCATCGGGCGGTACCGGGGCGCAGGCGCGCGTCCGCGACTGGGACGGCTGAGCACGGCAAGTCACTGGGGTCGGTTCGAGATACGGCATGGACGCTGAAATTGAGAACCGGGCACGAGCCGGTCACGGAAAAACACGTGAGCCAGTCGAGGCGCTGGTCATGCGGCTGGCGATGCAAGAGGTAATTGAGCACGTGCCCACGACGCGTCTCACGATCGAGGATGCAAGAAGCGCTGTTCGCGTCGCGATGCTGCGCATACGGATGCCCTTTCAGGTTCGCTCGGACGCGGTCGACGACCGGGTTCATCGAGGGCCGGTCAGGTAGCCCACTCGGCATATCCGGCTCCTTCCACCAGAAAGGAGGCCGCAGGAATTCAGGGACGGTCCAGCGCTCGTTGCGATGGGTTCACCGCATTAGAGCAAGCCCGCCCACGCCTTCGATTTCGAGTTCGGAGCGGTAGCGTTGGCACATGTTTGTATCGACGACGACCCTGGGCCTCCACCGATTGGGGCGTGGGCGGGGCATTCCCGAGCGGCCGCTGGTCTCGCGGTACGACTCGTGAGCCTCACAGAGCACCTGGCGGATTCCGGCTCACCGGTACGCGCGTACATCGACGGAATCTCGCCGATTCTTTTGGCCTTACAGGGCGGAACTGGCGGGTCGCGTGCAGCGGCCGACACGCTGGGCCTTATCGAACTTGCGGCGAGCAGCGCGATCATCCCGCCCCTCCCCGGAGTGGATGTCGCACGAGCGGGAACGGCAGTCGACTTCCGTGTACGCATCGCGCTCGGTGGATTCGATGCTCATGACTCGGTCGCAGCCCTTGGCATCGATGAGCTGTCGCTGCGCCAGGGTGAATTCGAAAACGGCGCCCACCGGGCGAAGGTCCTCTCTGAGGCGTTCGACGTGGCCGTGCAGATTCTCGAGAATCCCTCCAGCGAAGCCGACCTCGACCGTGCGGCGCTCTTGCTCGCCCACTGCGAACAGATCCATCGCGACATGATCGAAGTGCTGAAAGGGTCTGTCGGGAAGGCCAGCGATCTTGCGACCGACGGACAGGACTTCGCGGTCGGCCTCGACACGCCCTCTCTGGCAGACCTTCGCTCGATGATGGAGTCCAACAGCGCTCAGATCGACTTATGGCGGGAGCAGATAGCCAACGGTGACCGCTTCGAGCCGAACCCTGTATTCGCGGGCTCGAGGCTCGTTGGTGGCGCGGATGCCGACTGGCTCGTCGGGGGCGTACTCATTGACAGCAAGGCCTACGCGGAGCTCACCGTTCCGAAGCTGCGAGCCTTCCTAAGGCAGCTTCTCGGCTACGTCATGCTCGACCTCGATGACTCCCTACACATCCGGACCGTAGGCGTCTGGCTCCCCAGGCAAGGCCTGACGAGGACGTGGGAGCTCGAGATGCTGCTCGGTGGAGACCCTGAGGAGCTATTGCTAGCGCTTCGGCAGAGGTTTGCGAAGGCTGCAGGCGGTCAGCAGATCGGGATCCGCGTCCCGGTCACCCAGCACCGCAAGGACCAGATCCTCGCCGACAACAAGAACACACCACGCCACATGCTCATCGACTTGGCTCGGAGCATCGACGCGGGCATCCGCTTCCGCATCGGGCGGAACGCGATGGTCCCCGAGGAGACGATGCGAGAACTCGCTCGGGACAGGTACGCCTCAGTCCGCGAAGGCGTGGCGGGGAATGAAAGCGCACCGACGGATGTGCTCGCAGCGCTCTCCCAAGACAACAGCGTCGTCGTCCGACGGACGGTCGCCGCCAACCCCCGCACGCCAAAACCTCAACTAAAGGCGTTGGGGCAGGCTCCCGTCGACGGAAGTTCTTCCGAGACGCAGCTTGCCATCGAGTCGGTGACCGGCGATGAGGTCGCTCAGCCCCGCTCGTCGGGGCGCGCCGTCGTGCGCGTCGCGCAGGACCGCGATGACCTGGCGCTCGAAACGCGATGGTTTATGGAGTTCCTAGCTCTATCGAGGGGCGGCTTCCCGAGAGGCCTCGGCGTCCGCATCCCTCTCCCGATGGCCAGTCAGTACTGGGCATCGGTACTGGGACGATCGACCTACGCCCCCGATTGGCTGACGGCGGGCTTCCCCGACATAGTGAAGAACGACCTCATGCGTACGGACCGCCCGGCGTGGGTGCGGCAGATATTCGCCCTGGAGTTGCCCGTCTCGGACTCCTCAGTTCGGGACAGGCTCCTCGCGGACGCCGATCCCTTGATCCGCTGGTCGGCGCTTCAGCGCACGGTCGACGTCCCGGACGATGTCCTCGGCGCTCTGCTCGGTGAGCTCGCCGCTTCTCGGAAGGAGCGCATCCGGTTCCGGACGGAGGGAGACCGGCCGATGTGGGCGCGCACCCGCACCCCGGCCGAGTACGACAAGGAGACCCTGCGACTCGTCGCAACCCACCCCTCGACGCCTCTCGCGGAGCTCCGAGAGCTCTTGGGAACGAAATCGGTTGACGTCCTCGTGGGACTGATCGAGAACCCGTCTCTTCCTACCGACGACCTCGCCCTTATCTTGCCACGACTGCGCTCAACAAAGTCCTTTGAGCCCCGCGAACGACTCGCTGCCTCGAGCAGGATCCCCTCCGCAGCCGCGAGACTGCTCGTCGACGACCGAGATGCCCGAGTACGCATAGCGCTCTCGCGGAACGAAGCAGCGCCCTCCGAGGCACTGGTTAGCCTGGCAGAGGACCAGGAACCGTCCGTCCGCTTGGCTGTTATATCAAACCCGAGTGCGCCCGTCGCCCTCGCGGCCTCCATTGCTGGGCCCCTCCTCGAGACAAGCACGGACGAGGAGTTGTTCGACGTGCTAAACGCGGTCGCGACACGCACCGACATTGAGCTGACCGACGAACTGTTTGAGGACGCGCTCGGAAGACTGTCCAAAAGCCGCGTTCGCGACCCGGACATGCGCCGGATCGCAGCCGACGACGAACGCACAGGAGCTCGGACCCTGGCGCGGCTCGCCAAGAGTACCGACGAGTCCGTGCGCAGCGCCGTCGCGGGTAATTCTCGCACGCCGTCTGAGACTCTTTCAGTGCTGGCTGCCGATCCGGTTCATAATGTGCGAGCGGCCGCAGCGGGCAACGAGGGACTGGACACCGCCCTGCTTGTTACGCTCGCGTACGATGACGATCCTTTGGTGCGGGCACGAGCCGCGGGATGCCCGCGGCTCGGTACTGCTGTGCTGGGCGCATTGCTCTTAGACGACGACAGATCCGTGCGGTCAGCCGCGTTCAAGAACCCCGCGACGAGCACCGAGGACCGCGATCACGCCGGGGCCGCTTGGGAGCAGGCGTATCTGGCCTCGGGCCCGAGCAGAGCCGACCTCGAGGAGACGGTCGCCAGCAAGCGCGCGGAAGTGCGGATACAGGTCGCATTTGACCGACGCACGCCCTCAGATTTTCTCGTTCTCCTCGGCGGGGAGCGGCGTAGCGCCCAAGTGCGGCGCGCAGTCGCGGCGAACCCGAACACGCCTGCGACCTTCCTGGCGTCGCTCGCCGACGACGCGGACACAGAGGTGCGCCAGGCGGTTGCATTCAACAGCGCGACGCCGCGCGAAGTCCTCGCCAAGCTCGCCGGCACCAGCATCGACCTTGCGCTCTTGGTCGCGATGAATCCGGACGCGCCGCTTGGACTCATCGACGCCCTCGTCGAGGATGGCGATCCGCTTGTAGGCTACGTCGCCGCAGGAGTTCGGGCTACTCGTGCAGCTTTGACCGAAGGCGGGGTACCGGGCACGTCGAGAGCCGACGCACACAAGCATGAAACAGGCCACCCAATGATCCTGCCTTGAGGCGCTCACCCTACTCATCGTCCAAGATACGCGCAGAGATCGACCCTACCTATCCAATTTTCGACGGCGGAGCCGCTCATGAAACATGGCTCTTTGAGCGTCCTGGTGTCCAACTGGCCGTGGCCGGTGACAGGACCAGCGAATCTCGTCGGTCGCGGTTGCAGATGGCCGCCGGTGACTTCGCAAGGATGGCCGTTGACATTCTTAGCTCACCGTCCGAGAAATCTGAGCTCCGATAGCTCAGTCGTAATAGTGTCAGCGGTGTGCTTGGCGGGCATCGACGAGAAGTCTGCGCAGGGTTGGGGTACCACGTTTCCCGATACCGCTGGAGTGTTGTGTCGCTCACTTGACCCGTAGGTGTCAAGGCCGCTCTACTCCTGACGACCTAGCGAAAAGGACATCGGGTGTGAAACAGTTACAGGGAGAGCTCGGTGACGAAGCGACTGACTGGATTCAGGTGCTTCCTGCCATAGCGATCCTGGGTGTACCCGCTCCAGAGCAGGTATACATGATCGCGTGCGCGTGTAACTGAAACGTAGAACTTACTCCGTTCCTCCGCAAGTTCCGCGTTGTTCTTGGTCGCGTAGTAGTGAGGTATTCGACCGTCCTCAAGGCCGAGTACGAATGTTCTGTCAAACTCCAGTCCCTTACTAGAAGTCAGAGTTGTGACATAGCACTTGCCTAAACTGACTCGCTTCTCTCCGAGCTCGGCAATTGTCTGGCCGACAAGTGAGCCGTCGCGTAACTCAGAAATAATCCCGAGCGATTCCTCTTCGATTTGTCTTCTTGCCTCCACCGCCGCCTCAAGCATTATTGAATCAAGAACCGTCTCGAGGAATTCAAGCGCGCCACTACCCGGAGCGGCGGCAAAGCCCACGGGCCAAATACCTCCAACACCGACCTCGCTTAGGCCCGGTATTGTTCTTTGGATGTCAGCGATGACTTCCGAGAGCGCGTGGCCCGACGAGTCCTGGCCATGAGCTACCCATGCGCATATTCGCTCCAAATCGATCGAGAGGGGCGTCTCCCAGCTGTCTTGTGCACGAAACCAGGCGGGCACACCCTGACGGTTCAGCGCAGAAGTAGTCTCTGCGGCGATGTCGTTGGTCGCACAGAAGATTCCGATCTCATGCAGAGACATCCCTTGCGCGGCAAGCGGCGCGATCTGAGCCGCTGCGAAGTTTGCTTGACCTAGTATTCCTCCAGCCACCTTATGCACAGTAATACTGCCACCGTCTCGCGGAGTGACGGGCATTTCACGCTCACCGAGGAGGCGACGGGTGGCCTTAACTAGTTGTTCGCCCGACCGGTAATTAGTGTTCAGTTTCCTTTTTGTGATTCCGGAGAGTTCCGCGAGCTCAAGCAGAAGTTTTGGGTTAGTCCCAGTCCAGCGGTAAATTGCTTGATCAGCGTCTCCGACCGCGAATAAAATCGAGCTTTCAGTATCGCTTGCGAACGAGAGGCTCCGCACTATCCGGTCAAGTCCTGGGGCGAGGTCCTGATACTCGTCTACATAGATGCGCGGGAACATTGAGCGAAGTCCTGTGGCTATCGAAGGCTCGCCCTCGACAAACTTGACAGCAGCCTCGACCATGCCGTGGAAATCAATCACTCCCGCATGATTCATTTGACGGAAGAATGCATCGCGAGCCAATATTGGATATTTTCCCAAGCGCGACCACTCCGCGTCGTCAACGAGCAGACTTCGGAATTTGTTCACAGTCGACCGAAGGTTGGAGCGTTCGTCTGATGGCACCTTCGCCGAATCCAGGGCGTCGACCCAGAGGGCATCCAACTCCGCGCTCCGACAGATACGAACAGTGGCAAGACCGGGCTCACCAGCAGCGTGCGCAAATGGTCTGACGATGCGATTGAGCGCAAAGGAGTGGACGGTGCCCACAAAGAGGTTGGTACGCCTGTCGGAACTGATCGCCCCGAATCTTTGGCGCATCTCTAACGCGGCACCATTGGTCAGGGTGATACATGCCGCGCCCTGAGGCGCCGCGACCTCAGCTACGAGTGATTGCGCAAGCCGCGTGACAAGGAGCTTAGTCTTGCCACTTCCAGGCGGGGCCAGAACTACGCAATGGGACTTCACATCGAAAGCATCTCGCTGCCAGCTATCCAGCTCTGATATTGCTGTCTCCAGCGGGTTCATTTTGACGCCAATAGGTAGTCCAGCGACGCTTTGACGTAACCCGGCACTTCGACCAGCTCTGATGCCAGGCGCTGCGCGAACCTCCCCTTGCCGCCAGCAACCACCACTTCACTTATGAGGCTGGACTTGGACGGCTTGCCATTCCATGCGCCGACCCGCGACCCGGTATTGCTACTACCCAATTCGACGAGGACTGAATCGACGATGGAGCCGTTTGCGCCCGTCGCGTATAGATCAAGCTCGAGCGTATCGTCGCCGACGAACATCCCCAGGCTGGCGGGCGATGCGCCGCCGTAGTTATTCGCGCTGAAACGTGTGACTCGTGCCTGCCCTGCCGACACTGACTGCGCGTCGAGATCGCCGTCTGTCAAAAGGGCCCACGGAATTCCGAGTGCATCACAGAATTTAAGGTACGACTCGAAATGGGTTCCGTGGATTGCGCAGACCGATATTCCTTCCTTATCAAGATCGATATTCAGAATCGCGGCGAAGGCCGGTAGCAGTACCTCCTCCGCATAGCCCTCCACGAGCAGAACTTTGTCCGCAAACACCATCTCTGCCTGGGTCGCATTTAGATAACGGTTCATGTCATCCCACTCTCGGCTTGAGAGCGCAGCACTTCGCGCCGAGAAACCTGTCGATCCCGTCAACCCAGATTTGAGTCGAATCAGGTGTCGAGCATCAACTGCCGAAGCCACATGGGGAGAATGAGTGGTGACCACCATCGACGTCTGCCCGTCACGCGGAGTCAGATTTTCGAGAACCGCACGCTGCATATGTGGATGAAGGTGCGCCTCCGGCTCTTCCACCAGCAAAAGCGTGTGGCTCACAACCTTCTGAAGAATCTGTGCACGAAAGCCCATCTGCAAGAGCGCAAAGTAGAGGATGTTTTGCCCACCTAGACTCGCTGCAGATAAGCGTCGAGCGCGATCACCGTCAATGTAAAGCTGCATCGCTCGCACAAGCCCTAAAGGTTCCGGCGGCGTGGATCGTAGCGTTGCGCCAAGTGACTGCCGGCGACCGACCGACCCTAACAGCTCGGATTCCAAATCGGTAGATATCTGTTGGATCGGGCTCATGGATTGCAAAGTTGAATTTGCACTCTCGAGGTTCGCTCTGATCTGCTCCAACTGCTGCGGATCAAGCGCTTCGCTGGCTCCCTCAAGCAAAGACTTCAAAGGCGACTTTCTCCAAGAGCGAATGTCCCCCTCGACATCGCGTAACGCATGAAGAAACGCGACGAAGATTTCTTCTCGTAAATCCGGGCCTACCCTTTTACCGGACCCGTTGCTTCCGAAATATACACCGTCGCGATACTTGTTTCCCTTGGTCGGATCCGGAGCCCAGACGTAGGTCATTTCGGCACGAACGGGGGTCGTGGTTACTAACCCCTGAAACAGCACTGCTGCAATGCGTCCGTCATTTTGGAAGTCTGCGAACTGCAGTGTGATCGAAATTGTTTCGAGCGCCTTCATCGGCTCGTACGTAGGATCCCCTTTACGTAATCCATCCCAAAAATCGTCCGATGTCAACTTGCGTTCGGCATACGGCATAGCTGGATCAAGAACCAAGCGAATGGCATTTATGAGGTTGGTCTTCCCTGTGCGATTCTCGCCTACGACCACACTCACCTGCCCGAGCTCCAGATCGAGCCCATGAATGTTTCGGTAGTTGTGGACACGCACTCTTGAAAGTCGCATGAATCTCAACATAGTGGGCGGATTGCTCCGATGTAGTACCCGGGGTATCGGCGCTAAGGATCCCCCACAAGTCTTTGGACCCGTGCAACGCTGACCCCAGCATGGCAACGTCACTTCAAAGCGCCAACCTGCCCTGGGCTCTGATTCAGCATTCGACGCGGCTGTGCCGATCAGTACGAGCCGACTATCGACGATTCCAAATCGTGATCGTCCGACGATTCCGATGGGAAGTCGATCAATTGCGGCCGAGATGTCAAGCGGCGGGCCGGTCCCTGCCCCGGCGTGGCATTGAACTCAAAGCCGTGATCGCGGCTGGACTGCTGTGGCTTTCGGCAAGCGCTCTCATTCTGTTTGCAGAGGAGCTAGCCTTCCGCATCGTTGGAGTGGTCTCTTTCGCCGCAGCGATTCCATCGGCAATCGCTGCGGCCGCGGCTTTCGCGACCGTCGCTGATGGCTCCGCTTGCGGGCACTTCGTCCGCGTCCGTAGCTTGTTGCAGTTGGCCCTTCGGGTGCCCATTGAGCTCCCGGATTGCGGAAATTGCGGGCACGTTCAACGGGTTGACGCCAGCAGTCTGTTCAATTGCGGACATCGCACCGTAAATCTGAAAACAGGGGTGCTTTTTCCGAAGCTCAACCCCCACGCCGAATTCTTCGGTTGGCCTCACATCTCCCGACGGCGTCCTCGCGACTACTGCCGCCGCGCACCGAAGCGTGCGAAGGTAGGACTATGTCTCGTCGGCGCCGGCTTTCGCCCTGGTATTGGGTGATGCTGGGAGCGCTAGTTGTGGTGGGTGTGTTGTGGGTGTCGGACCTTGTAGTCGGCTGGGCACCCAGGTCGCTGCTACCAGTGGTCATGGTCATCGTGCTTGCGTCAAACGTCTTCACCTTCCGCCTGTTGTGGAAGCAATCGGATCACCCTGCTTTTCACAAAGATCCGCGAGGCTCGGATTCGAAGCCGCACGCGCCGGGTGATAGCGAATCCGGTCGTTAGCCGCCGCCGATGTCTCCGGCTCGGCTTTCTATTGGTGGTCGTCGCCACCGACTTAACCTAGATCCAGCGCCTGAAGCGGCCGACAGGATAGCCCGCGATTCCTCCCTCTTCCTGGACGATGGGATTCCGGGATGAGTGCTTTCAGGGTCCCCCTATCGGGCGGCGCCTTTCCTCGTTTGGTGATGAGCGCGAACCGGCTTCCGCCCTCGAGCCAGGTGACGGACGACTTCTCTCACGGGATCTCGGAACGCTTGGCTGCAGTCAGCGATTCAGGGAAGCCGCGCGCGACCCGGTCGGCGATGCTCGGCGGGATCGTGCAACCCCGTCAGCAACGTTGCTGCTACGGCGAGGGCGGCGAATGCGCCACCGAAGACAAGTACCCTCATGGGTGTGGTGCTTCCTTCCCTGCGCCCGGTCTGTGCAGCGGCGATGTCGAACCGCTGATGGAGATGGTGTTGCCCTCGCGCTCGCCCTCGAATCGGTACTCGCCCCAGCGGATCGTTTGTGACTGCTCGTGCTCGACCGCGGCCCAATCCCACCCGGTAAGAGCAGGGGAGTCGGCGCCGCATTGGGGCGGGTAGGACTCCATGATCGTCGTGCAGAACACCGGTCCGTCTCCATCATCGAGCACCATGCCGGCGAACGATTCCTCGGCGGGGCCGCTCAACGCGATCCGCAGCGCGAGGATCGCGAGCGCGAGGGCGACCGGTGTCATTGCATACCGCTCTGGTTTGGACCGGGAGATCGCATTCATCACCAAACCGAGGGTGAGGTATCCAACGACCACCCAGATTCCCACTTGCGAGAATGCGTTCGGAAACACGTCAGCGACACCCGCCCGGTCGAGGGCGAGCAGGGCGATGAACCCGTAGATCAGGATGGAGACGCCGGAGGCGATCCGATACCCGAGCGGAAGCACGCCGGGATACTGCCCGCCCCACGCGAATCGTCCCCACGGCGCGCCGAACGCGAGGGAGAGCTGGAAGAGAACCAGCAGGCCAATCAGAGTGACGAAGGCGATGGCGGCGATCACGGATGCAAGCATACGGGGCGCAGGTAGACCCATCCTTGCCAGCAGGGAGCACGTCTGCCGCGCTGTGTTCTGTTGCGCTGCCACTATGCACGCAACTGTCGATACTGCTCGGCCAAGACGAATCCCGAAAAACAACGCGTGCCGCTGGAAACAGTGCTTCCCCTCATTCAACGGACAGTGCGGCGAGGAGCGCCGGTGCCGCGGTGAGAGTCCTGCTCTCTTGCGGTGGAAGATCCCACCGATCGATCAGCAGTGAGTCATCGAGCGGCGGGACGGCGGGCAGATGCGACAGCCGATCGCGGGGCGCCCGTCGTGCTGCGGATTCTTCCCGCAGCGCCGGGGTCAGTAGGGAGAATGGTGGCTGCCGCAGCCTGGGAAACGATGGCACGGGCGCGCTTGTTCTTGGCGCTGATCAGGCGCCACAATTCGTTGCAATTCGGGTTCGAGCACTCGAAGCGCACGACGTTCCCGACACGCGTCATGTCGCGGCGCTGGTGGCAGCGGTAGCAGTCCGGCCGGCCCATGACGATAAGCAGCTCGGGGTCGATGAGCTCCTCAAACGTGGGGTGGAAACGCTTGGGGCAGGTATCACGCACGCAGGCCCACTCGTGGACGCGATGGTGCATGACTTCTTCCATCGGTAGCTCGCATTCGGAACAGATTGGCGGAGGAGCCTTGGAATTGAACGCGGCGACTCCTGTGGCGTCATGAGCGTCAGTCATGGGGGATGGGGTAGCGCTGTGGTGGTCGGTATGGCTACGGGTTGCGGTAGGTGCTGCGCATAGCTGGTGTCTCGCAACTGTGATGGGACCCTTCGTGTATTGGGTGATTGAACCGCACAGTTGCGAGACCTCGTGCGGATCACCATCACCGGCGTCGACCTGTTGATCCTCGGCGACTTCGCGCTCGATCTGGTGGTTGAGCAGGTGCACCTATTGCTGCGGACGCCCTTAGGTGTGCGACATAGAGGAAGGAGCTGCCATTCAAGACTTGACGCGCGCACGCTTATTCAACGTTTATTGCCTCGAGACACATCGAGATGGGTCGAGGTGTTGAGATAATGGTGACGACATCTCACACAAGAAGGTCCTGATCAGGTCGAGATAAGTCGAGAATAACCGAGGTATCAGTCCGCGCTTGGTCTGGTCCAAAAGAGCCCTGGCGCAGACCGTCGGTCCCGGGTTCAAGTCCCGGCCGCCCTACTGTAAATTGATTCTTATCAGGATTTCTTGTCTGTACCGAAAGGGCAAGACTTGATGCACTATCCGTTTATTGGTCTTTTATTAAAAAATATCCACCATCTCCGGCCTCTCGTACGGAAGGTGCACGACCCGGTTCGGGTCATCTGGAATGACCTCGATCACCTATGGGTTATGGACAGCGAACGACACTTTGGGCTCGGCCTCGAGCTGGTTTTAACGACGAGCGAGCTCGCCGAGTACCTCGGCGTGCAGACGCAGGCGATCTACGATCTGCGTACCGACAGACGTGGTCCCTCGGGCATTCGAGTGGGCAGGGAGATTCGCTTCCGCGTTTCCGACGTGGTGCGGTGGCTCGATGGGCTCCACGAGCCAGAGACTCCCGTCGTCGACGAAGGGGCCAGGGGCTGATGGCCGGACGACCACGTCTGCCAGTCAGCACGTTCGGCGCCATCACGACTCAACAAGTCGGTCCGGGAATCTTCCGGGCCATAACTCGCTTCCGGGACTGGGATGGTCAAACGCGGAGAGTGACGGCGACCGGACCGAGTCGTAACGCTCCGCAGGCGTCCCTCAAAGCAGAACTTGTCGACCGGCTGAGAGCCGGCGGCAGTGGCGACGCGCTCACGGCGAGTTCACCATTTGCGTTGCTCGCGGCCGCGTGGATGGAGGACGTGATGCTCGATGTCGACCGTTCCCAGGGCACGAAGGACACCTATCAACGTCAGTTGCGCGTGCTTGTGCTGCCCTACTTCGAGAACTTTGCGATTCGGGAGGTGACCGTCGGTCGTATAGAGCTCTTCCTCAGGAAGCAGCGAGCGCAGTCGTATGCGCGGGCAAAGCACTCCCGCACAATCCTGGGCATGATCCTGGCGTTCGCGACGCGGCGGGAGATCATTCCGCGAAATCCGATGAAGGAGACGTCGCGCATGAAGAGCCCTCCGCACACGCCGAAGGCGCTCACCCCCGACCAGATTGCCGCTATCCGCCTCGCAGCCCGTGAATGGCGCACGGAGGAAGGCAGGATGGGGCCGCGGTCCGACGGCCAGGTGCGCGACATCATCGAGGTGATGCTCGGCACCGCCACGCGCATCGGAGAAGTGCTCGCCATTCGGCAGTGCGACGTCGACTTGAAAGCCGACCCGCCGCGGGTGACCATCAGCGGCACGCTTGTCGTGCACAACAAAGCACTAACAGGCGCAGTCCAACACGTCGGCGGTTGGCATCGCACGGCTGCGCTAAAAAAGGGTGACCTCTGCGGCCTGTGCTGTCGCCGTCACCCGTTGTTGTCGCGCTTGCGGAGGCGCATATGGCGAATCGGGTCAGCGGATGCGGCGGTGCACCGACTGCACGCTGAGATACGCGCGCAGGCCCTCCGGACCGAATTCAGCCCCGAGGCCCGAGTCG
Source organism: Cryobacterium levicorallinum (assembly GCF_004402405.1). Taxonomy (GTDB): domain Bacteria; phylum Actinomycetota; class Actinomycetes; order Actinomycetales; family Microbacteriaceae; genus Cryobacterium; species Cryobacterium levicorallinum. Next base: position 184,297 of record NZ_SOFE01000023.1, read on the forward strand.
TGGCGGCCAGCGAACGGCGCCGCGTGATTCGAGGCGAAGAACCCGAGGCCGACCGAGCCTGTGTCGAGCCGCGGAACCAGGGCGAACGCGGCATCGGGATCTTCGGAGAAGATCGTGCCGCCGAGGCCAAACGGGGTGTTGTTGGCGATCTGCACGGCCTCATCAACGGAGGAGTACCGCATGATCGAGAGCACCGGACCGAAAATCTCCTCCTGGGCGATGCGCATGCCTGGCGTGACGTCGGCGAACACGGTGGGCTTGACGAAGAACCCCCGGTCAAAGCCGGAGGGAACATCGCCCCCGGTGGTGGCGCGAGCACCCTCGGCGAGGCCGCTGCGAATGTACCCGCGCACGACCTGTTCCTGGGCACGGGTAGCGGAGGGGCCGAACACCGTCGCGGGGTCCATCGGGTCGCCCTGAGGCGCTGCCGCAATCGTCGCGGTGACCATGTCGATGAGTTCGTCGTAACGTTCTGCCGGCGCGAGGATGCGCGTCGAGATATAGCAGGTCTGTCCGGTGTTGCGCATGCAACTGCGGATCAGCACCTCCGACATGGCCTCGAGGTCGACATCCGGCAGCACAAGCGCCGAGGACTTGCCCCCGAGCTCGAGCGTCACCGGGCGCAGCAGGGTTCCACACGCCGCCGCGATCGAGCGGCCGACGGGCGTGGACCCGGTGAAGGCGACTTTGTTGATGCCCGGGTGCTTCACGAGGGCGTCGCCGAAACTGCCCGGCCCGGTCACGAGGTTGATGACACCGGCCGGGATGCCGGCGGCGTCCGCGGCGTCGAGGATGAGCCGAACCGAGAGCGGCGTCGGAGAGGCCGGCTTGATCACGACGGTGCAGCCGGCCATCAGCGCCGGCGCGAGTTTGGCCACGACGAGGTTGATCGGAAAGTTCCAGGGCGCGATCAGCGCACAGACCCCGACCGGGTCGAGACGCACCATGGTTTCGGCCGATCCGTCGGGAAACGGGCGGATGTCGGGCCTCTCGAGCATCGGCGCGAGCGACGCGAAGTAGCGAAAGATCGAGGCTGCGTTCGCCGCCGCCTTCGACGTCTCCGAGACCGGTGACCCGTTCTCCCAAGTGTTGGTGTGCGAGATGGCCTCGGAACGCTTCTCGACTTCCGACGCCAGCCGGCGCACCAGCCTGGCGCGCTCCGCTGGAGCGACGTCGCGCCATCCGCTGCCTCCCGCGTTCGAAATAGAGCTGTCGTTGCCTGTGAACGCGCGGCGGGCTGCGGCGACGGCCGCGTCGAGGTCGGCAACGGATGCCTGCGGCACCGACGCCCAGACCTCCCCGGTCGCCGGGTTGGTCACCTCGGTGCGCCCCACGCCGGTGGAGCGCTGCCAGGCACCGTCGATGAAGTGGTCGTCGGTGTGGGTGTACGGAAGTGTTGCCTGCAGCAGGGCCATCAGAGCACCGCGGTGCGCAGCAGGGATTCGGAGCGTTCGAGTTCAGAGACGGCCATTTCGCGGCCGGCCGCGGTGATCAGTTCCGGCAGGATATCGGTGCGCAGCCGGGCGCAGTACGACGAAGGCGTCTGCCCGAACCAACCGGACGCGAGCGCGATGCCCGCCGTCGTGAAGCGCCAGAGCCGGTCAGAGTCGCGCACGAGGGAGTCCTCGAACGAGTGCGACACCGGGCGGGTGTCGTGGCCGTCGATGATGTCGGTCACGCGGGTCACGAACTCGGCGCTGTAGCCGAGGCCGGGCAGCACCTCGCGGGCGATGTCGCAGCCTTTCACCTCGTGTTCATAGCGGATGTCGGCGTGTCGCCAATTGGCGCCGAACCCCTCCGAGATGATCTTCGTCTCGTCCACGCGGGCCCAGCCCGTGTCGTGCAGCAGAATCGCCACGCGCACCACTAGGGCGTCGGCCTCGGGATAGACACGGCAGAGCCGCTCGGCGAAGGCGAACGAGATGGGAATGTGGATGTCGTTTCCACGGGTGCGCATCTCGGTTTCGACGGCCCGCCACAGCGGGTCGAGGTCGGTGAGCAGTGAGTCTGCCTGGCTGATCGGCGAGGTGTCGACTTCGTGGATCGTCTGCAGCGTCATGGGTTACTTTCCGGCCAGCGCGGGAACCGCGGACACGAGCTTCTTGAGCGGGATGGTCACGTCGCCGGCCAGGTCGGCCGGCACGTTTTGGCCGTGGTGCAGGGCACCGCGCACGGCGAGGAAGTCGAGGGGCTTGTTGATAGAGTCAGCGGCGATCAGCTCACCGGCGCGGTAGTACAGCACCGAGAACTTCTCGCTGTCTGGGTCACCGCGCAGCACGATCTGGTCGTGCCCGCCGCTGAGGCCGGCGATCTGTAGTTTGAGGTCGGCCTGGTCGCTCCAGAACCAGGGCACGGTGGAGTACTCGGCGGGCAGGCCGAGCAGGGTCGCGGCGGCGATCTTGGCCTGTTCGACCGCGTTCTGCACGCTCTCAAGGCGCAGCCGGCCCACGCCGCCCGGGGTGATCGAGGGGTTGGGCAGATTGGCGCAGTCGCCGGCCGCCACGGTGAGGCCGTCGGAGCAGCGAGCGCCGGAGTCGACGACGATGCCGTTGTCGAGGGCCAGTCCGAGCTGCTCGGCGAGTTCGGTGCGGGGAAGCACACCGACACCGATCAGCACGACATCGGCGGGCACGACGGTTCCGTCGCCGAGTTCGACGCCGGTCACCCGATCGTGCTCGCCGAGAAACCGCACGACCTGTGCGTTCAACACCACACGGATGCCGCGGCGCCGGTGTGCCTGCAGGTAGAACTCGCTAGTCTGCTCGCTCACCGCGCGACCCACGAGGCGCGGGGCGGCCTCGAGCACCGTGACCGTCGCGCCGGCTGCGTTCGCGCCGGCCGCCACCTCGAGCCCGATGAATCCACCTCCGACGACGACCACGTTGCGGGCGGCGGTGAGTTCCAGTTCGAGCTGCGCGGCATCCGTTGCCGTGCGCAGGTAGCCAACGCCCTCGAGTCCGGAGCCGTCGAACGCAATCTGGCGCGGAACGGCCCCTGTCGTGAGGGCAAGGCGGTCGAAGTCGAACCGGCGGCCCGATTCGGCGACCGCCGTGCCGCCGAAAGCGTCGCGGGAGACGCTGACGATGCGCTCGCGGGTGACGAGCTCGATGTTATGTTCGCGGTAAAAGTCGTGGGTGCGGAAGGTCAGCGAATCGGCCGTGACCTCTCCCTTCAGGAACGCCTTGGAAAGCGGCGGCCGCTGGTACGGCGCGTGCGGCTCCTCACCCACGAGCACGATCGGGTCGGTGTCGCCGAGCTCGCGCAGCGAACACGCGAGCTGCACGCCGGCCTGGCAATTGCCGATAATGAGGGTTCCCCGCAACGCGGGGCGAGCGGATGTTGCGGTGTCGGTCATGGTCACACCTGCGTTTCCGGGGTAGTCACGCGAATATTTGCGTCGCCGAGCTTCAGCTGGCAGGAGAGCCGCGAGTTCTCCTCACGGTCGATGGCGGTGCCGTCGAGCATGTCGTCTTCGAGGTCCTCCATCGGGGCGAAGACGCTGTCGGGGCAGACGAAGACGTGGCAGGTGGCGCAGCTGAGGCTGCCGCCGCACTCGGCGACGATACCGGGCACGCCGTTGCGCACGGCGGTCTCCATGACGGAGTCGCCTGGGAATCCCGCGACGGCGGTTTCAGTGCCCGTAGCGGATATATAGGTAACGGAAGGCATGGTCTTCTCCTTACAGAAACTGACGGCCACCGTCGACCACGAGGGTCTGGCCGGTGATGTAGCGGGAGCCGGGACCGGCCAGGAACAGGGCCGCCCCGACGATGTCGTCTGGCTCGCTGGCCCGTTTGATCGAGCCGCGGTCGACGCCGTATTCGGCGGCGCCCTCGATGAGACCGTAGCTCGCCTCGGTAAGGGTGAAGCCGGGAGCGATCGCGTTCACGGTCACGTCGCGCTCGCCGAGTTCCTTGGCGAGCACCCGGGTGAGGGCGATCACGCCACCCTTGGAGGCCACGTAGTGCGCCCACTGGGCTGAGCCGCTGAGTACGGTCGCGCTTGACAGGTTGATGATGGCGGCGCCGGCGCCGAGATACGGGGAACAGGCACGGGTCACGAGCCAGGGGCCTTTGAGGTTCACGGCCATCACGCGGTCCCACTCGTCCACGTCGATGTCCTCGAACGGGGAGCGAGTGATGGTGGCGTAGATCGCGGCGTTGTTGATAATGACGTCGATGAAGCCTGAGTCTCCGGCGGATTCTTTAGCGAAGGCGGCGGCATCCGCTGCCAGCTGCGTCACCGAATCGAGCGCGGTGACATTGGCCTGCAGGGCGAGGGCGGTGCCGCCGGCGGCCTCCACGAGCGCCACGGTCTGCCGCGCGCCCACGAGGTTGGTATCGGCGACGACCACCCGGTCGCCCTGGGCTGCGAAGCCCAGGGCGAAGGCACGGCCCAGACCGCCGGCGGCGCCTGTGATCAGCACCGTCCGCACACGCGCTGTGGCGGATGCGGCGGGCTGGTCCGTGCGCGGATCAGGCATGGCTGCCTTCCAGGACGGGCCCGTCCAGTGCGTCCTCGAGCTGGATAGCGGCGTCGCCGGCTAGGGTGAGGTCGTGGCGGTGGCCCTCGACGCCGTGCCCGGCAGCCCCGTGACCTTCAACGACGTGGTCTGGCACAATGGTGACGGTGCCATTGTTGCCGTCCACGCGCAGCCACTGACCGGTCGTGATCTGCGCCGAGGCGGTGCCGGTTCCTGTCACAGCGGGCATGCCGTATTCCCGGCAGACGATGGCCGCGTGGCTCATCATGCCGCCGATGTCGGTGACCGTGGCGCGAATCTTGCCGAAGATCGGTCCCCACGACGGTGCCGTGACGGGAGCGACGAGGATGTCGCCCTCCCGCACCTCGGAGAGTTGGTCTGAGCTGCTGATGACCCGGGCCGGGCCTTCGGCCACGCCGCTCGAGGCCGCCATGCCGCGAAACTCTCCTTCCGGTGCGTCGGAGTCGCCGAGCCAATTCTTGATCTGGTCACTCGTGATGCCCCAGAGCATGAGGGTGAAGGGTTCGGTGATCACGGCCGGCGGGGTGTTGAGGGCCGGCTGCGGTCGCTGCTGCTGCAGGGCGTCCACGATCGCGCGGCGGCGTTCGACCTCTCCGGGCCAGTAGTCGGGGCCGATCGCGGGGGCGCCAACCGCCCAGCCGGTGACGTAGTCGAAGAGAGCTTCGCGCACCTCGTCGCGGCGCAGGAAGAACATGCCGTCGGCATCCGCCCAGAAGCCCTGCTGCTGGAGCATGGCCGAGAGTTCGCGGGCCTTGCGCCAGAAGACGCCCATGGTCCAGTGTTCGATGTAGAAGTTGTGGTTCTCCACGTAGGGGTAGACCTGGCGGGCGAGACCGAGCTTGCCCTCGAAAGCGGCGAGCTGCTCGGGGCTGAGCAGCTCCGAGTACTCCTCGGTGATGCGGTCGCGTTCGGCCACGAGTTCGGCGACCGGGCGGTCGATGGTCTGGCCGGACTGCAGGCGCCCGATGTAGTCGCGGATATAGCCGAGCGGCAGCTCGAGGTGGTCCATCCAGTACTTGTCGTGCGCGTAGAAGCCGTTGCCGACCGTGAAGTTGAACCACGGGTCCTTCGCCTCGTTCCAGGCAACGATCCACTCGCTGCCTGCGGATGCCGCTGCGAGGCCCGCGAGGGTAGCCTCCGGGTTCTCCGTGTCACCAAACAGGCCGGTCAGGCCCAGTTCGATCGCGAGCTTGGCAAGCTTCTTGAGCTCGTCGTCGGGCCGGAACAACTCCATGTCGACGCCCTGCACCATCTTCGCGACGGCCTGGTCGGGAATTCCGGGGAACACCTCCTTGCAGAAGCTGAAGAAGTCGAGGTAGGCGACGTAGCCGAGGTTGAGGAACTCGAAGTGGTACTGCCAGGCGCGGTAGGTGAGCGCGATGAGCTCGTCGTAGCGGGCGAGCAGGTCGTTGTTCGGCCCGGTGCCCTTGCCGCTCGTGACGTCGTTGATATCGACCTGGTCGGGAAGCGCCTCGAAGGAGAGGGCGCCAAGCTCGTCGATGGTGCCGCGGATCTTGCCCTGCCACTGCTCGAGCAGGGTCTCCCAGTTCTGAAAATAGTGGCCGGCGCGTGCCATAAACTCGGGCACGCGCGGAGCGATCTCGGCTTCGGGAACGCCGACCGGCGACATGAAAACGTAGCCGTTGTGGATGCGGAATTCGATGCCGTTGGCCGGCGGAATGAGTAGGTGGCGGGTGTTGTACTGGCCGAGGCACGACACGGCGAACTCGAAGCCAATGGTCTCGAAGGGCTTGGTCACTGTCGGCCAGTGCTGGCTGTCGCAGAACCAGAATTTGCCCTCCTCGACCTCGCGGCGGTTCTCCTGGAAGACCAGGTTGTAGGCGTACAGGTCTTTCCAGCCCTCGGCGCCGACGGCCGGGGCCTGGTCGTAGGGGCTGGGAAATGACTTCTCTGTCATTGGTAAACCATTCTCGAAGTGGTGCACGGGGTAGGCGGAGATAGAGCGGGCAAGCGGATGGCGCGGGTCGAATGCGAGGCAGCGGGTGGTGCGGGTCAGGCCTTGCCGGCCTGCACCAGCAGGGACCGGGTGATGCTCTCGATACCGAAGCCGGTGGCCGGGGTGGCGGGGGCAGCATCCGCTCGCGCAGCTGAACTGCCGGAGGAGTGCACGGTCTCGGGCCGGGACTGCAGCAACAGCAGGTTGGCGCCCTCTGGCAGGTCTCGGTCGAGAGCCCACTCGATGTCCTGCGGGCACCTGAAGTGCTTCTCGGCCTTCTTGGCGATAGTCGCGATCGCGGTGATCTCGGTCTCGCTGATCGACAGCACGACTCGGCGCTCGGCAGAGACCTCGAGTTCGACCAGGCCCGCGTTGGCCGGGTCTGGCACGAGCTCGGCGTGTTTGCTGCCGACCGCTCGCTTGACGACCATGAGCATGATCTTGTCGACGGTGAGGTTGTCTGGAGTGACGAGGCCGGAAACGACGAGCTCGCCGAGTCCGTATGAGGACTCGATGACGATCTTGGAGCGGTCGCCCGTGGTGGGATCCATGGTGATGGCCACGCCGGCGGCGCGGGCGTTGACCATCTTCTGCACGGCGACGGCCATGGACAGGCCCTCGTTGGGAATGTTGTTCCTGAGCCGGTAGGTGATCGCCCGAGAGGTGAACAGGGAGGCCCAGCAGCGGCGGATGTGCTCGGTCACGTCTTCGATACCGGTGAGCCAGAGGTAGGTGTCCTGCTGGCCGGCGAAGCTCGCGTCTGGCAGGTCTTCGGCGGTCGCCGACGAGCGCACGGCCACCGGCACCGGCTCGCTGAACCGCTCCTGCAGCGAGTGATATGCGGCCACGAACTCGGCGCGCACATCGCTGGGAACCGGGCGGCTCTCGATCTCGAAGCGCAGCTGGGCGGAGACCCGGTCGACCTCGGCCACATCGTCGGAGTCGAGGCCCGCGAGCAGGACGTGGATGTCGTCCTCGATGCCGGCGGCGGCGATGAAAGCGTCGTAGGAGGCGGTTGTGATGGCGAATCCGGGCGGCACCGGCATCCCGGCCTGGGTGAGGGCGACGAGCGAGGCACACTTGCCGCCGAGCAGCTCGTGGCTCGGGGTGCCGCTGCCGTCAGAATTGGCGCCGTCGAAGAATTGGATGTAGGGCGTGGTGGTCACTTCTGGTCTCCCCAGGTAACGGGCACCGAGGTGGGCGCCCTGAACGACAGATTGTCTCCGAACACGATCGTGTCGGCGTCGATCAGGCGCAGCCCGGGGGCGGCCTTGAGGGTTTCTTCGACGACGATCTTGTCCTGCATTTTTGCGAGCATGTTGCCGAGGCAGTAGTGGATGCCGAACCCGAACGACAGGTGGTTGCGGGCGTTGACCCGATTGATGTCGAAGGTTTCCGGTTCCTCGAAGGTGCCGGGGTCGCGGTTGGCCGAGCCCATCAGCAGCAGGATGTTCGAGCCGGCCGGGATGGCGACGCCGCCGATCTCGGTGTCGACAATGGCCTTGCGGCGCCACCCGACGATGCTCGGCGAGAAGCGCAGAGTTTCATCGATCGCGGCCGGGATGCGGCTCGGGTCGTCGATCAGTTTCTGCCACTCTGCAGGATGGGTGAGCAGTTCGCGAATGGTGTTGGAGATGAGCGTCGTGGTGGTCTCGTGGCCGGCGAAGAGCAGGCTATAACAGACTGAGGCGATCTCATGGTCGGAGATCTCTGGCCCGGCGGCCTGTGCCTGCACGAGGTCGAAGACCAGGTTGTCGCCGTTCTCGCCGGCCGCCAGTTGGTCGTGGGCGTCCGAGACGAGGCGCAGACACTCGGTCCAGTAGTCCACGAGGTTGTGGGCGTGGGGGATTTGTTCCTCGTCGCTGAGGTCCCCCCAGGTCATCACCGCGCGGGAGTCCGACCATTTCTTGTAGGTCGAGACCATTTCCGGGCCGACGCCGAGCAGGCCGAGGATGGTGATCGTGGGGATGTCAACCGCGACATCTGTCAGAAAGTCGCCGCGGGCATCCGCGTGGGCGAGCATCTGCTGCAGCAGCCGCGCGGTGTTCTCGCGAATGGTCGGTTCGAGCTTCTTGTAGCGGCGCGGGGTGAATTCTTTCTGCACGATGGCGCGCATGCGGGTGTGTTCCGGGGGAATGCGGGCGGATAGTCCCGAGTAGGCCGTGAAGCCACCGTCGTTCATAATTTTCGTGGCGGCAGCGCCGCGGGCCCGCACCGGGGCCTGGGCGTTCTCGCTGCTGAAGACCTGCCAATTGTCGAACGTCGCCTTAATGTCGTCGTAGCGGGAGACGACGAAGTAGCCGAGCTGCTCGTCAAACATGACTGGCGCGTTCTCGCGCAGGGCGGTATAAGAGGGGAACGGATCGGCCATAGCGAACGGGGCGTAGCCGTGGTGTGCCGTCGATGCGGGGGCCGGGGATGCGGGGGCCGGGGATGCGGGGCCGTGGGCTACGGGGCATCCGCTCGCCAGTTGTACCGGTGGCGCGGGGGTGGTGTCTCGCGAAGTTTCGGCGGGTTGAGTGGCAACGGGTTGAGCGATCATGAAGGCTCCTTCATCTGCGTCCTCGCCTCTGAGGTCTCGCGAGGTCTATCTAAGGCTGTCCGATTGGCCGGTGGTGCCTACTGTCCCACTGGGCGGAAGTGTCTTGGTTTAGGTTGAAGCATTCCGCGCGGGAGACGGATTGGCCGGCAGGTGTGCAATGCCGCCCTGCAGGCGTTGCGCGGTGCCCAGGAGGGCGGGGAGATAGCGTTCGAGCTGGTGCATGCGGCTGATCGGTAGCACGATGCCGAGTCCGCCGAAGATGCAGCCGGCGGACTGGAAAACGGGCACCGCGAGCGAACAGGAGCCGAGCTGCACTTCTTCGGAGGCGAGCGAGAATCCGCGTGCGTGGATCCGGCCCAACTCGCGATGCAGCTCGGCGGTGTCGGTCATGGTCCGCGCGGTGCGAGCGGCGAGCGGCCTGTCGAGGACGGCGCCCTGCACCCAGTCTTCCTCGAACGCGAGGATCGCCCGGCCCACGGCCGTGGCGTGCAGTGGCAGCCGCCCGCCGACGCGGCTGGCCTGCGGCACGCGCCGGCTGCCGTAGACCCGGTCGATGTACAGCACTTCGGAGCCGTCCCGAATGGCGAAGTGCACGGTCTCTTGGGTGAGCCCGAAGAGGTCCTGGAGATACGGACGGGCCACGTCGCGCAGCTTGCGGCCGGCATGCTGGCCGAGTTCCCAGAGGCGCAGGCCGATCTGGTAGCGGCCTTGCGCATCGCGCTGCACCGCACCCCATGCTTCGAGTTCGCCGAGCAGCCGGTGGGCGGTGCTTTGCGGTAGCCCGCTCGCCCGACTGATATCGGAGAGGCTGCGAGCGGCGGGGCTGGCCTCGAAGGACGCCAGAATCATCAATACCCTGCTCGTGACCGACTGGCCCGGAGCCGTTAAGTGACCTGCCACTGCAGCCTCGGCTCACGGATCATCTCCCGAAACGTCGGGAGATCCCTACTCTAGAGGTGTCGCCGACGCTTTCGTGACCCCTACCGCCCCGGCTGCCCGCCGGTCGCCCTCGTGCCACTAGCGTAAAGGGACAATGTCTGGAAAACCGGCGCAGTCGAAGTCAGTCGCCGGTTCCGTCGCGCCCTCAGACGACGACCGCTCCGTGGCAGCCAGGCTGTTCGCGATCGTCGATGCGTTTACCACGCCGTCCGCTGTCGCCGCCCTCAGCCTCACCGCCATTGCGCTCCGGGCCGGTTTGCCGTTGTCGACGACTCACCGCCTCGTCGCCGAATGGGTGACCTGGGGCGGTTTGACCCGGCAGGACGACGGGCGTTACGCGCTCGGAATGCGGCTATGGGAGGTCGGCGTGCAGACGCCGACCGCGCACAACCTGCGCACGATCGCGCTGCCCTACCTCGAGGATCTGTACGAGGCGTCCCACGAACACGTGCACCTCGCCATCCGGGACGGCCGGGACGCGCTCTACGTCGAGAAGCTGTCGGGCCATCACGCGGTCCGGGTGATCTCCCGGGTCGGCGGTCGCCTGCCGCTGCATTCCACCGGAGTGGGCCTAGTGCTGCTCGCCTACGCACCTACTGACGTCATCCTCGACTATCTCGCCTCCGACCTGCAGCGATTCCTACCGCAAACCGTGACCGATCCCGCCTCGCTGCGCAGGCGACTCGCGGCGATACGACTCGAGGGTCTGGCCTCAATGAGCGAGGAGATGACGATCGGCTCGAGCTCGCTGGCCGCTCCGATTCGAGATCGAACCGGCCAGGTAGTAGCAGCGGTCTCCGTGGTGACAGGAACCGGTGATCGGTCGTCTCCCCACCACGAGCACGCCGTTCGCCAAGCGGCGCGAGGCATCAGCCGCGCCTTTGGATATCGTCGCGCCTCATCCTGACCGGCACGGTCCAAAATCTCGGTAGATCATCTTCCACTGAGTGAAAGTTTTTAACCCGGAATGGCGGCCTGTCCGCACACTGGTCATTCCACCTGTCATTGTCGCTAGGAGAGCCCGTGTCCTCAGAAACCACACCCGTCGCCATTATCGGCGCCGGTCCCGCGGGCCTCCTGCTCAGCTGGGCACTGCGCGACGCTGGCATCTCTTCGATCGTGATCGAGAACCGCTCCCAGGATTACGTTCTCGGCCGCATCCGAGCCGGCGTGCTCGAGCAAGGCTCCGTCGAATACCTCACCAACCTCGGCTTAGGCGACCGCCTCAAAGCCGAGGGCATGGAGCACGAGGGCATCTATCTGCAATACGGCGGGGAGCGTCACAGGGTCGACTTTAACGATCTCATCGGCCGCACGGTCACCGTCTACGGTCAGCAGCAGGTGGTAAAGGACCTCGTCGCGGCCCACAGGGGCGCCGGGGCGACCGTCTACTACGAGGCGGCGGACGTCGCGGTGCACGACCTCGAGTCGGTGACACCGAGCGTCACCTTCATTCACGAGAGGGAGGAGCACACGATCACAGCCGATTTCGTCGTGGGCGCCGACGGATTCCACGGAATCTGCCGATCATCGATTCCGGCCGCGCGCATCACTCTCTTCGACCGCAGCTACCCGTTCGCCTGGCTCGGGATCCTGGCCGACGTCGCCCCTTCGACGGACGAGCTCATCTACGCCCTGCACGAGGACGGCTTCGCGATGCACTCGATGCGCTCGCACGCGGTCTCTCGCCTCTACCTGCAGGTCGATCCGGCCGATGACATCGCGAACTGGTCGGACGAGCGCATCTGGGAGGCGCTCCATGTGCGCCTCGCCGTTCCGGGCTGGAGCCTCACCGAGGGCGCGATCACCGACAAGTCGATCACACCAATGCGCAGTTTCGTGGCCTCCACCCTCACTTACGGCAGCCTGTTCCTGGTCGGAGATGCTGGCCACATCGTGCCGCCCACCGGCGCCAAAGGGCTCAACTCCGCTATCTCAGACGTCACCCAGCTCGCCGCTGCGCTCACCGCGCACTACCGGAACGACGATTCCCTCCTCGGCCGCTACAGCGAGACCGCGCTCGCCCGCCAATGGCGCGTCCAGCAGTTCTCACGCTGGATGACCGACATGCTGCACCGCAGCCCAGGCGACCTGCAGTCCGACGCTTTCGACTATCGCAGCCAGGTCGGCCAGCTCGACTACGTCACCCACTCGCCGCTCGCGCAACGCATGCTGGCCGAGCAGTACACCGGCCTGCGGCTGTAGACCGCGGGTCACTCCACACCCGCCTACTTAGACCACCAGTGCAAGGAGAATCCGTGCCCTTCGAAAAACCCAGTGTCGTTCCCGGTCGTGAGACGCAGGGTGCCGTCAGCACCGAAATCCGCGATATCGAAGCGGATGCCGCCCGCCGCGTCCGGCAGGGCGGCGCGCCCGAGCTGCATCCCCGTCGCGACTACCCGCCGTATCGAAGTACTGTGCTGCGTCACCCCACCCACGCGCTGGTGCGGGTCGACCCCGAGGAGGTCGAGCGTGTCTCGCCTGCCTTCGGACACACCGATGTCAACGAGTTGGAGAGTGATCTCACCATTCAGCACGGGGGGGAGCCTCTCGGCGAACGTATGACCGTGAGTGGTCGGGTCCTCGACGGCGAGGGTCGCCCGGTGCGGCACCAGCTGGTCGAGCTCTGGCAGGCGAACGCCGGCGGACGGTACGTGCACAAGCGTGACCAGCATCCTGCCCCGCTCGATCCGAATTTCACCGGTGTCGGCCGTGTCATCACTGGTGACAACGGCGAGTACAAGTTCACGACCGTCAAGCCTGGCGCGTACCCGTGGAAGAATCACGTGAACGCCTGGCGGCCGGCGCACATCCACTTCTCGCTCTTCGGCAACGCGTTCACGCAACGGCTCGTCACCCAGATGTATTTTCCCGGTGATCCTCTGTTCGCCCTCGACCCGATCTACCAGTCTATCGCCGACCCGGCCGCCCGGGCCCGGCTGGTGGGAACCTACGACCACGATGTCAGTGTCTCGCAGTGGTCGCTCGGCTACCGCTGGGACATCGTGCTGACCGGCCCGGGAGCCACCTGGATGGAAGGCGAAGACGCCCATGACTGACCAGCTCCCCGCTGACACGCGTGTGCCCGCGAACGGCACGCTTGCGACCAAAACTTTCGTGCAGACGCCGTCGCAGACCATCGGCCCGTTCTACGGCTACGCTCTGCCCTACGACCGGGGACCCGAGCTCGTGCCCGGACATCACCCGCAGGCGATCCGCCTGCACGGCACCGTCACCGACGGTGCCGGCGAACCTGTCATCGACGCCCTGCTCGAAATCTGGCAGGCTGACGCTGAGGGCGCGATCAGTCGCGAGCTCGGCAGCCTCGACCGTGACGGGTTCACGTTCACCGGTTTCGGCCGCGCCGCCACCACGATGGCCGGCCACTACACCTTCACCACCGTGAAGCCCGGGCCGGTAGCCGGCCACGCTCCGTACGTGCTGGTCACCGTTTTCGCCCGCGGCCTCACCCGCCATCTCTTCACCCGGGTCTATTTCGCAGCGGATGCCGAGCTGCTCGCCATCGATACCGTGCTGGCCCAGGTGCCCGCCGATCGCCGCGCCACCCTCATCAGCGTGCAGGACGGACCAGCCTCGTACCGGTTCGACATCCCCCTACAGGGCGAGGGCGAAACCGTCTTCCTCGACTTCGATGCCTGACAACGGTGCAGGCACGGTGAGCGATGGCACCACGGTGTCGGGCTGGCCCAGCATCGACGCCGGGCTGCTGAACCCTCTCGGCCACGGCAGCAGGGAGGCGCAGCTCACCAGTGACTCGGCCTGGCTGCAGGCCATGGTCGACGCGGAGCTTGCGCTCACCCGTGCGCTCATAGACGCCGAGCTGGTGCCCGACTGGATGAGCGCCGTCTGTGGCGAGCTCACCAATGCGTCGCTCCTGGACCTGGCCGCGATCTCGGCGCAGGGCCGCGGCGGCGGCAATCCCGTGATCCCGCTCGTGAAACACCTCGGGGCAGCCGCGGAGGCCGTTCGGGCCGGGGCATCGGACCACATCCACGTGGGCGCGACGAGCCAGGATATCCTGGACACCGCGGCGATGCTCGTCGCGCACCGGGTGACTGCAGAACTGATCAGCCAGCTCACCGACCTGGCAGCAACCCTCGCCCGCCTCGCCGCCGACCACCGCGACACCGTCATGGCCGGCCGCACCCTCGGCCAACAAGCCTCCCCGACGAGTTTCGGTTTTCTCGCGGCAGGCTGGCTCGACGCCGTACTGGCCGTGCTGCACCGCGTCGATGATGCGCACGAGGCCCTGCCCGCGCAGCTCGGCGGAGCGGTCGGGAACCTTGCCGTGCTCACCGAAATCGCCCGGACTCGGCAACCCGACGCGCCCGCCCAGAACACCGTCGACGCGGTCGTGCACGGCTTCGCCCGACACCTGCGCTTGGTCGTGCCGCAGTTGAGCTGGCACACGAACCGACTGGTGATCGCGGACCTGGCCGGAGTGCTCGCCACTGCTGCCGCCGTGGCCGGCAACATCGCCCTCGACGTGAGCGTGCTCTCGCGCACCGAGATCGGCGAGGTCAGTGAGCGCCTCGGTGCGGGGGAGGGTGGATCCTCAGCGATGCCCCACAAACGCAACCCAGTCTCGGCCGTACTTGTCGTAGCCGCCGCCCGCCAGACCCCGGGGCTCGCGTCGACGCTCATGGGCAGCGTGCTGGCCGAAGATCAGCGGCCAAGCGGATCCTGGCACGCGGAGTGGCAGCCGTTGCGCACCCTCGAAGGCCTTTCGGTGTCTGCTGTCACCGGTGTCGCGTCACTCGCCGCCCGCCTTGATATCGATCCCGAACGCATGCGCGCCAACCTCGAGCACACCGATGGGCTCATCTTCAGCGAACGCGTCACAACCATCCTGGCCGAGGCTCTCGGTAAGACTGCCGCGTTCGATGTCGTGCAGCGTGCCGCGCGCGAGGCATTCGAAACGAATCGTCCGCTGCAGATCGTGCTCGCCGGTGTGCTGGCCTCCGACGGTCGCGATGATGCACTGCGTTCCCGTATCTGGGACGTTTTCACCGGCGTCGCTGACCTGGGCCAGTCCTCGGTCGTCATCGACCGGGTGCTCGACCGTTACCGCAACCAGTGCGCTCAAGCGGATACCGCACCCGAATCGACAAGGACCGTCTCCTGATGCCCGTTCTTCGCTCCACGGTCCCCACCCTGATCGGAACCGTCACTCCCGTTCGCGGCCCGGCCGCGGCCCCGCCGCTCGTGGTGCTGGGCCCGTCGCTGGGAACCACCACTTCGCTCTGGAACAGTGTCGTCTGCGCCCTCGCCGAGACCTCGCGGGTGCTGCGTTTCGACCTGCCCGGGCACGGAGCCAGCCCTGCCGCGTCGCATCCGTTCACCGTCGCCCAGCTCGCCGACGCCGTCATCACTCTCGTCGACTCGATCGGCGGCGGTGCCTTCCATTACGCCGGCGTCTCCCTCGGCGGCGCCATCGGCCTCGAGCTGTCACTGCGGCATCCCGAGCGGCTGCTGAGCCTCGCCGCGATCTGCACTGGACCGAAGATCGGCACTCCCGATGGCTGGCGAGAGCGCGCCGCGCAGATTCGCGGCAGCGGCACCCCGAGCGTCGTCGTGAGCAGCGCCGAACGCTGGTTCGCGCCCGGTTTTCTCGAACGCGACCCGGCCGCCGGGTCCGCTGCCCTGAACGAGCTCACCACCCTCGACGACGAGTCCTACGCACTGTGCTGCGAAGCACTCGCCCACTATGACGTGACGGATACCGTCGACGGGATCCGCACCCCGACACTGTGCCTCTCGGGGGAATTCGACATCGCCACCCCGACCCAGCAGCTGGTGGACCTGGCCGCCGCGATCCCCGGCGCCCGCCACCAGGTCATCGCCGGCGCCGCCCACCTGCCGGCCTTGGAACGCCCCACGGAGGTGGCCCGACTGCTGCAGGCGCTGTACGACAGTCCCGTACCCGGGGGCGGTACGGCTGTGTCAGCCCGCACCGCGGCATCGGCCTACGCCGACGGGATGACAGTGCGCCGCGCGGTGCTCGGCGACGCCCACGTCGACCGTGCCACGGCAGCGATCACCCCCGAGACCGCCGACTTTCAGGACTTCATCACCCGCTACGCCTGGGGCGAGATCTGGACCCGCCCAGGCCTGGACCGGCGCACCCGCAGCTTCCTCACGATCGCGGCGCTCGTGACCGGCGGCCACGAGGGCGAGCTCGCGATGCACGTGCGTGCCGCCCTGACCAATGGGCTCAGCCGTGCCGAGATCAGTGAAGCCATTCTGCACACGGCCATCTACGCGGGGGTGCCGGCCGCGAACGCCGCGTTCGCCGTAGCCCGCGACACCTTCGCCGAGCTCGACGCCGCAGCGACCACACCCACAACTTAAGGATCCTGTTCCATGGATAAGACATATTCTTCGGCGGCAGCCGCTGTCGCCGACATTCCCGACGGCGCCTCGATCGCCTGCAGTGGTTTCGGCCTGGTGGGGGTGCCGATCGTGCTGATCCGGGCGCTGCTGGCGCAGGGCACGACCGGGCTGCACGTGGTGAGCAACAACTGCGGCGTCGATGGCTGGGGCCTCGGGGAATTGCTGCGGGAGGGGCGGATCGCGCGGGTGATCGCGTCGTACATCGGGGAGAACAAGGACTTCGCCCGCCGCTACCTGGGCGGGGAACTCGAGGTGGAGCTCACCCCGCAGGGCACACTGGCCGAGCGGCTGCGCGCCGGCGGCAGCGGCATCCCCGCGTTCTTCACCGCGAGCGGCGTGGGCACGATGGTCGCCGACGGCGGCCTGCCTTGGCGGTACGGGCCGGACGGCGAGGTGACGGTATCGAGCCCGCCGAAGCAGACCCACCGGTTCAGCTCGCTCGGCTCCGAGAAGGAGTATGTGCTGGAGGAGGCGATCGTAACCGACTACGCCCTCGTGCGCGCCGCAAAGGGTGACCGGCACGGCAACCTGGTCTTCGAGAAGTCTGCCCGCAACTTCAACCCGGTCGCCGGCATGGCCGGCCGCATCACCATAGCCGAGGTCGACGAGCTCGTCGAACCGGGACAGATCGACCCCGACCAGGTGCACCTCGCCGGCATCTACGTGGACCGGATCGTGCAGCTGGGGGCAGCGGATGCCGCGGATCTCCCGATCGAGAAGACGACGACGAGGACCCGGCCCGGGGCATCCGTTTCTGAGACGGTATCGACTGAAGGAGCGAACTAATGGCGTTGACGCGTGACCAGATGGCGGCCCGCGCCGCACAGGACCTGACCCCGGACTCGTATGTGAACCTCGGAATCGGGTTGCCGACGCTGATCCCGAACTTCCTGCCCGCCGGGGTGCACGTCGTGCTGCACTCCGAGAACGGGGTGCTCGGCGTGGGCCCGTACCCGTGGGCGGGGGAGGAGGATCCGAAGCTGATCAACGCCGGCAAGGAAACCGTGACGGTCAACCTCGGTGCGGCGTATTTCGATTCGGCGCAGAGTTTCGGCATGATCCGTGGCGGATTGATCGACGTCGCCGTGCTCGGTGCGATGCAGGTGAGCGTGGCGGGGGACATCGCGAACTGGGCGGTGCCGGGGACGATGATCAAGGGCATGGGCGGGGCGATGGACCTAGTGCACGGCGCCGACACCGTCATCGTCGTGATGGAGCATGTCACGAAGACGGGGGAGTTCAAGATCAAGACGGCCTGCGACCTGCCCCTGACGGGGAAGGCGGTGGTGACGCGCATCATCACGGACCTCGCCGTGATCGACGTCACCCCGGACGGGCTGGTGCTGCGCGAGCTGGCGCCGGGCGTCACGGTTGAGGCGGTGCAGGCCGCGACCGAGGCGACCTTGCTCGTGCCGGTCACCCCGCTCACAATCCGCACGTTGCTCGACGATGCCACCGCTGGAGCGGTCGCATGACCGCCCTGCGCGGGGTCGTTATCTGCGAGCCGCTGCGCACCCCGATCGGCCGGTTCGGTGGCGCGTTCAAGACGGTCGCGCCCGCCGACCTTGCCGCCGCGGTGATCGCCGCGCTGATTGAACGCACCGGGCTAGAGGGCAGGCTCGTCGACGATGTCATCTTCGGCCAGGCCTACCCGACGGCGGAGGCGGTGCCGGTCGCCCGCGTCGCCGCTCTGAACGCGGGACTGCCGGTCACCGTCGGCGGCGTGCAGGTCGACCGGCGGTGCGGCAGCGGGCTGCAGGCCGTGCTCGACGCGGCGATGCAGGTGCAGACCGGTGTCAGCGACCTCGCCATCGCCGGAGGCGTCGACGTGATGAGCCAGGCACCCTTCTACACGGTGGAGTCCCGCTGGGGTGTCGGCGGTACCGCGGGCATGCTCCTGCGCGACGCGCTCGGCCGCGGCCGGGAAACTGCGGGCGGACGCCGGTTCCCGGTGCCGGCCGGGATGCTCGAGACCGCAGAGAACCTGCGCCGCGATTACGGCATCGATCGGGTGGAACAGGACGAACTCGCCGTCAGGTCCCAGCAGCGCGCCCTCGCCGCCGTCGCTGCGGACCGCTTCACGGACGAGATCGTGCCGGTCACGGTGCCCGGCCGCAAGGGCCCCACCGTCGTCTCGGTCGATGAAACCCCGCGCGAGACCACGCTGGACGCCTTGGCCGGCTTGAAGCCGATCCTCGGGAAAGCGGATGCCGCCGCCACCGTCACCGCCGGAAATGCGAGCGGGCAGAACGACGCCGCGGCCGCGTGTATCGTGACCACGCCCGAACGTGCCGCCGAACTCGGCCTCACCCCACTCGTGCAGCTGCGATCCTGGGCGCGCGCCGGCGTCGAGCCCTCGCGCATGGGCCTCGGCCCGGTGCCCGCGACGAAACTGGCACTCGAGCGTGTCGGGCTGAGCCTCGCCGATATGGACCTGATCGAGCTCAACGAGGCCTTCGCCGCGCAGGTGCTCGCCGTGACCCGGGAATGGAACTTCACCGAGAAGGACTGGAACCGCACCAACGTGAACGGCTCCGGTATCTCCCTCGGCCACCCGGTGGGCGCGACCGGCATGCGCATCCTCGCCACCGCCGCCCGCCACCTGCACCGCACCGACGGACAGTTCCTGCTCGAAACCATGTGTATCGGCGGCGGCCAAGGCCTCGCCGCCATTTGGGAACGCGTGTGAGCACGGCTGAGAACTCCCAAAGTCCGGCACTCATACGGGCATCCATGCGCGTAACCAGAAACTTGCCAGAAACCCTGTTTCGACCAGAATTGGGCCGAAGAGATCCGTCCTCACGCGTACACTAAATGGCATGACAACCGCGGAAAACCGCGGAATCCCGTCTCGCGCGCCGGTGCGAAGGACTGACCAGGTCCGCTTCATTTGTTCTTAGGCCGAGTCCACGTACCCAGCCAGCCCTGTCGTTTGGCTAGCCCCTCAGATCTCGGCGGAAGCCAGAGACTTGACGCACACATGTTTATTTACCGTTTATTGCTCCGAGACCCGCCGAAACGGGTCGAGGTGTTGAGATAATGATGGCGATATCTCACGCAAGAAGCTGCAGATCAGATCGAGAAAAGTCGAGACCAACCGAGGTTTAGATCCGGGTCGAGTATCAGCCTAAATGGCCCCGGCGCAGACCGTCGGTCCCGGGTTCAAGTCCCGGCCGCCCTACTGTAAATTTCATCTGATCAGGGATTCTTGTCTTCACCGAAAGGGCAAGACTTGATGCACTGGTCGTTTATCCAACGTGTATTCCGCGGCGGTTGATTGCTCCCGTCGGCCGTTACTGTGGTGCTCGATCCACTTCGATTCACTTGGGCTGGCCTCGAACATCTGAGAATCATGCACTTTGGATGACTCTTCGGGCTCGGTCTCGCGCCCCTGCTACGACGAGCGTTTGCTCAAGTACGGCACCCGCATACGTGAGTTCGCCGAGGCCTCCATGGCGACCAGTGCACGCGTAGAGCTCCCGCCTGCGTCGGTGGAGATACGCCGTCCTCGACCTCGTGCGTATGACGCCCGGTCATCGGGCTTAATGTCGGGACAGTCAAACGGGCACCGTTGCAATTCCGCCCGGTCGGAACCTGTCATTTTCCGTTCACGATTGCACAAATGTCAGCACACGCCTGCACAACCGGCTGGTCGCTCGCCTAACGAGGGGGCTCGTCGGCTCAATTGGTTTGGATAGGTTGTCGCGCTAGACGCTCGCTTGATCGGGCTTCATGTCGGGCTGGGCAAGCGGCGACGACAGTTTCCAGCGCCCCTGGTTCGGCTGATGGTGCGGCGGTTGCCCATGGGAGGTCGGCGGACAGCAGACTTCCCTTGCTCAGACTCAGCGGGAGCGGGCCGCCTTCGGCCGCCGAGCGGAGGAACGGGATTGGTCCTATACCAAGTTGAATCGCTTTTCTGCGCGTGGTCGCTGGGGTCTACCAGCCATGTGTATCGGGTGCTGCGAATTGCGCACCCTGCTGACGTGTACGCTCTGCGCTCAACGCCTGACTCTCTCACCGTAGGAGGGATCAACGTCGTTGGTGCCCTGCAAGCCGCTGAAACCAGGGCCTCACGGAACTCTTAGCTCGGCGAGGGGGTCTCGTCGTGCGGCAACGCTAGCGGGTAACAGTGCGGCGATGACGCCGACGGCGATCGCGAGCACGCTGACGGCGACGAAGAACGCGATTCCAGGGAGTGGGTCGCCAGTAATGACGAGGCTGATCGCAGTCGCGGCGCACCCGATGACCGCACCGATCCCACTCAGGAAGGCCATCTGGGTCAATAACAGCCCAATGATCAGGCCTTGGGATGCGCCAAGTGCGCGGCGGCGTCCGAAATCCTTGCGGCGAAGCATCACGAAACCGTAGAGGATCGCCGCTACGAGCGAGGCGGTGAGGGCGAATATAACGATTACGAGGTTGCGGCCGAAGCTGCCAAGCTGGCCTTCGATGAGGGCGCGAAGGGTGGCGAGGCCCTCACTGGTCGTCAGCGTAACTTTAGTCGGATCGTCGACGGCCAGCACCGACAGGACCACTTGGGAGACTGGGGAGACAAGGTCGGGGCGTTCCGCGATCACGACGAGGATGCTGACGGTATGCGGGTCGTCAGAGTCGATTTGCTGGGGGGCGACGATCAGAGGTTCGAGGAAGCGCAAGTAGTCGGGAACTGGAATGCGGCCCGCAATGGCGAATTCCGCCCCGGCACCCGTGACGACGCCGCCAGTGGCGTCGGGCATTCCGAGCTGGTCGAGTGCGGCGTTCGAAGCCCATGCAGTGCGGTTCTGGACCGCCTGAGCTGCCGGCAAGCCAAGCTCGCCAAGTTGATCACTCCACGCTAGGCGCGCTGGAACCGTCGTGCCACCGGGAACGGCGGCGTTGGTGACATCCTGCACCGAGCTGAAGACTCCCGACCAGGCAATCCCGTCGATGTTGCCAATTCGTTCCAGAACACTGGTGTCTAGGCCCGCATCGCCCTCAGCACGGATGACGATTGAACGGGTGCCGGCAGAGTCGATCGAATTCAGCACTGCCTGCTCAGCCCCAACCGTGCGGCCAGTAGTCAGCAGCACCGCCCCAACCATGCCTGCGACGATCACAATCGAGACGACGGAGGATACGGGCTGTGCCCGCGCGGTGGCCAGCGCTTCTATGATCACCGCCCCCAAACGTCTCACAGGTTGATCGTCCGATCGCAGCGAGCCACGAGGGACGGGTCGTGGGTGACGACGATGACCGCAGCCCCTGACGCTGCTTGAGCGTGAAACGCATCGACGACCACACTTGCAGAGGCCGGGTCGAGGTTGCCCGTCGGCTCGTCCGCAAGCAAGATGCGCGGATCTCCCAATAGTGCCCGGCACAGGGCAATACGCTGCGCCTGGCCACCAGAGACTTGGCCGGGCTTCGCCTCGGCACGCAGGTCCACCCCGAACTGGGCCATCAACTCACGCGCCCGTCCGATTGCAGCACCTCGGGAGTCGCCCCGGTACAGCGCGGTCTCGACCACGTTGTCGAGCACGGTGCGGGATGCATCGAGTGCAGCGTCTTGAAATACGAACCCGAACAAGTTCGCTCTCAGGCCCGCACGCCGCTTGTCTCGCAACCCCGCAGCGGACTTCCCGGCGACCAGCACCTCCCCGGCCAGTGGTTTCAACATCAGCCCCAGCAGATATAGCAGGGTCGACTTTCCCCGACCGGACGGACCAGTGACGGCAACAACCTCACCAGCTTCAAAGGTCGCGTCCCAGTCGTGAAGAATCGGCTTGCCAGGATCGTAACCAAACGTCAGTCCTCGAGCGACAAGCACCGCTACTCCTCCGTCGCCGGGGCACGGACCATCATCCCGGCAGCCACACCCTTGACAATCGAGATGCCACGCGCACTTGTCACCACTATCACCGCGTGCTCGACATCCTCGTCATCAATGACCGAAATAGTGCCGTCCGAGCGGGTCAGCAGCGCCGCGCTGGGCACGGCGAGCCCCACGACGGACTCTACAGTTACGATCCGTGACCGCAATAGGGCCCGGTCGGTTACCGGAATGCTGCCGCACTCCTCGCCGCAGATGCTCGCCCCGTCCTTCCCTTCGAGAAACACCGTGATTCCGCCCTGCTCGGTGGACCTCTGGTCGATGACGAAACCCTCCCACGTCTGAGCGTCCGGCCCTGTGATCTCCACTCGCGTCCCTGTCGGCATCAAACCAGCCTGGGCCTCCGTTACTGGCAGGGTGAACACCGGAGCAGCCGGCAGCCCTCGCACGACCTCCTCACCACCAGCCAGCGAGGCGCCCCGCTTGACCGTCGCAATGTCCAGCGCCACCCGTGTAGGCAGCATCGGGACGAACACGACATCACCAGCCTGCACAACTCCATCCGCCTCGAGACCGATAGACTCCTGCCACGATTTCACCGCAGACGTCGTCGCGTAGTCGAACTTGCCGTCAACCTCGTGACCGTAAAATCCGAGTGCAGCGAGCATCGACTGCAGGCCTGCCACGTCCGCCCCTTTAGACCCTGAGGACAAAGATTGGAACGCCGGAACCGCGCCCTGCGCGATCACCACCGGGCGGAGGTTCACCGTGTACAGCACAGCCCCCTGCCCGACCTCCTGACCCGGCTCGACGTTTACCGATGTCACGACACCCGAAGCCCGGTTAGAACCGATCGCCACCGGAATCCACCCCGCGACCGTGTTCAGGCTGATGCTCGACCCCGCCTCACCATTGACGACCTCGACGTAAGTGAACGCGGTCGAATCCAAAACATCCTCTGCGGGCGTCAATACGGTCGCCGCAGCCCAACCGACAGCACCACTCGCCACGATGAGGCCAACGACAATTGCCACGAGACCCCAGCGGCGACGCGGAGCGTTGCCGCTCTTCTCTGTGTCCGCGATGTCCCCGCGAGTCGACCTCGACTCCATCCCGGCCATAGCGCCCTCTCATTCGTAGGTCAACCTGAGTGTTTGTCCACCGAGATAGACGCTTCAGCAGCGTAGTCGTCTTGCTCGACGCTAGCACTTCTCCTCTCCTGGCCACGGCCCTACTCGGGACCCTCTCGTGTAGGGTCGCCGGAGCAACACTCCCGATACTGTGCAGCAATCTTGATGACGGTACTAGCGGAAATGGGTCTGGCTCACGGGGCTGGCGCGCAGCGTTTGCACAAGATAGGTTCGTGGGTATGAGGACGGCAGATGCCCTGAGAGCGAGTCGGGGGGCTAAGAGAATACCAACGCTACGTCGCTCGTTCATACGCGGTGCGTGCCTGTTGGTCATTGCCATTCCAGTCCTTGCTGGCTGCTCGTCGAAGGACGACAGCGTTCCAGTTGCACAGGCCACTTCCGCAAGTGATGCCGCGGAACGCAGACTCGCATGCTTACAGGACAGAGGGTGGACTGTAACTCTGAGTGAAGATAACGCGATTGCCGCTTCCGTCCCCAGCGACCAGTTGCCTATTTATCAGCAGGATGCCGAAGAGTGCGGCGAGGGTCTGCTTCCTGACAAAAACGAATTTAGTTCTGAGCAATGGTCAGAAGCGTACGCGGCTGCTAACGACACGGTGGACTGCTTGACGGTACTGGGATACGAGGTCGACAACCGCCCGTCGCTTCAAAAGTTCATCGACGACAGTGGCGACTGGAGCGTATACGCCGACTTGCTCGACCAAGGAATCATCAGCGGCTCTGAGGTCTCAAAGCTCGAAAACTCTTGCCCTCAAGCCGAATACTGGGGATAGTTGGCTCCTATAGACGGTTGCGCGATGGACTTCCGGATCATCCGGGCGGGCGGACCTGATCGAGAGGATGAGCATGAACAAGAAACGTAAATATAGCTTGCTCGCTTTGGCAGGGGGTCTTCTGTTAGCGATGAGCACTTCCACCGCCGCCCAAGCCGCGACCATTCAACTTGGAAGCATAAATTGTGGACAGGCCTACGCGCCGTACGCTCACATACTTTCCGACACGAGCGGTTCCACCATCCAACACGTCCATCGACGGTCGGCGACGCAGACGACTACGTTCACATACAGCAATTCACTTCGGACTGTGCGAACCAGTTCCAGTAACTTCACAACTGAAAATTCGTCATACATCTATTTTTCGAGTAACGCAATTATTCACGGCTACTCGACCTTCTGTGACACCTGATTCCCCTGTGAAACCTCGCGAGCCTAGAACTTTTCGTGCGGTTAGAGGTTAGTCGCATACCGGTGTCCGGTTTGGATGGATCACAACCGGACACCTTGGCTGCCCCTGGCTGCGTTATGCCCTGCATTTTCCCTTTTCATTTGAGTCCATCCAGGCCCACAGGCTCCCACTCGCGCTAATACGAATTCCCCTCGTCGTCGAAGTGTTCCTCTTCGTCGGACTCCATTTGCATGATGCGCGCTTCGGCCTCAGCTGGTGCCGTGGAAACTCCGTTGGCGTCAAGGAGTATCCATCTACGTCCGCGGAAATCGGGGTGGGTGGATGGAACCCATCGAAATCCGTACGTTCGGAAACGTGCGTTGCGGGTTTCCCGATCCGGGACCAACGATTCCGCTGTCTTGCGGTCTTGGACGGCACAGTTGGATGAACTGCACGTGCCACAGGTGCGCCGACGACCGTCGCCGGCCGCTGGCCAGACGGGGAAGCGTTCACCGGGTAGTTCTTGGCGGCATTGCAGGCAAGTCTTGGGGTTGTGTGCGTCGCGGTGCTCATCCCGGTCGACGTCTTGGCCACAAGTTCCACATGAAGTCATGCCCTCACGGTAGTGAACGCCACCGACAGAGAAATGCCCTGACCGGGAGAGAGCACGGCCAGCGGCATTGATTGTGGGCGTAGGAAGCTACGCCGAGTCTCGTGAGCGGTCTACGCGTCCAGGGCGGTGCTCTGCGCCAGGGCGGAGATGAGGTCGGGCCTGAAGCCGGCCCAGTGGTTATGATCGTCGACGACAACGATGGGTGCTGCGCTGTAGCCGAGGTCTTCGGTGACATACTCGAGGGCCACGGCGTTCTCGGTCACGTCGACGGTTCTGTAGATTACGCCTGCTTTGTCGAGTGGTCGGTCGGTCATCGTGCATTGGATACACGCTGGCTTGCTGTACACCGTCACCATCCCGCTCATGATCTTGCTTCCTCTCTACCAACAATTTTTTGCCTGGCTGGCACGAGAAATCGATAGCGACCGTGAGTGCCGGGGTCTGACCAGTAATGGAACGGTGGTTGGCGCTAAGGGTTGAGGTGGCGGTAGATCGTTGCTCGTGAGACGCCGAGGGCTTTGGCGATTTGGGTGGGGGTTTCGCCGCGTTGTTGTCGGGCTTGGGCTGCTGCGAGTGTGTCGGGTGTCATGACGGTCGGGCGTCCACCGACCCGGCCCTGGGCTCGGGCGGTGGTGAGTCCGGCGAGGGTGCGTTCGCGAATCATGTCCCGTTCGAGTTCGGCGAAGGCGGCCATCATGGTGAAGAAGAATTTGCCTTCTCCGGTGGGTCGGTAGGTTCCGGCGAGTGTGCCGGTGAGGATCTGGAGGGCGATGTGTTTGTCGTGGAGGTCGTCGGCGATGGTGAGGACTTCTTTGACGGATCGTCCGAGGCGGTCCAGTTTCCAGACGCAGAGGGTGTCGCCTGGCCGGAGGTAGTCGAGCGCGGCGATCAGTCCGGGCCGGCTGGGTGCGCGGCTGGAGATGGTGTCGGTGAAGATCCGTCCGCAGCCGATGGTGGTGAGTGCGTCGTGTTGCATGGTGGTGTCTTGGCTGTGGGTGGAGACGCGGGCGTAGCCGACGAGGGTGACGTGTGTGGTGGCCATTCGTCTATCGTCTCAGAATAGTCTCAGAACATCGTCGGTTCCAGCTATGTTTTGAGACGGGTTGTGGACGTTCGCGGGGTGGCGTGTCGTTGATGGTGCTGTTGTCTCGAAATGTACCGTTTGTGGACACCGGTCAATCATCATCGCTCGCGGTTATTTATTCTAGGTAGTGCAACGGTTACCGATTTGGTGTTGTGCGATGGAAGTCGAGGGGGATGGCCAACTCGATGAATGCGTTCACTACGTCGTGGATCTGGTCGGCGTCGTTGTGCTTGTACGCGGCAAAGTTGAAGAGGGTGCGGGCTCCTGCGGGGTTGACGCGTGCGTCCTCGACAGCCGCGGTGAAGGCCTCCCTCAGTGACAGCCGCTCACCGATTGGGAGAAACGGTGCCCGCGTCGGTGGCTGCGGCGGTGGGGTGCCATCGCTAATGACGCTATCGGGCACGGGGCGAAAGAGATCGGAGTCATTTCCCAGACCAGTGATGGAGCCGTTTTCCAGCAGCATGACTGCGGTCGCTGCCGCTTCCATCGTGTGCCGCTGCACCGGTTCCGGTTGCTGTTCGTATGGATACCAGAATGCCTGTCCGTCGCGGGTGCGATAGCCAGCTTGAGCCCAGACCTGACGGATGAGATCAGTGACGACTTTCCGGCTCCCGGAGATGGGGCAACTGAGCTCGTCGATGATCGTGCGGAGCAGCCGGAACCAGATCCCCGCGTGGACGTTTCGACGGGGAAGTTCAACCTGACCGATCGTGAAGGCGTCGTGGGTTCGTTGGTCCAACGTCAGAATGTGTTCCGGCGCCGGCCTCGATGTCGGCGGCTCCAATTCCCACATGCCGAAGTAGCCCCGGGCCGTAAGGGGGTCTTCAAGCCAGCATCCGTGGACGGGGCAGCTGGAGACGATCGGTATGGCCCATAGCAAGAGGTACGGGTGTGGGGACGGGCTGGCGGCCACACATTCCGGACACGCTCTCGTTGGAAGATGGGGCGATAGGAGCCATGGCCGCCACCGCGGGACGTCACGTGTGTTCTGTGTCCCAGGCGGCCGCAGTACGGACAGTTGTCGGGCGTAGGTTTCGAAGCAGTCTGGGACGGGCTCCAGCGTATCGAGCAGCCAGGGAACCCCGCCGTCCACACTCATCTGCCGCATCCGGTCCACGGTGACGCCGGTGCGCTCCGTCAGGACGTCGATCATTCCGGATGGCGGCACCATATCGATGTCGTCGGCGGCACTCCGTCCGAGCGTGAAGCCGATGTCATCACCGAGGAGGGTGAGGTCGATGCCGTAGCAGGCGGCGATACGGTGCAGCCACGAGGACAGTGCTTCACCCGGGATCGGCGCCGGATGTGCCGGCCACCGGCGTGGCCCAATCACAGCGGCCTGGTCACAGTAATTCTCGTTCGAATAGGTGCCGTCGTTCGGTGGGCCCGACGTAATCGGCCATGACCAGGGTGCGTTGGTTGATGCTTTCCTCACCGCTTTCTACGGCGGTGATCGCGGCGGCGGTCAGGAGTCGGGCGAGTTCCCCGATGGTGCCCTCGCATCGAGCCAGCAGATACTGGGCCATATCGTCAGTCGCAATGTTGGACGGATGCTGCAGCGGCAACGCGGCCGCGAAGCTGGCTAACAACGACACGGTGTCAGCACCGACAGTCCACAGGGGAAGGACGACGGGTTCGAATCGGTTCTCCAACTGGTCGTCGGATCGGATGGCCAGATACGCCTCCCGTGTTCCGACTCCAATGATCGGGATGCGCAACTCGTTGCCGAGGAAACGCAGCAGATTGAGAAACTCCCGACGGCTGCTGCCCGACCCAGCGAGAACGTTGTGCAACTCATCGATGACGAGCATCCGCACGCCCGTTGAGCGCAGGAGCCTCAGTGACATCTGCTCCACGTCGGGCAACCGACGCCGCGGTTGCAAGGGCGCGCCAAGCGCCGCGAGGAGCGCGATGTAGAACCGCAGCACGGACGGGTCCGAGGGCATCTGCACGCTCAACACGGGAATGTGCTCCCGGTCCGGCTCGGTCTCCGGCAGGTGCCCTCGACGGAACTTTTCCACGATCATCGACTTGCCATTGTTCGTCGGCCCGATTAGAAGCAGGTTCGGCATCCGCTGCTTATCGGGCCAACCCAGCAGGGCCTCCAGCCGGGCGACCGTCTCCACCGCCCTGGGGTAACCGATCCACCGGTCCGCTCGAATCAACTCCACCCGCTCACTGGCAGGCAGCCGTGCACGCTCCCGCACCGAAGGGTGCAAGTGCGACAAATCCGGTGCGACATAATCGGACACGGTCACCACTACTGCTCGATCTCATCGAACCCAGCCACCGCTATCCCGGGCGACGGCGCGTCCGACGGTGGATCGTCCGACGGTTCCGGCGGCAGCACGGCATCCGGGCTCGGGGCGCCGCTCTTCGTTACGGCAGGTGTGGTGCGGCGTCGTTCGGTATCGCGGCGCATGCGTTTGGTGGTTTTCGACGCGGTGCTGGCGATGTCCCTCATCTGCCCGATCATGCGGAACAGGACTTCCTCGTCCACCTGAGCGATGCCACGTTCGTGTAACCGGGCCAGGGCACGCTGGTGCTCCCAGAGACTCACCACCGGGTTCGCCATCGTCCGATACGGTACCTCTATATAGAGGTGTCCGTCGGGGTCCAATACCCAGATCCGGCTGAGGTCTCGCGGGTCTCGCCGGATCAGGAACGGAGGCAACGTGTCGCGCCTGCTGATCCACGGCTTCAACGCGTTAGCGAAGTAGTGGACGTGGTCGATGACGAATCCCGTCCGCGTCAGGGTGCGCCGCACAACGGGGAGGAAATCGATCAGGAACGCTGTCGGGTTCGTCACCACCGCCGGCAGCCCGGTGGCGGCGACGCCTTCGGCCCACCGGCCGGCGGGCGTCTGCCCCAACGTGCTGTGAATACTGCCGTGGTAGCTGGCCACGGCCAGGGCCAACCATTTCTCCAACTCGTGCAGTGTCAGCATCGCCATCCGGTCCGAGTCATACCGGCCACGCTCGACCGGGTTAGAGAACGTAGTCCCAGGAAGTTCGTGGACCTGCTGCATCGCAGTCCCAATCACCCGCTCCACGATCCCGCCATAGTGAGGCCGGCCCGGCGGCCGGTACGCCAGCTCGATTCCGTGCTGCTCACACCCACGACGCAGCGCCTCACTCTTAAATTCGCTGGCGTTGTCAAGGTACAACTGCCGCGGTTTACCGCTCATCGGCCACGGTGCGTCAACTCCCAGGCTCTCCAGCCACGGCCGTTTATCTGTGGCAGCATGCGCGAGACATAGGCCCACCGACACGGCCGACGGTGCCTCCAGCGTGACGACCATCCCCACCAACGTGCGGCTGCACACATCGATTGCCACGGTCAGATACGGGCGCCCGACAGGTTGTCGTTCCCGCTCGTCGACGACGATCACGTCGATGACCGTGTGATCGATCTGCACCTGCTCCAAAATTGTGCCAATCACGGGAACGTCGCCGCCGGCAGCCTGCAATGACCGCACCGCATCCGGACCTCCCCGACGCCGGCCCACCTCCACCGGATTCAACGCCCGAATCCGCCGTGTCACCGTGTTCCGCGCTGGAACTGGAAGGTGTCCCATCCGGCACGCGCCCGCGATGTCACGGTATACCGCTGCCTGGGTTCGCTTCTGCCGGGTCAGAAACTGCTTCCGCACCACCTCACGGACAAGGTCCTCAACCGCGGCTGTCAGCCGCCACGTACCTTTCCCATGCGAGGAGCGCCCGGGAGCCAAATCCGTCAGCAACCCCGACCCCGTTCGATGGCGTTTGATCAGCAGGTAGACCTGGCGCCGCGACACCCCGAGCGATAATGCGGCAGCATCGACCGCGGCCCGGCCCACGATCGCTCGCGCCGCCAACGGCGCAATCACCGCCGACACCCTCATCGTGCGATCCCACAAAGCATCCGGCATCGTCAACGTGCCGGGCTCAGCAATGTGCACTGATTCAGCGTCCACCCCGCCACCTCCTTATTGTGCAGAGGAATAGTGAGCAAAAACCATTTTAGTGCAGAGGTGAACGGAAAAACCAGCGCTCAACACACGCCTGCACAACCCCGAAAAAACGCGGGACGCTGTGCAGACGTGAACGGAAAATGACAAACCGCCAGCTTCCTGGGGGAATGCCCGGGGGTCGTCCCCTTGCGGGCTCGGCGATCCAAGGTCCGCGCCAGCAATCCGCGCCAAGCAGGCTCGAATCAGGGCTACGGTGTCAGGAAGAGTGTGACGACCCTCAGAGCCCGTATTACCGGCACGGCGATGACCAAACTTCGATCTCGGTCGTGTTTTCAGCACTGACCTAGGGTGGACGTATGGATGCCGACATCAACTTCTACTTCGACCCCGTCTGCCCTTTCGCCTGGATGACCAGCAAGTGGGTGCGGCAGGTGCAGGCGCAGCGTCGCTACACCGTGGACTGGCGATTCATCTCGTTGCGCCTGATCAATGCCCAGGTCGATTACGACGTACATTTCCCTCCCGAGTACGAAGCTGGCCACACAGCCGGGCTCCGGCTCCTGCGGGTAGCCGCCCGAGCGCGAGCAGAATACGGCCGCCAAGCGATGGCACCGCTGTACGCAGCCTTCGGGTCTCACATCTTCGACACCGCACCAGGTTCGGACAATCATCGGAGCGAGGTCGAGATGCGTGAGCTCCGCGGGACGCGTGAGTTCGCGGAGCCGATCCTCGCCGAGGTGGGCCTGCCGCTCGAGCTGGCGGGCGCTCTCGACGACGAATCATGGGACATCGAGATCCAGCAGGAGACGGACGAAGCGCTCTCCCTCACAGGAAGAGACGTGGGCACGCCCATCATCCACTTCGAGCCACCCACCGGTGCGGCCTTCTTCGGACCAGTGATCAGCCGCCTGCCGCACGAGGACTCAGCAGTCGAGTTGTGGGACCACGTCGTCGCTCTGGCACGCTTCCCAGGATTTGCCGAACTCAAACGCAGCCTGCGCGAGCAGCCACAGCTGGCCGCGTTCGGAGTCGACGCGAGCACGGTCGGAGAGCAAGAAGACTGGCACGGCGGCAGCCGGCGGCAGAAGAAATGACCCCTCCGTTAGGGTATACGCATGAGTGAGACAAGCATCCGCAGCCACCAGGAGTCCGTCATCGTCGAGGCGTCGGCCGCGTTTCTCTACGAACTGCTCTCCGACATCACCCGCACCGGCGAATGGAGCCCCGTCTGCACGTCGTGCTGGTGGGACGACGATGCCGAGGCTGGTCGAGTTGGTGCCTGGTTCACCGGGCACAACGAGCTCCCGCATCGGACCTGGGAGACACGGTCTGAGGTCGTGACGGCAGAGCACGGTCGCGAGTTCGCCTGGGTGGTGGGCGGCAGCTTCGTCCGCTGGGGCTTCAGCTTCACCGCCGCGGAGACCGGGACGATACTCACCGAGTCGTGGGAGTTCCTGCCGGACGGGATCGCCATGTTCGAGGACAAGTTCGGCGAAGACGCCCACGCTCAAATCCTCGACCGCACCCAGCAAGCCTTCGACGGCATCCCGAAAACCCTCGCCGCGATCAAACGGATCGCCGAGATCTCCAGCGACGCAGGGGCACAGACCCAGTCATGACCGGACCGTCCGGGAAGGGCTGTCTCTGCAACGGTGTTTCCAGCACTTCTACGAGCCGCCTAAATTCCCACTGGCCTCATCGACCTTGAGAAGTTCCTTCCCGGCACCGCCGGCAACCGAGTAGACGACGACGATTCTAAGGTGTCCCGGTCGCCGTCCCCTGTGCGAGACAGCGTCGGCGCACTCCGCCACCGGGTGCTTTGGTACAAAACCTGTGTCGCTCGAGGTCCGGCTTTCGGGCACATCGAATGAAGGGGAGGGCCCCATTCTCGGACTATGGCCACAGCGGGTGTGCGGAGTGCTTCAGGTCGAACATGGTGCTTACCCCGCCGAGGGCAGCGACGCTAACCAGGTGTTGATATCCGGTCCCAATATTGTGGCTTCAGTAGGAGCAAGCAGCACCCCCTCAGAGAGCGCGTTTAACGAGGGGCCGGCTGACCGTACCGGCCGCGAGTCCCCGCTCTGGGCTAGTACCCGGGAGGTGAGTTCAGGAAGTCGGATCCGCTCGGGCCCGGTGATGGTCTTGACGACCGAACCCGGCGCATTGAGGGCCGTGTCCACAAGGACCTTTGCGACAGCGTCAGCAGCGATCGGCTGAATGAGCCAGTCCTGGACAAGCACTTCGCTGTCCAGAAAGGAGACTGCCGAGGGGTTTGTCGCGAATTCATACCACTGCGTGGACTTCACGATGGTCGACTGAATTGGGCCGGCTGCAACAATTTCTTCTTGTGCGCGCTTTGCCGCGTAGTAGGGGAAATCGTCAAAAACGGGGTCTTCCACTCCGGCGATGGATAGAAACACCAGGTGGCCTACTCTTTGAGTGACGCAATTCTTTACAACGTTCTGAGTCGCAGTGGTGAGCGCCTCGTGCAGTCCCATCGTGGCGTCCTGGGGGAACGTATTGGAGGCGTCGATCACCACATCGACTCCGCGCAGTGCATCACTTAGTCCCTTGCCGGAGATTAGATCTACGCCAGCCGAACGGGACACTTCAACCACGGAAATGCCCTTCTTCGCAAGTAGGTTTACCGTGCGCGTGCCGGCGGTTCCGGTAGCTCCCAACACTGCGATCTTCATAAAATTGGACCAACTTTCCTTTTCTTATTCTCAACGAATTCGTTCAGATTCTTGCTGCTGACTGCGTCGACACCTTGGACGAGATCTGTGATCGAAACGGCGGCTAAGCTATGTCGCCACGCCTGCTCGGCCGTCCACATCGCGGCCGCAATGGCACACGGTCCACTCGCGCGAATCTCGGCAGAATGCGGTTGAAACAACCCGTCGCACCGTATTTCCGTGCATCGGAATATCGGTCCACCGCCTTCGAGCGCTTCAACGACGTCAGCAAGAGTGATCTCAGATGCGGGACGTGACAACGTAAATCCTCCGGCCGATCCGGGCATCGAAATCAGCAAGCCGTGCCGTGTCAGAGCCTGGAGATGCTTATTCAAGTAGGTCGGCGAGAGGCCATAGACCTCCGCCAAGGTCGAATTTGCGACAGGGTG
Organism: Cryobacterium levicorallinum; assembly: GCF_004402405.1. GTDB lineage: Bacteria > Actinomycetota > Actinomycetes > Actinomycetales > Microbacteriaceae > Cryobacterium > Cryobacterium levicorallinum. The sequence continues at coordinate 217,547 of NZ_SOFE01000023.1, forward strand.
ATCTTCGGTCAATCGTTCCAAGACGACAAGGCAATGCGCGGCCCACTCGACCCCTTTTGGAAGCTGCATGATGTCGAGCCTATCAACCTGGATATTTTATATCCAGATTGAAGCAGGTCGATGCAACGGGTGGACTCTTCAGTGAACCGTTCCTTCTCTCGGGCGCTGTCGGCGTGATCGCGGCCCTCGCACGGCCTTCGCCGCAGCCCGATTGATCCACGGCGGCGTCAGCATCGGGCCAACAGCGATTCGGATTCGCAGAATCCAAGTCCCGTAGACGGTTCCCGTCCCGGGCATCTCAGGTCCGGCGTCGATGCCATTGGGTTCACGCGATTCTGTGCCCGCTTAGCGTCCGGCTTCCGGGCATTCTCTCCATCAATTCTCGGACAGTCCCGCCCCACACCGATCGGAGATTGGCACGTCATGGTGGGCAGAACTCCAAGGTCCCCGAGGGCGCGGCATCGAGAACGCTGCCCACTGTTCGCGAGCTGAGTGTCGGATGCTGGGAGTAGCATGATCGCAGTCTCGCTCTTCTGCTATTGGAGGATGAAATGTCCCGTCCCACTGACCGTTCCGGTACCGCGCTACTCGTGATAGATGCCCAGAACGGGGTTCTGGCCAACGCCCACCGGCGCGGTCCGGTGGTTGCCAATATCGCGATTCTGGTAGACCGCGCCCGCGCTGAAACAGTGCCGGTCCTCTGTGTACAGCATTCCTCTGACGAGCTGCCGATCGACAGCGATGTCTGGCAGATCGTTCCCGACCTCACGCCAGCGCACGGTGAGGCCGTTATCCGCAAAGAGCATGGAGACTCGTTCGAGGCGACCAGCCTGGAACAGGTGCTCGGCGGGATCGACGTCGGGCACCTCGTCGTTGTCGGTGCGCAAACCGACGCGTGCGTGCGCTCCACCCTTCATGGGGGTTTCACCCGCGATTACGATGTGACGTTGGTCTCCGACGCGCACACCACAGAAGATCTCACCGAATGGGGCGCTCCGCCGCCCGCTCAGGTGATTGAGCACATCAACCTGTACTGGAGCTTCCAGGCCGCCCCCGGTCGAACCGGCAAGGTCGTGCCGACGGCAGACGTCGAGTTCACGCGAAGAGCCCCTCGAGCGAGATAGAACGTTCGCTCACGCTTCGTTGCTCGGCCGGGCCGGTGATCGTCGACTGCGACGATATCTTGATCGAGTGATCCGAGGTCGTTGTGGTCCGAGCTGCGGCCCCCAGTACCCCCAGCACCACCAGCAAAGGAGCAGAGATGTCGTTCCAGGCATACCTCGACAACATCGAAGACAAGACTGGACTGACCCCGCGACAGTTCATCGCGCTCGCTCAGGAGAAGGGGTTCGACGACCCGTCCACGAAAGCCGGGGTGATCGTCGATTGGCTGAAGGCGGACTTCGACTTGGGCCGCGGTCACGCCATGGCGCTCGTGCACATCATCAAGAACGGCGAAAAAATCGACACGAAGCACGTGGGCAGTGGCACCGCGCACAGTGACTCATCCGACACACTCTGGCTCGACGGGAAGCAGAACCGCCCCGCGTGAGCCAATAGCTCCTGGCCGCCGCCGCTCACTTGGACGGATTTCGGTGCCCACTGAGGGTTCGGCTTAGGGACACTCACACGCCCCGATCGACTTGGCAGATTCACCGGGAACGGTTCTGTACGTCCCGCTGCCGCAAGCGGAGAGGCGCTCGTTCTAAAGCCTGCCCCCACGAAGAATAGGCGGAAGTGCTCTAAACTCCTCTGCATGTTATCCCCTGAGGACATTGTTGGTCTCCCCATCGAAGAGTACGGGTTCCCTGGACCGCTCCGCGATGCGCTCGTCGGAGCGATCCTTGACGGGCGGAAGACGAGCACAACGTCGCTGGTCGCTCAATACCTGCTGGATGATGAGGCGTTACCTATGGTCGGCGATCGCGGCGTGGTCGTCGATTCGTCGGAGCAGCCGGTTTGCGTGACGGAGGTCACCGAGGTTCGAGTGGTGCCGCTCGCAGCTGTCGATGTAGCGCACGCAATCGACGAAGGCGAGGGTTATGAGACGGTCTCCGACTGGCGCACAGGCCACGAAGAGTTCTGGCATAGCCCGGAGTTCCGAGCGGCAATGCGTGACCCAAACTTTACGGTTTCGGATGCAACGGAGGCCGTGTTGGTAGGTTTTCGGGTGCCCATCCGGGGCTAAGTCGAAACGTTGAGGGCCTATCCGGTCGTGGTTCGGTTTGCGGGCGCGACGTGTTGCGGTCTGGCCGAGCAGTCTGGAATCAGGACTGCGGTATCACGAAGTGCGCAACGACGGTCAAGACCAGGATGATCGGAACGGCAAACACTGTCCGTCGCGACTGTCCGCCCAGCCACCGGTTTGATCTGGGCCGGAGCAGCAGCCCAACCAGTACGGTCGCCAGCAGCGCGAACAAGATGCCTGCGCTGATCAGCGACGCACGGACGGGCAACAACTGTGGCGGGCACACCGCCGGAAGACTGGCCGCGCAAGCCCAACTGGGAAGGACCGGCTGCGCCATCCAGAGTACGAGTAATCCCAGGAGTACGGTCCCCACTGCGACGGCGGGGGAGCGAGTGGCGCCGACGGTCTGGATGGGCATAGAGCCAGACTATCGATCAAGCACTACTGCGGCGCGACGGCTGCGGCGCTTGATTCTTCGCGATAGCGTGAATCAGTCCCGCAGGGGGGTTCGGCTTGCGGCAGAACTTTTATCCAGCTTTCACGATACAGGCCAGCGTAATTCCCCATTATTATTCTGCGCCCATGACATCCAAGGTCCTTCGGGGTCATTTAAAGCGCGTAGAAGTTGTCCGCTATGCCGGCCGCTCGAGGTGCGCTGGGGGTCGACCGCGGGCGCGGCTCAGGGAAGAGGCTCCGGCGCGCGAATGACGAGTAGATAGTCTGACTAAATAGTGACACTATGTAGTTCTGCGTGCAGCGTTTGGAGTAGAAAGTCATGGGCGCCAAACAGTGGTCGAGTGAGTGGATGCGGGCAGCCCTCGGCCTGTGCGTGCTGCGCACTCTCGCCGCCGGCCCGACCTACGGGTACGCCATCGCGGCCGCGCTGGAAGAGAACGGATTTGGCACAATCAAGGGCGGCACGCTGTATCCGTTGCTGACCCGCTGTGAAGCGGCCGGCTGGATCGCTGTCGAGTGGCGGGTCGGCGCCGGCGGCCCCGAGCGGAAATATCTGTCGCTGACAAATGCCGGACGCGACGAGTTGGCAACCCAGACCACTAACTGGCGCGACTTTACGGGCACGGTCCTGGCGCACCTCGACAACACACCCACAAGCAGCACCGCACTAACCACGGGGACGGCTAAATCATGACGACCAGCAACATTCGCGACGCACACGACCGCGACACCGAGAATGAGAAGTGGTTGGAAGGCCTGACCATCGAGCTGCGCCTGCTCGACGTCAATGGAACGAGGATCGGCGACGCCGTGGCGACCGCACGCGAGTTTCTGGCCGACTCCGGGGCTCTGGCCGAAGAATCTTTCGGCAGCGCTCGTTACTACGCCGCGGAGCTGAGTCTTCCGGCAACCGCAGATGCCGCAAAAGGGGTGTGGGGTGCCAATCTGCGCAGCGGTCTCGGCCTGCTCGGGCTCATGGCGCTCATAGAGACGGTGGTTCCGCTCAGGCATCAGACAGATGTGACATTCGGGCTCGGGGTGCTTTTGATTACCGTCGTAGTCCTCGCAATTATTGCGGTCCTGCCACGATTCCTCCCCACCATCATCGAGCGGACACTTTCGCACGGGAAGGTCAGAGCGTTCATCGAGGGGGCGGCAGGTGGGCTGGTAATTACGCTGGTTTTTGTGCTGATATCCCTGTGGTCAGCGGACCGGATCGTGTTCAGCGTTCCCGCGCTACCGGTCTTCATGGCGGCGGTCGTTCTACTCATCGCCCCGCCTCTGTGGGCCCAGTTTCACCACTCCTATCAGGCTGACCCCATCGTGCCACCCGGCTCCGCGCCGGCCGACACGCTACGGATATCTATCGGCATCCGGCTATTTCTGGTCGCCACCAACTGGCTGCTCGTCATCGTGAGTGTCATCCTCTGCGCCCTGGAGCTGTTCATCGACACCCTAGCTCGCTGAAACCCGGCGTGGGTGTCCCTAAACAACACGGGATCGTGTAATCACAACTCGCTACAGCCCGAGGCGGGTGGGCAACGACAGAGTCCAAGGTGTGTCCAATCAGAGCGGTCGAGCGCTGCGTGTGCCACGAGCGTCGCGGTCGTGATGCGGCGGCTTAACATCACAAGGAGAACGCGTCGTCCTGTGAGGGGTTCCCAGGTGACACAGCAGCGGGAAGTTCAGCACGTGGTCGGGTCGGCCCCAGATCTGTCGCGCTGGAGGTCCCCTGTGCGAGACAGCGTCGGCGCACTTCGCCACCGGGTGCTTTGGTACAAAACCTGTGTCGCTCGAGGTCCCCCTTGCGGCATTAGCTAATCATCCGCGAGGGGACAACGATTGTTTATGGTGCGACGCGCGATGTGCTCCGATGCCTTCTTCAACCTCGCGTTCCTTCGACCCGGCCCAGAAGAAAGGTGGCCCTGGGCTTGACGGGGAAACGCGCGATGCCTTATATTCAACTTAGCAGTTTTATACCAGTCAGTTGAATACAAGATCGGATAACATGCCCGCCGACCAGCTCAGCCGTACCTTCGCGGCCCTCGCCGACCCGACGCGGCGCGCCATCCTGGCGCGCCTGGCGCACGGCGAGGCGACAGTTGGGCAGCTAGCAGAGCCGTTCGCGATGAGTTTCGCGGCGGTGTCGAAACACCTCCGGGTGCTCGAGGCCGCGGAACTGGTCAGTCGGGGTCGGAATGCGCAGTATCGACCCGCGACCCTCGACGCTCGACCGCTGGCGAATGCCTGCGCGTGGATCAGCGACTACGCGAAGTTCTGGGGTGCCAGCTTCGATGCCCTCAGTGACGTCCTCGCTGAGATCACGACCACCGAAACAAGCATGACCGACAAAGGAGAAACCTCATGAGCAACCCCGTCAGCATCACCCGCACCTTCCCCGCAACACCCGAGCAGGTCTTCGACGCCTGGACAACGCCTGCTTCTTTCGCGGTCTGGTTCGGGACGGCCGCGGTCCCCGTCGACGATATCGAGATGGATGTCCGAGTCGGCGGCGGGTGGAAGGCGACCATGCACCTGCCCGACGGCAGCCTGAAGCACTGGGTTGGCGAGTTCACAGAGGTGAATCGTCCGACGCGGCTCGCCCTCACCCTCACCGACCAGCCCGATGATCCGGCCCGCGAGCCTGTCACCGTCGATATCGTCGCCGTCGACGGCGGCGCCATGATGACAATGGTGCAAACCGCCCAGGGCTTCGACGACGCGTCGAAGGCGGCACTCACGGCCGGATACACCGCGTTCTTCGACGATATGGAGAAGCTGCTCGTCCGCTAGACGGGCACCGGTCGCGTCGGCGCGTTGTGCGAGCGACACTGACCGCAGCCCCACCCCGACCGAGTCGTCAAGGCCGAAGCCCGCAACCAGTTCCGCGCAGGGTTCCACTTACGGTCCCACGGTGCTGCGTGACACGTCGGCTGGTGCTTCATTGCTCGCGGCGGCGCGCGTCAGCGGGGAACCGTTCAGGCGTGTTCGCACGGCGATGCCAGCGCAGAGGATGACGGCGAGACCGCCGATGATGGTCTGCCAGGTGAGTTGTTCGCGGAGAATGAGCGCCGCCCAGAGGATGCTGAGGACGGGTTGGGTGAGTTGCACCTGGCTGACCTGGGCCATGGGTCCGATGGCCAGTCCGCGATACCAGGCGAAGAACCCGAGGAACATGCTCACCACTCCGAGGTAAGCAAAGGCGGCCCATTGAGTGGGCGTGCCCGTCGGGGGCTGGTAGACAATGGCGATCGTCGTAAGTGTGACCATGAGCGGCGACGCGAGGATCAACGCCCACGAGACGGTTTGCCAGGATCCCATCTCGCGCGCGAGCAGGCCGCCTTCGGCGTAGCCGATGGCGGCGGCCATAACGGCGCCGAACAGCAGTAGATCCGCCCACTCCAAGCGGATGCTTCCGCCACCCTGGATGGACGCAAAGGCCACGGCCACCAGCGTCCCGACGAATGCCATGATCCAGAACGGCAGGGGTGGTCGCTCTTTGCCTCGATGGGCGGCCATAACTGCCGTCGCTGCCGGGAGAAGGGCAATGACCATGGCGCTGTGACTGGCCGACGCGGTCGTGAGGGCAAACGATGTGAGGAGCGGGAAGCCGACGACGACGCCGCTCGCGACGATGGCGAGGCGAAACCACTGGATACCGCGTGGAAGGTGTTGCCGGGTGATGAACAGGGCGGCTGCGGCGAGCACGGTGGCGATGACGGCGCGGCCGGATCCGATGAAGAGCGGGGACATGCTCTCGACGGCCACGCGGGTAAAGGGAACGGTGAAGGAAAACGCGGCAACGCCGAGCAGCCCCCAGGCGAGGCCGGACCGTGACATTGATAGCGGTGTGGGCATCCGTTTGATAGCGCTATTATGATCTGACATGAATAACGATAGCAGTTTTCGGATCGTGGCCGCATTGCGTGAGTGGATCGCTGGCCGGGCGCCGGGGGCTCGGCTGCCCACGAGCCGCATGCTCGTGGCCGAGTATGGGGCGAGCCCGGTGACGGTGCAGAAAGCCCTGCGCACTCTCGTGGCGCAGGGCTTGATCGAAACCCGGCCCGGCTCCGGCACGTTCGTCCGCGCGGTGCGTACCGCTCGTCCGCTCGACTTCAGCTGGCAGACCGCGGCTATGCGTTCCCCGAACAGTCACCTCGGCGGGTTGAGCCCTGCGCTACGTGCCGCTCCGCAAGGAAGCATCGCTCTGCATTCCGGGTATCCCGACCGAGAGCTGTTGCCGGACCGGTTGGTCCGGTCAGCGCTGGCTCGCGCGGCCCGAAGCGAGGCGGCGCTGACGCGTTCACCCGTCGCGGGCCTTCCGGAACTGCAGTCCTGGTTCGCTCACGAGCTTGGCTCCGCGACACCGGTCGGCGTCACTCCGCCCCTATCAAGCGATGTCATCGTGCTGCCCGGAAGTCAAAGTGGCCTGGCCACGATCTTCCGTGCCCTGGTCACCGCTGGAGCGCCTCTTCTGATGGAATCGCCCACATACTGGGGCGCGATCCAGGCTGCAGCACAAGCCGGCGTTGACGTTGTCCCGGTTCCGTCGGGACCCCAGGGACCCGATCCCGACGAGCTCGACCGGGCCTTCCTAGAAACCGGTTCGCGTGTCTTCTATGCACAGCCCACCTACTCGAACCCAACTGGCGCACAATGGTCAGAGACCACCACGACGCAAGTCCTCGACATCGTCCGGGCGCACGGCGCCTTCCTGGTCGAGGACGACTGGGCCCATGACTTCGGCATCGACACCGACCCACATCCTGTCGCCGCTCGCGATGACGCCGGGCACGTGGTTTACGTGCGATCCCTCACCAAAAGCGTCTCGCCGTCCCTTCGCGTGGCGGCAATTATTGCCCGCGGTCCCGCCAAGGAACGCATTCTCGCCGATCGCAGCGCCGAATCGATGTACGTCAGCGGGCTCCTTCAAACCGCAGTACTCGACGTCGTCACTCAACCGGGTTGGCAGACCCACCTCCGCAACCTTCGCCCGCAACTACGGGCACGCCGAGACCTTCTACTGACGAGTTTGCGCGAACACGCACCCGACGCCCACATCACCACCGTTCCGGCGGGTGGTCTCAATTTGTGGGCTCGCCTTCCCGATGGAACCAACCTCGAGCGGTTGGTCGCAGACTGCGAAACTGCCGGGGTCCTGATCGCTGCCGGCTCGAGCTGGTTCCCGGCCGAAGCCACCGGTCCCTTCATCAGGCTCAACTACTCCGGACCGAACCCCGGAGCGTTCACGGACGGAGCCCGTATCATCGGCCAGGCGCTAGCCTCTACCCGCTAACCGGTCCACGTGTCAGTGTCGATCCCCGCGCCATCAACACCCAGAACCGTGCCTGCTTCTCCACCAACTCAAACTTCGACCATATCGGCAATACCTCTCAAAATGGAGTGTTGCGACGACCGCTTGAATCCGCCGTTCCCTTGTGACACAACTCCAGCTTCCTGAAGTGGTGGCCGGTTTCGTGTCCGAACTCCGTCGCTCACCGTCCGTGAAATGAAATTTGGGATTATGAGTGTGGCGCTAGCCGACCCAGAAGTAGTCGGATTTCGAGCCGCACTTTGCCCCGGTTGGCGCCTTTCCCGTGCCGCCTCCCAATTCGATCTGTGATCCTGCTCGAAATGACTTGCCCAGCACAGTGATAGATCCGTCCGCACTCAGTCCGGAACCGTCGGGCGCTACGAGCACAGATCTTGCGTTTCAGGACAACGAGACTTGGTCTCACACGTTCAATGGATGTGCTCTGGCCTCGCGCCCAGTCCGACGAATCGCCCGGTAAGCCGGGCGGAGGCAGGGTGGTCACGGAGGAGTTGTAGCGGTAGTGGCAACGGGGTCCCGGGCGCGTGCGTGGATAGCAGCGGTTTCTGTAGTCGGCGTTGGACCATCTGAGTGATGCGCGCCGGCCAGGATCGCCGACGCTGTACGCGACGGAGGTCGGCACGGCTGGGCGTTCCGCTGCGCAGCACGGGTCCGAGGATGCGAGCGGTCGCGACGGCATCCTGAATCGCGAGGTTGATGCCGACGCCACCGGCCGGCGACATAGCGTGAGCTGCGTCCCCTATGCAGAGGAGCCCATCGACACTCCATTCGCGCAGGCGTTCTAGCCGTACGTTCAGCACTTGCACGTCGGCGGCGGAGATGGGTGCAACGGCTTCCTGCATCCTCGGGGCGATGAAAGCTATGCGCTGTTTCATTTGAGCGATGTCGTCTTTCGAGCCGTTCCAGCTGCCGGCCGGGATCACATGAGCAATCTGGAAGAAATCGTCACGGTCGATAGTGATGATCATTCCGGCGCCCGCTTGGATGAACGGGTAATGCTCATCGGGTCGCTTCGACAGTCGAAACCAGAGCACATCCATTGCCGCCGCGACACCGACCGGAGTTAGACCGGCCTGGGCACGGACAACCGAGTCACGACCGGAGGCGTCGATGACGAGGCGACCACGGATGCTCATGTCGCCATCGGGCGCAGTGCCGGTGACCCCGACGATCCGCCCTTCCTCGCTGGATAATGCGTCGATACGAGTCGATCGGAGAAGGCGGAACCCAGGATGCCTCGAGCACGCGTCAGCGAGCAGGTCGAGGAAGTCCCACTGCGGCATGAACGTCATGGTTTTGCGACGGGTGGGAAGATGGCTGAAGTCGGCCAGCACGAGCTCGGTACTGTGCCAGCTGAGAGTCACGCGTTCCATGTCGGAGTGAGGTCGGGCGAGGAACTCGTTGAGAAGACCGAGTTCCTCGAGTAGTTCCTGGGTGGAAGGGTGAATCGTGTCACCGCGAAAGTCGCGGAGGAAGTCTGCGTGCTTCTCAACCACGGTGACCTTCACACCATTACGGAGCAGCAATAGTGCCGTCATCATTCCGGCCGGACCGCCGCCGACGATCACACAGTCGGTCTCGAAATTTTTATTCATGCGTACAGAATCCTCCCTCAACATGCAATCATGCGAGTGTGGTCAATAACGTACGCGGACGACCTCTCGGTGGAGCCTCCGCCAGAAAACGACTGCTCAATGCCGCACAGCGCCACTTTGAGGTCGGCGACCTGACCGAGATCTCTTCCCGTAACCTGGCGAATGAAGTCGGCGTTAGCCATACTCTGGTCAATTAATATTTCGGGTCCAGGGATGACCTCATTGGGCGGCCGTTTCGTTGCGCGTAGCCCCTCACCACGTGATCGCCGCGGCAATAATGCCCGACGGGAAAATTGATCTCGCACGCCTCGCGCGCGGGCTGATAGCTGTGCGGGAGCATCCTGAGCAAGGCGAGCTGATACCAGGTTCGCCCGCCAACTCATCGCTGGTGGCCCACACGCACAGGCGCTGTCGTCATACCTCCAGTACACCGTATTTGAAACGCTGACGGCGGAATTCGGCCAGGAGCGCGCCCGTCGCATAGCCACAGCGCTCATCGGTGTGATCTTCTCACGCTACGTACTCACATTGCCATCGATGACCGCGATGCCTGCTGCGCTTTGGGTCGCTGACCCTAACCCGTGCGCGCAAACCTTTTACCGAAAGCATGGCTTTTTCGCCGACGGTGCGGTAAAGACCGACGATGGCGTGCGGGAGCTTCGAAGGGTCCGAGCGATCAACGCAGCAGACACACGCTAAAGGTTCCACTTGCGGGCACGATAAGGGAGTCAGTTGGAAGGGTCGTCAGTTCCTAGTGCGCCCACGACGGCGTCCAGGGAGGCCAGCGTTTCGCGCAAGGAGTCGACTTGTGCTGAGATCCGTGCCCGTTCGCTGATGAGTCGCTCGCGCAGCAGGGGTGTTCGTGCCGCAGGATCCGTGATGCAGGGAAGAAGTTCTGCGATTAGGGAGCTGCACAGGCCAGCTTGATATAGACGCTGAATAAGAAGTACGCTCTCTTGCGCTGCACTCGAATAAAACCGTTGACCGCTGGTCGAACGGTTCGAGGAGAGCAGATGCTGCTCTTCGTAGTATCGGAGTGATCTCGGGCTTGCGCCGGTTGCTTTGGCCAGTTCGCCAATTCTCATCAGCCGCTTGCCCTTCACATTGATGTCAGGTTTTAGTGTAGCGGTCATGAGTACACACACGAACGACTCTGCCAGCGTCCTCCAGCTTCGCGTCATTGTGGAGGCGGAGGACTTCGACGCTGCCATTAACTTTTACCGCGACACTCTGGGCTTGCCTGAACAGGTCGCCTTCGAGGGCGATAATGGCGCGCGTGTCTCGATTCTGGATGCCGGCCGCGCGACTTTGGAGATCTCGAACCCAGCGCAGAACCGGATGATCGACCAGGTCGAGACCGGGGAACGCCAAGGTTCGGGCATTCGGCTTGCATTTGAGGTAACCGACGGACGCGGTGTCACCACCAAACTGGCTGCGGCCGGGGCCACCATTATTGGTGAACCACGCGAGACACCGTGGCGATCACTCAATTCCCGGCTCGACGCACCCGCCGGGCTCCAGATAACCGTGTTCGAGGAGCTGGCGGAGGTGCCCGAACGGGCACAACGAGCCGGATTCGGAACAGCCGACGCGCGATAACGGCGAAAAGTCAGGTCACCACCAATCTGCCGAGCCAAGACCTAGCCGCCGTGAGGTGGATATCCGCGGTGTGTCCGGATAAGGTCGCTGTCTTACTGAGGGTTCGGCTTGCGGGACGTCTGGCAGCAGTCCTTGTCCATCGCACTTCCCCTCTGAAATGTCGTAGTTGTCATTGCCGTCCATCCGGCGCTTCGCGAGCGCGCCTGCCGCGCATCCGGTTTGGAAGCTTCCCGAACTGGATGCGGGTGCGTCTGTCAGCGTCGAAGGGAAGTGCATGTATTTCAGTTTTTTCTCCTGTGGGATCAGTCGTGTATTGGAATGTTGTGTGCACCTGTCGAAGTGACCTTTCTGTCTGATGACCCTCCGCCTGCGGATCCGGATTCGACCAGTCAGTCCGTCAAACCGGCAACAGTCACTCTGGCTAGAGTGGGGAGGCCGTTTATCTTTCGGGTAAACGAGTAAATCGTTCGGGGCCAAGCTAGGAAGGCATCGATGGAGATTGTTGAACTTGGTGAGACTGCCGTCATCGGAATCGAAGTTGTCGCTTACTTCGGCCAGCTACGCTCCGAGATGCCTGCGGCCTGGCGCGAGTTATTTTCACGTCAAGACGAGCTGCCCAACTCAGGCGCCAGCGTCTTCGTCGAGGCCAGCAACCATTTAGGCGACGGCCTTTACCGCGAGACTATTGGAGCAATAGCTGTCGCGGCCGATGCTCCCGTGCCTGATGGTATGACTGTGGCTCTCCTGCCCGGTGGAAGATTCGTCCACCACCGGCATGTGGGTTCGGTGGCAACCATCACAGGCGGTTTCCAGAGCATTTATGACTGGGCTGCAGAGCAGGGGTTGACTCTCGGGAACCGTAAGCTCGATGTTGGTTATACGGCCGCCGGTGTTCAGCGGACGCACGAACTATACGTCAACGTTCTCATCTGACGGCCCTCTCCGTCACGACGGAGTCAGGCTATATCCGGCCGAACCGCAGTTCAATGCCAGCGATCCGCGCAGCTGTCGTAGTCGGCCGGATGAGGCAGCCTCGTCTCCTTGGTGAGGACGGCGGGAACAGCTCAATCGCCGTGCTTTGGCGAGATTTCTTTCCGGCACGGGTAAGTCAGGGCAAGTTTGCTCGGATGGGGCGTGTGGTCCCGTCTTCGCGGGGCAGTTCCCGTTGGGGGTCGGCGGTCAACCCGCACGCGCTGAAGGTTGGGTCTGCGACGCTGGACGTGGCACGCGCGCGCCGAGCAGTTCATCATCAATACCGCTCCGCAAATCCTGTCCGTTCCCGCGACGGCTTGGACCAACACGCCCCCGAGAAGGACGGGCTATCACTCGCCGACTCAACATCCACTGGCCTCATGTACTTCGACACAGTCCGCACGGCTGAAGGGGTCCATGTGATTCGGTGTGGTCGGTTCCGAGACTCATCGGGCAGTTGTATCGAGCGGCCCTTGACTTCGTAAGGTTTGTAATTCAAACTGGTTGTAATTTACAACCAAAATTCGATCGGGGAACGACATGACTCAGCAGACTCCAGCTTTTGATGCTGGCTCGGCGCTATCTGCGCTGCGCCAGAGTGAGGCGAGCGTCCGCCGCGCCACAAACCCTAATCCACCGATTCTGTATCTGCTGTGGGGCACGGTTTATACCCTGGGCTACCTCGCGGTGCATGCTGCGCTGTTCGGATGGCTACCGATGAGCTTGCCGCTTGCGCTCACGATTTTCGCGGCGCTAACTGCGGCTGGCGCCGCGATTTCCGCGGCTTTGGGTGCCCACGCAGGGAAGGGACTACGGGGCGAATCCCGCCGTCGAGGTATGTTCTACGGGCTGACTTGGGCCTCCGGCATGATCTGTGTCGGATTCATCGTCGTCGCTCTTCTGCGGCTCTACCTCGAGTCCGCCACGGTGATTTGGCTGTCTAGCGTGATCGCGACCCTTCTCGTCGGCGTCTTGTTCGCCACTGCCGGTGCCGCATTCCTTGACCGGTCCATCTTCTTCCAAGGCATCGCTCTACTTGTGGCGAACGTGGGAACGCTGCTGATCGGCCCTGGCCCGTTTGTCCTCGTCGGGTGGCTCGCTGCCTGCGCTGTTCTCTTCATCGGAGCGGTCATCGCGGCCCGTCGAACCACAAACAGGCTGAACTGATGATGAAGACGTCTCTTGATCCCGTTATTCACGCGGACGCCCGCCTGCGCATTATGACTGTGCTGAACGCCATCGGCGAAGGAGATTCGGTAACTTTCCCAAAGCTTCGCTCGATTCTCGATATCACCGCCGGCAACCTGTCGGTGCATTTGCGCAAGCTTGAGGACGCTGGCTATATCACTCAAGAGAAGACCATCCAGGGGCGCACCACGGCCACCTATCTTGGAATCACCCCGCGAGGTCGAACCGCCTTCCTCGAGTATCGAGGAACTTTGCTTGCACTTCTCGATGAGTGAGTAAATGGACAATGGAAAAACCCTAGACACAGCGCGTAACACCACTCATTTTTGGCTTGCCGGATCATCGGGCAGCCCGTCGACTTCAACCGGCCTTCCATTTGGGTATCTCGTCTCTAGGAAATGGGCACTCGGATGGATACAAAAACTGCGCTACGGCTCGAAGCCTGGCCGCGCGTGGCGCTGATCCGACCCGTGAACAAATTCAGCACACCAGAAGTCGACGTTCACGAATAATCGCCCGCACAGCGTTCCGCTAACGGGTATGCACTCGCTTGGTCGGCGGATGACGCAGACCGTAGGGTGAAGGTATGGGCGAAGAGACAATAGCGAGGTTGGTGCTGTTCGTGGTCTCGGTGGGCTCTGGCGTGCTGGTGCTCTGGATGGCGCAGGCTGCAGCCAGCGGACGACTTAGACGCAATCCGGTTGCCGGCATTCGTCTTCCCGTGACCATGGCGAGCGATAGTGCGTGGCTCACCGCACATCAAGCAGCTAAACGGCCGACCCAGTGGGCCGGCTGGTGCGCGATTGCCTTTGCTTTTCCGTGTGTAGTTCCTCTTTCTTTGCCGTTCGCGCTCACATCCATTTTCATTGGGGCCGTTGGACTGCTCGTCTTCGTGCTTTATGGCGCCGCCGTGGGAAGCCGTGCTGCACGCGCCCTAGCCGACGGGGATTAGAACGCGTTCAACCACAGACGGTGATGAAGACTGCGAGCGCCACGACCAATGGCTCCGCTACCCTCAGTGGTAGGGAGCGAACGGGGGCGACATGGCCAATACAGGACTGGCCACGGCGGGAAAGCGTCTAGTCAGTCTTGGCGCTGCGTTCATCGCAAGCGCAGTACTGGTGGGATGCTCGGGTCCGATGATGAATGCGTGCCCGGCGATAGGGTGGGCCAACACGCTCACCGTGACGCTCAACGGCGAAACGGATGACGTCAGCCTCGTGCAGCTGTGCATAGACGGTGAGTGTTCCACCCCTGCTCCAAGCCAGTCGCATTCCGACGAGTCGGCTCCGGGCGAGGTGCTGGGACCGGAGGATCTTGCGACGTACACGCCCGATCCTCGTGCAGTGGAGCTCCCGTATTTTGCTTCCAAGATCAGTGACCACTCGTGGGAGATCGCCCTCAGCATGTCGTCCCCGAGAAATGTGACACTCCGTGCGTTCTCAGCGAGTGGGATTGTCCTCGCCGACGAGGACGTGACGCTCAATTGGGTCCGAGTCGGCGGTACCGAGCGTTGTGGAGGCCCTGAGGAATCTGCCCCGGTCATCCTCGTAATTTCATCCTGAAGCCTTCAAGCTTTCTCGAGATGGGGTGTGTCCCGCAAGAGGTTCCCGTGTGACACAGCGTCGGCGCACTCAGCCACCGGGTGCTTTGGCCCAAAAAACTGTGTCGCTCGACGTCCCCGAGTGACACGGCATCAGCAGGCGCGGCCGCCGGGCGGTTTGGCCCCAGATCTGTCGCGCAGTCTGGCGGCGAATTCAACAATTCGTTGCGACGACCGGTTGAGTTCGCCGTTCTGGGTTGCCCCAGGGGGCCGACCGGGACCTTCTCAAATTCACATGGTGCATGATGAGAGGGATGTTCACTCCTACCCGAGCTGTCGGCCTCGAAACCCTCGGCCTGTTCGTCCCTCATGCGGGGTTAGATTACACGCGAGACCGCAATCACGACACTGGACCCTCCCGTGAAAACGTCTCCGGTCTCTCTCCGTACCTCCGCCACAGACTCCTGACCGAGCGTGAAGTGGTTTCGGCTGTGCTTGAACGGCATCGGTTCGGTGCATGCGAGAAATTTGTGCAGGAAGTCTTCTGGCGGACGTATTGGAAGGGATGGCTCGAACAGAATCCCGAGGTGTGGCGACGGTATCGCCGCGATGTGGCCGAGCTCGGGCTCGCGAGTGACACACGCTCCGGAGGTTACCGCGAAGCCATCGCTGGGCACACCGGCATTGATGCGATGGATGCGTGGGTGCGTGAGCTTGTGGACACCGGATACCTGCACAACCACACCCGCATGTGGTTTGCGAGCATCTGGATCTTCACGCTCGGCCTGCCGTGGCAACTCGGTGCGGACTTCTTCTATCGACACCTTCTTGATGGCGATGCCGCCTCCAACACGCTCTCCTGGCGGTGGGTTGCCGGGCTCCAGACAGCCGGAAAGACCTACCTCGCGACGGCATCGAACATTTCTCGCTACACCGAGGGCCGGTTCTCGCCATCGGGACTCGCCACGTCGGCACGAGCGATCATCGAAGAGCCACTGCCAACGCGGGCACCGATTGCTCCCGCCGAGTCCACCCCATTAGGCGCCCGAGTGGGGCTGTTGCTGCACGAAGAGGATCTGGACGCGGCAAGCCTGCGCGCCGAGTTTTCCTGGTTGGATTCGAACAGCCGACTCGTGGCTATCGCCGGATCCACCGATCCCGACGAGCGCTCGCCCTCCGGCGCCTCGGATGCAGTGCGGCGATTCACGGCATCAGCCCTCGATGACGCTGCCAAGCGGGCCTTAGACGCCCTCGGGCGACCGGCGAGAGTGCTTCCCGACGCGCTCCCCTCCACGGTTCTGAAGTGGGCGGAGTCCGAACGCCTCGATACGGTGGTTATGCCGAACGCACCGGTAGGCCCGGTGCAGCAACGGATGCTGACGCTCGGCGCCGCTCTCGCCTCGGAGGGAATAACGGTCACGATCGTCAGGCGGCGCTGGGACACGCTCGCTTGGCCCTACGCCGCGCGCGGGTTCTTCCCTTTCCGCGAGCGTATTCCTGAACTGCTGCGCCAGCAGGGCTTGTAGACCCGGGACCCTGACACAGGGCGACACGATCAGCAGAGTCGAGCATCCGCCGGACACATCACGCGGCACAATGCCTAGAGCGTCGGTAACTGCTAACTAGTCGGTTTGGGAAATCGCAAAAGCTCAAAACCCCCACTTCGGAGGTCAACGGGACACCGGCGGTGTTCAGTCAATACTGCGATGTATTTCACAACGCCGTGCCCACATTGGAGGAGCACGCGGAGAGTATCGTTGTAACCTCACATCGTGGAGGAAATGCCCTGTCCCCTCTGCGTCAAGCTGGTTGTGAGTCAGTTCACGATCAGCTGGAAGCAGAGAAATGTCAATCAGCCCAGGGTTCACGACGGCAGAGATTCGCGAGTTTGTTTATGAGTACCACGCGATCGTGCACGGAGGAAAGACTGCCTGGCGCGTGGAGCGCGGGGTCTCGTCGCACACGTTGAGACGGTGGAGCGACGCGGTTTTCGCTGGCGATCTCGACCGCGGGCTCATTCCGCGAGAGGCTAGTCAGATGACTATTCCATCGGAGAAACGCACGGCGCTGGCGAAATTGCGTGCTGCGGAGCGCGAAGCGCAGGCGGCTGAGGTCGCACGTTTGAGTGGTCGTGTGCGCGAGTTGGAGGAGGCCAATACCGCGTTGGGAAAAGCTATCGGGCTCTTGCACGCGATGAGCGAGGAAGAGCCCGCAGCCACCCCGACGACACCCGATCCATCCAGTTCCTGACGTTGGAGAACGACCTCGTTGCGGAGCTGACGCGCGCGACGGGGTCGCAACGTCAAGCGTTGACGATCACGGGCGTGGCCCGCTCCACTTGGCAGTACCGGCAGGCGCCCCGCGCGCGGGTGCTCAAACCGATACCGCAGAAGGAACGCGCGTATCTATCGCGTATCGACTCGGCCGATCGGGCCGTGATCGAGACGAAGATCACGGCGGGTTGGAAAAAGGGAAACGCGGTCGATCACACGTTCGCGTCCACCTGGGACGCGGGCGTCATGCTGGCCGGACGGCGGTCGTGGTGGCGGATCGCGGCCGATATCGAGGACCAGAGCGCCCACCCCATCGTGCCCACCCGGCGGGGATCTAAAACACCCTGCGCCAAGCCGGTACTGATCGCGACGGGACCCATGCACGTGTGGTCGTGGGACATTACCGACCTGCACTCTCCGTGGCGGGGGAAGGCGTTCAAGGCGTACTCGATCATCGACATTTGGTCGCGCAAAATCGTCGGCTTCCGGGCCGAGGACCGCGAGAGCGACCATCTCGCGGTGGACATGTTCGAGACCGCTTTCCGTGAGCAAGGCACTCCGAAGTTCGTCCACGCCGACTCCGGCCCGTCGATGCGCTCGGATGCGCTGGCCGTTCTCCTCAGCGGGCTCGACGTTGCCAAGACCCACAATCGGCCCTATGTTTCCAATGACAATCCGTACTCAGAATCTGAGTTCCGCACGATGAAATACCGCCCCAATTACCCCGGAATATTCGACAGCCTTGAGTCCGCTCGCGACCACTTGAACGACTACGTGCCTTGGTATAACACCAGCCACAAACACTCCGGCATCGCGTTGTTCTCGCCGCTGGAAGTCCACGATGGCTCGTGGCGACGGGCCCATTTCAAGCGCGACCTCGCCCTGCAGAGATACCACCGCACAAGCATCCAGAACGGTTCCGTGCACGACCCACAACCCCAGCCCCAGCCGGCACCGTCGGGATCAATCATCGTCCCGACAAAATCGTCAAAAACTAAGCCAAGTGACTCCACACAGCTTGACGTTGATACTGGAAACAGCCGTTCAGGGCATGACCCTCAACTTGACTGACGGCCCCGCGAGGGGTCTGTCTTTGCTTTGATCTGTCTGGCCTGGGCGGTGTCACAGTGTCGGCCGGGCGGGCATGACCTCATAGGAGCTTGACCTCTTCGACCCGGTCTCNGAACACCCCAGCCGACGTCCACTACGGCCTCGCCGACGCGAAGGCCGTCGAACGGGCAGCGACGTTGGACGCGGCACGCGCACGCTTCCCAGAGCGATTCAGCACGACCAAGGCACCGCAGATCCTGTCCATTCCCGCGACGGCATGGATCAACAAACCAGCCGCCAAACCCACCGAGAACGACGGGCTCGAACTAGCCGCCTAAACTCCCACTGGTCTCATTCGACTTGACGTTGATACTGGAAACAGCCGTTCAGGGCATGACCCTCAACTTGACTGATGGCCCCGCGAGGGGTCTGTCTTTGCTTTGATCTGTCTGGCCTGGGCGGTGTCACAGTGTCGGCCGGGCGGGCATGACCTCATAGGAGCTTGACCTCTTCGACCCGGTCTCGTCAACGTCTTGTCTGCTCGCCCGGCCGCCACTTCCCATTCTGAAACACGAACGAAGGGAAGTGCACCATGAACGATCAGTCTCTGATCGTCGCGGGGGTGGACACGCACAAGGACACGCACTACGCGGCCGTGATCTCCGTCACCGGGGAACACCTCAGCGCCGCCCAGTTCCCCACCACCGACGCCGGCTACCGCGCGCTTGAGGGCTTCATCACCTGCCACGGGGCTCTGCTGCGCGCCGGTGTGGAGGGCACGAACTCGTACGGGGCGGGCTTGACCCGGCACTTGCATGAGGCGGGCATCGAGGTCGTCGAGGTGATCCGCCCGGCACGGCAGACACGGCGGATGCGCGGCAAATCCGACGAGATCGATGCCTACGCCGCCGCGCACATCGCGTTGGCGAACAACAACACCGTGGCCGCGAAGACCGGCACCGGCATCGTGGAAGCGATCCGGGTCACCAACGCGGCCCGGCGCAGCGCAGCGCGATGAAAGCACGAACCGAGGTGATCGTGCAACTCAAATCGCTGATCGTGACTGCTCCTGAGAGCATCCGAACCGAGTTCCGTGACCTGACCACGACCCGCTTGATCACACGTCTGACAGGCTCCCGTGCACGTGTCGGTGACGACGAGGTCGCGTCCAGGACCCGCACGGCACTCAAGCGCCTCGCCGCCCGCTATCAGCAGCTCGATGTTGAGATCGCCGGTCACGACACCGACCTCGCACAACTCGTCGACACAGTGAACCCGGCTCTCGTGCAAGCCCGAGGGATCGCGACTGTGACCGCCGCGCAGCTGCTGATCACCGCAGGCGACAACCCCGACCGGCTCCGCTCCGAGGCAGCTTTCGCGATGCTCTGCGGTGCCTCGCCCTTGCCTGCCTCCTCGGGGAAAACGACACGTCACCGACTCAACCGCGGCGGCGACCGGGCCGCGAACTCCGCACTCCACAAGATCGCGATCGTGCGCCTGGCCACAGACCCCGAAACCCGCGCCTACGCGACCCGCCGCACCGCCGAAGGCAAGACGAAGAAAGACATCCTCCGCTGCCTCAAGCGCGCCATCGCCCGCGAGGTATTCCACCTCATCACTACCCCGCAGCCAGCCGCGGACAGCAGCGATCTGCGCCCCGCACGCAAACGCCTCGGGCTCAGCCTCACCGAGGTCGCCGACGCCCTCGACTGCGCGATCAGCAAGATCTCACTCATCGAACGCGGCACCATTCGCGACACCCGATTCCTGCACCGCTACCGGGCCTGGCTCAACGAAAACCAACCCCACCAAATCGCAGCTTGACAACTATAGGAGCATCAAATTCCGGGTGCGGAAGGTCCACGCCCAACTCAAACGCGATGGCCACCCGGTCGCCCGCTGCACGGTTGAGCGCCTCATGCGCCGCGAGGGCTTGCGCGGCATTACCCGGACTCCGCGGACCACGATTCCGGGACCGCTCAGCGACCGCCCCGACGACCTGGTGCGGCGGGCGTTCACCGCACCAGCGCCGAACTGTCTCTGGGTGGCGGATATCACCTACATCCGCACGTTCTCGGGCTGGGTCTACGCGGCGTTCGTCACCGATGTGTTCTCCCGCCGCGTTGTCGGCTGGCAGTTGTCCACCAGCATGCACACGCGCCTCGCGCTCGACGCGCTCGATGGGGATCTGGACCCGGCAGCGTGAAGGCCGCGACCTCTCCCAGCTCGTCCATCACTCAGATTGGGTGTGTCTCGTTAACGGTGTTTCCGGCGTTTTTCATTAGTAGGATTCTGCGTTCGGCCAGCGGTCGTGGAAGGTGATGGCGAAGGCGTTGAGAGCTGGCTTCCAGCGCATCGTCCAACGAGCTCGGCCCTCACCGGTGGGATCGAGACTTCGCGTGACCAGATACAAGCATTTTAGAGCGGCCTGCTCCGTGGGGAAATGCCCTCGAGCACGCACCGCCCGCCGGTACCGGGCATTGAGTGACTCGATCGCATTCGTGGAGCAGATCACCTGGCGGATCTCGGGATCGTAGGACAGGAAAGGGGTGAACTCTTCCCACGCCGACTCCCACAACCGGATGATCGCACCGTATTTCTTCCCCCAGACCTCGGTCAGATCGTCCAATGCTGCCCGTGCGGCGTCAACGGTCGGAGCGGTGTAGATCGGTTTCACCGCTCGTTTCATCGCATCCCAATCCTTCTTCGAGGACAGCTTGAACGTGTTCCGAATGAGGTGAATGATGCACGTCTGCACCGTGTCAACGGCCACACGTTCCCGACAACTTCGGGCAGCCCCTTCAACCCGTCACAGACCAGGAAGAACGTGTCGGTCACACCACGGTTCTTGATGTCCGTCAGCACAGACATCCAGAACTTAGCGCCCTCACCGCCAGTGCCGGCCCACAACCCGAGAATGTCTTTCTCGCCGTCCAGGGTCACGCCGATGGCCGCGTAGATGGGCCGGTTGGCGACCTGCCCATCCCGAATCTTCACGACGATCGCATCAATGAAGATCGCCGCGTAGACGCGGCAGTTTCTAGGGGTCGTTGCGAATCGTGTGTGCCTTAGTTCTGTGTCCTAATCGTCTCATGGCCTGGTGGGGTGTGCGGTCTTTGAGGCAGGCTCTGGGTCGACCGTTAAGTTCGTCGGCCACAGCGTTGAGGTGATCGTGGTCCCACTGGCTGAGGTCAGTCCCCTTCGGGAAGTATTGGCGCAGGAGCCCATTGGTGTTTTCATTAGTCCCTCGCTGCCACGGCGAGTGCGGGTCGGCAAAGTAAATACGAAGCCCAGTCTTCGTCTCGATGCGCTTGTGATGGAACATTTCGTTGCCTTGATCCCATGTCAGCGTGCGCCGGAGCGACGACGGCAGGCTCGAGAACGCACCGATGAGTGCGTCACCGACGGTTTGTGCGCTGTGGTCGCTTTGGAGGAAGACGAGGATCGTCATGCGGGTCTTGCGTTCCACGAGCGTGGCAATTGCTGGGCCGTTACTGGTGCCCAAGATGAGGTCTCCTTCCCAATGCCCGGCTTGGAGCCGGGATTCGACGTGTGCTGGGCGTTCGTGGATGGAGCACATTTTGGTGGACTGCTTCAGTGAACCGTCTTTGGATCTGCCGCGCCCGCGACGGTGCCGGTACGTGCGTCCCGTGCGCAGGCTCGCCGGCGTCGCTACGCTGATCAGCCCGCGATACACACCGTCGTAGATAGTCTCAGGACAGACGTGCCAGGTTAGTTTGTTCGGATAGCGTCGTCTCAGCCATCTACTGATCTGACCCGGCGACCATCGTTTCGCAAGTTTCACCGCGACGATGCTTCGAAGAGCTGGGACCTCCTCGAAGACGCGGATCTTCGGCCGCTTGCGCTGCAAATGGGCTTGGTTATGGGCGAACCACGGCTGGTAGGTGCCGTCGGCCTTGCGGTTGCGTGCAATCTCTCGATAGACGCTCTGAAAACTTTTCCCAATCCGGACAGCGATCCCTTTCACGGCTTCGCCTGCGGCGAGGCCGTCTCCGATTTCGATTCGATCGTCCTGAGAGAAATAGCGAGAACTAATGGGGACGCGTTCGACGACAGTCATACTGCCAGCATCGATGAACCACAACGATCCGCAACTGAGCGACACTCCGACCTGTCGGGCCGCCTCAGACCCCGACAGGCCCTGTCGAATCAATACGAAGTAACGACGCTTAACCGCTGCCGGCATCTTGTTCGGTGCAAATCTGACCATTGGTTTCTCCCTGCTCGGGATTCGCAACGACCAGTAGAAACTGCCCGCCGTTCAAGGGGCGGGACTGCCACGTTTGCATCTCCTCGATCACCTTGTCCGTGATGCGAGAGATCGTCTCTTTGGAGACCTGCGCACCGTAGATCTGATTGAAGTGCGCGCTGATCTCCCCGGTCGTGAGGCCGCGGGCATACAACGACAGCACAATCTCATCGACCCCGGTCAAACGGCGTTGTCGTTTCGGCACGATCACCGGAGTGAACGTGGCGTCCCGGTCACGAGGCACCTGGATGGTCACCGGCCCCGTCGAGGGGCTGATCACCGTTTTGGGCCGGGTCCCGTTGCGCACGTTGGATTCGTCACGCTCGTCCGGGGCACGGTTCTTCTCATGACCAAGATGCTCAGTCATTTCCTCGTTCAGAGCCGTCTCCAGGAACGTTTTCGTGAACTGGCCCAGCAGCCCTTCAGGCCCGTCCAGAGCCAGGCACTGCTCCTTGGCCAGGCGCACCCATTCCCTCGCCGCCACCGCCTCACGGGTGGGCTCATTTTTCGTCTTCTTCGTCACAGCATCAAGTGTCGTCATCACGGCACCTTTCCCGCCAGACCCACGACCAGCGCGTCAGGCCGGAAACACCGTTTAAGAGACAGCCCCTCCTCGGCATAATCGGAGTTCTTTTGATCGGTTTCGTTGTCTTACTGGTGTTTGTGGGGTTGTGACGTCGTGGACATGTCCTCGATGGACGAGCTGGAGCTCATGATCGGCTGGTGATTGCGGCGGTCCGTTCGACACCGAGGCGGCGCGCGAGCTGCTCGCGCAGCTCGTGGTTCTCGGCGCGCAGCCGGGTGACCTCTTCGTGGTAAGTGTGGAGCTGTTGGCGCAGCGAGTCGGCGGTAGCCCGCTCGGCGGACGGCACTGCTGCTGACACCGTGGTCGCAGGCCGGCTGCGTAGTTCGTCGATCTGTTGGCGGAGCTTGTCTTGGCGGTAGAGCCAGGAGCGGGACACTCCTGCGGCCTCGGCGACGTGACGGTAGGTGACTGGCGCGCCGCGGCGAGTGAGACGTTCCACCACGTGCTCGGCCCTGTGCAAGGTCGCGTTGTGGCGGGCCTGCGCCGCATCGCGTAGCCGTTGCACACGGTCAGACATGGCCGTCGTTCTGCGGACGTAGGGCTTCCAGCGAGGCGATGATCTTGTCGAGGCTGAACAGGACCTTGCCGTGGTTGTCGGCTTGGCGCTGCCGGCCGGAGTCTTCGGCGACGGTGAGTAGTTCGCGAGTGCGGTCGGCCTGCTGCTGGTGGATGGGCAGGAACTCGACGGTGGTCTGGAAGTCAGGGCAGGTCAGGCATGCGTTGGGGTGCGGGCACTCCTGTTGCGGCGGCCGGCCGCAGTACCCGTTGGGCAGGGTGTCGGTCGCCCGGGCGAGGCGGTGTTTGACCCACTCGGCGTCTGCTGTCACCGCGCTCGGGTCGAAGCCGAGCCGTCGGCCCTCGACGTCGACGCGGGTCAGGCAGTAGCGTTCGAACTCGGCCCGAATGGTGCTGTCGTGCATGTGGGCATAAACGGCGGTCATTTCCGGGCTGGCGTGGGTGAGGAGGCGTTGGATGACGTGCTGCGGCACTCCGGCGTTAATCAGTCGGGTGCCGAGCGAGTGTCTGAGCTGGTGGATGGTGACGTGGACGGCGCGGCCGGCCTCGTCGTGCAGGCCGATGCGTTGCTGCCAGATGGTGAACGCCCGTCGTAGCGTGTCGTAGGGCACCGGCAGATCCGGGGCGAAGCGGGAGGGGAAGAGCCATTCCGATCCGTCCGGGTGGGTTTCGGTGACCGTGCGCTGCTGGGCGCGGATCGCTTCGGCGGCCCGTTTCGACAGCGGCAGCAGATGTTCGGCGCGCATCTTGGAGGCGGTGAAGCGCAGGCATGGCCAGCCCGCGCTGTCGACCAATAGCGGGTTGGATCCCAGGGTGCACGCATCGGTGGCGCGGAGCCCGGTTTCGGTGATCAGCACAACAAGGTTCTGGTAGCGCGCCTCCAGCTGGGCGAGGTTATCGGTGTTCTCCAGCTGACTCATCACGAACTCGGGAATGAAGCGAGGCAGGCTGTGCCGGCGGCTGGACAGCTCATCCGGATAGATCACCGCGGTGGTGGGGATGGCAGGCGCCCAGCCGTGGCGGCGGTTCTCTTCGAGGAAGCCCCGCAGGAACACCCGCGACAGCGCCTTGGTCGAGTCGGCCAGCGGCTGTGCGGCGAGCCAGGCCAGGTAACGTTCCAGCAGCGGCCGGTCGATCTGCTGCGGCTGCACGGCCGCCGGGGCGCAGCCGGCGATGAAGTCCGAGAAACGTTTGAGCGCGGCCGCGCCGGCACGGATCGTATTGAACGCGTGCCGGTCGAAAGTCGCTGCCGAGCCCAGCGTTTCGCGGCCTGTCGCAGCCATGCCTGCTCGATGCCGGCGAAAGCGACCGAGTCCCGGCCGCGGGCAGCGGGCACTCCCAGCGCTCCGGCATGCCAGACGTCGGCGGCGTAACGCTCGTCCAATTCCTGCCCCGCACCCGGCACCCGCTGCAGCGCGCTGGCGGGCATCATGTCGCTCACGAGGGGTCAGCTTTCGTCCACGCGTTGCAGCGTTGCAGCGTTCCAGCTCGGCGCGAAGATCCCCGACGTCCAGGTGAATGTAGGTCTGCGAGGTCGTCGTCGAGGAGCGGTGGGTCAGTAGCCGGGCCACGACCTCCACCCCGACCCCGTGACGCAGCAAGTCGGTTGACCGGGTGTGACGCAGCATGTGCAAGGTGAAGTCAATCCCGGTGCGCGCACGCAGCTTACGGACCAGTTGATACACCGCCTGGTACCGCAGCGGGCGGCCGCACGGTTCGGCGAAGAGGTTCACGAACACGTAGTCCGACTCGCACTCGCCATACTCCTCGAACATGTAGGCGGTGTAGAGGCGAGCCAACCCCGCAGACATCGGGAGCGTATGCACGTCCAGGGTTTTCGCCCGGGCACCATTGGCGTTGTCTGGGCGAGGAACGATGCGCACCTCGCGGCGATGCGAAACGAAATCGGCGTGTCGCAGACCGAGAGCCTGGCCCACCCTCATGCCCGTCTCTGCGAGAAGAACCAGCAAGAATCGGTCACGCAGATGCTCGCACGCCTCGATCAGAGTAAGGACCTGCTCGTCCGTCAGCGTGCGGGGCAACCGACGCTCCTGTCTCAACCGCAGCGGCCTGGTGGCCACCGGCTTCCCCGCGGTGACGTGATGAAGGAACGGGCGGTAGCCGCCGCGGTTCGAGGACCGCCACGCCACCAACACCTGAGCCAGCTCCACCCCGTTACGAGCCCGATAGTCGTAGAAAGCGAACAACGCCGCCAGATGCTTGTTCACCGTCGCCGGGCAGCAGCGGCCCATGCCACCGGCCAGCACCGTCACGTTCTCCGCCGGGGCACGCAACCAAGCCACGAAACGTGAGACGTGATCGATCGTGGCCGCATCAGCCACAACGCCGATCCGGCTCAAGAACACCAGCCACATCTTCAGGCTCGTCGCGTACGTGCGCACCGTCGTCGGTGACCGGTCCAACGCCTGCAAGTGCGCCAAAAACGCCTCCACCGTCGGCACCGGCTCACCATCGTCGTCGAGCACCGTCCACGACTGCGAACCATCCGGCATCACCACCAGCTGAACTCGCATCTCGACCTCCTCGTCCTGATAGCCCCACCGTAGGACGAGCCACCGACACTCCCGAACGCTCGCGCCACCGCGGTCGCCACAGCCCCGGTCGGGGGTGAAGAACGCCCCAACTGACCCCGCTCGGACACGCTCGGACACGCTCGGACACGCTCGGACACGCTCAAGAGAACATGTCCACCACGGTCGAACAAGGGCAGAAACGCTACGTCGTAGACACTGCCAGGCCGCTAAAGAGAATCGCTGTTAAGCCGAATTCGGCTTAACAGCGACAGAGGCTCGCAATACACCTCGGGCGACTTCCAAAAGTGGTGCGCCGCGAACGGCATCACCCAGTCGAGGGGCGCCGTCGGCGTGTGTTGGGACAACGCTGTTGCCGAGAGCTTTTTCTCACATATGAAGACGGAGATGTACTACCAGCAGGACTTCGACAACCACCTCGCCGCGAGGACCGCGGTGATGGAATACATCGAATCTTGGTACAACCGGCGTCGACCTCATTCGCACAACGGAGGGTTGCAACCCGCGGCCGCGCTGGCCGCACATCGCGACCGCCGCCAGATGGCTGCGGCGTAGAAGAAAAACACATCAGATTGTCTCAATAACTTGACGGGCGCAACCATTCCTGGAGGTCGGCCAAGGTGTATTGCGAGCCTCGGTCGCGGTTAAGCCGAGTTCGGCTTATTTCAGAGTGCGGCACCCAAGACGCCTCGGCCTAGATCACCGAGCTCGCGGGGATCTACACCACTCGAGGGGACGCAACCCTCCTGTATGGTTTCCCTGAGGGTCTTTTAGCTGCAGCAGGTTGCAGACGTCCGGAATCCTAAGAGTTGCTAATCCAGAAATTATAGAACCAAATGGCACACACATTAGTAGAGCTCGGCATTTTCGGGCTTTCTCTCCTTGTGATTGTTCGTCTTGTTCCCGAGATCGTGGGATTTTTACGAAATAGATCCACTCGTTGGACCGCGTTTGGGCTGCTAATTTTTTGCATAGGTGCATTCCTTGGGGACATGGAATTCCTAGCCGATGTGACCGTATATAAGCTGGTTTACACACTCCCACTGATCCTTGGCTTTCTCTCCCCACTCGTGAGCAAGTGCGTCGCCCCGGTACATGCCATCTCAGTGTCATCAGTGGTCTTCGTATTGATGTTGTGGTTATGGCTAGTCGGGGTCAACATTGTGCAGAACACCACTGCTGTGGATGAAGGTGCGCTCTTGATTCGGCTCGCGCCCGGATTGATCTGGATTGCGTTGCTCCTTACTCAGGGGCGTTCACCGCTCAATAGGCGGATGCTTTCTGTGATGATCACCTTCGCCCTTGCTGTTCCTGGACTAATGGTTCCTTTCGCAGACGAGGTGTGGCGAGCTTGCGACCTAACGAAGTGTGGTGTTTTTGACGGCATGCTTACGGGGCTCTATTCCTCAGAGAACTTCATGGGGCTGCAAGTAGCGTTCGTCACAGTTCTGCACCTTGTCACATTTGGCCTTAGACGATCCTTATACCTACTTCCACTCTCAATTCTTTGGCTACTTGCGACTGAGTCACGCACTGCGCAATATGCCTTGCTGGCAGCCTTAACTGCCGCGATGGTCCTGTGGCTTGGTAAGAGAGTGGTGAAAACTGGTTCGGGACGCGTTGACAGCCTGGTTAAACGCATGTTTCTCACCGTATTCCCCATTGTCTTTGTCTTCATCGCGGCATGCTTTGCATTTACAAGCAAACCTAGCGATTTCACTGGACGAGCATGGGTTTGGGGGAGAGCGCTTGAAGTCCTCACTGGTAACGAAGTAGTTGGCCTTGGGGTGGACGGCTGGGTGATCAACCAGCAGACCGGACTCCTGCCGTCTAACCTAGGCGCACACAGCCTCTATATATTTCTGTTTTTCTCCGGTGGCGCCATCGCTCTGGTCGTCTTTGTGCTTTTCATCAGGCAAGCGATGATCTCGTCACTGCGCCATGACGGTGACCTCGCTCCGGGAGTTGTCCTTGGCTCAGTCTTTCTCGTGTTGGGACTGCTTGAGGTGGTTTGGAACCCTGCAGCTATCGATGGATTGTCATGGATTCCGCTGTCACTTGTCATCATGAATGGCCACAAGGCCCCTAGTCCCGGGCGGGTGGGGGACTCGGCTGAGAAGCGAGATAAACTGCAGGGTCAAAAGGAGAGAAGCGCACCATGACGCCGAGTTACCCGGGAGTTTCCGTTATTGTCCCAACGGTCGGGAGGCAGGAGTTGTACCTTGCCATCGCCTCGGTCTGGGCACAGGACTACCCTTGGTCCGATTGAACTCATTGTCGTTGGTGACCTACCGGATGGAGTCCTTGACAAAACTTTGATCGCGGGTGTGGATGTGACGCTCTACACAGGGGTGGCAAGCGCGGTGGGCCGCTCGAAACCGCGGAGGTGCCACATGCGCATGGGAATGCGTAGCTCTTCTCGATGATGATGAATGGCTGCCTTGGAAACTCTCAAATCAAATCCCGGCTTTCAAAGACCAAGATTCCGATGTTGTCGGCACTCAAGTTGTCTACCGAAACCCTCTCTGTCAACCTTGGATAAGGCACCGGGATCGTCCCGAATAGTGTCGTAGAGGGCGGGGAAGGAGTTCCCCTTGACGAACGCAGGAATGACAGGACTCAGCTCGACNTCGCGCGCTCTAGACCGAAGAGCTCCTCGTCAGGTCGAGACTACTCGAGGTTTTGGCGCGTGCCTTGAAGACTCAATAAGGAGCAGGGCGCAAACCGTCGGTCCCGGGTTCAAGTCCCGGCCGCTCTACTGTAAATTTCATCTGATCAGGGCTTCTTGTCTGTACCGAAAGGGCAAGACTTGACTCACCCATAGTTTATCCATTGCTGATTCCAAAATTTCCGTCCTTCTGGGGTTCCCATAGAGAAGGTGCACGACCCGGTTCGAGTCATCTGGGATGACCTCGATCCATTCGGCCGCGGCGTCGTGGGCGCTGGGGATGTTTCAGTCTGCCATCGCTGTTTCACCACCCTGGCGTGAGCCACTTCCGTCTCGTGCACGATTGCAGTCTGCGTCGACGCAGCATCCTGTTCGCTGCCCGGAAGCGCGCGATGGGCTCGGTCGACCTGATAGTTGGTACGCGCGAGGTCGTGGCCGACCTTCTTGGCGACGAACTCTTCGCATTGGATGGCTGCGCCGTCGCGGTCGACCTGGAAGATGTGCGCTTAGCCTTCGGCGACGACGATGTGGCCTTTGGTAAAACGGGATGCCCGGTCCGCGGTGGCGCGGTAGGCGACGAGATTGTAAAGCGTCTGCTCGATGGCGGTAGTGCGATACACGCTGCGGAATCTGTCGGGCCTGTTTCGTCTTCGATTCGAATGAAAATCAACTGTTTGCGCGCACGCGCCTTTCCCGCCTGTCCTGGACGGCTACGTCCGCGACGGGCCAGCGGTGGGCGGCGCTTCGAGGCCGGTGTTGCCGCGCGCAATAGACTTGGGAAGATGCGGCGACAAGGGAGACGAATGAGCGAGCTGGAGCATCACGTTCGGGCACTGTGGACGTTGTTTGAGCCGATCCACGCGGTGACGTATTTCTCCCCGGAGGCGAGGGAGGCGTTCGCGGGTATCGGACTCACCCGTTATTGGGACGGATACTTCGCCGGTCGCGCAGCCCCGCTCGGGGCGGTGACGGCTGCTCCGGTGGTGGCGATTTTCAGTGGGTTCGCTCCGTTCTTGGTCGAGCGGGTGCTGCCGGCTGTGTGGTCGACGGTGACCGTCGACCGGGTCCTCGACGCGCGGTCGCGGGGTGCAGCAGCGACGTTGCGAAACCTCGTGCCCGACGAACGATCTGTCGCCGAAGCGGCTGACGTACTTGCCAAGATAGCGGCTCGTGTCGACACCATTGGTCGACCTCTCGCGGCGGCGAACAGCGCGCTGGCGGTGGAGGCGGATCCGTATCGCCGGCTCTGGCAGGCCGCTGCCACGCTTCGCGAGCATCGCGGTGACGGTCATGTTATGGCACTGGTGGAGGGCGGGATCGCGGGCATCAGTACTATCGTGTTGCGCAGCGCGGTGGATATCGACGCGACGAGTGTGCGGAAGGCGCGTGGCTGGACAGAGGAAGAGTGGGCTGTCGAAGTCGAAGAGCTCATGGCTCGTGGGCTGCTGACCGGCCAGGGCGAGATCAGCGAGAATGGCAGGGTGGCAGTGGAGCGCGCCGAGAACATGACCAACCAGCTGGCGGTCGGTCCGTGGCGCGGATTGAACGACGCTGAGATCGCACGTATCGCCCGCACGCTCGCGCCCATCGCGAGAGTGTGCCAAACGGTTTTTCCGTTTCCAAACCCGATCGGGATGCCCCGGCCCTGGGATCCGAATCTCGACCCGAACGCATCCGCCGTCCCGGTGTCGCCGCGGGCGAGTTGACTGATTCCCCTGTGATATCGAGCAAGCCAACTGCGGCTCAGTAATTTGCCTGAAAGTGCGACGTCGGAGGTCCCGCTTGCGGGCCTGGATTGTGCTCGTTGACAACGGAATACATCTGACGTATGACTACACCAGCCGGCGGGACGTGACCTCGCTGATTGGATAGGTGGTTGTCCGAGCCGCGGTACGTCACGCCATCATACCGACGCCGATGCATCCCCACTCATCCGGTCGGCAGGCCACTCCCTCGCAAATTTTCAGAGATCATGCAGTCACCAACCGCCAGGTCGTGCGCTCCGCAAGTGGGGCCAGTTCAGTATTCGTCCCTACGACGGTAATAAAGCCTTCGCCCCAATTGACGGCGATATTGCCATCAGCTAGTCTGAAGGGAATAAGACCTTCGCGAGGAGAATGTCATGGCAGCACGTGGAGAAGTGAAGGGTCCTGAGGGTCTCGGTCGAATGCTGCAGCAGGGCCGTCTCGTGCGCGGCTTGACGCAGCGTGATCTCGCGGACAGGTTGGAGACCGACCAGAAGTACATCTGGGGTTTGGAATCCGGAAAGAACACCATCGTGCTCGAGCGCATCTTTGCGATCATGCGGGAGACCGGTATCCGCATGTATATGGAGGTCGATCCAGGCACCGACGGGCCCCAAGACGACGTTGTGGATGAGCCCCGTGGGTGACTTACGCGTCGAGCTATACGGCGAACTGGTTGGGCATCTGGTCGGTGCGGACCGTCGCACGTTTGATTTCGTAACCGCGAAGAACGCCATCGAGACCTTTGGGCTCGGTAGCACAATTCTCTCCGCATCGGTGCCGTTCGACCTGGTCAGCAACCGCAGCCGGGCAGCGCGAAGACGCAACTTCTTCGCCGAACTCTTACCCGAGGGCACCGCTCTGGACAACCTCGCCGCGGGGATCAGAGTCTCCACCGACGACACCATTGCGCTGTTGGCACGGTTTGGCCGCGACGTCGCCGGCGCTATTCAGATTTACGATCCAGAGGGGCCGGGGGAGCCGCGCACGCCGGCCGTCGCGCTGGTTGACGGGGTCGAAGTGGGCCGGATGCTCACCAATACTCAAACCGCTCCTCTCGGAAACCGGCCGCAGTCTGGGCGCACGTCCTTGGCCGGCGTCCAAGACAAGATCGTGCTCGCACGACAGGATGACCACTGGTTTCAAGTCCTCGAGGGGTACCCGTCGACCCATATCATCAAGCCATCGTCCGTGCGCTACCCGACCATCACCTTCGACGAAGAATACGGCTTCCGAGCCGCCAAAGCGGCCGGCCTCACCATGCTCCACACCTGGATCGAAGACTTCGGCGGAGTCCCCGGTCTGGTCATCGAGCGCTATGACCGATCACCGCACGCACCCCAGGGACGCCTTCACCAAGAAGACATGAACCAAGCTCTCGGCGCATCAAAGAACGAGAAATATCAAGAGTACGGCGGCAAGGTCTCCCTCAAGCGCATAGCGGATGTCCTCGGTCGCGACGGCGACCGAGCGTCCGTCGAGCAGCTCCTCCGGCTCCTGACCGTCTCGCAGGCCGTGGGTAACCTTGATATGCACGCCAAGAACGTCAGCATGCTCCACCTCCCGGACGGCGGCACGAGAATCACCCCGGCCTACGATGTCGTTCCGCAAACGCACCTCGACAGCGACGGCAAGATGGCTCTGGCCGTCAACCGAAAATACAGTCATGCCGCCATCATGATCGATGACCTTGTGGCCGAAGGCGAGGCGTGGAAAGTGCGCACTCCCCGGTTGATCATCACGTCCGTGCTGGAGACCGTGGAATCCTTTGCCCGTTCAGAGACTCCGGCCACGCAGGCTTATGCCGAGCTCCAGGACGACATTATGCGGTTCACCAAGAACCTCCTCAGCGGACGTCCCACGGGTAGCAACGTCGGCGCGTGAGAACTTGACGCACACATGTTTATTCAACGTTTATCGCTCCGAAACCCGCCGAGACGGCCCGAGGTGTTGAGATAATGACGACGACATCTCACGCAAGAAGCTCCAGATCAGATCGAGAAAAAGCGAGACTAACCGAGGTTTGAATGCGAGCCGAGTATCAGCCTAAATGGCCTCGGTGCAAACCGTCGGTCCCGGGTTCAAGTCCCGGCCGCCCTCCTGTAATTTGCATCTGATCTGGGATTTTATCCGGCAAAAATCGTCGAGATTTGACTATAAGAACATCTGTCTCGGGTTCAATTCCGAGAGCGTCGTCAAAACGACACCTGATCAGGTCTTCTCTTCACTGGCGAACGTGTCACATTCGGAATATTTCCATTAGTTCTGGGTTCAAGTCTCACCACCGCGATTGGAATTCGCTTTGATCAAGAGTTTTCAGTCCGCACAGATGCAACGACACCCGATGTGATTGACGTATATTCCTCAAAGCTGCCTATTGTTGGCGCTGGCGCAGAAGACGCTCAAATCATCTTAGAGTTACTAAGAGCGACCGCGATCGCCGATGGGTGAGGGGTGCCGAATGCCTCCTGAGTTTCAGCCTTGATTCACATTTAACCACGAGGGACCTGGCCAAGTATTTCGACGTGTCCGCTCCATTGAAACGAAGCCCGCTATCGGCGCCGGGGAGTTAGTCCGCGGCGTTGTTGGTGCGCATAGACAGGTGCTCGTGGATACCGAGCCAGGTTCCGCCTGTGAGTGAAAGCACGATGGTCTCAGATTCTTGACTTGTCGACCGTTCGCCCGCAACTTCGGAGACTGTCTCGACATCGTGGGTGAACACGGCGACGGAGCCAACCAGCTGAATGCGGCGGTTCGTAGACGTGCATGAGATGACCGTGAATCCGTCTGATTCCCATTCCAGCCAGAGCTGCTCATACTCTTCCCGCGACTCCAGGCGCCGCCCGACGTTGTGGAACATGAAGGTTGCCTGCGGGCTGAACCGGGCGAAATAGGCGTCGCGGTGGTGATGGCCGAAGTCCTCGATGATCTGGTCGGCTGCGGCCAACGCATCCGCTGTCACTGCTTCGGACATGCTCACGTTGCGGCTCCGACTCGGCGTGCTGCGACCTTGGCGGCGGTGGACGAATGGTCGGTTTCGATGGCAGGGATAGTCGATTCTCTGGTTGGTACGCCGCGTGCGCCTTGATCACCAAACACGAATCGGGGCTCGGGAAAGATCCAAAGCGCTCCAAGATAGAGTACGGCCGCCGAGATCACGGCGATCGCGAGGCTGAGATCGACGCCGCCGCCCAGATTGATGAAGGGTCCAACGATGATGGGCGGGTAGTTCGCAAAGAGCAGTCCGAGGGTAGCGGCTCCGATCCAGGCGACCATTCCGCGCCAGTTGACTCCGTTGTTGAACCAGTAAGCGCCGCCGATTTCACCGCGGTTGAAAACCTGGAGATCGCGCGGGCGAAAGTTGCCTCGGCGCACGATGTAGCCAATGGCCATGATGACCATCCATGGGGTGGTCGTGACGATGATGGCGCCGACGAAAGCGTTCACGGCGCCGAGCAGGTCGAAGAAGATGCGGCCGGTCAGGATGAAGAGGAAGGCGACGATGCCGATACCGATGGTGGCCTGGGCGCGGGTGAACCGAGGAAAGACCGAAGAGAAGTCGAGGCCCGTGCCGTAGAGGGAGGTCGTGCCCGTCGACAGTCCGCCGATGAAGGCCACTCCCATGAGGAGTACCGCGTACCAGATGGGCGATGCCTGGATGAGGGCGACGACGTAGTCGCTCTCGCCAGCGACGATCGTTGCGGTCGCCACACCGAAGAGGAAGGGAATGAGGGTGAGGGACTGGCCGATCAGTGTTGCGCCGAGGATCTTGCGAGTCGGGGTGGTGCGGGGGATGTAGCGGGACCAATCTCCGAGGAACGCCCCGAACGAGATGGGGTTGGAGGCCACGATGAGCGCGGCGGCGACGAATGTCGGCCAGAAGGAGCCGAGCGCGAAGGCCGCGGGTCCGGGATTGTAGGAGCTGTCAAACACACCGTTGAACGCGACTATAGCCAGAAGGATGAGGATCGTGTTGGCGATGACCGCGGTCTTGTTCACCAGCAGCATGAACTGATAGCCGTACACCACCACGACGATGACGATCACTCCGATCACTCCGTAGACCAGGGTGCGAAGTCCGATTGAGTCCGTTATGCCTCCAAGCCGGGTGAGCGCGCCCACGAGTGCGTCGCCACTGACCCACACCGAGATGGAGTAGAAGGCGATGGCGGTGAGAAGGGAGAGGAACGAGCCGACCACTCGCCCGCGCACGCCGAAGAATGCAGCGGATGACACCGCGTTGTTGGTGCCTGTTTTCGGGCCGAATAGTCCCATCGGCATCAGGAAGAACGTGCCGACGAGCACTCCGCAGATCGTTGCGAGGGCGGCTTGCCAGAAGGAAAGGCCAAGGACGATCGGGAAGGTACCGAGCAGCACGGTGGCAAACGTGTTCGCGCCGCCAAACTGGATGCGGAGGAGGTCGAGCCAGGTCGAGGTACGGTCGGCGTCGGGAATGGTGTCGACGCCGAGGGTTTCAACCTCGGTGATTTTTGGCCGCGCGTTTAGCTCGACGGCGGGCGCGGTGTGATGAACGCCATTGTTGTCACTCATGGGTTTGCCTTTGACTCGTGGAGGGGGGCCGGCGGAGGCGGCAGGTTTTGATCGACACTAGCGGGATGTTGTCTCCTGTGCAATAGTTTTTGACTATGAAGACAAACAAGGTCGTGGATCTCTCCCTCCTGGTGAACGCAGACACCCAGGTCTATCCGGGAGATCCTGTGCCACGGTTTGACCCGCACAGCACGATCGATCGCGACGGCTTTAACCTTCTCTCGGTGTCCATAGGGTCACAAACGGGCACCCACGTTGACGCTCCGTACCACTTTGATGATGCGGCCAAGAAACTCGATGAGTTGCCGCTGGACCGGTTCGTCGGCACAGGTGTACTCGTCGACGCCCGTGCCGCGGGCGCGCGCGGTCGCATCACGTGGTCGTACTTCAAGCCCGTCGAGGCGCAACTTCTGCCGGGAGCTATCGTGCTTCTCCACACGGGATGGAGCGCGCACTGCGGCTCACCGACGTACTTCGACAATCCATTCCTCGACGCCGATGCCTGCGCCAAACTCATTTCCCTGGGCATTCGCACCTTCGGGATCGACGCGATCAACATCGATGAGACACCGGACTCCACCCATCACGGTGAGGGCTTTCCCGTGCATCACCTTATTGCAGACGTTGACGGAGTGATCTGCGAGAACCTCACGAATCTTGCGTCGGTCGACTTCGATGAGCCCTTCATCTCTCTGCTGCCCATCGCCTTCGAGGCGGCGGATGGAGCGCCCGTGCGGGCTGTCGCGCTGCAACTTACGCCATAGGCAGGCCGCACTCCCTGTCACCACCGGCTCGCAGATCACTCTTCCACCGACTCCCTCCAAGAAAGCTCCCATGAACAATCCGATCGGTCCATCCGACGCCAGCATTTCACCCCGTTATGCCGGCATCGCCACCTTCGCCCGACTTCCCCGCATCGAAGACGTGCCCAACGCAGACATAGCCGTTGTGGGTGTGCCGTTTGACAGCGGGGTCAGCTACCGTCCCGGAGCCCGCTTCGGCCCGGCCCACGTGCGCGAGGCCTCCCGGCTGCTGCGGCCCTACAACCCCGTGCAGGATGTAGAGCCGTTCGCCACTCAGCAGGTCGTCGACGCAGGAGACATTGCGGCGAACCCCTTCAATATCGACGAGGCAGTCGCTCAGATTGAGGCAGAGGCAACCCGTCTCGGCGCTGGCGGAACACGACTGCTGACGATTGGGGGGGACCACACCATCGCCCTTCCCCTGCTGCGGGCGGTCACCAAGGTGACGGGCCCGGTCGCGGTGCTGCACTTCGACGCTCACCTCGACACGTGGGACACCTACTTCGGCGCACCTGTGACCCACGGCACGCCCTTTCGCCGCGCATCCGAGGAGGGTTTAATTGACCTCGAAGCCAGCCTGCACATCGGTATTCGTGGCCCGCTCTACGGCCGCAAGGACCTCACCGATGACGCCCGCCTGGGCTTCGCCGTCATTGCCGCCCACGAAGTCGAGACCGAGGGCGTTGCCGGAGTCGTAAAGCGGATGCTGGCCCGCCTCGGCAACCGCCCGGTATACGTGTCCGTCGATATCGATGTTCTCGACCCCGCTCACGCTCCCGGAACCGGCACCCCGGAAGCGGGCGGGCTGACGAGCAGGGAATTGCTGGCCATCATCCGTGCGCTGAGCGCCGTGCGGATCGTCGGAGCCGACGTCGTCGAAGTCGCCCCCGCCTACGACCATGCGCAGATTACGGCCGTTGCCGCCTCCCATGTCGCCTACGAAATCCTTTCGGCCATGACACCGCGCTAAGCCCGGCCCGCGGCGACACCGGCCGTGCGCATGGCGGGGAGCGGCGAGAGATCGCGAGATACTGGGAAACAGTCCCATGTCAGGTCGAAACGCGTTAAGAAAGGCAAGGCACTGTGCGAGCTCTCAACCCGGCACCATCGGGCGCACCGCTCGCGATCGGAGCGAAACTCCGGGCAACGCGGCTAGCCCAGGCCTTGACGATCGCGGACGTAGCCGCGGCAAGTAACCTCAGCACCGGCTTCATCAGCAGAGTGGAGCGAGACGAGACCTCGCCCAGCGTGTCTTCGCTCGTGGCACTGTGCCAGGTGCTTTCCCTTCAGCTCGGCTCGCTCTTCGAGGCGCCCGATAACGAGGTCATAGCCCTCGCCGATGCGGCACTCATCAACATGGGTGGGAAGGGCGCGATCGAAAAGCTGCTCACCCCACGGGGCGAGTCACGGGTGCAAGTACTCCGCTCGACCCTCGCCCCCGGAGCCTCAGGGGGAGACGAGCTCTACACGATCAACTGCGATGTCGAGGTGTTGCACGTGTTATCCGGGAGCCTCGTCCTTCGGCTGGTAGGAGGCGAAGTTGAGCTATCGGAGGGGGACACGATGACCGTCGCGGGGCGCCAACCCCACTCTTGGGACAACCGCAGTGGGGGACAGACCGAGCTTCTCTGGACCATCGTTCCGGCCGCATGGAGCGGCTCGTCCTGACGGTTCCCACAGTTCGGGGCAACGGTTTGAGCGCGATCCGGTGCAGGAAGATTCCTCTGGGAAATGCTACGCGCGATACTTTCGCCTGCCGACATCCGGTTCTAAAATAATCTTAGGCAGCCTCTTTTATGCGCCGTCGCGCGTTGCGATGGCATGACTCTCCGTCTTTCAGGTTCTTGTTGCCGAGCATCTGAAAGGCCGCGCCATGTTCGAACTTATTCTGGCCGCCACCGCCAGCACCTATTCTTTCTTGCGCCGGTTCATGCCGACCGCCATCGTGATCGACGCGATTAACACGCGGCGCGGGCTGAAGTGGGGCGTGCTGGCGATGCTGTTCGCCGTTCCGTAGGCGCTTGCAGCTATCTATTGCCGAGCACACATCCGCGTTCACCGCGCTCACCCGGCCGTGAGCAGATAGGCAATCATGGGTAGGCTCGATGAGGTGCGTTTGCTGAACTTGTTGACGTGCCGCTCGGCGGGCAATGTCCCGTCGCGCTCGGCTTGAACGTGAAGGAAACACCGTGTCTGATCACGCAAGAATCAAGGGGCACACAGTAACCCGCACCGTGCACATCGAGGCCTCGCGCGCGCGCGTCTGGAAGGCGCTGACCGACCCCGAGGTGATGGTCAAGTGGTTTGGCGACGGTGCGGGGTTCGCCGCGCTCGAACCCGGTGCTACTGGCAGCATCGACTGGGATGACTACGGCAGCTTCCCGATCGAAATCACCGAGGTCGTGCCCGACGGCTCGTTCGGCTTCCGTTGGTCGGGCATCCCCGCCGAACAGCTCGACGAGTACTCGACGCACGTGCGCTTCACCATCGCCGATGCTGGTACCGGGACGGATGTCACGGTGATCGAATCGGGCTTCGATACACTTCCCGGCGGCACCCGCTACCGTCGCGAACGTCTTGAGCAGAACCGGGAGGGCTGGGACGTCGAACTCGACGAGCTCGCGCTCCTCTTCGAGGGTGTCTCGGAGTAGCTCACGATGTCGGGAGTTGCTCGACGAGTTAGCCACGTTGCGCGGCCGGTAGAGGACTATGTGGCGGAGCGCAGAGGATGTGCGTGAAAGCTCCCAAAATCTGCCCAGAGCGCGGTTCGTAACCCCGCCGACGTCGACCAAGGCGTCATGGCGGATTCGGTCGATCAGGGCGGCGTTGCCGGTGACGACGCCGTCCATCGCGTCACCGTGACCGTTGATGTACTTCGTTAGGGAGTGCACGGCGAGATCGGCGCCGTGTTCGAGAGTGCGGAAGAACGGTGGGTGTGTGAAGGTTGCGTCCACGCTCAACAGGAGCCCCTTGTAGTGGGTGATAGCCGCGAGGGAGCTGATGTCGGCGACCTTGGTGGTGGGGTTCGCGATTGTCGCGACGTGGATCAGCTTCGTGCTGGGCCGGATTGCTTCCCGGACCGCGTCGTCGTCGGCGACGAAGGACGCTTCGATCCCGTACCGTTCCGGCGGCAGCTCAGAGAACAGTCGCCAGACAGCCTCGTAGGTGACGTCGGAGACGATCACGTGATCGCCAGTGCGCAGCAGGGTGAAGAATACCCCGTGTAGGGCCGCGACACCGGTCGCGAACGCTACCGTCACCTCCCCGCCTTCGAGCGCTGCGATCTTTCTTTCAAGGGCTTCCTGGTTGGCGGAACCATTCCGCCCGTAGACCAGCTGCTCGGTCGCTGATCAGTTCATCGATGCCGGGTCCTCGGGCAGCAAATAGGAGTTCGCCATCACCAACGGGCTCCGGATCGCGCCCGTACCGGCATCGATGCGGTTACCACCATGGACGGCCCAGGTGAGGTCGCCAACGGTCGAGGCGTCGTGCTTGTCCGGTGAAGGCGTCATGGTAGTCCTGTTCCGGGAGGTAGAACGCGAGTGGCGAGGTCAGTTGGGGGTGGGGCGCGCGAGGATTCGCGATTCGACGCCGACGTGGGGGCCGAGCCGGGCGAGGTGGGTGGCGAGGTCTTCGTGCAGCTGCTCGTCGGTCATCGCGGCAAGCGCATCCAAGATGAACAGGGCACGTGTGGTGCTGTCGCTCAGCCGCGTGCGGCGGCCTTGACGCCAGTTCCACCGCCGGCAGGTGACGCCGGCGTCATCGCACTAGACGACCTCACCGGAGTCGGGGTGCTCGGTGACGTCGGCGCCGCCGGCACTGGTATCGAAAGTGTCGTCGCCAGTGGCACGGATGAGGCGGGGTGCGCCGACGTAACGGTCAAGGTCCTCGCCGCCGAGAGGCACCTGATGCAGGACGGAGATCGCGTTATAGAGGTCCGTCAGCCGGTTCACCCGTGGCAGTCCGTCCCCGGCCCGGCGAAGGAGCGCCTCGAGGCTGTTCCTCGTGCGTTGCGGTTTCGCACCGAAGCCACGGTTGGCATCCCGCCACGCCGCAACGTGTGGCACCTCCTCGACCGGTGCTGCTGCCAGGAGGTGCCGGGCTGTTGTCTCCGCCTCGTGGAGCAGAGCGTCACCGGCGTCGTCGCTTTCCCCCAGGGTGAGGCCGGACACGGTGAGGAGGCAGGCGCGGTAGTCCGGTCGAAGCGCGAAGATCTCATCGTCGACGCAGGCCCCGCTGAGGAGGTCGTGTTAGGTCGTCATGGTGTTCCTGCCGTCAGGTGGTCTGGTGGGAGGGGCGTGGGCTGGACGTACCGACGCCGGGCTCGAAGACGGCAAGCGTGAACTCCGCAGTGGATTTCGACGTGTTCGCGTAGGCGTGCGCTTGGTCGCCATCGAACGCGAAGGTATCGCCGGGGCTGAGGCTCACCTCATCGGGGCCGACGGTGAGGTTCACCACGCCTCTGCCGACGTGCAGGATCTCTCGTGTGCCAGCAACATGGGGCGTGTTTTCGTGGGTATCTCCGGGGGCAAGGGTCCACTGCCACAGTTCCAAGACGTCGGGCGACGGGGTACCCGCAAGCAAAATTCCACTACCGCCGCTCGGGCTTGACCAAAGTTCCGCGCCGTCGCCGCGACGCGTCAGTGCCGCTGGAACACCGTCCCGGGCTGCGACCAGCGTCGGAAGGTCGATTCCGAGCGCATCACTGAGAAGGAGCAGGGTCGCCACGCTCGGGTTGGCCTCGCCTTTTTCGACCTTGACGATCATCCGACGGCTGACCCCGGACTGCGCCGCCACCTCATCGAGCGTCCACTTCAGGGCATGCCGGCACGCTCGAATGCGCGCGCCGATGACCGCCGCCAAGTCATCCGGTTCAACACCCACACGGTGCATTATAGTGCACTAGGGTGGAAGGACTGCCGCAGCTACTGCCATCCGAATGGAGTGCCCATGTTCACCGGTCTGAGCGCCTTCCCCTTGACGCCGCTCCGCAACGACGCATTCGACGAGACCGCCTACGCGGGGCTGATCGGGAAGTTGGTCACTGCGGGTGTCGACTCGATCACCGCTCTCGGCTCGACCGGGTCGTACATGTATCTGGACCGCGAGGAGCGACGCCGGGTGGCACTGTGCGCCGTCCAGCACGCCGAGACGGTGCCAGTGATCGTCGGCATTGGTGCGCTCCGCACCTCGCACGTCCTCGCCCTGGCGGAAGACGCGCAGGAAGCTGGCGCACGCGCCGTGCTGCTGGCACCGGTCAGCTACCAGCCGCTCACGGACGATGACGTCTTCGGGTTGTTCGAGGACGTGACCTCGAACCTGTCTGTGCCGTTGGTCGTCTACGACAACCCCGGCACCACCCACGTCACCTTCACCGACGACTTGTACGCCAGCATCGCCCGACTCCCGCAGGTGGCCGCGATCAAGATCCCGGGAGTCCCCGGAGTGCCAGCCCGTGCCGCCGCCCGGGTGCAAACAATCCGGGATGCGGTGCCCGCACACGTGACCGTGGGGGTCTCTGGTGATGCCTCGGCAGCGACCGGGTTGAACGCCGGATGCGACGCCTGGTACTCCGTGATCGGCGGAACACTCCCCGAACTCGCCCTCGCGATCACACGGGCCGCACAAGACGGCGATAGCAGCGAAGCCGAGCAACAGTCCGCGCGGCTCGAGCCGCTGTGGGCCCTCTTCGCCGAGCTCGGCGGGAGCTACCGGGTGGTTGCCGCGATCGCAGAACAACTGGGCTTGGTGGCCCCGGACTGTCTGCCGCGCCCCATCCGAGGGTTGAACGCTCCGGCACGCGCCCGCGTCGAAGCTGTGATGACCAGGCTGCAGCTCGGAGCCGAGACCGCGTGAGCTATTCGACAACCGCGGCCGCCACGGCCTGCAGGCCGCTGCGAATGCGGCTGTCCACCCGGTTTCCCACGGCCAGTTTACCGGGAGGTGCACTGCTTGTGTTCATCGCGTCGTTCGGTGAACTGCTCCGGGTAGGTGTTGAAGGAACCAACTCCTGCGGAGCGGGACTGAATGGTCAGTGAGAGCCCGTCCCGGCAGGCACAATTCTTAGACTGTTCTGTGACGTGACGGGTAAGTCTGGGGGGATGAGCTCAGAAACCCGACCACTGCACAGGTTCGTTCGGACCGCTCTTCCCGCGGCTGGAGTCATTCTCACCGTCATAGCCACTGGGTTCGTGGTCACCGGGTCGGCGGGGTGGACGGACGGGGAGATGAATGTTCTCCGGCAGGTAAACGCTGACCACAGCGCGCCTCTGGACGCGGTGGCCCTCGGCATTGACTGGCTGTTCAGCCCCGCAGTGGGCGTGGTACTGGTCTTGTTGGCAGCCGGATCGGTGCTGCTGTTGACCCGGCGACCCGGCGCGGCGATCCGCTTCGTGCTGGTGGTGATGATTCCCACGCTGGGCGCCGACGTGATCAAACTCCTGGTGCAGCGGGCGCGACCTGACATACCGTCGCTGCCGCACATCCTGCTGTTTGAACCGGGTGGTCTCAGCTTTCCGAGCGGACACACCAGCTTCGCCGCCTGCTTCCTGCTCGGGGTCGTCCTCGTCACGGCCGGTCACCGATGGCATCCGTTTGTGATTGGAACGGCCGCGGTGGTGGTGCTCGCCACGGCTACGGCCCGGGTCTATTTGGGGGTGCATTACCCGTCGGATGTGGTGGCGTCGATCGTTTACTCGCTTGCTGCCGTGGCGCTGGTGAACGCCGCCTCGGTGCTACTACTGGCACACTGGAGCGAACGTCGATCCGGCCTCCACGCTGGACCCGTGCACGGAGGAGTCTGGAATGCCCGCTGAGAGCACAGCTCGCCCCCGGCTGTTGTTAATCGAAGATGATGCCAAGCTCGGCCCGATGATCCGCGACGTGCTCACGGAAAACTACGATGTCACCCTGGTCGCCGACGGCGCGGAGGGACTCGCGGCCGGTCTCGCCGGCGAGTTCGAGGTGATGGTGATCGACCGGCGCCTGCCGACGCTGGACGGCCTCGGAGTGGTTGAAGCGCTCCGCCGCAAACTGGTGACCACTCCCATCCTGCTCCTCACTGCGCTGGGAACGACGGGGGACAAGGTGGCCGGGCTGGACATCGGCGCCAACGATTACCTGGTCAAACCGTTCGAATTCGATGAGCTCTTCGCCCGGCTCCGGGCCATCCGTCGGGTCTTCACCGGGGAGGGCCGCACGGTGCTGGTGGGCGCCTGGGAGTACTACCCCGACAGTCGAACGATCTATTCCCCGTATGACGGGCGCATCCTGCTGACGGTGAAGGAGAACGAACTGCTCAAATTGTTAGCGGATGCCCCACAACGCACGTTCTCCCGCCAGCAGATCCTGCAGACCGTGTTCAGCGCCGCGGACACCGCCGGGACGGTGGACACCTACGTGCATTATCTGCGGCGCAA
Source organism: Cryobacterium levicorallinum (assembly GCF_004402405.1). Classification (GTDB taxonomy): domain Bacteria; phylum Actinomycetota; class Actinomycetes; order Actinomycetales; family Microbacteriaceae; genus Cryobacterium; species Cryobacterium levicorallinum. The sequence continues at coordinate 260,852 of NZ_SOFE01000023.1, forward strand.
GACCGAAACCGACATCGTCCTCACCGTGCGCGGTGCGGGTTACCGCCTGGGACAGCCATGATCCGAAGCAGAACCCGCATCGTTGACAGCGACACCCTCGCCATCCGTCGGGCCTCCCGACTCGTCGGGACCCGCATCGCGATCGCGTGCGCTGCGGTTGTCGCGGTGGTCATCGTGGCCGTCTTCGTTTACATCCTGTCCGAGATCTCGCCCGGTGAGCTGTTCGAACCGGTGCCCGACACCGACAACCTGCAGGTCAGCGCGGTCAACCTGCTGCGGGCCGCGGGAGTGTTGGGCGTGGCATTGATCATTCTGGCCGGTGTGTTGAGCTTTCTGGTCACCCGTCGGGCCGTGCAACCGCTCGGTGATGTGCTGCGCATCCAACGGGCGTTTGTCGCTGACGCCAGCCATGAACTCCGAACCCCGCTTGCGGTGCTTGATGCCCGCCTGCAAATTCTGCAGCGCACCCTCCCCGCCGATGATCCGTCGTCCTCGGTCGTTGCAGAGCTCCGCAGCGATGCGAAGGACCTCATCCACATCGTCAACGACTTGCTCGAATCTGCTGAAGTCGGCGGCGCGGCCGTGCACGATACCGTCGTCGTCGACCTGGTCGCTGCCGTCGAAGCCGCGGTGCAATCGATGGCACTGATCGCCGTCGACAAAAACATCACCATTGAAATGGATGCGGCCCAGCCCGCGCCGGTGCGTGTGCCCGCCTCCAGCATCACCCGATGCGCGGTCGCGCTGCTGGATAACGCTGTGCGCTTCGCCCCCAGCGGGTCGATCGTCGCGGTGGGCGTGGCCGTGACCAAGAAGACGGTGGTGGTCACCGTGCGCGATCGCGGCCCCGGCATTCAAGGCATCGACCCCGCCCGCATCTTTGATCGGTTCGCGCACTCCGGCGTGGCCGTTGACGGTGGCGGGGCCGCCCGAACGGGGTTTGGTATCGGCCTGTCCTTGGTGCGGGAAATTGCGGTGCGCTACGGAGGAGCCGTGCACGTCGTCGACAGCGGCGCCGCAGGCACAGCGATCAGCCTCACCCTCCCGCGCGCGAAGCCAGCCGCATCCTGATCCTGCTCCGTCGAGCAGGTCGCCGCTCACCTGGTAAAAAAATCCATTGCGATGATTGCCTTCTTCTGTGAGAAGTCTTAGACACCACCGTGTTCGCTGGTGTTACCGACCCCATCCCAGGAGGAACACATGTCCACGACCTCGACCCGCTCCACGACCGTTTCGCCCGTCCGGAACATCCTCACCAAGGTGCCCGAGGTCACCCTCATCTTCTGGGTGATCAAGGTACTCGCGACCACAGTGGGGGAGACCGCCGCGGACTTCCTCAACGTCGACCTCAACCTGGGACTGACGATCACGTCGATCATTATGGCGGTCCTGCTGGTCGCCGCGCTGATCGTGCAATTCAGATTGCAGAAATACACCCCGGCGGTGTACTGGCTGGCCGTGGTGCTCATCAGCGTTGTGGGAACTCTGATCACCGATAACCTCACCGACAGCCTCGGCGTTCCCCTGTGGGTGACGACGGTCGTCTTCGCCATCGCACTGGCCGCGACCTTCACCGTCTGGGCCATCTCGGAGAAGACCCTGTCCATCCACTCCATCTTCACGACTCGGCGGGAGTCGTTCTACTGGCTGGCCGTGTTGTTCACGTTCGCCCTCGGGACTGCGGCGGGCGACCTCGTCGCCGAAGGACTCAACCTGGGCTTCTTCGTCGCGCTGCTCGTCTTCGCCGCCGCCATCGCGCTGGTCGCTGTGGCGTACTTCGTCTTCCACTTGAACGCTGTGCTGGCCTTCTGGATCGCCTACATCCTGACCCGCCCGCTGGGCGCATCCACCGGCGATCTGCTGTCTCAGCCTGTCGCTGATGGCGGCCTGGGGCTGGGGACCACGGGAACGAGTGTGCTGTTCCTGGCCGTGATCCTCATCCTCGTGATCGTGCTCACCCGCCGCGCCCGCACCGCAGACGCCCAGCCGGAAGACGCCCAACTCACGGCCACCGCCTAAACACCTCGCGCAGCAGCGGATGCCCGGATCGCCTTCAGAAAACTCAGAGAAAGTCCCTGCAGCATGAACACCATGATCGCCACCGCACTACCCACGTCCGGTTTTCTGGATCCGCAATCTGTGATCGCCGGCGCCGGCGTCTGGGGCCTCGTGGTCGTCTGCGCGATCGTGTTCGTGGAGACGGGCCTGCTCGTCGGGTTCTTCTTGCCCGGGGATACCCTGCTGTTCTTCACCGGCGTGCTCGTCCTCAGCGGGGTGATCAGCCAGCCGCTCTGGATCGTCATCCCGGCCATCGCCCTATCGGCGGTGCTGGGCGACCAACTCGGGTACATTATCGGGCGCACGACGGGCCGACGCATTTTCGACCGGCGCGACTCTGGCCTGTTCAGCCGAAAGAGCGTCATCCGAACGCAGGGGTTCTTTGATCGGTTCGGCCCGGCGGCCGTCACCATCGCCCGCTTCGTACCGGTCGTACGCACCTCTGCCCCCGTCGCGGCCGGCGTCGGCAAAATGCGCCGGCGGGTGTTCACACTGTTCAACATCATCGGCGCCGTGCTCTGGACGACCGCGGTGGTGCTCCTGGGCTTCGGGCTGGCACACATCCCGGGCGTCGCCGACTTCGCCGCACGCTACATCGATCTCGTGCTGATCGGCATCGTTATGCTCTCCGTGGTTCCCGTCGTCATCCGAGCCCTCGTCTCACGCCGCCAGAATGATCGGGTGTGAGGATCAGCGGAACGCGGCAGTGCCTGCCGCAGTGATCGCCGTGAGGTTTCGGGCTTCTCATCCTGGTCTCCTCGGCCACGGTCTAGGGTCGAGGCTATGACCATCACCCGCTACCCGCCACGTCCGCAATCGGTCGGGCCGGGCAGCGTATGAAGGTGCTCGTTATCGAGGATGACGTCCGCATCGCGGACGTCATCCGTCGTACCCTCACCGAATCCGGCTATGCCGTCGATGTCGCCCACACCGCCCGACGGCGTGCAGGCCTTCGAAATTGACACCTACGATCTGGTCGTACTGGATTTGATGCTCCCGGGACTGCCGGGTGGAGGGATGGACGTGTGCCGATGCATCCGCTTGATCAATAGCGACGTGCCCGTGCTGATGCTGACCGCGCTGGATTCGATGCGTACCAAGGTTGAAGGGCTCGACGCCGGCGCCGACGACTACATCGTCAAACCGTTCCACCTGGTCGAGCTGTTGGCCCGCGTGCGGGCGCTCCTTCGGCGTTCTCCGCGGGCGTACGCACCCGTGCTGCAGGCGCAAGGGGTCTCCCTCGACCCCGCCACCCGCACCGCGATGCGGGCCGGGCGCACCATTGTGTTGACGGCGAAGGAATTCGCTGTGCTGGAATACCTGATGCGCAACGCCGGCACCATCATTAGTGCCACCGAGCTGATTGATCATGCGTGGGACAGCAACTATGAGGGATTCAGCAACGTCGTGCAAACCTACATCCGCTACCTGCGGCAAAAACTCACCCTGCCCGGCGAAACGGTCATCATCGAGACCCGGCGCGGCGCCGGCTACCTGATCCAAGCGGACAGCTGATGTTTCGCCGCGCGTTGGTTCGACTCACCGTCACCTACACGATTGTGCAGCTGGTGCTGTTCGCCGCGTTCGCGGTTGGCATCTACATCTTCGTCACCGGAACCTTCGATTTGACGCCGCTGAATCGGACGGTGCCGGCGCCATTAACGCGGCCGAGCAGGGCTTCGCTAACCTCCGCACCGGCCTGCTCGTGCTCTACGCCGTCTTGTTGGTGCTGATCCCGATCGCGAGTTTTCTCATGGCCCGCGCAGCCCTGGCACCGTTGCAGAAAAGCTACGAGCTGCAGCAACGCTTCGTGGATGGCGCCTCTCACGAGATGCGCAGCCCGCTCAGTGTCATTGAGGGCGAACTCGAACTCGCCCTGCTCAGCATCCGCACCCCGGCCGAGTATGAGCGGGCGATGCAGACCGCGCTCGACGCCGTCGGCGGCCTCACCCAGCTCACCAATGACCTCCTGCTGCTATCGCGCGGCGCGGGAGCCGAGCTGAAGAAAACGTACGAACTCGTCGACCTGAATGACCTTGTCCGCCTCGACATCGACGCGCGAGCCAGTAGCCCAGTGGATGCCGCCCGGCTGGACGTTCACCGGGGGCGGGCCGCGGCCGTTCTGGGCTCCCCGGCCCTGCTCGCTCGAGCGATCGCGAACGTCATCGACAACGCGTTGAAATTCACCCCGCCGACGGGCGTCATCACCGTCAGCACTGCCGTCCACGACAGGACCTGCACCGTCACCGTGCGGGACACCGGCATCGGCATGGACAACAACGACCTGAAACACGCCTTCGACCGGTTCTGGCGATCGGACCGGGCGCGATCACAGCCCGGGCACGGCATCGGCCTCAGCCTGGTGCAGCAGATCGTCCACGCGCACGACGGCCGCATCACGCTCACCTCACAAGTCGGCATCGGCACCACCGTGGCAGTGAATCTTCCCCTCCGCCCCTAAAGTGACTCTGTAGCTCTGGCTCTCACGCTTATCTCACGTGCCCCTCTTTAGCTTGGAAGTATGGCCCCGCAGTCGCGGAGCTCACTCACGAAAGGCACACACCATGCAGAAGAAGACGAAAATCGCCGGTGGCGCAGCAGTCGCTTTGGCTCTGGCCCTCGTCGGCGGCATCACCCTCACCGCCGGCGCCCAGTCCACTCCCGCCAGTCCCTCATCGTCCACCTCGCACGTCGAACGAGGCGTCACGTCGGCCGACACGGATAACGTTCAGGACGAGGTCGAAGACGGCACCAACGACGGCGAAACCGCCGACGAGTCCGGCACCGAGTCTGGTACCGAAACCGAAACCGAAACCGACACCGAGAACACGAGCGACGACATCAACGGTGTCGCCGTCGAAGACGGCACACAGGACTAACCCCTGATTAGGGATGGCCGGGGCACACATGCGCCTCGGCCATCCCTTCGTCAGCATCGGGTTTCTCCCAATGCTTCGGGCGTCCACAGAGTCGTCCACTGTTCCGTGCTGTGCGTGGCAATATTTTGGCAGCACTTGAATGAAATCGCATCGGTGTCCCGGGTGTTCAAAAGATTGAAAAACCCGGTAATCCTGCTGATCTGGGCGCGGTCCGCCGTCTGATTAGGGACGGTCTAGTTTTCAAATCCCACCGGTACGGTGGAGACCACGTCTCACAAGCTGGCGGCTGACGCCACGATGGGACGGGTCGACGTTGCGCGATAGTGACGAGCGCCACGGTCTACATCCTTCTCGGTGATCGGGTTGTGGGCATCGCAGTCTGAAGGCAATGTAAGAAGCGGCGTGTCTCGCATCGTTTGTCAACAATATGCAGGCAGGCAAGGACCGTTGCGAGACATCGAAAGGCGTCAATGACGAAGCTTATTGGGTCTGCGCGGGTATCGACCAAGAGCGTGACAACGGTTCAGCAAGTCAGCGATCCGCTCGCTGCTGGCGATCGCCGCCCCAGGCCCGTGGTCTGGGAGTTACGCCAGCGCAGCTGGCTCGGCTTGCCGAGCATGGTGCTCTGGCACGGCTGCAGCATGGCGTGTATGTGGTTGTCGGGGTGCCGTTCGATCGGCATCGCGGGCTGCAGGTAGCGCGGCTTGCCCTTGACCCCCGGCCGAGAGCGTCCGAGCGCCTCGTGTCACCCGAGCTGGCGGTTGTTTCTCACGAATCATCCGCTGCGCTGCACGGCATCGGAAACCTGGATGCCGACGTCTACGAGCTCACCTTAGAGGACCACAGAACAGTTCACCAAGGACCGAGCCCTGGACCTTCTGCGCCAGCTAACGCGCAGCGCGACTTGACCGTGAACGCGCCAGGGATGATTCGATAAGAGGATGCGTGAGCCCCGGTACGCCACGCCCGCCGCGTTCCAGCGCGCAGAATGCCACTTCGGGTCTGGACGTCGGTCTTTGAGGCAAAATCGGATCCGCTTGAGGTTGCGGTGTTCTTCACGTGGTGGTCTCGTAGTTTGGGCCGCTAGATGCTGCGGTGGTCGCGCACCGCGAGTTCGAGGGCTTCGAGGCCGGGAGCCAGTGCGGCATCCACGGCCAATGGGTCGGTGAGGTTGAGTTCCTGCATTGCCCGGCGGCCCTCGGGTGCGGTGTTGATTTCATGCTCACCTGCCTGCAATGCAGCGATCAGATCGGTGATGACGTCGGCCAGGCTGCGGCGGCCCCAGCCGAGTTCGGCACCGGCGTTCTGCGAGGTCATCATGGCGGTATCGGTGGCCCCCGGGTAGACGGTCGCAACGTGCACGCCCGTTCCGATCAATTCCCGGCGCAGCGATTCGCCGAACTGGGCTAAGCCTGATTTCGTGGCCGCGTAAATCGAATAGAACGGCATCCCGACGAGGGCTATCCCGCTGGAAACGTTCAGGAGGATGCTTCCACGGCCCTCGCCACTCAGACGAAGCGCCGGCAGGAGGGCTTTGGTGAGCAGGATCGGAGCGGTGAGGTTCAGATCGATCATTGAATGGACATCCGCATCGCTGATGAGCTCAAGCCGACCCGCGCGTACATTGCCGGCATTGTTGACGAGCAGGTCAACCGTGCTCCACGGTGCAACGGTGTCGGCGACCCGTTCAACAGCGCCAGGCTGAGTCAGGTCTTCGACGAGGATTTCGGTTGTTCCGCCCGCGGCGGCGACGAGGCGGGCGGTTTCGGTGAGTGTGGCCAATTGGCGGCCGACCAGCAGGAGGTGACCACCGCGTCGACCAAACTCGAGGGCGATGGCCTGGCCGATGCCTTGTCCTGCGCCCGTGATGATTCCGCGGCGATTGGCGAGATCCAATTTGTTGAGGTCCATGGCGATCTTCTTTCCGTTGAGTTGAGCGACGGTCCGTCGGGCGGCATTACACCCGCCGATTCCGATACGTCTAGAAGACAACCATGAGGCAGGGGAGGAATTCCCGGCGGTGCATCCCACGCCTCACAGGATCAGTTTTAGGGCGCGGGCGAGGTTTTCGTAGACTGGAGGTCCGTGGGTCCGTGGGTCCGTGGGTCCGTGGATCGCATCGTGTTCGCTGCCGTGACTCTGCCTATTGGGTGGAAGGGGTCGACCACATCGTTTGTCCGACTTCGTGTTTGAGTCGAGGCACGACCGGCGTGAACAGACGCCGTCGGTTTCCGATCTCGGGCACGTTGATCAATCTTAAGGAGCCCATCATGAATGCAGCCGCGTCAGTAATCGTTTTCGATGTCAATGAGACCCTCTCGGACATGTCACCAATGGAGAATCGTTTCGTGGAGGTCGGTGCCCCGGGTTATCTGGCCCGGATCTGGTTCGCATCATTGCTTCGAGACGGATTCGCCCTCGCCGCGTCTGGCGACAGTGCGAGATTCTCCGTGATCGGCACCGCGATCCTGCATGATCTGTTCCGCGGCATCGCCCTGACGCGCACTGCCGATGAGGCCGTATCCCATGTCTTGGAGGGCCTCGGGACGCTGAACCTGCACCCGGATGTCGCAGACGGGGTCAGGGCGTTGAAGGTCTCGGGGTACCGCCTCGCGACCTTGTCCAACGGGTCGGCACGGTTGGCACAAGCCATGCTGTCCGAGGCGGGGATTCGAGATAACTTTGACGCCCTTCTCACCGTCGAGGACGCACCGGCGTGGAAACCTGTCGGTTCCGCCTATCACTACGCCGCGAATGCTCTGGGGGTTCAGCCGGCCGACATGCTCCTGGTCGCCGTGCACCCCTGGGACATCCACGGGGCAGCCCAAGCGGGCCTCAGCACCGCTTGGATCAACCGAGGCGATGCCCCTTATCCGAGCTACTTCGCGCAACCGGACTACACCGTTCCCACCCTCCACGAGTTGGCTGCACGCCTAAACGCCTAGGCAGCTGTGTGTTTGGGGCTCGGCAGCACGATCCTCTCCGCCTCGGTGCCGTTCGACCTCGTCAGCAACCGCAGCCGGGCGGGGCGAAGACGCAACTTCTTCTCAGAACTTTTGCCGGAAGGCACCGCCCTGGACAACCTCGCTGCCGAGATCAGAGTCTCCAGCGACGACACTATTGCGTTGCTGGCCCAGTTCGGCTGCGACGTAGCCGGTGCCATTCAGACCCACGTCATCAAGCCACCGTGCCGACATCGGCATAACATTCATCTGATCCGCAACACGTTCAAGCGCCTCGAAGACGGATTGGGCGGTGCACCGCCCACACGATATGGGTGGTGCACCGACTGCTCTAACCTGCCTGGCGGACTATTTGCTGAGGTAGCCGTTCGGGTCCAGGACATACTTCGTGGCGGCGCCCGCATCGAATTCCGCGTACCCCCGCGGGGCATCCTGGAGTGAAATGGCTGTGGCGTTGACCGCCTTGGCGATCTGGATCCTGTCATGCAGGATCGCCATCATCAGGTGCCGGTTGTACTTCATGACCGGACACTGGCCGGTAGCAAAGGAGAGGGACTTCGCCCAGCCGGTGCCCAGGGACAGTGACAGGCTGCCCTTCTGGGCCGCCTCGTCCGCGGCGCCCGGATCCCCGGTGACATACAGGCCGGGAATGCCCAGGGACCCGCCGGCGGCGGTGAGATCCATCAGTGAATTGAGTACGGTGGCCGGCGCTTCCTGGGCCCCGGCACCATGTCCGTGTCCGCGGGCCTCGAAACCGACCGCGTCGATACCGGCATCGACCTCCCGGACCCCGAGAAGCTGCTCGATCTGGTCAGCCGGGTCCCCGTTGGCCACATTAACGGTTTCGCAGCCAAAGGATCGGGCCTGGGTCAGGCGATCCTCATTCAGATCCCCCACGATGACCACCGCAGCCCCCAGCAGTTGGGCGCTGGCTGCCGCGGCCAGCCCCACGGGACCGGCCCCGGCAACATAGACGGTGGACCCGACGCCAACACCTGCAGTAACGGCCCCGTGGAAACCGGTCGGGAGGATGTCCGAGAGCATGGTCAGGTCCATGATCTTTTCCAGGGCCTGGTCCCGATCGGGGAACCGCAGCAGGTTCCAGTCCGCGTAGGGGACCAGGACGAACTCCGCCTGCCCGCCGACCCATCCGCCCATGTCGACATAGCCGTAGGCGGAACCGGGACGGTCTGGGTTCACGTTCAGGCAGATTCCGGTCTTGCCTTCCTTGCAATTCCGGCAACGTCCGCAGGAGATGTTGAAGGGGACCGAGACGATGTCCCCGACCTTGATGAACTCGACGTCGGGCCCGGTCTCGATGACTTCCCCGGTGATCTCGTGCCCCAGGACGAGACCGGCCGGGGCGGTCGTGCGGCCACGAACCATGTGCTGGTCCGAGCCGCAGATGTTGGTGCTTACGGTGCGCAGGATGACCCCGTGCGGGATCTTCCGGCCGACATTGAGGGGATTGACGCCTGGGCCGGCTTGCAGTTCGAAGGTGGGATACGGGGTATCGATGATTTCCACGATCCCCGGCGCCTTGTATGCAACGGCTTTGTTACCTGACATTAAATGGCTCCTATGGGTTGGCGATCGAACCCTCACGGTGATGCTGGTCGCATCAGACTGCCTGTGAGGACGTTGTTGTCACTTTCGTGAAGCAAATTGGGTCTATTGAGACGCTCCCGGGGGGAGAAGCTGGAGGCGGCTAGGCATCGATCACTAAATCAGTGAGCGCGGTCGAGCAGCACGGCAGGAACTTGCCTGCATCGATTTCCCGAGCCCGGATCCCGCCCTGGTGGTTCATGTCGACTTCCCCGGAAAGCTTGACGACCTTGCAGGAGCCGCACATGCCTTCCCTGCAGTTCGCGCCAATCCTGACGCCCGCACGCTGGGCCACCCCGAGGATATGTTCGGTGGGGTCGATGCGCACGTTGATGCCGGTGCGCAGGAAGGAAAGGGTGAGACTTCCCGTGCCGACCGTGTCGAAGTTCGAGACATCGGTGGACCCGGCCTCCGGCCCCACATCCGGACTGGCGTCGGGGGCTTCGGGACAGGACGAGTCCGAGTCGACGGTTTCCAGCGGCAGCCCCGTGGCCTCCAGGGTTCCCTCGGCATCGTAGCCGGGCTCGTAGAGCCCGAATGCTGCGGGCTGGCTTTCGTAGTAGTCCTCGGCGGAATCGGCGATTTCCTCGGCGATTTCCTCTGCAATGTCCACTGCAAGCGCGACCTCCGCCTGGTATTCAAGAATGGTCTGGCGGTCTCCCGAGAAGAATTCCACGTGGATGGAGGTGTCGTCGACGCCGACTTTCTCAAGGAGCTTGGTGGCTGCGTTCAGGTAACCCTCGGGGCCGCAGGCATAAACCTGGCGCCCGTTGGCATCCGGGGCTACCTGGTCGAGCATGGCCGCCGTTAGCCTTCCGGTGAGCCCTTGCCACCCCTCGGGTTCGCTGCGGTTGCCCAGGGAGTAGAAGACCTTGACGCGTGAGTCCACGGAGGCGATGTAGTTCAATTCCTGGTGGAAGGCAAACCCTCCAGCCTCCGCTCCGTGGAAGAGCAGCACGACATCGGCCTGTCCGGGCAGGGAGTGGATGGTCCGCACCATCGACATGATGGGGGTGATGCCGGAGCCGGCCGCCAGTAAGAGGTACCGTGCCCGCCGGTCGACGTCGGGCAGGTGGAAGGCCCCGACCGGCCCGAGCATCTCCAGGACGGTGCCGGGTTTGACGTTCGCGTGCACCCACGGCGAGACCTGCCCCGTGGGGTCGCATTTGACTGTTATCTCAAAGGTCCACGGCTTGGTGGGCGAACTGGACAGCGAGTAGCTGCGGTCCACGGCGTCCTGGTCCTCGCCGTTCACGGGAAAGGCGACATTCACGTACTGGCCCGGACGGAACGCCAGGGGCGCCCCGTCGGAGCGGCGGAACACGAAGGTCATCATGCCGCCCGCCTCCGGAATGGTCTCGACACATTCGGCCATAAGCTCCTGCGGATTCCAGGGTCCCAATGCGCGGGCCGCACCGGCGGGTCCATCGGTGCTGCCCAGCACCCTGTTCCACGGCATCTCCAAGCCGCGAATGCGCTGTGGCTCCTGGATGGCCGTGACGGTGCCGAGTTCAATCATGCCAAGTGCTCCTGCACGCGCTGTACATACCAGTTGATGAATGCCTCGACTTGGTATTCACTCTTCATGTACGGGCCGGGCTCGTAGGCGGGGCTGCTGGCGCCCTTCTGGCACAACTCCACGAACGCCTTGTCCTGCAGATTGGTCTGCTTCCAGGTGTGGGTGAGCTTCTCCAGGTCGTAATCGACGCCTTCCACGGCGTCGTCAGCCACCAGCCAGGTGGTGCGTACCAGCGTCTGGTGCTCATTGACGGGGAAGACGGCGAACGTGATGATGTGGTCCGCGACGAAATGGAACCAGCTGTTGGGCTGCAGGTGCATCGAGCAGCGGCCAAGGCGGAAGTCGCGCAAGTCGCCGAGCAGCTTCTTGGAGAGTCTGCGCCCGTCGGGCGAGAACGATTCGCCGTCGCCGTCGAGAGCGTCTCGTGAGATGCGGATTCCCCCTACGCGGGTGTCGAGTTCCTCGACGGCCTCATAGGGAAGGCCATAACGGCGGCAACGGTCCTCGAGCGAGGACTGTGCTTCCTTGTTTCGGCCCCACACCTCCTCAAGATGGAGTGGGATCAGGCCCTCCGTCAGGCCCCAGGTGGGAAAGAGGGAGCAGGCGAGTTCCGGGTGGCCGTCGCAGTGGTAGCACTCACGGTTGTTCTCCATGACGAGCTTCCAGTTGCCCTCCTCGACGATGTTCTGCTGGTAAGCGATTTTCGTCTTCGATAGGTCGTGGGGCGCGAGGTAGGGTTCGAAGATCTTTCCGGTTTCGTCGAAGTCCGTTGGCAGTTCATCCGCAATGCAGACGAAGATGAGTCCTGCGAACACGCGGCTGTGGGCGCGCTTGAGACCGAAACAGCCCTTGTCGAACTGCGTTTCCCCCGGTGCCGAGGCATGGACCAAATCGCCGCGGGGGGAGTAGGTCCACGAGTGATAGCCGCAGACCAGGTTGCCCGTGGTCCCCGAAGCTTCGGTCAGGACGCGGGCGCCCCGGTGGCGGCACACGTTGTGCAGCACGTTCACGCCGCCGTCGTCGTCGCGCAGCACGATCAGGGAATACGGGCCGTAATCGACAGTGACGTAGTCTCCTGGTTCCGGGAGCTCGGCGATGCTGGCGGCAAAGATCCAATGCTGGCCAAAAATGGCCTTCATGTCAATGTTGAAAATCGTCGGATCGGTGTAGAAGGGGGAATTGAGGGAATATCCCACCCGCCGAAAATCAAACAACTCGGTAATTTCCGCCATCTGCTCGGCTGGCAAGTATGAAGCGAGTCTTCCACGTGAATTGAGGGGCATGTGTACTGGAGCAGCCATGGGTTTCCTCCCGAGAGGGTTGGATGAGTGTGCGATGAGTGAGACCCGGAGTGGGGGGCAACCGGCGTTGTCGAAAACGGCTAATCCTGAGATTAGGGAGCATAGATCTGCAACAAAAGCGCAAGATTTAGCAAATAACAGTGCAGAATAAGTGCATGATCGATCCACGGCTTATAACACTTCGGGTACTTGGCCGGTGCGGCACCGTTGGGGCTACGGCGGCGCTCACGGGTTATTCTCCCTCCGCGGTCTCCGCGCAATTGCGTGAGCTCCAGCGTGTGCTCGGAATGCAGCTGCTGACGAAGGACGGTCGAGGGGTACGGCTAACCGCCACGGGCCGCTATCTCGTGGCGGGCTCGGACGCGCTCATTGCGGAATGGGAGAGCCTGCGCGCCGCGGCCATGGAGGCCGGCGACCAGGTGCCGTCCCGTTTGGGGCTCGGTGGATTCTCCACGGCGGCTGCCCAGCTGCTCGCGCCGCTGGCCGCCACGCTGCGCTCGACACGCCCCCTGCTAGAGGTGCAGGTACTCGAGGCCAACCCGGCTCGCTGCTTCGACTTGTTGGTTGCCGAGCGAATCGACCTCGCGGTCATCGTCGCCATGCAGTCCGACACCCCGGTTGAGGATGATGCGCGCTTCGAACAGACTGTTCTGCTCGACGATCCCCTGGACGTGATCATTCCCGCCGACCATCCGTTGGCATCACGGCAAACGGTGACGCTCGAGGAGCTGGCCACGGAACCCTGGATCACCGAGGCCGCCGGTTCCACCTACCATGCCCTATTTACGGCGGCGTTCACGGCAGTCGGGGTGACACCGCGAATTGCCCATGAGGCCGTGGAATGGGAAACCCAGATCGCCTTCGTTGGTGCGGGGCTGGGCTTGGGACTGCTGCCGCGGCTGGCGCCGCTGCACGGTGCCGAAAACGTGGTTCGACTGCGCATTGCCGGCAAGGGCAAACCCTCGCGCCGCATTGTCGCTGCGGTGCGCAAGGGCAGCATCACATCGCCCCTGATCCAGGAGTCGCTCGGCATTTTGCAGGTCAGCGCCAATCGGATCCTCACCGCCCGACCCGAAGACGATCTCTGAGAGCGGATGCCCACGATTCGTCGCAGACAGGGCCAGCAGATCCGCATGGTGGCGACACGTTCGCGCTGCCCGAACAAGGAGCTGAAAACAAGTCACTCACCCACCCACGGATTTCCGGTGGGTGGGTGAGTCTACCGACCCGGCTGAGATCAGTGAGACAGCCCAGGGAGGACTCGCCGCCGCATAATCTGAACGTTCTGGACTAGTTGAGCCAGGCGTTCACAGCATCCTCGTTAGCATCCACCCATTTCTTTGCCGCCTCCTCGGGCATCATGCCGCCCTGGATATCCGTAGCAACCGCATTCTGGTCCTCATTGGTCCAGTTGAATGATTTCGCAAGCTTGGCTGCGGGCGATCCACTGTCCGCAAACTTCTTCGAAATAATCTTGTTGAGCTTGTATTCCGGGTAGTCACAGGCTACTTCTTCCGCGTTCGCGTCGCAGCCCTCGGTCCACGCCGGCAAGTTGACCTTTTTAAGCGGCACCTGGGCCAGGAACCACTGCGGCTCGTAGAAATAGCCCAGAATCGGCGTCTTATTCTGCTCCGCTGTACGGAATGACTGGATCAGGGCGGCCTCCGAACCGGAGAACACCACCTTGTAGTCCAGATTGAGGTTCTTCACCAGCGCCTCGTCATTGGTGACGAAGGCGGGATCGCCGTCGAGTAGCTGCCCTTTGCCTCCGGATTCGGACGTGGCGAGCATCGAGGCATACTTGTTCAGGTTCTCCCATTCCGTGATGTCCGGATACTTCTCGGCCATCCAGGGCGCCACGTACCAGCCGATGTAGCCCACGTTTCCGGTGGCGCCAGCGTCGACGGCCACTTTCTGATCGGTGATGTACTGCTTGGCGAGATCATCGTGGCCCCAGTTCTCGATCACGATGTCCACCTCGCCGGAGGCAAAGCCCTGCCACGAAATCTGCTCATTCAGGTCCTTCTGCACCACGGTGCAGCCCAACTCGTTCTTCGCCACATAGCTGTACACGGCGGCATTGGCCGTGTACCCCACCCAGGCGTTCATTGCGACGTTGACCGTTCCGCAGGCCGCCGCGCCGTCGGCAGCCGGGTCGGCAGCCGACTGATTGACGGAGGCACCGCCGCAGCCTGCGAACAGCATGATCGCGGCAGCAGCTCCAGCCACTGCCGGGACAGTTCGATTCAACAGCAATCTAGCTTTGTTCATTATCTGATCTCCTTATTGGGGGGACTGCGGGGGTGCACCGCGCCGGGCGCAGGGCGATCATGCGGTCAGGTTGTCGACGTTTTGGGCGAAGGGATTTTTCGCGCCGGTGTGGCTGCGGCGGCCTGGGTCATCCTGTCCAGCAGGATGCCGAGGAAGACGATGGCAAGGCCTGCAGCGAGGCCCTTGCCGAAGAGCGAGCTTTGCACGAAGCCAGCAACGACGTCGTACCCGAGGCCGCCTGCGCCCACGAGCGCACCCACCACCACCATGGCCAGGACATAGATCAGGCCCTGGTTCGCGGCGAGGGCCAGGGTCTGCCTGGCCATCGGAAGCTGGACCTTGGTGATGACCTGCCAGGGGGTGGAGCCGCTGGATACGGCGGCTTCGACAACGGTGGGGGAGATCGCCGCGATGCCGTCGGCCGTGATCTTGATGGCCACGGGGGCGGCGTAGATGATTCCGGCGATGATCGCTGTAAAACGGGTGGCGCCGAAGAGGCCCAGGAACGGGACCAGGTAGACAAAGGCGGGCATGGTCTGGCCCGCGTCCAGCATGGGCCGCATAATCTGGTCCACCCGAGCGGACCGTCCCATGGCGACGCCGAAGACTATACCCAGGACCATGACCACCGTGGTTGCTACCAGCGTTGCGGCCAGGGTGACCATGGAGTCGCTCCAGAGGCCGAGGTAGATAATAACGCCCAGGCAGGCAGTGGTCAGGGCCGAGAGCTTCCAGCCGCCCAGGGCGTAGGCGGCTAGGGCAATAGCGGCCACCAGGATGTAGAAGGGTGTCTCGGTGAGCAGCGACTGGAACGGGTTGAGGATCCCGGTGGTGACGGCTTCCCGGAAGGAGACGGTGAAGAGGGATAGGTTGGCCTGCGTCCATTCGCTGGCCGAGCTCACGGCTTGGACGATCACCCGGCCGATGTCAAGGTTGGCCGGGAATGCGGCGGCCCACAGCATGGTCCGGGAGAACTGCACCATGACCAGGGCCAGCACCAGGGTCATGCCCAGGAGGATGTATCTGGTCCTGCGGGAGACCCTGCGGTTGCGGGCTGCTCCTGGTTCCGCGCGGCGGCTTGCGGCGGTGGTCACCCGGTCCAGCATGATCGCCAGCAGGACTATGGACAGTCCAGCGTTGACGGCGGTGCCGACGTCCAGCGACTGCAGCGCCCGGACCACCACCTGGCCGAGCCCGGGGGCTGCGATCAGGGCGGCGATGGTGACCATGGACAGGGCAGCCATGGTGCTCTGGTTGATCCCCATGACGATGGTGCGGCGGGCCATGGGAAGCTGCAGGGTAAGGAGCCGCTGCACACCAGTTGTGCCCAGTGAATCGGATGCTTCGCGGGTGTTCTCGGGGATGCCGCGGATGCCGTGCGCCGTCAGGCGGATCACGGGCGGAGCCGCGTAGATCACTGTGGCGATAACGGCCGATGCCGGGCCGATGAGGAAGATCAAAGCCAGGGGGGCCAGGTACACGAACGTTGGCAGCGTCTGCATGAAGTCCAGTACCGGCGTGATCAACTTGGCGACGCGGCCGTACACGCCGGCCAGGACACCGAGTGGGATTCCAACCAGAAGGGTCAGCAGCACAGCGGTGACGACCAAGGCGAACGTGTAGGTGGCCTCGAGGAACAGGCCCTGGAAGCCAAAGAATATAAGGATGGTCACCGTCAACAGTGCGACCCGGGCATTTCCGATCGCCAACGCGATCCACCCCAGCAAGCCCACCGTTCCGAGCCAGCCGATTTCCGGCAGACGAAGGCCCGTGGAACTCGCCGCAAAGGTGGTGATGAACAGGTTGGCCACGGCGTCGACGCCGGCACGCAAGGGCGTTAAGACGTACAGGAAGACGGGGTTGTCCGCGCGGTTTGCCGCTACCCAAACGTTGAACTGGTTGAGGGAGCGGTGCAGGTCCGTCAGCTCAGAGGCCGGCAGCGTCAGGGTGGAGGTTCCATGCAGGAAAACGAATCCCAGGATCCAGACGACGACTGCGCTGGCCAACAGGATGGTGCGTCTGCTGGGCCTGCGGCGCGGTTCGAGGGTACGGGAGGGGGAGGGGAACGGTGCGGGCTGCGCCGTGGCCCGATCCCGGACGAGGACGGACACTAGGCCGCTGCTTCCGTGCGCTGTAGTACCGACAGGATGCTGTCACGGTCGATCTGCCCGGTGATCCGGCCGGAATCCTCCACCAGGACGGGGCAGGGGGACTGCATGACCGCCGCGATGGCATCGCGGATGATCATCCGTGAACTGAGAACGGGCGCGTCAGCCGGTGTTGCGGCCTCAACGGGCCGGGTGATCCACTTCAGGGTCAGGACATCCGCGCGGAGGACTTCGGACACGAAGTCCTCAATGTATTTGTCCGCCGGGGACCCCACCAGCTCATCTCCCGTGCCGCACTGGACCGTCTCTCCGTTTCGCATGATCAGGATGCGGTCGCCGAGCTTGAGCGCCTCGGAGAGGTCGTGGGTCACGAAAACCATGGTCTTGCCCATTTCCTTGTGCAGCCGGATGACTTCGGCCTGCATATCACGGCGAATGAGCGGATCCAGGGCGGAGAAGGGCTCGTCGAAGAGGATGGTGTCCGGATCCCCGGCAAGGGCCCGGCCCAGGCCCACGCGCTGCTGCATCCCGCCGGACAGCTGGTCCGGGTAGTGCTGTTCGTAGCCCTTGAGGCCCACGAGTTCGATGATCTCCCGGGCCCGGGTGAAGCGTTCTTTTTTGGCCGCCCCGCGGATCTGCAGCCCGTACGAGACGTTGTCGAGCACGGTGCGGTGCGGGAGGAGGCCGAAATGCTGGAACACCATGGACATCTTCCGCCGGCGCAGTTCGCGGAGCTCGGCCATGCCTGCCTGGAGAACATCCTTGCCGTCCACCAGGACCTGCCCGGAGGTGGGTTCGATCAGCCGGGTCAGGCACCGGATCAGGGTGGACTTGCCGGATCCGGAAAGTCCCATGACCACGAAGACCTCGCCTTTGGCGACGTCGAAACTCAGGTCACGGACGGCAGCGTTGCAGCCGGTACGTTCCAGCAGTTCCGCTGAGTTGAGGCCCGAGAGTTCGGGGTTTCCGGGAATCTGGTCGCCCCCCGGTCCGAAGACCTTCCAAAGGTTGCGCACGGAGATGTCGGGACTATTCATTGCTGTACTCCTGCCGGTGGAGACTCGAACCAGTGGCTGGGCTGGGGGTTGATGTTTTGCCAGATGTGTTTGGTTTCTCGGTACTCCGCGAGACCCTGAAGCCCAAGTTCGCGGCCGTTTCCCGACTTGCCGAACCCGCCCCACTCAGCTTGGGGAAGGTAGGGGTGGTAGTCGTTGATCCACACCGTTCCGTGCCGGAGGGATCCGGCAACGCGCTGGGCGCGGGAACCGTCATTCGTCCAGACGGCGCCAGCCAGCCCGTAGGCGGTGTCGTTCGCCAGCATGATGGCTTCCTGCTCAGTGCTGAAGGTCTCCACGGTCAGGACCGGTCCAAACGACTCTTCCTGGACGGCGTTCATGGACGTGTGGCAGTCATCCAGGATGGTGGGAGGGTAGTAGCTGCCGATTGCCAGCGCGCCGGTGTCGGGGATATATCCGCCGCACAGCAGCGTGGCTCCTTCCGCGATGCCGGCCTGGACATAGGCGTGGACCCTGTCACGGTGCGCGGCCGAAATCAGCGGGCCGGTTTCCGCGCGCTCGTCGAAGGGACCGCCAAGCCGGATGGACTGGGCGCGCCGCACCAGTTCGGCCATGAACTCGTCGTGGATCGATTCCTCAATAATGAGCCTCGTGCCGGCCGAGCACACCTGCCCGGAATGCAGGAACACCGCAGTGAGGGCATTATCCAAAGCAGACTCGCGGTCGGCGTCAGCGAAGACAATGTTCGGATTCTTCCCGCCCAGTTCCAGGGCGACCCGCTTCACGGTGTCGGCCGCGGCCTTCATGATGCTGATCCCGGTGGCCAGGCCGCCGGTGAAGGAGACCAGGTCAACGTCCGGGCTTTCGCTCAGGACGGCGCCGACCTCGGGGCCCGTGCCGGTGACGAGGTTTGCGACGCCGGGCGGCAACCCGGCTTCCAGGAGCGTTTCCATCAGCAGGATGGCCGTGGAGGGAGTCAATTCGCTGGGTTTCAGGACGAAGGTATTACCGGCCAGCAGGGCCGGGGCCACCTTCCAGGAGGCCTGCAGAAGGGGGTAGTTCCACGGCGTGATGAGTCCGCAAACCCCGACCGGTGCGTGGACAACGCGGCTGATGCTGCCGGGATTTCCGGTGTCGATCACACGGCCTGCGTCCGTCCCGGCGATGCCGCCGTAGTACCTGAAGCAGGCGGCGATATCGTCGATGTCGTATTCCGCTTCGACGTAGCGCTTGCCCGTGTCGAGGGCCTCGGCCCGGGCATACAGGGCCTTGTCGCGCTCCAGCAATTCGGCGGTGCGGAGCAGGACCTGGCCACGCGCCTTCTCGCTGGTTCCCGGCCACGCTCCGCTGTCGAACGCGCGACGGGCGCTGGCGACGGCTTCCCCGGCGTCGGCGGCCGTGCATTCGGCAACCTCGGCGACCTGTTCACCGTCCGCCGGGCAGCGGATGACCCGGGTGTACCCGGTGGCCGTTTCAGTCCACCGGCCGTTCGCAAACAGCCCAGGCACCGGTGCGTCATCGGGGACCGTGACGGTTCCAAGGCCGGTCAGCTGAACACCCTGAACGCGGTTCATGCGAGACCCACACTGGGCGCGGCCTCGGTAGTAGCTGCAGGTGCGTGCCGGTAGAAGTCGGCGTGCTGGGGTGCCAGTGGCGTACGGTCCAGGATGAGGTCCGCAGCCTTTTCGGCGAGCATCATGACCGGTGCGTAGATGTTGCCGTTGGTCACATAGGGCATCGCGGAGGCGTCAGCCACGCGGAGCCCCGAGGTCCCGTGGACCTTCATGGTGAGCGGATCCACCACCGCCAGGGGGTCAGAGGCAGGGCCCATCTTGGCGGTACAGGAGGGATGGAGCGCCGTTTCGGCGTCCCGAGCCACCCAGTCCAGGATTTCCTCGTCCGTCTGCACGGACGGGCCGGGTGAGAGTTCGCCGCCGCTGTAGGGAGCCAGGGCCGGCCGGCCGAGAATGTCGCGGGTAACCCGGATGGCTTCGACCCATTCGCGCCGGTCCTGGTCCGTGGACAGATAGTTGAATTGCAGGGACGGGTGCGTGGCCGGGTTCGTGGAGATGATCTTCAGACTGCCCCTGGTGTCGGAGTACATGGGGCCGACGTGGACCTGATACCCGTGTTTGGCATCGGCCTTCTGGCCGTCGTAGCGCACAGCCACCGGCAGGAAGTGAAACATCAAGTTGGGGTAGGCGACGTCATCGTTGGAGCGAACGAATCCGCCTCCTTCGAAATGGTTGGTGGCAGCCGGGCCCTTGCGGCTCAGCAGCCACTGGAGTCCGATCAATGGGTAGCGCCAGAGGCTGAGGCTAGGCTGCATGGACACGGGCTGCGTGCAGGAGTGCTGGACATAGACCTCCAGGTGGTCTTGCAGGTTTTCGCCGACACCGGGCAGAGCCACGACAGTCGTGATGCCCAGCGACGAGAGGTGGGCCGAATCACCAATGCCGGACAGTTGCAGCAACTGGGGCGTGTTGATGGCCCCGCCGCACAGCACCACCTCCTTGGCGCTGACGGTGTGCAGCCTCCCGTTCCGGCGGTAGCTGACCCCCGTGGCCGTTGTGCCGTCGAAGTTGACTCTGGCCACCAGCGCCCGGGTGCGGACTGTCAGGTTCCGACGGCCCTTGTTGGGGCGAAGGTAAGCCCGGGAAGCCGACAGCCGCTGGCCCTTGTGGATGTTACGGTCGAACGGGCCGAAGCCTTCCTGCCTGTACCCGTTGACGTCATCGGTGCGTTTGTGACCCGCTTCCTCGGCGGCGCGGAAGAAGGCCTGGAACAGGGGATTGCGGGCGGGCCCGCGCTCCAGGACCAGAGGTCCGTCATGGCCGCGCAAGTCATCGTCCAGAGCTGCGGCCAGCGTGGTTTCCATGCGTTTGAAGTAGGGCAGACAGTGCGCGAAGTCCCAGGTCTCCATGCCGGCGTCCGCTCCCCAGCGTTCGTAGTCCAGGGGGTTACCGCGCTGGAAGATCATCCCGTTGATGGAGCTGGAGCCGCCGAGCACTTTGCCGCGGGCGTGGGCGATCTTCCGACCGTGCATGCGGGGTTCGGGGTCGGATTCGTATTGCCAGTCGTAGAACCTGTTGCCGCTGGGGAAGGTGAGGGCCGCCGGCATCTGGATGAAAAGGTCCCACGGGTAGTCGCTGCGGCCCGCTTCAAGGACCAGCACCGTGTGCTGTCCGTCGGCGCTCAGCCTGTCTGCGAGGACCGATCCGGCGCTTCCGCCGCCGACTATCACGTAATCGAAGCTCTCGTTCGTCATAAGGTGAATCTCCTTGGGCGTGATCTGGGAGTCATTTTGGAGGGCCAGCAATGGTAAAGACGAACGGACAGGATCTGCCGTTTGCTGAGCCGTTTGCTGAGCCGTGTATGGATGCGGTATTCGCGAATGTGGTCCATTGCGCGTCGCTGTCGAAACAGTTCCGAAAATGCGGCCGGGCGCCAAGGACTATTAATCAGGGCGCGGGACGCCGCTGCCGTCAGCGAGGACCGAGGTCACTGTCAACATACGAGCCCGGGCGGTTCCCTTGGTCGTGTTGGCAATTGCAGCCGCCATCCAGTTGCAGCTGAACAGTGACTGGATTTGAGCACTCCAACTGGATATCCACGAAATCTTTCCCTTCGCTGCTAATCCGTAGCGTCTGTTGTTGGTCGCGGAGCTGGGACATGTACATACCTTTGCTATTCGTTGGGGGTGGGTGAGGCTCGGCGGCACGGGCCTGAAGAAGCCGCGTGCCGCCGAGGTGGGCTGCTACCTAAGGTGCGCCGCTATTTACCGTCCGGGCCCGGCTGCTGGGGCTCGAAGGTTGGGATGCTCCCCGTGCGAGTGCCCCCCGGGCAGTCCGAGTCGGAGCATTTCTCGGCGCAGTCGTGCTTTGTCACGAGGTCGAACTGCACGCCGCCGTGTTGTTCCACGCCGGTGCGCATTGCTCGCTCTACGACGGATGTGGCCAGGCGACGCCGCAGGAAGAGAGGATCGCGACGCAGGTCCTTGGTGAGAGCGAAGCAGAGCAACACCATGACGATGACGAACGGTAGCGCTGCCACGATGGTTATTCGTTGCAGGCCAGCCAAGGCTTCCGATGGTGCATCGCCGCCGGCCAGCAACATGACCGCCGCCACGGCACCGGTGAGGCAGCCCCAGAAGATGATCACTCCGCGGCGGGGGTGCTCGGCGCCATTGGAGCTGAGCGATCCCATCACGATTGAGGCAGCGTCGGCACCAGTGATAAAGAAGATAGCGACCAAAACCATGGCCAGCACGATAACGGCAGTAGTGGCCCAGTCAGGCATGCTCAGGTTCTTGATCAGGTCGAAGAGTGCTCCGTCGAAGTTGACGGTCGGTGTCCCGTCGACCACGGTGACCAGGCCCGGGGTGTTGGTTCTGTCGGCTTCCTGCTGAATTTGGAAGGCTGCGCCTCCGAAGACGGCAAACCAGATCACGCTGACGACGCTGGGCACCAGAAGCACTCCGGTGACGAGCTGGCGGATGGTGCGACCGCGGCTAATGCGGGCGATGAAGAGACCGACGAACGGGGTCCATGAGATCCACCAGGCCCAGTAGAAGATTGTCCAGCTGCTCATCCAGCTGCGCAGCGACTCATCGCCGACCGCTTCAGTCCGGGACGACATTTCGGCCAGGTCGCGGGCGTACTCGCCAACTGCAGAGGGGATCAAGTTAAGGATGAAGAGAGTGGGGCCCGCGACGAAGACGATCAATGCCAGGACGACGGCCAGGACCATGTTGATGTTGGAAAGCCACTTGATACCGCGGCTGATTCCAGAGACGGCTGAAGCGACGAAGCACAAGGTCAGGACAGCGACAATCGCCACGAGCACGGGGGTGCCGATCTCGCCGAACCACCCGTTGGACGTCATGCCGCTGCCAATCTGCAGGGCACCAAGGCCCAACGATGCAGCGGTTCCAAACAAGGTGGCGAAAATGGCCAGGATGTTGATGAACTTCCCGACTGGCCCTTCGACCGTCCTGACTCCGAAGAGTGACGTGAATGCGACGGAGATCAATTGCCTGCGACCCAGGCGGTACGTCCCGTAGGCAATTGGGATGCCGACAATGGCATACATGGCCCAGGGGTGCAGCGTCCAGTGGAAGATCGAGGTGGCCATGGCAGTCTGGATGGCTTCGGGGGTTCGTCCGTCCACGGTGCCGGGCGGGGGAGAGATATAGTGATAAAGGGGTTCGGCCACGCCGTAGAACATCAGCCCGATGCCCATGCCGGCGGCGAACATCATTGCGATCCAGGAGACAGTGCGGAATTCGGGCCTTTCGCCGTCCTTACCCAGCGGGATGTTGCCGAACTTACCCAGGGCCAGCCACAGGACAAAGATCACGAAGAGCGATGCCACGAGCATGAAGAGCCAGCCGGTGTACTCCATGACCCAATTGAGGGCACCCGTGGAAGTGCTGGACAAACTATCGCGTCCCACAAAGCCCCAGACAACAAAGGCAATGGCGATGGCGCCGGTGATCCCGAAGATGATTTTGTCGAGACTGAGCTTATGGTTGCGGCGATCCGCAACTGCCTGCTCGGTCTGGGCATGACGCAATTCTTCGAGGATTTGCCCGTACTCGGCGTCCGGCACGGCGCGTGCGGGGATTGTGTCTACTTCGCCGGAGACACCAATGATTGCATTACTCTTCTCCCCCCTTCGGGACTCGTCATTACGCGGAGTCTCTGCCACATCATTGTTGGCAGGTAACTCCTCGGGTGTATGGGATTTTAGGTCACTATTAAAAGGCATAAGCGTGTCCTTTGTTCGATGCGGCATAGGCCTGTGGTTACACATGGCCCTTGGGGTCAGATCGGGCAGAAGGTTGAGAGCCTCCTCCAAATCGAAAATCATAATTCGGCCTTTGACGGCTGATATTCCTAAATCACCAGTAAAGATATATCTGAGGCATCGTATTGCAGGCCTGGATGTGTGTCCAGAGATTTCTTCGCGGTCGTGCATCACGGCTGAGTGCTTCAGTCCGGACCGCCAGCAGAGCTTGCTCCCGGCTTACGGCTAAACGGGAAGTCGTGGCCCGGGTTTGCGCACACCGCGCATCGACCCTCAGAGGTGCTGGCACTCCATTTTCATAACGGCCCCGGCGGGGCGTTAGCCGCGCAACCTGGACATCGTGGGGTCGTAGAGCGGATCTGCGGTGACCGTGGCCTGAATGCGCCGGCCGAAGTACTCGATCTCAACAGAGTCCCCGACAGTGACAGCCGTCGGAAGGTACGCGTAGGCGATCGGTTTTGCGACGGTGTAGCCGTAGGCGGCGCTGGTGACGTAGCCGACCGCCTGGTCCTTGTAAAACACCGGTTCCTTGCCCAGGACGATACTCCGGCCGTCGTCGACCGTCAGGCAGCACAGGTTCCGTTCGGAGTTTTCCTCGCTACGGCCTTCCAGCGCTTTTTTTCCGACGAAGGATGCCTTGGCCATCTTCACGGCGAATCCCAGTCCGGCTTCCAGGGGGTCGTGCTCGGTCGTCATGTCCGTGCCCCAGGATCGGTAACCCTTTTCAAGACGCAGCGCACCAAAAGCTGCACGGCCTGCCGCTATGACACCGTGAGGCTGGCCGGCCTTCCAGAGCGCATCCCAGAGGCGCTGACCGTTGTCGGCACTTGTGTAGAGTTCCCAGCCCAGTTCGCCGACGTAGGACAAGCGCATGGCCGTTACGTTGACGCCGCCGATGACTACTTTCTTGGCGCGGAAGTATTTGAGACCGTCATTGCTGAAATCGTCGCTGCTGACGGTGCTGATCAGGTCCCGAGCGAGGGGCCCCCAGAGGCCAATGCAGCACGTGCCGCCCGTCGTGTCGCGCACCTGTACCCAGTCGCTGGCGCTCCCGCTTTCAGTCTGATGGCGGGCTGCCCTCTCAAAGTAGGCAGTGTCGATGTTTCCGTTGGCTCCGAGCTGGAAGGTGTCTTCGCTCAACCGGGCCACGGTGATGTCGCTTCGGATGCCGCCGGCGTCGTCCAGCAGGAGGGTGTACGTGACTGCACCGGGCTTCTTGGCCAGGTCCGCAGTGGTGAGTTCCTGCAGCAGCTTCAGAGCGCCCGGGCCGGAGACCTCGAGGCGCTTGAGCGGAGTCATGTCGTACATGGCAACTGCCGTGCGGGTCTTCCACGCTTCCGCGGCAGCAATGGGCGAGCTGAACATCCCCGACCACGCGTCGCGAGCTGGCGGCAGCCAGCTGTCCGGCATCTCCTTCAACAGCTCCGCGTTTGCTTCGAACCAGTAGGGGCGTTCCCATCCGCCGCTCTCCAGGAAGAACCCGCCCAACTGCTTGTGGCGCGCGTGGAACGGACTCACGCGGAGGTTGCGGGGGGACAGCTTGGACTGGAGTGGGTGGAGGACGTCGTAGATTTCGACGAAATTCTGCTGTGATGTTTCGCTGACGTATTCCGGGGTTAACTGGACCTCTTCAAAGCGGTGAATATCACAATCACCCAGATCGATCTCCGACCTTCCGGTGGTCAGCAGTTGGGCAACGGCGCGGGCGATACCGGCAGAGTGGGTCACCCACACGGCTTCGGCAACGAAGAAGCCGTCCAACTCCTTGGACTCGCCCACCAGGGATCCGCCGTCGGGGGTGAAGGAGAAAATGCCATTGAAGCCATCCTCTATATTGCTTTCCGAAAGCGCGGGCAGGATCCGCTTGGTGGCCTCCCAGGCCGGAAGGAAGTCATCCACGGTGAAGTCCAGCCGGGAGGGCATGTTGTGTTCGCTGATCGTGGCGGGCTCAAAGGTGCCGAGTTCGTCGAGGTCCACGGGCATTGGGCGGTGGGCGTAGGAACCGATGCCGTAGCGCTCGCCGTGCTCGCGGTAGTACAGGTCCTGGTCCTGGTGTCGCAGGATGGGTAAGGAGGCCCCGTTGGGCAGGCTGTTCTTGCCCTTCAATGCTGGTACCGGAGTGGTCGTGACGTACTGGTGGGCCAAGGGTAGAAGAGGAACGGACATGCCGATCATTTCGCCGATCTTGGCCCCCCAAAAGCCTGCGCAGGAAACCACGATGTCCGCGGGGATAACACCGTCGGACGTCTGGACACCTGTGACGCGCCGGCAGGACTGTTCAATACCCGTGACAGTGGTGTTGCCCAGGTACTGGACGCCCGCGGCTTCCGTGCGCTTGATCAGCAACTGAACGGCGCGGGCGGCGTTGGCCAGGCCGTCGCTGGGAACATGTAGTCCACCGAGGATATCTTCCTCGTTCAGGAGCGGGTAGAGCTCCATGCACTCTTCACGTGAAAGAATTTTTCCGGTAATTCCATACGATGCTGCGTATCCGAGCTTTCGCTTCAGGTCAGCGAGACGGGTCTCGGTGGTGGCGACTTCGAGGCCGCCGACCTGGTTGAAGCAGTTGACGCCGTCTTCGGTCAAGGAGAGTAGCTTCTCCACCGTGTATTTGGCGAAGAGTGCCATGGATTTCGAGGCGTTTGTCTGGAAGACGAGACCGGGGGCGTGGGACGTTGAGCCCCCGGGCATGTGCAGCGGCCCTTGGTCCAGCACAGTGATGTTGTTCCAACCTCGGGTGACGAGTTCATCGGCCAGGTTCGTTCCGACTATTCCAGCTCCGATAATGACAATGCTTGGCGTCGATGCCATGTGGTTTCTCCTCCTGATTTTTGTGTGTCAATACCTGCTGGTTGGGTGGCTTCTACTTACCGGAACACGACGGTGCTGTTCCGATCCAGAAGTACACGGTGTTCGCAGTGCCAGCGCACGGCCCGGGAGAGTGCCAGTGCTTCGGCGTCCCGTCCGACTGTTGAAAGAGCGGTCGGTCCATAGCTGTGGTCGACCCTGATGACTTCCTGTTCGATGATTGGCCCCTCATCGAGTTCCGCAGTGACGTAGTGGGCCGTGGCGCCCACCAGCTTTACGCCACGGTCGTAGGCCTGGTGGTAAGGGCGTGCGCCCTTGAATCCCGGGAGAAAGGAATGGTGGATGTTGATAGCGCGGCCTTCCAGCGAGCGGCAGAGGTCATCGGACAGAACCTGCATGTACCGGGCAAGCACGACGAGGTCGATTTTCTGCTCCTCCACCAGTTCCAGTAAGCGCCGCTCGGCGTCCAATTTGGTCGCGGGAGTCACCGGGAGGTAGATGAAGGGGACGCCGGCGGCCTCAACCATTGCCCGGTGGGTTTCATGATTGGAAACCACAAGGGCAATGTCGCCGTGGAGGCTTCCGCCCCGCCAGCGAAAGAGTAAGTCGTTCAGGCAGTGCCCGAACTTGGACACCATGACCAGGATGCGTTGCTTCGTCTCGTCATGAAAGCTAAATTTCATGTCGAAGCGGGCAGCAATCGATCGGAATTCTTCCTCGAGACCGTCCGGGGTGTAAGTAGAAGGGCCCGAGAATGCGGTGCGGAGATGCAGAGTCTCTCGGAGGCCGTCATCGAACTGCTGGTGTTCTTCAATGTTGAAGCCACGCTCGAACAGGAACGTTGTGACCGCGTGGACGATGCCTGCGCGTTCGACGCACGACAATGTGAGAACGAACTTCTTCGTCTGCTCTTGCCCAAGAACCTCCGATTGAGGCAGTGTGCTGGTAGATGAGTCTGTCGAAATTAGCGTCATGTCTCCGCCCCTATATATATTGGCAGTATTACTACTGATATATCTGATTTTGTGATCAGCGTATACTGGCGACTGAGATAGGTCAATAGCCTTCTTGCTCGATTTGAAAGGGGTCAACGAATGGCGGTTGAAGCTTGGGTGAGTGCTGGTGCTGGTGCTGGTGCTGATGCCGCACGGAGGTCGTTGGCGGATATAGCCTACGAACGCGTTCGCGATCGGCTGCTGACTCTGGACATCAAGCCTGGCGATCTACTCAGTGATGGCGAGCTCGCCAAAGACTTGGGCGTCGGGCGCACGCCGGTGCGCGAAGCCTTGAAACGGCTGGAGCTCGATCGCCTCGTTGTGTCCTACCCGCGGAGAGGAACTTTCGCGACCCGCGTGGACGTTACTGACCTTGCGTTCATTTCCGAAATCCGCACGCAGCTGGAACCCCTTGCCGCTTCCCGGGCTGCCCGCGTGGCCACGGTGTCTGCCAGGGAACAGTTGCGGGAGGTCATGCGCGCCGTCGAGGGATTCGACGCGAGCGCAGCGTCCGTCGTCGAAACGCTGCGGTTGGACGCCAGCGTGCACCGCGGCATTTATGCGGCGGCCGCCAATCCCCACCTCGAAGATGTCCTGATCCGCTACGACAATCTTGCGACACGAATCTGGTGCATGGTCCTGGATCGCCTGCCTGACCTGTCCCGGCACGTCCATGAGCATGTGGACCTGCTCCGTGCCGTTATCGACGGAGATGAGGCAGGTGCCGCCGAACTCGCGCGGATCCACGTGAGTGGCTTCGAGCAGGCGGTACGCGAAGCTCTTTTCGCCGCCTGAGGCAGGCGCCGCCCACCAGGAACCGTCTAAAGGGCGGTGCGGATGGTCTTCTCGAAGTTGGTCACGTGCTCGAGGGCCAGCCCAGCGGAAAGTTCGCCGTCACCGTCGGCGATGGCCTGG
This sequence comes from Cryobacterium levicorallinum, assembly GCF_004402405.1. Taxonomy (GTDB): domain Bacteria; phylum Actinomycetota; class Actinomycetes; order Actinomycetales; family Microbacteriaceae; genus Cryobacterium; species Cryobacterium levicorallinum. The sequence continues at coordinate 289,098 of NZ_SOFE01000023.1, forward strand.
AGCAGCTTGACATGCTCGGTGATGTGCCCGACCACGGATGGGATTTTGTCGAGCACCAGACACCAGATGCGCGTTGCCAGGTTGTCGTAGCGGATCAGCACGTCTTCCAGATGCGCATTGCCGGCTGCGGCATAGATCTGCCGGTGTACTTTGATGTCAAAGCGCATCAGGTCATGCTGGTCCGAGTTGCCAGGTTCTGAACCTGCAATACTAGCGGCTAAATCTCGGAATTTTGCGCGCATTGGCGCGGTGGCGTTCTGCGCCGCACGTCGGGCCGCGAGTGGCTCCAGTAATTGGCGGATCTCCGAAATGTCTGCCAACTCGGTGAAGTCGACGCGGGTGGCAAAAGTTCCGCGGCGCGGGTACGAGACGACGAGGTGATCGCTCTCGAGTCGCTTGAGCGCCTCGCGCACGGGGGTGCGCCCAATACCGAGGCTCGCCGCCAGGGCTGAATCGTTGATGGCATCGCCCGGGCGTATCTCCAGCATGATCAGCTGGTCGCGCAGACTGCGGTAGGCATGCTCTGACAACGACAGATCTGGCTCAGCCGCTGCTGTAGCGTTCGTCATGGTTTCTCCTCGGGTCGCTTGCCCCAGAGGAAGTCCTTGACGTCGAACTGGCCGCACTATATTGTTGCACTTAATCTAATATATCAATTGGCTAATAGTTACGTATTAGCGGCGATTTGCAAGGAGCTAACCCATGGCCGATGTGCTCACCGGTACTCTGTCCAGCGTAGATGCCGAGGTCGGCGAGGCCATCACTCGAGAGCTGGCTCGTCAGCAATCGACACTGGAAATGATCGCCTCTGAAAATTTCGCCCCCGCAGCCGTCATGGAAGCACAGGGCTCGGTACTGACCAACAAGTACGCGGAGGGTTACCCGGGCAAGCGCTATTACGGTGGCTGCGAGCACATTGACGTGATTGAACAGCTGGCGATCGACCGAGTGAAGGCACTCTTTGGTGCCGAGGCCGCCAACGTGCAGCCACACTCGGGCGCGCAAGCGAACGCCGCCGCCATGGCGGCGCTCCTAAACCCCGGCGACACCATCCTGGGATTGGACCTGTCCCACGGCGGGCACCTGACGCACGGCATGCGGCTGAATTTCTCCGGCAAGTTGTACAACGCCATTGCGTACCACGTGCGCGAATCAGACATGACCGTGGATATGGTCGAACTGGAAGCGCTGACATTGGAACACCAACCCAAACTGATCGTGGCCGGGTGGTCCGCATACACCCGACAGCTCGATTTTGCGGAGTTCCGCCGCATCGCAGACCTCGCCGGCGCATATCTGATGGTGGATATGGCGCACTTCGCCGGGCTGGTAGCTGCTGGTCTGCACTCGAACCCGGTTCCGTACGCCGACGTCGTCACCACGACGACACACAAGACCCTGGGTGGCCCTCGGGGCGGGGTGATCCTCAGCCGTGAGTCCCTGGCACGAAAGATCAACAGCGCGGTGTTTCCCGGTCAGCAGGGCGGCCCGTTGGAACACGTCATCGCCGCGAAGGCGGTCGCCTTCAAAATTGCCGCCACGCAAGCTTTCCGCGAGCGCCAAGAACGCACCCTCGAGGGTGCCAAAATCCTCGCCGAACGTCTGCTCGCCTCGGATGTCGCGGAATACGGAATCTCCGTGGTGGGCGGCGGCACGGACGTGCACCTCGTGTTGGTCGACCTGCGCAACTCCGCCCTTGACGGCCAGCAAGGCGAGGATCGGCTGCACCGCATCGGCATTACCGTGAACCGTAACGCCGTTCCGTTCGACCCGAGGCCGCCCATGATTTCCTCCGGGCTGCGGATCGGCACACCGGCACTGGCCACCCGCGGATTTGGCCGTGCCGAATTCACCGAGGTCGCTGACATTATCGCGGCCGCCATTTCGGGTGACCTGAGTGAGGATTCCGCGATCCTGTTGCGCGAGCGGGTTCGGAAGCTGACAGAGAAATTTCCGCTGTATCCGCAGCTGTCCGCGCCGGTATCGTCCGAAGAACCAATCGTGGCCGTGCTGAGCGGAGTCGCTCAGTGAGTACCCAACAGCTGAAGGAGCACCCGGAGTTCCTGTGGCACAACCCCGATCCCAAGAAGTCGTACGACGCCGTGATCATCGGTGGCGGCGGTCACGGGTTGGCGACGGCGTATTACCTGGCGAAGAATCACGGGATGACGAACATCGCGATCCTGGAGAAGGGCTGGCTGGCTGGCGGGAATATGGCCCGCAATACCACCATCATCCGCTCTAACTACCTGTGGGATGAGAGCGCGGCGATCTACGAGCAATCGCTCAAACTCTGGGAGATCCTGCCGGAAGAGCTCGAATACGACTTTCTCTTCAGCCAGCGTGGCGTCATGAACCTCGCCCATACTCTTGGGGACGTTCGTGAAAGCATCCGTCGGGTCGGCGCCAACCAACTCAACGGGGTCGACGCCGAATGGCTCGACCCGAAGCAGGTGAAGGAACTCTGCCCGATCCTGAACATCAGCGACAACATCCGTTACCCGGTCATGGGTGCCACCTACCAACCCCGGGCCGGCATCGCCAAGCATGATCACGTGGCGTGGGCGTTTGCCCGCAAATGCGACGAGCTGGGGGTCGACATCATCCAGAACTGTGAGGTCACCGGCTTCATCAAAGACGGCGAGCGGGTCACCGGCGTGGAAACCAGCCGTGGCACCATCAGCACCGGCAAAGTGGGACTGTGCGCGGCCGGACACAGTTCGTTGCTCGCCGAAATGGCCGGGTTTCGGCTGCCGATCCAGTCCCACCCGCTGCAGGCGTTGGTGTCCGAGCTGCACGAACCCGTTCACCCGACGGTGGTGATGTCGAATCAGGTACACGTGTATGTCTCCCAGGCCCACAAGGGCGAACTGGTGATGGGGGCCGGAGTCGACTCGTACAACGGCTATGGCCAGCGTGGATCCTTCCACGTCATCGAAGAGCAGATGGCCGCCGCCGTCGAGCTGTTTCCGATCTTCGCCCGGGCCCATGTGCTGCGCACCTGGGGCGGCATCGTCGACACCACAATGGATGCCTCGCCCATCATCGGGACCACACCGGTTGAGAATATGTACGTTAATTGCGGGTGGGGAACCGGCGGCTTCAAGGGAACGCCGGCAGCGGGCCTGACCTTCGCCCACACCATCGCCACCGGGGCCCCGCACGCCCTGAACAAGCCGTTCTCTCTGGAACGTTTCGAAACCGGCGCCCTGATCGACGAGCACGGCGCCGCCGCCGTGGCTCACTAGAAATCGACCTCTCAGAACGTAAGGAGCACGCCATGCTGCTGTTTCCATGCCCCAACTGCGGGCCGCGCAACGAAACCGAATTTCACTATGGGGGACAAGCCCACGTGGCCTACCCCGAGCATCCGGCAGAACTCACCGACCGGGAGTGGGCGGAGTACCTCTTCTACCGCCAGAACACGAAAGGGCTCTTTGCGGAGCGATGGGTGCACAGTGCGGGATGCCGAAAGTGGTTCAATATGCTCCGGGACACCGTGAGCTATGACATCACGGCCGTCTATCGCATTGGCCAGGAGCCGCCAGCCCTGCGGACGTCGCAACCCACGACCGGTATGGGCATGAGTACTACCCGCCAAGGAACACCGGAAGGAGTCCAGCTATGACCGGTCAGCACACTCAATCCAATCGGCTCAGCCATGGCGGACGCATTGACCGCGGTACGGTTTTCAACTTCATCGTGGACGGCGTCGGGTACGCCGGCCATCCTGGCGATACTCTGGCCTCCGCGCTGCTCGCCGCAGGCCGCGTGTCGGTTGGCAATTCTCTGTATGGGAACCGACCGCGCGGCATCATGTCTGCTGGCGTGGAGGAGCCCAATGCGCTGGTCAAGGTGGCGGGACGATTCCCCGGCCACGTCGCCGAATCTATGCTCCCAGCCACGACCGTGGAGCTGGTTGACGGTCTTGAGGCTGAATTCCTGTCCGGCTTGGGTCAGCTTGACCCGAGCGATGACGAAGCGGTTTACGACAAGAAGTATGTTCACACCGACGTTCTTGTGGTCGGCGGCGGTCCAGCCGGGCTGGCAGCGGCACGGGAGGCGGCCCGCACTGGCGCCCGCATAATCCTCATCGACGACCAGCCCGAGCTGGGCGGAACACTGCTTTCTGGCCGTGATGAGCAGGTAGCCGGCGTCGATGCCCTCGAGTGGGTCGCCGACATCAGAGCCGAACTTGCCAGCATCCCCGAGTGCACGATCCTGTGCCGCACGACGGTGTTCGGCTCCTACGACAGCAACTTCCTCATCGCCGTCGAGAACCGTACCGACCATCTGCAGACGGCCCCGGCCGACGGCGTCTCGCACCTCCGCATCTGGCACATCCGTGCGAACCAGGTGGTGCTGGCGACCGGCGCGCACGAACGACCGATCGTCTTCGAAAACAACGACCGCCCCGGCATCATGCTGGCGTCTGCTGCCCGCACGTACCTCAACCGGTACGGTGTGGCAGCGGGCTCCCGCGTCGTGATCGGGACCACAAACGACAGCGCATACCTGCTCGCGTCCGACCTGTGTGCGGTGGGTATAGAGGTGGCAGCGGTAGTCGACGCTCGGCCAGCGCCGTCGGCGCTCGCAGCGCTCGTGGCGGCCAAAACGGGCGTACGCGTTCTCTACGGCAGTGCTGTGGTTGACACCGTGGGTGAGCAGCGCCTGGCGCGGGTCTCGGTCGCCCGGATCGACGACGACGGTGCGCCGGTGGGTGGCATTGAGGAATTCAAGGCTGACCTCCTGGCAGTCTCCGGCGGTTGGAGCCCCGTGGTACACCTGCACAGTCAGGCCCAGGGCAAGGTGCGTTGGGACCAGGATCTCGTCGGATTCGTACCGTCGACGGTGGTTCGCGACCAGCAGGTCGTCGGTGCAGCGCGGGGGAGCTATGCACTGGCCGACTGTATCGCCGAGGGTGTATCCGCGGGAGCGATTGCCGCTGTCAACGCCGGATTCTCCACGGGAGCGGCCGTAGCTGCTGCCATCGCCACGTTGGCCCGTCCCGCTCGTCCGGCGCAGCCCGTCGCGCCGACCCGTGCCCTCTGGCTGGTCGGCGGAACCAAAGGGACGACGTCAGACTGGAACCATCACTTCGTCGATTTTCAACGCGACCAAAGCGTGGCCGATGTCTGGCGGTCTACGGGGGCGGGGCTCCGCAGCGTGGAGCACATCAAGCGCTATACCTCTATCAGCACCGCCAATGACCAGGGAAAGACCTCTGGTGTGAACGCGATCGGCGTCATTGCTGCTGCTTTTCGCCGACAGGGCACCGCCGTTGACGCCGACATCGGCTCGATCGGCACCACGACGTACCGTGCTCCGTTCACGCCGGTGTCGTTCGTGGCCTTGGCCGGTCGAAAGCGCGGGGACCTGTTTGACGCCGCTCGCCGGACGTCCATCCACACCTGGCATGAACAGCGCGGTGCGCTGTTCGAGGACGTCGGCCAGTGGAAACGTCCGTGGTACTACCCGCTTGCGGGCGAGGACATGGACGCTGCCGTGCTGCGCGAATGCGCGGCTGTGCGCGACTCTGTGGGCTACATGGATGCCACGACTCTGGGCAAGATTGAAATCCGCGGCACCGGAGCCGGGGAGTTTCTCAACCGCATTTACACCAATGCCTTCAAGAAGCTCGCGCCCGGCTCGGCCCGTTACGGCGTCATGTGCACCCCCGACGGCATGATCTTCGACGACGGCGTGACGCTTCGACTGGATGACGACCGCTACTTCATGACCACCACAACCGGCGGTGCAGCGAAGGTGCTGGACTGGCTCGAGGAATGGCTGCAGACCGAGTGGCCGGAGCTGGACGTGAGCTGCACGTCAGTGACGGAGCAATGGACCACGATCGCCGTCGTCGGGCCGAAGTCCCGTGCGGTGCTCGGCAAGCTGGCGCCGGGGCTTGATCTGTCTACCGAGGCCTTCCCTTTTATGACGTTCCGCGAAACGGTGCTCGCCTCCGGCGTTGCTGCTCGAATCTGCCGAATCTCCTTCTCCGGTGAGCTGGCTTACGAGATCAACGTTCCGGCCTGGTACGGGCTGCAGACTTGGGAAGACGTGACCGAGGCCGGCGCAGAGTTCAAGATCACCCCATACGGTACGGAAACCATGCACGTGTTGCGCGCAGAAAAGGGATACCCGATCGTCGGCCAGGACACCGACGGTACCGTCACCCCGCAGGATGCGGGCATGGAGTGGGTGGTGTCCAAGGTCAAGGACTTCATCGGCAAACGCTCATACGAGCGTGCCGGTGTGCGCTCGGAGGGCCGGAAACACCTGGTGAGCGTAATGCCCACGGATGGGACGATCCGGTTGCCGGAAGGTACCCAACTCATCGACCACGGTGTGCCCATCACCCCCGCAGTCGGACCCGTTCCGATGCAGGGTTTTGTGACGTCGAGTTATCATAGTGCTGCCCTGGGCCGGTCCTTCGGGCTCGCGCTGATCACGAACGGTCGAGACCGGATCGGGGAACACCTGGTGGCCGTCTTCGGAACAGAGCGCGTGGACGTCGTCGTTGGGGAAACAGTACTTTTTGATGCCGAAGGGAAGCGCCGAGATGGTTAACACGACTGAAAGCACGGATGCTCAAATAACGGATGTCCAACAAACGCACCTGACGGCGCGTCGCCACAGTCCCGCGGAACATCTTTGGGCGGAATTCGCGAAAACCGCGTCGGCCGAGGCTCGGGTCTCCCTCCGGGAGATCCCGTTCCAAGTCATGGTGGGCATCCGTGTCGACCCGCTCTCCGAGGGGGGTCGCCGCATCGGCGCCGTCACCGGAGGGCTGCCGACCGCGTGTGGGCAGGTGACCACAGGGGTCGCCGGAATGGCCGTGCTGTGGCTGGGGCCGGACGAGTTTCTGCTGGTTGCCGAGGAGGAGGCACTTGACGGCACACTCGCTGCCGAGCTAGTGGCGGCCCTCGGCGATGGAGCCGGACAAACCGTCGATCTCTCCAGCAACCGCACGACGTTCGAACTGGCCGGACCCTCCGCCCGGGCAGTGTTGGAGAAGAGCTGCGCGGCCGACTTGCATCCCCGCGCCTTCTCGACCGGCGTGGCAATCGCCACCGTGATCGGCAACGTTCCGGTCGTCCTGTGGAAAACTGACAACGAAACGTTCCGCGTATTCCCTCGGGCATCATTTGCCGATTACCTGGGCCGCTGGCTCCTGGACGGTATGCGCGAGTTCACGGTAGCGGAGAGCACGACATGGCATTGAGCGTGTTGGACCTTTTCTCCGTGGGCATCGGGCCCTCGTCCTCCCACACGGTGGGTCCGATGCGCGCGGCGAAACGCTTCGCCGAGGGTCTGGCTCGGGACGGTCTGCTCGACGGAATCGTGCGGGTTCAGGCGGAGCTGTTCGGCTCGCTGGGCGCGACCGGCCGTGGCCATGGCTCGGACAAGGCTGTGGTTCTCGGGCTCCAGGGCCTGGACCCGGAAACCGTGGACACGGCAACGGCCGACGACCAGGTGGCGGCGGCCGCACTCGACGCACGGTTGATGCTGGCCGGTCGGCACGGCATTGACTTCAACTTCACCGAGGACGTGCTCCTACATCGGCGCAAATCATTGCCCGCACACCCGAACGGCATGATCTTTCGGGTCATGAGCCACGATGGTGGCGTGGTGCGGGAGCGCACCTACTACTCCGTCGGTGGAGGCTTCGTCGTGGATGAGGATGCCGTGGGTGCGGATCGTGTGGTTGTGGATGAAACTGTCCTGCCGCATCCGTTTACGACGGCCGATGAACTGCTGGCAATCTGCGCCCGGGAGGGACTCGGCATCTCCGACGTGATGCTGGCCAACGAGCGCACCTGGCACACGGAGATCGAGCTACGCACGAAGCTGCTGAACATTTGGTCCGTCATGCAGACGTGCGTGGCCAACGGATGTGCTGCCGACGGTATTCTGCCTGGTGGCCTGCAGGTCACGCGCCGGGCACCGGGGCTGTTCCGCGCGCTGCAGGCGCCGGAGGACACCACCGACCCCCTGCGGGCGATGGAATGGGTGAATCTCTTTGCGCTGGCCGTCAACGAGGAAAATGCGGCCGGTGGGCGGATCGTCACGGCGCCCACCAACGGGGCGGCCGGGATCATCCCAGCCGTGCTGCACTACTACGTGAAGTTCGTCCCGGGGGCCGACGACGACGGTGTCGTGCGTTTCCTGCTGACGGCCGCGGCGATTGGAATCCTGTTCAAGCTGAATGCGTCCATCTCAGGCGCGGAAGTCGGGTGCCAGGGCGAAGTCGGCGCGGCCTGTTCCATGGCCGCCGGCGCCCTTTGCGAAGCGCTGGGAGGAACTCCCATCCAGGCGGAGAACGCTGCGGAAATCGGAATCGAACACAATTTGGGCCTGACCTGCGATCCCGTGGGCGGGCTCGTGCAGATCCCGTGCATCGAGCGCAACGCTATTGCCAGCGTGAAAGCCATCAACGCTGCCCGCCTCGCCCTCCACGGAGACGGCAGCCACAAGGTGTCACTCGACAAAGCGATCAAGACCATGCGGGACACCGGTGCCGACATGATGACCAAGTACAAGGAGACGTCTCGAGGTGGCCTCGCGGTGAACGTGATCGAATGCTGAAGGAGCATCCTCTCCGCCCGGTGCCGATCCCGACGATGACGGGCACCGTGCCGGTATGTTGCACAGTGATTTGAGCGACGCGATGGCGCTCGTCTCGATCGAGGTGCATGTACCAGTGCGGTGATCGAGTCGGCTCCGGCGAGGATGCGGTCAGGGCTGGCCCTGATTAGCTGTCGGCTGTCGGCTGTCGGCTGTCGGCTGTCGGCTGTCCGCTGTCGGCTGTCGGCTGTCGGCTGTCGGCTGTCCGCTGCCGACTGTCGGCCAGGAGGCGAAGGCCATCCCTGTCTGTTTCATACTCGGATGGGCCGTCTCGCGTCATGCCGTCGAGGATAGCGTTCGGTCAACCGTCGAGGCCACGGCGGTGACACTCGACGGCGCCCGGGCGAATAGTGCGCTCGCCACGGATGAGCGCGAGCCTGTGTCGGGAGCGCGGGCCAGCATCCGCTCTGAAATTGCACGCGCGAAATTTCGCGCCATTGACCACGCACGCCGTCGAAGCGATAGTGGGTCATGGCCACCGCGCTGAGATCGCCCTCGTCCAAAGACTTCCGCGCGTGCCTGGCGGAAATCCCGCGAACCGTTTCAACGGGATCGGGACCGGTTGAGTTCGCCGAGCGGGGCAGGGGCGAGCCGATTCTCGCCATCTACGGCACCCTCGGCGGGTGGGATCAAGGGCTCGTGGCGGTCGAGTACCTGCTCGTGAACGGGTTCCGAATCATCGCTCCAAGCATGCCTGGGTACCTAGGAACACCGCTTGCGACGGGGCAGACCTTTGCGCTGCCGGGCGGCGGCATGGCAGCGCTACTCGATGCGCTCGAGATCGACCGCATCATCGTGTTGTCGGGCCAGGCAACTCAGCAACGGGAGAACCGAACCCAGAGACCGCCAGCAGTCATTCCGATGGTCGAGCCGTGTCACAGGGAGACCTCTTGCAGGACACGTAGACCTCGGGTCAGTAGCGGTCGCGAGCTTGCAGGATGATGATGTGGTCATCCGTGACGTAGTAGACCAGCCGATTCGTGTCGTCGATGCGGCGGGACCACTCGCCGGCAAGGAGGTGCTTGAGGGGCTCAGGTTTGCCTCTCCCCGCGAACGGATCGCTCAACGCGTCGCTGACTAGCTGGTTGATGCGCCTCAGAGTCTTGCGGTCCTGGGTTTGCCAGTAGATGTAGTCGTCCCACCCATTCGGGTCGAAGGCGACAGTCCGACTCACTCGGTTGTCAGGTCGTGCTGCTTGAACTCTCCGCGTCGCACCCGCTCGATCGCCGTGAGCAGCCGCTCGGCCTTCGCAGGGTTCCGAAGCAGGTAGGCAGTTTCGGTTATCGCGTCGTAGTCGTCTTTCGACATGATCACCGAGTTTCCGTGCCGGGAGGCGACCTCGACAACGGTGTGGTCATCGTTGACCTGCTGGATGAGCCTTGAAAAAAGCTGCGTGCTCGAAGCACTCCTCGACCTGCCACACCAGCGGATCGCTCGTCGGGGTGACGTTAAACGAACAGCATCCCGGTTCGGCGCGGGTCAGGGCAAGGTGCCGTGGGTAGGTGATCCCGGACAGTGTTCGCCTCTTCCTGAGTGTGGCAGACAAGCTGCCCGCTCAGGCACACCGCGCTGTCGAGGAGCTTCTTTTTCATCTTGTAATTGGTCAGCGACACGCCGCCCATCACCGAGTGCTGTTCTACCTCGACGGTGAAGCCGTGGCGCTCGAAGAAGGGGCGGGCTGTGATGCTGACGTCGGCTATCAGTTCTGTCAGCTGCGCCTGACGCGCGTGGACCTCAACGCGTCCGATCAGTTGTCGTGCTACCCCTTGTCGCTGGTATCGAGGGGCAACGAACAGCATGTCGATATACCCAGCAGGGTTCACATCGGAGAAGCCTGCTGGTGCACCATCCACGGTGGCCACGTAACTGTTCCGCTCCTGCATCGACGCATGCCAGGTGGGCAGATCTCGCGCTTCTGGCCGAGCCCACGCCTGAATCTGCTCCGGCGAGTAGTCGGTGGCAGCGGTCTCGGTCACCGCAGCAAGGATTATTGCCAATGTGTTTGCGGCATCCGCTTGACCGTAGGGGCGGATGAAAACGGCTTGCGCATCGGTGCCCTGGTTCAATTCCACAGAACTAGCATCTCATCGTGACTGGCCCGACCGCGCGGCACACACTGTGTCCCGGTAGCCGAACCTGGACCGGGACACAAGTAGTGGCTGTTGCTCAACCGATACTCTGAGGCTCATGCTTCAAGGAGTCTTTGTCGACGCCAATGTCTTGCTGAGTTGAACGACGCGTAACTGGCTCTTCCTCATGCTCAACAAGACGCAGCAGTTGTTCCAGCTCCACGCAACGATTGACGTCGTCATCAAAATAGTTCGTGCTCGACGGGGCGTGAAGCCTGAACTCGACGGAAACATCACCCGTCGTCTCGACGATGACGTCGTCGAGAACCTTGACGAGATTATCGCCGACTTTGACGGGTCCATCGCATTCCACGGCTCTGATGCCCACGACCGACACGTCCATGCCGCCGCAACTGCAGCGGCCTCCAATTTCTTGCTCACCAGTAACGGCAGCGACCGGCCGAATTGTGTGCTTTCTTTGCCCGGTACAAGACTTACTGCCTCACACGGGCTTCTGACGTTCGCGTGCGGTGTGACACTGATCAAGCTCTAGTCCCAGGGGATGAACTTGCCTTTAGCTAGTCTGTAGCCTCGCGAACCTGGGTCCGACAGGTCCCACGCTGCTTCCTGGAGCAAGACCGAAAACAGACGGAAGGCCCTTACTCGAAGTGAGACCGGAGCCGGATCGTCTACCGCGGATGAAAGGAGCTCACTGTAGAGCGATGAGAACTCACTAGCGGAAATCAAGACCGGCGATTGTTCACTGGCGTCCGGCGCTGAAACCGACACGACAGTGAGCGAACGATTGGCGCTAAAGATGGGCGGAGTGAACTCGTCGAGGTAATAGAAAAGTTCATCAAGGAGTTTAGCGCTCGAGACCGAAGTAGGCATGATCTCTAATTCTAAGCTCAAGAAATGTATGGGGTCACGACGACCCGGTCGCTTGTGCGTACTGACACTCGGTTCTGATAAGCCTTCTGAAGGGTCCCGTTGCTCCAAATCTGAACCGGCGCTTGGAACAGGTAAGTGGCGTTGGACTTTTAATACGTCGCACTCGACGGAGAACCAAGAGTTTGCCCGATGCACCACTTCGCGAAAGTGTCCCAGCTCTTGCCCGAGGGAGCACCAATTTTGCTGTAGTCCCCCTTGTGTCCCTCGGCAATGTGCCGAAGACAGTCCGCATGGTTCCACGTCTGAATTGCAGCGGTAAATGGCGGTGAATTCGCACCGATTAATGGCGTGAATGAACGTTGTGCGCTAATGGTGAGCTTGGGTGAAGAGGTGACAGACACTGCCCGCTTCGCAATCGCCCGGATCGAGATGCTGGGTCCCGTCAATGAGGTGTTGCAGCTCTGTTTCAAGAAGTACAAGTTCTTGTTGGCGGCGGTGCACATTCGAAAGTTTCCCCGCGAGAAGGTCTAAAACGTGCCCGCACGGCACCTCGCCTGCTTCTCTCACCGTGATGATGCTGCCAATTTCGGACAAGGTTAAACCAGCCGTCTTGGCAGACCGAATGAATTGCAGGCGCGAGAGGGCCGCTTCGTTGTATCGGCGGTAACCGTTCCCCGCACGTTCTGCGGGATCCAACAGACCGCGCCGCTCATAAAACCGTATGGTCTGTGCGGTTGCGCCGCTCGCGATGGCCAGGTCTCTAATTTGCATAGTCCCATTCCACCACTTGACCTTGCACCATAGTGCAACGTCTACGGTAAGGGCATGGATATTGCGTTGCAGTACTTCGATGGGTGCCCGAACTGGAAAATTGCCGCTGAGCGGCTAGCGGTGATCGCAGTCGAACGCCCCGGCACCGTCGTGACCCGGCGGTTGGTCGAGAATCTGGAAGACGCAGAGGCAATCAATTTTCGGGGATCCCCGAGCATTCTGGTGGGGGGAACAGACCTTTTTCCTGACCCGGCAGCGCCGGTGGGAATGGCCTGCCGCATCTACACGACCCCGACAGGATTGGCCGGCGCCCCGACTCTGGAGCAACTGCGCGATGCGATCACCACAGCATGAGCGACACGTTTGAGGAATACGACCTGTTTGTGATCGGCGCCGGAATGGCCGGCACCACAGCAGCCAATAGGTGCGCTGCACAGGGATGGCGCGTGGGGATCGTTGATGCCCTGCCGTACGGGGGCACGTGTGCGCTGCGCGGGTGTGACCCGAAAAAGATTCTCCGTCGGGGAGCGGAAGTGATCGACTCCGCCCATCTGATGCAGGGCAAAGGCATCAGCGAGAATGAGCTCACGCTGGACTGGGCGGCGTTGATGCGTCACAAGCGCGGTTTCACCGACGGTGTTCCTCAGAGCTTGGAAGACGAACTTCTGCGCAACGGTGTGAGCACTTTTCACGGTGCCGCTCACTTCACCGGGCCCCATCACCTCGAAATCAACGGCGTACGGCACCAGGCGAAGCGGTTTCTCATAGCGACTGGTGCCCGACCGCGCCCCCTCGACTTCCCCGGACACGAGCACCTCATCGATAGCACCGACTTTCTCAACCTCGAGGAGCTTCCCGGCCGGATCGTATTCGTCGGGGGCGGGTTCGTCTCCTTCGAGTTCGCCCACATCGCAGCCCGCGCTGGTGTGGACTGCGTGGTCATCGATCACGGGGCGCGGCCGTTACGCGCGTTCGACCCCGATCTCGTCGATCTGCTCGTGCAGCGCAGTGAGCAAGCCGGCATCCGCGTCAAGCACAGCACCTCAGTTAGTGCAGTGGCGCGCACCGCTACGGGGCTTCAAGTGAGCGTCGAGCAGCACGGCGTCACGACCGTCGTCGAGACAGATCTGGTGGTGCACGGCGCAGGCCGGGTGCCCAACATCGACGGCCTGGATCTGGCGGCGGCAAACATTGCCTGGGGCCCGAAGGGGATCGATGTGTTCGGACACCTGCAAAGCCGCAGTAATCCGTCGGTCTTCGCCGCCGGCGACGCCGCCGACACTCCCGGAGAACGCCTCACGCCCGTCGCCGTTTTTGAGGGCAAGGTGGCAGCATCCAACATGCTCAAGGGCACGATGACCGTGCCGGACTATGCCGGCGTCCCCACCACAGTGTTCACGATCCCGGAACTGAACCGCGTCGGCATGCTCGAGCACGAAGCTGTGCGTGATGGCCGTGATATCGCTGTGCGCTACAACGACACCAGCAGTTGGTACGCCAATTACCGAGTCGGTGAGACCGTCGCGGCGACGAAGGTCATCATTGATACAGCAACCGATCAGATTCTCGGCGCACATTTGCTCGGCCCCGGCTACTCGGAAGTGATCAACATCTTCGGCCTCGCAATCAAGCTGGGCCTAACCACCCGACAACTAAAATCGGCGACCGCGACATATCCGTCCGTCGGTTCCGACCTTGGCTCCATGCTCTGACCCAGGTCTCCGCAGACGACCGTCCATGGAGCTTCCACGCTCATCAATGCGTGTATGTGGTCTTTGGCGCTACTTGGTGGCGTTCTGAGGTCGCTTCCTCCCAGCGTTGGTCGGGCGCCACCCGGGAGGGCGGGTGCACCGGTCGGGTGTTGAGCTCGAATGCCCGCAACGCAGCTGATGTCTTCATTGATCGCTTCCCTGGAAGCTGAGTTTTAGACGAGTTCTTGTGCCATGGTGCTGGCCTGGCGCACGAGGCCTGCGTCGCGGCCCACTTTAGCGGCCGTGATGGCCGCGTCGTAGAGCAGAAAGAGTCGAGACACCAAGGTGGAGGTTGGGTCCTCGCCGGCGATGGAAGCGAGGTGGGCGCGAACGACTTCACGGTAGTGTTCGGCTACCCGGCGCACGCTGACGCACTCGGGCAGCTCGATCACCGCGTTGGTGAACGGGCAGCCGTGAAAGGTGTGGGATTCGACTGAGACCGCTAGCGCTTCGAACAGGGCAGCCACGCGCTCCGGGCGCGCGCCGAACGGGTCGTCCAGGGAGCGCGAGTGCTGAACCCAGCCGTCCAACTCTTGTTCCAGATAGGCCACGACGAGCGCTTCCTTGCTCGCGAAGTTGTTGTACAGGCTGGCCTTTGCTACTCCTGCGTTGCGAACGACGAGGTCGATTCCGGTCGCGTTGATGCCGCGTTCCTGAAACAGCTGAGCCGCGGATGCCAGCAGGCGTTCCCGGGCGCTCCGTGTCGCAGCGGTAGTCGTGGATCCCATGATTGGACAATACCAGACAGATCGGTATAGTTAGCAGTGGCCAGATCGGTCTACCTAGGAGGTACATGTTTATGTCTGAACTCAAGATCGCCGTTGTCATCTACGAGCCCATCGGCTCCGACACCTCACGCGTTTACCGCGGCCTCAAGACCGCCCTCGAATTCAAGGAGGCCGGCGATGAGGTCGTGGTGGTCTTTGACGGCTCCGGCGTTGAGTCTCTCGCCGCCATCTCCGACCCCAAGCACAAGATGAACCCGCTCGCCGTCGCGCTTCAGGACAACATCCTGGGTGCCTGCGGTTTCTGCGTCAACTCCCACGGAGTCTCCGACCCGATCGAGACCGGCGGATGGCCATTACTCACCGACTACAAGGGCGAAGCGAGCACACGCAACCTGGTCGTTCAGGGCTACCAGATCCTCAGCTTCTAGACGCTGCACCAACCCCACCTGATCGGAGCATCCATGGCACTCACCGTTTTACTCGACCTTCGTCTGAAAGCAGAGGCTGTCGCCAATGCACCGGCCATGCTGAGAGATATCCTCACCGGCACCCGGGCATTTGACGGCTGCCTCGGTGTCGACGTCCTGGTCGATGCCGAAGATTCCTCCCACCTGATCCTGCTGGAGCGATGGGCCTCCGCCGAAGCCGACTCGGCCTACCGTGCCTGGCGCGCCGGCGCGGGTGCGACCGAGCTCGGCTCACTCCTCGTCAGCGCCCCGCAGGTCTCGCAGTTCGAGATCGCCACCGACATCTAAATCACGCCATGCGGCGCAGACCTGAGGTAGACCTCGGTTCTGCGCCGTTGTGTGTCGCGTGTCACGGACGTGGAGCCTGCACGGCGCCGACGCCTGATGCAGGCGCGGGTCCAAGGGCGGAGACCCCGAGCAGGCTCACGACTTGTTGGCCTAGTGGCCGTTGCGGCGAGCCTGTAACGGGCAGCGTGCAGGCGGTCAAGGTTTTGTGATGGCCGGCCCTGCTGGCTGGACCAACGCGATCACGTTCCTCGTATGCACTGCCGGTGCATCCGTTGATGGAGTCCTTACCGCCATCGGAAATACGCGTACGCGCCCCTGAGCCGCACCGGGACGCCAGGGCATTCCCGGCTAAGCGTCCCGCAAGACGTTCCCCATCCGGGATGGCAGCGACGGTCGATGCCGGCAGAATGGCCAGTGCAAACGAGTGCTGAAATTTGTGCAGCCAAGTACGGCAAATGACACCCACGCGCATGGTTCCGCGTACGCCCGATTCCCGTGAGCCCCGCCCGAGAAAATGCCCGGTCAAAAGGGGTAAATGGTACCTGCTAGAAGCAGGTCCGGCATGCTAATAGGCTACGCGCGCGTATCCACCAACGACCAGGACCTCACCGCCCTGCGAAACGCCCGGGCCGCTCATGGCGTGACGCCAGAGAAGACGTTCACCGTCCAAGGCCTGACCGGCGCCAACCGGGCACGACCCGGACTCAGGGAAGCACTAGCCGCCTGCCGGGACGGTGACACCCTGGTCGTGACCAAACAGGACCGACTGGCCCGTACCCTGCGCGACGCAAAGGACGTTGTCGACGAACTCACCCGCCGCGAAGTCAAGCTCAGCATCGGAGGCTCCATTCACGACCCCACCGATACCGTCGGCCGGCTCCTCTTTAACGTCCTGGCCATGGTCGCGGAACTCGAAGCCGACCTGATCCGCGCACAAACCCGGGAAGGGATGGCCGTAGCCAAAGCCAAGGGCCGCCTACGAGGCAAACGGTCCAAGCTTTTCAAAGCACAGGAGAAGCCCGAATTCGCAGAGGGCAGCGCGCCTCGCAGCCCGGGACACCCTCACCATTGCGCCGATCTGGTGCTGACCCACGCGACCAGTCCGACGCTCACTGCACTGTTCCGCGTATTGGGCAGCCAGACCAAGGTGGTCGCGTCCGATCGCGCTGCGCTGCTCGCGGCGATCCCCGGCCACACAGCGCAGCTGGAGGCGACGCTTCGCGCGTCGCTCGGTGCGAAGCGACGTCGGCGGGGCTTGGAGAACGACTTCCGTCCGTTCACTCCGGCATCGCTGGATCGCGTCACGTGCCCGACGCTGATCGTGCACGCGCGCTCGGATAACACGGTGCCGGCGTCCAGCGACGAGCATGCCCATGCGCATATTGTCGGCTCCGAGCTGTATGGATGGATGGATCGGTCCTCGCGTTCGCTCTCGAGGCCGCCGACACGGCTCCGGGGTAGGTCCTGAACTGGTTGCGCAAAGCCGGCGAGTGGTGCGCAGATGCGGTCGCCACCAGTTCGATAAAGGACCGTTCCCGGCGGCGGCCGCCACCTTACGTACGTGAGTGTGCGGAGATCTGATCTTTTCAGATTTCCATTTCTGAGTGCCGTACGGCCCATCCGTGTGGGCAGGGCAGTTTGGTTCACAAATCATGACGACAACAATGCCGCCCGACGTGGCGGAAAACCTGATCGCTTTCAGAGCAGCGCTGGCCGCAGTGGTGCCGCCGAAGCACCCCGCCGATCTACTGATCGCGACCTGGAACCTTCGGGCATTGGGGGATTTCACAGCCAAGTGGCACGCCGAACCGGGGGATACTCCCAAGCGGGACTGGTACTCCCTCGCGTGCATCGCTGCGGTCGTGACCTGCTTTGATGTGATGGCAGTTCAAGAAGTGCGTCGCAACACAACCGCCCTGCAATTTCTGCTCGAATTGCTCGGAGATGACTGGAGAGTGGTCGTCTCCGACGTCACCGAGGGCGGCCTAGGAAACGGAGAACGGTTGACGTTTCTGTATGACTCGACTCGGGTGCAGCCTTCGGGACTGGTGGGTGAGATCGTGCTGCCAGCAAAGGTCGACGGGCCGGCCGAACAGTTCGCCCGAACGCCGTACGCCGCCACTTTTGTGCGCGGCTCAGCTGAATTCACATTGACCACCGTGCACGTCATCTGGGGGGCTGACCCGACTGCGCGGCTGCCGGAGATCACGGCGTTCGCGGAGTAGATGCGTGCCTGGGCGGATCGGACCGACCGATGGAACCAAAACCTTCTCGTGCTGGGCGATTTCAACCTCGACCGCATTGGTGACCCGCTGTTTGATGCATTTGTATCGACCGGGCTGTGGCCTCCGACCGAGCTGAATGACATCCCACGAACGGTGTTCGACAACGACACCTCAAGGCACTTCTATGACCAGATCGCATGGTTCTCGGACTCAGACGGAAAATCCCTGCTGACCTCCCTGACCTACACCCTGGGGGCGGGTTCGTTCAACTTTCTGCCACACCTGCTCGGCAGCCTGACACCCACCGAGGTCTCCTGGCGGATCTCTGACCACTTTCCGTTGTGGGTTGAATTCCAGCTGGCTCCAAAAGCCACCTTCTCTCAGCGTGGGCAAAACCGGGGAGCGAGCTCAGGTATTCCGCGATCAGAATCCTCTCTTTGACGCATCGGCGATCTGCTCCGGTCGGCGCGCCAGGCAACGAGAACGCCGAGGCCTGGCGCCGTATTTGATCGAAGAAGTTGACTAGCCCGGATGTAGCGCCTACATCCGCTTGCACCCGCCTAAATTGGGGGCATGGATCTGCTGGCGAAAGGAAGACCATGAGCATCACCAGCAGCAAAGTAAAAAAGCTGCCCAGCAAAAGCAGCAAAGGCCGGCGACGATCTGGAGGCCGCGCGCCACGCAGCGATCGCGCAGCCGACCGGCACGGCCCGACTCACCTCGCGCCGCTTTCATGCGCGACATTTGGCAAAACTTGTCCCTGTTTATTCTGGTGGAAACATCAGAAACGATTCGCGGCACGTTCCTGCGATGGCTGAAAGCGCCGCTGTCACATCAAGCGAATGCTTCTGCCGGACGCACATCTCGACGGGGTCGACTTCTGGCCGATCTCCTCTGCCGTGACCAATCTGACCGCTGCCGAACAGGACCAACTTGTGGCACTTCGGGAAAGGGCCGTCAGGCTATCGGCACACCCGCGTTCCTATGTCGGCGCAGACTTCAAGATTGCAGCCTGATATCGATTCAGTGGATATGCTCTGCCGGGCTGAACCAATCGGCATGGTATCTCGTTCTAATTCACGTAGCCCCTCGTTACGCACCACGTGATCACGCACCGCTCAATCACGCACCATTTCAAAGCAGTGCACCGAGAAAAGGAAGCAATCATGAACAGCAAAATATGGCTCAAGGTCGGGCCTGTCGTCGGGGCGCTGGCGATCAGCGTCCTCGCACTGACCGGATGCTCGCAGGGCGCGACGCCGCCGGCAGACGAGTCGAGCTCGTCAAGCGAAGTAGCCGAACCGGCCGCCGACGCGACACTCGCGACGGCCGACAGCGACCTCGGCACGATCGTCGTCGATAGCGCCGGAATGACCCTGTACGTGTTCGACAAGGACGTCGCCGACTCCGGTGAGAGTACCTGCGAGGGTGACTGTCTCGTTAAGTGGCCGCCGGTCGTCGCGGAATCGGACACCCCGACGGTCGACGGAGTCACCGGTACCGTTGGCGTGATCACCCGAACGGATGGCACCAAGCAGGTCACCCTGAACGGTCTCCCTCTTTACTACTGGGCTGGCGATGCGGCGGCCGGTGACACCACCGGTCAGGCTGTCGGCGACGTCTGGTGGGTGGTGGCACCCAGCGGCGACAAGATCGCCGGCTAGACGGAACGCACAACCACCGTACCCATCGGCACCTCGAAGCCGATGGGTACGGTGCCGTTCTGCCCGGCGCCGCGAACAGGTCAGCCACGCTGAATCGGGCAGAATAGACGGGTGTATGTACTGGTGCGGCAGGCGGGCGGTGGCGACCTGGTCGTCGAACCCCGCGATGAGGCCGGAGCTTCGCTGCAACCGCCGCGCCGACTGAGTCTGGACGAATTTCGAACGTTTGTGGCCGCCAGGGAATCCTGGGCCCTTGAAGGCCGCCCGCGCTGGGTCTGGGACGACACCGGCCACACCTATCCGCTGCTGCTCAGTGCCGGAATCCGGGTGGAGCGCTGCCACGATCTGCGCCTGTGCCACGTGATCCTCAAGAATTCAGCCCTGACCCAGTTGAGCGAACTGGCCCTCGCCGCGCCGGATCGCTGGGATGCAGCGAGCGCGGTGACAGCCGACCAGATCGAGCTCCGGGCGACCCTGTTCGAGTTTGATGTCGACGATGACCATGGCGGTGACGATCTAGCCGACCACGCCGCTGACGGCACCGGCGACTCTGGTGCCACCGAACCTGGCCCCGATTCTCGCGCCCCCGAATCGACGTCCGGGCGTGAGTTCCGCCGTCAACTCGACGCCGTGGCATCCGCTGCCGAACCGGGCCGGTTGCGCCTGCTGCTCGCTGCGGAATCGGCGGGCGCGCTCGTGGCCGCCGAAATGCGCTTCGCTGGGCTTCCGTGGCGCACCGACGTGCACAATCATCTGCTGACGCGGGAGCTGGGACCCCGCGCCCTGCCGGGTGTGCGACCGGACCGTCTTGAACTGCTCGCCCAGCGGATCCGGCTGGAACTGGATGATGATGCCCTCAACCCGGACTCGCCGCAGGAACTGTTCAAGGCCCTGCAACGCGCGGGACTGGCCGTGACCTCGACCAGGGGCTGGGAGTTGAAGAAGCTCGAGCATCCGGTGATTGAGCCCCTGTTGCAGTACAAGAAGCTTTCCCGGTTGCTCAGCGCCAACGGCTGGACCTGGATGGAGTCCTGGGTCGTCAACGGTCGATTCCACCCCGACTACGTGCCGGGAGGCGTGGTGACCGGCCGCTGGGCGACGCGCGGCGGGGGAGCGTTGCAGCTGCCCAGACAGATTCGCGGCGCGGTGGTCGCCGATGACGGCTGGAAACTCGTCGTCGCCGATGCCGCCCAGTTGGAGCCGCGCATTCTCGCCGCGTTGGCCCAGGACGAGCGAATGGCTACGGCCGGGCGTGGAACCGACCTCTATGCCGGAATCGTTGCGAGCGGCGTCGTGGAGACGCGCGATCATGCCAAGGTCGCCATGCTCGGAGCTATGTATGGCGCCACGACCGGGGAGAGTGGTCGGCTGTTGCCGCGCCTGGCGCGTGCCTACCCTCGGGCGATCGCCCTGACAGAGTTGGCTGCCCGGGCCGGCGAGCGAGGCGAAGTCGTCACCACCCGGCTGGGGCGGTCGTCGCCGGTACCCGGGCAGGGTTGGCATGAGGTGCAAGCTCAGGCGTACGATCTGGCGGCCACAGCGACCGATGAGCGCCGGGCCCGCAGCCAGGCGAGGGACTGGGGCCGCTTCACCCGAAACTTCATCGTTCAGGGCAGCGCCGCGGAATGGGCGCTGTGCTGGATGGCCGAGATTCGCCGAGAACTTGCCGCCCTCCCGGCCTCCGGTGCCGGTGCGACCAGCGCACTCAGACGAGCGGATGCTGGGCCCGGCCTGGCTGCGTCGGCCGCGCGTCCCGCGGCACCAGGGCGGGCACGCGCGCCCTTCGATTACGCGCCGCACCTGGTGTTCTTTCTGCACGACGAGGTCATCGTGCACACGTTGGCAGCCCAGGCGGAGGTCGTGGCGAAGATCATCGTCACGGCCGCCGAAACCGCCGGTCGGCTTCTCTTCGGCGACTTTCCGGTCGATTTCATGCTCACGGTTGCGACCGTCGACAACTACGCCCAGGCCAAATAGGGCGAGACCACCAGCGCACCGACGTGACCAGGCCCACGGGACGCGCCCATCCCGTCGGTCGAAATCTCAACAGGCTGGGTCCAAGCCCGGCATACGAGGCTAAGTCGATCAACGCAACCGATCTGCAGGGGAGGCACGCAAAAGGGCGGGCCCCGCGGGCTGTGTGCACGTGGGGTCCGCCTGGTTTCCTGCGAGGAAATTCTTGGTGGGAGCTAGCCGGGAGGTGAGTCCTGCGGCCTAGGCGCCCTTGCGGATGGTGACGGCGGCGCCGTCGGTGAAGAAATTGCGGAAGTGATGGAGACGGCAAAAGGAGTCGTACGAACATTCTTGAAGGACATGGTTCACATTTCGTGTCGTGCACAGGTTCGGCCCGAGTTCGGGCACGCGGCCCAAGGCGGATCTGCCACTCGCGATCATCAGGTCGTAATGCCCGCACACGCTTGTCAATCCATAGCTCCCTGGGGCATAATGGCGCTATCGACTGCACGGGATCTCCATAGGGGTGAACGCGACTGCCGCACAATTTCACATCCACCATCGTGCTCACAGCTTCAGGTTGGGAGTCCGGTCGTTCCGAGGTCGTTGGGGAAGACGCACCTACAGAACGGAGAAACGCGATGGACGCAAAACAGAACCGTCGGGCGCCGATCGCGCGGGGGGTGCTTTTTGTGCACTCTTCTCCGCGCGCCTTGTGTCCGCACGTCGAGTGGGCCGCTGGGCGTGCGCTCGGCGAGGCGGTGAACTTCGAATGGTCTGAGCAGCCCGCGCTGCCCGGATCCCAGCGGGCTGAATATTACTGGCAGGGCGCCCCAGGCACCGGCGCTGTTCTCGCTTCTAGCCTGAGAGGCTGGGAGCACCTGCGCTTCGAAGTGACCGAAGATGCCGGGCGGGGAACGGATGGCGGCCGTTGGCTGCACACACCGGGTCTGGGCATTTTTCATGCCCAGACGGACAGCGTGGGCAACATTGTCGTGCCGGAGGACCGCATCCGCTCTGCTATGGACAACGCCGGCGCCAATGCAATCGACCTGCACCGCGAGTTGCGGCTCGCCCTCGGGCAATCCTGGGACGACGAGTTGGAACCATTCCGGCAGGCGAGCGACCTGAACGCGGTGGTCTGGCTGCACCAGGTGGGTTGAACCGCCAGGCCGCGCAACGTGTGGTTCGCCGGTAGTGGCGCGGCCTGTCGACCGGTGACTTTACCCGGCGGCAAGATAACGAAGTCACCTGAACCGCCCGACAGAAATGACCCCGTCCAGCTGGACGGGGTCATTCTCTATTCGCGCAAAACTAGACCGAGCGGAACGCGACGACGGCGTTGTGACCGCCGAAGCCGAAGGAATTGCTCAGGGCGAGCAGGTCTCCGGCCGGCAGTGCGCGCGGCGTCGTCACTACGTCGAGGGGAATTTCCGGGTCCTGCGACGTGAGGTTGATCGTTGGTGGCGCGGTGCGCTCAGCGAGGGCCTTGACCGTGAAGAACGCCTCGAGGGCGCCGGCACCACCAAGCAGATGACCGGTCGACGCCTTGGTGGCCGACACCGGGATGCCGTCGAGCAGATCTCCGAAGACGCGCTTGAGGGCGTTGTATTCGGCAATGTCGCCGACCGGGGTACTGGTGGCGTGGGCGTTGATGTGCGAGACGTCGGCGAGCGAGGCGCCGGCGTTCTGAACGGTCGACACCATCGCACGGGCGGCTGCGGTCCCCTCGGGGTCCGGCGCCGTCACGTGGTAAGCATCGCTGTTGACTACGCCACCGACCAGTTCGGCGTAGATGTGTGCGCCACGTGCCTTGGCGTGCTCTTCGGTTTCGATGACGAGTGCGGCAGCGCCCTCACCGAGCACGAATCCGTCGCGGGTGACGTCGTAGGGGCGGCTCGCGGTTGCCGGGTCGTCATTGCGCGTCGACAGGGCGTGCATCGCCGCGAAGGATGCGATGGGCAGCGGGTGGATCGCGGCCTCAGAGCCGCCGGCGATGACGATGTCGGCCAATCCAGCCTGCAGACGGTTGTAGGCGTTGACCAAAGCCTCGGTACTGGAGGCACAGGCGGAGACCACGGTGGTGATGCCGGCCCGGGCGTGCAGGTCCATTCCGATGGCCGCTCCCGGGCCGTTCGGCATGAGCATCGGCACGGTCATCGGCAGCACGCGACGGGGGCCGCGTTCGCGCAGGGTGTCCCAGGCGTCGAGCAGAGTCCAGACTCCACCGATTCCGGTGGCCCAGTCCACGGCCAGGCGTTCCGGCTCCACCTCGGGGGCGCCGGCATCCGCCCAGGCTTCGCGCCCGGCGATGAGGGCGAACTGGCTGGACGGGTCAAGGCGTTTGACCTCAAAGCGCTGCAGCACATCCGCGGTCTTCACGCGGGCCTGTGCGGCAAAAGTTACGGGGATCGCCGTTTCGGCGACCCAGGCTTGTTCGAGGGTGGTAGCGCCCGATTCGCCGGCCAGAAGGGCCGTCCAGGTGTCGACCGCCGTGCCGCCCAGCGGCGTAGTGGCACCGATTCCGGTGATAACGATTTTCTTGGTCATAAGTCAACTCTCCATGGAACGACAAACGTGTGGGCCGGCGCGATCTGCCACCAGCCCAATGAACAGGTCGGCCGATTTCCGGCCGACCTGGTTCAGGATCGGGCCTAGTCCTGTGCCTTCACGATGAACTCAACGGCGTCGCCGACGGTCTTGAGGTTCTTGACCTCTTCATCGGGGATCTTCACGTCGAACTTCTCTTCTGCGTTGACGACAATGGTCATCATCGAGATGGAGTCGATGTCGAGGTCATCGGTGAACGACTTGCCGAGCTCAACCGTGTCGGTTGCAATTCCGGTCTCGTCGTTGATGAGCTCGGCCAGGCCGGTCAGAACTTCTTCGGTGGACAGTGCCATGTTTTTTCTCCTTGAGGGGTGTCTCGGTTGACCGAGACCTAGTTTAGGGGGTGGGTTGGTTAGGGCAGCACAACGACTTGCGCACCGAACACGAGTCCGGCACCAAAGCCGATCTGCAGAGCGAGGCCGCCGCTGAGCTCGGGGTGTTCCTCGAGCAGACGGTGCGTGGCGAGCGGAATCGAAGCGGATGACGTGTTGCCCGTGTTAGCGACATCACGCGCGATGACCACGGACTCAGGCAGCTTGAGCTGCTTGGCGAACTCGTCGATGATGCGCATGTTGGCCTGGTGGGGAATGAACGCGGCAAGGTCGGCGCTCTCGATTCCGGCTACTTCGAGGGCTTTCTTGGCCACCTTGGCCATGTCCCAGACGGCCCAACGAAAGACGGTTTGCCCTTGCTGACGCAGGGTTGGCCAGTCGGCCTCGCCGCGACGGTACTCCTGAAGGGTGTGATTCATGTGAATCGCGTCTGCTTTGGATCCGTCGGAGCCCCACACCGTGGTGGAGATACCCGGGTAGTCGCTCGGGCCGATCACGATAGCGCCGGCACCGTCGCCGAGCAGGAACGAAATGCTGCGGTCGGTCGGGTCAACGAGTTCGGAGAGCTTCTCGGCACCGATAACGAGTGCATAGTGCGCGGCCCCGGTGCGAATCAGCGCATCGGCCTGGGCGACGGCGTAGGCATAACCGGCGCAGGCCGCGTTGATGTCGTAAGCGGCGGCCGGGTTGGTGCCGACCCGATCGGCGACGACGGCAGCGATCGACGGGGTCTGGCGGCTGTTGCTGATGGTCGCGACGATCACGGCGTCGATGAGGGCTGGGTCGATGCCGCTTCTCTCGATGGCCTCGCGGGCGGCATCCGTTGCCAGATCGACGGCATCGATGTCCTGGCCGGCCCGAGCACGCGTGATGATGCCGGTGCGCTGCTGAATCCACTCGTCAGACGAATCGATCGCTTCGACCAGGTCGTCGTTGGGCACGAGGTGTTCGCCGCGGGCGGCGCCGACGGACAGAATGCGGGTGTACTGCGGTCCGTGGGACTGCTGGAGTGTGGGCTTTGGCATTGTCTCTCTCATAACATTCAGGACTGCTGGTCGATCATGGCCCAGGCCGCGGGCAGGTCGTCCGGGGTCTTGATGGCGACACTCGGGACGCCTTTCAGGCCGCGTTTGGCGAGACCGACGAGGGCGCCGGCGGGTGCGAGCTCGATGATTCCGGTGACTCCCGCCGCAGCGAAAGTCTCCATGCACTTGTCCCACCGTACCGGCGAGGACACTTGACCGACGAGTAGCTTCACAAAACGGATGCCCTCACTCACCCGGTCGCCGTCGCGGTTGGTCCAGATCGGGAGGGTCGGATTGGCGGGGCTGAGCGAGTCGGCGACTACGGTCATCCGCTCGACGGCCGGTTGCATATAGCGAGTGTGGAATGCACCGGCGACCTGAAGCGGGATGACCCTGGCGCGGTGCGGGGGAGTCTCGGCGAGGGCGTCGAGGGCGTCGAGGGCACCGGCGACGACGATTTGGCCGCTGCCGTTGAAGTTGGCCGGTTCCAGACCGAGCTCGGCGACCCGGGCCAGCAGCTCGGTTTCGTCGGCCCCGATGACGGCGCTCATGCCCGTGGGTACCAGCGAGGAAGCCGCCTGCATGGCCAGGCCGCGTTCCCGGACAAAGTGCACCGCCTCGGCGTTGCTGAGGATGCCGGCGCCGGCAGCCGCGGTGAGTTCGCCGACCGAGTGTCCGGCGATACCGGCAATGCGGTCGCGGCGTCCATCCGTGAGCAGGGCCTCGAGGGTAAGGATGCCGGCGGCGACGATTAGGGGCTGGGCGATCGCAGTGTCGCGGATCGTGTCGGCGTCGCTGAGGGTGCCGTGGGCGACGAGGTCGAGTCCAGCGTCTTCGGAAATTTGGCGGAGGCCGGCACTGAAGGCCGGCATAGCTAGCCAGGGTTCGAGGAATCCGGGGGTTTGGGAGCCCTGACCCGGGCAGACGACAACGATCACTTAATTAGTCTTCCAATCTGGCAGCGCGAATGAGTGTGCAGATCACACTAAGTATTCATGAAACCTTTGTTTACAGCAGCACAATTGGCCGGTGAGCTCGGGTGGCGGTCAGCGGCGGCGGGTGGAACCGTCGTGGTCGCTGATCGAGCCGATAATCAGGGCGGACTGCAGAATGAGCGCCTCGCGGGCTCCGGTGGCGTCGTAGCCGATGACTTCGGAGACCCGCTTAAGGCGATAGCGCACGGTGTTGGGGTGCACGAAAAGTTCCCGGGCGGTCGCCTCGAGTGAGCGCCCATTGTCGAGGTAACACCACAGCGTGGTGAGCAACTCGGTGGAATGCGCCTGCAACGGCCGGTAAATCCGGTGGATGAGCGTGGCTCGGGCGAGCGGATCGCCAGCAAGGGCGCGCTCGGGCAGCAGGTCGTCGGCTTGCACCGGGCGCGGCGCATTCCGCCACGACCGAGCAACGGCAAAACCGGCCAGCGCCGCTTTGGCACTCTTGGACGCGTCGACCAGGTTGGGCACCTCGTGCCCGAGCACCAAATGTCCCGGCCCGAAGATGGGCTCGAGCGCCATGGCGATCTCCATGAAGGTCAGCGCTGCGGCTGTGCCGACGTCCTCACTGTCGACCGGCGCCGGGCGGGCACGCCCGATCACGAGCACCAGCCGATTTCCCTGCACACCGATGAGCACATCGGCCGCCATGTGGCGTGCGGCGCGGCGCAACTGGTCGACATCGAGCATCTGCGGTGTGGTGCCGACGAGCACACAGACCTCGCCGTGGCCGTGCCAGCCGAGGGCCGCGATGCGACTGGGCAGCTCATCGTCGTATTCCCCGCTGAGAATGGAATCGACGACGAGGGCCTCGAGGCGGGCGTCCCAGAGCCCGCGCGCCTCGGCGGCGCGCGCGTAGACATCCGCTGCCCCGAAGGCAATCTCGCGTGAGTAGAGCAGGATCGCTTCCCGGAGAGACTCTCCACCGTCCTTGACGCGTTCCTCGACGACCTCGACGGTCACTCGAATGAGCTGCAGCGTTTGCTGCAGGCTCACCGAGCGCAGCAGCTCGCGCGGAGCGGCGCCGAAGACGTCTGCGGCGATCCACGGGGTTGACCGCGGGTCGTCGAACCACGAAATGAAGCTCGTAATTCCGGCCTGGGCGACCAGGCCGACAGCGGACCGCCGCCCTGGTGGCATATCGCCATACCAGGTGAGCGTGTCTTCGAGTCGTTTCAGCGTCTGCGTGGACAACTCACCGGAGATGGTGCGCAACCAGTTGAGAGTCTGCTCTTTCGTCTTGGGCGCCGGTGCCACTGCTTTTAGCTCTCGCCCCCGGCGGAGCCGGTGGTGCCCGCGCTCACGTCGTGCAGGCGATACTTTGCGATGGCCTGGCCGGCCAGGCTTCGGTCGACCTCGCCGCGGCGGGCGAGCAGCTCGAGAGTGCGCACCACCATCGACGGGCCGTCGATCTTGAAGAATCGACGCGCTGCCGGGCGGGTGTCCGAGAAGCCGAAGCTGTCGGCGCCGAGGGTGGCGAAGTCGCTCGGCACGAACTGGCGAATCTGGTCGGGAACGGCGTGCATGAAGTCCGACACGGCCACGAACGGGCCGGCAGCTCCCTCGAGCTTCGAGGTGACATACGGAATGCGTGGCTCGTCGTCGGGATTGAGAAAGTTGTGTTCCTCGGCGGCCAAGCCATCGCGACGCAGCTCCGTCCACGACGTGACCGACCAGACATCGGCCGAAACGCCCCAGTCGTCGGCGAGAAGCTTCGCAGCTTCCAGTGCCCACGGAACGGCAACACCCGAGGCCAGCAACTGGGCCTTCGGTCCGCTGACCGTCGACGTGCTCACCCGGTGGATACCGCGCAAAATGCCGTCAACGTCGACATTTTCGGGCTCGACCGGCTGCACGGCCGGCTCGTTGTAGACGGTGATGTAGTACATGACGTTCGGGTCGGTGTGGGCGCCGCCGTACATGCGCTCGAGGCCGGCGCGCACGATGTGGCCGATCTCGTACCCGTAGGCGGGGTCATACGAGACGACGGCCGGGTTGGTCGACGCTAATAGCGGCGAGTGGCCGTCGGCGTGCTGCAGGCCTTCTCCGGTCAACGTCGTGCGCCCGGCCGTAGCGCCAATGATGAACCCGCGGGTCATCATGTCGCCCGCTGCCCACAGGGCGTCGCCCGTGCGCTGGAATCCGAACATGGAGTAGAAAACGTACACCGGAATGAGCGGTTCACCCTGGGTGGAATACGACGTACCGACGTTGGTGAATGCTGCGGCGGCGCCGGCCTCGTTGATGCCCACGTGCAGGATCTGGCCCTGCGGGCTCTCCTTGTAAGACAGCAGCTGGGCGTGGTCAACGGACGTGTAGTGCTGGCCGTTGGGGTTGTAGATCTTGGCGGTCGGGAAGAACGCATCGATACCAAAGGTGCGTGCTTCGTCGGGGATGATCGGCACGATGCGATTGCCAAAGTCCTTGGCCCGCACGAGCTCCTTGAGGAGCCGCACGAACGACATCGTCGTAGCGATCTCCTGGGTGCCTGAACCCTTCTTGGCGACCTTGTAGGTGTCGTCGCCGGGAAGGTTAAGCTTGGCGTGCTTGGTGCGACGTTCGGGCAGGTAACCACCGAGCGCACGACGACGCTCGTGCATGTACTCGATCGCCTCGTCCTTGTTGCCGGGGGTGTAGTACGGCGGAAGGTACGGGTTTTCCTCGAGCTGGGCATCCGTGATCGGCACGTGCATGCTGTCTCGGAACGACTTGAGGTTGTCGAGGGTCATCTTCTTCATCTGGTGGGTCGCGTTGCGGCCCTCGAAGCTCGGACCGAGGCCGTAGCCCTTAATCGTCTTCGCCAGGATGACGGTGGGCTGGCCCTGGTGCTCGGACGCTGCCTTGAACGCGGCGTACACCTTGCGGTAATCGTGGCC
This sequence comes from Cryobacterium levicorallinum, assembly GCF_004402405.1. Lineage (GTDB taxonomy): Bacteria > Actinomycetota > Actinomycetes > Actinomycetales > Microbacteriaceae > Cryobacterium > Cryobacterium levicorallinum. Next base: position 318,371 of record NZ_SOFE01000023.1, read on the forward strand.
GCCGCGTTTGAGGTTCCAGACCTCGTCGTCGCTCAAGTGTTCGACGAGCTTGAGCGCACGCGGATCGCGACCGAAGAAGTTCTCACGCACGTAGGCGCCGCTCTCGGCCTTGTAGGTCTGGTAGTCGCCGTCGGGCGTGACGTTCATCAGGTTGATCAGGGCGCCGTCGACGTCATTCTTGAGCAGGTTGTCCCACTCGCGACCCCAAACGACCTTGATGACGTTCCAGCCGGCACCGCGGAAAAAGCTTTCCAACTCCTGGATGATCTTGCCGTTACCGCGCACGGGGCCATCGAGTCGCTGCAGATTGCAGTTGATCACGAAATTGAGGTTGTCGAGGCCCTCGTTGGCGGCGACCTGCAGCTGGCCGCGGCTTTCGACCTCGTCCATTTCGCCGTCGCCGAGGAACGCCCAGACCTGCTGGTCGCTCGCGTCCTTGATGCCGCGGTTGGTCAGGTAGCGGTTCAGCTGCGCCTGGTAGATCGCGTTGATCGGGCCGAGGCCCATCGACACGGTGGGGAACTGCCAGAATTCCGGCATCAGACGCGGGTGAGGGTACGAAGAGATGCCGTCGGGGGCATGCGACTTTTCCTGGCGGAAACCGTCGAGTTGGTTCTCGGTCAGGCGGCCCTCGAGGAAGGCGCGCGCGTAAGTGCCGGGGGAGGCGTGGCCCTGGATGAAAATCTGGTCGCCGCCGCCCGGGTGGTCCTGGCCGCGGAAGAAGTGGTTGAAACCGACCTCGTAGAGGGCAGCGGATGACGCGTACGTCGCGATGTGCCCGCCGACGGCGATGCCGGGGCGCTGGGCCCGGTGCACCAGAACGGCAGCGTTCCAGCGGATCCAGGCACGGTAGCGGCGCTCGATGTCTTCGTCGCCGGGAAAATCGGGTTCGTTCTCCGTAGCAATGGTGTTGATGTAGTCCGTCGTCGGAACCATCGGCACTCCGAGGTGCAACTCCTTCGAGCGCTTCAACAGGCTCAGCATGATCTCGCGCCCGCGTTCGTGGCCGTGTTCGGCAACGAGCGAATCGAGGGATTGCGACCACTCAGCAGTCTCCTCCGGATCTGAGTCGGCGTTGTTCGTCGAATACGGGTCCTGGTCGTTGACCGTCATAGTCGACCTCTCCTCTGTGGTTGATGCAGCCTGGGGTATATGCAGCGATGATGCCCCGCGGCTTGAACACAACGGTGGCAGGTGCCGTAACAGAGCAGGTTGGATTGCAACCGGCGGCACCACGTAAGCCTACAGATTTCGCAACTTGTCCGTGCGCGGGGGTGGCTAAACCAAAATGCGTGTTCGCTGTGACACCGGACATATTGCAGAGCTAGAGTGTGTCACCGGCCAATCCATGCGCCCGGCACCGAGGAAAGAAGCTCTCATCGCTCTCGAAAATGACACCCAGGCCCCCGATTTCAAGCTCATCAATCAGTTTGGTGAAACGGTTCAGTTGAGCCAGTATCGGGGGATCAAATCCGTCGCTCTGGTATTCTTCCCGCTGGCGTTCTCCGGCATCTGCAGTGGCGAACTGTGTGAACTGCGTGACAACCTGGCCCTGTTTGAAGACGGCGGAGTCGAGCTCATCGGAATTTCGGTGGATTCCCGTCATGCACTGCGGGCCTTCGGTGAGCAGGAAAAATACACCTTCGACCTCGTGGCCGATTTCTGGCCGCACGGCGCCGTTGCGAAAGAATACGGCGTCTTTCTTGAGGACAAGGGCTTCGCTAACCGCGCCACGTTCCTGATCGATCCGAGCGGCATCATTCGGGCCAGTTTCATCACAGCACCGGGCGAAGCTCGTCCGATCGACGCCTACCGGGCAGCCCTTGGACAGCTCGTACCCGCCCTCTGACCTATACTGAACAGACCCGGTGACCTTGAGTCGTCGTCGGGGCCTTTAGCTCAGTTGGTAGAGCGCCACGTTTACACCGTGGATGTCATCGGTTCGAGCCCGGTAGGGCCCACAGTATAAATACCTGATCAGAGTAAGCATCTGAGTAATACGCAGTCTCCGCGACACTCAGCTTGCCGTGGTTCGACTTGGCATTCGTATTGTGGCCCTTGGCGATTATTCGCGTTTTGTGGGACGGCGGCGCCTCGCTGACCGCCACCGAGCACCACAGCAGCAACGAGCCCGATCTCGTGCGTCAGATCAGCGACGCGGTCGCACCGACCGTGGGTCGTCTGGTCTTCAACGGCTTCTCGACGGGGGTTCGGGTGTCATGGGCTCAGCATCACGACACGATTCCCCGTCACATCGACGGTGCCACGGTGCTGCCCCGCTGACCCGGCGGGTCGAGATGGCCCGGCGCCTCCTACTGCGCACCGGGACGGACGAAAACGCTCCTGAGGGGTTCTCAGGAGCGATTGCGTGTGGGTAATTCAGATCAGGCTGTCGGCTCAGTTTCCCGTGTATCGGAAGATGTAGAGCCCAAAGTCACGGTCGCTGGCGGCAACGTATTCGACGCCGTTGTTCTCGAACACGTCCACACCCCAGAAGTTGTTGCCGCCCTGGTCAATGAAGCGACCCGTCTCGACGAGTTTGTCGTCGATGATTTTGGTCACTCGAAAACCTCCCGCGTAATACGAGAAGTACGCCAGGTCGGCCCGCTGCTTGGACGTGGCCACCTCGTGAACCGAAAGGTCGCCGAAGCCCGCAGCGTAGGCCGGGTCCATGGCTTCGGGAATTGCATAGGTGTCCAGCTCGGACATCTTTCCCGTCGAGTTGTCGAAGAGGTGCACATAACCCCAACCGTCAAAGAACGCGCGCACGGAAACGAGGTCTCCGACGGCGCCTAGGCTCAGGCCGGGAATCACGCTGGCAGCACCAGCGAGGCAGGCCGCGTTATCGTACGAGGCCTCGAGGTCGAAGAAACCGAATCCGGTTTGACGGTCGACCGAAGAGGTCGGGATGGTGCCGGCAACGCTCATCCCGAACGCGCCGCATCCGTCGGAACCCTCGCGGTTGATAATGACGATTCCGTCATAGCCGCCGGCCGCTTCAACGTTCGCCACCTTCTCGGTGAACGCGCAGAGGCCACGGGTGACGATCGCGATCTGGCTGCCGCTTGCGGTGACCGGTGCTGGTAGCACAATCGGATCACCGGAACATGCCTGTCCCGCGTAGACGGCATCACCGGTCAGCGACTCGCCGCCTTGCAGCTGCGGGGTGTCGCTGCCCTGCGAGATCTGAAACGGCGTCGCGGAATCATCCGTGGTGCCCTCCGCGCCGTTGGGCGCGAAGTCCTCGTCGGCACCGATTATGAACCTGTTGTCGAGGGTGAACTCGCCCTGGTGGCCGTTACCTTCGGGCTTCTCGATCAGGCCTGCCGACTCCTGAAGCTGCGGGTCGGGGTTGGTGAAGTCCGTATCGCCGATATAGATCGGGGTGTGCACGTCGGTCATGTCGACCGTGACGTATCCGGCGTCCCAGTACGACAACAGCATCACCTGTTTTCCGTCGATCTGCTTGACGACAAGGTCATGCAGAAACACGTCGGTCAGGTTCGCCGGTGCGTTTTGGAGGATCTGCGGAAAGGTCTTGTCCAGATCGTATTCGGCGGTCAGGAACGGCTTCTTCGGGTTGGTGATGTCCATAATGTCGACATCGGTGCCCTCGTCGTTGTCAACGATGACCGCGTACGCCTTCTCGCCGGCATCCCAGGCGAAGACGCTGTGGGTCTGGTTGGCGGTCTTCTTGCCCTGACCATCGGCTGTTGAATCGCCAATGCCCACGGCCAGTGGTGTGGGGTGCTCGGGATTCGTCACGTCATAGAGATTCATGCCGCCGAAACCTGCTTTGTCCTTGCACTTCTCATTGTTGGTGACGAGCACGTCGCCGGTAAAGGCTGGCGTATCGAGTTGAAGGGTCTGGACACCCTCGCCCGGGTAGCTGCCCTCCTTGGACTGGATAAACGCGACCTCCTTCGGCTTCGCGGGGTCCTTGATATCCACGACGTGCACCCCGTTGTAGGTGCACGATACGACGCCCCACGCAGCAAGGTAGGCGTAATTCTTAAAGACGCCTACGTCGGCGATCTTTTCAGGCACCGCGTTCTTCATCTTCAGTTTGGAGACTACGTTGACATTGGACTGTGTTGCCGGCAGATGACCGGCGGTTCCGCCGTGCTGGTGGGCGTCGCGAGCGCCGTCGGCGGTCGATATCGAGCCGTCGTCCCCGGGTCGGGCCGATGCAACGGATGTTGTGGCGAGGATCAACGCTGCGACGGACACCAGCGTCAGTCCAGCGCGAATGGCAGGTGATTTGACCATGACACTCCTTCGGTGCGGAATTTTGAATCGAACGTTCGAACCGTAGTCCGCCCTTACACACTTTGGCAAGGAAGTACAAATCGACCAGGGTGGGGCCGCCATGGCGATACGGTGCGCATGCGTCGCCATGGCCTACCCCTCGCGGTGGATTTCGATCCGAATTCCTGCCGGACGCTTGTTCATCGCAAGCGTGGTTCAACGGACAGCAGAACGGCCGAGAGCGCGACCAGAACCCGTGGGGAGAAGGTCCTCTGGACGCGTGCATCCCGTGGCCTCATGAAGGTCTGATGCCCTCGGTCCGCGGGAGTCCCGGGTCACGAACAGCGGCACCGCCGGTGTTCGGTGCCGCCAAGCTCGTTATGCTCGGCTAGTGTTGCGTACAGGCAGAACAAATGTGCTGGGTGTTTTGAGTTGGCGAGGCGTTGGTGTTCCAGCAGCAGGATTCGCCACAATCCCGGATTTCGGGCAAGTTACCGCAAATGCGCAGTCTCTCGAAAGTTCGTGTTCTTGCGGATTCTCATTGAATTTGATTGCGACCGGACCTTTTACACCGTGGATATTATCGGTTCGAGCCCGGTAGGGCCCACAGAGAATTCTTCCAGGACTTGTGATCGTGAGGTCGAATGACACGCACGATGCAGGGCTTCTGGGTTGGGCTGGTGCGTTGTGCCTGATCGGCTGGCATTCGGGGCCGCGGTCGAACAACTGTCGCTCGCTCACGAAAGCCGCACCAGTATCTGTGCCCCTTTCATGCAGGTGCTGCCGGTCAATGCAGCAGCGGTGTGCACGCTCGGGGCCCCGTTTGGGTCCGAGACCGTGAGCGCGAGCAATGCCATGGCCGCCCACTTCGACGAGCTGCAATTCGACCTGGGTGAGGGGCCTGCCTGGGCGGCGCTGGCCACCAGACGGCCCGTACTCGTCGACAACTTTGCGACGTCGTCGGGTGCGACCTGGCCGGCGCTGATGAAAGCCGCACGGAACACCGAAGTGCACGCTGTCTACACCTTTCCACTCATCATGGGGTCGGTCGATATCGGAGCTGTCTCGCTGTTTTCGACCCGCTCGGGCGGCTTCACACCCGCGCAGATTCTGGACGCGGAAGTGCTCGCACAGATAGCCGCGCTCCAGGTCTTGCGTCGATCCCTCACCGCGCAAACATTGAAAACAAATCTGGAAGATAATGAAGGATATTCGCGGCGTGTCGTTCATCAAGCGACCGGAATGGTTCTGGCCCAGCTCAATCTTTCCGCGGCCGACGCGCTTCTGATAATTCATGGACATGCTTTTGCTCATGGACGAACTGTTCGGGAAGTCGCCGCAGATGTAGTGACACGACGATTGGATTTCTCGTCGATTCCCGAGTCTGAGAATGGAAATATGGTGACAAAAACCCGGGAGGGTCATTTCCTTGAGACCTTCGTTACCCTGGCCGACACACTCGTCGCCGTCTACGATGTCGTCGACCTCTTGCACACCCTGGTTGAAAAATGCGCCGCCCTGCTGGAGGCTTCGGCGGCGGGCATCATCCTGTCGGCCGGTGACGGCGAGCTGGAAGTGGTGGCGTCGACCAACGAACGCAGCCGCCTGGTCGAAATTCTGCAGCTGCGAGCCGGGAGCGGCCCGTGCGTTGAGAGTTTCACCTCCGGGCTGGCCGTCGCCGTTCCCGACATCGACAGCACTGGCGATAAATGGCCCAAGTTTCGCCAGGGGGCACTCGCCCAGGGCTTCGCCTCGATGCACGCCGTACCGCTGCGCCTGCGGGCAACGACCATCGGCTCACTCAATCTGTTCTGGGATCGCACCGGCGGCTTGAGTACGGCCGACACCAACACGGTGCAGGCACTCGCGGATGTCGCGACCATAGGCATCCTGCAGGAGCGGGCTATTCGCGAAAGCGACATCGTGCGCCAGCAACTTCAGCACGCGCTGAGCAGTCGAGTGTTGATCGAACAGGCCAAGGGCGTCGTGGCGTACACCCACGGGGTGCACATGGGCGATGCCTTCGACAAGATTCGCGAGTATGCCCGTCATAACGGTCTTCCACTGGCCGATGTGGCCGAGAGTATCGTCAATCGCGTACTGATCCTGTAGCGTTGCAGCGACTAGTTGCGAACTAGCCGAGACTGACCTCCCGTTTATGCTGGGCGGGCGTATGGTGGCATTGGCCGCCCCGGACCCTGGCAGCACACGCACTAAACGTGAGCTTGCGAGGGAGATCATGAAACGTATATTTCACCCCGGTGGGTCAGTGATTACCGGCAGCGATCTGGCTGATGCGGTCTTGCTGTATGCCGAGGCACTGTGTAACCGTCGACAAGTCGACGTCGTTGATATACCGGTCATGGGCGACGGCGGTACTCTCCTTCGTGCTCAGTTTTTGATCGGTTCCGCGAGTCAGCTGGTCAGCGTCACCGCGGACAGTCTGTCGCCAGAACTGGTCGAACCGGAAACCACGGACTTTCTGCACCGCAAGGCCCAAACCGGAGCCATGATTCCGGCGGCGTGGACCCGAGAGGAATCGGCTGCCGCGCAGTTCGACGAGTTCGACTACTGACCTATCTTTTCGCGGACCCGACGCATCGGTTGCGTCCTGTCCGCGAAACCTTGGCACCGGTCGCCCGGTAGGCTGAATGGGTGCCATTCTCGCTCGCCGACGTTACCCTCGTCGCTCATACCCTCTGGCCCCCGGGCGGTGCCGAAGCGTGGGATGCACCGGGGCTGGTCAGTGGCGATCCGGCCCGGCCGATTCGCAGCATCCACTTGGCCGTCGATACCGTCGCCGACACGGTCGACGAGGCTATTGCGGCCGGCGCCGACCTGTTGCTGACGCATCATCCGTTACTGCTGCGCGGTGTCACGAGTATCGCCGAGGACACCTACAAGGGCGCACTGCTCAGCCGGCTGATTCGCGCCGACTGTGCCCTGCTGGCCGCCCACACCAACGCAGACGTGGTTGCTGACGGCGTGTCCGACGTGATCGCCAGTCGGCTGGGGCTGATCGACGCACTGCCCATCACGAGTGGCGCTGTGCCGGGCACCGGCATCGGACGGGTTGGTCGTCTGCCGAAACCGACCACGCTCGGACACCTGGCACACACCGTGCTGGCCCTGTTGCCGGCCACGGCTTCAGGGGTTCGCGTCGCCGGTGACTATGCAGCCCCGATCACGACGGTTGCTCTCTGTGGCGGTGCCGGTGATTCCCTGCTTCGCAATCCGCAGGTGCTGGCAGCAGATGTCTACATTACCTCCGATCTGCGCCATCACCCTGCGCAGGAGGCACGCGAGCAGGCGCTCTGCGTCGGCGGACCCGCCCTCATCGACGTCGCACACTGGGCCAGCGAATGGCTCTGGCTGGAGCCGGCGGCCGTGCAGTTGCGGGCGAACCTGCCGGGGGTGTCGGTCACGGTGAGTGAGTTGAACACCGACCCGTGGGATTTTTCCGTCGTGCACTAATTCTTTTTTCTTTCGTCAGTACAACTCAATTCCAGCGTTAGGTCAGGACATCGTGAAGGCATCACCACTCCAGCAGAAAGAACTTCTGCGGCTTCAGGCCCTCGACATCAAGGTTCTTCAGCTCAGCCACCAGTCAAAATCACTCGCGGCGCACACCGAGCTTGCCGCGCTCAACCGGGAGGCTGAGGCCAGCCGTATGAAGCTGCTCGGCCGGTCCGGCGAGCTCGACGACGTGCGCACCGAATTGGGACGCATCGAGAGCGACGTTGAGGTCGTCGAGAAGCGCATTGCCCGCGATACCGACCGCCTGCAGAACACCTCATCGATCAAGGACATCCAGGCCCTGGACTCCGAGGTGGCCTCACTCAAGAAGCGCCTGTTCGATCTCGAGGAGATTGAGATTGCCGTGCTTGAGCGCCAGGAAGAGCACGAGGCGGCCGTCGCTGTGGTGGAGCAGGAACGCGACGCCATCGCCGAGCGGGTCGCCGCGACGGAAGCCGTTCGGGATGAGTCGCTGGTCGACCTCAACCGTCAGCTCGGCGAGTTGACCCGTGATCGCGCGACGATCGCGGCCACCATCCCCGATGACCTCGCTGCCCTGTACGAGCGCCTGCGCATCAGCGGCCACGGCAACGCCGCGGCGCTGCTGCGTGCCCGCACCTGCAGCGGATGCACGATGACTCTGACCGGGAGCGACCTCGCTGATGCCCGTCAGGCTCCGGCGGACGAGGTCATCTTCTGCCCCGACTGTGGCGCCGTGCTGGTGCGCACCGAAGAGTCCGGAATCTAGCGCCGGTTCGCACGTCGCCTGCTCGCCCGGTAGGCTTTGTACTCGGAATGGGTCGGCAAGACGGTCGCGTCATTCGGGAGATCTTCGGGTCTAGCGGATGCCGAGGAACGTCCGGGCTCCATAGAGCAGGATGGTGGGTAACACCCACCCGGGGTAACCCGCGAGACAGTGCCACAGAAAGTAGACCGCCACCAGCGCGAGCTGGGGGTAAGGGTGAAACGGTGGTGTAAGAGACCACCAGAGGCCAGGGTGACCTGGTCGGCTCGGTAAACCTCGTCCGGAGCAAGGTCAGACAGAAAGCGTTGAGGCGGCTCGCCGAGCTTTCGGGTAGACCGCTAGAGGGCTGCGGCAACGTAGTCACGAGATAGATGGCCGTCGACGGTGCGCAAGCACCTGGACAGAACCCGGCGTACTAGCCGGCCCATTCCACTTCATTCACCCCGCGGTCCAGTGATACAGCTTCTCCGGACGCCCGGCGTGACCATATTTTTGGGTGATGCCGGCACGTTCGGCTGCGACCAGGAATTCAAGATATCTGCGGGCGCTCACCCGAGCCAGACCCAGGTTTTGGGCCACGTCGCTGGCCGAGATGCCCACGGTGGCGCGCTTGAGCGTGGCCACGACGGCGTCGAGCGTCACCTCGGACAGCCCCTTGGACAGCGCCAACCCGGTGGGCTCAGGGGCACTGGCTGGCTGCGCGACCGTGCCGGGTTGCAGCATCCGGTCTATTCGGGCCTGGTCGAGCATCGATGCTGTTACGGCGGCGTGTTCGTGCAGGTCCAGCCGATGTTGAACGTACTGGTCCAGTCGCTCGAGCAGCACGGTCGAGGTGAACGGTTTGACCAGGTAATGCATGACCCCACCGGCCATCGCCGCCCGCACGGTATCGAGCTCCCTGGCAGCGGTGATGGCAATGATATCGACCGGGTCGCCGGGAAGATTACGCGCAGCCCGCAGCACCTCGATGCCGGATATACCGGGCAGATGGATGTCCAACAGCACCAGGTCTGGCTTCAGCCTCGTGATCAGATCGAGGCCGTCGGTGCCGGTATAGGCGACGCCGACGATCTCGAACCCACCGTGTGCGAGCAGAAAACCGGTGTGAATTCCCGCGACTGCACGGTCATCGTCGATGACGACCGTGCGGATGAGAGCCGTGCAAACGGGAGCCGTGCGAATGAGTGTCATGAGGCGGTTCCAATGGGGTCGGGCGAAGATGGTACGGCAGCGAGGAGCACAGTGAAGGTTGCTCCGCCGTGCTGCGACGGCTTGGAGGTGACGAATCCGGTGCGGCGCACGGCTACGCGCTGCACGAGTGCCAAGCCGAAACCGCGTGCTCCGGGGCGGCTGGCGTCCCGGGTGGACTGGCCGGCTTCAAATATTCGCACGCGGTCCTTCTCCTTGATTCCGGGGCCGTCATCGGAAACGACGATGGTGGCACCGGTCCCTTCTTCACTGAGGCGAACGTGGATGGTGCCGTCGGAGCCGATCGCCTCCATAGCATTGTCGATGAGATTGCCGAGTACAGTGACCGGATCCGTCGTTCCATCGGGTGCCAGAGTAGAATTTTCGTCGATTACCAGATTGATGCCCTTCTCCGCTGCGATGGTGCTCTTGGCCATGAGCAGACTCGCCACGTCGGGGTCGGTGATGCCGGGGGAGAGCGCACGGGAGAGCACGGAACCACCGTGCCCGGCGCGAGTGATGAAATCCACCACCTGTTCGGTGCGCCCCAGTTCGATTAACCCCGAAATGACATGCATCTTGTTGGCGAATTCGTGGGCCTGGGCGCGCAAAGCCTGCGTCACATCCCTGGCGCCATCCAGGTCTTGCAGAAGCTGGTGCAGCTCGGTCCGGTCCCGCAGAATCAATACCCGGCCGACCAGTCGACCATCGACGGCGGCATCGTTGGACCGCGCCAGCAGAACGCGTTCACCGACGAGCACGGTCTCATCGCTTTCCCCGCTCTCGGCCAGCATCCTGGCCAGTTCCGCACCGACCACGTCCGTCGCCGGACGCCCCACCGAGTCATCGTCCGCGCCGAGAAGTCTGCGAGCCTCGTCGTTGACCAGCGCGACGGAACCGGCGGCATCCACCGCGACGAGGCCCTCGCCGATACCGTGCAGCATCGCCTCGCGGGTCTCCAGCAGGGAGGCGATCTCTTCGGGCTCCAGCCGGTGGATCCGGCGCCACACCATCCGAGAGATCATCGTGGCCCCGGCTGTTCCCACCAGGGCAGCCCCGAGGAGCCAGATCACCAGTTCGGGCAGCACCTTGTATAGGTCGGCGCGCAGCGTCTGCTCCAGAATTCCCACCGAGGCCATGCCGATGATGACTCTGGACTCGTCGTAGATGGGTAGTTTGACCCGCCAGGTTTCCCCGAGCGTGCCGGTCTGCGTGCCGACATAGGTCGCACCAGACAGCGCAATCGACGGATCGGTCGAGGTTACGTGGCCGATCATGGCCGGGTTTGGATGCGAATAGCGCACGCCGGTGTCGTCGGTAACGACGACGTAGGTCACATTGGCGGCCTCGGAGATCAGCTCGGCAATGGGCTGAATGGTGGCGCTGGGATCACTATCGTCAAAGGCATCCACGATCGCGGGCAGCTCGGCCACCGACTGCGCGACTCCCACCATGCGGGCTTGATAGGCATCACGAATCTGCTGCTCCTGCAAGCGGATGGCGACCGACCCGGCAACGAGGACGACGATGAGAACAATAAAGAGTTGCAGAAAGAACAACTGTGTTCTCAGCGACATCGACTGAATCATTTTCCCATTCTCCCATCTGGCCAGGCGTGCAGTCCGACGGGCGCTGTCCGTAATGACCAATATGCGCACTATGACCGAATTCTTCCGCGGGCCGATGGGGCTCCATACGCTGGGGCACAGCGTAGCTATACGCATCACAGTGAAGTGAATAGAGGAAGACAGCATGAAACAAGGCTCAGGGACGCGTCGAACCGGTTTGATCGTGACGGCGGCAGCATCCGTTCTGCTACTCGCCGGGTGCAGTACCCCGGCAGCGACCAGCGGCGGCAGCGATGAGGCAGCAGCCGGCATCGACAAGCTCAACATCATCGTTCCAGCCGACCCGGGCGGTGGCTGGGACCAGACCGGTCGGGCCATCGAAAAGGACCTGCAGGCCAACGACCTCGTGACGAGCGCCTCCGTCGTCAACGTCGGCGGCGCCGGCGGCACCAACGGGCTCGCCGCCATGAAGACCGAGAAGGACATCAACACCCTCATGGTCATGGGCTACGTCATGGTCGGTGCTGTCGAAACGAACAGCGCGGCCAACCGCATCGAAGACACCACCCCGATCGCCCGCCTCACCGACGAACCGCTCGTCGTGGTCGTTCCGGCGGATTCCCCGTACGACACCATTGGCGATCTGCTCGACGACATCGGCGAGACCGGCCAGGCCGTCTCGATCACCGGCGGATCGGCCGGCGGTGCTGACCATATTCTGGCCGGCATGATGCTCAAGGAACAGGGCATCGGCGCTGACAAGCTCAACTACATCCCCTACTCGGGCGGCGGAGAGTCCCTGGCCGCGCTGCTTGGCAACAAGGTCAACGCCGGCATCTCCGGCGTCGGCGAGTATGCCGAGCAGGTCAAGGCTGGCAAGCTACGGGCCCTGGCCGTGTCGGGATCGGATGCTGCCCCGCAGCTTCCCGACACCGAAACACTGACCGAGCAGGGGATCGACGTTGTGCTGACGAACTGGCGCGGAGTGGTCGCCCCCGGATCCATCGATGCCGCACAGGCGAAAATCCTCACCACGCTGATGGAAGACCTGCACGCCACCGACACCTGGCAGACCACCCTCACCGATAACAACTGGGCGGATGCCTTCATGATCGGCGACGAGTTCGCCGATTTCCTCACCGAAGACATCGCGACGGTGAAGGTCACGCTGAAAGACATCGGTCTACTGTAACCCGATGACCGCTCCCACAGCCGAGTCGCTGGGCGGGGGTGGCCCGCACTGGGCTGCTCCCGCCCGGCCCGTCGGAGAAATAGTTTTCGCGTGTGTCATCCTCAGCCTGGGAGTCGTCGGCTTCGTGGCCGGCGCCGATATCCGCACGCCGCCATCAGCCAGTGACATCGGTCCCCGCGCGTTCCCCTTTGTGGTCTCCGGACTGCTCGTCCTGATCGGCGTCGGCCTGATTTTCCAGCTGCTGCGCGGCCACGTCGGCGTCGCTGAAGAGGGCGAAGACGTTGACCCGAGCATCAAAACCGACTGGCTCACGGTCTTGAAACTGGTTGGCTTCGTCATAGTTCATATCGTGCTGATCGTGCCGCTTGGCTGGCCCGTCGCGGCCGCCGTGTTGTTCTTCGGCGCGGCCTGGTCACTCGGCGCCAAGCCCTGGTGGCGCAACGCCCTGACCGGCATCGTGCTGGCGTTGATTCTGCAATTCGTGTTCGCGGGCCTCCTCGGCGTGTCCCTGCCGGCCGGTTTCCTCCTGGAAGGGGTGACCATCTTCAATGGATAACTTCATCAACCTGATGAATGGCTTCAGCGTCGCGATGCAGCCGATGTATCTGCTCTACGCCCTCGGCGGGGTCTTCATCGGCACTGCCATCGGCGTGCTGCCGGGCATCGGCCCGGCCATGACCATTGCCCTGCTGATGCCGATCACCTACAGCCTCGAACCGACAGCGGCCATCATCGTCTTCGCTGGCATCTACTACGGCGGCATGTATGGCGGGTCAACGACATCGATCCTGCTCAACACCCCGGGGGAGTCGGCGTCGATCGTGACGGCCCTCGAGGGCAACAAGATGGCCAAGGCCGGGCGGGGCGCTGCGGCTCTCGCCACGGCAGCTCTCGGGTCGTTCGTCGCGGGAACCCTCGCGACGGTGCTGCTGAGCTTCCTGGCACCGTTTGTGGCTGAGTTCGCCATCCAAATCGGACCGGTTGAGTACGTGGCTCTGATGCTTGTCGCCTTCCTCACGGTAGGAGCCTTGCTCGGGGCATCCGTTCTGCGTGGGCTGGCCTCACTGGCCCTCGGTCTGTTCATCGCGCTGATCGGCGTCGACGCCCTCACCGGTCAGCAGCGCTACACCTTCGGTAATCCGTTTCTGGCCGACGGTATCGACGTTGTGCTCGTCGCCGTTGGCCTGTTCGCCGTCGGCGAGGCCATGTACGTGGCGTCCCGGCTGCGGCACGGTCCGGTCAAGGTGATTCCGGTCACCGGCGGCTGGACGACCTGGATGAAGAAGGACGACTGGAAGCGGTCTTGGAAGCCGTGGCTGCGCGGCACCTTCATCGGCTTTCCGATCGGTACGATTCCCGCTGGGGGAGCGGATGTCGCCACCTTCCTCTCGTATGCGGCCGAACGTCGACTGGCCAAGGGCAAGAACAAGAAGCAGTTCGGCAAGGGCGCCATCGAGGGCGTCGCCGGCCCGGAATCGGCCAACAATGCGGCGGCGGCCGGAGTTCTGGTGCCGTTGCTGACCCTGGGAATTCCGACGACGGCCACGGCCGCGATGATGCTCGTCGCGTTCCAGCGCTATCAGATTCAACCGGGGCCGTTGCTCTTTGAAACCCAGGGCGCACTGGTTTGGACGCTCATCGCCAGCCTGTACGTCGGCAACCTGATGCTGCTGATTCTCAACCTGCCGTTGGTGGGCATCTGGGTCAAGATTCTGCAGATCCCGCGCCCGTACTTGTATGCCGGAATTCTGGTGTTCGCCGGGCTGGGTGCCTTCTCGCTCAATTTCACGCCGGTTGACGTGGGTATTCTGCTCGTCGTTGGCGTGCTGGGCTTCTTCATGCGGCGTTACGGCTACCCGATCGCGCCGATGGTGGTCGGGCTCATTCTTGGCCCGATCTTTGAGAACCAGCTGCGTCGGTCGCTCGCGATCTCGCAGGGGGATCCAACGGCGCTCATCGCGTCACCGATCGCGGCAACCATCTACGTTTCGCTGATCGTGATCTTCGCTCTGTCCTATTGGATGAAGCGTCGCCAGCGTGCGATGGAGTCTGAGCGAGTTTCCGAGGACGACCCCGTCGACGAACGGATGGCACGGTAGCGTTCGTCTAGTTCAAACGTCAGCAGGACCGACACCACAAAAGTGATGTCGGTCCTGATGACGTTGAGCGGTGCGACTCAGCTGGTGCGAATCAGCCGGGGAACCTGGCGGCGAGGGCGGCCGCACCGAGGATGCCGGCGTTGTTGCGGTGCACGGCCGGGATAATCCTGGTTTTCAGGCGCAGAAGCGGCAGAAAGTCCTCGTGATGTTTGGAGACGCCGCCGCCGACGATGAACAGGTCGGGAGTGAACAACAGTTCCAGGGTTGTGTAGTACTTCTGCAGGCGTGACGCCCACTTGTCCCAGCTGAGGTTCTCGCGTTCCTTGGCCGAGTACGCCGCCCGGGTCTCATAGTCGTGACCGTCGATTTGCAGGTGGCCGAGTTCCGTGTTCGGAACCAGCACACCGTCATTGAGCAGCGCCGAACCGATTCCGGTGCCGAGCGTGGTTAGCAGCACGACGCCGGCAACGTCCCTCGCCGCCCCGAACTGCGCTTCGGCGTATCCCGCGGCATCCGCGTCGTTGATGAAGTGGATGGGGAGCCCCAGGCTCTTTTCGAACAATGCCTCAGCGGCCAGGCCGATCCACTTCGACGACACGTTCGCCGCCGACATGGTGTGCCCGTTCTTGACAACCGCGGGAAAACAGATGCCGACCGGCAGGTCGCCGACTCCCTGGGACACCGTCCCGAGCAGCGTGCGCGTGGTTTCAATGATGTCCTGCGGTCGGCCGCCCTTGGGTGTCGGCAGCTTCACCCGCTCCGAGAGCAGGTCACCGGTCGACAGATCGACGACGGCTCCCTTGATTCCGGTGCCACCGATGTCGATGCCGATTGCCGTCGTTGCAGTCATGAAGTGAACCTATCTGGTCGAAAGAGCGGTCAGGGCAGGGTCAGAATTTCGGCGCCCCGTTCGGTCACCACGATGGTGTGTTCGAACTGCGCCGTGATGCTGCGGTCGCGGGTGAGGACCGTCCAGTCGTCATCCCAGATGTCCCAGTCGCTCGTGCCGAGGGTGAGCATCGGCTCAATGGTGAAGACCATGCCGACCTCCATCACGGTGTCGTACTGCGGGGCGTCATAGTGCGGAATGATCAGGCCGGAGTGGAAGGCTTCGCCGACGCCGTGCCCGGTGTAGTCGCGCACCACGCCGTAGTTGAACCGTTTCGCATAGGACTCGATCGTGCGGCCGATCACATTGACCTGCCGGCCGGGGGCGACGGCCTTGATGCCGCGGGCCAGTGCCTCGCGAGTGCGCTCGACCAACAGGGTGACCTCTTCGCAGGCTTCGCCGACGATGAAGGTGACGTTGGTATCGCCGTGCACGCCATTCTTGAAGGCGGTGATGTCGATGTTCACGATGTCACCGTTTTCGAGCACGGTGTTATCGGGGATTCCGTGGCAGATGACCTCGTTCACCGAACTGCACAGCGACTTCGGGTAGCCGCGGTAGCCGAGCGTCGAGGGGTAGGCGTCGTTGGCGACCATGTAGTCGTGACCGATTTGGTCGAGTTCCTCGGTCGTCACGCCGGGAACGATTGCCCGGCCGACAGCGGCAATGGCCTCGGCGGCGATGCGGCCCGACTCACGAATGAGCTCGATCTTCTCGGCCGAGTAAACGTCGGAGCCGGTGAACGGGCTCGGGCCGGTCTTGCCGACGTACTCCGGGCGAACGATCTGGGAGGGAACGGAACGGGTCGATGACACCGTTCCCGGGATGAGGTGACCGATTGAATCCTTAGGCATAGGATCAAGCTTATGGCCGAGGACAAAGAACACGCATTCTGGTACAACATGCGCACCGGCGAGGTCGAGCACGGCCTGCAGTCGACGTCGCTGGATCGGGTCGGTCCGTTCAATACCCGCGAGGACGCCTCCCACGCCCTGGAGAAGCTGCGGGCGAACAGCGCCAAGTGGTCTGAGGACGACGCGCGAGACGCTCGCTAACGGCCCGAAGGCGCGTTACTCATAGCTGTGCTCTGGAGCCGGGTAGGCGCCGGAGGCGACATCGGCGGTGAACCGTTGCACGGCATCCGTTAGCACCGCTCGCACGTCAGCATACTGGCGCACAAATTTTGGTACCCGGCCGCTGGTCATGCCGGCGAAATCGGTCCAGACCAGCAATTGACCGTCAACGGATGGTCCGGCACCGACCCCGATAGTCGGGATCGACAGGCGTTCGGTCACCTGGGCAGCGACCGAGGCCGGGACCATTTCGAGGACCACGGCAAAGGCACCGGCCTCCTGAACGGCGAGGGCGTCGATAATGAGTGCTTCGGCCGCTTCGCCGCGGCCCTGGATAATGTGACCGCCAAGCCCGTGCTCGCTCTGCGGGGTGAAGCCGATATGCCCCATCACCGGGATGCCGGCCGACACGATGCGCCGAATCTGTTTGTGGCTGCGCTCCCCACCCTCCAGCTTCACCGCGTGCGCCTGGGATTCCTTCATGAACCGCACAGCCGTGGCCAGGGCCTGATCCGGACCGCTCTCGTAGGACCCGAACGGCAGGTCCGCGACGACGAGCGCGCGGCTGACCGCGCGCGCCACGGCGCGGGTCAGCGGAATGAGCTCGTCAACGGTGACCGGCAGGGTGGTCTCGTAACCGAAGACGTTGTTGCCGGCCGAATCACCGACCAGGAGAAAGTCGATACCGGCCTCATCAAAAATCTGTGCGGTGAGCATGTCGTAGCTGGTCAGGCCGGTAATCGGGATGCCTTGCAGCTTCGCGGTCTGGAAATGTCTGGTGCGTACCCGCTTGGGGCCCTCGGGAGCGTGTCCATACGGCTGCTGAACCGGGACATCGGCGGGAGGGACTATGGGCTCTGGCACTGTCAACTCTGGCATGCGACAAGTTTAGTCAGGCAAGCAATCGTCCTTGGAGCCAGTAGCCTAGGCAGTAGTTATTAAAGTTGGAGCAATCAGAAAGAGCGTGAATGGACAAGCAGCGCGACTTCGTTCTTCGGACCATCGAGGAGCGAGGAATCAAGTTCGTTCGACTCTGGTTCACCGATGTCGTCGGCACCCTGAAATCGGTCGCCATCGCGCCCGCCGAGGTTGAAGGTGCCTTCAACGAAGGCCTCGGTTTCGATGGCTCGGCCATCGAAGGTCTCACCCGTTCTTTCGAAGCGGATGTCTTGGCTCACCCGGATCCCACCACGTTCCAGATTCTGCCGTGGCGCGGCGAGGTCGACCCGACCGCCCGCATGTTCTGCGACATCACCACGCCCGACGGGCAGCCCGCCGTGGCCGACCCGCGCAACGTGCTCAAGCGCACCCTGGCCAAGGCAGCCGACCGCGGCTTCACGTTTTACACCCACCCCGAGGTGGAGTTCTACCTGCTCAAGTCCTCGAAGTACGGCAAGAACGGGCCGATCCCGGTCGACTCGGCGGGCTACTTCGACAACGTTCCCGGCGGCACCGCGCACGACTTCCGTCGCCGGTCCGTGCGCATGCTCGAAGACCTGGGTATCTCGGTGGAGTTCAGCCACCACGAAGCGGGACCCGGCCAGAATGAGATCGACCTGCGGTACGCCGATGCGCTGACCACCGCCGATAACATCATGACCTTCCGCACCGTGGTCAAGGAAGTCGCCATTGAGCAGGGCGTTTACGCGACATTCATGCCCAAGCCCATGTCTGAGCACCCCGGATCCGGCATGCACACCCACATGTCGTTGTTTGAGGGCGACGCGAATGCGTTCTACGAGGCTGGTGCCAAGTACCAGCTGTCCAAGATCGGCCGCCAATTCATCGCCGGACTGCTGAAGCACGCGCCGGAGATCACCGCGGTGACCAACCAGTTCGTCAACTCCTACAAGCGGCTGTGGGGCGGCGACGAGGCCCCGAGCTTTGTCTGCTGGGGCCACAACAACCGTTCGGCCCTCGTGCGAGTACCGCTGTACAAGCCGAACAAGGGCCAGAGCGCTCGCGTCGAGTACCGCGCGATCGACTCAGCGGCCAACCCCTACCTTGCCTACTCGCTCATGCTGGCTGCCGGCCTCAAGGGCATCGAGGAGGGCTACGAGTTGCCGCCCGAAGCCGAGGACAACGTCTGGAGCCTGAGCGACACGGAGCGCCGTGCCCTCGGCTACACTCAGCTGCCGGCGAGCCTGGACCATGCCATTCAGTTCATGGAGGAGTCCGAACTCGTCGCGGAGACGCTCGGGGAACAGGTCTTCAACTACGTCCTGCTGAACAAGCGCCAGGAATGGCGCGACTACCGGTCGCAGGTCACTCCGTTCGAGCTGCAGAAAAATCTGGAGATGCTCTAACTCGCAACCCTGTCGATGATCGAAGGAATCACCCGCGATGGAGCGTTCGTATTTAACACTGACCGAGCTTGTTCGGGTCGGGTTCGTGGACCTCACAGAGGTGCGCGGTCGGCTCGACGAGGTCGAGCGCCTCGGTGCGAGCAGCCCACACAGCGCGTCCGAGGCGACCGACCGGTTGACCGACACGCACCAGCTGCTTCCGCTCCTGACGAAAACGGCCAGTCCGGATGCTGCGCTGGTCGCGCTGGTCGCGCTGCTCCGGCAGGGATCCGCTGAACTGTTCCACCTGCTGCAGTCGTGCGCTGCGGCCGGGCGTCTGCTCCGGGTTCTCGGGGCGTCGAGTGGCCTCGCCGAATTCTTCCTGCGACACCCGAACGAATTGTCCGTCCTCAAGGTACCGCTGGCCGTGCTGCCCAGCGTCGATGACCTGGTGCGCGACCTGTTGGACTCGGTGGGCGCGAGCGACGGATTCTCCCGCCTGGTGGACGAGGAGGCCTGGATCGCCCTTCGGGTGCGATACCGCCGCCGGCTAGCACAACTTGCGGCCTTCGACCTCGAACAAGATGACCCCGTGGCCGGGCTCGACGGCGTGGCCCGCACCCTGTCCGACCTCGCGACGGCGGCTCTCGAGGCCGCCCTCGCTGTCGCGCGCACCATGTGCAGCGGCGAGTCGGCCGGCCGCGGCGTGTTCCCCACCGAACAGGTGCGCGCGACCCGGCTGGCGATTATCGGTATGGGCAAGGCCGGCGCGAGTGAACTCAACTACGTCAGTGATGTCGATGTCATCTTCGTCGCCGACGGTGATCACACGGTCGGGCTGGAAAGCTCCCGCGCCGTCGAAATAGCGACCCGGCTGGCCGTACTCATCATGCGTGCACTCAACGAGTCCGCTGTCGAACCGGAACTCTGGGAGGTCGATCCCAACCTGCGCCCGGAGGGCAAGAGCGGTGCGCTCGTGCGTTCGATCGAATCCCACCTCGCCTACTACGATCGCTGGGCCAAGAGTTGGGAGTTCCAGGCCCTGCTCAAGGCGCGCACGCTCGCGGGGGACCGCGAGCTCGGGGGACGCTACATCGACGCCGTCACACCCAAGGTCTGGAACAGCGCCAGCCGCGAGAATTTCGTCGAGTCCGTGCAGCGGATGCGGGAACGCGTCACCGACAATATCCCCGACGATGAGGTCGATGTGCAGCTCAAGCTCGGGCCGGGAGGCCTGCGCGATATCGAATTCACGGTGCAGCTGCTGCAGCTCGTGCACGGCCAGACTGATCCGGAGGTGCGCCAAGCCGGCACCCTCCCCGCCCTGACCGCACTGGCCACGGCCGGCTACGTCGGGCGGGCCGAAGCGACCGAATTCGCCCAGGACTACCGCGTGCTGCGCCTGATGGAGCACCGGCTGCAGCTGCAGAAGCTGCGCCGCACCCACCTGGTCCCCCGGGACGAGGCGAACCTGCGGGTGCTGGCCCGGTCGACCGGTCTGGCGACGAGCGCTGCGGGGCTGACCATCCGCTGGTCAGAGACCAAGCAACGCGTGCGCGGCCTGCACGAGCGGTTGTTTTACCGTCCGCTGCTCTCGGCGGTTGCCTCACTGCCGGCCGAGGGTCTGAATCTGACCAGTGCGCAGGCCGAGGCTCGGCTGGCCGCGATTGGTTTCCTTAACACCAAGGGCGCCCTCGCCCACATCGCGGCGCTCTCGGGTGGGGTCTCACGACGCGCGGCAATTCAGCGTCATCTGCTGCCCGTCCTGCTGCAGTGGCTGTCCCAGGGGGCTGACCCCGACTATGGCTTTCTCGCGTTTCGGCGGCTCAGCGACAACCTTGGCTCGACCTACTGGTTCCTGCGCATGTTGCGCGACTCGTCCGGCGCTGCGGAGCGACTCACCCGCGTGCTGTCCGGCAGCCGCTACATCGGGGAACTGCTCGAGAAGATCCCCGAAGCGGTGGCCTGGTTGGAAGACGAGGACGACCTGCAGCCTCGTCCACTCAGGGCCCTGCGGGACGAAACACGCGCGGTACTCGGCCGACACGAAAGTGCGGATGCCGCTAGCACCATCCTTCGGGCGGCGCGCCGGCGCGAGATGCTCCGCCTGGCCTTCGCCTCGCTCCTCGGCCAGATCAACCTCGACCAACTGGGTCAGGGCCTCACCGATGTCAATGCGACCTATATCCAAGGAGTGATCGCGGCCATTCGCGGCGGCGAACTCAGCGATTCGGCTGAGAGCCCAGCATCAGCTTCTCCCGATGGCATTGAATTTGCGGTTGTCGGAATGGGCCGCTTCGGTGGTGCTGAACTCGGTTTCGGCTCCGACGCCGATGTCATGTATGTCTTTCGTGCCGGCACCCTTGAGGGTGAAGCCGCCAACGAGCGTGCCAGGTTTATCGTTCGTGAACTCAACCGGCTGAGCGATGACGCCCGCCTGCCGTTGGATCTGGACATCGGCCTGCGCCCGGAGGGCAGCAATGGGCCGGTGGTGCGGTCGCTTGAGTCGTACCAGGCCTACTACCGGCGCTGGTCGCTCACCTGGGAAGCCCAGGCGCTGCTGCGCGGCCGCGGAGTCGCCGGGGATGCCGCTCTGCTGCGCGACTTCGAGGCCGTGGCCGCCGAGGTGCGGTATCCGAGCAATATCAGCGAGCAGGCCGTGCGTGAGGTCCGCCGCATCAAAGCGCGGGTCGAGAACGAGCGTCTGCCGCAGGGAGCCGACTCGAACCGGCACCTCAAGCTGGGGCGCGGGTCGCTCAGCGACGTCGAATGGCTCGTGCAATTGCTGCAACTGCAGCACGCCGCGGCCATTCCCGCGCTCCGCACGACGTCGACTCTGCACGCCCTGACCGAGGCAGTGACTGCGGGTTTGATTCCGGCAGCGGATGCCGCGGTCTTGCGCAGCGCCTGGGTCTTCGCGTCCCGCGCGCGCTCGGCCATCACCCTGTGGACCAATCACACCTCGAACGTGCTCCCGACGGATCGCGCAGCCCTCGAAGGCATCGCCCGCGTGATGGAATACCCACCGGGGTCGGGCAATCAGCTGGAAGACGACTACCTCGCCGTCACGCGGCGCGCCCGCGCCGTGTTTGAGCGTTTGTTCTATGGCCCGGTGGAGCGCCCGGGCCCGACGGCCGGCTGAGCCTGCGCGGGGACGTCAGCTACGAGGAAAGGACCGCATCCGAGGATGCGGTCCTTTCCTCACACGTTGGGCTTAGACGCCGTAGTAGAGCTCGAACTCGAATGGGTGCGGGCGCTGAGCGAGCGGCTTGATCTCGTTTTCGCGCTTGTACTCGATCCAGGTCTCGATCAACTCAGGGGTGAAGACGTTTCCTGCCAGCAGAAAGTCGTGGTCCGCTTCGAGGGCCTGCAGGGCTTCTTCGAGCGAAGCCGGAACCTGGGGGATGTTCTTGGCTTCTTCGGGCGGCAGCTCGTAGAGGTCCTTGTCGACGGGCTCGTGCGGTTCGGTGCGGTTCTTGATCCCGTCGAGGCCGGCCATGAGCTGCGCGGCGAACGCGAGGTACGGGTTGCCGGAGGCATCGGGTGCACGGAACTCGAGGCGCTTGGCCTTCGGGTTGGTGCCGGTGATCGGGATGCGGATGGACGCTGACCGGTTGCCGGCCGAGTAGACCAGGTTGACCGGTGCTTCGAAGCCGGGAACGAGGCGGTGGTAGGAGTTCACCGTCGGGTTCGTGAACGCGAGCACTGCCGGAGCGTGCTTTAGCAGGCCTCCGATGTACCAGCGGGCCACATCGGAGAGTCCGCCATAGCCGGCCTCATCGTAGAACAGCGGCTTGCCGTCGGCCCAGAGAGACTGGTGGGTGTGCATGCCAGAGCCATTGTCGCCGAACAACGGCTTGGGCATGAAGGTCGCCGTCTTGCCCCAGTCGTGCGCGGTGTTCTTGACGATGTACTTGAACTTGAGCAGGTCATCGGCCGCGTGCACCATGGTGTCGAACTTGTAGTTGATCTCGCCCTGGCCGCCGGTGCCGACCTCGTGGTGGCTGCGTTCGAGGATGAGGCCGGCTTCGATCAGCTTGAGGCAGATGTCGTCGCGCATGTCGACGTGCTGGTCGACCGGGCTGACCGGAAAGTAGCCGCCCTTGAATGGCGTCTTGTTGGCGAGGTTTCCGCCTTCTTCTTTCTTGCCCGAGTTCCAGGCGCCTTCGCTGGAGTCGACGGAGTAGAAGCTGGTGTGCTGGTTAACTTCGTAACGCACGTCGTCGAAAATGTAGAACTCGGCTTCGGAGCCGAAGAATGCGGTGTCGCCGATGCCGGTGGAGGCGAGGTACTTCTCAGCCTTCTTAGCTACCTGGCGCGGGTCTTTGGAGTAGATCTCGCCGTTGCGCGGGTTGTAGATGTCAAACAGCATGATGAGCGTGCGCTCGGTGCGGAAGGCGTCGATGTATGCGGTCGACACGTCGGGGATGAGCTGCATGTCGGATTCGTGGATCGACGCGAAACCGCGGATCGACGAGCCATCGAACATCTGGCCAACGGTGAAGAATTCTTCATCAACGGTGGATGCCGGGATGTTGAAGTGCTGCTGCACACCGGGAAGATCGGTGAAACGGATGTCAAGGAACTTGACGTCCGTGTCTTTGATGAATTTGAGCACTTCTGACGAATCGCGGAACATGCGGGTAAACTCCAGACGACGTGGGCGTGTAAATTGCCGAATCGGACACATCGGCTTTATTGAGATTAGTAGCGCTGCGTTACTTGTCCGTGACGCTTATGTTTCACACATGTTACAGGGGAGCCTGCTCGGTAGACTTATCGGGTGCCAGACTCCAGCTCCCGCCCGAACACTTTTGGTCCAGTGCCACCGAGCAAATGGCCGGGGGAGCGCCTCGGGCTACCCCAGCACGGGCCGAGTTCGATCGGTCGGCCTGGACGGCGAATTCTGGGCTTCGCCATCGACTGGGCCATCGCGATCGCGGTGTCGGCGATCTTCTTCAACTACGATCCGGCCGCGAACCTAATCATCTTCGTCATCCTGCAGATCGTGTTTATTCCGACCATCGGGGCCAGTATCGGCCACCGGCTCGTTGGCCTGCGGCTCATCTCCCTTCACGGCGGTTGGATCGGGCTGTGGCGGCCGGTGGTGCGCTCGCTGCTGCTCGGGATCGCGCTTCCCGCCTTGGTCTGGGATTCCGATCAGCGCGGCTTCCACGACAAGATCGCCGGAACGGCCCTCATTCGTCAGTAGCGGTCCGGTCTGTGCCGCACAGTCCGAACAACCAAAAGAAGGGCCGCACGCGAAGCATGGGCCCTTCTTTTGGTTCCCCGGAATCGGGTGAATCTGTCTGGAGTCAACCGCGCTGCGGGCGCGCCTTCATCGGGTCGACGCCCTTGGGAATGGGAAGCTTGGTGCCCATGGAATTCAGGCGGTTGTTGACCGCAAGAACTTCGGCCTTGGTCAGGGTGGGCTTGATCCGGGTTAGACGGCGGGCCAGCTTGTGCAGCGGCACGGCGTCGTCGTCGGGTCCAACCGAGATCACGGTCACGCCGACGTTGCCGCCGATGCGCACGATCTTGCGCTTCTCTTCTTCGAGCATGCGTGTGGTGCGCGTTTTCGGGCCCTCGCTGATCAGCACGACTCCACCGCGACCGACAGCCCGATAGACAGCATCCTGAGTCTTGCCGTTTACGGCGACCGGCATTTCACTGCCGACCCACCCCCGCTTGAGCGAGCTGCGCAGCACGGCACCGACAGCACCGGGCTGGCCCTCGATCTGCGAATAGGCGGCTTTCTCGGCCCGCCGCCCCAGAATGATGAGCATCGCCAGGATTCCGGCGAGCACGCCGGCGACGATCCACAGCACCATCGTGAAGACGTTGCTGCCGGGAATCAGCAGGGCCAGGGCCAGGCTGATCAGAACGGGGATTAGGAAGGCCAGAACCAGAATCCAGACGATATTCGAGTCATATCGTCTCGTCATCTGGAAAACCTGCCACATTTGCTTCAAGCGGCCGGGTTTCTTCGGTTTTTTGGGGGTCTTTTCCTTGCTGCGTGCCATGGGTATAAGACTACCCAGTCACTCGAATGCCGAGTGACCGAATTCACCCCATCCTCGCATTAGGAGACGGCCTGGGCGAACCCAAGTTGGGCATCCGCCAGCTGGCGCAGGTCGGCCGGAATCTCCCGGCCGGTCGCGACCATGGACTGGGCCCACAGCCGACCAGCCCGATAGGACGACCGCACCAGCGGACCGGAAAGCACGCCGAGAAAGCCGATTTCTTTGGCCTCCTCATTGAGTTCGACGAATTCCTCCGGGCGCACCCAGCGGGCGACCGGCAGGTGTCGGGCACTCGGCCGCAGGTACTGCGTGATGGTGATGATGTCGGTGCCGGCTTCGTACAGGTCGTGCAGGGCCTGGGTGATTTCCGCGCGTTCTTCACCCATTCCCAGGATGAGGTTGGACTTGGTAATCAGACCGGCGTTACGGCCCTGGGTGAGCACGTCGAGCGACCGGTCGTAGCGAAAGGCGGGGCGGATGCGCTTGAAGATGCGCGGCACGGTTTCGACGTTGTGCGCGAAAACTTCCGGTTGGGCTGAGAACACCTGCGCGAGATGATCCGGGTTGCCGGAGAAGTCCGGCACCAGAATCTCGACGCCGGTTCCGGGGCTCTGCTGGTGGATCTGGCGAATGGTCTCGGCGTAGAGCCAGGCCCCCTCGTCGGGCAGGTCGTCCCTGGCCACACCGGTCACGGTGGCATAGCGAAGGTTCATGGTGACAACCGATTCACCGACGCGGCGGGGCTCGTCGGTGTCGTAGTCGGCCGGCTTCCCGGTGTCGATCTGGCAGAAGTCACAGCGTCGTGTGCACTGGGAGCCGCCGATCAAAAAGGTTGCTTCGCGGTCTTCCCAGCACTCGAAGATGTTGGGGCAGCCGGCTTCCTGGCAGACCGTGTGCAGGTTCTCGCTTTTCACGAGACTCTGCAGCTTCTGATATTCGGGGCCCATTTTGGCGACGGTCTTGATCCAGGCCGGCTTACGTTCGATCGGAGTTTCGGCGTTGCGAATTTCCAGGCGTAGGAGTTTGCGGCCTTCGGGTACTGCGTTCATGCGTTCGTCCTGACGTTGTCGAGGCTGACGGGGTTAAGGCTGTCGGTGTCGGCTCCCAGCGTGCGCTGAAAGCCAGCGGTGATGGGGTCGATCAGGTCACTCGGGTCTACGGTGCGGCCGAGGACGCGGGACATTGTGGTGACTCCGGCATCGCGAATTCCGCAGGCGATGATGCGGTCATACGGCTCGAGGGAGTTGCTGCAGTTGAGCGCGAAGCCGTGCATGGTGACACCCTGTGCCACTCGAATTCCAATGGCGGCGATCTTGTCTTCGTGGCCGGCCGGTCCGACCCAGACTCCCGAACGTCCGGCTACCCGGACGGCGTCGATGCCGAAGCCGATCAGCACCTCGATCAGCATGCCCTCGAGAGATCGAACATAGCCGACGACGTCGACCGGTTCTGCGAGGTGCAGGATGGGGTAGCCGACCAGCTGCCCAGGTCCGTGCCAGGTGATTTTACCGCCGCGGTCGACGTCGATCACCGGGGTGTCGTCGACGGGGCGTTCTTCCGGCAGGGTGCGTTTACCCGCTGTGTACACGGCGGGATGCTCCAAAAGGAGGACGGTGTCCGGTCGCTCACGGGCGACGACGGAACGGTGGACTGCGCGTTGGAGCTCTAGGCCCTCAACATACGGCACGGAGTTGGCGCTTAGCCCCGCGACGACAAAGTCGAGCATTGGCCCAGTCTAGGGGGCTCCGGGGGAGTTGGGGCGAGCTGCAGACGTTTGTCAGTCTGGCTGCCGTCAGGTTTCTGCGCTCCTCCCCGCTTTCCTGGTTCGCCCGTTGTGCACCGGTGCGTGCCGGCCAGGTCTGTGCACCGGATTCCCGCGAGAACATGGTCTCGTGAAACGACGCAGCGCAGCGCCCTCGGCTCCGGTCGATGACCCGATCCAATTCAGAGACCCGATCCAATTCAGAAACCCGATCCGACTTGGTGACCCGATTCGCTTCGGTCCTCGGCCGCAGCTGGAGGTCGACGGAAATCGCGCGCCGGGGTCGGCAGCGCTGCAGAGCGAATGCGTCGTTGCCGGCTACCGACTGATTCGGCTGCTTGGCACGGGGGACCGCGCTGCAATCTATCTCGGACATTCCGGCAGCGGCGCCATGGTCGCCCTCAAGATATTCCGTGCCGACACCGAGTCGGCGAGCATCGAGAGCGACATCGCCGTCCTCACCTCGGCAGCAGCGCCGGGGCTGGTCCGGCTGCTCGATGTCGCGCAGCTCGGTGATGGTCGAATCTGCCTGATCTTGGAACGGCTCGCCGGCGGGTCGTTGGCCCGCTATTTGATCGAACATCCCGTGCTGTCGCCGGGCGAAGCGGTGACCCTCCTCGCCCCCGTCGTGGTGGCCCTCAACGCGCTGCATTCGGCCGAGTTCGCACACGGCAGCCTCAGCCAGGCCACCGTACTGCTCGACGCGACCGGCCGCTCCGTGCTGACCGGATTCGGTGCGATCCGCCAATTCAGCGACGCCCTACGAGAGCGGATGCCGCTCCTCCGCGCCGATTACACCCGGCTGGCGACCATCGGGCGGTGCGTCTGTGCTGGGCTCGCCGAGACTGACGCGCGCAGCCACGGCGGGGCAGAATTGATCCGGCGGTTCCACGAGGCGGTGGATCCGAGCGACGGTGCGGGTCGGTACGGTGCTGGTCAAACCAGTGTTGGGCCGTACGATGTTGGCCGGTACGGCGCAGAACCTGGAGCGTTCCTCGCACTGAAACCGACGGAATCGATCCTGGTGGATCTGGAACGCGCCCTGTTCGACTGGGCCGACGCGGAACCGCTGCGGGGCTTTCGACTCGTCACCGAACCGGATCCCGACAGCGCCGGGTCGGCTGACCCGTCGATCGGTGGCCAGGAGGTTGCGGAGCCCGCTCGGCGAATCGGAAACCTGCAGATCCGAGGCACGTTCAGCGAACGCGGCCACGCCACCGAACGGACTGCGCCGGGCCCGTACGCCCCGGAACACGACGACCCCGTTCTGCACGACCCCGACCCGTATCCTTCTGCTGTCAATGCGGGCCTGAGACCGCCCTCCCGGGCCCTCGGTAACCTGGTGGCGAGGGTCGCCGGGTTACGGCATCTCCTCAGCTGGCTGCTCAGCCGGCTGCTCAACAGCCTGGTTGATGCACGTCCGGTCGCGGCACTCGGGCATGGCCTGCGTAAACGACTTCACGGTCGTCGAAGGCCTATCCTGGTGGCGGGATTGGTCGGTGTCAGCGTGCTCGTGTTGGCTCTGACGTTGTTTCCGCTCTCCGGTCATTCCGGGCGCCCCGGTCCCGCGGCCGACCCGGTGGCGGCCGGACCGCCCGCAACGTCCGCGACACCGGATAATAGCGACCATTCTTCAGACCACAGCCAGGCTGGTGGTGCCGTCTCCGACCTTGAAACGCCGGACGCGGCTGCGATTGCGGGGGACGATCCGATTGCGGCCGTGGTGGCGCTGCTCGCCGGCCGGGCCGCTTGCCTCGCTGCGGCGTCCCTCGTCTGCCTGGTGGGCGTCGACCAGACCGGGTCGGCCGTGCTCGCTCTGGACAGCTACGACGCGCGTCAGCGGCAACAGGGCGGGTCAGGACCGCAACTGCCGGACTACGTAGGCCACCTGCCGACCCTCGCGGAACGAACCGGCAACCTGGCCGTTGTCGCACTCGCCCCGGGCGCCGGGAACGAAAAAGGCCAGCCAGCCTCGGTCCTTGTGGTCAAGGGCGAGGGCGGCTGGCGTCTTCGTGAGATTTTCGACTACTGATTTGCTCAGCGTCGGCAGAACCTGGAGCTTAGATGCCGAGGTTGCCCTCGAACGCTCCAGCTTCCAGACGTGCCTTCATCGTGGTGAGGAAGCGGGCAGCATCCGCTCCGTCGATGATGCGGTGATCATAAGACAGGGCGAGGTACACACTCGAACGAATCGCGATCGCGTCGAGGCCGTCGGTCGTGACGACGAGTGGCTTCTTGTACACGATGCCGGTGCCCAGGATGGCGCTCTGCGGCAGGAACACCACGGGAGTGTCGAACAGGGCCCCGCGCGAACCGGTGTTGGTCAGCGTGAACGTTCCGCCGCTGAGCTCGTCGGGCTTGAGCTTGTTGTCCCGGGTGCGGGCAGCGAGGTCCGCGATCTGGGCGGCAAAGCCGGCCAGATCGAGTTCGCCGGCGTTGCGCACGACTGGAGTCAGCAAGCCACGTTCTGTATCGACCGCGATGCTGATGTTTTCCTGGGCCGGGTAGACAATCGTGTCGCCCTCGATCGTGGCGTTCACGATCGGGATGGCACGAAGCGCCTCGGCTGCGGCCAGGGCGAAGAACGGCAGGAACGAGAGCTTGTTGCCGGTTTTCTCGGCGAACGCACCCTTGACCCGGTCGCGCAGCATGGCCACCCGGGTGACATCCACCTCGACCACGGTCGTGAGCTGAGCGGATGACTGCATCGAGATGACAGCACGCTCGGCGACGACCTTGCGCAGGCGTGACATCGGCTGGGTAGTTCCGCGCAGCGGTGAGACCTCCACGACCGGGGCGGCCGCGGCCGGCCGCGCTGACGAAGCCTGCACGATGTCTTCCTTGCGGATTCGTCCGCCCACCCCGGTGCCGCTGATGGTCGACAGGTCGACACCGGCCTCGTTGGCGAGCTTGCGCACGATCGGGGTGACGTACCCGCTGGTCCCTGCGTGCGAACCGCGAGCGACCGGGGCGTCCACAACCGCAGCGGGTGCTGCGGCAACGGGGGCGGGTGCTGCAACCGGAGCCGGAGCGACAACCGGAGCGGGAGCGGCAACCGGTGCGGGCGATGCGACCGGTGCGGGTGCGGCAACCGGTGCGGCTGCGGCAACCGGTGCGGGCGCTGCGACCGGCTCGGGGGCGGCAACAGGAGCTGCAACCGGCTCCGGTGCTGCAACCGGCTCTGCCACGGGGGCTGCGGTTGCCTCGACCGGTGCCTCGGCTGCCGGAGCGGCAGCGCCGGACCCGTCGCCGATCGTCACGAGGGGTGTTCCGACCTCGACGGTCTCGTCTTCCTGCACCAGGATGGCCTCAATAATGCCGGCGACCGGGGACGGAATTTCCGTGTCCACCTTGTCGGTCGATACCTCGAGCAACGGCTCGTCGACCTCCACGCGGTCGCCCACGTTCTTGAGCCAGCGGGTGACCGTGCCCTCTGTAACACTCTCTCCGAGTGCCGGGAGGCTGACGGATTCGCTCATGCGCATGTCTCCTTCAAAACCGTTTGATTGTCTAAAAATGGGATAAGAATGGGATTCCGACTACATCGCGTGAAGCGGTTTGCCGGCGAGAGCCAGGAAGGCCTCACCCATCGCTTCATTCTGCGTCGGGTGGGCGTGCAGGAACGGAGCAATGTCCTCCGGGTACGCTTCCCAGTTCACAACGAGCTGGCCTTCGCCGATGAGTTCGCCGACGCGGGCACCGATCATGTGGATGCCCACGATGGGGCCGTCCTTGACTCGAACGAGCTTGACCGACCCGGCGGTACCGAGAATCGAGCTCTTGCCGTTTCCGCCGAGGTTGTACTCGTAGGTCGAAATCTGGTCGGCACCGAACTTGTCGGCAGCCTTCGCTTCGCTGTAGCCGACGGATGCAACCTCGGGGTCGCAGTAGGTGACCTTGGGAATGTTGATGTCTTCGACGATGATCGGATTCAGTCCGGCGATTTCTTCGGCGACGAAGATGCCCTGCTGGAAACCGCGGTGGGCCAGCTGCAGGCCAGGAACGATGTCGCCGACGGCGTAGACGCCGGGAATATTCGTGGCGAGACGCTCATCGGTGATAACGAAGCCACGATCCATGGTGACGCCGACCTCGTCGAAGCCGAGTCCGGCCGTGACCGGGCCGCGGCCGACAGCGACGAGCAGAAGGTCGGCCTCAACCGTTGCCCCGTTTTCCAGGGTGACGACGACGCCGGAGTCGCTCTGCGTGACACTCTGAAAGCGGATGCCGAGGGAGTACTCGATGCCGCGCTTGCGGAATGCACGTTCCAGCTGCTTGGAGATGGACTCTTCCTCGTTCGGAACGAGGTGCGGGAGCGCTTCGATGATCGTGACGTCGGCGCCGAAGGACCTCCAGACGCTCGCGAACTCGGCACCGATGACGCCGCCGCCGAGCACGGCGACCTTTTTGGGCACGTAGTCCAGGGCGAGCGCGGTCTCGCTCGTGATGACGCGGCCGCCGATCTCGAGGCCGGGCAGCGAACGGGCGTAGGAGCCGGTCGCGAGGATGACGTTCTTGCCGACGATCGTGTCCTCACCGACCTGAACGGTCGTGGGGGAGACCAGGTGGCCTTCACCTTCGATCACGGTGATGCCGCGAGCCTTGACCAGGCCTTGGAGGCCCTTGTACTTGCTCGCGACGATGCCCTCGCGGAACGCGGTGACCGCTGCCATGTCAATGCCCTCAAACGTGGTCTTGACACCGTATTTGGCCGACTCGCGGCTGACATCGGCGACCTCAGCCGAGTGCAGGAGAGCCTTGGTCGGAATGCAGCCGACGTGCAAGCAGGTGCCGCCGAGTTTGCCCTTCTCGATCAGACCAACGGTGAATCCCAGCTGCACGGCGCGCAGCGCTGCTGCGTATCCACCGCTTCCGCCACCGAGAACGACAATGTCAAAATTCTGATCCGACACTCAGCTACTCCCTCGCGCTTAACGCTTTGTCACGACGGCCGATGAAATTGTGCTGATCGGCCACGTGGTTTGACAAGCTTTTTCTTGCCCCTACGACTGTACTACGGGCGTGAAAAGTCCTCGGCCAGTCGGAGCAGGGCCCGGACGGATACCCCGGTCGGTCCGGCCGCGGTGAACCCCCACCCCGCACCCGAGTTCTGCGCAGGCCCGGCGATGTCGAGATGAGCCCAGGGGATCGTCGTTCCGCTAACATCCGTTCCGATGAATTCCCGCAGAAACACGCCGGCCAGCAGCATGCCGCCGGCGGTGCTGCCGATCTTGGCGTTGGCGATGTCAGCCACATCGGAGTTGAGGGTGGCGCGCAGCTCATCGGGGAACGGCATCGGCCAGGCTGCCTCACCGACGGCAGCGCTGGCAGCGAGAACCCGCTGCACCAGGGCATCATCGCCCATGGTTCCGAAATACCGGGTGCCGAGAGCGACGACGGCTGCTCCGGTGAGGGTGGCGACGTCGATGATCGCGTCTGGCTGTTCTTCGGCAGCGGCGACCAGACCGTCGGCGAGTACGAGGCGACCCTCGGCATCGGTGTTGAGAACCTCGACGGTGCGTCCGCCGCGCATGCGCAGCACATCGTTGGGTCGGATGGCCGAACCGGAGGGCATGTTCTCGGCGATGCACATCCAAGCCGTGATGCGCACCGGCAGTTCCCGCCGCGCCGCGGCCAGCACAACGGCGAGCACGGTGGCCGCACCGGTCATGTCGTATTTCATGCCGACCATGGATGCCGGCGGCTTGAGCGAGAGTCCGCCGGTGTCAAAGGTGATGCCCTTGCCCACAAGGGCGAGATGCTTGTCGGCTCCGGCCGGTGTGTAACTGAGCTTGACCAGGCGCGGCGGGCGAGTGGACCCAGCACCGACGCCGGCGATACCGCCGAAGCCGTCGGCCGCGAGCTGCTGCTCGTCCCAGACCGTCACATCGATCGGCAGACCGGTGGCGGCCTCAACCGCTGCGTCGGCGAGCGAGGCGGGGTAGAGGTCGAGGGGGGGCATGTTCACGAGGTCCTTCACCAGGCGGATCGCCTCGGCGCTCGCGCTGGCCCGCGCAATGGCGTTGGGTGCCGCGACCCCGGTGTGCACGACCACACTCGACGCCGGCAGCTTGGCCGCGGCGAGCGAGCTATGTCGGTACGCGGTGTAGGAGTAGCCGCCGAGAGCTGCGCCCTCGAGAACGGCCTCGACCTGATCGGCATCGGTCAACGAGATGGCGAAGGCGACGGCACCGACGCCGGTCAGCTGACGAACCGCGGAACCGGCAGCGTGCCGTAGCGCATCGGTATCGACGGTACGTCCGAGTCCAACGATCGCGATCGCGCGCGGCGAACCGTCATCAGTGACCAGCCGCACGACCTCATCGCGGGCGCCGGTCACGCCGAGCAACGGAAGCTGGGCCGTGATCGCGGCCATCAGCGTGTCGCTTCCGGTTTCGATGAGGCGCACACCGTCATCCGTTTGTTGGGCAGCGACGATGAGAATCGCGGCGGGAGAGTCGACGGCGGACTTGGTGGACAGGGACAGGGTGGGAACGGTCATACTTCGATGGTAGCCACCGGGTGCAGGATCGCCGGTGGCCGGCAGCCCCAGCGCGCGAGGTGTTCGCTCTCGGCACTCCGTCAGAAGCCACCCAAAAACGGCAGTGCGGATTAGAGTTAAGGAATGTTAGACCCTGCTGAGCTGTACGAACTGACCTCTGACGCCGATGGCGTTCCAGAGGGATTACACCTGGTCGCGGGGCTGACCGGCTTCGCGGATGCCGGTGGTGCGGTCGCGCAATTCACTGACTATCTCCTCACCACCCTCGAGCACACCGTTGTCGCGTCGTTCGACACCGACGCTCTGCTGGATTACCGAGCGCGACGCCCGATCATCTACTTCGATCAAGACCACCTGACCAATTATCAGCCGCCGTCACTGCGCCTGTATCTGGCTCGTGACGAAATCGGGCAGCCGTTCCTGTTCCTGGCCGGGTTCGAGCCCGACTTTCGCTGGGAACAATTCACGGCCGCCGTGATGCAGCTGGTGGAACGGTTCACCGTTACCTCGACCACCTGGGTACACGCCATCCCGATGCCGGTTCCGCACACCCGTCCGATCGGCGTCACGGTGAGCGGCAATCGCTCCGACCTGATCGAGAATCGGTCGGTGTGGCGGCCGCACACGCAGGTCGCGGCCAACGTGCTGCACCTGCTTGAATTTCGGCTGCAGGAGCGCGGTGCCGGGGCGGTCGGCTACGTTCTGCTGGTGCCTCACTACCTGGGCGACGCCGAGTTTCCCGCCGCAGCACTGAGCGCGTTGGAGAGCACGAGCGCGTCGACCGGGTTGATCTTCCCCACCGATCGTCTGCGCGAAGCCAACCGTGAATTCGTCGCCCGCATCGACGACCAGGTTCGGGATAACCCCGAACTGGCCAAGCTCGTTGGCACCCTGGAGCAGCGCTATGACGCCTACATGGAGGGCAGCACATTACGGTCGCCGCTGACCGATGAAGACGGCGAACTGCCCTCGGCCGACGAAATCGCCGCCGAGCTGGAAAATTTCCTGGCCCTGCGTCGCAGCCGCGACGACGGCCCGTCTGCTTAACAACAAGTGCCGGCGGGGCGTTCCGAAACCGGGGCAGGCGCAAGCGCGGTAAGTTGGGACAAGTGAACTCCCGGCGATCTACCCTGATCTTTGTCATCGGATCGTTCGCGTATTTGTCCGCCGTGTTGCAGCGCACCTCGATGGGCATTGCGGGAGTGGCGGCCACCGAGCGTTTCGGCGGCTCGGCTGCCGTGCTCTCGAGCCTCGCCGTTGTGCAACTCCTGGTCTATGCCGCGGCACAGATCCCGGTGGGCGTTCTGATTGATCGTTTTGGGCCTCGGGTGCTCATGATCACCGGCACGGCACTCATGGTGATCGGGCAGATCACCCTCGCGCTCGCACCGGACATCACCCTTGCCGTCGTAGGGCGTATTCTCGTGGGCGCGGGCGATGCGACCATCTTCATCTCCATGATTCGCCTGATCAGCTCGTGGTTCAGCGGACGCATCGTTCCGCTGCTGTCCCAATGGATGGGCAATATCGGCCAGCTCGGCCAGGTTCTATCCGCGGTCCCCCTGGCCTGGCTGCTGCACACGAGCGGATGGGTGCCGGCTTTTCTCTCGGCCGCCTCCGTCGCCGTCATCGCCCTGATCGTGGTCGTCATCTTTGTGCGGGACCGCCCCAGCGACCTGACCGAGCAGGTCAGGACGAACAGCCTGGCCATCGCGCTGACCCAGCTGCGGCACAGTTTCAAACGTCCAGGCACCCAGCTCGGGTTCTGGTCGCACTATGTGACGCAGTCCGCCGGCACCGTGTTCAGCCTGCTTTGGGGCTATCCGTTCATGGTTTTCGGCCTCGGCTACGAACCGGCCTTCGCTGCCGCCATGCTGACAGTGCTGGTCGGGGCCGGGCTCGTGTTCGGGCCGATTCTCGGCCTGCTGACGGCACGTCATCCCCTGCGC
This sequence comes from Cryobacterium levicorallinum, assembly GCF_004402405.1. GTDB lineage: Bacteria > Actinomycetota > Actinomycetes > Actinomycetales > Microbacteriaceae > Cryobacterium > Cryobacterium levicorallinum. The sequence continues at coordinate 353,410 of NZ_SOFE01000023.1, forward strand.
CGCAGCAATATCGTGCTGGGAATAGTCGCGGGCATAGCCGCCGCCTGGGCGCTCGTTCTACTCTGGCCGGGTATTCCACCACTCTGGACTATTGTGCTTTTGCTCGTGGTACTCGGCATCGGCGGACCGGGTTCGCTCATCGGCTTTGATTTTGCCCGCACCTTCAACCCGCAACGCAGTCTCGGTTCGGCAAACGGTGTGGTCAACGTCGGCGGGTTTACCGCGAGTTTCGTCACGATGTATCTGGTGGGGCTGCTGCTCGACCTGCAAAACGGATGGAAGGTCGCCGGGGGAGCGGCCAGCGACCTGTACGCCCTCGATGCATTCCGGGTGGCGTTCTCGGTGCAATATCTCGTGGTCGGCATCGGAGTCGTATTTCTGCTGCACGCCCGCCGCCGCACCCGTCGCCAGCTCTCCCGCGATGAGGGAATAGAGGTGGCGCCCATCTGGGTTGCACTATCACGCACCTGGAAACGACGTAACGGAGAATCCTAGTGCGTGGCGTGGCTTGTCGTCCAGACAAACCGTGCAATAATTGTTCAAGGACCCGTTCTGGTCCGGGGCATCTCCACACCGTGTGGTACTTACAGTGTTGGTTTGGGCATCCCTGGGCTTGACATGGGTCCAAGTTCTGCCCAAAAACGCATCTGGCGCCGTCACCGGTCGCACAGAAGCAGGTAAGACTCCGCATGAGAGGTGCTCCAATGGCAACCACCGTAAAGACCGAGGCGACCGACGAGGCGCCCACGACGACGGTCAAGAAGACCGTCACCAAGGCTCCAGCAGCCAAGGCCGCCGCGACGAAGAAGTCCGCGGCCACCGCAGCTGGCGTCGACAAGCCTGCTCCCAAGAAGCGCGTCACCAAGGCCAAGGTCGTCAAGAAAGACGAAGAAGCCGACGTCGACAGCGCGCCGGACGGCGAGGAATACGACTCAGACGACGAAGGCACCAAGCGCCCGGCCTCGGCCGAGCCATTGCCGAGCGGCGCCCTCGTGCTGTCGCTGGTTGACGACGACGATGAGGTTCCGGTCTACTCGAGTGCCATCACCGGCGCGACGGCCGACCCGGTCAAGGACTATCTCAAGCAAATCGGTAAGGTCGCCCTGCTGAACGCTGCCGAGGAGGTCGAACTGGCCATGCGCATCGAGGCCGGCCTGTTCGCTGAGGACAAGCTGTCGGTCATGACCGATGTCGAGAAGAAAAACGCGCTCGGCCGCGAGTTGCAGTGGGTCGCCAAGGACGGCGCCCGCGCCAAGAGCCACCTGCTCGGTGCCAACCTCCGCCTCGTTGTCTCGCTGGCTAAGCGCTACACCGGTCGCGGAATGCAGTTTCTCGATCTGATCCAGGAGGGCAACCTCGGGCTCATCCGCGCCGTCGAGAAGTTCGACTACACCAAGGGCTTCAAGTTCAGCACCTACGCCACTTGGTGGATTCGTCAGGCGATCACCCGCGCCATGGCCGACCAGGCCCGCACCATCCGCATTCCGGTGCACATGGTCGAGGTCATCAACAAGCTCGCCCGGGTGCAGCGGCAGATGCTGCAAGACCTCGGCCGTGAACCCACGCCCGAAGAACTCAGCCGCGAACTCGACATGACGCCGGAAAAGGTCGTCGAGGTACAGAAATACGGTCGCGAGCCGATCTCCTTGCACACCCCGCTCGGTGAAGATGGCGACAGCGAGTTCGGCGACCTCATCGAAGACACCGAGGCCGTTGTACCAGCGGATGCGGTCGGTTTCACGATGCTGCAGAAGCAGCTCGAGAGCCTGCTCGATTCGCTCTCCGAGCGCGAAGCCGGCGTCATTCGAATGCGCTTCGGCCTCGGCGACGGCATGCCCAAGACACTGGACCAGATCGGCGACACCTTCGGTGTCACGCGTGAACGCATCCGTCAGATCGAGTCCAAGACGATGGCCAAGCTGCGCCACCCGTCCCGGTCGCAGTCCCTACGCGACTACCTCGAGTAAAGAGTGGCGTTGACACGGCGGTCCCGGATCGTGACTCTTCTCTCGTGAAGTCGGTGAAGTACGCTCCGGCGATTCTGATTGGTCGAGCGGTTCGGGTTCTAGCCCGCTGGCGCAAACCGGGTGGTGGCTCGGCCATCCCCGGCGTCGTCGTCAACCGCATCGCGCCTCGTTTTTTGGCCGACACCCTCAACGGCTTTCCGCTCGGTTTGGTCATCGTGACCGGTTCGAGCGGCAAGTCGACGACGACCAAGATGCTCGTGGCCATTCTGCGGGCGCACGGCCTGACCGTGTTCACCAACCAGTCGACGGCCAATATCAGCCAGGGTTTGACCAGCGCACTGCTTGAACGGGTCACTCTGACCGGGCGCATCGCGGGTGACGTTGCCGTTCTTGAAATGGACGAAGGGCACGGTGCCTTGATCGCCGGGTCGCTGAGCCCGCGCGTTGTCGCCCTTACCAACGTCATGGTCGACCAAATCGACCGGTTCCACGACTCAGAGATGGTCGCGGCCCTGCTCGGCAAGATCGCTGCCCGCGCCACTGAAACCGTGGTTCTCAATGCCGACGACCGCTACCTCGCCGACGTCGGCTCCAGGCTCGAACCGAGCATACGGGTGTCCAGCTACGGCGTCACCGCCCACGTTCTCACGCTGCACCCCCGTGGCCTGGGCTACGCCGACACCGCCGAATCGCGTCTGCCCGCTGGAAGGGGACTCCAACTGACCGGAATGGCGGGGCGAACTGCCGAAGTGGAATTCCCTTCCAACGGCGGCAGCCACAGCATTGCACTGCCGGCCCGCGGCATCCATTACGCCGTTGATGCTCTGACCGCGCTCGGCGCCGCCGAGGCCACGCTGGGGGAGACTTTCAACCCTGCCACCGCCTGTGCCGCACTCTCGGCTATGCCGGCCGTCTTCGGTCGCGGCGAAGTCGTCACCGTCGGCGGTAAAACGATCGAATTCGTGCTCGTGCAAAACCCGTCGAGCTTTCAGCTCAACGTGGACAGCCTCGAGGCCGGCACGGAGCAGATCATCGTGATCATCGGCTCCGATGTGCGGGATCCCTCCTATTTCTGGCCGGTCGATACCTCGGGGCTTGGCCACGTGCTGATCGCCTCCGGACTGAAGGCGCACGACATCGCCCTGCAGCTGGCCTACGACGGCGTGGCGGTCGATCGCATCGAACCCGACGTCCCGACCGCGCTCGATGCCTTCCTGGCACTGCCGGATCCCGTGTCCGGGGTGAAAACGATCATCTTCTCGGCTGACGGCATGCGGCGCACCCGCGCCCACCTCGGCCTCGTCTCCAACGTTGAGGAATCGTAAATGACCGCCACGTCGATTGAGCGCCCCTTCACGGTGGTCTCGCTGCTGCCTCGTCTCCTCGACACCAACGGCGATGCCGGCAACGCTCGCGTGTTCGCCCAGCGCGCCCGGTGGAGCGGCCGCGAAGCGCGAGTCGTCGACGTGCATACCCGGGCCGATCTGCCCGAACACGTCGACGCGGTGTCGATCGGATCGGGAACGGATGCTGCGCTGCTGCCTGCGAGGGATGCCCTGCGCACCGTGCTGGAAGACCTGCGAGTCTGGTCGAATTCCGGCGTGCCCATTCTGGCCGTCGGCACCGGCTGGGAGCTGATCAGCTGGGGGATAGACCTCGCTGGCGGAAGCGTAATCGAGGGACTCGGACTGGTCGCGGGCCACGCCGTTCCCCGCACGAAACGCGCCACCGACGACATCATCGTGTCGTCAAAGTTTGGGCGGCTGATCGGGTTCGAGAACCACGCCCGCGACTATGTCGGCGCTGAGGCGAGCCCGCTGGGCCGGGTGCTCCATGGTACAGGCAATGCGGATGCTCCGGCGAGCGGACCGCAGATCGAGGGCCTGACCATGGGTGAGGTGTTCTGCACCCACCTGCACGGTCCCGTTCTGGCCAGAAACCCCGGGCTGGCCGATCACCTGCTCAAGGCGGCATTCCGTCGCCGCGGTCTCGTCTATTCCCGCGGCGCTGTGGCCGAGTCCGTCGATGAGACGGCGCGCACCGCGCGCAACCAGGTTGCGTTGCGGCTCGGGCAGCCGACCGAATAGCAGCCGGCCGGGCGTTAATGAGGAAACCGCACCCGAGACTGGCCTGAGCCAGCCGCGCGTGCGGTATCCGTTCTTTCGTCAGCTCGAGCCGAACGAGATTATTGACCAGCTAGGAACGCTGGTCTTCGAGCAGACGACTTGACTCGTCGTGCCAGCTCTCGGCAATGCTCGCGAGCTTCTCCTGGTGCTTGCGGCCGTGGTGAGCACAGAACAGCAACTCACTGTTCTTCACGACGACGCGAATGTAGGCCTGGGCACCACAGGCATCGCAGCGGTCGGCTGCGGTGAGCTGGTGGGGGGCGCCCTGCTTGTTCTCAGCACCGTTGTCTACAGCACCATTTTCGGTGGCGATCTGGGACATATTCTCCTCCTCCAGACTTTATTACTTGAACCCTTTGACTAATGTAAACACGGCCTGGCTGGGTTTACGCGGTGATTGGGTGCTATTTCGCTCACCGCGTAGCCATGTTGCTCAGTTGTGACCCACGCGAGACACGAGGCGCGGCAGGCGATGCGCGAAGGCACCCCGGTTGGCCCCGGTATTCTTGGTTGTTGTGAGTTCTGACTATTCTGCGCGCCACCTATCCGTCCTCGAAGGACTGGAGGCAGTGCGCAAACGCCCCGGCATGTACATCGGCTCGACCGACTCTCGCGGTCTGATGCACTGCCTGTGGGAGATCATCGACAACTCGGTTGACGAGGCCCTCGGTGGCCACGGCGCGAGCATCAATATCGAGCTGCACCCCGATAAGAGCGTCGAGGTGCGCGACACGGCCCGCGGTATCCCGGTCGATATCGAACCCAAGACCGGCCTGACCGGCGTCGAGGTCGTCTTCACCAAACTGCATGCCGGCGGCAAGTTCGGCAGCGGATCCTATGCCGCGTCCGGCGGATTGCACGGGGTCGGAGCATCCGTCGTCAACGCCCTGTCCGAACGTCTCGATGTCGAGGTCGACCGGGACGGCAAGACCTGGGCCATGTCCTTCCACCGCGGAGAGCCCGGCCTGTTCGCCGACACGGGGGAGAAAAGTCCGGACGCCCCGTTCACTCCGTTTGAGAACCAGAGCGAGCTGCGGGTGATCGGCAAGGTCAAGCGCGGCGTCACGGGCACCCGCATCCGCTATTGGGCCGACCGGCAGATTTTCACCAAAGGTGCAGCCTTTCAGACCGACGAGGTGCTGAACCGGGCCCGGCAGACGGCGTTCCTGGTTCCGGGCCTGGCGATCGAGGTCGCCGACCGGCGCACCGAAGAGCAGGTGGTCAGCCTGTTCCAGTTCGATGGCGGGATCAGCGAATTCGTCGAGCATCTTGCGACGGATGCCCCGATCACCGACACCTGGCGGCTGACCGGCAGCGGCACCTTCAGCGAAACCGTACCGGTGCTCACCGACAAGGGCGCCATGGTGCCCACCGAACTCGTGCGCGACTGCGAGGTGGATATCGCCCTGCGCTGGGGGACCGGCTACGACACAATCGTGCAGAGTTTCGTGAACATCATCGCCACGCCGAAGGGAGGCACGCACCAGGCCGGCTTCGACGCCGGGCTGCTTAAATTTCTGCGCGGTCAGCTGGAGCTGAATGCCCGTCGGCTCAAGGTCGGCAGCGACAAGCTCGACAAGGACGACGTGATGGCCGGCCTCACCGCCGTGCTCACCGTGCGCCTGCCCGAACCGCAGTTCGAGGGCCAGACGAAAGAGGTGCTCGGCACGCCGGCCGTGCGGGCGATCGTTGCCAGCGTTGTCGCCAAGGCCATGGCGGAGCGCTATGCCTCGGCAAAACGTGACGACAAAACGCAGTCGGCGCTGTTGCTCGACAAGATCGTCGCCGAAATGAAGTCGCGCATCTCCGCCAGGGCGCACAAGGAAACCCAGCGGCGTAAGAACGCCCTGGAGAGTTCCTCCCTGCCGGCCAAGCTGGTCGATTGCCGCAGCAACGACGTGTCCACGAGTGAGCTGTTCATCGTCGAGGGCGACTCAGCGCTCGGCACCGCCAAGCTCGCGCGCGACAGTGAGCATCAGGCGCTGCTGCCGATCCGCGGCAAGATTCTGAACGTGCAGAAGGCATCCGTTTCGGACATGCTCTCCAACACCGAGTGTGCCTCGATCATCCAGGTGATCGGTGCCGGCTCCGGGCGTAGCTTCGACCTGGCGGCGGCGCGCTACGGCAAGGTCATCATCATGAGCGACGCCGATGTCGACGGCGCCCATATTCGTACCCTGCTGCTCACCCTGTTCTTTCGCTACATGCGCCCGATGATCACCGAGGGCCGCGTGTTCGCTGCGGTGCCGCCGCTGCACCGGGTGGTCGTGATAAACCCGGGCAGCAAGCCCAACGAGACCATCTATACCTATTCCGAAACCGAGTTGCACGCGGTGTTGACGGCGCTCGAGAAGAAGAATCGCCGCTACCAAGACCCGATCCAGCGCTACAAGGGCCTCGGCGAAATGGATGCCGACCAGCTCGCGACAACGACCATGGAACGCGCCCACCGCACCCTGCGCCGGGTGCGCGTCGACGATGCCGAGGCGGCCGGCAAGGTGTTCGAACTGCTCATGGGGAACGATGTGGCCCCGCGCAAGGAGTTCATCATCGACAGCTCCGACAAGCTCTCCCGCGATCGCATCGACGTCTAGGCGGACACCCGCTTTGGCTCGGAGCCCAGTCCATGGACGCGCACCGGGGGCTAATTCAGGAGGTCTCTTCCGGTCGCCGAAAAACTACCGCGTGTTTTTGGGCCCGGAGAGTGGCGGCGATTCGTTCTTCCTTAACTCGCAATGAATCGGGCCGGATCCGCTCCACAGCTACGCCCGTCGAGCCTATATTTCGGAGCCAATGGCTCCGATGATGGCGTCAAGCATGACCCCGGATGCGTCTCGGCGGGATCCGGACTCGGGGAGGGCACGGGGAGTACCGTCCGGACCGACGGCCCGCGCCGGCGCTGGCCCGACCCAGGCGACGGCGAGCGTATCTTCGCCCTTCAGGAAACGCTGGGCACGCACACCTCCGGTGGCTCGCCCCTTGGCCGGGTACTCAGAGAAGTCGCTCAGCTTGGCGCTGCCGGGATCGGTCCCCGGCAGGGTCTGACTGCTCGCCGCGACCGTCGCGACGATCGCCGTGGCGACGTCATCGGTCGACAGGCTCGTGAAGAAGACGACCGTCTCACCCGGCGCCAGCTTGATACCGGCCATGCCGCCAGCTGCCCGGCCCTGTGGACGCACACCGGAGGCGGTGAAGCGCAAGAGTTGGGCGTCGGAGGTGATGAAGACGAGGTCGTCGTCCTCGCCGCCCTGGACCGCGCCGACCACTTCGTCCTTCGGTTTAAGCGCGACGATCTCGAAGTCGGGCTTGTTGGCCCAGTCCCCGGGAGTGACGCGCTTCACGACTCCCTGGCGGGTGGCGAGTGCAATCGCCCGATCGGAGTCGAGGGAGATGATGCCGAGTACGTGTTCCTTCTTATCGGACAGCACGAGGTACTCGCTGATTCGCACCCCGGCGGCGAGTTGAATCGACGTCGGCGGCATCACGGGCAAATCAACTGGGGAGAAGCGGATGAGGCGACCCCGGTTGGTCACCGCGCCTACCTCGGTGCGGCTCGTCGTGTCCAGCGTGGAGAGTACGGCGTCGTGCTTGCTGCGTCGCTGGGGCGGCTGGATTCGCTGCGGAAGTGAATCGTCGACCGCGACCAGGTCGACCCGGGCGATGCGACCGGTCGCGCTCAGGAAAATGCGGGTAGCGATGTCCTGCACCTCGAGCACGGCCGCCTGGCGTTTGGCGGCGGCGACCGAGAGGCCGGCGATGCTCGGCTTGGCCTCGGTCAATACCGTGCGGCGCGGGGTGCCGAATTTTTCGGCGACGGCACCGAGCTCTTCGGAGACCAGGGAGCGGATGGCGGCCTTGGAGGACAGCAGCTTTTCCAGCTTGGCGATCTCGGCGACCAACTGGTCGCGTTCGGCTTCGAGTTCGATGCGGGAGAATTTGGTGAGGCGACGCAGCCGAAGTTCGAGAATGTACTCGGCCTGGATCTGGCTCAGGTCGAACACGTCGATGAGTTTGGCGCGCGCCTGCTCGGTGTCGTCGCTCGCGCGAATCACCTGGATGACCTCGTCAATGTCGAGAATGGCCACGAGCAGGCCGAGCACGAGGTGCAGGCGTTCCTTGCGGCGGGCCAGCCGGTAGGCGGAGCGGCGGGTGACGACCTCGATGCGGTGATTGACGTAGACGTGCAGCAATTCGAGCAGGCCGAGGGTCTGCGGGGCTCCGTTGACGAGGGCGACTGCGTTGATATTGAACGAGTCTTCGAGCGGGGTGTAGCGGTAGAGCTGCTCGAGCACGGCGTCGGGGCTGAACCCGGTCTTGATACCGATGACGAGACGAAGCCCCTTGGTGCGGTCGGTCAGGTCGGTGACGTCGGAGATGCCGCTGAGCTTCTTCGAGTTGACGCCGTCCTTGATCTTCTCGATCACCTTTTCCGGGCCGACCAGATAGGGGAGTTCGGTCACGACGAGCCCGGTCTTACGAGCGCTGATCGACTCGACCGAGACGCGCGCTCGGGTCTTGAAGCTTCCACGGCCGGTGCTGTAGGCATCCTTGATGCCAGCCAGACCGACTATCGTGCCGCCGGTGGGCAGGTCGGGCCCCGGCACGAACTCCATGACGTCGTCCAGGGTCGCGTTCGGGTGCGCGAGCAAATGCCGGGCCGCTCCGACGACCTCGATCAGATTGTGCGGTGCCATGTTGGTCGCCATGCCGACGGCGATGCCGCTCGTGCCGTTGACCAGCAGGTTGGGGTAAGCAGCCGGCAACACATCGGGCTGGGTCAGCTGGTTGTCGTAGTTGGGCACGAAGTCGACGACGTCTTCGTCGAGGTTCTCGGTCATGGCGAGGGCCGGGGCCGCCAGACGGGCTTCGGTGTAGCGGGGAGCAGCCGGCCCGTCGTCGAGAGAACCGAAGTTGCCGTGTCCGTCGATCAGCGGCACCCGAAGCGAGAATGACTGTGCCATGCGCACGAGGGCGTCATAGATGGCGGTGTCGCCGTGCGGGTGCAGCTTGCCCATCACCTCACCGACAACACGGGCACTCTTCACGTGCCCCTTGTCGGGGCGCAATCCCATTTCGTTCATCTGGTACAGGATGCGTCGCTGCACCGGCTTGAGACCGTCCCTGGCGTCGGGTAGGGCGCGCGAGTAGATCACCGAATAGGCGTATTCGAGGAAAGACCCCTGCATCTCGACCGAGACATCGACGTCCTCGATGCGTTCGGTGCTGGCTGTGCTGGTGTCGGGTGTGGTGCTATCTGAGCGGCTCATTCGCGAATTCTGCTTCAAGCGTGCGGCGGCGACCGAGCGATCCGGTCGTGCTGCACTACGTCTGGGGCGCTCTCGGGAGCGCTGGAGGGCGCGGGTTCGTCCCTGTGAAAGAATAGAACCCGATGCCCACCATGCTACCGGCCCGCCAATTCAGTGCCCTGCGCCTGGCCGATGTTCTCACCAGTTCTCTCGATGCCGTCTGTGCCAGACCGAATTCGCTCGGGTTGCCCGCGGTGCGCAAAGCGGTCGTGATTCTGGCGGACGGCCTCGGCGTCAGCTCGATCCGGGCTCGGGCCGGGCACGCCCGTTTTCTGGCTTCCCGCCTCAATAAATCCAGCATTATCGACGGGGTCTTCCCGGCAACGACCGTGGCGGGGATAGCGACTTTGACCACCGGGGTGGAACCGGGCCAGCACGGTCTGGTCGGCTACCAGGTGCTCGATGCGGCTCGCGACCGGGTCGTCAACCAGTTGACCGGCTGGGACGCGGGTATGCAGCCCGCGACCTGGCAGCGGGCCCGGACCGTTTTCGACCGGGCCGCCGACGACAACGTTCCCAGCTTCGCCGTCGGCCCGAAAAAGTTTTTGGACTCGGGCTTCACCCAGGCGGTATTGCGCGGGGCTCAGTACGTGTCCGCCGAGAAGGTGGCCGATCGTTTTACCGCTGCGCGCAGGATCCTGAATGAGAACCCCACCGCCCTGATCTACCTGTACGTCGCTGAACTTGACGTTGTCGCCCACGCGCACGGCTGGGAATCGGACCGCTGGCTGGCCGTGCTCGAGTACCTCGACTCGGAGGTGACCCGGTTCGCGGCGACTCTGCGCTCCGATGAGGGGCTGCTTCTCACCGCGGACCACGGCGTGATCGACGTGCCGAGCACCAAACACGTTCTGTTGGACACCGAGCCGGCACTCGTCGCCGGGGTTCGCCACGTGGCGGGGGACCCGCGCTGCGTGCAGCTCTACCTCGAACCGAAGCAATCCGCGGTCGACGCTGACTCACTCGCGGATGCCTGGCGGCAGTCGCAGGGGGATCGCGCCTGGGTCTACACTCGCGCTGAGGCGGTGGCGGCCGGCCTCTACGGGCGCGTCGCCGACGAGGTGCTGCCGCGCATTGGCGATGTGCTCATTGCCGCCCGCAAGGGCATCGCCTACTACGATTCCCGGCCGGCGAACCAGAAGGCGCGCAACATGATCGGGCAGCACGGTTCCCTCACCGATGAGGAAGTGCGCGTGCCGCTGATTCGTGCTGGTGCCTTCGAACGATAGCGAAGACACTCCGGCGCCCCGCGTGGGGCGCCGGAGCGGTCAGACCGGGTACTGACGGCGCTTGACCTGCGGCTTGGGCAAACGCATCGGCCGCAGCTGCAGCGCGCGCATGGCTGCATACCAGCGGATGCGCTCGGCCTTGTCCTCGCCGAATTTGGCCTCGATCTTCTTGGTGAGAATGAAGCCGAGTGCGACGCAGTCGATAACGGCGAGGATGAAGAATGCCCAGAGCGCGAAGATCGCGTAGACGTCAATGCTCGGAATCGTCGTGAGCAGAATCACCAGGAACATGATCGGGATCATCAGTTCGCCGACGTTGAACCGCGCGTCGACGTAGTCGCGGGCGTAGCGCTTCTGCGGACCGCGTTCGCGCAGCGGCAGATATTTGTCGACTCCGGCAGCCATGCCGGCCCGAGCGACATCCCGAGCTGCTGTGGATTTGGCGCGCGCCTGCTTGGCGGCGAGCTTGCGGTCGTCCGGCACCAGCGGGCGCTTGTTGGCCGCTTCCTGCTTCTTGCGGGTGGGGGTCGCCTGACCCTTGCCGGCAGTGGGCGCGAGACCGAGGCGCGCTGCGGTCTCGTCTGCGCTTTCAATCGACGGCTGGGCGTCGGGGTTTACGGGAGTCTTAGCCACATCAAATCCTTGCAATTGGGTGCTTTAAGATTACCCGTATGACTGGTAACCCACAGACAAATTCCCCAACCACGGGCTCCGCCGCACACTCGGAAGCGGATTCGGGGGCGCAAAACGCCCTCCGCACCGCCGTCGAGCAGGGGCTCCCCACCACGATCGCCGACCTGTGCGCGTTGGTGCGCATCCCGTCGGTATCCTGGGCCGCTTTCGACCGTGCCCACGTCGCCGCCAGCGCCGACGCCGTAGTCGCTCTCGTGCGCCACCTCGACGTGTTCGAGTCCGTCGACATCGTGCAGGCAGGTATACCGGGCGGGACCGAAGTCGGCCAGCCCGCCATTCTCGCCTCTCGTCCGGCGCGCAACGGCCGGCCGACCGTGCTCCTCTACGCTCACCACGACGTTCAGCCTCCCGGCAAGGACGAAGACTGGGAGTCCGACCCGTTCACCCCAACCGTCCGCGGCGACCGGCTTTACGGGCGCGGTGCCGCCGACGACAAGGCCGGGGTGATGGCGCACATCGCCTCCATTCGAGCTCTCGTCGCCGCTGTCGGCCGCGACTTCGATCTGGGGCTCGCGCTGTTCATCGAGGGCGAAGAAGAGTTCGGCAGCCGCTCGTTCGCCACGTTCCTGAACGAAAACCGCGAAGCCCTGCGCGGCGATGTTATCGTCGTGGCCGATTCCAACAACTGGGACGTGAACACGCCCGCCATCACGACTGCACTACGCGGAAACGTCACCCTGCGGTTGACCGTGCGCACGCTCGAGCATGCTTCGCACTCCGGCATGTTCGGCGGAGCAATCCCGGACGCCATGCTGGCCATGATCAAACTGCTCGCGACGCTGTACGGCGATGACGGTTCGGTTGCCGTCGCCGGACTGACCAGCATCGACGTGCCCACCCCCGACTACTCCGAGGAGCAGCTGCGCGCCGAGACCGGGCTGTTGCCCGGCGTCAGCCCGATCGGACACGGTTCCATTCTCAGTCGAATCTGGTCGCAGCCGGCTCTCACCGTCACCGGCATCGACGCCCCGAGCGTCGACAACGCGTCGAACACGCTCACACCGAGCGTCAGCGTTCGAATCAGCACGCGCATCGCCCCCGGGCAGTCCTCAGTCGAGGCCGCGGTCGCCATCGAAACGCACCTGCGTGAGCACGCCCCCTTCGGCGCGTCAGTCGAGATCGACGATATCGACACCGGCGAACCCTTCCTGGTCGACACCAGCGGCTGGGCCGTGACCGAAGCGCGAACGGCCATGACGGATGCCTGGGGCACGCCGCCGGTGGACATTGGCGTCGGCGGTTCGATACCGTTCATCGCCGACTTGGTGCGCGTTTTTCCGGCCGCCCAGATTCTCGTGACTGGCGTGGAAGACCCCGACTCCCGCGCACACAGCCCGAATGAATCCCTGCACCTGGGAGTTTTTAAACGGGCCGTACTGAGTGAAGCCTTCCTGCTCGGTCGCCTGAATGAGCGCACCGGGCATTGACCTCGAGAACCTCGCTCAGGGAAATATGAGAGCGTGGGAATGCCCAGGTCGACTTTCTGGTTGTCCCGGATAGCATTGTCAAGACCAAAACCTGCGTGCGAAGCAGTCACTGCGCGAACCAAGGAGAAGCATGACCGACACCATGACCCCGACTATCAGCTCCGCTGACATAGCGACGCATAGCGCCGCGCACGGCATCGCCCTCACCGAGGTCGCGGCACTCAAGGTGCGCAGCCTGCTGACCCAGGAAGGCCGCGAAGACCTCCGTCTGCGCGTCGCCGTGCAGCCCGGCGGATGCTCCGGCCTGATCTACCAGCTGTACTTCGACGAGCGGGTTCTCGATGGCGATGCCGTCGTCGACTTCGACGGTGTCGAGGTCGTCGTGGATAAGATGAGCGTCCCGTACCTCGATGGCGCCTCGATCAACTTTGAAGACACGATCGAGAAGCAGGGGTTCACCATTGACAACCCGAACGCCGGCGGCAGCTGCGCCTGCGGCGATTCCTTCAGCTAAGCATCCGCTTTAGAAAACCTGCAGGGCAGGAACATTATCACCCGATAATGTTCCTGCCTTTTTTGCTTTCAGCCCGTCATTCCCCCGCCGTTTTCCCGTGGTCTCGCCTAATTTAGCCAGCCATCAGCGGTGGCGCTGCAGAAAACCTCGCCGCCACGACCCGAGGGTGCACGTCGGGCACGTTCTCGCGGAGTAGGCTGGGATGGATCAAAACACTTCCTGAGAAGTGTCCTCGAATCTCCCGAAAGGTCCCCCGGTGCGCAATAATCACCGCCTTCGTTGGGCTGCTATTCCGCTCGCAGCGACGTTAGCCGTTGTACTGGCCGGATGCACGCAGGCCCAGCTCCACGGCTTCCTGCCCGGCTTTATTGAAGAGGGTGAAGCGCCGGTCAGCAATCAGACCGATCGCATCGCCGGACTGTGGACCACGGGGTGGATCGTTCTCCTCGTCGTCGGCCTCATCACCTGGGGGCTGATCATCTGGACAATCGTGGTCTACCGCCGCAGGAAGGGCCAGACCGGACTCCCGGTTCAGCTTCGCTACAACATGCCGATCGAGATTTTCTACACGGTCGTGCCGCTCATCCTGGTCGTCGGATTCTTCGCATTCACGGTTCGCGACCAGATCGCCATTGAGACCCGATTCGAGACCCCCGACGTCAAGATCGAGGTGCAGGCCAAGCAGTGGGCCTGGGACTTCAACTATGTCGACGAAGACGTCTATTCACCGGGCATTCAGGGCCAGCCGGATCCCGACGGTGAACGCGGTTCACTCATCGAGTCCGAACTTCCCGTCCTGGTTCTGCCCGTCGACCAGAAGGTTGAAATCGCTCTCGAATCTCGCGATGTCATCCACTCCTTCTGGGTCATCGATTTCCTGTACAAGAAGGACGTCGTTCCCGGCAAGACCAACTACATGTCGGTCATCCCCGAACGCATCGGTACCTTCAAGGGCAAGTGTGCCGAGCTGTGCGGCGAGTACCACTCGCTCATGCTCTTCAACGTCGAGGTCGTCTCTCAGGAGGACTACGACACCTACATCCAGACTCTGCGTTCCGCGGGCAACGTCGGCCAGCTCGACAACAATTACGACCGCAATCAGAATCAGCCGGGCACGAGTGCCCCGACGGCTCCGGAGGGCAACTAAACCATGAGCACGACCATCGCACCAGTCGAGTCACGTCCGGCACTGCCGGTCTCTCCGTCTGCGGAGCCCAAGGGAAATATCCTCGTTCGGTGGATCACCTCCACCGACCACAAAGTCATCGGGTACATGTACCTGATCACGTCGTTCATCTACTTCTGCCTCGGCGGCGTCATGGCACTCATCATTCGCGCCCAGCTGTTCGCCCCCGGACTCGACGTCGTGCAGACGAAGGAGCAGTACAACCAGCTGTTCACGATGCACGGCACAATCATGTTGCTGATGTTCGCGACACCGCTGTTCTTCGGATTCGCCAACTTCCTCGTTCCGCTGCAGATCGGCGCTCCCGACGTTGCGTTCCCGCGCCTCAACGCGCTCGCGTACTGGTTCTTCAACTTCGGCAGCCTCATCGCCGTTGCCGGGTTCCTGACCCCGCAGGGTGCTGCGTCCTTCGGATGGTTCGCCTACCAGCCGCTCGCCAGCACGACATTCTCACCGGGAATCGGCGGCAACCTGTGGATGGTCGGGCTGGGCCTGTCGGGCTTCGGTACCATTCTCGGCTCGGTCAACTTCATCACCACAATTATCACCATGCGCGCCCCTGGAATGACGATGTGGCGGATGCCCGTCTTCACTTGGAACACGCTCATCACGGCCCTGCTTGCCTTGATGGTGTTCCCGGTGCTTGCCGCAGCCATGCTCGCTGCCGCATCCGACCGGATCTTCGGCTCGCACATCTACGACTCGGCAAACGGTGGTGCCATACTCTGGCAACACTTGTTCTGGTTCTTTGGACACCCCGAGGTGTACATTATCGCCCTGCCGTTCTTCGGCATCGTGTCCGAAGTCTTTCCGGTGTTCAGCCGCAAGCCGATGTTCGGGTACAAGACGCTGATCTACGCGACCATCTCCATCGCCGCGCTGTCTATCTCGGTCTGGGCGCACCACATGTACGTCACCGGCTCGGTGCTGCTACCGTTCTTCTCGCTCATGACCATGCTCATCGCGGTCCCCACCGGGGTGAAAATCTTCAACTGGATCGGCACCATGTGGCGAGGGTCGCTGACCTTCGAGACGCCCATGATCTGGGCCATCGGCTTTCTCGTCACGTTCACCTTCGGTGGTCTCACCGGCGTGATTCTGGCCTCGCCGCCGCTCGACTTCCACGTATCCGACACCTACTTCGTCGTCGCCCACTTCCACTACGTGGTCTTCGGTACCGTCGTATTCGCCATGTTCAGCGGGTTCTACTTCTGGTGGCCCAAGTGGACCGGCAAGATGCTCAACGAGAGTCTCGGCAAGTGGCACTTCTGGTTGCTGTTCATCGGCTTCCACACCACATTCCTGATCCAGCACTGGCTCGGAGTTATGGGAATGCCGCGTCGGTACGCCACCTACTCGCCAGAGGATGGTTTCACCTGGATGAACCAGGTATCAACCATTGGCGCCATGATCCTCGCCGTGTCCATGATCCCGTTCTTCCTGAACGTGTACATCACGGCCCGCAAGGCGCCCCTGGTCACGGTCAACGACCCGTGGGGCTACGGCTCCTCGCTCGAGTGGGCTACGTCCTGCCCGCCGCCGCGACACAACTTCACCTCCATTCCCCGCATTCGGTCCGAACGCCCGGCCTTCGACCTCAACCACCCCGAAGCTGGCATCCCCGTCGGAATCGGACCCGGCAAGGATGCGCCCGATGCGCCCGTCTACGACATCGACTCGAATCAGGTGAAATAAGTGAAGACCAACGTCAACCTGCTCTGGGTGCTCACCGTCTTCTTCGGAATCGTCACGGTTGTGTACGTCGTCTGGGGCCTGCTCGATCCCTTCCACGGCCAGATTGAGTGGGCCGGAACGTTCATGCTTGGCCTGTCCACGCTGCTCACGGCCTTCGTCGCCTTCTACCTGGACAAGGTGCACGCCGCTCAGGGTGCGGAGCTTCCCGAGGACCGTCTCGATGGGAACGTCGACGACGGGGATCCCGAGATGGGCTTCTTCAGCCCGTGGAGCTGGTGGCCGATCTTCTTGGCCGCCGCCACGGCGCTCGTCTTCCTCGGTCTCGCGGTGGGTTTCTGGGTCTCCTTCATTGGACTCGGCCTGGGTCTGGTCTCCCTGACCGGATGGGTGTACGAGTACTACCGCGGCCTGTTCGCCCGCTAAGCACACAACACCAACCGATACCGATCTGCTGCTGCTGGCAGGTCGGTATCGTCGTTTAACGTTCGGCCACGCCGTGTCAGGGCAGGTGCATGTTTTGGTCAGGCTGTGACAGCGCCGGGCAGTCTCCGGGCCGGAGCGTACCAGCGCAGGAAATGTCCCGGTCGGGCTGTGTCAGCGCGGGTCCGTGGCGCGGCGCCGAAACCCGAAGATGTCGAATGCGATCGTCACGTCCTGCGCCGAAGCGGGGGCCGGCTCATGACCCGTCGGTGCAGCGTGGTGCGACGACGGTCCCATGCCGATGAGCGAGGCCACCTCGGCCACGCAGAGCGCTACGGTTTGTTCGAGGTGCTGGGCACTCTCCAGGGCGAACCAAGCCGCGAGGCTGGCTTCGAGGTGCGCGGCCTTGTCAGCCTGCATCTCCACGGCCAGGCCGGCCCGCCGGAGCTCTCGCAAATGCGTCGGTCGAGGGACCACCACGAGCAGCAGCCCGCCAGGTCGGAGAACGCGATGGAATTCCGCAGCATTGCGGGGCGCGAAAACGTTGAGGATGACATCGACCGACGCGCCCTGCACGGGCAGCGGGGACCAGACATCTGCTACCAGCCCGTCGATGCGGTCATGCGAGCGGATGGTTCGGCTCACCGCAGTGGGGGAGAGGTCCATGCCGAGCGCCCGGACGTCCTCGCCTAGGGGCAATGCCTCGCGCAGATAGTAGCCGGTACCGCAGCCTACGTCCAGAATACGTCGGGGATGCTCGGGGGAAATGACGGTGCGAATGGCGGCCTGGAGCGGCTTGTACCAGCCGGCTGCGAGGAAACTGTCGCGGGCATCGAGCATGGCTGCGCTGTCGCCGATGAACTTGGGCGGGCCGGTGAGGAGGTTGATGAAACCGCGCTTGTTGACGTCAAAGGAATGCCCCGTGCTGCATCCCAATCGGAGTGCGCCCGTCGGAGCGAGGGGCAGAAAGCAGTTCGGGCACCGAAGCCACTCCGATAACGTCTGGAGTGACATCGATGCCCGATCTGTGGTGGTGCCTGAAGAGCGCTACTTATCGGTGATCGCCGACTGGTGTTCCTGGTCGGTGATCGCTGAGGGGTGGTCGCCATGAGCGCGATTCAGCTCGGTCTGCGTGACCGGAGTGATCCGGTCTTCGAAGAACCAGCGGGACAGTCCGGCGCGAACTTTCTCGGCGGGGCCGATCTTGCCCTGGGCGTTGGGCCGAAGCATGAGTGGCTTGAAGTCGCTGTAACTCACCAGCTTCCAGCGCTCGTACTCATCGACCGGCTGGTGCACTTCGACGAACTCGCCGCCGGGCAGTCGAACGATGCGGCCTGACTCGTAGCCGTGCAGTACAATCTCGCGGTCCTTCTTCTGCAACGCGAGGCAGACGCGCTTGGCGATGAAGAAAGCCAGAATCGGTCCCAGCAACGTTGTGGCCTGGAGGGTGTGGATAACACCTTCCATGGTGAGGTGGAAATGCGTGGCCATGATGTCCGACGAGGCCGCCGCCCAGAGTGAGGCGTAGAACGTGACGCCGGCAGCACCGATAGCGGTGCGGGTCGGGGCGTTGCGCGGACGATCCAGTACGTGGTGCTCGCGCTTGTCCCCGGTGATCCAGGCTTCGATGAAGGGGTAGACCATGACGGTGACGATGAATAGTCCGACCACGGCCAGTACGACCACGATGTTGAGCGAGTAGGTGTGGTTCAGCCACACGACCTCCCACCCCGGGGGAATCAGGCGCATGGCGCCGTCAGCGAAACCGATATACCAGTCGGGTTGAGTACCGGCAGACACCGGTGACGGGTCATACGGACCATAATTCCAGATCGGGTTGATCGTGAATAGGGACGCGATCAACATGACGACGCCGAAGACGATGAAGAAGAACCCACCGGCCTTGGCAGCGTACACGGGGAGCACCGGATATCCGACCACATTCTGGTTGGTGTGTCCGGCCGCCGGGTACTGGGTGTGCTTGTGCACGACGACGAAGAGGAGGTGCATCGCGATCAACGCGACGATGATCGCCGGCAGCAACAGGATGTGCAGCGAGTACAGCCGTCCGACTATATCGGTGCCGGGGAATTCGCCGCCGAAGAGCAAGAAGGAGGTCCAGGTTCCGATAACCGGGATGCCCTTGACCAGACCGTCGATGATGCGCAGGCCGTTACCGGAGAGCAGGTCGTCAGGGAGGGAGTAGCCGGTGAATCCTTCAGCCATTGCGAGGATGAATAGGATGAACCCGATGACCCAGTTGAGCTCGCGCGGCTTGCGGAACGCACCGGTGAAGTAGATCCGCAGCATGTGCAGCCCGATGGCGGCGACAAACAGAAGAGCTGCCCAGTGGTGTACCTGGCGCATGAGCAGGCCGCCGCGAATGTCAAACGAAATGTCCATGGTCGACGACATCGCTACCGACATCGGGATGCCCTTGAGCGGCGCGTAGGAACCGTCATAGACGACCTCCGCCATGGAAGCCTGGAAGAAGAAGGTCAGGAAAGACCCGGACAGCAGGATGATAACGAAGCTGTAGAGCGCAACTTCGCCGAGGAGGAAGGACCAGTGGTCAGGGAAGATCTTGCGACCAAGTTCTTTGACCGCGCCAGAGATGCTTGTGCGCTCGTCGATGTAGTTGGCGGCCGTGGCGGTGAAGCCACCGGTCTTCTTCGCCCCGACGGTTTGATCCCCAGCAGATTCGCGGGTGTTTACGGTTGTCATGCTCGCTCCCAGAAACTCGGGCCGACTGGTTCAGTGAAATCGCTCTGCGCGATCAGGTAGCCCTCAGCGTCCACGGCAATCGGGAGCTGGGGTAGTGCCCGCTTCGCCGGTCCGAAGATGACCTTGCAGTGGTTCTCAACGTCGAACTGCGACTGGTGACACGGGCAAAGCAGGTGATGGGTGTGCTGTTCATACAGTGCCACCGGGCATCCTACGTGGGTGCAAATCTTTGAGTACGCCACGATGCCCTGGTAGGACCAGGTCTTGCGTTCCTCTGATTCTACCAGGTCCGCTGGGTCCATACGAATTAGGAGGACGGCTGCCTTGGCCTTTTCTTCCAGGCGACCATGCTCCATCTCGGACAGCCCTTCCGGTATGACGTGGAAGGACGATCCCAACGTGACATCCGAGGCCTTGATCGGTGTGCCGCTCGGGTCCATGGTCAGGCGGACACCCTTTTTCCACATGGTTTCGTTTAGAAGGTCGACGGGGTTCTGGTCCATCGGACCGAGCCCGCGGAACAAGACAACGGCAGGCAGCGGGAAGACGACGAGCGCGCCGATCAGGCTGTTACGAATGAGCGTGCGACGACCGAAGCCGGATTCTTCATTTGCCTGCTGAAATATCTCCACGGCGCGGGCCCGAACGGGTTCGGTTCCGCGAACCGGGTGGCGTTCGTCAACGCCTTCATGATCACTCATGAGGGCCTTGCCCCAGTGCACAGCACCGATACCGATGGCGAGTAACGCGAGGCTGAGCCCAAGACCGATGAACAGGTTGTTCAGGCGTACGGATCCCGGATCTTCCGGGACGATGGGAAAGGCCATGTAGGCGGCGATCGCGAAAACACTACCCACGATGGAAACGTAGAACAACGTGTAGACAGCGCGCTCCGCTTTGCGCTCTTCCTTGTGGTCAAGGTCGGTGATGCGCGGACGATGCGGTGGGAACCCCGGGTTGACCAGGGAATCCCGTGTGACGACGGCGGTGCTTGCGGCGATTGGAGCAAGCGAGTCGCCAGGCGAGTCGGCGGCGGTTACGTCCTCCGCGCCGTTATCGTCCTTGACCATTGTTCTCCTTTGTGGGCTGTGAAAATACTCTGCGCGCTCGTGCTGCGCGGCGTTCGGGTGAAACGGGGGAACTGGTCAAGACCGATTCCCGGTCATCAGTTGGATTTTGCGGTGATCCACACGGTCAGGGCCACGATTGCGCCCAGCCCGAAGATCCAGATGAAGAGGCCCTCAGCCACCGGCCCCAGGGAACCGAGTGCTAAGCCGCCCGGAGACGGGTTGTCCTCGACGTACTTGAGGTAGGTGATGATGTCGCGCTTATCTTCCGGCGTGATGTTCATGTCGTTGAAGACGGGCATGTTCTGCGGGCCGGTGATCATGGCCTCGTAGATGTGCTGCGCCGACACGTTCTCGATCGCGGGGGCGAACTTACCCTCGGTCAGGGCGCCGCCGGCGCCGGCCACGTTGTGGCACATCGCGCAGTTGATGCGGAACAGCTCTGCGCCGTTTGCCGCATCGCCAGCAGCAGCGTCGAGCAATTCAGCCGCCGGAATTGCGGGGCCGGGAGCCAGCGAAGCAACGTAGGCCGCGAGAGCTGCGATTTGCTCAGACGTGAACTGCACCGGCTTCTTCTGTGCCTGCGGGCCCTGCATCTGCATGGGCATCCGTCCGGTGCCGACCTGGAAGTCGACCGACGCTGCGCCGACTCCGATCAGGCTGGGGCCTTCTGTGGAACCCTGGGCGCTCAGTCCATGGCAGGTTGCACAGTTTGCGGCGAAGAGCTTTTCGCCCTCAGCGATGGTCTGCTGGGAGGAAGCATCTGTTGTCGCAACGGCGGTGCTGGTGCTGAAGGCCGCATAGGCACCTCCGGTGAACAGCAGTCCGATGGCGATGAGGGCAACGCTGGCGAGCGGGTGGCGACGTCCGGTTTTACTTGGTCGGTGTGCTCGAGTCTTTTTGATCGTGGTCATGCTGAAGTAGTCCGCTCCCGTTTCTCAGTAAGAACTTCTATTTAAGAACGTAGATGACCAGGAAGAGCCCGATCCAGACGACGTCGACGAAGTGCCAGTAGTACGAAACCACGATGGCGCTGGTGGCTTCCTTGTGTCCGAAGTTCTTGACCGCGAAACCGCGCCCAATAATCAGAAGGAAGGCGATCAGGCCCGCCGTCACGTGAATTCCGTGGAAGCCGGTCGTGATGTAGAAGGCTGAACCGTAGGCGTTGGAGGAGAGTGAGATTCCCTCGGACACCAGCGTGGCGTATTCGAACACCTGGCCGGTGACGAAGATCGCGCCGAGGGCGTAGGTGAGGAAGAACCACTCGACCATGCCCCACTCGCTCGGCTTCCAGCCGGTGGACCGGGCCTGCAGCCGCTCGGCGGCAAACACCCCGAACTGGCAGGTCACCGACGAAGACACCAACACGAGTGTGTTGATCAACGCAAAGGTGAAATTGTGTTTGTCCGCCTCGAAGAGCCAGAGCTCGGATGAGGTCGAACGAAGTGTGAAGTAGATGGCGAAGAGCCCCGCGAAGAACATCACTTCGCTGCCCAACCACACAATGGTGCCCACAGCCACGCTGTTAGGCCGGTTCACAACGGGCGCACTCGCCGTCTGAGTAATTGAGGTGCTGGTCACCCCTCTATTATGGCTGATATTCCCCCAAGTTTTTCTCAATCTGCCATGCAAGTGACCTTTTATGCCCGATGGAGTGGTTCTTTTCCCGGGTGGTTTCGTTGTGAATTCGGGCGAGTCGGGCCCGTTCTCCTAAGATCGAAAACATGCTCGAATCCCAGACTTGGCCAAAGATTTTAGATTCCCTCCTGTCCGGTCGGGACCTGAGCGTGGCAGACGCCGCATGGAGCATGGAACGGATCATGCTCGGCGAGGCCAGCCCCTCCCAACTCGGAGCCTTCCTGGTCGCTTTGCGGGCCAAGGGAGAGACCGTCGATGAGATCGTCGGTTTTCGGGATGCCGTGCTGGAGCATGCCATTGAACTCCCCGTCAATCCGATGGCGCTCGACATTGTCGGAACCGGCGGCGACCAGTTCGGCACGGTCAACATTTCGACCATGGCATCGATCGTCTGTGCGGCGGCCGGCGTGCCGGTTGTCAAACACGGAAACCGGGCAGCCAGCTCAGCTTCCGGGTCGTCAGACGTACTCGGTGAACTCGGCATTGACCTGTCGCGAGACGCCGCTCGGGTAGCGCAGGTCTTTGAGGAGACCGGAATTACCTTCGCTTTTGCGGCGGCCTTTCACCCGGGCTTTAGGCACGCAGCCCTCACCCGGAGCGAATTGGGCATCCCCACCGTGTTCAACTACCTCGGCCCCCTGTGCAATCCGGCCAGGCCGGAGGCATCCGCTGTCGGAGTGGCGAACCTGGATCGCGTTCCCCTCTTCGTCGGCGTGTTTCAGACCCGCGGTGCCACGGCCCTTGTCTTTCGCGGTGACGACGGGCTCGACGAGCTGACCACGACCGGGCACAGCCACATTTGGGAGGTCTCCCGCGGCCTCGTAACCGAACATGACATTGACCCGCGTGACCTCGGCATTAAGCGGGCGCAGATCGGCGACCTGGTTGGTGGCTCCCCACGGCACAACGCCGATGTCGTGCATTCCGTGCTGGCCGGCAATCAGGGACCGATTCGGGACATCGTGCTGCTCAACGCCGCAGCCGGACTCGTCGCCTTCGATCTCGCCAACGATCCCGCTCAGGTGCAGGTTGCGATTTTGGATCGTTTTCGCAGCAAGCTGGTCGTGGCCGCCGAAGCGATTGACTCCGGTGCGGCCACGGCCAAATTGTCCGCCTGGGTAGCGGCGACCCGGATCTGACCCCGGCCGCCGTATACTCGGTCGCCCGCTACAACACGTCCTCGTCGACCCAACCGAACGTCTTGGTGACGGCCTTCTTCCAGTTGCGCAGCTGACGGTTGCGTTCCTCGTCGTTCATCTGGGGCGTCCAGCGGCTGTCCTCCTGCCAGTTGGTGCGCAGCTCGTCGAGCCCACTCCAGAACCCGACGGCGAGGCCGGCCGCGTACGCAGCGCCCAGGGCGGTCGTCTCGGCGACGACGGGGCGCACCACGGGAACACCGAGAATATCGGCCTGGAACTGCATGAGGGTGTTGTTGGCGATCATGCCGCCGTCGACCTTGATCTCGGTCAGGGGGACACCGGAGTCGGCATTGACCGCGTCAATCACCTCCCGAGTCTGAAATGCTGTTGCCTCGAGCGCTGCCCGGGCGATGTGCCCTTTATTGACGAACCGGGTCAGGCCGACGAGCGCGCCGCGGGCATCGGCTCGCCAGTAAGGCGCGAACAGGCCGGAGAACGCCGGCACGAAATACGCACCGCCGTTGTCGTCGACCGTTTTGGCGAGATCCTCGATCTCGGCGGCGGAACTGATCATGCCGAGGTTGTCCCGCATCCACTGCACCAGGGAACCCGTGACCGCGATTGAGCCTTCCAGGGCATAGTGCGGTGCTGCATCGCCGAGCTTGTAGCCGAGCGTCGTGAGCAGCCCGTTCTTCGAGTGCACGATCTCGGTGCCGGTATTGAAGATCAGAAAGTTGCCGGTGCCGTAGGTGTTCTTCGCCTCGCCCTGGTCGAAGGCCGCCTGACCAAAGGTTGCGGCTTGCTGGTCGCCGAGGATGCCGGCAACGGGAACTTCCCGCAGCAGGCTCGAGGTGTGGGCTGTTCCGTAGACCTCCGATGAGGAACGAATCGACGGGAGCATCGACCGGGGCACGTCGAAGATGGCGAGGATCTCGTCGTCCCACTGCAGCGTTTCGAGGTCCATGAACAGGGTGCGACTCGCGTTGGTGACGTCGGTCGCGTGCACTCCGCCGTCGACACCGCCGGTGAGATTCCACAGTACCCAGGAGTCGGTGGTGCCGAACAGGAGGTCGCCGGCATCCGCTTTCGCGCGCGCGCCCTCGACGTTTTCGAGGATCCAGACGATCTTGGTGCCGGAAAAATAGGTGGCCAGCGGCAGGCCGACCTTCTGCTTGAAGCGCTCGACACCGCCGTCCGCGGCGAGGCGGTCGACAATGGGCTGGGTGCGGGTGTCCTGCCAGACGATGGCGTTGTACACCGGAATACCGGTGGTCTTGTCCCAGACGACGGCTGTCTCGCGCTGGTTGGTTATGCCGATGGCCTTGATATCGTGGCGGGTCAGATTGGCCTTGGACAGCGCCTGGCCAATAACCTCGCGGGTGTTGTCCCAGATTTCCTTCGGATCGTGCTCGACCCACCCGGCCTGCGGAAGAATCTGCTCGTGCTCCAGCTGCCCGGTCGAGACAATCGATCCGGCCTTGTCGAAGATGATGGCGCGCGAACTGGTGGTTCCCTGGTCGATCGCAAGAATGTAGTCAGTCATGGGTCAGTGTCCTCCTTGAAATTGGTGCGAGACGTGCGGGTGGCGGCACAAACGGGCCGATTCTCACGAAGGGAACCGGCCCGTGTGGGCCGGTTAAGAGACGAGAAGGGGAAGAAGTGCCGTTGCGGTCCAGCCGGCGAGCAGGCCGCCGATGACCGGTCCAACTACCGGAACCCAGGAGTAGGACCAATCAGAGCTGCCCTTGCCCTTGATAGGCAGGATGAAGTGGGCGATACGCGGTCCGAGGTCACGAGCCGGGTTGATGGCGTAGCCGGTGGGCCCGCCGAGTGAGGTGCCGATCACGATGACGAGAATGGCCACGGGAAGGGCTCCGAGCGCTGCGAGACCGCCGGACTCACCCTGACGACCGCCGCCGAAGGCGATGACGACGAAGACCAGCACGAAGGTGCCGATGATTTCGGTGACGAGGTTCCAACCGTACGAGCGGATGGCCGGCCCGGTGGAGAAGACACCGAGCTTGTTGGCCGGTTCGGGCTCGGCGTCGAAGTGCTGTTTGTAGGCCAGCCAGCACGCGACAGCGCCCAGGATGGCGCCGAGCATTTGGGCTCCGATGTAGGCGAGCACGGAGACGACGTTAACGGGAACACCCATGCCGAATTCCGTGGCGCCGTTGGCGACCAGTCCGAGGGTGACGGCGGGGTTCAGGTGCGCCCCCGAACGGTAGGCGACGGTGACACCGGCGAAGACCGCGAAGCCCCAACCGATGGTGACCATGAGAAACCCCCCGCCGAGGCCCTTGTTTTTGGCCAAGGCGACGTTGGCGACGACGCCCGTTCCGAGCAGAACCAGCATTGCGGTGCCCACGACCTCCGAGATCATTACAGCTCCGATATTGTCCACGAGAACCTTTCTGGTCAGGCCGGGGATGCCGAAGCTGCCCCTCTAAAGTGAGCGGATGGCATCAACATAGCGCGCGGTGTCATCGAGGGGAATAGGCTGTTCGAGTTGGCCTCGACCCTTTCCGTGCGTGATCGATGCGTGTAGGTTGATCGTGGGAAAATGCGCTTGGGGCGAAGCGTCCGATCAATCCGTGGCACCACCGAGTGAATGGCTGGTCATGAAGAAGCTCATCAACGATCCGAAGAACGTCGTCAACGAAGCCGTCGCCGGGTTCGAGACGGCGCACGCCGACATCGTGCGGGTCTCGCACGATCCTATTTTCATTGTGCGAGCGGATGCACCTGTGAAGGGCAAGGTCGGAATCGTCAGCGGTGGCGGCAGCGGACACGAACCGTTGCACGGCGGATTCGTCGGTTTCGGAATGCTCGACGCAGCCGTTCCTGGGCCGGTTTTCACGTCCCCAACACCTGACCCGATCCTGGCCGCAACGCAGGCGGTCGACGGCGGAGTGGGGGTGCTGCACATCGTGAAGAACTACACCGGGGACGTGCTGAATTTCGAGACCGCAGCCGATCTCGCATCCGCTGAAGGAATTGAGGTTCGCACGGTCATCATCAATGATGACGTCGCGGTGAAGGACTCGCTCTATACCGCGGGACGCCGCGGTGTGGCCGGAACGGTGCTGGTCGAGAAGATCACCGGGGCCGCTGCTGAACGCGGCGATGACCTGGCTGCTGTCGTTGCCGTGGCCGAAAAGGTCAATTCTCGGGTACGCACGATGGGGGTGGCGTTGACGCCGTGCGTGGTGCCGCACGCCGGCGAGCCGAGCTTCGTGCTCGCTGACGACGAGATCGAGATCGGCATCGGAATCCACGGTGAGCCCGGCCGGGAACGCATCAAGCTCGAGCCGGCCGATGCCATCGTCGACCGCCTGCTCATGCCCATTTTGGAGGACCTGCCGTTGGCCAGCGGCGACCAGGTGCTGCTGTTGGTCAACGGCATGGGCGGCACGCCGCTGGTGGAGCTATACATCGTGTTCCGGCGCGCGGTCGCAGTACTGCACGAGCGGGGCATCACTGTGTCGCGTTGCCTCGTGGGCAACTACACGACGAGCCTCGAAATGGCGGGGGCGTCGATTTCCGTGCTGCAGCTGGATGCAGAGTTGACCGCCCTCTGGGATGCACCGGTGCAGACGGCCGCGCTACGGTGGGGACGATAGAAGGAGGCGCCGATGAGCCCGGACGCAAGAACAAACTCGGACCTGGATACCGCCTGGACGGTGCGGTGGATTCGGCGCAGCGCAGAGGTGTTGGCCGCCGAGCGCGCCGCGTTGAACACGCTCGATCGTGACATCGGCGACGGCGATCACGGCGAAAACATGGATCGTGGTTTTCAGGCGGTCCTGCCCAAACTCGATGGTCTGGCTGACGATGCGACCCCGAGTACCGTACTCAAGTTACTCGCCACCACGCTCATCTCCACCGTCGGCGGAGCCGCCGGGCCACTGTACGGCACCGCGTTTCTGAAGGCCGCCGGCGCAACTGCTGCCGTGGGCACTCTCGACGGTATGGCGCTCGTCGCCCTCCTGACGGCGGCCAGGGACGGCATCGTCCTGCGCGGCAAAGCCGGGGCGGGGGACAAAACCATGATCGACGCCTGGAGCCCGGCCGTCGATGCGGCCCAGGCCGCGCAGTCGGCGGGCGGGAGCGCACCGGCCGTGCTGACAGCGGCAGCGGATGCCGCAGCGCGGGGCGCCCAGGACACCGAACCGCTCGTGGCGCGGAAGGGCCGAGCGAGCTACCTCGGTGAGCGCGCGATTGGTCACCGGGATCCGGGCGCACAGTCGACGGCGCTCCTGCTACGCGCCGCCGTCGACGCGACCCGGGTGACGGAGTGAGCGTGCCGGCATCCGCTGACCGGGTTGGCCTGGTTTTCGTCTCGCACAGCGCGAAGATCGCGGCGGGACTGGTTGAACTGGCCCGTCAGATGGCACCGACCGTGCGACTCGTCGCTGCCGGTGGCACCGACGAGGGCACAATCGGAACGAGCTTCGATATGATCACGACGGCACTGGCCGAGGCGGAGGGTGGCGCCGGTGTGGTGATTTTGTGCGATCTTGGCTCGGCCATTCTGACCGCGGAAATGGCCCGCGATTTTCTCGACCAGGCGAAGCAGGATCAGGTACAGATTGTGGATGCTCCGCTCGTCGAAGGTGGGGTTGCGGCGGCGGTCGCCGCGGAAATCGGGGGAGATCTCAAGGCCGTCGTGGCAGCCGCGCGCTATGCACTTCAGCCGGCCCACGCGGGCGAGCCTAGTGCCGATGCCGGGACCGCAGATCCAGGCGAGGCTGGGGAGATCTCCCGCACTGTGATCTTGGTGAACAGGGACGGTCTGCACGCTCGTCCGGCGGCGGAATTCGTGAGCCTCGCGAGCACCTTCGCGGTGCCCCTCACGGTGAACGGCACGGACGCGACGAGCCTGCTCAGCATTATGTCGCTCGGGCTGGCCCGGGGGAGTCGCGTGCATCTGGCCTCGACCGACCCCGCGGCCGGGCCCGCAATCAGCGCCCTCGCGGCCCTGCTGGAATCCGGATTCGGCGAGGCCTAGCTCGGCCTGCACGTTTCTCCTACCAGCTGCGCGCCTTTTTGTCCAATCGGGCGTATCGTAATGGCATGATTCAGGACAGGAAAACCCCACGCGGTCCGGAACAGTGGGGTGCAACCGATTTCCGGTCGTGCCCGATCTGCGGTCATGCGATGCGTGAACACACCATCGACCACTCGTCGCGAAACACGGTGGTCAATTGTCCGGTGCCCCACCCCGGGGCCTGGGATCGTGACGCGTTCGAACCGGTTAATGAATTCGGCATGGTCATGCACCATGCGCACGCCTGATCCGCAATTCTGATTGCGCGGCCAGCTCGCTGTCACTGGCTCAGTGCCGGCGAACGGATGCGGGAACTTCCGTTCCATCCGCCGTCAACGGTGAGCCAGCTGGTGCGCCCCATCCGGTCACCACCGGGACCACTCCGGCTTAGACCGCGTGGTTTTCGCCATCGTCGACGGTCTCGCTCGGTGCACCACTGCGCATCTTCATGCTCATCTCGGTGAGGGGTATGCGCAGCACGACGGTCGCTGCCAGTTCGCGGCGCGTCATCGGGCGCACTTCTTCATTTCGGCCGGGCATGAACCGTTCGGAGAGAACGAGCAGCTCAACGGCGAGGAATATTTGGTCAGCACCTAGGGAGCGTCGACGCGCGTGGCCGTTCTGCTGCACGGGGGAACCCTCGCGGCGCCAGCGCGACCGATGGTGGAAGCGGGTCAGCAGCATCCGCTTGATGTGCTGGATCTGATACCGGGATACCCGTCGACCGGAAGCTTGTCGGGGCGGCCTTGGACGGCCGCGTGGCGCCTGGCCGCCGCGAGACCCATTCCATAGACCGAACCACCCCTGCAGGGCACCCTGGCCCTGCGCGCGGAAATCGCCGACCACCTGGGGCATGCCAGGGGAGTGCGGTGTGAGGCCGAGGACATCGCCGTCACGGCTGGCACGAGTGAAGCACTCGCTCTTGTGGTCCTGGCGCTGCGGGAACATCTGGAGTCCGGTGCAGGAAAGGATTCCGCTCGAGCACCGCCTCTGGCTCGCGGCAATTCATGTCTTGGGAGCGAAATTTCCCGCTCCCCTCCGCTGCCCGTCGATTCATGCTCGGTTGGCTCGATCCGTTGATATCAAGCGGTTCAACTTCGGATTGCAAAGTGGTTTCGGCTCCTCAAGCCTGTGGTGGCAGCGTAATTGAATGCTCGGCCGACCAGGCGATACAGGTACCACGCGGCGACGCCGATGGCTAGTGACGAGATCGTTCCGAACCAGGGGGCACTGGCCTCCCAAGTCGGGTAGACGACCCAGTGGGTGAGGTAGATGAACAGGGATGCGCTGGCCAGTAGTCGAACGGCCGGAACGAGGGTGCGCGGCATTCGCAGCCGTTCCACCCAGATCAGCAACAGTATTCCGGCCACCACAACTGCTTCGCGTGCTGGATCCCCGAAAAATCCGATCGTGGCGACGATCGCCGCTGACGATGCCGCCACACGCTTCCAGTTATTGTCGGCCCGGGCGATGACCCAGCCGAGCACGAGAGACCACAGCACGGTGAACGGGGTGTATCTTTCAATTCCTTCTGCCTCGATGCCGACGAGTGCGAATCGGGTCGTGACGGCTGCCGCGAACAGGGTGATCGGGAACGTCCACGGGTGCCGTCGTTCGAGGCGGTCGATCGGGCGAATTAGGAACATTGCCGCAAAGCCGAGCATGGTCCAGACGGCGGCCTCGAGAAACCAGAATTGCCATTGCTCGTTCCACTTGCCGTCGCCGGGGACGAGGTGGTTGACCAGCAGCGCTGTGGTCCAGGTGTACTTGCCGGTGAGCACGGCGACGGCCCCTATCCACAGCGTGGCCGGAATCGCGATCTGGGCTGCGCTTCTGAGCAGGCGGCGAACGCGCGTGGCCCCCGCAACGTCGGCGAGCTGAAACCTGGCCAGGTTGTATCCGGCGACGGCGAGCAGCAGGTGTGCGCCGCCCTGCACGGTGATCAGGTCGGCATGGGTGCCGACGATCAGCACGATTGCGAGTGCGCGGAGAACGGCGGGAGTCTCGACCCGGGGAAAGCGGACCTTCCACGCTCCGACTGTCGCCGCTCCACGCTTCGCCGTTTCGCCCACGGCCGTGCTGTCAGCCTGTGGGGGAGGGCCGTCGGCCGAGGACGCGAGGTTCCGGGCCGATTGTGCTGGCCAATCCCGCGGCAACGCGCCGAGGAGGTCCTCCAGCCGCAGGGCCACCTCGACGTAGCTCAACGAATCCCCGCCGAGCCCGGCGAAAGTGTCGTCGATGGTCGCGTCTGGGCGCCCAAGGAGAACGATGAAAAGGTTACGGATCATGTCGGAGGTTGCGACCTGCCCGGGGTTCGCTGCTGTCGACGCCTTCTGGGCGTCGATCATCTGGGCATAACGGACGAGCGAGGCAAGGTCGGGCTTGCCGCTGGCTGTGCGAGGAAACTCGCTCACCGTGTAGACGTGTATAGCGTGCGTGGGGATTCCGAGTAGCACAGCGGTGCGGGTTCGTGCCCTGACGACGTACCGGGCCGCACGGATGAATACGAGCAAGCGTTCTCCGGTGCTTGCCGTACGGGCTTCGATTCCTTCCTCGGCGAGGAGGCGTTGGACGGAATCGAGGTCGACCCGGAGCCCATACACCTTCACGAATCGGTTTAGCCGTCCGACGACCTCGAACATGCCGTCCTCGCGGTGCCGGGCGAGATCGCCGGTGCGAAGCTCGTGGACCGTGCGCCCCAATGCGAAGTCGGCCGGTGTCTCGGCGTAGCCGAGCATGACGTTGGGGCCTTCGTAGACGAGTTCGCCGACGTCCGCTCCCGCCTCGGCATCGATGCGCAGGTGACCTCCAGGGATGGGGCGGCCGATGCTGCCGGCGGCGTGGTCGGCGAGTTCCGCGGGGACGTACGCCATCCGCGCAGTGGCCTCTGTCTGCCCGTACATCACGAAGAATTCGAACCCGCGACGCTCACCGAGGCGTGCGAAGCGGCGCACCGCTTCTGGGGCGAGGCGGCCGCCGGCTTGGGTGAGGTAGCGGATGCTCGCTGGCAACCGATCCGTGAAATTGCCCGCCTCGAGAAGCTCGAAGGTGTAGGGCACGCCCGCGAAAGAAGTGATCCGATGCATCCCGGCCTCGTCCCAGAACGCCGCGTCGGCCACCGATCGCTCGGTGAGGACGACGCTCGCTCCCGACACGAGGTGGCTGTTCAGGACCGAGAGGCCGTAGCAGTAATGCATCGGCAGCGTGGTTGCTGCCCGGTCTGCAGGCGTGAGACGCAGGTACGCCGCAATGGCTTGTGCGTTGCTCAGCAGGTTTTGCCGGGACAACCGAACGAGCTTCGGCGACCCGGTGGACCCGGAGGTGCTCACCAGCATGGCTAGGTCGTCGGAGAAGCTGTGCGTGGATCCAGGCCGCATCTCCCGCAGGGCCGGGCCGTCCCCGTCGCGGACGGCAATGACGTCAGGGTCGAACCGTTCAGCCAGTGACGCGCGATGAGTCCGTGATGCTTCATCGTTACCCGGTGCGACCAGAAGCACCGGGTGGCCACCTTCCAGAGCTGCAAGGTAGGTAACGATCGGCTCGACGGCATTTGCTGCCTCCAGCATCACGAGTCGGCGGACACGACCAAGCTCGAGACGGCGTATGGCGACCATCCTGGCTAGCTGGGCGTAGCTGAGGTCTCCACTACCGGTGACGAATGCGACGTCGTCGTCTGAGCCATTAAGGAGGGTCAGTCGTGGTGCGGGCATAGTGTGGAGCACGAGAATACTTTCGAACGGTGCGCAGGGGCTGGTTAGGTAAGGATACCCTACATAGTAGGAAACCGCACAGACCGCGGAAGTTCAGCCCACCACTGAACCCGTGTCTACAAACGGGGGCCAGGCTAAAATCGTTGACCTCCAGCTGATGCGAACTTGCATCATACTGCGCATTCCTCTCCGTAATCGCGGACGGTATGCGTCGATGGTGGTTGCTTGGAATAATGACTCCTATCGAGTCTGACTTGACATAATGTGCATTATCAGTCACATGCCCGAGAGTGGTCGAGAGTGGTGTCCGGCCCGCCGAACTGCGGGCCGGACATCACTCCGGTAACGCCGGATCAGGCGCCGACGTAGGCTGCCAGGTGCTCGCCGGTCAGCGTTGAATGCCCGGCCACGAGATCGGCGGGCGTTCCCTCAAAGACGATTCGGCCGCCGTCGCGCCCGGCGCCGGGGCCCAGGTCGATGATCCAGTCGGCGTGCGCCATGACCGCCTGGTGGTGCTCAATCACGATGACGGACTTACCGGAGTCAACCAGCCGATCCAGCAGTCCGAGCAGATTCTCAACGTCGGCAAAGTGCAGGCCGGCGGTCGGCTCGTCCAGAACGTAGACATCGCCCTTGTCGGCCATTTGCGTGGCGAGCTTGAGCCGCTGCCGCTCACCGCCGGAGAGTGTCGGCAGCGGCTGGCCGAGGCTGAGGTAGCCGAGGCCGACGTCGGCGAGCCGGCAGAGAATTGCGTGCGCCGCCGGAATGCGTGACTCCCCCGCACCGAAAAACTGCTCGGCCTCGGTCACCGACATCGCCAGCACCTCACTGATGTCGCGCCCATTGAGGTGGTAGTCCAGGACGGATGCCTGAAACCGCTCGCCCTCGCATACCTCACAGGGGATGGCGACACCCGCCATGATTCCCAGGTCGGTGTAGATGACGCCGGCGCCGTTGCAGTTGGGGCAGGCGCCCTCGGAATTGGAGCTGAACAACGACGGCTTCACGCCGTTGGCCTTCGCGAATGCCTTGCGGATCGGCTCGAGCATGCCGGTGTACGTCGCCGGGTTGCTGCGCCGCGACCCCTTGATCGTGCCCTGGTCGACGGTCACCACACCGTCCCGGCCCGAGACCGATCCGGAGATCAGCGAACTCTTACCGGACCCGGCCACACCGGTGAGCACGGTGAGCACACCGAGCGGAATGTCGACATCGACGCTCTGCAGGTTATGGGCGCTGGCGCCACGAACCGGCAGGACACCCGACGGTGCACGCACGGTCGATTTGACGGCGGCGCGGTCATCCAGATGCCGACCGGTCAACGTGCCGCTGGTTCGAAGTCCGGCGAGAGAGCCCTCGAAGACCACCTCGCCGCCGTCCGAACCAGCACCCGGCCCGAGGTCGATGACGTGGTCGGCGATCGCGATCATCTCCGGCTTGTGCTCCACCACCAACACCGTGTTGCCCTTGTCGCGCAGCTGGACGAGCAGGGTGTTCATGCGCTGGATGTCGTGCGGGTGCAGTCCGATGGTCGGTTCGTCGAAGACATAGGTCACGTCGGTGAGTGAAGATCCGAGATGACGGATCATCTTGGTACGCTGCGACTCACCGCCGGAGAGCGTGCCAGAGGCCCGGTCAAGTGACAGGTAACCCAGCCCGATCTGCACGAAGGAGTTCAGCAGGAGCTCCAACGCGGTAAGCAGCGGCGCGACGGACGAGTCGTTCAGGCCACGAACCCACTCGGCGAGGTCGCTGATCTGCATCCCACAGGCATCCGCGATGCTGATTTCGTTGATCGTCGACGATCGCGCGCCCTCGTTCAATCGGGTGCCGTTGCAGTCGGGGCAAACGGTGAAGGTCACGGCACGCTCTACGAACGCTCGAATGTGGGGCTGCAGCGAGTCAACATCCTTGGTGAGCATCGACTTTTGGATCTTGGGAATCAGGCCTTCGTAGGTGAGGTTGATGCCCTCGATCTTGATCTTGGTCGGCTCTTTGTGGAGGAGGTCTGCGAGTTCCTTCCTGGTGAAGTCCTTGATCGCTTTGTTGGGGTCGAAGAAGCCGCAGCCATTGAAGATGCGGCCAAACCAGCCGTCCATGCTGTAGCCGGGGATGGTCAGTGCGCCCTTGTTCAGGGATTTGGTGTCGTCGTAGAGCGCGCGGAGGTCGATATCGGTGACCGATCCCCGACCCTCGCAGCGGGAACACATGCCCCCGGTGATACTGAAGCTGCGGCGTTCCTTGACGGTCTGTCCCCCGCGTTCGATCGAAACGGCGCCCGCTCCACTGATCGAGGCGACGTTGAACGAATACGCCTGGGGTGAGCCGAGGTACGGGTTGCCGAGTCGGCTGAACAGGATGCGCAGCAGGGCGTTGGCGTCGGTGGCGGTACCGACGGTGGAGCGCGCGTTGGCCCCCATCCGCTCCTGGTCGACGATAATGGCCGTCGTCAGCCCATCGAGCACATCGACGTCTGGCCTGGCCAGGGTCGGCATGAAGCCCTGCACGAAGGTGCTGTACGTTTCGTTGATCATGCGTTGCGACTCGGCAGCAATGGTGCCGAACACTAGTGAGCTCTTGCCCGAGCCGGACACGCCCGTGAACACGGTCAACCGGCGCTTGGGAATCTCCACGCTGACGTTCTTGAGATTGTTTTCCCGAGCGCCCTGCACACGGATCAGGTCGTGGCTGTCTGCAACCTGCATCTCTGATTCCGGATTCGCCGTGTTCGTGGTCATGCTATTCGCCC
Source organism: Cryobacterium levicorallinum (assembly GCF_004402405.1). Lineage (GTDB taxonomy): Bacteria > Actinomycetota > Actinomycetes > Actinomycetales > Microbacteriaceae > Cryobacterium > Cryobacterium levicorallinum. The sequence continues at coordinate 388,050 of NZ_SOFE01000023.1, forward strand.
GTAAACCCGATCGTTTCGCCCACGTAGCGGGTGTTGCCGACCGGAACCGGCTCAACCGCAGCGGCTACGACCTCCGCCGCGAACTCGCTGACGTTGTACAAGCGACCGGCCGCTTCCTTGCGGGCGCTGAGGGCACCGGGGTTGGACCGCTCGAGCAGTGTCGCCGTGATGGTGCCCTCGATCATGTCGCCGGAGACCACGACAAAGCCGATGCCGGATTCCTCAAGCTGGGGGATCACCGCGCGCAGGGCATCCTCACCGGCACGCTTGCTGCGAGCCACCTGCTCATACTCCGGCATGGTCGGCGTGGTTTTGATGAAGTGCGCCTGGTGGCTGGTGACGTACACGACGCGGGAGTCATCGCCGAGCAGCGGGACCGCTTCGTTGAGCAGGTTCACCTGGGCATCGTGGTTCAACGTCATGGCGTAGTCGGCGGGCATGCCACTCTCCATGCCGCCCGAGGCGTTCATCACCAGAATATCGAGGCCGCCGAATTCGGTGCGAATGGTCTCGAACATCGCGGCGACCGAGGCCGGGTCGGTCAGGTCGGCACCGACCGTGATGGCCGTACCGCCGGCAGCGCGAATGGCGTCGGCGAGTTTATTCGCGCGTGCCTCCTTATTGCGGTAGTTAATGACGACCCTGGCGCCGGCTTCGGCGAAGTACCCGACAGTATCGGCACCGATACCGCGGGAGGAGCCGGTGACGAGTACACGCTTGCCCTCGAGTGATCCTGCTGCAAGTGGATTGGTCACGGGGGCTCCTTTTAGTTTCATGCACGCCGGTAGTCATGCACGTTAGTCATTCACGTCGAATTTAGATGAGGCGGGCATCGACTGCCACACACTCGCCTGTCGACCATATCAAGAAGCACCGGTCGCTCCCCCGGCGTGTTGTCGGTGGCACCTGCTAGTTTCAGAGGAAATGGATTGGGGAAAGTGGCACCCATGGTCGACCTGACTGATTATCTCTGGATTCTGTGGCTCGTCTTCATTCTCGTCGCCGTAACGATCGAGCTCCTGAGCCTGGAATTCACCTTCCTGATGATTTCCATCGGCAGCCTGGGCGGCCTGGCCGCCAATCTGCTCGGTCTGGAGTGGTGGCTGCAAATCGTCGTCGCCGCCGGCCTTTCGGTGCTGCTCCTGCTCACCATCCGGCCGTTCCTGCTGCGTGCCCTGCGCAGGGGCGGCGATCCGGCCTTGAGTAATATCGACGCCCTGATCGGCATGACCGGTCGCGTCGTCGCGACGGTAACCCAGACCAGCGGGCTCGTCAAACTGGCCAATGGTGAAACCTGGACCGCGCGCCTGGTCGGACCGGCCGGTACCACCGACAACGGATCCGTTGATCCCGGACAGGCGATCACCGTGCACCTCATCGAAGGCTCCACCGCCGTCGTCATCTCCGCCGAAAGGACCCAGAATCATGCTTGACCCCGCAGCCTTCATCGGACAGATCTTCGTGTTCGCCCTGCTCGCCGTTTTGGCGGTGTTCGTCATCGTCATTTTGTTGCGCGCCATTCGCATCATTCCGCAGGGCAACGCCGGCGTGGTCGAGCGCCTCGGGAAGTACCACAAGACCCTGCTGCCCGGTCTGAACCTGCTCGTGCCGTTCGTCGACCGGGTGCGTCCCCTCCTCGACATTCGCGAGCAAGTCGTGTCCTTTCCTCCGCAACCGGTCATCACCGAGGACAACCTCGTCGTCTCGATCGATACCGTCGTCTATTTTCAGGTGACGGATGCCCGGGCGGCCACCTATGAGATCAACAACTACCTCGGCGCGGTCGAGCAGCTCACCACGACCACCCTGCGTAACGTCGTCGGTGGCCTGAACCTCGAAGAGGCCCTCACCAGCCGGGACAATATCAACAGCCAGCTCCGCATCGTGCTCGACGAAGCCACCGGTAAGTGGGGCATTCGTGTCGGCCGAGTTGAACTCAAGGCCATTGAACCGCCGCACTCCATTCAGGACTCGATGGAAAAGCAGATGCGCGCCGAACGTGACCGCCGTGCGCTCATCCTCACCGCTGAGGGAACCAAACAGTCCGCGATCCTCACCGCCGAGGGCGCCCGCCAGGCGGCCATTCTCGAGGCCGAGGGCGACGCCAAGGCTGCCGTCCTGCGCGCCCAGGGTGAGGCCGAAGCGATCACGACCGTATTCAAGGCCATCCACGATGGCGACCCCGACCCCAAGCTGCTGGCGTACCAATACCTGTTGACCCTGCCTAAGCTCGCCGAGGGAAGCGCCAACAAGCTCTGGATCGTTCCGAGTGAACTCACCGAGGCGATGAAGGGAATCGGCAGCGCGTTCGGTGCTCAACAAGGCGGTGCTCAACAAGGCGGTGCTCAACACAGCGGTCCCCCACAAAACGGCGCACAACAAAACGGTGCCCAGACTGCTGGTGCGAACCCGGCGGATGCTTCCGGCGCGGCGGCACCGGCAGCATCCGCTCCCCCGGTTTCGCCGCAGGGCTAGCCGGTGGCCGGAAATGCCCAGTCGGTGTTTCTCAGCGGGACGCCGCCCCGGGTGTTCGCCCATCGGGGCCTGACCCAGGCCGCCCCGGAAAACACGCTGCTAGCCTTCGTGAAGGCGCTCGCGACCGGGGCCACGCACCTCGAGACCGACGTGCAGGTGTCACTCGACGGTGTCGCGGTGCTCAGCCACGACCCCGACCTCACGCGGCTGGGTCGGGATGTGCGCATTGATCAGCTGACCATGGTCGAGCTCAAACGCATCAGTCTGGGCGAGGGCCAGGGGTTCACGTCGCTCAGCGATGCTCTGGAAGCTTTTCCGGACGCCCTGTTCAACATTGATATGAAAAGTGATGCTGCGGCGGAGCCGACCGCGCGGGCGATTCTCGATCAGCGGGCCTCTGAGCGAGTGCTCGTGACCTCGTTCACCGAACCACGGCGGCGGCACGCTCTCAGCCTTCTCCCCGGCGTGGTGTCGTCGGCGTCATCGTCACTCGTGGCCCAGGCCGTCGCCGCGACGAATCTGGGGCTGACCGCCCTGGTTCGACGCACCCTGCAGGGGTGCGTCGCTGTGCAGGTGCCCGAACGGCTCGGACCGGTGCGCATTGTCACTCCCCGATTTATCGAGATGATGCATCGGGTCGATGTCGAGGTGCATGTGTGGACCGTGAACGATCCGATCGACATGATTCGACTCCTCGACAGCGGAGTTGACGGCCTCGTCACGGACCGTGCAGATCTGGCCGTTGCCGCCATTACTCGCCGAACCTGAGAGTTACCTTCCAGAACGGGGGGAGCGGGAAGGTTAACGTCCAGCTTGATGGTTTAGAACTGTGAAGGCATCGTGATCGATCTGTGATTACGAGCGAGAGGAGACCACACTATGGCTGACCGCAGTTTGCGTGGCATGAGATTGGGCGCACAAAGCCTGCAGAGCGAAGAAGGCGTCACCTTCTCCCCCCGAGTGGGCCACACCTACCGGTGTGAAACATGCGGGCGCGAGACGGTAATGATTTTCTCGGCCGAAGCCGAGGCTCCGGACGAATGGGAATGCAAGTACTGCGCACGGACGGCGACTCGGCTCGTCGACTCCATGCCCGTAATCGTTGACCACTCCGACGAGAAAATTCCTCGGACCCACTGGGATATGTTGCTGGAGCGTCGCACTAGGGACGAACTCGAGGAGCTGCTCGAAGAGCGCCTCTCGGTGTTGCGTCTGCGCCGTGGTGGCCAGCAGAAGATCGGTGCCTAACCGCTCAAAATCCCCGCTCGACCCCGCACCAGTGTGTTTGTACCCCCGTACTCGCACCCGTGGTGGCGGGGTCGTCGTTGGTTAACGCGGATTTTACCGGCGGTGTCGCCGGGCCGCGCCCAGGCAGAGCGCCAGACCGGCCAGGCCCAGACCCGACAGCAACCACTCAGTTGCCCGACCGGCCACCATCGCCGGCGTGATGGTGTCGCTGAGCGGCACCGTCTGCACCATGGCGCCCGCAGTGAACGTGGGCAGGCTGTCGAGGGTGTCACCGTTGGGTGTGATGATGGCGCTCGACCCGACCGTGGAGATGTTCACAACGGTGCGACCGGTTTGGATCGCACGCAGCCGGGCGATGGCGAGCTGCTGCACGCTTTCATCGGTGTGTCCGAAGTCGGCATTGTTGGTCTGGGCCAGAATCAGCTGCGCCCCGCTGTCGATCATCTCCTGCACGAGCTGGTCATCGGCGATGTCGAAGCAGATTGCGATGCCGGCCAGCACACCGTCGATGTTGAAGACATTGTCGCGGGTACCGATACCGTAGTCGCGTGCGATCAGATCAATCAGCTCCGGCGCGAACGGGCGCCAGAATGCTCGATCCGGCATATATTCGGCAAACGGCACCGGATGCACCTTGTCATATACGTCGACGGCCCCGCGTCCGGCCTCCCAGAGCAGAGAACTGTTGAAATAGGTGTCTTCGGGCTGGGTGATCGTGCCCGTGATGAGCGGAGCATCCATTTCGGTGCTGATGTAGTCGAGTACCTGCGCCGCCGCCGCCGAGCGGGTCGGGTCGATGTCGCTGGCGTTCTCCGGCCAAACCACAAAATCCACGCTCTCGCCGATCAACGGCAGGGTGGCCGAAGTGTGGTCCTGCAGAATCTGACCGGGTGAATACTCCGCAAACAGCCCGGCGTCGGCGTTGCCCTGCACCGCGGCCAGCCGGGTCGTGCCGCTGGGCAGCGTCGGCCACGCGGGGATGGCGAGCACGAGGGCGACCGCACCGACCGCCACGGCTGCCCGCAGGGTGTGGGCCAGGTCAGGCTCCCGCAATAGTTGCACGGCGAGGGCACTTAGCCAGACCAGGATGAAACTCAGGCCGGACAGTCCCACCCAGGCGACGAGCGAGCCGAACGGACTCTCCGATTGGGAGAGCGCGACTCGGCCCCAGGCGAATCCGCCGTAGGGCCAGACCGCGCTGATCGCTTCCCTGGCCGTCCAGAGCCCGGCCACGATGACCGGAACCAGTCCGACGCGACCCCAGACGCTCGGCCAGAGGCGCGGCCCGTGCCGCAGAACGAGCGCGGTGAGGCCGAGGCCGAGGCCGAAGAACAGGCTTTGCAAGCCACCGAGCGCGAACCACGGCACGAGTCCGAGATACAGAGTGATCCAGTAGATGTGGATCAGCCAGAAGGACAGCCCGGCGACCAGCCCGACCAGCAACCCGGTACCGAGGCTTCGACCGAGCAGCGCCACGAGCATGAGCGCCACGCCGAGCGGGGCGAGAAACCACCAGTCCCGGTCCGGAAATCCGGCGTCGAGGATGGCGCCGGCACCGGCCGCCACCAGAACGGATGCCCACAGTGGCAGGCTGAACGCACTCTCGTTCCCCCCCATGGCTGGTTCAGGCCACCGAGGAGTACGCGACGATGCCGCGACGGATCGAGTCCATGGCCTCGCGCGCGGTCGGCCCAACGCGACCGTTACCGGCGATACTGCGCTGGTCAACCTGCACGAGCTGGTCGAGGAGGTCGATGGTCTGTTTGGTCCAGCGCACGAAATCTCCCGCGGCCATTTCGGCTTCGTAGAGCACATCGGCGAGCGACGCGCCGCGGGCCCATTTCCACATGGCCAGGCTAAGGCCAACCGCCAGCGGATTGCTGCCGGGCAGTTTGTTGTTGCGTTCGAGGTCGTCGATGCTGCTCCACAGGTCTTGCGTCTCGTCCAGTGCCGGTCGGAACGGCCCCTTGGGCAGGTAGCGGGCATCGATCAGCCCCTCCTCGCGGCGAGGCTCGAACACCAGAGCGCAGGCCATGGCGGCCAAACTGGCGGCATCCAGGTCCTTCCACAGGCCGCGGCGCAGGGATTCGGCGACGAGCAGGTCCCGATCGGCGTAAATGCGGCGCAGGATGCGTCCGCTTTCGCTCAACGCGATCGTTCCGCGCGCGTCGGATTCGAGGTAGCCGTAACCGAGCAGAACGTCAGTCACCCGGTCGAAAACCCGCGCGATGGCGCCGGTGCGCTGGGAGATCTGCTGGTTGAGGGCATCCGTTTGCCGCTTGAGCTTGAACCAGCGCTCAGCCCAGCGGGAGTGCGCCTCGCGGTCGGGGCAGTGGTGACAGCCGTGGGCGCGCATCTGCTTGCGCAGGCTGGCCACCTCACGCTGCCGCTTGTCGCGCTCCCCACGGAGTGAGTTGTCGGCCTTGGTACCTTCACGCTCGACCTCGGTCAGCCGTCGTCGAATGGATGAGTACTCCTCGAAATTGCCGAGGTGGCAGGTCATGCTGGTCTTGAACCCGGCCAGGGACTCGTCCTGCTGACGCACGGAGCGCGCGAGGTCGACGACAGCCCGATCGGCCTGGAACTGGGCGAAGGAGGATTCGAGGATACCTCGGGTACGGGCGACGCCGAACTGATCGATCAGGTTGACGGCCATGTTGTAGGTCGGCTTGAAACTCGAATTCAGCGGATAGGTACGACGGGAGGCCAGCGACGCGACAGCCTGCGGGTCCAGGCCCTGGGCCCACTGGATGACGGAGTGACCGAGCGTGTCGATGCCGCGACGGCCGGCCCGCCCGGTCAGCTGGGTGTACTCCCCCGGCGTGATCGGCACCCGCGCTTCACCGTTAAACTTCTCGAGCTTGTCGAGGACCACGGTGCGCGCCGGCATATTGATGCCGAGGGCAAGGGTTTCGGTCGCGAAGACGGCCTTGACCAACTTCTTCTGAAACAGCTCCTCAACCACCTCCTTGAACGCGGGCAGCAGGCCCGCATGGTGAGCGGCTACTCCGCGTTCGAGCCCGTCGAGCCACTCAAAGTAGCCGAGCACACCGAGGTCTTCGTCGAGCAGGGTGCGGCATCGGTCGTCGACAATCTGGCGGATTTCGTCGCGTTCGTGTTCCTGCGTCAGGCGCACACCGGAGCGGAGCACCTGACGCACCGCCTGGTCGCAACCGACCCGACTGAAGATGAAGAAGATGGCCGGCAGCAGATGTTTACTGTCGAGCATGCGCACGATGTCGCCGCGATCCATCCGGCCGGCATCGAACTGCGGGCGGTGGTTGTCATGACCGCGATACCCTCCGGAGGAACCGCCCTGCCGGCCGGAGCCACGGCCGCGCCCGCCGGCCGAACGCCCGCCGGCGTGGGACAGCCGAACGAGTTCGGGATTCACCCGATGAGTGCCGATCAAACCGGTGGAATCGAAGAGATCGAGCATGTTGTTCTTGACCAGAACGTGTTGTTCCAGGGGTACTGGGCGCTCCTCGGAGACAATAACGTCGGTTTCGCCGCGGACCGCCTGCAACCAGTCTCCGAATTCTTCCGCGTTTGACACGGTGGCGCTCAGCGAGACCATCCGCACCGGTTGCGGAAGGTGGATGATTACTTCTTCCCAGACAGCGCCGCGAAAGCGGTCGGCGAGGTAGTGCACTTCGTCCATAACGACGAACGCGAGGTCGGCCAGCAGGTCGGAGTCGGCGTAGAGCATATTGCGCAGCACCTCGGTCGTCATGACCACGATGCGCGCACCGGGGTTGACGTTGCTGTCGCCGGTGAGTAATCCGACCTGATCCGCACCGTACTCGGCGACAAACTCCTGAAATTTCTGATTGCTGAGCGCCTTCATCGGCGCGGTATAGAACACCTTTGCGCGAGACTGCTGCATCGCGAGGTAGATCGCGAATTCGGCCACGATCGTCTTGCCGGCACCGGTCGGTGCCGCGACGAGCACGCTATTGCCCGCGTCCAGACAAGCGCAGGCCTCGCGTTGAAACGGGTCGAGGTCGAACTTGAGACCGCTTTCGAAGGCCTGCAGTTTTGGCTGGCTGGCCCGGGTGCGAGCGGCCGAGTAGCGTTCGGCCGGCGATTGCGTGTGCGTCACGTGATCCTTATCAGTTACGACAGCGGGCTCCTAGGGTGCCCGGAGTCCAAGTTCCTTTTCGAACGCGAGCACTTTTCTGGCCGCGCGTCGATCGTGCAGCCACGCGATCCCGTAGGCGGCAAAGTACAACATGACCATGGGGATCGCCAGCAGGAACATCGACACGACATCGGCCGCGGGGGTGGCGATCGCGGTGAACAGCACGATGACCAGAATGGCGATCCGCCAGGATTTGATGATGGATGCAGCACTGATGACACCGGCAAAGTTCAAAAGCACAATGAACACCGGCAGGACGAAGGCGATCCCGATGGCAACGACGAGCTTGAGCACGAAGTCGAAGTACCCTTGGGCGTTGATGAATGCAGAGTCCTCGGTCGGGGCGAAACTCGTCATGAGTTCGACCACGTGCGGCAGCACGACCCAGCCGGCCGCGCATCCCGCCAGGAACAACGGGATGGCGGTGAACAGAAAACCGAAGGTGTACTTCTTCTCCGTGCGCGTCAGGCCTGGTACGAGGAACGCGAACACCTGGTACAGCCAGACGGGGCTGGACACGATCAGGCCGACGTACAGAGAAATCTTCAGCTTGAGGTCGAAGGCGCTCGTGATGTCGGGGTAGTTGATCTGAGCGTTGCGATGTTGGGCGTTGATGATGGCGTAGATCGGTTCGCGCAGCTGGTCCCAGACGAAATCCGAGAGGAACCATCCGGCAATCGCACCGATCAGTAGGCCAGCGGCGGCTAGGTAGAGTCGCTTACGCAACTCGACCAGATGCTGGCCGAGCGACATTTTGCCTTCAACGGGCGTACGCCGACGCGTGCGTACCGCCACGGTAGCTAGGGCTTCGCGGCCGGGTCGGTCGGACCCGCGGACTTCGCGGTGTCATCGCCCGACTGGGTCGGTGCGTTGGGATCGGGGTCGACGCTGTCGCTCTTGATTTCGCTTTTGAAAATCTTCATCGACTGGCCGAGGCTGCGGGCGAGTCCGGGAAGTTTGGGCGCACCGAAGAGAAGCAGTACGACAACGAGGATGATCAGGAAATGCCATCCGGTCAGGTTTTGCAGCATGAGGGTGTGTCCTCTTGTCTTAGCGGGTAACGTAGCGGGCGTTTCGCATCAGTTTACCCCGCACGATCCGGCCGTCGCGACGCACCTGCCGCCGATGGACGCGTTCCGCTTCGCGCTGCTCGACCTCGTGGCGCAGCGCCGCGAGATCCGTGAAGACGGCCGGTCTGAACTGCTCCGGCCTCGGGCTGACGTCCACGTTCAGTGCGGCGATCTGATCGCCCAGGGCTTCGAAGCCACGCAGCGCACCGAGGGATTTTCGGTAGAGCCGCACACCGGACCACACCAGAAGGGCGAGGAGACCCAGCGTCAGCGCGCTCCAGATGAGCAGCCAGGACCACCAGGGCATCCGCTACTCCTCGCTGGCTGGGGCATCGGTGTACTGCGCGACGCCGGCCGCCGCCCACTCGGCGACGACGCGGCGTGATTCGGCCGGTTCGAGAACAGTGACGATCCCGGCCAATCCCGCGACCAGTCGTTTGAGGGCGTGGGAGTGGGCGACCCGCAGGGTGGTGCGCGTATGACCCCCCGTACCGACCGGAACCGACCGTTCGGGGCGATAGTCGGCGAGCAACGGCAACGCCGCGGTTTCGAGTTCGAGTCGCACGTCCAGGTCGCCGCTGGAGGCTTGGAACAGGGTATCGGGCAACAGAATATCCGCGGCGTGCATGCTGCGTGCTCTGCTGGTCGTGCGCGGGTCGCTGATGCGATCGAGACGGAAGGTGCGTACCGCTTCGCGGAGATGGCACCAGCCGCGCAGGTACCAGTCGTTGTCAACAGATTCGATGCGCAGCGGATCGACGAGACGGTGTTCCTGAGCACCGCGGGCGTTTAGGTAGTCAAACTCTACCTGCATCCCCGACGTGAGAGCTGCCTGGAGGAGCGCACGTGTCGCCCCGCCATCGCGCCGCGCGACGGCGAGTTGGGTCGGCGGAGCAGACGCCCCGCGGGTCAATTTGGCCATCAGCGATGCAATCGCATCCGTATCAGCGTTGTCGGGTAGGGCCGAGAGATATTGCAGGCCGGCGATGAGCGCTGCAGCCTCCCGGGCCGAGAACCTGGGCGAATCGTCGATGGCGACCTGATGGGTGAGGACGATGCGGTCGTTCAGCTCGAATTCATCCCAGAGGATGTCGAAGAGATCGCCGTGCAAATACTGACGGGTTTCTCCGGGAATTCCGGATAAGGCGATGAGACTGACCAGGGAGCGCACACGCTCAGGGGGCAGGTCGAAATGCTCGGCGACCTCCGTGACGGTCACCCGACCCTGCTCGATCAGGTAGGGAACCAGCGAGAGCAGGAGAGTGAGCTGGTCGCTGGCGATTCGCGACTGCGCGGCCGTCGTGGCCGGTTGCGTTTTGGATTGCGTCAGGCGGCGGCGCGGCGCCGCTCCGGCTGCCCCGACCGGCAGGTCGGGCGAATGAGCATCGCGAACAGCGAGCAATCGGCTGGTCACGGCCGTGCGGAGTGCGGGAGGACCAACGACGAATACTTCCGGCCCGAAGGCGGCCAATTCGTCGGCTAGAACGTGCAGGTCGGTGAAATGCACGACGCGCTCCGGGCTGGACGCCGGGTCAGTTGCCGGGATTCCCGACTGACGCGCGCCGAGGCGCACTGCCGCGTCGGTGCCCGGCTGCACCAGGACGTGCGCGACGTTGCTCGCCCACAGTTCTTCCAATTCGGCCAGGGCGCGAGCACTGTCGGCGGCAGTGCCCGCGGACACGTCGTTGGCAGCATCGGTGACCGGGGACGGGAACGCCGCCGGTACGACCTTGACCGCTCCCACGATGCGCGAAAGGAGGAAGGTGCGCGGAGCATGAGCGACTTCATCGGTCGCGTAGAGGTGCCAGCGCCCCTCATGCTGCACGAGCGCCCGGGGGACGACCACGCGACGAAGCGGTTTCCTCTTGCCCGGTTTGAGGTAGAGAAAGGCCACTACCTCGGTGCGATCCAGCGCTTTGCTGAGCGGGTCAAAGCTATGGTCCCGCGTGCGCAGCAACGGTGCGTAGCCGAGCACAGGTTCGCTCGAGTCGACGCCGAGCGAATTCAACTTAATCAGGGCGCGACGGGATTCACCGGACAGCGATCCTTCACGCCAGACCGTGCCGGCGAGTTTGAGCAGCGACACTTCGTCGGGAGTGAAGGTCACATCGGCCGGGAGGTCGTACAGCCCTTTCGGTATGCGATAGCGCAAGTGATGGTTGCTGCCCGGATCGTCCGGCGTCTCGACCGTCTCGAGAGGAATGCCCAGTTCCCGAATGTCGTCCTTGTCGCGCTCAAATTGGCGCTCCAAACTGCCATTGGGTCCAGCGATCAGGAATCGCTGCCGATAGCCCTGAACGTTGGCGAGGATATCCGCCTTGGTCAGCCCGGTGTCCGTCGCTACGAGCGCCAGGACCAAGCTGAACAGACGTTCCGGAGCGGTGACCGGGCGCGGTTTGGGCGCGTCGCCGCGTTCGTCTGGGTCGACCAGGGAAGGCACGAGGTCACTCCCGCCGTTTAGTTGATGCCGAGGATGTCGAAGACGAAGATGAGCGTGGAATCGGCCGGAACTGCGCCCGACGCGGTCTTACCGTAGGCCTGTGTGGGCGGAATGACGGCGACGATCTGCGACCCGACGGTTTGCCCGGTGAGAGCCGCTGCCATGCCGGGGATGAGCTCAGTGGGAACGAACTCGACCGGGCTGCCGTTCGCCCAGCTGGAATCAAAGACCGTCTTCTCTTTCCAGAGCACTCCGGTGTAGTTCAAGGTGACCGTCGAATCTTCCAGGACCTTGGCCCCGGTGCCCTTCTTGAGGACCCCGATTTCAAGTTCAGTGGGCGCATCGCCGGACGGCACCACGATGCCGGGCGTACCGTCGGCGTCCAGAACGACCGCGGGAAGACCGTTGGCGACCAGCTGGTCTGCACCGTCGGCGCGAGGCAGGAAGGCCTTCACGATGTCGACCACGAGCACGAGGGAGTCCGTCGCCGCGACCTGGAACTGTTCGTTGCCGCCGGCTGGTCCGAAGGCGTCCTCGGGTGCGATGACGATCGCGACACGTGCCCCGACCTGGGCGCAGAGCAGACCGTCGACGAATCCAGGAAGGGTGCTCTCGTTGAGGATGATCGGGACGGCCGTTGAGCCGTCGAAAGCACTCTGCTGGATCGCAGCACCGGTCGTACCGTTGTAGAGGTTGAACTCTGCGGTGATCTTCTGTCCGGGAACGATGTTGTCCCCCGAACCCGCAATCACCTCGGTGCGCTGGGTGGACGCTGACTTGAGGGGCGTCGGAAAAGTGACCTCCGGTGCCGAACCAAAGTCGCCGGAAACTTTCACCAGCTCGGAGGCGGCACCCGCGGAGACCGGTGCGTCACAGGAGGCCTGGGCCGTGCCGGGGCTGGCACAGGCGGTCAATGCCGCCATCACGAGTCCGGCGGTGGCGATCAGCGCGGATGCTTTGCGCACAAGTCCTTCTTTCGATACGGGGTTGCTGCAGCACTGGGCGCTGCGCTGGATGCTGCGGGGTCGATCTGTGACCGGGTGGCGCGGCCGAGGCCTCGCGCGTACTACAACCGAAACGGGCCGAGCCCTATCCTAACCGGCGTCGAGGTCTCGAGCTTTGGAGAGGTCTGCGCTGGTCCCGGCGATCCGCACGCGTTTGCGCATGACCTTGGCACTGACATTGCGCTCACCGAGCGCCCCGGGCGTCCACGCCTCGACGTCGGCGTCACTGAAGTCGGTCTTCGACGGTCGCCGTTTCAGTTCGGGCAGAATCGTGTCGGGAGCGAGCCGTCTGGCGGTGATGAGAAAGCCGGTGTGCCCGATCATGCGATGGTCTGGGCGAACGGCGAGTCCCTCGACGTGCCAGCCACGAATCATGGTCTCGCTGGAGTCCGGGTTGGTGTACAACCCGGTACCACGAATGGCCTCGGCCACGCGAGATAGCTGCGTCACCGTGGCAACATAGCAGAGCAGGACCCCGCCGGGCTTGAGGGCGTCGGAAACCGAGCCAAGGCACTCCCACGGTGCCAGCATGTCCAGGACGACCCGGTCAACGCTCTGCGCCGGCAGGGTCTCCGGCAGGGTTTCGGCGAGGTCACCGAGCGTGATGGTCCAGTTCTCCGGATCGTTGCCGAGGAACGTGGCGATATTGTCCCGGGCGACGTCGGCGAATTCTTCCCGCCGTTCGAAGGAAGCGAGCCGACCGGCCGGACCGATCGCCCGCAGCAGCCAGAGCGAGAGCGCTCCCGAACCGACCCCGGCTTCAACGACAGTGGCACCGGGAAAGATATCGGCCTGGGCCAAAATCTGTGCAGCATCCTTGGGATAGATGATGGCCGCGCCGCGCGGCATGCTCATCACGAAGTCCACCAGCAGGGGGCGCAGCGCAAGATGCTCGACCCCGACGTTGTTGGTGACGACCGATCCGTCGGGCTGCCCGATGATGTCGTCGTGCGCGAGAATTCCGCGATGCGTGTGAAAGGTCAGGCCAGCCTGGAGCGAAATGGTGTTCATTCGCCCCTTCGGTCCGGTGAGTTGCACGCGGTCGCCGACGCGAAAGAGTCCACTGTTTTGGATTACCTGGTTGTTGCTCATGCGAGTGGTGCGCTTTCGTGTTGGGCAGCCCGGGTGGGGGCGAGAAGATGAACGGGTTCGGAAAGTTCAGCGGTGGAGAAACGATAGAGCGCTGCCAGATCATCAATCGTGCGACCGACCAGCGTCGACCAGCGGGTGTAGTCGTCGCTTTCCGGCAGGTCGATCTGGTGGGGCACAGCGATGGTGATGGTACCGGCGGCCACCGCCGAGGCGACGCCGGGAACGGAATCCTCAATGGCGATGCACCGGCGCGGATCGACGCCGAGCCGTTCGGCGGCCACGAGGTAGGGGTCAGGGTGCGGCTTGCTGTTGGCGACCATATCGCCGGCGATAACCAGGTCGAACGCGGGAAAATCGATCAGGTCGATGATCTGCCGAGCCAGGCGCTCGACCGACATAGTGACGAGCGCAGTCGGCACTGCCGCCGCCTTCAACTCCTGCAGGAGTTCACGAGAACCGGGGCGCCAAGGAATACCATGCTCGGCCAGCTGCTGCTGCACCCGGTCAGTGAGGCGAGCGACAATGGCGTCTGGCGTGAGATCCACCCCGCGGGACTGCAGAATCGCCGCAGAGTTCCACAGTCCGGAGCCGACCAGCAGCATGCCATCATCATGCGTCCAGACGCCGCCGAATTCAGCGACCAGCTCCGTTTCCGCACGCATCCAGTACGGTTCGGTGTCGACGATGGTCCCGTCCATGTCCCAGAGGACGGCGGCGGGAAGGGAAACGGGCGCGGAGGGCGGCACAGGAGAAACATTCACGGGATTCAAGTCTAGGGCCACCGCCTATCCTTGACTGAGGCGCTCCACCGGGAGGCCGAAAGAATTGAGGACATACACGGTGACTGACGGTATTGGGTTTCTGGGCGGGCGGCTTCTCGTCGTTGCTTTCGAGGGCTGGAATGATGCCGGCGAAGCTGCGACCGGGGCAGTACGTGCACTCAAGGACCTCCTCGACGTCGAGGTCATTACCGAGGTCGATCCGGAACTGTACTTTGACTACCAGTTCAACCGACCGACCGTGTCGACCAATGAAGACGGCGTGCGTGCCATCGGATGGCCGAGCGCGATCATGTACGGACCGACGGCCGCCGGCCCGGTAAGCGTTCCGCTGGCCGAGGACGCCGAGTTGCGGGTCAGTGGTACGAATGCCGGCAACATCTACCTGCTCATCGGTACCGAACCGTCACGAAGTTGGAAGAGTTTTGCGGCGGAGATTCTCGACGCTGCCCTCGCCGCCGATGTCAGCGGTGTGGTGTTTCTGGGAGCGATGCTCGCCGACGTTCCGCACACCCGACCCATTTCCATCTTCGTGTCGAGCGACAACTCGAAGGTACGCGGCGAATTGCAGATCGAACGAAGCAACTACGAGGGACCCGTCGGCATTCTCAGCGTGCTGTCGGACGCCGCCGAGACGGCGGGCATTCCGACGCTGTCGATTTGGGCATCCGTTCCCCACTACGTGCACAATGCGCCGTCCCCCAAGGCGATGCTGGCCCTGATCGACAAGCTGGAAGAAGTGATCGACGTCGTGATCCCCCGTGGTGCGCTCGTCACCGAGGCGGCCGAATGGGAAACCGGGATCGATGTGCTGGCCGGTGAGGATGAAGAGATGGCCGCCTACATCGCCCAGCTCGAGCAGGCCCGCGATACCGTCGACTCCCCCGAAGCGAGCGGCGAAGCCATCGCGCAGGAGTTCGAGAAATACCTGCGAAAACGCGGCACTGACGGACGTGATGGACGCGCTGACGGTCGACCCGACGGGCCGGGCAGCCGGCCAGAGGGCCCGCGGCAGTAGGTTCTAGAGCTCCACGCCGAGCAGGGCATGGACGGCGCGATGGACGAGTTCAGGGGCGTCAACGGTGTCGGCTGCAGCGTGGTCGAGTATGCGCAGCGCCTCCGGCGTGTCCAGATCGTGTCGGAGAGCCAAACGAAGCGACTGCACGATTGCTGTCGCTGAACCGGACGCACCGGCGCCGAACGTGGCGCCGGCACCGAAGGCCGCCGACCAGCGGGCCAAACGCTCCACCCCTTCGTCGAGCAGAGAGGACGTCCACTCCCAGTCGGTGCGATAGTGACGGTCGAGCAGGGCAAGACGAATGGCCCGAGGATCGATGCCCCTGGCCCGCAGGCGCGACACCAGCACGAGGTTTCCGACCGACTTGCTCATCTTCTCCCCCCGGTAGGCGACCATGCCGGTGTGGCTGTAGACGCCGGCGAGCGGATGCCCAGACAGCCCTTCCGCGTGTCCGGCGCTCATGTCGTGGTGCGGGAAGATCAGGTCGGATCCGCCGCCCTGCACGGTGAAGTCGGTGCCGAGCTCCTTCAGGGCGATGACCGAGCACTCGATGTGCCAGCCGGGTCGCCCCGCACCGACGAGGGATTCCCAGGCAGGTTCTCCGGCCCTGGCGGCCCGCCAGAGCAGCGGATCGAGACGGTCGCGCTTGCCCAATCGGTCAGGGTCTCCCCCGCGCTCAGCGAACAGTCGGAGCATGCTCACGAGGTCGAGGTTGCTCTCCTCGCCGAGCGTCCAGCCCGTGTTCGCTTGCGCTGCTGCGATATCGAAGTAAAGATCGGCGGCGATCTGCCCGTCAGCACCGGCCACGGCATCGTCGGTCGGCACGGGGTAGGCCAGCCCGGCATCGCGAAGCGCGGCGACCGCCTCAGCGATCTCGTCAATGACCTCGGTCACGGCGACGAAATCGTTCGGTGGAATGATGCTGAGCGCTTGCATATCGGTGCGGAACAGCTCCACCTGAGATGCGGCGAGTTCGCGCCAGTCCACGCCGGTGGCCGTCGCCCGCTCCAGGAGCGGGTCATCGACATCCGTCACATTCTGGGCATAGTGCACCCGGAAGCCGGCGTCGATCCAAACCCGCTGCAGGGTATCGAAGGCCAGGTAGGTGTTGGCGTGACCAATGTGCGTCGCGTCGTAGGGCGTGATGCCGCAGACGTACAGACGGGCCGCATCGCGTGGCTGTGCCAGCACCAGGCTGTCCGTTTTGGTGTCGTGGAGCCAGGGAGCACTGGATTCCCCGGGGACAGAGACAATTTCGGGTCGTTCCCATGCACGCATACAACCAGCCTAGCTTTCAAAGGGCGGTCGCCTTGCGAGCGGGCTACGCGGAGATGACGTTCGTGCCGAGGAGCACGAACAGCACGATGCCGAGCACGATGCGGTAGATCACGAACGGCAGGAAGCTGCGCTTGGAGATGTAGTTCATGAAGAACGCGATCACGGCGAGGGCCACGAAGAAGGCGATGACGGTGGCCACGAGCGTTTCCAGCGGGCCGAAGATTTCGGGCGTGCAGTTGGCTGCGCCAGCCAGACACGGCTCGGCAATGGACTTATAGATCTGGAAGAAGCCGCTGCCGAGCACCGCCGGAATGGCCAGTAGGAAGGCATAACGGGCGGCGGCAGCGCGCTCATAGCCGAGAAACAGTCCGGCCGTGATGGTTCCGCCGGAGCGCGACACCCCAGGGATGAGGGCGAGGGCCTGGGCGAATCCGAAGATGACGCCGTGACCGACCGTGATGTCCTGCAGCCTGCGCCGTTTGGCTCCGACATGATCGGCGATTCCGAGCAGAATGCCGAAGACGATGAGCATGGTCGCGGTGATCCACAGCGACCGCAGCACGGTCTCGATCTGGTCCTGGAACAGCAGTCCGAGGATGATGATCGGCAGCGAGCCGAGAATGATGAGCCAGCCCATGCGGGCATCCGGATCTGTGCGGGGAACGCTGCCCCCGAGCGATCTGGCCCATTGGCCGATAATGCGCACGATGTCGCGCCAGAAAAAGATCACCACGGCCGCCTCGGTGCCGATCTGGGTGATGGCGGTGAAGCGTGCCCCCGGATCTTCGCCGGTGCCCAGAAACTGGCCGACGATGGCGATGTGCGCGCTCGAGGATACCGGGAGGAACTCGGTCAGGCCCTGGACCAGACCCAGGATGATCGCATTCAGAAAGTCCACACGCTTCGCTTTCTCAGATTATTCAAGGGATGCCCGCTCCGTGTCGGATCCAGGGCTTGCTAGTAGCTGGAGAGCAGGTCGGTCAAAACCCGCCTGCCAAACACTAATGCGTCGAGGGGCACTCGTTCATCCACGCCGTGGAACATGGCCGGAAAATCGAGGTAGGCCGGCAGCCGCAGCGGGGCAAACCCGTAGCCCTTAATGCCAAGCGTGCTCAGTGCCTTATTGTCCGTTCCGGCGGACAGCAGGTACGGCAGCACCGGCGCTCCGGGATCGTGGCGCTCCAGGGTGCTCACTACGGCGTCGATCAGCGGACCGCTGAACTCGGTCTCCAGGCCGATATCGCGGTGCATCGTCACGATTTCGATGTCCGCACCGACGATGTCCTGAATCTGAGCGAGCACGAGGTCTTCCTCCCCCGGCAGCGAGCGGATGTCGATCAGCGCCTCGGCCGCATCCGGGATCACATTGTGCTTATATCCGGCGGTGAGGCCGGTCGGGTTGGCGGTCGTGCGCAGGCTGGCCTGGATGAAGCCGGAGGCGGTGCCGGTCGCCAGGGCGAGCTCGTCGGGGCCGACCCGCTGCGGATCCACGTCGAGAATGCGTGCGATCTCGCCGAGCAGCTGTTCGGTTGTGTCGGTAAGCCGAATCGGCCACTCGTGACGCCCCAGTTTTGCCACGGCCTCGGCGAGCCGGGTGATCGCGTTGTTCGGATGCATACGAGAGCCGTGCCCGGCCTCGCCGCGGGCCACCAGTTTGACCCAGATGAGGGCTTTCTCGCCGGTTTGCAGCAGGTAGGCGCGTTGGCCGCCGAGGGTGATGGAGTACCCGCCGACCTCGCTGATCGCCTCGGTCGCACCGTCGAACAGGTGCGGGTGTTCGTTCACCAGAAAATGGGAACCGAGCACACCGCCGGCCTCTTCGTCGGCGAAGAAGGCGATGACCAAGTCGCGCTCCGGCGCACCGCCGGAGCCGATCACGTCCTGCAGGGAGGCCAGAATCATGGCGTCCATATTCTTCATATCGACCGCACCGCGCCCCCAGAGCAAGCCGTCCTTGATGACGCCGGCGAAGGGGTCGACACTCCAGTTCGCCGGGTCGGCCGGCACCACGTCGAGGTGCCCATGCACGACCAGGGCCGGGCGGGACGTATCGCGACCCTGCACCCGCGCCACCACACTGGTGCGGCCGGGTTCGGAATCGAACAGTTCGGGCACGAGGCCCAGGGCTCGCAGCTTCTGGGCAACGTACTCGGCGGCATCCGTTTCACCGTTTGAACGACCCTCACCATAATTAGTGGTGTCGAAACGGATGAGATCGCGCGCGATTTCGGCGGTCAGATCGAGTTTCGCCGCGGCCGTTCCGGGTGACGCACCCGCTGAATCAGCGGAACTTGCGGCCGGAATCGTGTTCGGGGAGGAAGCCATAACCACACGCTACCCGTCGCCAACGGGTGCAGTGACACAACGGGCGTTCTAAACCGTGCTAAGTTATTACCTCGGCAGCCGGTTCATCCGGAGGCCGTTTCACCCAGTCCGGGTGGCGGAATTGGTAGACGCGCTGGCTTGAGGTGCCAGTGCCCGTTAAGGGCGTGTGGGTTCAATTCCCATCTCGGACACGGAGATTTCTTTCAAGAAATCAACGAGGACTGGTTGAGACAGTTCACAAGGCCGGATCCCCTGGATCCGGCCTTGTCTCGTTAAGATTCATAGCAGTGACGGGAGTCGGTCAGGACAGGATGTCCCTGGTCACGAATCGGCTATAGGCCAAAGCCCCGAAAACGGCCACGTAGCAAAACTGCACGATCGCGTTCTGGCCGAACGAACCCAGGTCGAGCGGTTGCCGAAGCAGATCGGCGAAGCCGAGCCAGTAGTGGCTGAACAGCCACGGGTGCAGCCAGTCGAGCTGCGGGATGACGTCGAGTATCTGCGCGATCACCGAGACCACGATTGTTGCCGCCATGGCTCCGACGGGCACATCGGTGAGGGTGGAAAAGAACAGTCCGATCATGGACAGTCCGAGCAGCGACACCGTGACGTACGCGGCCACCAGCAGCGACCGCAACAGCGATTCAGGCACGCTGATGGTGTCGCCGGAGAGCAGCGTCACTGGCCCGACCGGGAACAGTGCCGCACCGATGAATGCGCCGGACACGGTCAGCGTCAGCGTCGCGACGAGGCAGAACAGGGCAGCGCCGGCGTATTTGACCAATAGCAGCCGTACGCGGCCGGCTGGGGCCACCAGGAGGTAGCGCAGGGTGCCAAGGCCAGCCTCCCCCGCGATGGTGTCTCCGGCGACGACTCCGATGGTTAGTGGCAGAAACAGGGGAATGGCGACCACCATGGCGGTGAAGCCGACGAACAGGCCGTTCTGGGTGACCCGGTCGAGGAACGGCGGCCCCTCCCCCGGTTCCAGCGTCGACGAGGACAGACGCACGGCCACGGCTAGCAAAATCGGGATGAGCGCCACCGCGATGAGCATGGCCCAGGTACGACGACGACGAAACAGCACGGAGATCTCCGAGCCGAGCAGATCCCAGCCTCCCGCGCGGGCTGACAGAACGCGCTCCGGCGTCTGCGGCAGGATTTCACTGGACGACATCAAAACCCTCCCCGGTCAGTGCGACGAAACGTTCTTCCAGGCTGGGTTCCACGATGGCGAAACCACGGATGCGCACGCCACCGGCCACGAGAGCCGTCACGATGGCCTCCGGCTGCCAGTTGGTGTCTCCGAGCGGCGCAACGACGACCGCGTCGGCGGCATCGCTCGTGGCGTGTGCTGGCCCGAGCCCGAGGTGGGTGAGCACCCGGAGGGCGCCGGCGGCGTCCGGTGTGCGCAGGTGGACCCGTGATTCGCCCACCTGCCGCAGCTGGGCCAGGGTGCCCTGCGCGACGAGGCTGCCCGCACTCATCACGGCGGCGTGCGTGCACATCTGCTCGACTTCGGCGAGCAGATGGCTGGACACGAACACGGTCGTGCCCTCGGCGGCCAGCGAGCGCACGAGGCTGCGCACTTCACGCATGCCCTGCGGGTCGAGGCCGTTGGTGGGCTCATCGAGCACCAGCAGCTCGCGTGGGAGGATGAGGGCGTTGGCGATGCCGAGCCTTTGTTTCATGCCCAGTGAATAGGCGTGCACCTTCTTATCGGCAGCATGGGAGAGACCGACCCGTTCGAGAGCACCCTGAACTCGGGCCCGACGGGTACCGCGTGGGGCGAACCGATCGGCGGTATCGAGGCGCCGCAGGTTTGCCGCACCGGACAGAAACGGGTAAAAGGCCGGACCTTCAACGAGGGCGCCGACGCGGGGCAGCACCTCGCGCAGTCGGGCGGGCATGGGCTGACCGAGCACGCTGATGGTGCCGCTCGTCGCCTGGGTGAGTCCGAGGAGCATGCGGATGCTCGTCGTTTTGCCCGATCCATTGGGCCCGAGAAAGCCGAAGACCGAGCCGCGCGGCACCATGAGGTCGATGCCGTTCACCGCCGTTTGCGAGCCGAATTTTTTGGTGAGCCCCCGGGTCTCGATCGCCAGGCCGTCACCCTGGCTTGCGGTTGTCACGGTGCCGGTCATCGTGCCGTGCGCAGGATGCCGGTCCCGGACACCGTTGTCACTCCGCGGCGGCCTGCAGCGCGGCGAGCGGAACCGCGCCGGCGAACACCCGCCCGTCGTTGCTCAGGAACACCGTGACGAGGGAGGTGGTCACGGCACGGCCACCGTCGACGGCCGTGGTCAGCTGGTCAAGCAGGGGGTTGGCGCTCAGCTCGGCCGGCACGGCCGCTGCTGGCACCTCGACGATGGTGGACCAGCCGGTACCCGTCATGACGGGAACCTGACCCGCTGCCGAGCTGTGATCGCCCGGCTGGTCGCCGGTAGCGCCTTCCGTCGGAGCCGGCATGGCCTGTTCCGTCACGGTGGCCGTGGCCGGGGGCGTGAAGGCGAACAGGTCGGCGTTCGGGGCCGCGAAGTCGATGGCGGTGAAGCCGACCTGGAATGCCGGCGAGCTCTGCCCCTGGGCCAGCACGGTCACCTGAAGCGGCAGCCCGGTTTCGGAGTCAACGGCGATAGAAACGGATGCGACGAGCGTTTCGGTCGTTTTTGGCGTGAGGACCAACTCGTACACGCTGCGCCCCGCGACTCGGGCATCGGTGCCGACCGAGACCGTCGTGCTCGGGTCGAGCTCGCCGAGGAAGCGCTCGGCGAGCTGTGCTGGCGTCGCGAGGTCGGTGGGCAGCTGTGACTGCAGTTGGGCGGACTTCGCCTGGGCGGTGGCTTCGAGGTCGAGGCTCAGGTGGGTCGCCGCGTTCGTGTTGGAGTCATACAGCCAGATGTCTCCGCCGTTGTGCACAACATCACGTTCGGCCATGCGGTCTTTGATCTGCACCCGGGACTGGCTTTCGCCGCCGACATACACTCGAAATTCGTGCGAGCCGCTCAGCAATTCGAGGGCCGTGGTCACTCCCAAAGGAATAACGCTGTCGTTGCCTTCGGGCAGGGCTCCCGTCATGGATTCGCTCATGCCCGCGCTGAGGTCTAGTGACGGAAGGCCCAGTTCCGCTGATTGTTCAACGGTTCCCGAGAAAGCGGACACCGTGCTGTCGTTCACCAGAAGGAGAACCTGCTCCGGTGTCTTGTCCGGCAGATCGACGGTGGCACCGGCCTGGAGCGGCACAGCAATGACGGCAGCGACAACGACTGCCGGAACGACGAACGCCGGGAGCCAGCGGAGAGAATTTCGAGACACGAGCTTCATACCGCGATCGTACGCCCCGTACGCCGCACTCAACCGGTGGGGTCAGCGTATTTACAGGTCCCCGGACTCGCTGCTATCGCGGGTCGGTTCGCTCCGGCTCGGTGCCTCATCGGTGATGCCGATGAATTGACTGCCGATGCCGTCGCACTCGGTGCGTCCGAGGCCGTCGGCCGGATCGGGCAGTTCATCCGCCCGGTGGTTCGAGCAGGTGATGTAGGTGAAGGTCGGCCACCACTTCTTGGGCCGCACGGCCTCGGTGTAGCCACAGATGGTGCAGGTGAGCTGCACCCAGACCGGCTTCTTTCCGGTGCGATTCGCGCGCGACTGCAGCAACCAGGCCGGCGGTTCGGCCTCCAGCCTGGCCAGCTGAGCTTCGCTTAGGCGCGACGGAATACCGTGGCGGGTGGCCATTTCCAGGGGGATATCCAGGCGCAGTGCTACTTCTCGTCGCGTAATCATCTCAAACTACGATAGGCGCTTTTTAGGGGCCGCGCGGAGCATCCGTTCGCAGCAGGCGCCCGTCACTATGGGAGAATGACCCAATGTCAAACACTCCGTCCCCGCTGGGGCTGCTCTTGGACGTGGACGGGCCGATTGCGAGCCCGATCACCCGCACGATCAGTACGCCGAGCATTGTGACCGACCTGATCACCCTGGCCGGGGCGCACGTGCCGATCGCCTTCATTACGGGGCGGTCTGCCGATTTCATTCGCGAGCAGGTCGTCGCGCCGCTCGTGGCCGCGGGTCTGCCCGAGAATTTTCGCATGTACGGGGTGTGTGAAAAGGGTGCTGTTTGGTTTCCGATCGGGTCAGACGGCATGGGCACAGTCGTGGTTGATCGGGCCGTCGCCCTACCGCTGGCCGTCACCGACGAAGTGCGCCAACTGGTCGCCGACTCATTCGCCGCCGAGATGTTCTTCGACGAGACCAAGCAGGCGATGATCTCGGTTGAGCAGCGCACCGATGTCAGCCGGGCGGCCTTTCAGGCTCGCCAATCCGAGTTCAATGACGCCGCTTTCGCCATTATGGTCGGGCACGGGCTCGGCGTTCGATTCGAGGATCGCGAAAGCGCCGATGCCTCGGGGCAGATTCCGTTTCGGCTGGACGCCACCATCATCTCGACCGATATCGAATCGGTCACCCTGGACAAGAACCATGCGGCCAAGCGGGCACTCGCTTTCTTTGCCGAGAGCGGTCCGCTTCCCCGGTTGTGGCGGTCGGTGGGTGATTCGCGCAGCGACTACCGCATGGCCGACCACCTGCACGAGGCCGGCTACGACGTGTCGCACGTCGACGTGCGCCCGGCCGATGGAATTCTCGACCGGCCGTATCCGGTCATCGTCATCGGTGATCAGATTCACGATGAAGCCGGGGCAACTTTTCTGCGTTACTGGGTCGACAAGTTGGCGCTACCCGCCTGATCGTCACGCATTAACGAAGCGGATGCCATTCTGCAGCGTGCTGCGCAGCTCGAAGACCTTCTCGAAGCTGCCCCGTTCCATGCCGATCAGTCCTTCACGCACCACGCCGACCAGTCGTGACCGCGGAATGCCGATGATCATCGGGCGGCGGCCGCGCTTCGGCAGGGACACCGCTTCGTCGAGTGCGCCGTCGGGCAGCACGATAATGAGGGCGGTGAAACGCACCTTGAGGGCACGCGTAATCGATTTGGCGGCGTCTTCGAACTGATGGATCGGGCGGTCGTCGGGGTCGAGATCGTCACCGACCAGTTCGCCGCGGCGCAGCTGCACCGGGCCGCCCCAGTCTTCGGAGAGGATGCCGAACAGGCCGGCCGGGCCGAGGATGATGTGGTCGAGTTTGTCGGTCTGCGGGCCGGTGTCGATGTCGTGCCAGGCGGTGAATCCGAT
Organism: Cryobacterium levicorallinum; assembly: GCF_004402405.1. Taxonomy (GTDB): domain Bacteria; phylum Actinomycetota; class Actinomycetes; order Actinomycetales; family Microbacteriaceae; genus Cryobacterium; species Cryobacterium levicorallinum. Next base: position 412,109 of record NZ_SOFE01000023.1, read on the forward strand.
GCCGAGGTTGGCCACGAGTTGGGCGGTGGCCTCCTCGGCGAGGGCCTTGGCGAGGCAGTGGCGCACGAGACGTGGGGCGCTGCGGATCAGGGCTGGCGCGTACGGATCGTCGATGACGGTACCGCGGCCGGCCCATTCGCGCACGAGATCCAGGTATCTCAGGCGTGCCTGGCCGCCGGGGTGACCGTGCATGCGGGTTTTCAGGCTGGATTTCGTGGCCGGGCCACGGGCGGCAGGAGCGGCGTAGGCATCCGCTTCTGGATCGGTGTCACCGAAGCGACGGCGATCGTAGGCCGCCCGGTGATCGGGAGTACCGATGCGTTCCCACGCCAGCTGAACGGCATGAAACCGGGTCGCGCTGCCTCCGACGTCGGGGTGAGTTTTGCGCAGGAGGAGCCGGTAGGCACGGCGCAACTCGTCGTTGGTCGCCGTCGGGCTCACGCCGAGCACCTCGTAGGGGGTGGATGCGGCCGGGCTGTCATGCATCCTGAACGGTACCTTTCTGCGGGTGCGAGCAGATCGTCTCAGAGACGATGAGAGAATTTACCGTATCGCGGGAATCTGACATCCCGCCGAGGGCGCCGGTCTCACAGCAGCGAGGGTTCAGCGTGGCTGCTAGTCGCGCAACAAGTGGAACGGGATCGCCATAGAGAGAGACACGCATAGAATTCCGGCTACGAAGGTCAGTCCCATCAGCGACGTGACGGAGAACGCCAGACCGAACAGCCAGAGGCCGAGGACGAAGATCGCGAACGCGGCGATAAAGGCGACAATGTGCATGGGAAACCCTTTCACGGCAGTGCCCGGTGTTTTCGCCCAGCAACTGGTTTGAACGTACTTATTCGAGCGTACCGGCTGGGGCCGATCGGAATTACAGGGAATCGCCGACGATCGCGTCGAGCGGCTCGATCAGTTCGGGTCCATTGCCGACGACCGGCGCTACCGCGTAGAAGTTCAGTGTTTCCACAACCTCATGGGATGCGGCGACGGCAGCATCGACGAGCGTCTGGTCGCCGTCCGTGGCCGAATCCAGCCACTGGTCCCACCACTCCTCGGGCAGGGGAACCGGGGTGCGGTCGTGAATCTGCGTGAGAGGGCCCAGAGCATCCGTTGTCAGGATTGTGGCGGACAGCACCCACCGCGCTGGGTCGTCGTCGGCGGCCGCCGGATTCTTCCACCAGGCGTACAAGCCGGCGAAGGCGAGCGGAAGGCCGTCGTCCGAGTGGATGAAGTACGGCTTCTTCGTAGTTCCGTCGGTGTGCCACTCGTAATAGCCGGTGGCCGGCACGAGCGCACGCCGGGAACGCACCGACGTTTTGAAGGTCGGTTTCTCGGCGGCGGTCTCGGCTCGCGCATTGAAGGTCGGGAACTTCGAGGTGGGCTCGGTGGCGAAGGCCGGAATCAGGGACCAGCGCGCCGATTCCAGCCGGCGCACGGCCGGATCGGTGCGCGCCGACTCGAGCACGATGGGGATCTGCTCCGTTGGCCGAATATTCCACGAGGGTTCCGGCAGGTTCTCTCCCTCATGCTCGACGTCGAACATGGCAGCCAGATCGGGCGCCGTATCGGTAATGATGAATCGACCACACATGTCTCCAGAATACCGTTGCCTACCTAACGTATTGGTGAGCATCAGCTAGCGTCGATGCAATGGACGATCGATACAGCGCAGACGTGCTCTCCCCCGGCTGGCGCGAGGCCGGTCGCATCATTATTCCGACCCAGGAAGCGACCAGGGACCTCGTGGTGGAAGAGGTTGCGACCGGGTTCTGCGGGGCCGTCATTCGGGTCGAGAAGAAGATCGTCACTCTGGAAGACCGCCACGGCAAGCTCCGCCTGTTTCCGCTCGGCTCGGGGTTTCTTATCGACGGTAAACCGGTCACACTGATAGCTCCGACCATGGCGGCAGGCCTCGGCCGAGTGCGCACCGCCTCGGGCTCAACGGCGGTTCCGGATGCCCCGGCGCGCGTCGCGCGCGCCAGCCGGATCTTCGTTGAGGGCCGGCACGACGCCGAACTCGTGGAGAAGGTCTGGGGTGCCGACCTGCGTATCGAGGGCGTCGTCGTCGAGTACATCGAGGGCGTAGACAACCTGGACGAGATTCTGCGCGCGTTCCGACCGGGTGCCGGGCGCCGCGTCGGCGTGCTCGTCGACCACCTCGTGCCGGGGTCGAAGGAGAGTCGCATTGCGGAGGCTGTGGCGCGCGGGCCGTTTGCGGCGAACGTGCTGGTGGTAGGGCATCCGTTTGTCGACGTGTGGCAGTCGGTGAAACCGGCTCGCGTCGGCCTCGCCGCCTGGCCCGAGATACCGCGAAACATCGAGTGGAAGCACGGAATCTGCGCGACACTCGGCTGGCCGCACGAAGAGCAGGCTGATATTGCCAGGGCCTGGCAGCGTATCCTCGGCCAGGTGCGCACTTTTGCCGATCTGGAGCCGCAACTTCTCGGCCGGGTGGAACACCTGATCGACTTTGTGACAGCGGAATGACGGTTTTGTCGTCGTTTTCGGTAATTTCGCATTCGCGGTCATTCCCAGTGGTGGACCCGGAGTTCACCCCTTTTCCGCAGCAAACGACACGCTTTCCGGTAAAAAAGGCGCTGAATTCCGAAACCATCCAGACTTGTGGGCTAGTGTTGGACTCGAAGTTGTAGTGCTTGCACGTCTTAAACGCATTGATCGTGATTCATCTGGATCACAGTTAGTGCGCCACATTCCTTTCGGAAGCGGACGACGAATACCGCGACGAACGGTCCCGACAGTCGGGGCCGGTCTAACACTCCTGGAGGAGTTTTACAAATGGCAACAGGTACCGTGAAATGGTTCAACGCTGAAAAGGGCTTCGGCTTTATCGCACCCGACGACGGAAGCGCCGATGTTTTCGCGCACTACTCCGCGATCGCGTCGAATGGCTACAAGTCCCTCGATGAGAACCAGAAGGTCGAGTTCGAGGTAACCCAGGGCCCCAAGGGTCCTCAGGCCGAGAACATCCGCGCCCTCTAAATAGAGCTTGCGAAGAACGCCTCCCGCTCAGGCGGGGGGCGTTCTTGTTTTAATCCTCGTGGCTGACCGGTCTACTTCACCAGGTCCTGCCACCCATCACCGTCGACATACTCGAAGATCAGGTTGGTCTCGGTGTGGGCGACGGCCGGATGCTCCGCGAGATGTTCCAGCACAAAGTCGCGCAGGTGCGAGGCATCCGCTGCAGCCACGTGCAGCAGGTAGTCGTCGGCACCGGCCGTGTGGAAGAGCCCGATCACACCGGGCCAGTGCGGGGCTGCATTCCGAAAGTCATCGATCTGCACCCGGGCATGTTTGGCCAGCCGCACCGAGATAAGCGCCTGCAGGCTGGCGCCGAGCGCGGCCAGGTCGATATTGGCCCGGTAGCCACGGATATGGCCGAGCTGCTGCAACCGACGCAGTCGCAGCGATACTGTGGACTCGGCCACTCCGATCTCGCTGGCCAGGGCCGCACCGGAGGCCCGAGCATTGACCGACAGGGCGCGCAGCAGTGCACGGTCGACCCGGTCAAGTTCCGGCTTCTTTGATTCCATCAGCAGACTCCCTTATTCCTAGCAAGCTTATGCGATTCGGGTTTGTTATTTGCAAGGGTCTGCATAGTCACTTGCGTTCAAGGGCAGAACCTGTTTCTGTTGGCTCATGTTGCCACCGCTGTCACATATCGAAACCGTTGCCGTGCACGCCGGAATGGACGGTCTTACCGAGGCCGGAACGCACGTTCCGGGCATCGATCTGTCCACCACCAATCCGCTGCGCGGAGTGGAGTCTGGCGGGGATTCTTACGAAAACCTCGCCACCGGCGGCACGCCGGAACCCGGCGATTCCGCCGTCTACCAGCGACTGTGGCAGCCAGGCGTCGCCCGGTTCGAGAACGCACTGTCGGCCCTGGAACGAACCGCCGGCACCGTTGCCTTCGCCACCGGAATGGCGGCCCTGACCGCAACCCTTATTGCCACCGTGACGGCCGACAAACCGCACATTGTGGCGCTGCGTCCCCTGTATGGCGGTACCGATCATGTTCTCGCGAACGGGCTGCTCGGCACGACGGTCACCTGGACCGACCTGGCCGGCGTTGGTGCGGCCATCCGCTCAGATACCGGTCTGGTCATTCTGGAGTCACCGGCCAACCCGACGCTTGAGTTGACCGACATCCGGGCGGTGGCGGATGCTGCCGGTTCGGTTCCCGTGCTGGTGGACAACACCTTTGCGACGCCCGTGTTGCAGCGCCCGGTCGAGTCGGGCGCCACGCTCGTGCTGCACAGTGCGACCAAGTTTCTCGGCGGTCACGGCGATGCTATGGGCGGCACGGTGTCCGGGCCGGCCGAGTGGATGGTGCGGCTGCGACAGGTACGCGCGCTGACCGGCGGCCTGCTGCAGCCGTTCAACGCATACCTGCTGCATCGCGGGCTGCGCACCCTGCCGATTCGGGTGCGCGCCCAACAGACGAGTGCTGGCGAGATTGCTGACCGGCTCAGCGCCCATCCGGCGCTGACCCGGGTGCTCTACCCCGGGCTGCCGGGCCAGGACCCGCACGGGCTGATCGGCAGGCAGAGCGCCGGGGCCGGGTCCCTGATCGCGCTCGATCTCGGCTCCTTTGCCGCCGCTGTGCGCTTCACCGAGGCGCTGCGACTGATCACCCACGCGGTGTCACTCGGCGGGGTTGATTCGCTCGTGCAGCATCCGGCCTCGCTCACCCACCGACCGGTGGCGGCTGATGCACGACCGGGGGCCGGCATCGTGCGGCTGTCGATCGGGCTCGAGCACGTCGACGATCTGATGGACGACATCCTCACAGCCCTGCTGGTCGCCCGCGTGCCGGTGGGAGCAGTCGCGACGGCCTAGCTGCGACCGAGGCGGCGGCGCAGCAGATCGATCCGCATCTGCAGCTGGGTCACGCTGGCCTGGGCGACGGCGGGCCCGCCGCAGATCCGACGCATCTCCGCGTGGATCATGCCGTGCGGTTCATTGGCGAGCTTGGACCACATGCCCACGAGGCTCGACAGCAGGGTGCGCTGTTCCTTCAGGGTTCGGTACAGGGGCGGTGGCTCGAGCGGGGCGATCTCCCCCGTCACCGGATCCTTGCGCTTGTCGGTTGAACGTTTGGACTGCCGTGACTGGCGTTGACGCAGCAGCTCCGACACCTGTTCCGGTTCGAGCAGGCCGGGGATGCCGATGAAGTCGAATTCCTCGTCGGTGCCCGGTTCGGCAAGCTCACCGAATTCGTCGCCGTCGAACATGACCATGTCGAAAGTGGCCTGCGAGTCGAGGGCCTGCCAGGTGAAGTCGTCCAGGCCCAGGTCGTCTGACGCCTTGTCTTCCTTGTTCGCCGCGGCGACCAAGGCATCTTCGGGGTTGTACATGCCGTCGTCGCCGTCGTCACGATTGCTGCGATCGAGGGCGTGATCGCGTTCCAGCTCGAGCGCGTTGGCGAGGCTGAGCAGCCCGGGCACGTTGGGCAGAAAAATGGATGCCGTTTCGCCGCGTCGGCGCGCGCGCACGAACCGGCCGATCGCCTGGGCGAAGTACAGCGGTGTGGCCGCGCTGGTCGCATAGACACCGACGGCAAGCCGCGGCACGTCGACGCCCTCCGACACCATGCGCACGGCGACCATCCACCGACGGGTGTTCTTGGAGAACTCATCGATCCGGTCGCTGGCTTCCTTCTCGTCGGAGAGCACAATGGTGACCGGTTCACCGCAGATGTCTTCGAGGATGACGGCGTAGGCGCGTGCGGTGGTCTGGTCCGTGGCAATGACGAGGCCACCGGCATCCGGAATGCCGCGCCGCACCTCGGTCAGTCGGGAGTTCGCGGCGCGCAGCACCGAGGGAATCCACTGCCCGCTGGGCTCGAGCGCGGTGCGCCAGGCCTGGCTGGTGATGTCCTTTGCGTTGCCCTCGCCGAGCTTGGCTTCCATCTCGTCGCCGGCCCGGGTACGCCACTTCATGTGCCCGGCGTAGACCATGAACATCACCGGGCGCACAACACCGTCGGCGAGGGCTCGGCCGTAGCCATAGGCATAGTCGCTTTGCGACATACGGATGCCGTGTTTGTCGGGCAGATAGCTGACGAACGGGATCGGCGAGGTGTCCGAGCGAAACGGGGTGCCGGTGAGTGAGAGGCGCCGGGTGGCCGGGCCGAAGGCCTCACGAATCGCGTCGCCCCAGCTGAGGGCATCTCCCCCGTGGTGAATCTCGTCGAGGATGACCAGGGTGCGGCTGGACTCGGTGAGCTGCTTGTGCAGGGCGGCTCGGGCAGCCACCTGGGCATAGGTGACGACGACGCCGTGATAGTGGCTGCCGTAACTGCGGTCGGCGTTCTTGAACATGGGATCGAGACGGATGCCGGCGCGCGCCGCAGCATCCGCCCACTGGTTTTTGAGATGCTCGGTCGGCGCGACAACGGTGATGCGGTCGATTGTGCGCCGGGAGCGGAGTTCAGCGGCCAGGCGCAGGGCAAACGTGGTCTTTCCCGCTCCCGGCGTTGCCGCGGCGAGAAAGTCGCGTGGCTCGTGCACGAAGTAGGCCTCGAGCGCCTCGGCCTGCCAGGCGCGCAGCTTGCCGGCGGTACCCCAGGCCGCGCGTTCGGGGAAGGACGGCGACAGGTGTTCGGCTGCACTCGTTCCCTGCGCGGGACCGAAAACCGATGGAGTATTCACTTCTCACAAATCTACCAAAGACCACCGACGTTCGTCGCCGACGGCACCGTTTGCACCAATGGCTCAGGGTTCAGACACAATGGTTTGATGACGAAGCAACAGCATCCATGGTCGCGCTACGTCGCGCTCGGCGATTCGTTCACCGAGGGCATCGGTGACCCGGAAGAGCAGAGCCCTGGTGGGCACCGGGGCTGGGCCGACCGGGTCGCCGAGGTACTGAGCGAAGGGACCGATGATTTCGCCTATGCCAACCTGGCCGTGCGCGGCAAACTCATCCGGCAGATCGCCGACGAACAGATCGAGCCAGCGCTGGCCCTGCGCCCGGACCTGATCACGATTTCGGCCGGCGGCAACGACGTCATTCGCCCCGGAACTGACCCGGATTTCATCGCGGCCCGCTGCGATGAGGTGGTTTCCGGGCTCTCCCGGGACGGCGCGACGGTCGTGCTGTTCACCGGAGCCGACGTGGGATTCTCTCCCGTGTTTCGTAGCATTCGCGGCAAGGTCGCGATCTACAACGAGAACATCCGGGCCATTGCCACGAAGTACGACTGCATCGTGGCCGACATGTGGCAGCTCACCGAAATTCAGGATCCGCGCATGTGGGCGCCCGACCGGCTGCATCTCAATGCCCTCGGGCACCACACCGTGGCGCGCATGGTGTTGCAGACCCTCAATGTGAAGAACTCGCTCGAGCCGAGCGAGCCGGAGCCCATGCCCGGAACCACCTGGCGGCAGGCCCGCACCGAAGATTTTGCCTGGGCGCGGGAGTACCTCGTGCCGTGGGTGCTGCGCCGGGTGCGCCACCAGTCCTCCGGCGATCACGTACTGCCCAAACGTCCCAAAGCCGGCCCCTCCACGCTCCCCCGCGTCTGACCCGCATTTCGGTCCACTAGACGGAGCTGGTCATGGCCGGGCGGGTGGGCAGCCGGGCGGGTCAGCCGGCGGCGAGTTCGCCCGGGTGGCCCATGCGCCAGGCCGGGCCGGGATCAGTGACGCTGTCCTGCAGTTCAAGCGGCACCGTCACCGGAGATCCCGTGCCGATCGCGAACGACAACTCGCCGACGTCGTCGCCGGCCCGGCCCAGCTGCAAATCGGTCGCCGTCGCGGAACCCGAAATAGGTGAGTCTGACCAGACCAAAGCGGATGCCGCCCGCGCGGCGACGATATCGCTCACGTCACCCCACTGGGTCCTATAGCTGCCGTACACGGTGCCAGCCTCGGCCAGGACGACGTCGTGGAACCCGGGCTGCACACTCTGGATCAGCGCGGCGATCGCCGAATTGAGTTCGGAGTGGGTGTCGCCACCCAGCATCACGCCTACGAGCGTGACCGTGTTGTCGCCGACGGTGAAATCGGTGGAAAAGAGCAGGCAGGCGCCGGCGATGTCCGTTGTACCGGTCTTGATGCCGTCGACGCCGTCGCGACCGAGCAGCTTGTTGGTGTTGGTGATGGTGCCGATGACCGGCAGCACCGCCGAGGGCAGGGCGACGATTTCGGCCAGCGCCGGGTGACCGATGACGAGCTTGCCGATCTCAACGAGGTCGGCCGGAGTGCTCACGCTCGACGACGAGATGCCGCTCGTGTCGGCGACGCTGGTCTGGCTGAGTGAGTTGTCGGCCAGCCAGGTTTTCGCTGCCGCCAGGTAGCCGTCGGTCGAGCCGAACGCCCACACCGCGAGAGACGCCGCATAGTTGTTGGCCGAGGGCAGCAGCATCGCTTCGAAAGCCTGCCGCTGGGTCAGTTCCATTCCGGCGACCACGGGCGCAACCGACCCGTTTTCGGCGATCACCTCGTAGTAGATATCGACGTCGGCGTCGGTGAAAGTGATCGCGGGGCCGTCCTCCCCCGCGCCCAGCGGTTTGGCATCGAGGATGACGAGGGCGGTGACCATCTTGGTGATGCTCGCGATCGGCACCGTGTCCTGTTCGCCGCTCGAGGCCAGAACGCCGGGAAAACCGACTGCGCCGATCGCGCTTTCACCGAAGGTCGGCCAGACCAGAGCGGCGGCTGGTTGGGTCAGCGCCGCCGGCTGCACGATCGTGGCAGCGCTCTCCGGAACGGGAGCCAGGGTGGTGGCGCCGACATAGCCGACGCCGCCCAGCACCACGAGCAGAACGCTGGCGACGGCGAGTCGACGCCGTCGGAGGGTGACACGCCGGGAGGGAGACATCCGCTCAGCCTAACTTCTTCGTCGCGCTCAGCGGGTCGGCGCGCTCACGCACGCGTGCGCAGCGCGTACAGCGCGACCGCGCTCGCGGAGGCGACGTTGAGCGAGTCGACGCCGTGCAGCATCGGAATGGTCACGACCGTGTCGGCGGCTTCGAGCGCGTGCTGGCTGAGCCCGTCGCCTTCGGCACCGAGGATGATCGCGAGCCGCTCGGGCGGCGCCTCGGCAAACACGTCGAGGGAGACCGCATTGTCGGCCAGCGCCAGCGCGGCGAGGTGAAAACCGGCGGCGTGCAGCAGCGGGGTGGCCACGCTCCATTCCGGGAGGCGGGTCCACGGCACCTGCAACACCGTGCCCATGCTCACGCGCACGCTGCGCCGGTAGAGCGGGTCGGCGCAGCGCGGGGTGATCAGCACGGCATCGGCGCCAAGCCCGGCCACGGAGCGAAAGATGGCCCCGACGTTGGTGTGGTCGACGATGTCTTCGAGGATCACGATGCGGCGGGCATGGGTGAGAAGCGCCTCGACCGGCTCGAGCACCGGCCGGTGCATCGCGGCGAGGGCACCGCGATGCAGGTTGTAGCCGGTCAGCTGTTCCAGCACGCTCGCCTCGCCGACATAAACAGGAACGTCGGGCCAATCGGCGAGCAATCGCTCGGCGTCGGGCATCCACTGTTCCTGAATAAGTAGGGAGCGCGGGCGATGGCCGGCCCGAAGAGCACGAGCAATGACCTTGGGTGACTCGGCGATATAGAGGCCGCCGGCCGGCTCCAGCACTCGTCGCAGTGCCACGTCGGTCAAACGCGAATAGTCGGCGAGACCCGGGCTGGACAGGTCGGTAATGCGGGTGATCTGCACGGAAAAGTGCCTTTCAGAAGGGGTATTGAGCTCAAGCCTGACAGGTGGGTAGTCAAACGGGAAAACAGACGAGTTTAGAATCAAGGGACCAACATCTTTTGCTGCCCGTCTCTGCCCGAAAGGAACGCCGATGACTGCCGACCCGGTCGTGCCCAGCGACACGGTCCTGGTGGACGCGCTCGAGCCCACCGACGCCCCCGACGCCGCCGCCGCGCTCACCTCGACGGTCGCCCTCGATTCCGAGCGGGCAGTGGATGCCGTCGCCACGCTCCTACGCGGCAAGCGCGCCGCCGTGCTCACCGGTGCCGGCCTCAGCACCGATTCGGGAATTCCCGATTATCGCGGGGAAGGCGCGCCGAAGCGCACGCCGATGACCTTTCAGACCTTTGTCGCCGACGAACGATCCCGCAAACGCTATTGGGCCGGCAGTCACCTGGGCTGGAGCGTTTTTCGACGGGCCGAACCCAACCTCGGACACCGTTCTCTCGTGCAGTTGGAAAGCGCCGGCGCCATTGCCGGGGTCATCACCCAAAACGTCGACGGACTGCATACTCGGGCCGGATCGCGCCATGTCGTCGAACTGCACGGGTCCCTCGACCGGGTCATCTGCCTGGACTGCGGGCAGGCATTCGGCCGGGATAGCATCGCTGCCCGGCTGGAGGCCGACAACCCGGTTCTGCGTGATTCGGACAGCATCCGAATCGCTCCCGACGGCGATGCCGACGTCGGCAACATCGACGACTTCGTGGTGCCGGCCTGCACGGTCTGTGGCGGCATGCTCAAGCCCCGGGTGGTCTTTTTCGGTGAACTCGTGCCGACGGAAACGTTTCTGGAGGCAGCCGCTTTGATTCAGGCTGCGGATGCCCTGATCGTTGCCGGGTCGTCGCTCGCGGTGAATTCGGGCATCCGTCTGGTCGAGCAGGCCAGGCGCCGCAAACTGCCGATCATCGTAATTAACCGTGGGGTGACCAAGGGCGACGGGCGAGCCCTGCACAAGCTCGAGGCCGGAACCAGTGAAACCCTCGCCGCACTGGCCGACCGGCTGCTGGGCTGACCGCGCTTGTGCGCGGCCCGGGGAATCACCGGTGAATCGGGGCAATCACTCGTGACCAGGTTCGCCATTGTGCGTCATGGCCAGACCGACTGGAATTTGAACCAGCGGATCCAGGGCCGCACCGACATTCCCCTCAACGCCACCGGGCGCGCCGAAGCCGTCTCCGCCGCTGAGCGTCTGCAGAGCAGGCAGTGGGATGCCATCGTGACCAGCCCTCTGATGCGCGCTGCGGAATCGGCCAGAATTATTGCCGCGGAGCTCGGGTTGGAGGAACCCGAGGTGGTTCCCGCCCTGACCGAACGTCACCACGGCGCCATCGAGGGCCTCACCTTCGCCGAGCGTCAGTACCGTTTTCCTGACGGTGTGGCTGTTCCCGGACTCGAGACCCGCCGCGACGTCATTGACCGGGTGCTCGCTGCGCTATCAGCACTTGCCGCCGGGCATGCTGGCCAATCCGTTCTCGTGTTGAGTCACGGCGGCATCATCGGAACGCTGCTGCGTCACCTCACGGACGGCGACCGCCCTCGGCACGGCGAGTACATCGCCAATGGGTCCGTGCACGATTTCGCCTGGGCGGACGATCAGCTGCTGCTGACCCACTTCGATGCGTCGATGCGCGAGCCGGGCGACCGCGGCTCGTCGCCGGTGCTGTGACGCCTCCAGCTGATCTGCGGGCGCCTTTAGGGCGCTGAAATTGGCACCTCGTGTTCAGTGGAATGCCTCAGCGGAGCAAGGTGCCACTTTTCGCCCCTTCGTTTTCGCCAGCGGCGAGCACCATGGGGCCAGAGTTGGCACCTCACCCGTGGCCACAAGCCCTGCACGCGTGACCTTCGCTGCTACTCAAATTTGTCGGCGTTGACCCTGGCCGCTGGAACGGCATCGCCGGTCGGGGTTCCGCGGCGAATGCTCACGCTGACCACCGCGGCGATGATGCAGAGGCCAGCGGCGCCGATCCAGGCGACCGTGTAGTGCCCGGTTTCCTCGCGCACGATCCCGGCGGCGACCGACGCGATTCCAGCGCCGATCTGGTGCGCGGCGAACACCCAGCCGAAGACGAGGGGACCGCGATCGCCGAACAGCTCCCGACAGAGCGCGATCGTCGGCGGAACGGTGGCGACCCAGTCCAGACCATAGATGACGATGAAGATCACCATGCTGGGGTGCACGGTTGCCGACAGCAGAAATGGTAGTGCGAGCAACGACAGGCCCCGAAAGGCGTAGTATCCGGCGAGCAGAATTCTCGGGTTGTACCGGTCGGTCAGCCAGCCGGAGGCGATCGTTCCGACAATGTCGAAGATTCCGACCACGGCCAGCAATCCAGCTGCGGTGGTCTCCGGCATGCCGTGGTCGTGCGCCGAGGGGATGAAATGCGTGCCGATCAGGCCATTCGTCGTCGCCCCGCAAATGGCGAATCCGGCGGCGAGAGCCCAAAATGTGCGATGCCGGCTGGCAAATTTCAGGGCGCTGAGGGCTTCGACTGCCGGGTTTCGTTTCGGCGTCGCGACAACGTTCGACAGAGCGGATGCCGCCGGTCCTGCAGCTCCGTCGGCCCGTTCGGGCAGTTCCGGCGTGCCGTAGGGCGTGGTGCCGAGGTCGGCCGGAGAGTTGCGCATCCAGATGAGCACGATCGGCACCACCAGGATCGCGCCGAGTGCGATCAGAAGCGACGCGCTTCGCCAACCGGTCGTGACGGCGAGCTGGGCGATGAAGGGGAGAAAGATGAGCTGGCCGGTGGCGCTTCCGGCCGTGAGCACCCCGGCGATCAAGCCGCGCCGCTTCACGAACCAGGTTTGGCTGATGACGGCCGCGAACACGAGCGCCATCGACCCCGTTCCGGTGCCGATCAGTACCCCCCAGGTGAGCATGAGGTGCCACGGTGACGTGGCGAAGGTACTGAGCGCACTTCCCGCTGCGACGATGAAGAGCGCACCCGTCGTCACTCCGCGAATGCCGAATCGCTGCATCAGGGCAGCGGCGAACGGCGCGGTCAGACCGAACAACAGCAGGTTCACCCCAACGGCTGCCGCGAGTACCCCCCGCGACCAGGAGAATTCCTCCTCGATCGGCACCATGAGCACTCCAGGGGCCGCACGGAATCCGGCCGCACCGACGAGCGCAAGAAAGGCCACGGCGGCGATGATCCAGGCCGGGTGGATGCCGCGGGGCCACAGCAGAGAGAGACCCGACCCGCTTTCCGTGCTGGGGCGGCGCCGGCCGAATCGTGTCATCGTTTGAGAATAGCGAATTCGCAGGCGACTCTCGGTCGATTCACGGCATTAGGTCACGGACCGCGAACGGCTATGCCGGGGGCTCGGTACCTTCCAATACCTCGAGCAGGGTTCGGGCCGAAGCGGCCCAGGTGAACCGCGCCGCCTGATCGACTGACTGGGCCGATCTGGCCGCCCACTCCCCCGGCTCGGCGAGGCGCCGAACAGCCGTAGCAATGGAATTCGCGCTGCGAGGGTCGAAATACAGGGCGGCGACCCCGCCGATCTCCCGAAAAATGGGAATGTCGCTGACCACAACGGGGATGCCGAGGCTCATCGCCTCGACCAGCGGAATTCCAAAGCCCTCATCGAACGAGGCGGTCACCAGTGCGGTGGCCGAGCGCAACAGCCGGTGATAATCGGCATCGCTGACCCCATCGTGAAAGACCAGGCGCGCCTGCGGGGCACGGCGGCTCAGCCGGGAACGTTCGGCTGCGGACACCCGGCTGAGCAGATGCAGCTCGTATTCCGGCAGGTCGGCCATGGCCAGAACCAGGGTGTCGAGGTTCTTGTACGGCATGAACGAGCCCATGTAGACGAGCCGGGTGGTCTCCGGAATGCTGCGATGACGCATCGCCCCCAGAACGGGATCGGCGGCGTTGGCCACCACCGTGACCGGTCGCCTGGTGAGCTGGTGCTCTGTGATCAGCGTCCGGGTGGTCTCGGACACGGTCACGACGCCGTCGGCGCCGTTGAGCAGCATCCGCTGTGGCCACCAGGAGAGGTGGTACGCCCGCCAGAGCAGACGGATAAATGCAGGCAGATCACGCGGTGGTGTGCGGTTGCGGTAATAAATGAGGTCGTGCACGGTGAGAAACAGCCGATACTTGCGGCCCCACGAGCCCATGGTCTGCATCGGACTGAACACCACGTCGGGCTTCAACCGGTTGACCGACAGCGCGATCAGCGGTTCGAGCAGACTGGTCGGTGCCCGCACAAGCTGCCACGGCAAGGCCGGCAGCATCGCCAGTTGCCGATGGTCGCTGATCAGCATGATGAGCGGATGCAGCCGGCCGAGTTCGGTCACCAAACCAGCGGTGTATCGGCTGATGCCGTCGTGTTGATCCAACCGGACGTAGCGGCAGTCGACCACGATTCTCACTCCGGTCGCTCCTCGGCAAGAAATTCACGAATGTAGGTGGCCGCCGGTTTCGGCGTTTCGTAGTGGATGAGGTGACCCACGTTGTCGACGACGCGCAAGGTCGCGTTCGGGAACAAGCTCTGCAGCCGATATTGCGCGGCGAGCGGCGTGATGTCGTCGCGGTCGGCCGCGATCAGCAGCGTCGGTTGCGGAATGCGTGCCGCAAATTCGCTCACGTCGTGGCTGACCGAAGCGGTGAACGCGGCCATGACCACCTGACGATTTGCGAAGGCGCTGAAGTATCGATCATGCTGGTTGTGGATCCAGCGCCGCAACGCCGGGTCCTGCGTCTTCGCCATGCTCACGCTCATGACGCGCACAATAGCCCGGTTCTGCAGCAGGGCGTAGCCCCACCGCTCCGGAAAGGAGGCTGAGGCCCAGTAGTAGAAGACGGCCAGTCGGGTCAGAATTCCACGCGGTCCGGACAATGCCGGGGCGGCGATCGGGTTGACCAGAACGACGTCGTCGGCGGCCAGACCCTCAGCGACGGCCGCGGCGACCACGATCGATCCGAAGGAATGCCCGAGCACGACCAGACGCCCCGTGCGGGCCAGTACCTTCAGAAATTCGCGCAGCCAACGGGAGTATCCGGCCAGGGAATGGTCCCCGTCGGGGAGCGGCTCCGACCGGCCAAATCCGGGCAGGTCCGGTGCGATGATGCGCAGGGCGGGAGCTGCGGCATCCGTTTCGACGGCCCTGGGCAATTCACCGGCACCGAGCAGCTCGGCCACGACCAGTTGCAGTCCGTGGTGATCGCCGCGAAACCCGTGCACGAGAACCAGAGTGGTCGTGGCAGCGGGGTCGCCGTATTCCCAGTACTGGGTGGCGCTGCTTCGCCCGTTGGCGCCGAGAACGCTTGCCGTGAGTTCGCGCACCGTCAGGCCAGCCAGGACTTTGTCGTAGGGAGAAGAAACGATCACCGGCCCTAGTTTAGGCGGGAGACTTCCGCAAAGCTGGACTTGAACCGGATCGCTCGATCTAGACTCAAGCCACGACGCGCAACGAGAGAGAGCCCTTTGCGGGGACGGAAGGACAGCCGTGAGTTTCACTGCACCCATTCAGTTACCCGGATTGGCCCTCGACCCGCTGTGGTATCGCCGCGCCGTCTTCTACGAGGTGATGGTTCGCTCCTTCGTGGACAGCAACGCCGATGGATCCGGCGATCTCTCCGGGCTGGTATCGAAGCTCGACTACCTGCAATGGCTCGGAATCGACGCCCTGTGGATTCCGCCGTTCTTCAACTCTCCGCTGAAAGACGGCGGTTACGACGTGGCCGACTACCGCACGATTTTGCCGGAGTTCGGTACCCTTGAGGAATTCAAGGATCTCGTCACCAAGGCGCACGAACGTAACATGCGCATCGTGATCGATTTTCCGCTCAACCACACCTCGGACCAGCACGAATGGTTTCAGCAGTCCCGTGAAGACCCGGACGGGCCCTACGGCGACTTCTATGTCTGGAGTGACACCGACGAGCGGTATCCCAACATTCGCATCATCTTCACCGACACCGAGGAATCGAACTGGGCATTCGACCCGGTACGTCGGCAGTTCTTTTTTCACCGCTTCTTCTCGCACCAGCCCGACCTCAACTTTGAAAACCCGGCCGTGCAGGAGGCGATCTTCGACGTCATCCGCTTCTGGCTCGACCTCGGCGTCGACGGCTTTCGACTCGACGCGATCCCCTACCTGTTCGAGTCCGAAGAGGGCAACGGTGAGGGCGAGCCGCCGACTCACGAGTTCGTCAAGCGTCTGCGGGCCATGGTCGACCGCGACTATCCTGGCCGAGTCATGATCGCCGAGGCCAACCAATGGCCCCGCGAGGTCGCCGCCTTCTTCGGCACCGAGGAAGAACCGGAATGCCACATGGCGTTCGACTTTCCGGTCATGCCACGCATTTTCTACTCTTTACGCTCCCAGCAGGCCAACGAGCTGGTGCGCGTGCTCTCCGAGACGACCGACATCCCCGAGGGCGCCGGCTGGGGCGTATTCCTGCGCAACCATGACGAGCTCACCCTCGAAATGGTCAGCGAGGAATACCGGCAGGCTATGTACGGCTGGTACGCCTACGACCCGCGGATGCGCGCCAATATCGGCATCCGCAGACGGCTCGCCCCGCTGCTCGACAATTCGCGGGCCGAGCTGGAACTGGCCCACGCCCTGCTGTTTGCCCTGCCCGGCAGCCCCTTTCTTTACTACGGCGATGAGATCGGCATGGGCGACAACATCTGGCTGCCCGACCGGGACAGTTCACGCACGCCCATGCAGTGGACCCCCGACCGCAATGCCGGTT
The DNA here is from genome assembly GCF_004402405.1 of Cryobacterium levicorallinum. Classification (GTDB taxonomy): domain Bacteria; phylum Actinomycetota; class Actinomycetes; order Actinomycetales; family Microbacteriaceae; genus Cryobacterium; species Cryobacterium levicorallinum. The sequence goes on from NZ_SOFE01000023.1 coordinate 428,565, forward strand.
TTTCGGATGCCGATCCGGGCAAGCTATTTCTGCCCATTGTGCAGTCCCTCGTCTACAACTTCACCCAGACCAACGTGGAGTCGCAGCTGGCCCAGTCCGGGTCGCTCCTGCACTGGATTCGCAATGTGATCCACGTGCGCAAGGCACACCAGACCTTCGGACTCGGCACGATCCGCGTGCTCAACACCAACCACGAATCGGTGTTGGTGTTCACCCGCAGCTACGCCGGCTCCGGCTCGATGTTCGGCGACCAGCCCGAAACCGTGCTGTGCGTGTTCAGTTTCTCGCACAACCCGGTCGCGTTCACGATCGACGACGTCGACATGGCCGGAACGCGGTTGTACGACCTGTTCGGTGGAGCAGTCTTTCCGAGCTTCAACGACGAGGGATCGCTCACGCTCACCCTGGGTGCGCAAAGCTTCTACTGGCTGCACTGCGGTTGACACGCAATTAAACGAATGGTACGGCAGATAAACCGATGCTGCGAACTCGGCAAAAGCTCATCCGCTGTCTTTCTTGCCGCAACCGATGGCACGTATCCTTAAGACCAGCAAGCTGTCGTCCTAGGTCTGGGGGCTGGTCGATCGTGCCTGAACTGTCCAGCTCAGATTGTGGCGTCGAGGACGTGGCGCTGTGCGCCAAATTTCTCGACGCGTTGCCGGTCACCGGTGCTGCGGTTTCGGTGTTTGGCGGGGCCGTTCCCGAAACGGTCGTCTGCGCCACCGATGAGCTGGCCGCTCGCCTCGATGAGCTTCAGTTCGATTTGGGCGAAGGCCCCCGGTGGGAGGCGGTGCGCACGCGCATCCCCGTGCTCGAACCTCGCGTGCGCGAGGGTGAGCATCCACTCTGGCCGGTCTTTTTCTCGGCGCTTTTGGACACCGAGGTGGAGGCGCTCTACGATTTTCCACTCACCCTCGGCGCGCTCGATGTGGGCATCGTCGAGCTCTACAGCACCACCTCCGGAGCGCTGGATCGCACCGACCGGGCGAAAGCACTGGTCCTGGCCAACCAAACCGCCTGGAACCTGTTGGATCGGCTGCTTCGGGTCAAGGAATCCACCGCGTCAGCGACGATTACGGAGGCTTCTCCCCTGTCGAGGCGGGAAATTCATCAGGCCACCGGTATGGTGCTCGTGCAGATGAATGTCACGCCGACGGATGCGCTGCTACTCCTGCGCGGGCACGCGTTTGCGCACGGCAAGACCGTGCGCACAATCGCCGGTGACGTGGTTGCGCGGCGGTTGCAGTTCACGCCGGAAACCGAGTAAAAAAACAGGAAAGGTCATAGAATTAACCCATGGTCACTCAGACTCGCGCCTCGATGGTGAGCGCCGCCTTCGTGAAGTTGACGGACACTCTGGTGGGCGAATATGACGTTCTCGACGTGCTGCACACCCTCGTCGAGGAATGCGTTGAGTTGCTCGACGCCTCAGCTGCCGGCCTCCTGCTGGCCGATCCGAGCGGCGAGCTGTAGGTCGTCGCCTCAACCAGCAAGGAAAGTTATCTCGTCGAAGTTTTGCAACAGCAGGCCGGGGCCGGGCCGTGCGTTGACTGTTACCTCACCGGCAAGGTCGTCACCATGGGCGATATTGCCGCTTCCGGCGATACCTACCCCGTTTTCAAGGCGGCCGCGCTGTCCCAGGGTTTCCGCTCGGTGCACGCCATTCCCATGCGGGTACGTAACCGGGCGATCGGCGCTCTCAATCTGTTCCGTACCGAGACCGGCGATGTCACACCCGAAGACGCTGCTATCGGCCAGGCCATGGCTGACGTTGCAACGATCAGCATTCTGCAGGAACGCACCGTGCGCGAAGACGCCGTGGTCAACGAACAGCTGCAACGTGCCCTCAACAGCCGCATCGTGATTGAACAGGCGAAGGGGGTCATCGCCCAGCTCAGCACCGTCGACATGGACGAAGCCTTCAAGAGATTGCGAGCGGATGCCCGCGCCCGCAACCACACCATGCGCGAGAGCGCCGAGAATGTCATCAACCGTCGCATTCGGCTCTAACGAATTCCCCGCCGATAGCCGACCCCACTCCGGGACGTAACCGCGTTGGTTGCTGGCAACAGACACTGCGGCGCCGAAGTCCAGCATTGTGCCTCGCGTACCGACCGCCTACGCCGGACGTGAGCCACCCGCAACTCCTAGGTCGATCTCAGCGCTCGCGGCCAGTTCTCTCGCCGGAGAGTGGCGCCGCGGAAGTGTGTCGGTGGTCGGCCCTAGGGTTGAAGTATGAGCACCTGGAGCGATCACCTCGCCGTATTCGACCTTGAGACCACCGGCATCGACGTAGAATCCTGCCGCATCGTGTCGGCCACCGTCGCAGTCCTCGACGCGAGCGGCACCGCCATCGAGCGCATCGACTGGCTCGTCGATCCGGGCGTTGAGATTCCCGCCGGTGCCACCAACGTGCACGGCATCACGACCGAGTACGCCGTGCAACACGGTCGCGTCGCCACCGAAGCCGTCGCCGAGATTGTTGCGGCACTTCGCGCGCACCTGGCCGACGGACTGCCCATCGTCGCCTACAACGCCCCGTACGACCTCACCCTGCTCAATCGTGAAGCCGTGCGCTATGGCATCGCCCCGCTCGTCTCCCCCAGCCCGGTGGTCGACCCCCTCGTCATTGACAAGGCCGTCGACAAGTACCGCAAGGGGAAGCGCACCCTCGAGGTGACGAGCGCGTTCTACGGTGTCAGCCTCGATGAAGCGCACGATGCCGGAGCGGATGCGATCGCCGCCGGCCGGGTCGCCCAGGCGATTCATCGCGCGCACCGCGTGGCCCTTCCGACCACCCTCGATGAGATGCACGCCCTGCAGGTCACTTGGTATCGCCAGCAGGCCGAAAGCTTTCAGGAATACATGCGCCGCGGCCGCGATCCCGAATTTTTGGCCGATACTGCCTGGCCCCAGCGCTAACTAGGACCAGCGCTGAGCAACAAACTCTAGATAAAAAAAGCGACCAGCCGAGGCTGGTCGCTTTTTCATTGGAACTAAAAAACAGGTGCTATTTGCCGAAACCCTTGTAGCGCGAGTTGAACTTCTCCACGCGTCCGGCGGAGTCCATGATGCGCTGCTTGCCCGTGTAGAACGGGTGCGACTCGGAGGAGATTTCCACGTCGATGACCGGGTACGTGGTTCCGTCTTCCCACTCGATGGTCTTCTTGCTGGAGACCGTCGAACGAGTCAGGAAGGTCGCACCGGAGGCGAGGTCGCGAAAGACCACGGGAGCGTACTCGGGGTGGATGTCAGACTTCATGAGAATTTCCTTTTGCACTTCTGGTGAACAGACTTGTAACTGGTCACAGTGCTGTTCGAATGTTGGGCCCGCAGCCCCAGGAGGCGACAAGCTGGTTGGCCAAATGGCCAGCCATTAACTTTAGCAGAACACCGTGGCCTTGGAGCGCTGGGCGCGCGGCGAAAGCAACCGCCCTAGATCGCTCGTGCCGCGTAGCGTCCATCTGTCTCGGTGAGCTCAATCTTGAGACCGAAGGTCTCGCTGAGCGCCGTGGCGGTGAGCGCCGTGACGATCGGGCCGGCGGCGACGATCTTGCCCTCCGACAACAGCAGTACGTGCGTGAATCCGAGAGGAATTTCTTCGACGTGATGGGTCACCATGATGATGGCCGGAGAGTTCGTCTCGCGGGCAAAACCACTCAGCAGTTGCAGCAAGGATTCCCGGGCACCGAGGTCCAGGCTCGCGGCGGGCTCATCGAGCAGCAGCATCTCCGGATCGGTCATGACCGAGCGGGCGATTTGCACCCGCTTCTGCTCGCCGTCACTGAGGGTGCCGAACTTGCGATCGGCGAGGTGATCGAGGTTCCATTCCTGCAGAACGCGCTGGGCACGGCGTTCATCGATGGTTTCATATTCTTCATTCCAGCGGCCGGTCACCGAGTACGCGGCCGTCATGACAACGTCGATGACCTTTTCGTTGCCGGGAACCTTGCGCGCCATGGCGGTCGAAGCGAAGCCGATACGGGGCCGCAGCTCGAAGACATCCGTTCCACCGAGGGTCTCATCGAGCACCTCGGCCTGCCCGGTCGACGGGTGTATGAAGGCGGCGGCGATCTGCAACAGGGTGGTCTTGCCGGCACCGTTGGGGCCGAGAATCACCCAGCGTTGGTCGTCGTCGACGCTCCAATTCACTGAGTCGAGGATGGCGGTGCCACCCCGGACGACGGAGACGTCGGTGAAATGCAAAACGTTGACCATACAACCATGTTATCGGGCGCCGCGCTTGCCGACAGACCGTGCGAACATGCCTCGGCGCGTCGCAGTGGGACGCGCCGAGGCAGCAGATACGGCCAGCTCAGAGCAGGGCGGCGTAGATCTCCCGTGTGCGGGTGGCGATCTGAGCCCAGCCGAATACTTGCTCGGCACGGACCCGACCGGCGCGCCCCATCTCGGCCGCGCGAGCCGGATCGCTCACGACCTCGGTGAGGGTGCGGGCCAGGTCGGCGACGAACTGTTCGGGGTGCAGGGGCGTTCCGGTGCCGTCGGTGAGCTGCTCGATCGGCACGAGACGTCCGGTCTCGCCGTCAGCGACGACCTCGGGGATTCCACCGGTTGCGGTACCGACCACGGCGAGGCCGCAGGCCATGGCCTCAAGATTGACGATTCCGAGGGGCTCGTAAATAGACGGGCAGACGAACACCGTTCCCTGCGTCAGGACCGCGGCGAGCTCGTGCTGGGCCAGCAGCCGATTGATCCAGACCACGCCGGAGCGTTCCTGCTGCAGGGATTCGACACCGGCCGTAACCTCGGCCAGAATTCCGGGCGTGTCCGGTGCGCCCGCGCACAGCACCAATTGCACCTCCGGAGGCAGCAACTGCGCCGCACGCAACAGGTAGGGCAGGCCCTTCTGTCGAGTGATGCGCCCCACGAAGACGACGGAGGGGCGCTCGGGGTCTATTCCCAGGCCGCGCACAAAATCGTCATCTCTGGTCGGTTTCCACCGCTCAAGATCGATGCCGTTATAGACCGTGTGCACCCGGCTGGCGTCGAGTGCGGGGTAGCTGCGCAGGATATCGCGACGCATGCCGTCGCTGACGGCGATCACAGCATCCGCTGCTTCAAAGGCGGTTTTCTCGATCCAGCTCGACACCCGATAGCCGCCGCCGAGCTGCTCGGCCTTCCACGGTCGCAATGGCTCCAGGCTGTGCGCCGTGACCACGTGTGGGATGCCGTGCAGCATTTGGGCGAGGTGCCCGGCCGCATTCGCGTACCAGGTGTGAGAGTGCACCAGATCGGCGCCAGCGGCGTCCTGCGCCATCTGCAGGTCGACCCCGAGGGTGCCCAAGGTCGCATTGGCGTCGGCCAATTGCGCGGGGACGTCGTAGGCGAACGTGTCGAGGTCGTCACGCGGCGCGCCGAAGCACCGAACGGACACCTCGATGTCATGTCGGAGCGCTCGCACCAGTTCGGTCACGTGCACACCGGCTCCCCCATAGATTTCCGGGGGGTATTCCTTGGTCATCAGATCCACTCGCATGGAGCAAAGGTAGCAAAGGGCGACACGGCGCACAGCCATGTTGCGAGTCGGCTTGCCGGGGAGGCCCTACTCTGTACACATGAAGGCCAAGAAGATCTTTGGAATCGTGCTCGCGGGTGGTGAGGGAAAACGTCTGATGCCGTTGACCGAAGACCGGGCGAAGCCTGCCGTCCCCTTTGGCGGGCATTACCGCCTGGTGGATTTTGCCCTCTCCAATCTGATCAACTCGGGCGTGACCCAGATCGTCGTGCTGACGCAGTACAAGTCACACAGCCTGGACCGCCACGTGTCGCAGACCTGGCATGTCTCCGGTGGGTTATTCAACTCGTACATCGCCTCGGTACCGGCGCAGCAGCGCCTCGGCAAGCGCTGGTTCAGCGGCTCCGCCGACGCCATTCTGCAGAGCCTCAACCTCATTCACGATGAAAAGCCCGACATTGTCGTCGTGGTCGGTGCCGACCATGTCTACCGAATGGACTTCAGCCAGATGATCGACGCACACATCGCGTCGGGGTTGTCCGCCACCGTCGCGGCCATTCGCCAGCCGATCGGTCTCGCCGACCAGTTCGGTGTCATCGAAGTGGATGCCGCCACCCCGGATCGAATCAGCGACTTTCGTGAAAAGCCCAAGGATTCCGTCGGACTCGCTGATGCCCCGCACGAGGTATTCGCCTCGATGGGCAACTACGTCTTCAACACCGACGCCCTGATCGAGGCCGTGCTTCGTGACGGTGAGCGCACCGACTCCAGCCACGACATGGGCGGCGACATTATTCCCGATTTCGTCTCGCGTGGTGACGCCGGCGTCTATGACCTGAAGCGAAACGAAGTACCCGGGTCGACCGATCGCGACCGCTACTACTGGCGCGACGTGGGAACGATCGACTCGTTCTTTGAGGCGCACCAGGACCTCATTTCGGCCCTGCCGGTGTTCAACCTGTACAACCAGAAATGGCCGATTTTCAGCATGCAGTTGAATTCGCCGCCAGCCAAGTTCGTGCGCGACGGCCAAGGCGCCCTCGGCACTATGATCGACTCGATCGTGTCGCTGGGCTGTGTCATCTCCGGCGCGCACATCGAGCGCAGCGTGCTCGGTCCCTGGACGTCGATCGGCTCCGCCTGCGAGGTCGTGGACTCCATCATCTTCGACCGGGTGCAGATTCGACCCGGCGCCATCGTGCGGCGCGCCGTCCTCGACAAGGAAGTCATCGTCGAAGCTGGCGCCACCGTCGGTGTCGACCGGGATCGTGACCTGGCGCGGGGCTTCAGCGTGACCGAATCCGGCATCACCGTCGTCGGCAAGGGCGTGCTCGTTACTCCGTGATCCTTAGCTGCGCAGCACGTTTTCTCGTCGTTCTGGACGCCGACTCCACCCTCATTCAAGACGAGGTGATTGAGCTGCTCGCGGATGCCGCAGGCGCGCGCGAGCGCGTCGCCGAGGTGACCGACCGTGCCATGCGCGGTGAGCTCGACTTTGCCGAGAGCCTGCGTGAGCGGGTGTTGACCCTGGCGGGACTGCCCGAGAGCGTTTTTGCCGACGTGGGGCGACGCATCCGCCCAACCGACGGCGTGCACGAGCTGATCGCGGGCATTCATGCCGGCGGTGGCGTGGTCGGGGTGGTGTCCGGCGGCTTTCATGAGCTGCTCGACCCGCTGGCCGCCGAGCTGGGGCTTGATCATTGGCGGGCTAATCGGCTTGAGGTACAGGCCGGCCACCTGACCGGTCGCGTTATCGGACCGATCATCGATGCCGAAGCCAAGGCTGTCGCCCTGCGCGAATGGGCCGCACAGGAGCAGATCGCGCTCGCGCAGACTATTGCGGTCGGGGACGGTGCCAACGACTTGCGCATGATGGACGCGGCCGGACTCGCCGTCGCGTTCAACGCGAAACCGCGGGTGAAACGTGAGGCCGACCTGGTGATCGACCTGTGCAACCTCAGCCAGGTGCTGCCGCTTCTCGGCCTGCGCGGCTGAACGGACAGCTGCAAAAAGACGGTCAGTGCCCCATGCCGAGACCGCCGTCGACGGGAATGACCGCACCGGAAATGTAGCCGGCATCATCGCCGGCCAGCCAGCTGACGACGCGCGCAACCTCGCTCGGCGTAGCGAACCGGCCGGCCGGAATATTGCGTTTGTATTCGACCTGCTGCGCTTCGGGCAGGGCAGCGGTCATATCGGTTTCGATGAAGCCGGGAGCGACCACGTTCGCGGTGATTCCGCGGGCACCGAGTTCGCGGGTGACCGAGCGGGCCAGGCCGATCAGGCCGCTCTTCGACGCCGAGTAATTCACCTGCCCGGCCGAGCCGTACAGGCCGACGACGCTGGAGATCAGCACGATGCGCCCGAATCGGGCCTTGAGCATACCCTTGCTCGCGCGCTTGACCACGCGAAAGGCACCACTCAGGTTGGTGTCGATAACGGCGGTGAAATCATCCTCTGACATGCGCATTAGCAGGGTATCGCGGGTGATTCCGGCATTGGCCACAACAACCTCGACCGGGCCGTAGGTCGCTTCGATCTCGGTGAAGGCGGCGTCAATGGATGCGGCGTCTGTCACGTCGGCCCGCACTGTGAGGCTGCCGGACGGTCCATGACCGGAGCGGGACGTCACTGCAACCCGATGTCCCTGGGCCAGAAACTCCTCAGCGATGGCGAAGCCGATTCCACGGTTGCCGCCAGTGACGAGCACTGTTCGAGTCGTTGTCATGATGTTCCTGTCCTGGTGCGCTGGGTATCGTAAATCGGGTTCAAGGAAACACCCGGCAAATTCAAGTTTAAGGCGTGCCACAAAGTCGCCGGGCAGACGTAGTCTTGTTAGGTGGAGTTTCCACCGTAGACGAACCCGATGGACCTATGAAGCAGCAGTCGATCACCTCCCTCCCCGCCTCCCCCGAGGTTGAACGCCGCAACCGAATGATCAAATACTCGATTGCCATGGGAGTGCGTGTCATCTGCATTGTGCTCATGCTCTTCGTACAAGGTTGGTGGCTCGTGGTCTGCGCGCTCGGCGCTATTCTGCTGCCGTACTTTGCCGTCGTGGTCGCGACCGTGAAAATTTCCCCTCCGGCAGCAGAAGTGCTCCGGCCCGGCGGCGTCGAGCTCTACCGCGGCAACGACGAGGTCAAGTGAGTGCTGACGCGGTTGCTGGCGGCAGTCCGATGATAGGCCTGGGTCGACCTCTGGAATCTACGACTTGTTCGCGGGCGGACTGCCGCGCTGCAGGAAGGTGGCGGCTGGACTGGCGCAACCCGCGCATCCACTCTGCTGATCGGGTGAAAACCTGGCTGGCCTGCGACGAACACGTGGACTACCTGCGCGAATTCCTGGCCTCACGGGACTTTCCGCTGACGGTGAGCGCACTCGAGACGTGCACGCCCGACTCCTCCGGAGACCAGCAATGACGGGCTGGAAGTTCGCCTTCAGCCGCCGCTGGGCCGGATATCTCGTGCTGACCATGCTGTTCGCCGCGGTCTGCGCCGGGCTGGGCTTCTGGCAGCTGGCCCGCCGCGATGAGGCACTGACCGAGCTGTTCAAGATCGATTCCAACTTCGACTCGAACCCGGTGCCCGTCGCCGAGGCTCTTGAAAACCTGGCCGCCTTCGACGAATCGCAAAAATGGATGCCGGTGGAACTGACCGGAACCTACCTCACCGCTGACGAGATGCTCGCGCGCAACCGCCCGCTCAACGTAAACCCGGGCTTCGAAGTACTGACCCCGTTGCTGCTTACCGACGGCACGATCTTTATCGTCAACCGCGGCTGGCTGCCCACCGGGCAGAAACAGGATGCTCCTGACACCGTTCCGGCGGCGCCCTCCGGAACGGTCACCGTGGTGGCCCGGCTCAAGGCCAGCGAACCTGATCTGCCCGGCCGCACGGCCAGCGGCAACCAGGTCGCGACCATCAACCTCACTACCATCGCAGAACGACTCAATGCCCCGACCTATACCGGCGCGTACGGGCTGATGGACACCGAGAGCCCCACGGCGACCGAGAAGCGCCCGGCCGCCGTGCTTAAACCGATCCGCGATGAGGGCCCACACCTGTCCTATGCGTTCCAGTGGTTCGTATTCGGGCTACTCGCCTTCATCGGACTCGGCTGGGCACTGCGCGAAGAATACCGCAGCGTCAATGCTGAGGACCCCGAGGAGCGCGAACGCGCCGAGGAACGCGCCCGCAAGCGCGCGGCGAAGCCACGCAATGATGCCGAGATTGAAGACGAGCTGCTCGACCGGCAGCGGGGCTAGCCACCTCAACTCTCGAGCTGGCCCACTTCGCTGGTCGAGCCCGCCGAGACGGCTCCTCAGGCGACGGCGCGGTGGTGCTGCCGGGCCTCGGTCGCCTCGTCGAGGAGACCGCGGTACACCCGCACCAGCGACGCTGCCGAACGGTTCCAATCCAGACCGAGGGCATGCTTGCGAGCAGCCAGCGACAGTTCGCGTGCCAGGGTCGGATCGGACAGGATCTGCGCCATCGCGTCGGCCCAGACCCGCGGTTCGCGGGATTCCAGGACCAGTCCGGTGATCCCATCGACAACTGCTTCACGCAGGCCACCGGCCGCCGAAGCGACGACGGGCACACCGCTCGCGGCCGCTTCCAGTGCCACCAGACCGTATGTTTCCGAGTGCGAAGGCACGAGCACCAGGCGGGCACCGCGAAACAGTTCAGCCAGGTGCGCATGGGACTGCGGCCCAACAAAGCGGATGCCGGACAGACCGGCCCGTTCGGCGAGCTGATGGAGCTCCTCAACGTAACCGGAGTAGTCGACTGAGGCATCACCGGCAACAACTAGGTCGGGACGCAGGCCCGCCGGTAGTGCCGCAATGGCCTGAATCGCCAGATCAAGGCCCTTCAGCGGCTGCAAACGCGCGGCGACAACGGCGTAACCGCGGTCGACCGCGCTGCCGGCGGGCTGGCGTTTGGGTGAGAACAAGTTGCTGTCCACCCCTGGAAGCACGATGTTGGTTCGGCTCGCCGAGCCGCCGAGCCGCCCGGAAATCGTGGCGGCCTCCGCCGCACTGATCGCCACCAGCGCGTCGGATTCCCGCGCCAGCCGCGCTTCTCCGCGCATCCGTCCCGGTGATTCGGCGCGTTCTCCGGCCGAAAGCGGGGACGCATCATCCGCTGCAATGCTATGGAAACTCTGAACGTGCGGGACGCCCCAGTTGCGGGCGACGGGAAGCGCTGCCATGCCGGAAAACCAGTGATGCGAGTGGATGATGTCGACCGGCTCGAGAGCGTTGAGCCGGTCGGAGAACTCATCGATATAGTTCTCGTGCGTGCCCTTGGACAGCGCTCGGGCGGGCCCGGCGGCCAGAAAGCGCAGCGTGAGGCCCTCGGCCAGCTGTTGCGATTCGGGCTGATCCGCCGCTGACCGCCGAGTCAGAATCGTCACACGGTGACCAAGGGCGGCCAGCCGCTCGGCCTGATGCCGCACGACGACGTTCATACCGCCGGCATCGCCGGAGCCAGGGTCCGTGCCCGGCGACGTGTGCAGGCAGACCAGCGCGATGCGCAGTGGCGATCTCATCGATATCACGCTCTAGTCCTTTTGCCTGGGTCACCGACAGGTGACCGGGTCACGGAATTGGTTACGACAGCTCGATCAGGTCGAGGTAGTCCTTGTTCCAGTGGTCCTCTGTGCCCTCGGGCATGATTAGGACGCGCTCGGGATTGAGGGCCTGCACGGCGCCCTCATCGTGGCTGACCAGAACGACGGCGCCGGCGTAGTGGGCGAGGGCGTCGAGGATCTCTTCGCGGCTGGCCGGGTCGAGGTTGTTAGTGGGCTCATCGAGCAGCAGCACGTTGGCACCGGAGACCACGATCATGGCCAGGGCCAAACGTGTCTTCTCTCCACCGGAGAGTACGCCGGCCGGCTTGTTCGAGTCATCGCCGGTGAACAGGAACGAACCGAGCACCCGACGTGCTTCCATCTCGGTGATGCTCGGCGAGGAGGAGACCATGTTCTCGAGCACCGAACGCTTCACGTCGATGGTTTCGTGTTCCTGGGCGTAGTAACCGATGCGCAAACCGTGACCGGGTTCGATCGAACCGGTGTCGGATTCATCGACGCCGGCGAGCATGCGCAGCAGTGTGGTCTTACCGGCACCGTTGAGGCCAAGGATGACGACCTTGGATCCGCGGTCGATCGCGAGGTCGACCGCGGTGAAGATTTCGAGGGAACCATAGCTCTTCGAGAGGTCCTTGGCCATAAGCGGTGTGCGACCACACGGCGCTGGCTCGGGGAAGCGCAGTTTGGCAACGCGCTCAACGGCACGCACGGCGTCGAGGCCGGAGAGCAGCTTCTCGGCCCGGGCCACCATTTGGTGGGCTGCGGCGGCCTTGCTGGCCTTGGCCCCGAACTTCGCGGCCTGCAGCTGCAGGGTCGAGGCCTTCTTCTCGGCGTTCGAGCGTTCCTTCTTGCGGCGGTCGGCATCCGCTGTGCGCTGGAGGAGGTAGTTCTTCCAGTTCATGTTGTAGATGTCGATCATCATGCGGTTCGCATCGAGGTAGAAGACCCGGTTGACCGTTTCGCCGACGAGTTCGATGTCGTGGCTGATGATGATGCAGCCGCCCTTGTAGTTCTTGACGAACTCGCGCAGCCACGCCACCGAGTCGGCGTCGAGGTGGTTGGTGGGCTCGTCGAGGATCATCATCTCGGCGGCCGAGAACAGGATGCGAGCGAGTTCGATGCGACGACGCTGGCCACCGGAGAGGGTGCTCAAAGCCTGGTCGAGAATGTGGTCCGGCAGTTTCAGGTTGCTGGCAATGGATGCGGCTTCGGCTTCGGCGGCGTAGCCGCCAAGGCCGTTGAACTCATCGGTCAGACGCCCGTACTTTTTCATGGCGGCGGCGGCGATCTTGGGATCGGAATCGGCCATGGCCATGCTGGACTCCTGCATGCCCAGGGCAATAGTGCCGAGGCCGCGGGCGTCCAGAATGCGCGTACGGGCAAGCATGCTCGGGTCGCCCGCGCGCGGGTCCTGCGGCAGGTAGCCGATCTCGCCGGAGTGGCTGATCGAACCCTTGGTCGGGTTTGTCTCCCCGGCGAGAGTCTTCGTCAGCGTCGTCTTGCCGGCACCGTTACGGCCGACGAGGCCGATCTTGTCGCCGCTCGCGACGCGGAAGTTGACGCCCTCCATGAGCACGCGGGCTCCAACGCGGATTTCGAGATCTTGCACGTTGAGCACAGCAATAGTCCATTCGAAGTGTTTGTACGGGTGTGAAGTGTGGGTGGGCCAGAGCGGTCCAACTCACTAGTATATTTGCCCTCAGGCTGTGCTCGGCACACGGCGCCTACAGTAGGGACGCCAGAAGCGACTTTTCCAGCCAATTCAGGTACGCCTCCGTCGACCAGCCGAGGGACAGCACGAGGGTACGAAACGTGTGCGGGTGGGCCAGCGCCCACATCGTCGCGGCCGCCTCGTGGTCGCTGATGCCACCGCGCAGTCCGCGCTTTTCCCGAAGCGCAGCCGCCACTTCGCCGAAGCCGTGCAGCCGGGCAGCGTCCCGTTTCTGCTCGAACTCCCCCACGTCCGGATCGACAACGGCCGCTTCGCTGACAATGCGCAGAATGCCCGAGGTGCGCTCATTCACGAGCGCACTTGACCGGGCCAGAATGCGGATGACCTCTGTCGCCGTTCGGGCCTCAGCAATGCGCTCGCGTGTGGCCCCCGATAGCAACGCCGGTGCCCCCGGTTCCGCGGCCACTCGATCAAGAACCGCCGCGAGTAATTCCGCTTTCGACCCCACGGAGTTGTAGATGGTCTGCACCACCACGCCAGCCTCCGCCGCGATCGCCGCAACCGAGGTGCCCACGTATCCGCGCTCGAGCATGAGGCGCCCCGCCGCCATAACAATCTCCGCCCGAGTACTCGCCGCCTGCGCCGCACGCCGTCTCATGGCCCCGTTTTCCCCTATATCCATACAACTAGCATACAGTTCTACTGAGTGGAAACCTTTTCTAAAGCGGATGTCGTGGTGTGACGCGCCGGGACGGGTCACCTGCTATTGCTCGGACATTGAGGTTTCGGCGCGACCCGAACCAGGCAGACCGAAGGCCCCTCCTGCGGTGCAGGCGGGGCCTTCAAGATAGAACTAGAGCTACATAGCGAAGCCGAGGGCTCGCATCATGTCGCGACCATCGTCGGTGATCTTCTCCGGACCCCACGGCGGCATCCAGACCCAGTTGATGCGGAACTGGTCGACGACGCCATCGAGCGCCTCCGCCGTCTGCTCCTCGATCACGTCGGTCAGCGGGCAGCCAGCCGAGGTGAGCGTCATGTGCACGATGAGCGCGTCATTCTCGTCGTCCCAGCCGAGGTCATAGATGAGTCCAAGGTCGACGACGTTGATGCCGAGCTCCGGGTCCATGACGTCCTTGAGAGCTTCTTCGATTTCGTCGAAGCGGGCCGGACTGAGTGTTGAGACCATACGACTAGCCTACGTTCGACGGGACAAGAAAGCGATCGTAACCTTCGTCCTCGAGGCGGTCGGCGAGCTCGGGGCCGCCCTGTTCGGCGATGCGTCCGTTGACGAAGACGTGCACGAAATCGGGGTGGATGTAGCGCAGGATGCGCGTGTAGTGCGTGATGAGCAGCAGTCCAAGGCCGGTGTTGGCCTTGGCACGGTTGACTCCTTCGGAGACGATCTTGAGCGCGTCAACGTCGAGGCCGGAGTCGGTCTCGTCGAGTACGGCGAACTTAGGCCTGAGAAGTTCAAGCTGCAGGATCTCGTTGCGCTTCTTCTCGCCACCGGAGAAGCCCTCGTTGACGTTGCGCTCGGCGAAAGCCTTGTCCATGCGCAGGTTGGCCATCGACTCGCGCACATCCTTGATCCAGGTGCGGATCGGCGGGGCTTCGCCCTCGATGGCCGTTTTGGCCGTGCGCAGGAAGTTCGTGACGGTGACTCCGGGAATCTCGACCGGGTACTGCATGGCGAGGAACAGGCCGGCGCGGGCACGGGCATCCACTGTCATCTTGAGCACGTCAGCGCCGTCGAGGAGGATGGAACCGCTCTCGACGTGATACTTGGGGTGGCCAGCGATCGTGTAGGCGAGGGTGGACTTGCCGGAGCCGTTCGGGCCCATGATGGCGTGGATTTCGCCCTCGTTGATGGTGAGGTTGACGCCGCGCAGAATCTGCTTGGTGCCCTGGTCGGTCTCGACGCTGACGTGCAGGTCGATAATTTCAAGAACAGACATGAATGTCTTATCCCTTTCTAAAAATGGCTGGTGAGGCGGTTGCTTTAAGGTGTGACTAGACCGCGACGGTGACGGAAGGATCGACGAAGACAAAGCCGTCGATGAGTTCAACGTTGTAGACCGGGACCGGGTCGTAGGCCGGCAGCGAGAGCGGCTTTCCTGTCGTGAGGGAGAACATCGAACCGTGAGCCCAGCACTCGAGAGTCTGGCCTTCCACGAATCCCTCCGACAGGGAGATATCACCGTGCGTGCAGGTATCACCGATGGCGAAAACATCGCCAGCGGCATCACGCACAAGGGCGATGGCGACCCCGTCGATTTCGACCTTGACGGCCTGGTTTACTTCGAGCTCATCGAGAGCGCAAATCTTCGTCGCGGCCATGCTTAGTCCGTTCCAATAAGTTCGGCTTCGATTGCGAGCTGCAACCGAGCTTCGAGTTCCGGGGAACCGATCTGCTGCACGACCTCGGTGAGAAATCCGCGGACGACGAGCCGACGCGCTTCGTCCTCGGTGATGCCGCGAGACTGCAGGTAGAACAGCTGCTCATCGTCGAAACGACCGGTGGCACTAGCGTGACCGGCTCCGACGATGTCGCCGGTTTCGATCTCCAGGTTCGGGATGGAATCGGCGCGAGTGCCCTCGCTGAGCACGAGGTTGCGATTCTGCTCATAGCTGTCGGTACCAGCGGCCTTGTTGCCGATCAGCACGTCGCCGATCCAGACCGTGCGGGCGTCCTGGCCCTGCAGCGCACCCTTGTAGTTGACTCGGCTGCGGCTCTTCGGAGCGTCGTGGAAGACGTACACCTGCTGTTCCAGGTGCTGACCAGCATCGGCGAAGTAGAGACCGAGTAGCAGCGTGTCGGAGCCGGGTCCGGCCAGACGCACAGACGGGTTCACCCGCACGATGCTGCCACCGAGCGAAACGACGACGTGCTTGAGGCGCGCATCGCGACCAATGGATGCAAAATGGTTGGCCAGGTGCACCGCCGAGTCGTCCCATTCCTGCAACGAGACGACCGTGAGGTTGGCGGACTCGCCGAGGATGATCTCGACATTTTCGCTCAACCGGGCGTCACCCGTGTTCGCCAGGATGACCGTGGCCTGGCTGAACGGCTTGGCCTCGATGATGGTGTGCGCTCCGCGGGCGGAACTCCCGAGGGCCGATCGCGTGACCGTGATCTCCTTGGCCTCTTCGCCGCTCACCGTTATGGCGAGGGCGTCCTCGAAAACGCCCCAGGCGTTCGCGGCGGCGCGTTCTTCCGGCAGACCGGCGGTGCCGATGCGGGCATCCGTTCTGGGGACCCACTCGACGGAGACGTCCTCTGACGGGGTGGACGTTATCTCGTAGCGCGAGCCGTCGAGGGTACCGGCGGTGAGATCGGTGAACTTCGCGACGGGCGAGAGCTTCCAGACGGCTTCGCGGCCGGTGACGGTCTCGAAGTCGGCGACGTTGACACTCTTGAAACGATCCGATCGGGTTTGTACCGGCACGTAGCCGAAACGTCCGTCGGAGTGTTTCTTGATTCCGTGCTGACCGGCTGGCAGAACCGGCTCGGGTGCGGGTGTGGATGATTCGGGCACAGTTGTTGACGCGCTCTTCGAAAGCGCTGAAGCGGCGGACATTTAGCCGACGGATCCTTCCATGCCCATTTCAATGAGCTTGTTGAGTTCGAGGGCGTACTCCATCGGGAGCTCCCGGGCGATCGGTTCGATGAATCCGCGAACGATCATGGCCATGGCTTCGTCTTCGGGCATGCCGCGGCTCATCAGGTAGAAGAGCTGCTCGGCGCTGACCCGGGAAACGGTGGCCTCGTGACCGAGCTGCACGTCGTCGACGCGAATGTCGATGGATGGGTAGGTGTCGGAGCGCGACGAGGTATCGACGAGGAGTGCATCGCAGCGCACGGTGTTGGCGGAGTGGTGCGCGGAGGCATCCATTCGAACCTCACCGCGGTATCCGCTGCGCCCGCCACCGCGAGCGATGGACTTGGAGACGATCGACGACTGCGTGTACGGAGCCATGTGGATCATCTTGGCGCCGGCATCCTGGTGCTGGCCCGGGCCAGCAAAGGCCACCGAGAGCGTCTCGCCCTTGGCGTGCTCGCCCATCAGGTAGATGGACGGGTACTTCATGGTGACCTTGGAACCGATGTTGCCGTCGATCCACTCCATCGTCGCGCCTTCGCCGGCTGTGGCCCGCTTGGTTACGAGGTTGTAGACGTTGTTCGACCAGTTCTGGATGGTCGTGTACCGAACGCGGGCGTTCTTCTTCACGACGATCTCGACCACGGCGGAGTGCAGCGAATCGGACTTGTAGATCGGGGCCGTGCAGCCCTCGATGTAGTGAACGTAGCTGCCCTCGTCGGCGATGATCAGCGTGCGCTCGAACTGGCCCATGTTCTCGGTATTGATGCGGAAATAGGCCTGGAGGGGAATTTCAACGTGCACGCCCGGGGGGACGTAGACGAAGGATCCGCCGGACCAGACGGCCGTGTTGAGCGCGGCGAACTTGTTGTCGCCGGAGGGAATGATGGTGCCGAAGTACTCCTCGAAGAACTCCGGGTGTTCCTTGAGCGCTGTGTCGGTGTCCATGAAAATGACGCCCTGAGCTTCGAGCTCCTCGTTGATCTGGTGGTAAACGACTTCAGACTCGTACTGGGCGGCGACACCGGAGACGAGGCGCTGACGCTCGGCCTCGGGGATACCGAGCTTCTCGTAGGTGTTCTTAATGTCGTCGGGCAGGTCTTCCCAGGTCTGGGCCTGCTTCTCCGTGGACCGCACGAAGTACTTGATGTTGTCGAAGTCGATCTCGGAGAGGTCGGCGCCCCAGGTGGGCATGGGCTTGCGTTCGAACAGCTGAAGTGCCTTCAGCCGTCGCTGCAGCATCCAATCCGGCTCGGATTTCAGGTTCGAGATGTCAGTGACAACCTCGGGAGAAATACCACGACGAGCGGATGCTCCGGCCTTGTCTGAGTCGGCCCACCCGAATTCGTAGGTGCCGATCCCCTCAAGGTCGGGACGGTCTAGCAGGACATCCGACATATTAACCTCTTCTCTACCCATCACAACCCGGATATTAGTCCGGTCATTCCCACGGTGCCTCCAACGGAGACGGGGGAACGGGTTGTCTGGACAGCTACGTTGCGTACCTAGAATATTCATGGAGTATCGCGATGACCCCGAGCCCTGCGGCCCGGATTGAATCCCTCGATCGGATGACCGCGGGAAGGATCTCCATGGATGTTGCAATTCTACAGGTTGATCAGTGGGATTCGCGTGCTTGCCGGTCGATTCACATTTGGACACGGCACGATGAAAACGCACGGGTGATAAGCACGACAGAGAGAGCAGAATCGGTGAATCGGAAAAATCAGGGCTTGTCCAGTGCTATCGGCGCAGGATACCGGGTCGTCAGCCAGAAAATTCGCTACTGGTTACCGAGCGCTGTCGACCGACGAATCCGGGTCGTCGCCTGGCTGTCACTCGTGACGGAGATCCTGATCGTCGGCACCGGAGGCGCTGTACGCCTCACCGGTTCCGGACTGGGCTGCCCGACCTGGCCGACCTGTGTTGCCGGATCGCTCGTGCCGACGCCGGAGATGGGCCTGCACGGCGTTATTGAGTTCGGCAATCGCCTGATGACCGGACTGATCGGCATTATTGCGATAGCGGCCGTCGTGCTGCTGTGGCGACTGCGCACCGAGCGCAAGGATCTGTTCACGCTCGCCGTCATTCTCGGCGTTGGCGTTCTCGCGCAGGCCCTCGTCGGCGGGGTCACCGTGCTGACCGGTCTCAACCCGTTCATCGTCGGATTTCACTTCATGGCCTCGCTGATCATGGTGTGCATCGCCACCGTGCTGGTGCACCGGGTCTACCTCCCGTCGGGTCCGCGCGCCCTCGTCGTACCGGTCGGCTTCGCCGGGCTCGCCCACGCCACGAGTTTCGTGGTGGCACTGACCGTGGTGATGGGAGTCGTGACCACGGCCTCCGGACCGCATTCGGGTGACGCCGAGGCTGGTCGTACTGGGTTCAACGCTGAATTGCTCGAGCACCTGCATGCCTGGCCGGGCTACGCGACGCTGGTCCTGACGATCGTGCTGCTCGCGGCATCCGTTCGAGGCAAGCTGCCCGTGCGTAAACTCGTCGTCACGTTACTCGTGGTCGAGCTTGTCCAGATTGTGGTCGGCCTGCTGCAGGCAAACCTGGGCCTGCCGCCGGTGCTCGTCGGGCTGCACATGGTGCTCGCCTGCGTGCTCGCCGCGGCGATGACCGCCGTCGTGCTGAACCTCAAGGCTCCGACCACCCTCACGGACCGGGTATCCGAAACGACGCACGAGCACGCTCGCAGCTAACTGAACACGATCGAGAGTCGCGAGACGACACCTTCGCCCCACGGACACGCCCTGGGACGGGCGAGACGACACATCCGGCACCGTGAGTTGCTTTGAATGGGCCGAATACGTCATCTCACGCGCATGAAGGAGCCGAAGATGGCACCTCACGGCGCAGCGCAAATACCCCGATCGGAAATTGCCGCGCGGCACTCCCCCGGCGGTGGTCTCCGGTGTATTCTCCAGACATGCACCTCGCGCCGGGAGCCAAGTCGAAGCCGCCAGACGACGCGGCGCGCCTTGCCCTGTTCGGACCGCCGGTGTTCGGCTTCGTGCCGCAACGGCGCATTCAGGAACGCGGCTGGAGTTGGTACGGCAATCACGGCCGCACACTCGAAGCGCAGGCCCATTACTGGCTCGCCGATCCCGCGGGCAATTTCTGGTTCGAGAATTCGCCGGCCGGCCCGATCGGCATCGCCGAATTGCGCGGATTCGTCTTCACCGACGTGCCGGGTTCAACAAATCGGGGCGGAGACCCCATTCGTGATGCACTCAACCAACACTTGCAATACATCGTGATGAACTATGCCAAGAATCCCTACGAGTTCGGGTCTGAACTCTGGGCCGGACGGCACACGCAGCAGCAGGCGGAGATCGAGCTAGCGCTGGCGCACCGATCGAACCTGATCGTCAACGACATGGCCCTGCCGGCCATCACCGTGACGGCCTCCGATTTCACAGGTACCGCGATGGCCGTGGCCGGACGCGTGGTGACCGTCGTGATTCACTCGGCCGATGTCGGCAAGATCGACACCCGCCTCACCCGCCGGGTCTAGCGCGGGCTGTGGCTGGTCCCGATTAGAACGGCAGCAGCGGGTCGATTCCGACGGCCACGAACAGCAGGGTCAGGTAGGCGATCGAGCCGTGGAAGACGCGCATCGGCGATACATGCTCGTGCCGGATGGCCAGGCTGTACAGGCGGTGCGTCTCGTAGATGAACCAGCCGCCGGTGACGAGCGCGACGAAGGTGTACAGCAGCCCCATGTCGGCAATCGGGATCAGCAGCAGCGAGCAGGCGACGGTGGCCCAGGCGTACAGGATGACCTGCAGTCCCACCTGGGCACGGCCGCGCACCACGGCGAGCATCGGCACGCCGGCGGCCTGGTAGTCGGCACGGTACTTCATCGACAGCGGCCAGTAGTGCGGCGGCGTCCACAGAAAGATGATCATGAACAGAATGACCGGCGGCCACGACAGGTCGCCAGTCACGGCGGCCCAACCGATCAGCACGGGCATGCACCCGGCCACACCGCCCCAGACGATGTTCTGCGGGGTGCGACGCTTGAGAATGATCGTGTAAAAGACGACGTAGAGCAAAATGGCACCGAACGACAGTGCGGCGGCGAGCCAGTTGGTCAGCAGTCCCAGCCAGAGAATGGATGCCGCGCCTAACGCCCACGCAAAGATCAAGGCTTCCCGGTCACTCAGTTCACCGGTGACGAGCGGACGGTTCTTCGTGCGCTTCATCAGGCGGTCGATATCGCGATCGAGGTAGCAGTTGAACGCTCCAGCGGAACCAGCGCTGAGGGCCCCGCCCACGAGAGTCGCCAGAATCAGCCAGAGGCTGGGGATGCCCCGTTCGGCGAGCAGCATCGTGGGTGCGGTTACTACCAGAAGCAATTCGACGACTCGCGGTTTAGTCAGGGAGATATAAGCCTTGAGGGTGCGCTTCACTGTGCGCGGTCCGCTTAGGACCGGGGTCTTCAGGGCGACGTTCATTGTTCCTCTAACGCTAGGCAAGTCTTTTTAGTGTAGGTCACCCACTGCCCCTTCCCGACAATGGACATGTCACGTCATATAGAGCGTCCCGCCGCAAACTTCCCTATACTTATAGTGCTCCCCACAGTGAATCAGTAGTTCGGCGAGCCCCCGGGTGGGAGATGGCGGCAACAGCAGGCCAACTCGCTGGGGGTGACATTTCACCTGCATTCTCGCGTCGGGATGGCGCGGCCCCGCAGTGTGAGACGGTTGCCGACACTTGCACATCTATCAAAGGATGGGTTGAGCTCAACCCGCCTTCGCTTCAATGAAGGGTTACGTGACGTGGCAGCTTTCCAATGGGATTCCATTGACGATCAGGCGGTTAACACCGCACGCATTCTCGCGGCTGACGCCGTTGAAAAGGTTGGGAACGGGCACCCGGGTACAGCGATGAGCCTCGCTCCCGCCGCGTATCTTTTGTTTCAGAAGATCATGCGCCGGGACCCGGCCGACAACGACTGGCTCGGTCGCGACCGTTTTATTCTCTCGGTCGGCCACAGCTCGCTGACCCAGTACGTGCAGTTGTACCTCGGCGGCTACGGCCTCGAGCTTGAAGACCTCAAGGCCCTCCGTACCTGGGGATCCAAGACCCCCGGCCACCCGGAGTATGGGCACACCGCCGGCGTCGAGATCACCACCGGCCCGCTCGGCCAGGGACTGGCCTCCGCCGTCGGCTTCGCCTACGCTTCACGCTTCGAGCGTGGCCTGTTTGATCCGGATGCCGCCACCGGTGCCAGCCCGTTCGACCACTTCGTCTACGTCATCGCCGGCGACGGCGACCTGCAGGAAGGCCTCACGAGCGAGGCATCCTCTCTCGCCGGCCACCAGCAGCTCGGCAACCTGATCGCGATCTACGACAGCAACCAGATCTCCATCGAAGACGACACCAACATCGCCTTCACCGAAGACGTCGCCGCGCGCTACGCCGCCTATAACTGGCACGTGCAGACGGTGAATTGGAAGAAGACGGGCTCCTACGTCGAAGACGTCGCCGAGCTGAACGCAGCCATCGAGGCTGCCCAGAACGAAACCGGCAAGCCCAGCCTGATCATCCTCAAGACGATCATCGGCTGGCCGAGCCCGAAGAAGCAAAACACCGGCAAGATCCACGGCTCCGCGCTCGGCGCCGAAGAGCTCGCCGGAGTCAAGACCATTCTCGGCTTCGACCCGGAGAAGACCTTCGACGTCGCTCCCGAGGTCATCGCCCACACCCGGCTGGCCCTCGATCGCGGCGTCACTGCCCACGCCGAGTGGACCGTGCAGTTCGATGCCTGGGCGACGGCCAACCCGGAGCGCAAGATTCTGCTCGACCGGGTCCTCTCCGGCGATCTGCCTGACGGCGTGGACGAGGCCCTCCCTGTCTTCCCCGGCGGCACCGCGGTATCGACCCGCGCGGCGTCCGGCAAGGTTCTCACCGCCCTCGGCGGCGTCATCCCCGAACTGTGGGGCGGCTCAGCCGACCTTGCCGAATCCAACAACACCACCATCGGCGGCGCTGCCTCGTTTATTCCGAGCGAGCACTCCACCGGTGAATGGTCGGGCAACGAGTACGGACGGGTGCTGCACTTCGGCATTCGCGAGCACGCCATGGCCGCCATTCTCAACGGCATCGTGCTGCACGGCAACACCCGCCCGTTCGGCGGCACCTTCCTCATCTTCAGCGACTACATGCGCCCCGCGGTGCGTCTGGCCGCACTGATGAAGGCTCCGTCGATCTTCGTCTGGACCCACGACTCCGTCGCGCTCGGCGAAGACGGCCCGACCCACCAACCGATCGAACAACTCGCAACCCTGCGCGCCATTCCCGGACTCGACGTGGTTCGCCCCGGCGACGCCAACGAAACCGCCTGGGCCTGGAAGACCATTCTGGAACGCCGTAATGGTCCGGCCGGCATCGCGCTGACCCGCCAGAACATTCCGGTCTACGAGCGCGGTGAGGGCGCAGCATCTGACGAGGTCTTCGCCTCGGCCAAGAACGTCGCCCGCGGCGCCTACGTGCTGGCCGAAGCGGCCGGCGGAACCCCGGACGTCATTCTGATCGGCACCGGCTCCGAGGTGCAGCTCGCCGTCGACGCTAGGGCCCAGCTTGCCCGTGAAGGCATCAACGCCCGCGTGGTCAGCGCCCCCTGCCTCGAATGGTTCGAAGAGCAGAGCAGCGACTACCGCGAATCGGTGTTGCCCGCAGCCGTCACCGCACGGGTGTCCGTCGAGGCCGGCCTCGCGCTGACCTGGCGCGGCTACGTCGGCGATGCCGGCCGCAGCATCTCAATCGAGCACTTCGGTGCATCCGCTGATTACCAGACGCTGTTCCGCGAATTCGGAATCACCACTGAAGCAGTCGTCGCCGCCGCCAAGGAATCAATCAGCGCAGCCTGACGTTGTCCCACAGGCATGGATCGTCGCCGCAGGTCAACACCGCGCGTCTCCATGACTCTCCATTAAACCGCTATAGCCAGCTGCCTGACGGCAGCATTATTAGGAGATTTTCACTATGACCACGACTACCCCCCTCGCCCAGCTGTCCGCAGCCGGCGTCAGCATCTGGCTCGACGACCTGTCCCGTGAGCGCATCAACTCCGGCGGTCTGCAGGACCTGATCAAGAACAGCAACGTCGTTGGCGTCACCACCAACCCGACCATCTTCGCCGGAGCCCTCGCCAAGGGCGAGGCCTACACCGACCAGGTAGCAACCCTGGCCGCCGCCGGCACGAACGTCACCGAAGCCGTCTTCGCCATCACCACGGACGACGTTGCCGCCGCCTGCGACATCTTCCGCCCGGTCTACGACGCGACCCAGGGCCAGGACGGCCGCGTCTCGATCGAGGTCGAGCCGAGCCTCGCCCGCGACGCAGCCGGCACGGTCGCCGAAGCCCAGCAGCTCTGGAAGAAGGTCAACCGCCCCAACGCGATGATCAAGATTCCCGCGACGGTCGAAGGGCTCGAAGCCATCACAGCGACCATCGCCCTGGGTATCAGCGTCAACGTCACCCTGATCTTCAGCCTCGAGCGTCACCGCCAGGTCATCAACGCCTACCTGGCTGGGCTCGAGCAGGCCAAGGCTGCCGGCATCGACCTCTCAACCATTCACTCGGTTGCGTCGTTCTTCGTGTCGCGCGTCGACTCCGAGATCAACACCCGCCTCGAAGCCATCGGAACCCCCGAGGCTCTGGCTCTGAAGAGCAAGGCCGGCGTCGCCAACGCGCAGCTTGCTTACCAGGTCTACGAGCAGGCCTTCAGCAGTGAGCGTGCCCTCGGCCTGATCAAGGCCGGCGCCACCAAGCAGCGCCCGCTCTGGGCCTCGACCGGCGTCAAGGATGCCAGCCTGCCCGACACCCTGTACGTAACCGAACTGGTCGCCCCCGAGGTCGTCAACACCATGCCCGAGAAGACCATGAAGGCTGCGGCCGACCATGGCGTCATCCCGGCCGACTCGGTCACCGGCTCCTACGCCGCTGCCAACGCTGTGCTCGACGCACTGGGAGCGCAGGGCGTCTCGTACGATGACGTCACCCGACTGCTCGAAGAAGAAGGCCTCTCGAAGTTCGAGGTGTCCTGGAACGAACTGCTCGACACCGTGCAGACGGCCCTCACCGCAGCGTCGACAACCGCGGCAGTCTAATGAGCTTTCGCATCTCGGTGAGCGGCTTAGCTGCCGATGCTGTACGCGCCACCGTACCGACGCTGGTGACGGATCTCGTCGCCTCCGGCGTCACCGGCCTCAACCCGGCGCTGTGGGGGCCGGAGGCGGAAGCCGAGGCCGCACTGCGCCTCGGCTGGACCGAATCCGTCGTGGTGTCCAGGCCGCTCGTGGCCGAGATTCTGGAGTTGCGGGCCACCCTGCAGGCGCGCGGCGTCACCCAGATCGCCCTCGCCGGCATGGGCGGATCGTCGCTCGCCCCCGAGGTCATCACTCGCACGGCTGGCGTGAACCTCACCGTTCTCGACGCGACCGACCCCGGCCAGGTGCTCGCTGCCCTGAACGACAACCTCGTGGGCACCGCTCTCGTGGTGTCATCGAAGAGCGGCTCGACCGTCGAAACCGACAGCCAGCGCCGCGTGTTTGAGCGTGCGTTTCGTGCCATTGGAATCGATCCAGCCGAACGTATTGTCGTGGTGACCGATCCAGGATCGCCACTCGAGGCATCCGCTCTCGCGGACGGTTATCGCGTCTTCAACGCCGATCCCAACGTGGGCGGTCGCTACTCCGCACTGACCGCGTTCGGCCTCGTACCCTCGGGCCTGGCGGGCGTTGACATCGGTGCTCTTCTCGACGAAGCAGAGTCCATCTCCTTGGCTTTGGCCGTTGACTCCCCAGAGAACCCGGGGCTCGTGCTCGGAGCGGCGATCGCCGCGACCAGCCCGCGCCGCGACAAGCTCGCCATCGTCTCGGACGGCACCCACATTGTGGGCTTCGCCGACTGGGTCGAACAGCTCATCGCCGAATCGACCGGCAAGCTCGGCACCGGCATCCTGCCGGTCGTGCTCGAACTCGATGCTCCGGAACTGACCGAAGCGCTTCCCGATGTGCAACTCGTGCGGGTCGTCGCTGACGCCGGCACCGAGTTGTTCAGCGAAACCGGCGACGAGATCCGCGTCAGCGGAACCCTTGGTGCACAGTTTCTGGTTTGGGAATACGCGACCGTTGTCGCCGGGCGCCTGCTCGGTATCAACCCGTTCGACCAGCCAGACGTTGAATCCGCGAAGATCGCGACCCGCGGTCTGCTGGACGCCCGCCCCGCACCGGAACCCGCCGCGTTCATCGCTGACGGTATCGAAGTGCGCGGCACGCCACACGTCATCGGTGCCGCGAGCGACCTCGCTTCGGCCGTTGATGCACTACTCGAGGAGCTCGGCCCCGACGGCTATGTGGCCGTGCAGGCCTACGTCGACCGGCTCGCACTGCCCGAGCTGGCCGAGGTTCGCAATAAGCTCGCCGCTCTCTCCAAGCGCCCGGTGACCTTCGGCTGGGGACCGCGTTTTCTGCACTCCACCGGTCAGTTCCACAAGGGTGGAACGGCAACGGCCGTCTTCCTGCAGATTCTGACCACACCGGCGGAGGACCTCGACATTCCTGAGCGTCCGTTCACCTTTGGTGAGCTCATTCAGGCACAGGCCAGCGGCGACGCGAGCGTGCTCGCTGAGCACGGCCGGCCCGTGCTGACACTGACGCTGACCCAGCCGAAGCAGAACATCAGCACGCTTTTTGACGCCTTAAGCTAACCAATCGGGGTCCTCTCGGCCAGCGGCCGCGAGGAACCCCACCCGCTTGCGCATCACCCGATTTTTTTTCGTGTCCTCAATTTTCTGCACTGTCCCGTCAAAGGAGCTGCATGTCCCCGGTGGAAATTACCCCGGAGTTTAATCCGCTCAGGTCGCCGTCCGACTATCGTCTGAATCGAATCGCCGGGCCGTCCAGCCTCGTGATCTTCGGCGTCACCGGTGACCTCGCGCGCAAGAAACTCATGCCCGCGGTCTATGACCTCGCCAACCGGGGGCTGCTGCCGCCCGGCTTTGCCCTGGTGGGCTTCGCCCGCCGCGACTGGGACAACGAGGACTTCATGCAGGTTGTGCATGACGCCGTCAAGGAACACGCTCGCACCGACTTTCACGAAGATGTCTGGGCGCAGCTAGCCGAAGGCATCCGTTTCGTTTCGGGCACCTTTGACGATGACGAGGCGTTCGCTCGATTGACGCAAACCATTGACGAGCTGGACCGAGAACGCGGAACGATGGGCAACCATGCGTTCTACCTCGCCATTCCGC
Source organism: Cryobacterium levicorallinum (assembly GCF_004402405.1). Taxonomy (GTDB): domain Bacteria; phylum Actinomycetota; class Actinomycetes; order Actinomycetales; family Microbacteriaceae; genus Cryobacterium; species Cryobacterium levicorallinum. The sequence goes on from NZ_SOFE01000023.1 coordinate 455,178, forward strand.
CAAAGGCGTTCCCCCTCGTCACCGAGCAGTTGCGCCGTTCCGGCCTGGCCGAGCAGAAGAACGGCCAGTGGCGACGTGTCGTCATCGAGAAACCGTTCGGGAGCGACCTGACAACGGCCCGTGAGCTCAACGATGTCGTCGAGTCGGTCTTTCCACCCGACTCCGTCTTTCGCATCGACCACTACCTCGGCAAAGAGACGGTGCAGAATATTCTGGCGCTGCGATTCGCCAACGAGATGTTCGAACCGCTGTGGAACGCCAACCACGTCGAGCACGTGCAGATCACCATGGCCGAAGACATCGGTGTCGGAGGTCGTGCCGGATACTACGACGGTATCGGCGCGGCTCGCGACGTGATTCAGAACCACCTACTGCAGCTGCTCGCGCTCACCGCCATGGAAGAGCCGATCTCCTTCGACGCCGCCGACCTGCGCGCGGAGAAAGAAAAGGTGCTCGCCTCGGTGCGGCTCCCCGCCGACCTCGGCCTCGGCACCGCCCGCGGGCAGTACGCCGGCGGCTGGCAGGGCGGCGAAAAGGTCGTCGGTTTTCTCGAAGAAGACGGGATGAACCCGGACTCGGTCACCGAAACCTATGCTGCCATGCGTTTGACGATCGACACCCGACGTTGGGCTGGCGTTCCGTTCTATCTGCGCGCCGGCAAGCGCCTCGGGCGTCGCGTGACCGAAATTGCCGTGGTCTTCAAGCGGGCCCCCCAATACCTGTTCGCGCCCGGCCAGACGGCCGAACTCGGACACAATGCCCTCGTGATTCGCGTGCAGCCGGACGAAGGGGTCACCATTCGGTTCGGCTCGAAGGTTCCGGGAGTGGTCATGCAGGTTCGCGACGTGACCATGGACTTCGGCTACGGGCATGCCTTCACCGAGGCCAGCCCTGAGGCCTACGAGCGACTCATCCTTGACGTCCTCCTGGGCGACCCACCGTTGTTCCCCCGCCATGAAGAGGTCGAGCTGTCCTGGAAGATTCTGGACCCGGTGGAAGAATACTGGGCCACCCAGGGCCAGCCGGAACAATACCGCCCCGGCACCTGGGGCCCCACATCCGCTGACGACCTATTGGCCCGCGACGGCCGCACCTGGAGGCGACCATGATCGTCGATCTGCCCAACACGACCACCGCGAAGATCTCCAAGGCGCTCGTGCGCATCCGCGAGGAGGGTGGCGCGGTCGCCCTCGGGCGAGTACTGACGCTGATCATCGCCTCCACCCTCGGACACGAAGAGGAAGCCATTGAAGCCGCCAACGATGCCTCGCGGGAACACCCCATGCGAGTCATCGTCGTGTCGACCCAGGACAACGATGAAACGGATGCGACTGCTCGCGTCGATGCGGAAATTCGCGTCGGCGGGGATGCCGGCGCGAGCGAGGTCATCGTTCTGCGCGTCTACGGTGATGCCGCGAACGATCCGGAAAGCCTGGTCACCGGCCTGCTCTTGTCGGATGCTCCCGTCGTCGCCTGGTGGCCGGGCACCGCGCCAGCCGTTCCCGGCGACTCGCCACTCGGCCGCATCGCCTATCGCCGGATCACGGATTCCTCTGCCCAGCCGGACCCGCAAGCGGCACTGCACCAGCTGTGCGGCAGTTATCGTCCCGGCGACACCGACTTCGCCTGGACCCGACTGACGCTCTGGCGGGCCCAGTTGGCGGCCGTTCTGGACCAGCCACCCTATGAGCCGATCATCGGCATCCAGGTGACCGGCGCCGCAGCCTCGCCCTCGACTGCGCTGCTCGCTGCCTGGTTGCAGATGCAGCTGCAGGTGCCCGTGGACTGCGTACTGACGACGGGCCCCCTGGCCAATGGTGTGAACGGTGTACATCTGACGCGCGCGTCCGGGACCATTTCCCTCGAACGCGAGATTCCCGATATTGCCACCCTCACCCAGCCGGGCCAGCCGATGCAGGACCTGACGCTCAAGCGCCGCAGCCTGCGCGATTGCCTGGCCGATGAACTGCGCCGACTCGATCCCGATGAGCTGTATGGTGAGGTGATCACGCGCGGCCTGCCGCAACTCGATGACGTGGTGGCACAAAGAACCGGAGCGTGACCGTGACCAATGAACGACGCGTGCTGCTGCACCAGAACAAGCAAGCGCTGGCCGGGTCGGTCGCTGCACGCTTTCTGACCAACATGGTTGACGTCCTACACGAACAGGACGAGGCCAACGTCGTGCTCACCGGCGGTTCCGTGGGCATCGCCGTTCTGGCCGCCATCAACGAGTCGGCCGCCCGGGACACCATCGACTGGTCCCGGGTGAATTTTTGGTGGGGCGATGATCGTTGGCTTCCCCGCGCCGATCCGGAACGTAACGAGTTGCAGGCGCGCGAAGCACTTTTGGACCACATCTCGGTCCCTGCGGAAAATATTCACGCTTTCGGAGCGTCCGACGACGACGTCGAAGCGGGGACGGATGCCCTCGACGCTGCGTCCGCCCACTATGCGGCGGAGTTGTTGGCTCGAGCCCCCGAGGGATCCCAGTACCCTCGTTTTGACGTCACGTTTCTCGGAGTCGGACCCGATGGCCATATCGCGTCGCTCTTCCCTCACCGATCGGGTATCCGCGAGCGTGAAGCCAGCGTCATCGCTGTGCGTGACTCCCCCAAACCCCCGGCCGACCGGCTGTCCCTGACTCGGCCCGTGATCAACTCGTCGGATCGCGTCTGGCTGGTGCTGGCCGGATCTGACAAGGCATCGGCGCTCGGACTGGCTCTCGCTGGAGCCAGCCGCGACGAGGTACCCGCTGCCGGGATCAAGGGCCGCTACCACACCGTGTTCTTCGTGGACAACGACGCAGCAGCCCAAGTGCCGGAAAGCCTGATCGCGGCTGCCTACTAGGCTTTCCGAGGGCATCCGCTGAATTGGATTCCCTAATCAGGCGTGAAAAACAACAAAGGGCCGGCTCTCGATTTCTCGAGAGCCGGCCCTTTGGGTGGTGCAGATCAGTTCGTAGGCGACAGCTTGCCCCGACGAACGCGCAACTGGTTGAGTGCTTCTTCAAGGAGCGACTCGGCCTCTTCTTCGGTACGACGCTCCTTGACATAGGCCAAGTGGGTCTTGTAGGGCTCGAGTTTCACGACCGACGGAGGATTCTCCTTGTCCCGGCCAGCGGGAAGCCCCGACGACGGGCAATCAATGGTCACCGGGATCTCTTCATCGGGCAGGCTCGCAGCAAAGTACCGTACCGTCTCATTGCCCAAAGCATCCCAGTATGAGACCTTGATGCGGTCCGCGTGAAAACCGCGGTCCTGCTCGCCCATGGGCCCCGCGCCTACACGAGAGCCACGAATTGCGCTTCCGCCTGATGCCATCTTGTTCCTCCGTTGACTCGTGCAGTCGTGCGCTGCAGGTTCGAGCTGTGATTGGTGCTACTGCTGTAGACAATGTGCCTTGAAAGCCTGTGCACGACAAAGTGCACCGGAAACCTCAGGGTAACTCCGCACTGGTCGAAAAGTTAAGCTCCTGTGTCAAACTTCGTGATCAATCCGAGAACGACGATGCAGGAGATCCAGAGCAGGCCCAGAATGATCGTGATCCGGTTGAGGTTTCGCTCGGCCACCCCCGACGCTCCCAGGTTGGAAGTCACACCGCCGCCGAACATGTCGGAAAGCCCACCACCCCGCCCCTTGTGCAACAAAATGAGCATGGTGAGCAGGAGGCTCGTAATACCGACGAGCACCTGCATGACGACCTGGAGAATCTCCACACGAAACCTTTCACAAACACGGTGGACGCAACTCTGGCGCCCAGACCATCGTAATTATACCCTTCAGCCCACAAGCGAGGCGGTTGCCACACGGGCAACCCCCTCGCTCACGACTGGGAGGGTGCGCGTCGGTTTAGAGACCGACGTGCTTTTGATAGCGGATGATGCTGGAGAACTCTGGAATATCCAGGCTCGCACCGCCGACCAGGGCACCGTCAACATTGGGTTCGCGCATGAACGCGGCGATGTTGCCGCTTTTGACCGAACCGCCATAGAGGATGCGCGTCTTGTCGGCGACGTCCTGCCCAAGCAGTTCGGTGAGAACGCCGCGTAGGGCTGCGGCGACCTGTTCGGCCTGTTCAGGCGTTGCCGCCTGTCCGGACCCAATGGCCCAAACCGGTTCGTACGCGACGACGATATCGGCGGCGTTGGTGACGCCGGCGAGGGCGGCACGCAGCTGAGCGACGGGAACGGCGCTTGGACCGTGAACGGCGAGGTCTTCAGCACTTTCGCCCACGCAGATCAGCGGCACGAGATTGTGCTTCAAGGCTGCGGTCACCTTCGCGGCGACCTGCTCATCGGACTCATTGTGCAGGGTACGGCGTTCGGAGTGCCCGATGATGACGTACTGGCACTCCAGCTGAGCCAGGAACGCCCCGGAGATCTCGCCGGTGTAGGCTCCGGATTCCTGCGCCGAGACATCCTGCGCACCAAAGGCGAGCGGCAGCTTGTCGGCCGAAACCAGGGTCTGCACGCTGCGCAGGTCGGTGAACGGCGGAAAGACTGCCACCTCCACGGCGGCGAAATCATGATTGGCGTCCTTGAGATTCCAGGCGAGCTTCTGCACAAAGGCGATGGCCTGGAGGTGGTCCAGGTTCATCTTCCAGTTGCCCGCGATCAGCGGTGTACGCCGAGGGTTAATGTTCACTGCCATCCGAGGACCTCCAGTCCTGGCAGGCGCTTACCTTCGAGGAACTCGAGGCTGGCACCGCCGCCGGTAGAAATATGACCAAATTGGTCGTCGTTGAAACCGAGAATACGCACGGCCGCGGCGGAATCGCCACCGCCGACCACGCTGAGGCCGGTAACCTCGGTGAGTGCGGCGGCCACGGTACGGGTGCCCTCCGCGAACGGTGCGAGTTCAAAAACGCCCATCGGGCCATTCCAGAACACCGTGTTCGATGCCCGAATTATTTCGGCAAACGCCAGAGCGGTGTCTGGTCCGATGTCGAGGCCGAGTCCGGCTGCGCCGAACGGGGTGTTCTCGATACCGTCGGCCGGTGTGATGACGTGTTCGGCATCTGCACCGAATTTCGAGGCGACAACGACATCGGTCGGAAGCACGATTTTGACGCCAAGGCGATCCGCCTCGGCCAGGTAACCGCGAACCGTGTCGATCTGATCGCTTTCGAGCAGGCTCGCGCCGACCTGGTGCCCCTGCGCGGCCAGGAACGTGAACAGCATTCCGCCGCCAATCAGCAGCGAATTCACGCGCGGCAACAGGTGACCGATGACGCCGAGCTTGTCGCTCACCTTGGACCCGCCGAGGATGACCGTGTACGGCGCCTCTGGCTTTTCGGTGAGGCGATCAAGCACGTCGAGTTCGGCAGCGATGAGCAGTCCGGCAGCGCTCGGAAGGAGCGAGGCGAGATCGTACACGCTGGCCTGCTTGCGGTGGACAACGCCGAAGCCATCCGAAACGAGCGCGTCGCCGAACAGCGCGAGCTGCTGGGCGAACGCGAGGCGATCGGCATCCGTTTTGCTGGTTTCTCCAGCGTTGAAGCGCAGGTTTTCCAGGACGACGATTTCACCGTTCTGCAGCGCTGCCACGGCCTCGGTGGCCGAGGCGCCGACGGTGTCGGTGGCGAAGGCCACCGGAAGGGCCACCAGTTCGCTCAGGCGAGCAGCGACCGGCTTCAGGCTGTACTGGGGATCAACAGCCCCGTCGGGACGCCCCAGGTGAGAAACAATCACTACGCGGGCGCCCTGAGCGACGAGGGCGTTGAGGGTGGGCAGTGACGCCCGCACTCGTCCATCATCGGTGATCTGCCCGTTTTTCAACGGAACATTCAGGTCGAAGCGGACAATAACCCGCTTGCCGGCGAGGGAACCAAGCGAGTCAATCGTGCGTAACGTCACCGGGGGCCGTTAGAGTCGCTCGGCGACGAACTCGGTGAGGTCAACGAGGCGGTTGGAGTAACCCCACTCGTTGTCGTACCAAGAAGCAACCTTGACCTGGTCGCCGATCACCTTGGTGAGGCCGGCGTCGAAGATCGAGGAGTGCGGGTCGCCGACGATGTCGCTGGAGACGATAGGGTCCTCGGTGTAGCTGAGGATGCCCTTGAGGGGGCCCTCGGCTGCAGCCTTGTAGGCGGCGTTCACTTCTTCGACCGTGACCGGGCGCGAGGCCGTCAGGGTGAGGTCGGTGATCGAGCCGGTCGGAACCGGAACGCGCAGCGCGTAACCGTCGAGCTTGCCGACGCTCTCCGGGATGACCAGGCCGAGTGCCTTAGCTGCACCGGTAGAGGTCGGGATGATGTTCAGCGCGGCGGCACGGGCACGCCGAAGGTCGCTGTGCGGGCCGTCCTGCAGGTTCTGGTCTGCGGTGTAGGCGTGGATCGTGGTCATGAGGCCACGCTCGATGCCGAAGTTGTCCAGGAACACCTTGACGAGCGGCGCGAGGCAGTTCGTGGTGCAGGATGCGTTCGAGATAATGTTGTGAATCGCCGCGTCGTAGGTGTCTTCGTTCACACCGAGCACAAGCGTGGCAACGTCAGCACCGGTTGCCGGGGCAGAGACGATGACCTTCTTTGCGCCGGCCTCGATGTGCTTCTGCGCGTCGACGGCCTTGGTGAAGCGACCGGTGGACTCGATGACGATCTCGACGCCCAGGGCTGCCCAGGGGAGGTTGGCCGGGTCGCGCTCGGCGAGCACCTTGATGGGCTTGCCGTTGACAATGATATTGTCACCGTCGACCTCGACCGAGGCGTTCAAACGACCGGCGACGGAGTCGTACTTGAGCAGGTGGGCGAGCGACGCGGGGTCGCTGAGGTCGTTGACGGCGACGATTTCGATGTCGCTGCCCTTCGCGAGGGCTGCGCGGAAGTAGTTACGGCCAATACGGCCGAATCCGTTGATGCCGATCTTTACGGACACAAATAACTCCTGTTAGAAAAGGGCGCCGACTGGCGCGATGAAAAGTGATGCACTACTGGGTACGGGAGGAAAACAGCGGTGCCCCGCCCGCGCACCGAAATGCTGGGGTGGGGCACCGGCAGGCTATGAGAGTAGCAGCAGGCCGTTGGTCTTCTCGCGTGCGACGGTGAAACGCTCCTGAACGTTCGCCCAGTTGGCGATGTTCCAGAACGCCTTGACGTAGTCAGCGCGCACGTTGCGGTAGTCGAGGTAGTAGGCGTGCTCCCAGACATCGAGCATGAGAACCGGAACGGTACCAGCAGCGAAGTTGGACTGCTGGTCGAAGAACTGCTGGATGATCAGGCGCTGGCCAATGGAGTCCCAAGCTAGAACTGCCCAGCCGGAACCCTGCACGCCCAGGGCAGCGGCGGTGAAGTGCGCCTGGAACTTATCGAAGGAACCGAAGTTGTCATCGATCGCGGCGGCGAGTTCGCCGACAGGCTTGTCTCCACCGTTCGGGGAGAGATTGGTCCAGAAGATGGAGTGGTTGACGTGGCCGCCGAGGTTGAAGGCGAGGTCCTTCTGCAGCTTGTTCACGTTGGCGAGGCTGCCGCTGTCGCGGGCCTCGGCGAGCTGGGCCAGCGCGGTGTTCGCGCCGGTAACATACGCCTGGTGGTGCTTGCCATGGTGGAGTTCCATGATGGCACCGCTGATGCTGGGCTCGAGAGCCGAGTAGTCATAGTCAAGGGTGGGCAGGATATATTCAGCCATTACTTATCTCCTTTTCAGTGGTGGCGCCACATCGGATGCGGCGACCTTGTAAGCACATTCAAGTGTACCTGCGCGGTTCCCAGGCACAGAATTGATCACGTCAGGCGTCTTCCGGGTGAACCGGGTAGGGAACGTCGGTTCCCTCGATGCCAAGCTCGACCGCTTTCTTGTCTGCCATGGCGAGCAGCCGGCGGATCCGGCCGGCGACGGCGTCCTTGGTCATCGGCGGATCGGCGTGGTGGCCCAGTTCATCAAGGCTGGAGTCACGAAAATTGAGGCGGAGATCGCCGGCATAGCGCAGGTGTTTGGGGATATCTTCGCCCAGGATGTCCATGGCGCGCTGAACGCGGGCACAGGCGGCGACCGCGGCTTCGGCCGAACGGCGCAGGTTCGCGTCATCAAAGTTGACCAGCCGGTTGGCGGTGGCACGCACTTCGCGACGCTGCCGCAGCGTCTCCCAGTTGAGCACGGTGTTGGTGGCGCCCATGTGCACGAGCATCGCCCCAATGGCATCGCCGTCACGGATGACGACCCGGTGTACCCCGCGAACTTCGCGCGCCTTGGCCGCGACGCCGAGGCGTCCGGCAGCGCCGACCAATGCCATGGCGGCTTCGTTGCCGGGGCAGATGACCTCGAGGGCCGCCGAACGGCCCGGATCCGTCAGAGTGCCGTGGGCGAGGAAGGCTCCGCGCCAGACGGCGGCGATTTCTTCCTTCGAGCCGGTGGTGAGACGGTTGGGCAGACCTCGAATCGGGCGCCGACGGGCATCCAACAGGCCAGTCTGTCGTGCCAGTGTCTCCCCACCCTCGATGACCTGCACGAGGTAGTGGCTGGACTGGCGCAGGCCGGCGGCGGCAATGACCTGCAGGGCGCTGCGCACTCCGTAGAGCTCGGCCAGGTCCTTCCGCACCCGGCGAGCCAGGATGGCGGTGTCCAGTTCCGATTCGATCGCGATGCGGCTGCTGATCATGTGCAAACCTCCGGAGAACCGAAGAATAGTGGCCAGTTCGGCCGCGCGCACGGTGGTCTTGGAGACCTCCACGCGCGAAAGTTCGTCTTTAACGTCGGCGGTGAGTGCCAATCGCTTTTCCATTCTGTTGATCAGTTGCGTTAGGTCTGAGGGATGAGAGTGCGGTGGAGCAGCGGATGCTGCGCCCGGTCTCGCTTATTCGCGTCCGAGGTCGCGGTGCTTGATATTAACCACGACTCCGGGAAGTTTTTCGAGTCGAGACGCCAGTTCCCGGGCCATGGCGACGGAGCGATGTTTGCCCCCGGTGCAGCCGATACCGATCGTGGCATGGCGTTTGTTTTCCCGCTGGTACCCGGCCAAAACCGGTGCCAGGGCGGCCGCATAGTGGTCGATAAATTCGAGGGCACCATTTTGGGCAAGTACAAAGTCTCTCACTTCCGGATCGACACCGGTGTGTGCCCGCAGCTCTGGGATCCAAAACGGGTTCGGCAGGAAGCGGGCATCGGCCACCAGATCGACATCCGTCGGCAGGCCGTACTTGAAGCCAAAGCTCATAATGGTGAGCTGCACGCCGGCCGATCCGGCTGCGGCGAATCGCTCAGTGATGGCCGTCGCCAGCTGGTGCACATTGAGGTCTGAGGTGTCGATGACCAGGTCGCTCGACTCCCGCACGGTCAGCAAGCGAGACCGCTCCGCCGCGATGCCATCGAGCAGGGTGCCATCACCCTGCAGAGGGTGCGGCCGACGTACCGATTCGAAGCGGCGCACGAGCGCGTCATCCCGCGCTTCGAGGAAGATCACCTGAACCTGCGTGTTACTTCGCAATTGCTGCACGGTTTCGAGAAAGTCACCGAACAGATCGCGGCCGCGAATGTCGACCACGGCGGCGATCTTGGGCAGGTTGGTACCGGCACGTTCGACCAGATCGACCAGGGGCCGCAGCATTTGCGGGGGCAGATTATCGACGACGTACCAGTCGAGATCCTCCAGCGCATTGCCGACGGTCGAACGACCCGCCCCGGACATTCCCGTGACGATCAGCACTTCCTGCTTGTCGGGATCCGTAGTCATACGTTCAAAGCGCCTTAATGAAAAGTTGTGGGACTATCCAGCCTACCCAGCGGTGGGCGGTTCACGCGCGCAAATGGGCATGGATCGCCTCGGCCAGCACCGGGCCGATGCCGCGAACATCTGCTATTTCCTGCACGGATGCGACCTTGAGCCGGGCCACCGAACCGAAATGCTGCAGCAGCACCTTGACCCGGGCGGGGCCAAGCCCGGCGATCTCCCCCAAGATCGAGGCTACGTCCTTCTTACGTCGGATGCGCTGATGAGTGATGGCAAACCGGTGAGCTTCGTCGCGGATGCGCTGAATCAGGAACAGCGCGTCGCTGTTGCGCGGCAGAATCACCGGGTAGTCGGAGTCGGGCAGCCAGATTTCTTCGAGCCGCTTGGCGATGCCACACAGTTGAATTCCGGTCACGCCCGATTCAGCGAGTGCCCGTTTGGCTGCGGCGACCTGCGGCTGGCCGCCGTCGACGATGAGCAGGTTGGGCCGGTACTTGAATTTGGCTCGCTTCTGCTCGACCTGGGCGATGTCGCTCTGACCGGCGACTGCGATCGGAGGGGGATCTGCGGCATCCGCTGCCCCGGATTCGGGTTTCAGGTAGGCCAGCCGGCGCGTGAGAATCTGGTAGATCGAGTCGGTGTCGTCGGTGGACACTGGAATGTTGAAGCGGCGGTATTCGTCTTTGCGGGGTAACCCGTCTTCGAAGACAACCATCGATGCGACGATGTTGGTGCCGCTGAGGTGGGACACGTCGTAGCATTCCATCCGCAGCGGCGCGGCCGGCATCTCCAGGGCTTCCTGAATGTCTTCGAGCGCCTTCGACCGTGCGACGAAATCGGAGCTACGCCGGGTTTTGTAGAGCATGAGGGCCTGTTTGGCGTTGTTGGTGGCCGTGACGAGGAGGGCGGCCTTCTCGCCGCGCTGCGCAGCCACCAGCCGTACCTTGCGCCCGGCCAGATCGGCTAGCCAGGTCTCGAGGGCTTCCGCATCGTCGGGCAGTTCGGGCAGTACGATTTCGCGCGGCGGCTTCGACTCGTTGTTGTAGGCCGTCTGCATCATGGAGTCGATGAGCTCGCTCCTGGTCACGTCGAGCTCCTTGTCGACCATCCAACCGCGCACACCGCGGATGCGACCGCCCCGCACGATGAACAGCTGCACGGCGGCGGCCAGCTCGTCCTGCTCGATGGCGAACAGGTCGATGTCGACGTTGTCCCGCAGCACGACGGCGCTCTTCTCGAGTACGGCGTTGAGCGCCCGCACCTGGTCGCGCCGTTTGCCGGCGATTTCGTACTGCTGCGCCGCTGCTGCGTCTTTCATCTCCTGGGTGAGCTCGTTGATGAGTTTCTTGTCGTGACTCCTCATGAAGCTAACGAACTCATTGACGATCTTGCGGTGATCCTCCATCGAGACCAGGCCGGAGCAGGGGCCGAAGCAGCGCCCGATCTGCCCGGCGAAACACGGCTTGCCGCTCTGCATGGCCCGTTTGTAGTTGGCGTTGTTGCAGGTGCGGATGGGGAAGGCCTTGAGCATGAGCTCGATGGTTTCGTGCACGGCCCACACCTTGGGGTAGGGCCCGAAGTAGCGGGCGCCCTTGATATTCTCGGTGCGGGTGACGAGCGCGCGCGGCGCCTCATCGCCCAGGGTGACGGCGAGGTAGGGGTAGGACTTGTCGTCCTTGAACTGCACGTTGAACGGCGGATCGAACTCGTTGATCCACATCCACTCAAGCTGCAGGGCTTCAACCTCGGTGCCGACGACCGTCCACTCGACCCCGGTCGCGGTGGTGACCATGCGGCGGGTACGTTCGTGCAGGCTGTACAGCGGCGCGAAGTAGTTGCTCAGCCGGGCCCGCAGGTTCTTGGCCTTGCCGACATAGAGGATGCGCCCGGTCGCATCGCGAAACCGGTAGACCCCGGGGGTCGTGGGAATCTCGCCCGTTTTCGGGCGATAGCTCAGGGCATCAGACATGGCCTCGCGGCCGCCTAGCCGGCAGCCAGGATCTCCTTCAGGAAGGAACCGGTGAAGCTCTTCTTGACCGTGGCGAGGTGCTCAGGGGTGCCGGTCGCGAGTACCTTGCCACCGCCGGAACCACCCTCTGGGCCGAGGTCGATCACCCAGTCGGCGCACTTGATGACGTCGAGGTTGTGCTCGATCACGATGACGGTGTTGCCCTTGTCGACAAGGCTGTTGAGCACGAGCAGCAGTTTGCGCACGTCTTCGAAGTGCAGGCCCGTGGTCGGCTCGTCGAGCACGTATACACTGCGACCGTTGGACCGGCGCTGCAGCTCGGTGGCGAGTTTCACCCGCTGGGCCTCGCCGCCGGAGAGGGTGGTGGCGCTCTGGCCGAGGCGCACATAGCCCAGTCCGACCTCGACCAGCGTTTTGAGAAAACGGTGGATCGACGAGATCGGCTCGAAGAAATCGGCCGCCTCGCTGATCGGCATGTCGAGTACCTCGGCGATGTTCTTGCCCTTGTAGTGCACGGTGAGGGTGTCGCGGTTGTACCGGTCTCCCCCGCACACCTCGCAGGCCACGTACACGTCGGGCAGAAAGTTCATCTCGATCTTGATGGTGCCGTCACCCGAGCAGGCTTCACAGCGGCCGCCCTTGACGTTGAAGCTGAAGCGACCGGGCAGGTATCCGCGGGTCTTCGATTCGATGGTCTCGGAGAACAGGGTGCGGATCTTATCGAACACGCCGGTGTAGGTGGCCGGGTTGGAGCGCGGGGTTCGGCCAATGGGTGCCTGGTCAACGTGGATGACCTTGTCGAGCTGCTCGAGACCGGTGACCCTGGTGTGCTTGCCGGGCAGCTTGCGGGCGCCGTTCAGCCGATTGGCGAGCACACGGTAGAGGATGTCGTTGACCAGCGATGACTTGCCAGATCCGCTGACCCCGGTTACGGCGGTGAAGGTGCCGAGCGGGAACGTCACCGAGACCTTTTGCAGGTTGTTGGCCTCGGCACCGGTGACGCCGATGAGTCGCTCCGGGTCGATCGGGCGGCGGGTCGTCGGGGTGGCGATGGACTTGCGCCCGGCCAGGTAGTCGCCGGTGAGCGACTTCGTGTTGGCGAGCAGCCCCTCGTAGGAGCCGGAGTGCACGACGTGTCCGCCGTTGACCCCGGCGCCGGGGCCGATGTCGACGATCCAGTCAGCGGTTTTGATGGTGTCTTCGTCATGTTCGACCACGATGAGCGTGTTGCCGAGGTCGCGCAGGGTGACCAGCGTCTCGATCAGGCGACGGTTGTCGCGCTGGTGCAGGCCGATGCTGGGTTCGTCGAGCACGTAGAGCACCCCGGTGAGCCCGGAACCAATTTGAGTGGCCAAGCGGATGCGTTGTGCCTCACCGCCGGACAGGGTCGCCGCGGCCCGCGCCAAGTTGAGGTAGTTGAGCCCGACCCGAATGAGAAAATCGAGGCGCGCGCGAATCTCGCGCAGAACCTGGGCGGCGATGGCGGCCTCGCGGTCGGTGAGCGTGAGCTGGTCCATGAACTCGCGGGCGTCGCTCAAACTGAGCGCGCAGACATCCGCAATGCTCGCGTCGTGCACGAGCACGGCGAGCACCTCGGGCTTGAGCCTCGTGCCCTTGCAGACGTGGCAGTCGACCTCGCGCAGGTATTCCGACCAGCGCTGCCGCTGGGTGTCGCTCTCGGCCTGCAGGTACTGGCGTTCGATGTAGGGCACGACACCCTCGAAGCCGGAGGTGTAGCTCATTTCACGCCCGTAGCGGTTCTTCCATTTGACCCGCACCTCGAAGTTATCGCCGCGCATGACGGCGTTCTGCACCTCGCTGGTCAGGTCACCCCAGGGGGTGTCGAGCGAGAAATCGAGGTCGCGGGCGAGACCGTCGAGGAGCTTCTCGTAGTACTGGAACAGGCCCTTGCCCTGGGTGGTCCAGGGCAGTACAACACCCTCGGCGATACTCAGGTCCGGGTCGCCGAGCAGCAGGTCTTCGTCGACGGACATGCGGGTGCCGAGGCCGGAGCACTCCGGACAGGCGCCGAACGGGGCGTTGAACGAGAACGTGCGCGGTTCGATTTCGGTCAGCTGCACCGGGTGGTTGTTCGGGCAGGAGAGCTTCTCGGAGTAGTTTTGCCAGGCCTTGTCGCCTTCCTCGTCGAGAAAGTTGATCTGCACGAGGCCATCGGTTAGCTTGAGCGCCGTTTCGAGCGAGTCGGTGAGGCGACTGAGCAGTTCGGGGCCGGCGACCAGACGGTCGACAACAACGGAAATGTCGTGCTTCTGCTGCTTCTTGAGCGTGGGCGGTTCGCTCAGCTGAATCTGGGTGCCGTCGACGATCGCGCGGGAGTAACCGCCACCGGCGAGCTCTTGGAAGAGGTCGACAAACTCGCCCTTCTTCTGCGAAATGACCGGGCTGACCACCTGGTAGCGGATACCCGCCTTCAGTTCCATGAGCTGGTCGGCGATCTGCTGCACGGTCTGCGACTGGATAATCTCGCCACAGATCGCGCAGTGCGGCACACCGATACGGGCCCAGAGCAGGCGCATGTAGTCGTAGATCTCGGTGATCGTGCCGACCGTGGACCGCGGGTTGCGGTTGGTGGACTTCTGGTCGATCGAAACCGCGGGGCTCAAACCCTCGATGAAGTCCACGTCGGGGCGGTCAACCTGCCCGAGAAACTGCCGAGCGTAGGCCGAGAGTGACTCCACGTAGCGGCGCTGGCCCTCGGCAAAGATGGTGTCGAAGGCGAGCGACGACTTTCCCGAACCGGAGAGACCGGTGAAGACCACGAGCGCATCGCGCGGAATCTCCAGATCTACGTTGTGAAGGTTGTGTACGCGGGCTCCGCGCACACTGAGTTTGGGACCTGTTTCTACCTTGGTAATCGACACTCATTGAGTCTATGCAACGCCGCTGACAGTGCCTGACAGCAAGCATCGCCGAGAGCGAACACCGGCACATCCCAATATTGTTTCAGAGTATGTATATACTCGGTGACTAATAGCCGTTTGAATTGCCGGAGGTCGTATGTCTGTTCGCCAGAGTCTGCTCGCCATCCTGAACCAGGGGCCGTGCTACGGCTACCAGTTGCGGGCCGAATTCGACCGGCGCACCGGGTCGACCTGGCCGCTCAACGTCGGCCAGATCTACAACACCCTCGACCGGCTGGAGCGCGACGGTCTGGTGCAGAAGGCCGATATCGACGCCGACGGTCAGAATTACGTCGAGATAACGGATGCCGGACGGGCGGAGGTCGCCGACTGGCTCGGCTCCCCCGTGGTGCGCACAATGGCCACCCGTGACGAGCTCGCCATCAAGCTCGCGATCGCCGTAACGCTGCCCGGCGTCGACATCGCCCAGGTGATTCAGGTCCAGCGCACCGCCACCATGCGCACCCTGCAGGAACTGACCCGCACCAAGAACGCGACCGCCGACCCGGAATCATCCGAGCAGCTGGCCTGGCTGCTCGTGATCGACTCGCTCATCTTCGCCGCCGAGGCGGAAGCGCGCTGGCTCGACCACTCGGAGCACCGGCTGGCCAGAGCCCGCGCGGCCGGCCTGGCCGCTCCGCTGCCGCTCAACACCGAGGTGCCCAAGCGCGGTCGCCCGGCCAAGACTGCGGCGGCCAACGCATGACCGGCTCCGACATTCTCTTGCAGCTCGACGGAATCTCGATGCAGTACGGCCGCGGCGAGACCGCGATCACCGCGCTTGCGGGAGTCGACCTGTCGGTGCGCCGCGGCGAACTCGTGGCCGTGATGGGGGCATCCGGTTCGGGAAAATCGACCCTTCTAACGGTGGCCGGCGGACTCACCCCACCGACGGCCGGGGAGGTCGTCGTCGAAGGGCACTGGCTGAGCCAGCTCTCGGCCCGCGAACTCGCGACCCTGCGCCGGCGCAGCCTCGGATTCGTGTTTCAGGATTTCAACCTGATTCCCTCGCTGACCGCGCTCGAAAACGTGAGCCTGCCACTCGAACTCGACGGGTGGACGTCAAAGAAAGCGCACCGTCCAGCCCTCGATGCGCTCAATATCGTCGAGCTCGGTGACCGGGCCCAGCATTTCCCCTCTGATTTGTCGGGCGGCCAGCAGCAGCGGGTGGCGATCGCCCGCGCCGTCGTCGGCGGCCGGTCGTTGATTCTCGCCGATGAACCCACCGGCGCCCTCGATAGCACGACCGGCGAGCTTGTGTTGCGGATGCTCCGCTCGCGAGTCGATGCCGGTGCCGGCGGCATTCTGGTCACCCATGATGCCCGCCACGCGGCCTGGGCCGACCGGATCGTCTTTCTGCGCGACGGGCGGATTGTGGACGAGTCGCGGGCATCCGCTGTGTCGAGCCTGCTGAGCGGGCTGCCGGCATGAGCGTTGAGCCGAGCTCGCTTGCGGGCGGGCGCTCGGGTAGTACCCGAATCGCGTTTCGGATCGCCCGGCGAATGGCCCTGCAATCCCGCGGCCGCAGCGCGCTGATCGCGCTGCTCGTGGCGATTCCCGTGCTCGGACTGGTAGGAATCACCACGGTGGACGCGAGCAACACTGCCTCTCCCGCCGAACGGGTCGTGCTCGAACTCGGCTCGACAGAGGCGCGGGTGATGATCGTCGCGTCGCCCGACCCGAAGTTCACCCAGGACCCGCTCAACGACCGCCATTGGGGGCCGAGCGACGAGGCATTCAATGGCGAAGCCGCGCAGTCAATCGAGCCGGAGCCCGTCACCGCCGCCTCGCTGTTCCCAGCCGGAACCCGTTTGTTGTCCATCCGGCAGGCCAACGTCGTCGCCGAAACGAAGGACGGACTCGGCTCCTTCACGGCGGTGCAGGGACAGCCGTGGGATGCGTCCTTCGCCGGAAAATGGGATGTCACAAGCGGTTCCGCACCCGCGAACGACGGCGAGATCATGGTAACCGCCGCCACGCTCGACCGCTTGGGGGCAACTGTCGGGTCGACGGCCGCGATCACCGCCCCCGAGCCCGGCGAGTTCACCATCGTCGGCACGATCCGAAGCGCCTGGCTCGACGACGCGGCGACCTCGTTCTACGGTCTCCCCGGCGCCTTCGACGGGGTCCTGCCCGATGATTCCGACCTGCTGACCGAGTGGTATCTGCCCGACACCCCGCTGACCTGGAGCCAGATCGGCGACCTCAACCCGCGCGGGGCGACCGTGCTCTCGCGCACCGTGTTGCTCGACCCGCCGCCGGTGAACAGCTATCCCCTGGACGGCACCGTCTCCTTGAGCTTTTTTGATTCATTCCTCATTCTGCTCGGCGGCTTCGCCCTGTTCGAGGTGGCCCTGCTCGCCGGCGCCGCGTTCACCGTCGGCGCCCGAACCCAGCAGCGCACCCTGGCAACCCTGGCCAGCGTCGGCGGCGACAAACGGATGCTGTTTCGCGTTATGTCCTTCGGCGGCGTCATCCTCGGCGCCCTCGGGGCGGCCGTAGGAACGGTGCTCGGCCTGGCCGGAGCGTGGATCTTCATGCAGATTTCGGCGAACGGCAGCGCGGCGCGGTATCCGGGGTTTCACCTCGATCTGCTGTCGCTGCTGATCATCGCGGCCTTCGCCGTTCTCGCCGGCTGGTGCGCTGCCGCGGTGCCGGCCCGGGCAGCCGGGCGGATCGACGTTCTGGGAGCGCTCCGCGGTGCCCTACGTCCGCCGCGTCCGACGCCGCGGCGCCCAGCGGCCGGGATCATCCTGCTGGCCCTCGGTGCGATCGTCGCTGTGAGCGGCGGACTGCTCGAGCTCGCCGCGTACTTCCCCGTCTATCAGGCGTGGCTGGCCAATTTCGGAATCGGCCTCATCATCGCAGGACCGGTGATCATGCAGCTCGGAGCGGTGTTTCTCGCTCCGCTGATTCTGCGCTGGGCCGCCGGGCTCGCCTCATGGTTCGGCCCCGGAGCCAGACTGGCGACCCGGGACGTGGCTCGGAATCCCGGGCGCAGCGTGCCGGCCCTCGCTGCCATCATGAGCTGCGTTTTCGTCGCCGCCTTCGCGATGAGCCTCATCTCGACCTTCCAGGTGAACTCGAGCAAGGACTACTACTATTCCGTTCCCGAGGACACGGCCTGGGTAAGCCTGAACGCCTACGTCGACGAACCGCCGTACGGGACGATGCTGCTGGAGAGCGGACCAGAGGTTCGTAACGCCTTGGACGGGGCCTTCCCCGACTCCCGGGCGCGCCTGCTCAGCAGCGTCGCGAATCCGCCCTCATGGGTCAAGACCCCGGCCGACGGCGAGACCGCAACCGGCAGCACAGCCCCCGTTTTCGCGTACCCGCGCCTCGATCCGGGCACGGTGTGCCCGAGCGACGCGACTCGGTCGGAGGTCGGTCATCAGGAAGATCGCACCGACATTCGCTGCCCGACGCCGTACTACCTCGATCCGATGATGTCGAGCATCAGCGAACACATCTGGGTGGGCGACATAGCAGATTTCGCTGCCATTCTCGGCGTGCCGGTGTCAGACCAGTCCCGGGCCACGCTCACCGCCGGCGGTGCGGTGAGCACCTACCAGCAGTACGTGGTCGATGACACGATCCACCTCGACTGGATGGCCACCCTCGACGCGACCGTGGCACCGGCCCGCAGCGTGGCGCTGGCCGGGAGCGTACAGTCGCCGGAGCATCCGCTGCCCTATGCGATCTTCATGCTCACGGAGACGGCCGATTCCCTGGAGCTGGACCATCGACCAACCATGGTCGTCAGCAGCCTCAATGCGGCTCCGACTCAGGCGCAGCAAGACCAGGTGCAGGGGGCCGTCACCGCCGTCGAACCAGGTCTGTTCGTGCAGGTCGAGCCAGGGCCACAGGCCTTCGGCGCATCGTGGACCTGGGCGCTGCTCGCCCTCACCGCGATCATCGCATTGGTCACGGCGTCGATCACCATCGGGCTCGCCCGCGCTGACGGGCACCGGGACAACGCGGTGCTCACCTCGCTCGGGGCGTCTCCACGGGTGCGCCGGGCGTTCGGGTTCTGGCAGGCGGTGGTGATCGTCGGCCTCGGCAGCGTCATCGGGGTACTGCTCGGACTCGTACCCTCGCTCGCCCTATCGCTGACCCGCGATACCGCTGGGCAGTCTCTGCTGCCGTTCACGCCGCCATGGCTCCAGCTGGCCCTCATCGTGGTGGCGCTGCCGGCGCTCGTTGCGGTCGGCGGTGCCCTCACGGCCGGCGGCAACCGCACCCGGTTCAGCAATCGGGCCGCGTTCGACTGAGTCGGACGGGGGCATCCGCTCTGGCGGCACTCGTTTGGGAAGTTGGCACGTGTTTGAACTAGTGCCGGCTTCTCAAACACGTGCCGCGATCCGCAACGGGACCCATGACGGCCCGGGCACGGCTACTGCAGGTGGCCGGCCTTCTCCATCTGGCGCAACTCGCGCTTGAGCTCGGAGAGCTCATCGCGCAGGCGGGCGGCGAGCTCGAACTTCAGCTCGCCAGCAGCCTCGAGCATCTGCGAATTGAGGTCGGCGATGATCGACTCGAGGTCGTTGGCACCGTTCGCTGCCAGGCCGACCCGGCGGTTGGGCGTCGACGACTTACGGCGGGCATCGCGACCGGCCAGAAGTTCGGCGGTGTCGGCCTCTTCGCGGGCGAGGGCCTCGGTGATGTCGCCGATGCGTTTGCGCAGCGGGGTCGGATCGATGCCGTGCAGCGTGTTGTAGGCGACCTGCTTCTCGCGGCGGCGGTCGGTCTCGTCGATCGCTTTCTCCATCGAGGCGGTGAGCCGGTCGGCGTACATGTGTACCTCGCCGGACACGTTGCGGGCGGCGCGCCCGATGGTCTGGATGAGCGACGTGGCCGAGCGCAGGAAGCCCTCCTTGTCGGCGTCGAGGATGGCGACAAGGGATACCTCGGGCAGGTCGAGGCCCTCACGCAGCAGGTTGATGCCGACGAGTACGTCGTAGATTCCGGCGCGCAGTTCGGTGAGCAGCTCCACCCGGCGCAGGGTGTCGACGTCCGAGTGCAGGTAGCGCACCCGTACCCCCGCCTCGGTGAGAAAGTCGGTGAGGTTCTCGGCCATCTTCTTGGTGAGCGTCGTGACCAGCACGCGTTCGTTGCGTTCAGAACGCTTCTTGATCTCTTCGAGCAGGTCGTCGATCTGGCCCTTGCTCGGCTTGACGATGATTTGCGGGTCGATCAGACCGGTCGGGCGGATGATCTGCTCGACGATGCCATCCGCTATGCCCATCTCGTATTTACCCGGCGTGGCCGACAGATACACGGTCTGGCCGACTCGGTTCTTGAACTCGTTGAACTTGAGCGGTCGGTTGTCGAGCGCGCTCGGCAGCCGAAAGCCGTGGTCGACGAGGGTGCGCTTGCGCGAGGAATCGCCCTCATACATGGCGCCGATCTGCGGCACGGTCACGTGCGACTCGTCGATGACCATGAGAAAATCATCGGGAAAATAGTCGAGCAGGCAGTGCGGGGCCTCCCCCGGTTCGCGGGCGTCGATGTGCCGGGAGTAGTTCTCAATACCCGAGCAGAAGCCGATCTGCTCCATCATCTCGAGATCGAAGGTCGTGCGCATGCGCAGCCGCTGGGCTTCGAGCAGTTTGCCCTCGCGCTCGAGCACCTCGAGGCGGTCGGCCAGTTCGATTTCAATGGTGCCGATCGCCCGGCGCATGACGTCGTCGCTCGCGACATAGTGCGAGCCGGGAAAGACCGAGACCGCGTCGAGTGTCTTGACGATGTCACCGGTGAGCGGATGCAGGCTGTGCAGCGCCTCGATCTCGTCGCCGAACATCTCGATGCGAATCGCAAGCTCTTCGTACATGGGGATGATCTCGATGGTGTCGCCGCGAACCCGAAAGTTGCCGCGAGAGAAGTCGACATCGTTGCGCTTGTACTGCATGGCGACGAATTTGCGCACCAACCAGTCGCGACTGACCTTCTGCCCCACCTGCAGGGCGATCATGGCCTGCATGTAGCCTTCCGGCGTGCCCAGACCGTAGATGCACGACACCGTCGACACCACGATGACGTCGCGGCGGCTCAGCAGCGAGTTCGTGGTGGAGTGCCGCAGCCGTTCGACCTCTTCGTTGATTGAGGAGTCCTTCTCGATGAAGGTGTCGGTCTGGGGTACGTAGGCTTCCGGCTGGTAGTAGTCGTAGTAGGAGACGAAGTATTCGACCGCATTGTTGGGCATGAGGTCGCGGAATTCGTTCACCAGCTGGGCGGCCAGCGTCTTATTGTGGGCCAGAACGAGCGTCGGACGTTGCACCTGCTCGATCAGCCAGGCGGTCGTCGCCGACTTGCCGGTTCCCGTGGCACCGAGCAGTACGATGTCTGTTTCGCCAGCGTTGATGCGGGCCGTCAGGTCGGCGATCGCGGACGGCTGATCGCCACTCGGCGTGTACTCACTGACCACTTCAAACGGGTTCACAGAGCGCGTTGGTTCCATACCTTCATTCTACAAAGGCGGTCTGACAGTCAGTCTTGCGCAGCAGAAGACGGCAAGCGGATGCCGTCGGTCACAGCGATCTTGCCGGCTTCAGCCGCGAGAACCCGCTCCCAGAGCGCGTCGACCGGCGCTAGTGTCGCGGCGATGGACCCGGTGTTGTTGATCACAACGTCAGCGATGGCGAGGCGCTCCTCGTCAGTGGCCTGGGCTCCAATCCGCTGAGTAGCTTCCGCCTCGGTCAACCCGCGGAGGTCGATCATGCGCCGAATTCGGGTTGCGGCATCGGCGTGCACGACCACGACGAGATCGAAGGTCACTAGGCCGCCGGCGACAGCCTCAGCCAAAAGCGGAACGTCATAAACCACGATGGCATGCGGATCGGCGGCGTCCGCGGCTGCAATCCGGTCGCGGGTGAGCTGGCGCACCGCCGGGTGGGTGATCGCATTCAATCGTTCGCGTCGCTCCGGATCAGCGAAGATGATGGCACCGAGCGCCGGCCGATTGAGACTGCCATCCGGCAGCACCACACTATCGCCGAACTCCGCTTGGATCGCGGCGAGGCCGACAGTGCCGGGTGCGACGACCTCGCGGGCCAACTGGTCGGCGTCAATGCCCACAGCTCCGAGCTCCGCCAACCGTTTCGCCACTGTGCTCTTGCCCGAGGCGATACCGCCGGTCAGCCCAATCACATACATCCCGCCAGACTATCTGCTGGCTCGGCTTGCACCGCGCGCAAGCGCCAAGCGAATGCGCCGACTCCTCGCGGGGCCCGCGTCGAAGTTTCGGTCTGGGTCCACTCGGATACCCGAAATCATCACCGCAGACCCAGCGTTGGTCGCTCCCGTAGTGCACGTTCGGGATTCCCTCGAATCGTTTTGCCAGGCTGGCCCGAACCTCGTCCTTGCCCACGTACTGGTCGCCACGGGGCGGAGTTCCCCGCGGCATGGAGACGACGCAGTCGTTTGCGAAATAGCCCATGATGGCGTCGAGGTCGTAGTCATTGCAGGCCTCCAGGAATCCCCCAATCACTTCGCATGTTAATTCCTCCCCCATGCGCGTCACCGTATCCGCTTATTCGAGGGCGCGCTTGATCTCAGCGAGTAACGCCTCACGGTTGAGGTCTGGTTTGTTCATGGCGACGACGGGTTGTCCTGGATCGCTGTCGATGGTGTCTTCTTCCTCGTTGGTGATCGCCGCATCGCCGGTCTCAGCAGATTTGACGCAGTAGGTGGGTTCCTCCACATCCGAAGTCGCCTGCTCGATGGTTTCCCGGTCTTCGTCAACGACAAGAATGCGGCGGGGATAGGAACGATTGAGGCGCAACCCCAGCAGGGCAAGAGAATTCTGCAGTTCCGCTCGCTGGAGCGGTTTTTCCAGCACGGCCGCTGCGCCACGACTCAGCGCCACACTCATGTCCGCATCGCCGGCGATGACCACGACCGGAATTGATGCAAATTTTGGCGAATCATGCAGCTGCAGCAAAAAATTCCACCCGTCTATGCCCGGCAATTTCACGTCGAGGGTGATGAGGCTGAGCGGAATTTTGCGGGCGAGAACGAGCGCCTCCTCGCCGGTGGATGCTACAACCACCGCGAAACCTTCGGCTTCGAGGAAAAGACGGACGAGCTTCGCCGACTTGTGGTCGTCCTCGACCACCAGAGCAGTGGACGTTGCCCCTGACTCAGCCACTTCGGTAACGCCGTCGCGGAGGCCCGGGAAAAAGAATATGGAGTCGTGGTCAGCCGTGGCGATCACTTCGGGCAGGGAGCCTTCCCCGAGTGCAGTATCGTTCTCGTCCCCGGGTATCAAAGATTGCTGCGGTCCGGAGCCGGAAGATGCTCTGACCACGGCGCTGGGGTTGGGCGCTAACGCCGTATCGGCAAGCGGATCGCCGTCGGTGGTCGTTCGGCCAGCACGGCGCGGCACGCCGTTGACTGACGGTGACACAGCTCCGTCGAACGGTGTGCCCGCGTCGTCAGTCGAGCTCCGCCATTCAGAATTGTTCTCGACCCGGTTGTCGGTGTCAGTAACGGGACGAAAACTATGCATGAAACTCTCCGATGGGGCTGTGAAACCGTTGCGCACTGTGCCATTCCACCCAGAAGCCGATTGCACATGGGGGATAGCCGCATCCGCTCGACAATTTTGTGAATACCGGGACGCAACCAAATAGAGGAAATTTCCTCACTACTAGGTATACCACGAACCACGACGTATCTAATGACGGCTGCTTAGTGACGGCGGATACCTCTGTGCGCGCGGTCCGTCGGCATCCGCTTTCGTCGCCCCGGTTAAACACGTCGGGCCGCATCCCGAAAGATGCGGCCCGACGTGCGCAGTCACACTGCGTAGCTGTGAAACAGCGCTGTGGTTAAGCTGTGGTGCTAGTTGCCGCCGGAGAGCTTCTCGCGGAGAGCCGCGAGTGCTTCGTCGTCGGCGAGCGTGCCGGCGCCAGCCGACTCGCTCGAGAAGGCAGAGCCGGCCGGTGCGACGTCGCTGGGGGCAGCGATCTCGTCGTTCGCGGTCGAAACCTGCTTCTTGTGGGCTTCCCAGCGAGCCTGAGCTGCAGCGTAGTCCTGCTCCCACTTTTCGCGCTGCTCGTCAAAGCCTTCGCGCCACTCGTTGGTCTCGGAGTCGAAGCCCTCGGGGTACTTGTACTGGCCCTTGTCGTCGTACTCGGTGAGCATTCCGTAGAGCGCCGGGTCGAACTCGGTGCCGTCGGGGTCGACGCCATCGTTGGCCTGCTTGAGGCTCAACGAGATGCGGCGACGCTCGAGGTCAATGTCGATGACCTTGACGAAGACCTCGTCGCCGACCGAGACAACCTGCTCGGCGAGCTCGACGTGCTTGCCGGAGAGCTCGCTGATGTGCACGAGGCCCTCGATGCCTTCTGCGACGCGAACGAACGCGCCGAACGGAACAAGCTTGGTGACCTTACCCGGTGCAACCTGGCCGATGGCGTGGGTGCGGGCGAAGACCTGCCACGGGTCTTCCTGCGTAGCCTTGAGCGACAGCGAGACGCGCTCGCGCTCGAGGTCAACTTCGAGGATCTCGACGGTGACTTCCTGGCCAACTTCAACGACCTCGCTGGCGTGCTCAATGTGCTTCCAGCTGAGCTCGGAAACGTGAACCAGACCATCGACGCCGCCGAGGTCGACGAACGCGCCGAAGTTGACGATCGAGGAGACGACGCCCTTGCGGACCTGTCCCTTCTGGAGGTTGTTGAGGAACGTGGTGCGGCTTTCGCTCTGCGTCTGCTCGAGCAGGGCGCGACGCGACAGCACAACGTTGTTGCGGTTCTTGTCGAGTTCAAGGATCTTCGCTTCGATTTCCTGGCCCAGGTACGGGGTCAGGTCGCGAACGCGACGAAGTTCGATGAGCGATGCCGGCAGGAAGCCGCGCAGGCCGATGTCGACGATGAGTCCACCCTTGACTACCTCGATGACCGAACCGGTGACAACACCGTCGGACTCCTTGATCTTCTCAACGTCGCCCCATGCACGCTCGTACTGAGCGCGCTTCTTGGAGAGGATGAGGCGGCCTTCTTTGTCTTCTTTCTGAAGAACGAGGGCCTCGACCAGGTCGCCGACCTTGACAACCTCAGAGGGGTCAACGTCGTGCTTGATGGAAAGTTCGCGAGAGGGGATGACACCCTCAGTCTTGTACCCAACGTCGAGGAGAACCTCGTCGCGGTCGATCTTCACTACGGTGCCCTCGATGAGGTCTCCGTCGTTGAAGAATTTCAGAGTCTTTTCGACCGCGGCAAGAAAGTCTTCAGCAGATCCAATGTCGTTGATGGCGACCTGCTTGGGTGCCCGTTCGGTCGTTGCGATTGTCATGTAGTAGTTGCTCCAGGATGGACATAGTCGGGCCAGACGCGAAAAATAATTCAGGTGTTTTTGGATGCTCCGCGGTACAGAAAGACCGTGGAACGCTCCGCGCATGGCAGCGGATAGGCGTCACAAATGTGACACTCCATACTAGCTACCCGACTCCCCCGCGGGCAACTCGACCAGCCCGCCGGTCGCCGACACAAGCGGATGCCCTACTTCAGCAGCGTAGAACGCAGCGTGTCCAGCCCGACGCCGCCGAGGTCGAGGGCGGCGCGGTGAAACTCCTTGATCGAGAAGGCGGCGCCCTGGCGCTGCTGTGCAGCGTCGCGCAGCTGCTCCCAGATGCGCTGGCCGACCTTGTAGGAGGGGGCCTGGCCCGGCCAGCCCAAGTAGCGGTTGACCTCGAATTTGACGAAGCTCTCGTTCATGTTGACGTTCTGGCCGAGAAATTCGAAGGCGTAGTCAGCGGTCCAGGGGCCGGAGCCGTCGGGCAGTTGTTTGCCCAGGTGCACCCCGATATCGAGCACCACGCGAGCTGCGCGCATCCGCTGCCCGTCGAGCATGCCGAGACGGTCGGCCGGGTCGTCGAGGTAGCCGAGTTGTTCCATCAGGCGTTCGGCGTAGAGGGCCCAGCCCTCGGCGTGGCCCGAGGTGCCGGCCAGCTGGCGGCGCCAGGTGTTGAGCTTGGCTCGGTTATAAACGGCCTGCCCGATCTGCAGGTGATGGCCGGGCACGCCCTCGTGGTACACGGTCGTCAGTTCACGCCAGGTGTCGAATTCGGTGACGCCGACCGGAACGGACCACCACATGCGGCCGGGCCGGGAGAAGTCGTCGGTCGGGCCGGTGTAGTAAATGCCGCCCTCCTGGGTGGGGGCGATCATGCACTCGATGGTTTTGATCTCGTCGGGAATGTCGAACTGGGTCTCAGCCAGGTCGGCGACGGCTTTGTCACTGGTTTTCTGCATCCACTCCTGCAGCGCATGGGTGCCGTGCAGTTTGCGGCTCGGGTCGGTGTCGAGGTAGGCGATGGCTTCGAGCACGCTGGCACCGGGCTTGATCTGGTCGGCGACCTTCTCTTGCTCTTCAACCATGCGGGCGAGTTCTTCGATGCCCCACTCGTAGGTCTCATCCAGATCGATGGTGGCGCCGAGAAAGCGGCGGGAGGCGAGGGCGTACAGGTCACGGCCGATCGCGTCGTTTTCGGTGGCCTTACCCTCGAGCTCGTCGCGGAAGAAGGTGGCGAGCTTGTCGTACGCGGTCGCCGATTGGCGGGCACCGAGGCCGAGATCCTTGGCCAGGGAGGCGGGTAGGGTTCCGGTGTCGAGCGAGCCATTCGCGGTGAATTCGGCGAAGAACCCGTCGTTGGAAGCGTGGCGCTGGGCCTGGGCGAATACCTCCCGCACCTGGCGGCGCGCCGGTGTCACACCGCGTTCGATGCCGCGGCGCAGGGTCTCGATGTAGCCGTCGATGGCTGCCGGCAGGTTGCCGAGACGGCTGGAGATGTTGGCCCAGTCCTCGACGGTTTTCGTGGGCATGAGGTCGAAGATTTCGCGGATCTCCTGCGCGGGCGAGGCGATGACGTTGAGGTCGCGGAGCTGCAGCTGCGCGTCGGAGCTTTCAACGGTGAGCGACAGTTCGCTGCGCAGGTCGGTCTGCGTGACTTCGTCGACGCTGTCCACCGGTCGGGCGGCATCCAACTGCGCGATCGTCGTCTTCGCCGCGTCGAGGAACCGTTCATGACCGACCGGGGAGTAGTCGCCGTAGCGACCGTCTCCCTCTGTACGGCCGATGTAGGTACCCACGGTGGGGTCGAGGTCGACGAGGGTGTCCACCCACTCTTCGGCGATCTGGTCGATGGCCGTGGGAGTGCGCTGGATGTCGTTTGTCATGCATTGAGCCTAGAACACGGCGGTTCGTTGCGAACCCCCCAATTGGGGAAATTGGCCGGTCAACGCGACAGAGTGAGTCGCTCGGAAACCGGGCGGGGAAGGACGCCGTGGGCCCCCTCAGCCCTTCAACCGCGCTCAGTTGGACTAGTGAGCGGCGGCGTCCCAGTTGGCGCCGCGACCGACCTGCACGGTCAGCGGAACGAGCAGGTCGGCAGCGGACTCCATGTTGTGGGTGACGACCTGGCGAAGGGCGTCCCACTCCCCCGGGGCAACATCGAAAATCAATTCGTCGTGCACCTGCAGCAACATGCGGGACTCCATCGAGGCATCCATCAGATCGGCGGCGATACCATTCATGGCGATCTTCATAATGTCGGCCGCCGAGCCCTGGATCGGTGCGTTCAGTGCCGCTCGTTCGGCGTTGTCGCGCAGTACCCGTTTCGGGCTGGCCAGGTCGGGGAACGGCCGCCGCCGCCCGAAGATGGTCTCGGTGTAACCGTCGACCTTGGCCTGCTCGACGACGTTGCGCAGGTAGTCGCGCACCGAACCGAACCGCTCGAAATAGTCGGTCATGAGCTGCTTGGCCTCTTTGGTGTCGATGCGAAGCTGCTTGGACAGTCCGAACGCGCTGAGGCCGTAGGCGAGCCCGTAGCTCATGGCCTTGACTTTGCTGCGCATTTCGCCGGAGACGTCGGCGGGATCGACACCGAAAATGCGGGAACCGACGAACCGGTGCAGGTCTTCGCCGGCGTTGAACGCTTCGATCAGGCCGGCGTCTTCGGAAAGGTGCGCCATGATGCGCATTTCGATCTGGGAGTAGTCGGCGGTGAGCAGGCTCTCGCTGTCGGCGCCGGCCTGGAAGGCCACGCGAATGCGCCGGCCTTCCTCGGTGCGCACCGGGATGTTCTGCAGGTTCGGGTCGTTCGAGGAGATGCGGCCGGTGGTGGTGCCGATCTGCACGTAGGTGGTGTGGATGCGGCCGGTCGTGTCGATGGCCTTGTCGAGGGTTTCCACGATCTGGCGCAGCTTGGTGGCGTCGCGGTGTTTGAGCAGCAGGTCGAGGAACGGATGCGGGTTGCTGGCCTGCAGGTCAGCGAGAGCGCCGGCATCCGTTGAAAAACCGGTCTTGTTGGCGCGGGTCTTGGGCATCTCGAGCTGGGTGAACAGCACGTCCTGCAGTTGCTTGGGTGAACCGAGGTTCACCTCACGGCCGATCTCCGCGTAGGCGGCGGCGGCGAGGCTGGCCGTACTCGCACCGAGCTCGGCGGACAGTTCGGCGAGCTGCTCGTGCGAGACGCTGACGCCGGCCAGTTCCATGTCGGCCAGGGCCAGCAGGGTCGGCAGTTCGATCTCGAGCAGCAATTTGAGCGAGCCGGGGTCGAGGACTTTCTCCACGGCGGCAAACAGGCGCAGGGTGTACCAGGCCTGGGCGGGAGCGCCGACCTGCTGGGTCTCGTCGGGAACGAGCTGGTTGGGGTCGGCGATGGGCATGGTCTCGTCGAGGTAGCGCGACACGAGGTCTGCCAGGGTTTTGTCGGGGCCGCCGGGGCGGAAGAGCCAGGCGCCGACCAGGGTGTCGAAGGCGAGGCCGGCGAAGGGCAGCCCGCTGCGACGCAGCGCTTTCACTTGATGTTTGGCGTCGTTCATGATCTTCGGAGCTGCGCTCGCGAGCCACGCTTCGAGCGGGGCGTAGTCCTTACGGCCGGGCTGCCAGGGCAGGTTGATGGTTTCGGTCGGGCTGGCCAGCCCGAAACCGATTGCCTTGCCGTTTTGCACCTCCACCGTGAGGCCAAGGCCCGCCGGGTGAGTCACGGTGGCCCGGTCAAGCCAGGATTGCAGCTCTTCGTCGAGCAGATCCTGCGCGACGGGCGCCTGCACGGCGGGGACCTCCACAATGACGGTAACGGATGCTTCAACCGCCGGGTCCTCGCCGGCCAGCTTGAGCACCCGGTCGAGCAGGGTTTTGAATTCGAGGCGGGTAAAGATGTCCCGCACCGCGTCGGTGTCCATGGCGCCGCGTTCGAGCGCGGCGACGGCCATCGGCAGCTCCAGGTCGGTGACCAGGCGGTTGAGTCGGCGGTTGCGAATCGCGTTCTCCTTCTGCTCGCGCAGGTTGTTGCCAACGACCCCCTTGATCTCGTCGGCGTGTTCCAGGATGCCATCGAGGCTGCCGTACAGACCGAGCCACTTCACGGCGGTCTTTTCGCCGACCTTGCTGATGCCGATCAGGTTGTCGCTGGTTTCGCCGACGAGCGCGGCCACGTCGGGGTACTGCTCCGGTTCGATGCCGTAGCGTTCGCGCACCCGAGCCGGGTCGTAGCGGGTGAGGGCCGACACGCCCTGGCTGGCCGGGTAGAGCAGGGTGACGGTCTCGTTGACCAGCTGGATGGCATCGCGGTCGCCGGAAACGACGAGCACGTTGTAGCCGGCTGCGCTGCCTTCGACCGAAAGGGTCGCGAGGATATCGTCGGCCTCGAAGTCTTCCTTGGTGATGGTGGTGATGTTCATCGCGGCGAGGGCTTCCTGCAGCAACGGAATCTGGCCGAGGAATTCCGGCGGCGTCGCATTGCGGGTGCCCTTGTATTCGGGGTATTCCCGGGTGCGAAAGGAAGCACGGGAGATATCGAAGGCGACCGCGAGGTGGGTCGGCTTCTCATTGCGCAGCAGGCTGAGCAGCATCGACAGAAAGCCGTGGATGGCGTTCGTATGCTGCCCGGCGTGGGTCTGGAAGCTGTCCACTGGCAGGGCGAAGAACGCCCGGAATGCCAGGGAATGGCCATCGATGATCATCAGGGTAGGCTTTTCGGAGTCCAACACTCCCCCAGCCTACAAGTGTCTTCCCGCGTGGGTTCCCCCGACCAAAGGTGATCATGTTCAATACGACTGACGATGCACTCGCCTGGGTTCAGCAGCGCGGTGGCGGAGACCTCGCCGACAAGATGGGGCTGGAGTTCACCGAGTTCACGATTGACCGGGCAGTGGCACGGATGCCCGTGGCTGGCAACACGCAACCGGCCATGCTCATGCACGGCGGCGCCTACGTCGTGCTCGGCGAGTCCCTCGGCTCAATGGCCGCAAATCTGCACGCCGGACCGGGCAAGCTCGCCGTAGGCATTGAGATCAACGCCTCGCACAACCGTTCGGCGACGTCGGGCTACGTGACCGGGGTCTGCACGCCGATTCACCTCGGCCGTACGCTCACCACGCACGAGATCGTGGTCACCGATGACGCCGGTCGACGCTGCTCGACGATTCGCATCACTAATATCATCAAGGACCTGCCGCCGCACGCCTAGTTGGCTGCGTAGCCGGGCTTCTCTGCGGGGTCTGACTTCTCTGCGCGGTCTGACTTCTCTGCGCGGTCTGACTTCTCTGCAGGGTCTGACTTCTCTGCAGGGTCAGGCTCCACCAGGCTGATGAACGCGCTGAGTTCGGTGACACCGGCCGGTGTCACCGGCAGATACTCGGTCAACGCCGGCGAATAGACCAGGTACGCGGCCCATTTCGCGCGTGAGATGGCGACGTTCAGTCGGTTCTTCATGATCAGGAACGACAGGCCGCGCGGCACATCCTCGGCCGAACTGGCCGCAAGCGTAACGATCGCGACGGCGGCCTCCTGGCCCTGGAATTTGTCGACGGTGCCAACCCGCACGCCCGGGTAACCTGCAGCGTCGAGGGACTGCCGCACCAGGGTGAGCTGGGCGTTGTACGGCGTGACGACGATCACGTCGGCTTCGGTCAGCGAGTCATTCCGCCGGTCGGCACTCGGGTCGGTCCACAGCCGGCCGAGCGTGGTCTGCACGAGGTCTACCACGACATGAGCTTCTTCGGGTGAGCAGATGGCGTTGCCGGTGTGCACGACGGGCACCGCGTGCACACCGGGCGCAATGCCGGCGAGCGACCGGGTCGAGGTGACCGGGTTGGCGCGCAACAGGCCGCCATAGGACAGCCGGGAAACGGGAGCGGTCACCGCCGGATGCATGCGGCGACTTTCGGCGAGAAAATAGCCCCGGTCGGCGGGCAGCACGTCGTGGCCGGTGGCGACCCAGCCGAGCGCGGACTGGTCGATTGGCTCGGGATGGGTGCCCTGACTGACCTGCGGTAGTTGCTGCGGGTCGCCCAGCAGCAGCAGATTCTGGGCGCCCACGCTCGACGCGATCGTCGGAGCGAGTGAGAACTGCCCGGCTTCGTCGACGACGAGCAGGTCCAGACTATGGCGCGGAACGCGCGCGGGATTGCTGAAGTCCCAGGCGGTGCCGCCGATCACGAATCCGGTCGCGGCATGGTCGAGCGCGAAGAGCAGCTGGCCATCCTTCGGCAGTACAGTGAAGGCGGCATCGGCCGGGTCGGCCCCGGTCTTCGCCACCTTGCCAACGAGGTCCGGATCGAGCTCCGCCGAAACGACAGCGCAAAGAAGATTCTCGACGACCGCATGGGATTGCGCGACGACACCGATCTTCCAACCGTGCTGCTGCACGAGCGCGGTCATGACGTGGGCACCGAGATAGGTTTTGCCGGTCCCGGGCGGCCCTTGGATCGCGAGGTAGGAGTGGTCGAGGTCGAGCAGCGTCGCAATGACGGCGTCGATCGTGGTGCCAGCGGCCGCGACGGCCGTCAGCTGCCCCGTGCGGGTACGCGGCGGAGTGCGGCGCAGAATGTCGACCATCGGGTCGCTCGGCCAGCGCGGCTGGGCGTCGACGATGGCAGCGGCCCATTCATCGATGGCGGGCTTCTGCTGCATCGGCCGCGGCGGGGCAGCCGGAGCGAGGGCGCTCGGCCGGTGATCGTATCGAGCAACGTCTTTGAGGAGCGTCTCTTCGACCAGGATGCCACCGTCGTCGCTGACTTCGAGCACTTTCACAACGCGGTGGGTGCGCGCGCCGTCGGAGGTATCCGGGTTGGGGAACGGCCCCGGGTAGTCGTAGAGCACATAGGGCCCGGCCTGGTCGCCGGGCTTGATGCTGCTGCCCGGAGCGAGCCGCCCACGCAGCCAGAGGTGGCGGCGGTCGACGCGCTGCTGGCCCTCACGAAACCAGTCGCGTTCCACGGCAACGTGTTCGACGACGAGCACATCGCGGGTGTCCTGCCATTCGTCGATCGGGTACTCGAGCCGAAAATAGTGCCCCCACCAGAAACTCTTCTGCTCGCGCCGGTGGTAGTCGATCGCTGCGGCGGCAAAGGCGGCCGCGGTCTGGTCTACGCTGCGCGGGGTGTGGCTGATCGGGGCCGCGAGGGCGAGCAGGGCGTCCCGCACCGGCGACGGCTCTACCGTGTCGGCATCCGCTTCGAGTGGCGTGCCAGCAGTGCGGATGCCGGCCCCGCGTGCCAGCGCGCGCAGCCAGTCGCGCAGGCGCAGCGTTGACACGCAGTCGTAGCGGTTGTAGTCGGCGATGGAGTCGAGCATGCGCTGCGCTTCGGCCCGATCTCCGTGCTCGTGCAGGTCGCGGGCTGCGGCGTATTCGGTTATGGAATCGGACGCATTGGTGACCTCGCCACCGCGCAACTCGGCCCCCATGTAGAGGGGTTCGAGCTTCTTGATCGAGTAGGAACGCGACCCCACGCGCATCGTCTTGCGAACCAGCGGGTACAGGTCGACCAGCACGTTCTCACGCAACAGCTGGTCGATCTGGTCTTCGCCGACGCCGTGCCGAGCGGCCAGGCTGAGTAGGTGAGTGCGCTCGTACGCGGCGTAGTGGTAGACGTGCATGCCCGGAAACCGCGCTCGGCGATCGGCGAGGTAAGCCAGAAAGTCGGTGAGCGCCACGCGCTCCTCGGCCCAGCTGTGTGCCCAGAAGGCATGAAAGGTTTCATCGGTGTCGACCAGTCCGAACAGGTAGTCGAGGCCCCACTGCGTGCTGGTGCCCGCGGTCGCGCTGCCTTCCGTCACGGCTCCCTCCGTCACGGCTCCCTCCGTCACGGCTCCCTCCGACGCGGCTCCCTCCGACGCGGCTCCCTCCGACGCGTCTCCCTCAGACGCGTCTCCCTCAGAGTAGAGCGGGTCACCCTCGAAGTCGAAGAAGATGTCGCCGGGGTTCGGTTCGGGCAGCACCATCAGTGCACCCGCGTTGTACAGGTCAACCGGCGGGGCAGTGCCCGCCACCGCCTGCAGCTGCAGCCGCGCCTGCGTGCGCAGGGCGGTGAGCGTCGACTCGGCCATTCCGTCGGTACTGCCGGTCGATGCCGCGAGGTCGTCAATGGTGCGGATGCCGCCGGCCGCCAGCCGGGCACGCTGCGAAAGCCGCAGCCCGGCAACCAGCAGCGGATCGCGCTGCTCCTGCACCTCGGTCTCACAGCTGGCACAACGCCCGCAGACGGTGTACCGCGGGTCTCCCCAGGCGACGGCGACGGTGTCGGCGAGACGCTCGGCAATGATCTGCACCAGGCGCTGCCGGCGTTTGCGATAGACCGGCCGAATGTCGGCGAGCCGGTGCACGCTCACGGAACCGTCGCCGAGCAGCAGTTCGACCCGACGAGCCGTGGCAACTCCGAAGCGCTCCAGTTGCTCGGCGTAGGCGGCGAGCTGCAGCAGCGCTGTAACCCGGGCATGCCGGGCGAGTTTGGTGTCCTGCAGCAGCCAGCAACCGTCGCTCTGGCGCACGATGAAGTCGGCGAACCCGAGGAAGGCGATATCTGCGGTGGGCGAGCCGAAGTCGGGGTCAAAGAACGTGGCCTGAAAGACGACTTCAGCGCCAGTGCTGAAAGCGAGCCGCGTGTCGTCGGCGGCTGTCCCGAGGGCGCGGCGGTCCATCCGCTCTGGACGGGCAATTTCGACCACAGATTGGCCGAGCCGGTACCGCTCAAGTACCCGTTGTTCGTGCTCGTCACCGAGCCGGGACGTGCGTTCGAGCATGGCGTCGACCGGGTCGGGCACGACGTCGATGCGGCCGAGCCGCGCGTCGATGCGGCGCAGGAAGGCAAATTCGCAAACGGATGCAGCACTCAGGTCACTTGCACTCGTCACCACGCTGCCGTCCAGTAAAAACATGCGCCCACCCTTGCTTTTTTCGAGCGTATCGGACACCACCGACATACAGTCCGAACCGCCAGCCGGCCACCCGCCCCGGCCACAACGCACAACGGCCCGGCAGAATCTGCCGGGCCGTTCTATCTGATGAGTGCCGCTACTTCTTGGCGCTGAGCTGCTCGATGATCGCCTGCGACACGTCGTGCATGGTGAGACGACGGTCCATCGAGGCTTTCTGAATCCAGCGGAAGGCCTCCGGCTCGGTCAAGCCCATCTTCTCGTTCAGCAGGCCCTTGGCCCGGTCGACGAGCTTACGGGTCTCGAACCGTTCGACCAGGTCGGCGACCTCGGCCTCAAGGGTGATGATCTGGCTGTAGCGCGAGAGGGCGATCTCGATGGCCGGCAGCAGGTCGTTGGGGGTGAACGGCTTGACGACGTAAGCGAGGGCGCCGGCTTCCGTGGCGCGCTCCACCAGTTCCTTCTGGCTGAATGCGGTCAGCAGAACCACCGGAGCGATGTGCTCCTTGGAGAGGCGTTCAGCCGCGCTGATGCCGTCGAGCTGGGGCATCTTGACGTCCATGATGACCAGGTCGGGGCGGAGCTCCCGCGCCAAGGCGACCGCAGTTTCTCCGTCACCGGCTTCGCCGACGACTTCAAAGCCGTTGTCGCGCAGAATCTCGACGATGTCGAGGCGAATGAGGGATTCATCCTCAGCGACGACAACGCGGCGCGGAGGGGTGGGGGTGCTGTCTTGGTCGGTCACGAGGAAAGCCTACGGTATTCTGAACGAGTAGTTGTAAGCCGGTGTGGCGGAATGGCAGACGCGGAGCACTCAAAATGCTTTGTTCGCAAGGACGTGTGGGTTCGAGTCCCACCACCGGTACCAGAAATCACGGCAAGTTTGTGTTGACACGCCCGCACCTGTCAGGCTGGACCGATGATGAATAACATGGCGTATTGGGGCTACCTGTCTTTACTGATCTATCCGGCGCTGATCGCACTGGGGTTTTGGGCGGCCTATTTCGTGATTCGAAACGCCATCCGCTCGGGGCTGCGGCAGCACCAGGAATGGCTCGACGCGCGGGCGCAGAAGCCGCCCGTTCTCTAAACCACACGCAACCACACGCAAAAAAGCCCCGCCGAGATGATCGGGCGGGGCTTTTCGCTTGAAGGCTTACTTCTTGACGTACGCCGGTGCGACCTCGTTGTGGGCGTCGCCCACGCGGTGCACGCGAATGTCGTTCGTCGAGCCGACAATTCCGGGAGGGGAACCGGAGATGACGACGACCTTGTCACCGATTTCAGCGAGGCCCTGACCGATGAGAATGTCATCGACCTGACCGAACATGGCGTCGGTGTGGGTCACCGGCTCCACGAGGTAAGTCTGGATGCCCCAGGTGAGGGCCAGACGACGACGGATGCCCGGCTCCGGCGTGAACGCCAGCATCGGAATCTTGGACCGCAGACGCGACATACGTCGCGCTGAGTCTCCGGACTCGGTGAAAATGCACAGGAATTTGGCTTCAACGAATTCGGCGACCTCGATGGCGGCCAGCGTGATGGCGCCACCCTGGGTGCGCGGACGATTGGTGAGCTTGCCGATGCGCTCCAGGCCGTGAATTTCGGTGGATTCCACAATGCGAGCCATGGTCTGCACCGTGACGACGGGGTACTCTCCGACGCTGGTCTCACCGCTGAGCATGACGGCATCCGCACCGTCGAGGACGGCGTTGGCGACGTCGCTGGTTTCGGCGCGGGTGGGCACGGGGCTCAGAATCATTGATTCGAGCATCTGCGTGGCGACGATGACCGGCTTGGCCATGCGGCGGGCGATCTCAACAGCCTGCTTCTGCACGATCGGCACGGCTTCGAGCGGGAGCTCCACTCCGAGGTCGCCACGGGCGACCATGATGGCGTCGAAGGCGTCGACGATCTCTTCGAGGTTGTCGACGGCCTGCGGCTTTTCGATCTTGGCGATCACCGGAACGCGACGACCTTCTTCGGCCATGATCTCGTGCACCCGGGTTATGTCCTCGGCGCTGCGCACGAAGGAGAGCGCGATGAGGTCGGTGCCGAGGCGGAGGCCCCAGCGCAGGTCCGCTTCGTCCTTCTCTGACAGGGCGGGCACGTTGACGGCCACGCCGGGCAGGTTGATGCCCTTGTTGTTGGAGACGGGACCGGCGACGATGACCTTGGTGGTGACGACGACGCCATCCGTTTCAACGACCTGCACCTTGACCTTGCCGTCGTCGATGAGCAAAAAGTCGCCCGGGTGCACATCGTGCGGCAGACCCTTGAAGGTCGTGCCGGACAGTTCCTTGGTACCGAGCACATCTTCGGTGGTGATCTTGAAGATATCGCCGACGGCGAGGTCGTACGGGCCGCCCTCGAACTTGCCGAGACGAATCTTCGGACCCTGCAGGTCGACCATGACGGCGACGGCGCGGCCAGAATCGTTCGCGGCCTTGCGCACGTTGGCGTACACGCTTTCGTGTACCTGATAGTTGCCGTGGCTCAGGTTCATGCGACAGACGTCAACGCCCGCGTCAATGAGCGCCCTGATCTGCTCGTAGCTGGACGCTGCCGGCCCGAGGGTGGCAACGATTTTTGCGCGTCTCATACTGGTGAATCTCCAATTTCCGCGCCCGGAGGGCGCAATTACAGCGTAGTGAGGGAAAACTCAGGGTTAGAGAGCGAAGGACCGGTCGGTCGGCTTCACGGGGGAGGGCAATTGCGTCTTGCCTTCCAGGAACTGGTCAACCGCGGCCGCTGCGGCTCGTCCTTCGGCGATGGCCCAGACGATCAGGGACTGGCCGCGACCGGCGTCCCCGGCGACGAAGACACCCTCGTGGCTGGTCTGATAGTTGCCGTCGCGTTCCACGTTGCCGCGGTTGTCGAAGGGAAGCTTCAGCTGGTGGCTGAGTTCGTTCGATTCCGGCCCGGTGAACCCCATCGCGAGCAGCACGAGGTCAGCAGGAATTTCCTTCTCCGTGCCGACCTTAGGAACGCGACGTCCGTCGAGGTATTCGGTTTCGGCAATGCGAATGGCACGCACCTCACCGAAGTCGTTGGCCAGAAATTCGACCGTCGACGCGAGGTATTGGCGGGTGCCGCCCTCTTCGTGTGCGCTCGACACCTCGAACAGGGTCGGCGACATCGGCCACGGCTGGCTGTCCGGGCGAGTCGTGCCCGGCTGCTTGCCGATCGCCAGGTTGGTGACGGATGCTGCCAGCTGGCGGTGCGCTGTGCCGATGCAGTCAGCTCCGGTGTCACCACCACCGAGCACCACGACGTGCTTGCCCTCAGCCGTGATCTGCGCTTGGAGGCTTCCGCCGGCACCTAACTTGTTCTGCTGCACGAGGTATTCCATGGCGAAGTGCACACCGGGCAGGTCGCGCCCGGGAATCGGCAAGTCCCGGGGAACCATGGCTCCGGTCGCGACCACGACGGCATCATACCGGGCGCGCAGGTCGTCCCAGGTGATGTCCACACCGATGTTGACGTTGGCGCGGAACCGGGTTCCCTCCGCCGTCATCTGCGCGAGGCGCAGTTCGAGGTGTTT
Source organism: Cryobacterium levicorallinum (assembly GCF_004402405.1). Lineage (GTDB taxonomy): Bacteria > Actinomycetota > Actinomycetes > Actinomycetales > Microbacteriaceae > Cryobacterium > Cryobacterium levicorallinum. The sequence goes on from NZ_SOFE01000023.1 coordinate 492,435, forward strand.
CTTCTCCATCTTGAAGTCGGGAATGCCATAGCGCAGCAGCCCGCCGATACGGTCGTCGCGTTCGAACACGGCGACCGTGTGGCCGGCGCGGGTCAGCTGCTGGGCTGCGGCCAGGCCGGCGGGGCCGGAGCCCACGACGGCGACAGTCTTGCCGGTCAGGCGTCCGGGCGGTTGCGGCTGCACCCAGCCCTTGGCGAAGGCCTGGTCAATAATCGACACCTCGACCTGCTTGATGGTGACGGCAGGCTGATTGATGCCGAGCACGCACGACGATTCACAAGGCGCCGGGCAGAGCCGTCCGGTGAACTCGGGAAAGTTGTTGGTCGAGTGCAGGCGTTCGATGGCCGCTCGGCCCTCGTCGCGCCAGACCAGGTCGTTCCACTCGGGAATGAGGTTACCGAGCGGGCAGCCCTGGTGACAGAACGGTACGCCGCAGTCCATGCAGCGGCCGGCCTGCCGTTTGAGTACGGCCGCGTCACCCTGCTCGTAGACCTCTTTCCAGTCCATCAAGCGGATGGCCACAGGCCGTCGAGCGGGAAGCTCACGTTCCGTGTCCTTTAGAAATCCCTTCGGATCAGCCATTGGTTACCTCCAGAATTCGATTCCAAACAACGAGACCGTCGGGATCGAGTCCCTCGTCGACGGCCGTCTGCCTGGTCTCCAGCACGGCCGCGTAGTCGCGCGGCAGCACCTTGACAAAAGCGTTCATGGTTTCTTGCAGGTTTTCCAGCATCCGCTTGGCAAGTGCCGAGTCAGTCTGGTCCCGGTGTTGTTCGAGCAGGTCGCGCACGATTTCACGGTCGACGCTGTCGAGGGCAAGCAGCCTCAGCTCCCCCGAGGTGAGCGCGTCGCGGTTGACCCGTTCGGCGGTGAGTCCGTAGACGTAGGCCGTGCCACCACTCATGCCGGCACCGAGGTTGCGCCCGGTCTCGCCGAGGATGAGGGCGACTCCGCCGGTCATGTACTCGAGCGCGTGGTCCCCCACGCCCTCGACGACGGCGACGGCACCGGAGTTTCGCACCAGGAACCGTTCGCCGACGATGCCGCGAATGAACATGCTGCCCTGCGTGGCTCCGTAACCGATGACGTTGCCGGCGATGACGTTGTCCTCGGCAGGAAACTGGCTGGTTCGGTCGGGGCGCACAATGATCTGCCCGCCCGACAGGCCCTTGCCGACGTAGTCGTTGGATTCGCCCTCGAGCCGCAGAGTGATCCCGCTCGGCAGGAACGCCCCGAAGGACTGTCCGGCGGAACCGGTCAGCCTGACCTCGATCGACCCAGCGGGCAGGCCATTTTCGCCGTGCCGCAGGGTGACCTCGTGGCCGAGCATGGTGCCAACGGCGCGTTCGGTATTGCGAATCGGCAGATCGATCTGCACCGTGCCGCCGTGTTCGAGCACGCTCCGGCTTCGGCGAATCAGCTCATTGTCGAAGTGCTTCTCGAGTTCGTGCTCCTGGGCCCTGGCCCACTTGCGCGGTTCGCTCTCGGAGAAATCCGGTCCGCTCAGAATGGGCGAGAGGTCCAGCCCCTGTGCCTTCCAATGGGTGAGCGCACGGTTCACGTTCAGGACTTCACTGTGTCCGATGGCCTCGTCAAGGCTGCGGAATCCGAGTTCGGCGAGGTACTCGCGTACTTCCTGGGCGATGAACTCGAAGAAGTTCACGACGTGGTCGGCCTGACCATTGAAACGCTTGCGTAGGTCCGGGTTCTGGGTAGCGACACCGACCGGGCAGGTGTCAAGGTGGCAGACGCGCATCATGATGCAGCCGGCGACCACGAGCGGGGCTGAGGCGAAACCGAATTCTTCGGCGCCGAGCAAGGCACCGATCAAAACGTCGCGTCCGGTTTTCAGCTGGCCGTCGACCTGCACCACAACGCGGTCGCGCATGCCGTTGAGCATGAGCGTCTGCTGTGTCTCGGCGAGGCCGAGTTCCCAGGGCGTGCCGGCGTGCTTGAGCGAGTTGACCGGGCTCGCGCCCGTTCCGCCGTCGTGCCCGCTGATCAAAATCACGTCGGAGAGCGCCTTGGCAACCCCCGCCGCGACGGCGCCGATACCGGACTGGCTGACCAGTTTGGTGTGGATGCGCGCCTTCGGGTTGGCCCGCTTCAGGTCGAAGATGAGCTGCTTGAGGTCTTCGATGGAGTAGATGTCATGGTGCGGCGGCGGCGAGATGAGGCCGACGCCGGCCGTGGCGTTCCGGGTACGGGCGATCCACGGGTACACCTTGGTGGGCGGCAGCTGCCCGCCCTCACCGGGCTTGGCGCCCTGCGCGAGCTTGATCTGGATATCGTCGGCGTGGGTCAGGTACATGCTGGTCACGCCAAACCGCCCCGAGGCGACCTGCTTCACCGCGCTGCGCCGAGTCGGGTCGAGCAGACGGTCCAGGTCTTCGCCGCCCTCGCCGGTGTTCGACTTGCCGCCGAGGCGGTTCATCGCGATGGCGAGGGTTTCGTGCGCTTCCTGCGAGATAGAACCATAGCTCATCGCTCCGGTAGAGAACCGCTTCACGATCTGCGACACCGATTCGACCTCGTCGAGCGGCACGGGCGTGCGCTGGCCGGCGCTGAGGGTGAACATACCGCGCAGCGTCATGAGCGATTCAGCCTGGTCGTCGACCATCTTCGTGTACTCGCGAAAGATGTCATAGCGCTTGGTGCGGGTGGCGTGCTGCAGCCGGAAGATGGTCTCCGGGTTGAACAGGTGCGGGGCACCGTCCCGGCGCCACTGGTATTCCCCGCCGGTCGCGAGGCGCTCGTGGGCGGTCACCGCGGCATCCATTGGGTAAGCGGATGCGTGCCTGGCCAGGTTTTCGACACCGATCACGTCGATGCCGACGCCGCCGAGCTTGCTCGTAGTGCCGGTGAAGTACTGGTCGACGAAGGACTGAGCGAGGCCGACGGCCTCGAAGGTCTGCGCGCCAGCGTAGGACGACACGGTGGAGATGCCCATCTTGGACATGATTTTGAGCACGCCCTTGCCGAGAGCCTTGATCACGTTGCGCACGGCCTTTTCGGGCGTGACGTTGGTGATGATGCCGCTGCGCACGAGGTCTTCGCAAGTTTCCATGGCGAGGTACGGATTGACGGCTGAAGCGCCGTAACCCATGAGCAGGGCCACGTGATGCACCTCGCGCACATCGCCGGCCTCGACCACGATGCCGACCTTCATGCGGTTTTCGGTGCGGATCAGGTGGTGGTGCACGGCGGCGATCATGAGCAGCGACGGGATCGGGGCGAGGTCCTGGTTGGAGTCGCGGTCACTCAACACGATGAACAGCGCGCCGGCTTCGATCGCCTCGTCGACCTCGACGCAGATCGCGGCGAGGCGCTTAGCCAGGGCGTCTGAGCCCTCTTCGAAGCGGTACAGGCCGCGAATGGTCGTGGTGGTCCGGCTGCCGACGGCGGGGTCGATGTGCTGGATCTTGGCCAGTTCGTCGTTGTCGATGACTGGAAAATCGAGAATGACCTGACGGGCATGTTCCGGACCGGCCGTGAGCAGGTTGCGCTCAGGGCCGAGGCCGAGCTTGAGGCTCGTGACGACTTCTTCGCGAATCGAGTCGAGTGGCGGGTTGGTGACCTGCGCGAACTGCTGGGTGAAGTAGTCGAACATGAGGCGCGGGCGGTCGCTCAGAACCGCGATGGGGGTGTCGCTGCCCATGGCACCGAGTGGTTCGGCTCCGGTGCGTGCCATCGGGGTGAGCAGAATGCGCACCTCTTCTTCGGTGTAGCCGAAGGTGCGCTGACGACGTACAACGGATGCCGGCGGGTGCACGATGTGCTCCCGCTCCGGCAGGTCCTTGAGGTTAATACGCCCCTTCTGCAGCCAGTCGCCCCAGGGTTCGCTGGCCGACAGTTCGGCCTTGATCTCCCGGTCGTCGATGATGCGGCCGGCCACGGTATCGACCAGGAACATCTGGCCGGGGCGCAGGCGGCCCTTACGCACCACCCGCGCCGGGTCGATTCCGAGCACGCCGATCTCACTCGCGAGCACGACGAGGCCGTCATCGGTGATGAGGTAGCGACCGGGACGCAGGCCGTTGCGGTCGAGGGTGGCGCCGACGAGAGAGCCGTCGGTGAATACGATCGCAGCTGGTCCGTCCCACGGTTCCATGAGCATGGAGTGGTATTCGTAGAAGTCACGACGCTCATCGTCGAGGTCGGTCTGGTTCTCCCAGGCCTCGGGCACCATCATCATAATGGCGTGCGGCAGGGACCGACCAGACAGGCTGAGCAGTTCGACGACCTCATCAAAGGAGGCCGAGTCGCTCGCGCCGGGCGTGACGATCGGCAGCAGGGGTGCGAGGTCACCGAGCAGCTCGGACTCAAGCTGGGACTGGCGGGCGCGCATCCAGTTGCGGTTTCCCTGCACCGTGTTGATCTCGCCGTTGTGGGCGATCATGCGGAACGGCTGGGCGAGCGGCCAGGACGGGAAAGTGTTGGTGGAGTAACGCGAGTGCACCAGGGCGAGCGTCGATACGAATCGTTTGTCCGACAGGTCGGGGTAGAACGGTTCGAGCTGCAAGGTGGTGACCATGCCCTTGTAGACCAGGGTGCGGCAGGACAGCGAGACGAAATAGATCTCGAGCTCACGCTCGGCCCGCTTCCGCAGCCGAAAGGTCTGTCGGTCGAGCGCGATGTCGCCGAGCAGGTCGCCCGACTCGGTCGTTCGGGTGCTCTGCACGAACAGCTGTTGGATAGCCGGCATGTTCGCACGCGCCTGGCTGCCGAGGTCTTCCGGATGCACCGGAACCTCCCGCCAGCCGAGGATGGTGAGGCTTTCCTCGTCGGCGATCAGGCTGATGGCCCGCTTGATGGCCGTGCGCGCGGTCGGGTCGGTCGGCAGAAAGACGTTACCGACGGCGTACTGGCCAACGGGGGGAAGCGCGAAATCCGTCACGGCGCGCAGGAAGGCGTCCGGTATCTGGGTGATAATGCCGGCACCGTCACCGGTTCCAGCGTCGGAACCGACCGCACCGCGGTGTTCAAGATTGCGCAGCGCGTCGAGGGCCTGGGTGATAATGTCGTGCCCGGCGGTGCCCCGCAGGGTCGCCACCATGGCAAGGCCGCACGCATCGCGTTCGGCGGCGGGGTCGTACAAACCGGCCGCTTCGGGCATGCTGCTGAAGCGGGAATAGAGAGGTTTCTGCGGCATTGAGACCGTCCTCACGAAATGACTAGCAGTAAGGGACGACGCTGGCCCGAAGGAAATGTGTGCAGGGAGTTGTAGCGGGAACCCTGATCGGGTTCGGCCCTGTTCGAGTTTGCCCTGACCGGGCAGCGCTACGAGTGCGTCGGTTGGGATTCAACCGACGTGAGTCTACAGACGCGACGCGCTCGTGCTTGTGGCTGCGGCCTCGGGTGATTCGGTGTGTTCATCGGCATCATCGCTCTGATCCGCGGAGCTTTGATCAAGATCATCCGAATCGCTGTCATCTAATTCTACCCCAGCGTCCGGGCCATTCCATTCCCGACCAGGAACATAGGCGCTGAGCTCTAGTCCGGGGTGACGGTGACGTTGCACGAGGATGATCACCAAGCCGAGCACGACGGCGGCCAGAGCGGCCCAGACGTTGGTGCGGATTCCGAAGTAGATCTCGCTCGGGTCAATGCGAATCGACTCAAAAAAGCTGCGACCCAGTCCATACCAGATGAGATATACGCCGAGCGTCTGACCGAAACGCAGACGGAATTTACGCTCGAGGTAGAGAATGACGGCGACGCCGAACAGATTCCAGATGATTTCGTAGAGAAAAGTCGGGTGGAACAGTGTGTCGGCCGGCAGTCCGACCGGGAAGGCGGCATTGCCGGACTCGATTTCCAGCCCCCACGGCAGGGTCGTCGGCAGCCCGAACAGCTCGTGGTTGAACCAGTTGCCGAGCCGACCGGTGGCCTGGGCGACCAACAAAGCGGGAGCAACAGCATCCGCGAAGCTCCAGAAACGGATGCCGGCCATCCGGCAGCCGATATAAGCGCCGACGGCGCCGCCGATCAGCGACCCGAAGATGGCGTTTCCGCCTTCCCAAATGTAGAGGGTGCGGAGCAGGTCCGCTCCATCAAAGAAGTAGTCTCCCGGGTGCGTCAGAACATGATAAATGCGGGCTCCGACAATGCCGAGGGGAACGGCCCAGAGGATGATGTCGAGTACAACGCCCGGCTCGGCACCGCGCCTGGTCAGGCGGCGCGAGGTGATGATGGTGGCGAGGACGATGCCGGCGAGAATACACAGCGCATAGGCGTGGATGCGGAACGGGCCGAGGTCGAAGAACTGCCACTCGGGGCTCGGAATACTCGTGCTCAGGAGACTCAACAACACCTAGGTACTACCTTTCATCGTGACTCGCGTCACTTGGGGCGAAAATAATCGATCGCCTCGAACAATTTAGTGTAGAGCGCGCCTGCGATTACCGGGGCGCGGAGGCCGGGCGAATATCGCTCGCGCCGGCGGCGAGTTCGAGGGCCAGCCGCGCTACGGCGGTGACTCCCCCTTCGGTGAGCGCCTTCACGAGGGCAGACCCAACGATGGCGCCGTCGGCATAGCCGAGAATTTCCCGTACCTGCTCGGGAGTCGAGATGCCCAGCCCGACACAGGCGCTCGTGCAGCCGACAGAGCGGAGGCGTTCCACCAGGATACGAGCAGCAGAATCGACCCCGGCGCGGGCGCCGGTCGTGCCCATCGTCGAAACGGTGTAAACAAAGCCGCGGCTCGCTTCAATCGCCTGCACCAATCGGGCGTCCGAGGAGGACGGCGCGGCGAGGAAGACCCGGTCCAGTCCGGTGCGTACGCTCGCGGTCATCCAGTCTGCGGCCTCGTCGGGAATAAGGTCGGGGGTGATCAGGCCGGCACCACCCGCGGCACGCAGGTCGTCGGCGAAACGCTCGACGCCGTACTGCACCACCGGGTTCCAGTAGGTCATCACGAGAATGGGGGCGTCGACCTGTGCGGTGATCGCCTTGACGGCTTCGAATCCGTGGCGCAGCTTGAAGCCGTTCGCCAGGGCCTGCTGCGTGGCAGCCTGAATGACCGGGCCGTCCATGACGGGGTCGGAATAGGGCAGACCGAGTTCAATGATGTCGACGCCGTTGGCGACGAGCGCCACGGCGGCGTCAATGCTCTCAGTCAGGGTCGGGAAACCGACCGGTAGGTAGCCGATGAGAGCGCCGCCGCCCTCGGTGCGTCGCCGTGCGATGGTCTGTTCGACCGTGCTCACGGTGTCGTTGGGTGCTGTGACCGTCATGATTGTTCCGCGCCTTCGTCGAGCAGGTCGAAGTACCGGCCGGCTGTTTCCATGTCTTTGTCGCCGCGCCCGCTGAGGTTGATCAGAATGGTCGCGTCCGGGCCGAGCTTCCGGCCGAGCTCGAGCGTGCCGGCCAGGGCGTGCGAGGACTCGATCGCCGGGATGATTCCTTCCGTACGGCTGAGCAGCCGCAGGGCGCTCATCGCGTCGTCGTCGGTGATCGGCAGGTACGTGGCCCGGCCGATGCTGGAGAGCCAGGCGTGCTCCGGGCCGACGCCGGGATAGTCAAGGCCCGCTGAGATCGAGTGCGATTCAACGGTCTGGCCGTCTTCGTCCTGCAGCAGCATACTGCGGGCGCCGTGCAGCACACCGGGGCGTCCCTTGGTAATGGTCGCTGCGTGGCGCGGCGTATCGACGCCGTCTCCGGCCGCTTCGTAGCCGTACAACGCGACATCGGCATCGTCCAGAAAAGCGTGGAAGATGCCCATGGCGTTTGAGCCGCCGCCGACACACGCCGTGACGGCATCCGGCAGGCTGCCGGTCAGGTCGAGAACCTGTTGGCGAGCCTCCTCGCCGATGATCTTTTGAAAGTCGCGGACCATGGCGGGGAACGGATGCGGCCCGGCCACGGTTCCGAAAATATAATTGGTCGTCTCGACGTTGGTGACCCAGTCGCGCATGGCGTCGTTGATCGCGTCCTTCAGGGTGCGGGAGCCGGTCTTGACCGGAACGACCTCGGCACCCAGCAGGCGCATGCGGGCCACGTTCAGCGCTTGCCGCTCGGTGTCGACCTCGCCCATATAGACGACGCATTCGAGCCCGAACAGGGCGGCGACAGTGGCGGTGGCAACTCCGTGCTGGCCAGCTCCGGTTTCGGCGATGACTCGGGTTTTACCGATGCGCTTGGTGAGTAGAGCCTGGCCGAGAGCGTTGTTGATCTTGTGCGAACCGGTGTGGTTGAGATCTTCGCGCTTGAGAATAATGCGGGCACCACCGGCGTGCTCGGCGAAGCGCGGCACCTCAGTAATGATCGACGGACGACCGGTGTAATTGATGTGCAGGTCCATCAGCGCCGCGGCGAAGGCTGGATCCTTCTTGGCGAGTTCGTATTCTGCGGTGAGTTCATCAAGCGCTGAAACGAGGGACTCGGGCACGAACCTGCCGCCGAATTCCCCGAAATATGGGCCGGATTCTGCACGTAAGGATTCTTCTCGTAAAGACATTTATACCGCCAAAAACTCAGAGAGGGTTCGGATGGGATCACTCGTAACAAGCGCTTCGCCGACCAGGACAACATCGGCTCCGGCTGCGCGGTAGTGCGCAACATCGGCTGCTGTCTTGACGGCGGACTCGGCGACGCGAATAACGCCGGAGGGGATTTTGTCGGCGAGGGCGCCGAACAGGTTCTGGTCAAGTTCAAAGGTTGACAGGTCGCGCGCGTTCACCCCGACCAGGCTGGCGCCGATGTCGAGGGCGCGACTGACCTCATCCCCGCTGTGCGTTTCAACCAAGGCCGTCATGCCTAGCTCACGGATGAGGTCGTGCAGAGACAGCAGGGTGGACTGGTCGAGAGCGGCGACGATGAGCAGCACCAGATCGGCTCCGGCCGCGCGGGCCTCGAACACCTGGTACGGCGTTCCAATGAAGTCCTTGCGCAGAATCGGAATGCTTACCGCAGCGCGCACCTGCTCGAGGTCGGTCAGCGAGCCGTGAAAGCGTCGTCCCTCGGTGAGCACGCTGATGGCGCTTGCCCCGCCGGACTCATAGGAGACAGCCAGCGCTGCCGGGTCGGTGATGGCAGCGAGGGAGCCGCGGCTCGGGCTCGCTCGTTTGATCTCGGCGAGAATCTTGACCCGTTCGGTGGGAGCAAGGGCGTGCAGGGCATCGAGTGCAGGCGGGCGGACGCGCGCAGCGGCTTCCACGCTCGCGAACGGGCGGGTGAGTAGGCGTTCTTCGGCGTCGGAAACCGCGCCGGAGAGAAGTTCTTGGAGCACCAGGTGGCCGCGCAGCGGGTCAGTGACCGTGCGGCGTGGCGGTCATGGTGTTTACGCCATAGCCAACCTTGCTCATCACGTAGCCAACAACGAGACCGGCGAGCAGCAGGCCGAAGGAGGCCCAGACCAGCCAGGGCAGCTCGAAGAAGAATGCGGTCGTGCCGATGGTGAATGCCACCAGCATGATGATGACAGCGGTCCAGGCCGCCGGGGAGTGGCCGTGTCCGGGATCTGACGTATCGATGCTCATGGTTCTCCTCGTAAATACATTCTGCTGTGTACGTTGACAAGCACGTTAAGTCTAGCGGAGCGCATGCGCGCGCTTCAGCGTACGGTCGGGTCATCGCCGCGGCTGAGGTCGTCCCAGTCGCCGACGGAGTCGCTCGCTGCGGGCTCAGTCGGGGTTGCCAGTGGTTGTGCACCGTGGGGCGAAGCCACTTGTTCAAACCGAACGGCCTGATACTTACGGGTCGGACCCGGCCACCGACCGCTCGTGACGATAATGGCCACACCAACACCCACCATGACGATCGCAGCACCCATCGCCACGAACGGCCAGGGTGTGATGACCGTGCCGAGCACGCTCAACTGAATCGACTCGTGACCGGCTATTCCCGTGGCGGCGGTCACCGCTGCGGCGCTGGCATCGGCGGGGTCTCGCACGGCCAGGAACGCGGCGAGGAACACCGAAAAGCCGAGGAGCACCTCGAGGGCACCGAGCACGATGCGAATCAGCCGCCCGGCGATGGTGAGCGCCGCGGCGAGGGCGAAGCCGGAGAGCGCGAGGGCGGTCAACGCCGGCGCGGCAATGGCTCCGTCGATCTCCAAGACCTGGGTGCCGGCATCGGGGAGTCCGACTTCGGCCTGCACCCAGACCTGGGTCCAGGCCAGCATGGCGAGCGAACTCGCCGCCAAAACGGAGAGGATGAAAACGAGTTTCAGGCGACGCGCTGACATCCGTTCTGCCATTAGTGCACCCTCCGCATGGCGTTGGCGACGGCGACGGCTCGCAGCGGGGCTGCCGCCTTGTTCTGCGACTCCTGGTACTCGGACGCGGGGTCGGAATCAGTCACGACGCCGCCGCCGGCCTGCACTCGCGCGATACCGTCCTTGATCGTGGCGGTGCGGATGGCAATGGCGAGGTCGGCGTCGCCGGCGAAACCGAAGTAGCCGACCACTCCCCCGTACACGCCGCGCTGGGCCGGTTCGAGGGCGTCGATGATCTCGAGCGCCCGCGGTTTCGGCGCGCCAGAGAGCGTACCGGCCGGGAAGGTGGCGCGGAAGACGTCGATCGCGGTCTTGCCGGGAACCAGGTTGCCCTCGACCGAGGAGACGAGGTGCATGATGTGGCTGAATCGTTCGATACGCATGAACTCGGTCACCTCGACCGAGCCGGCCGTGCACACCTTGAGCAGGTCGTTGCGGGCGAGGTCGACGAGCATGAGGTGTTCGGCCCGTTCCTTGGGATCTTCGGCGAGCTCGATCGCGAAGTCGGCGTCGGCATCCGGTGTCGTTCCCCGCGGTTTGGAACCGGCGATCGGGTGGGTGAAGACGCGTTGGTCTTGCACCTTGACCAGAGCTTCCGGCGACGATCCGACGATCCAGTATGGGTCGCCTTCGTGCGTTTCGAGGCTGAGCAGGTACATGTACGGGCTGGGGTTTAGGCTGCGCAACACCCGGTAGACGTCGATGGGGTGCGCGGTGCAGACCTGGTCGAAGCGCTGCGAGATGACCACCTGAAACACATCGCCGTCGACGATGTGCTGCTTGCCGATGTTGACGGCGGTGAGAAAGTCGTCGCGGGTGGTGCGATTGCGCGGCGAGCTCGGTACTTGCAGGTCGACCTCGGCCAGCCACGCTTCGCTGGGCGCGGCGAGTCGGCCCTGCAGCGAATCGAGGCGCTCGCTCGCGGCAGCCCAGAGCTCGTCGGGCGTGTCGGTACCATCGTTCAGCACGTTGGCGATCAGCTGCACGGTGCCGTATTTGTGGTCGAGCACGACCAAGTCGGCGACAAAGCTGAAGGACTGGCCCGGAACGTCATAGTCGGCCGGCGGCTGGTGCGGCAGGCGTTCGATCTGGCGAATCGCTTCCCAGCCGATGAAACCGACCAGCCCGCCGGTCAGCGGCGGATGTTCGGGCAGCCGCGGCGTCTGCCACCGGTCGAACAGGTACGCCAGCGCCGCGAGTGGGCCGAGGGAGGCCGCAGACCCGAGCGCACGCTCGGCGGAGAGCCCGTAGTCGATCCAGCGGGTTTCGTCGCCCTGTTGGGTGAGCACTCCAAAGGAGGAAACACCGACGAAGGAGAATCGCGACCAGATGCCGCCCTGCTCGGCGGACTCGAGCAGAAAGCTGCCGGGCAGACCGTTGGCGAGCTTGCGGTAGATGCCCACCGGGGTCTCGCCGTCGGCGAAGAGTTCACGGATAACCGGAATGACCCGGTGCTCGCCGATCAGGGCATCGAACTGGATGCGGGTGGTCGAGCCGGCGGTGCGGGATCCTGCAGGGTTACCGGTCATTCCGTGGGCCTTTCCATGGTGGTCACGCCGAGGTCGCGCCCGTCGAAGCAGGTGTGGCTGCCGGTGTGGCAGGCGGCTCCGACCTGGTCGACCTGCACCAGCAGGGTGTCGTTGTCGCAGTCGAAGGCAGCGGAGTGCACGTACTGGGCGTGGCCGGAGGTGTCGCCCTTGCGCCAGAATTCCTGGCGGCTGCGCGACCAGAACGTGACGCGCCCCTCCGTCAGGGTACGGCGCAGCGCTTCCCGGTTCATCCAGCCGAGCATGAGCACCTCGTGGGTGTCCCACTGCTGGATGACCGCGGGCAGCAGCCCAGCGTCGTTGAACACCGCGGCGTCGAGCTGATTGGTGAGTTTGGCGTTCAGTTCATCGGCCATTAGCGCACCAGCATTCCCTCGGCGGCGAGCTCCCGCTTGACATCATCGATGGTCAATTGTCCGTTGTGAAAAACGGATGCCGCCAGCACGGCATCCGCGCCGGCCCGGATCGCCGGGGGAAAGTCCTCCACTCGCCCGGCCCCGCCGGAAGCGATCACCGGAACCCGACTGTTGGCGCGCATGAGCGCGATGAGATCGGTATCGAAGCCCGCCTTGGTCCCGTCGGCGTCGATCGAGTTGACCAGGAGTTCCCCCGCGCCGAGTTCGATCGCCTGCCGGGCCCAGGCCACAGCATCCAGGTCGGTTTCGGTGCGACCGCCGTGGGTCGTGACGACGAAGCCGCTCTCCGTGCGAGCGGATCGCTTCACATCGAGGCTGAGGACAATCACCTGGGCGCCGAAGCGATCCGCGATCTCGGCGATCAGCGCCGGACGGGCGATGGCCGCGCTGTTCAATCCGACCTTGTCGGCGCCGCTCGCCTGCAGCCGGGAGACGTCTTCGACACTGCGGATCCCACCGCCGACGGTGAGCGGAATGAAGACCTGCTCGGCGGTCGCGCTCACGACGTCGTAGGTCGTCGAACGGTTATCGACGGTCGCCGTCACGTCGAGAAAGGTCAGCTCGTCAGCGCCCTGCTCGTAGTAGCGGCGGGCGAGTTCGACCGGATCGCCGGCGTCGCGCAGGTTCTGAAAATTAACGCCCTTGACGACACGACCGTTGGCCACATCGAGGCAGGGAATGACGCGCACACTCAGGCTCATGGCTGGTTGTCCTCTTTCGTGTGCTTAGAGGCGGGCGTTGTGAATGGTGGTGACCAGGATGGCTCTGGCCCCGATGGCGTAGAGCTCGTCCATCACGTTGTTCATGTCCAGTCGGGCGATCATAACGCGCACGGCGGCCCACTCGGGGTCGTGCAGCGAGGACACGGTCGGCGATTCGATTCCGGGGGCAAGCGCGGCGGCCGTGTCGAGCAGCGCGACCGGAATGTCATAGTCGAGCAGCACGTATTGGCGGGCCACGAGCACGCCCTGCAGGCGGCGCAGCAGCGTCGCGATTCCGGCCTTGTCGTTGGTGGAGCTGATCAGCACGGCGGTGGATTCGAGGATGACCGGTCCGAAGATTTCGAGGCCGGCCTTGCGCAGTGTGGTGCCGGTGGAGACAACGTCGGCGACGGCATCCGCTACCCCGAGCTGAACCGCCGATTCAACGGCCCCGTCGAGTTCGACCAGGTCGACGGTCACCGAGTGGGTGGCGAGAAAGCGTTCGACCAGGCCGGGATAGCTCGTGGCGACGCGCAGGCCGTCAAGGTCCTTCAGCTCGGTGAAGCGCCCGGCCGGTCCGGCGAAGCGAAAGGTAGAGTCGCCGAAGTCGAGGCTGGCGATTTCCTGCGCCTTCGAGTGGGAGTCCAGCAGCAGGTCGCGCCCGGTGATTCCGACGTCGAGGGCGCCGGAGCCGACATAGGTGGCGATGTCGCGCGGACGCAGGTAGAAGAATTCCACCCCGTTGCGCGGATCGGCGGTGACGAGGTCGCGCGGGTCGCGACGACCGGTGTAGCCGGCCTCGGCGAGCATCTGCGCGGCGGTTTCAGACAACGAGCCCTTGTTGGGCACGGCAATTCTCAGCATGGGGGGGTACTCTCTCGGTTTTTCGTGCCAGACAAATTTATGACGGATACCAGCGGATGAGCTGGCGCGGGTCACAGATGTCGGTAGATGTCCGCCGGAGAGAGGCCCTTCGCGATCATCATGACCTGCAGGTGATAAAGCAGCTGGGAGATTTCGGCAGATGTTTCATCATCGCTCTGAAACTCGGCGGCCATCCACACTTCGGCCGCTTCTTCGACGATCTTCTTGCCAATGGCGTGCACGCCGGCGTCGAGTTCACGAACGGTGCCGGAGCCTTCCGGGCGGGTGCGAGCCTTGTCGCTGAGTTCTACGAACAGGTCATCGAAAGTTTTCACGCCTCTAGGTTACCCGCCCGTGACGGTGACTCGCCGCGCGTTCGCGCAGCAGGCCGATCTGAGCGGCCGGATTCTCGGCCCCGAACACACTGGACCCGGCCACGAAGGTGTCGGCACCGGCTCGGGCTGCGATCTCGATGGTCTGCGCGGTGATGCCGCCGTCGACCTGCAGCCAGACGTCGAGTCCGGTCTTCTCCACCTGTGATCGCAGCTGGGAAAGCTTCGGCATGGTCTCTTCCATGAAGCTCTGGCCGCCAAAACCGGGCTCGACGGTCATCACGAGCACCTGGTCGAACTCGTCGAGCAGGTCGAGGTACGCCGTGACGTCGGTACCGGGCTTGAGCGCGATGCCAGCGCGGGCGCCGATCTGCCGCAGCCGCCGGGCCAGCGCCACCGGCTCGGTCGTCGCCTCGGCGTGAAAGGTGACCGAGTAGGCTCCGGCCTCGGCGTAGCCGGGCGCCCACCGTTCCGGGTCGTCGATCATCAAGTGGATGTCCAGCGGCAGCGGCGACACCTGCTGCAGCCGCTCGACCATCCCGAGCCCGAAGGTGAGGTTCGGCACGAAGTGGTTGTCCATGATGTCGACGTGCACGAGGTCGGCGGAGCGGATGCGGAAAAGCTCGCTCTCAAAGTTGGCGAAATCGGCGGCGAGGATGCTCGGATTAATACGGGTAGCCATCCCTTCAGCTTATCGAGCTTGAAGGAGCCGCTCGGCGCGTCGAGCCTTCAAACCGGGCAGAGCGCTAGCCCTGCACCAGGCGCTCATACCAGGCCAGGGCGGACTGGTCGGTGAGGCTCGCGACCTGGTCGACGATGACGCGCTTGCGGGCGGCATCGTCGTCGGCGGCCTGCCAGTCTTCGCGAAAGCCGGGGTCGAGGTGTTCGTCGCCGGACTGGTGCAGGGTTTCGGCGAGCAGGGTGAGCACCTGGCGCTGCTGCACGTAGATGGGCTTGCGGGTATTGCGGGTCATGACGAAGGCCGCGACAATGCCCTTGAGCACCGAGATTTCGGCCTGGATCTCCCGCGGCACGATCACATTCGCCCCGAACCGCAGCATGTTCGCACCGGGGTGTGCTTCTTTGGTGGCGTGTACGGCAGCACTGCTGAACCGGCCGATGAGCTGGCTGGTGAGGTTCTTGAGGTGGCCCTGGTCGCGTCGCCCGGCGGTCCAGGAGTCCATCCAGACATCGAGGGAGTCGAGCCGGTTGAACGCGGTCGCCAAGTCCTCCGCGCTGGTCTGGTCGCCGATCCACTCCGACATGGTGGCGAGGAGTTCGTCGTGATCTGCGCGGCTGCTCAGGGCTGCCACGTCGACGTAGCCGTTGACGATGGCGTCTTCGAAGTCGTGCACGCTGTACGCGATGTCGTCGGAGAGGTCCATCACCTGGGCTTCGATGCAGAGTTGTCGGTCGGGCGCTCCCTCGCGCAGCCACTCGAACGCGGCCAGGTCGTCCTGGTAGAACCCGAACTTGGCCCGCCCGCTCGGGTCATAGACCGAGGATCCTTCTGGCCAGGGATACTTGCAGCTTGCGTCGAGGCTCGCCCGGGTCAGGTTGAGTCCGTAGCTTCGCCCGTCGGGTCCAAACACCTTCGGCTCGAGCCGGGTGAGCAATCGCAGGGTCTGCGCGTTCCCCTCGAAGCCGCCGATGTCTTCCGACCACAGGCTGAGCGCCTTCTCGCCGTTGTGTCCAAAGGGAGGATGCCCGATGTCGTGCGCGAGGCAGGCGGTATCGACGATGTCGGGGTCGACGTTGAGGCGGGAGGCGATCTCCCGCCCGACCTGGGCGACCTCGAGCGAGTGGGTCAGTCGGTTGCGGGCAAAGTCGAGCCCCGCCGTGGGACTGAGGACCTGCGTCTTGGCCGCGAGGCGCCGCAGAGCGCTCGAGTGCAGCAGTCGGGCGCGGTCGCGGGCAAAGTCACTGCGCCGCGAGTAGTGCTCTTCGGGAAACCAGCGGGCCTCGTCGGTCTCGCTGTATCCGGTTTTGTTAGCCACCGCTGGTATCCCCTTCGCCCTCGGTCAAATTCAGTCGCTCCGCCCCGAAAAGATCCTGAGACTCGAGCCAGTGCTCGGGCAGCGACGGTTTCTTCGGTGTTCCCGCGCGCCCGCGCGGGCCCTCAACGTCTGAGCCCGGGTAAGGCAGCGAGGCGTCGAGGGTGCCGAGCAGGTCGTCGAGCTGCGCGAGAGACTGCACCATCGCCAGGCTCGCGCGCAGATCGCCGCCGACCGGGTAGCCCTTGAAGTACCAGGCGACGTGCTTGCGAATATCGCGGCAGGCCCGGTCTTCGCTATCGAAGTATTCGGTGAGCAGTTCGGCGTGGCGGCGGAAGGCGTTGATGACCTGGCCGAGCCCCGGTTCGGCTTTGAGTTCCTGACCGCGAAATGCAGCGGCGAGGTCGCCGAACAGCCACGGACGGCCGAGGCAGCCGCGCCCGACGACGACGCCGTCGCATCCGGTTTCACTGACCATGCGCAGGGCGTCGTCGGCCGACCAGATGTCGCCGTTGCCGAGCACCGGCACGTCACTGATGGCGTTCTTGAGCTTCTCAATTGCCGACCAGTCGGCGTGGCCGGAGTAGAACTCGGCGGCCGTTCGGCCGTGCAGGGCGATGGAGGCGACGCCGGCTCCGGCGGCGGCCTTGCCAGCCTCAATGTAGGTGAGGTGGTCGGCGTCGATGCCCTTGCGCATCTTGACGGTCAGCGGAATCGGCCCGGCCGCAGTCACTGCGGCCTCCACGATCTGACGGAACAGGCCGATCTTCCACGGCAGGGCAGCTCCCCCGCCCTTGCGGGTGACCTTGGGAACCGGGCAGCCGAAGTTGAGGTCGATGTGATCGGCACGGTCCTCAGCGACGAGCATGGTCACGGCCTCGGACACCGTTTTCGGGTCAACACCGTAGAGCTGAATGGAGCGGGTGGTTTCGCTCTCATGATGGGTAATCAACCGCATGGTCTCGGTGTTGCGTTCGACGAGCGCGCGCGAAGTGATCATCTCGCTCACAAACAGTCCAGCGCCGTATTCGCGGCACAGCCGGCGATATGCGGTATTGGTGATGCCGGCCATCGGCGCGAGCACCACGGGCACGTCAAGCGTGAGCGGGCCGATACTGAGCGGACCAACGGCCAATTGGTCGATCGGCGCCCGCTGGTCGTAGGCGGAAGTAGGTGAAGTCATGGTGGGTCAATTCTCCCAGAAAGCGCGTGGTGCTCCGAATCCTCTGCATCGCGGATGCCGGGCGCACACAAAAACGCAGCTGCCGCGCCCGGAAAGGGGCGTACGGCAGCTGCGCTGTTGACGAAATGGGCTCAGATCAGCTGCAGCAGCCGCCACCGCAGCAGGAGCCAGCGGCTTCGTCGGTCGCGGTCGCAGCACCCAGGAGCTCGATGGTGGGACGACCGGCAGCGTCGGTGAAGACGGGCGGGGTAGTGATGGTGTCAGTCATGAGTTATCTCCTTGAATCAATTGGGTGAAACGGTGAAGTCTGCGGGTACAGCTGGTTGCTTACCCGTCAGGCTACGCGAGTTCGCTGGGTATCGGGTTACGCGGGGACGTCGTCGGCCCCGTCCCCGGTCTTGGCCGAGCGGTCGGCGCGGGCCTGGTCGAGCGCCTGAGTGAACGCCGTCGGATCCTGCGCGCCGGAAATGCCGTAGCGGCCGTCGATCACGAAGAACGGAACGCCCTGGATGCCGTAGGCGCCGGCCTGTGCCACGTCGGCCTTGACCGCGGCGAGGTGCTCGTGGGCGCTGAGTGACCGCACGACGTCGGCTCGGTCGAGTCCGATCTCGGCGGCGAGGTCGGCGAGGTCTTCGATCCGGCCAACGTGGCGGCCATCGATGAAGTAGGCCTTGAGTAGGCGCTCCTTCATCTCGAGCTGACGGCCGTGCGCCTTGGCGTAGTGCAGTAGTTCGTGCGAAATGACCGTGTTGGTCTGGTGCACGGAGTCGTAGTCGTAGTGCAGGCCAACGCTCTCGGCGATGCCGGTGACACGCTCGAGCATCTGCTCCACCTCGGCGAGGGGCATACCCTTCTTCTCACTGAGGTACTGCACAGGCGTTCCGGCGTAATCGACCGGGGTATCGGGTGAAAGTTCAAAGCTGTGATACTCGACCTTGACGGTCCCGTCGAACTGGGCGACACCGGCCTCAAACTTACGTTTACCGATGTAGCACCAGGGGCATTGCACATCGGACCAGATGTCCACCTTGATGGTGTCGGTGCTCACGGATGCGGACGCTTCGGTACTAGTTGTATCAGTCACACTCGGGCCAACGGGGCACAGGGCCCCGGTATTCCCCAACCGAAATATTCAGGCCGTCGGGGTGTCGACCGCTCCGCCATAACGACGGTTGCGGGCGGCATACAGCTCGACCGCGTGCCACAGGTCGACTCGGGTGAAGTCCGGCCACAGGGTATCGAGAAAAACCATCTCGGCATAGGCGCTCTGCCAGAGCATGAAGTTGCTGGTGCGCTGCTCCCCCGAGCTGCGCACGAACAGGTCGACGTCGGGCAGCTCGGGCACGTACAGCTGCTTGGCGATGGTTTTCTCGGTGATTCCCGACGGCTTCAGCCTGCCGGCGGCGACATCCTCGGCCAGCGCGCGCACGGCATCCGCGATCTCGGTGCGCCCGCCATAGTTCACGCACATCGTGAGGGTGAGTACGTCATTGCCCGCGGTGAGTTTCTCGGCAAACTGCAGCTCGTTAACAACGGATGCCCACAGCTTCGGCTTGCGCCCGGCCCACCTGACCCGCACGCCCCACTCGTTGAGCTGATCGCGGCGGCGGTGCAGCACGTCCCGGTTGAAGCCCATCAGAAAACGCACCTCATCGGGCGAACGCTTCCAGTTTTCGGTAGAGAAGGCATACACGCTGAGCTGTTTGACGCCGATCTGGATGGCTCCGGCGACGACGTCGAGCAGGGCTGCCTCGCCGGCCTTGTGCCCTTCGATCCGGGTGAGGCCCCGGCCGTTGGCCCAGCGGCCGTTGCCGTCCATGACTACGGCGACATGCTCCGGCACGACCTTTCGGGGCAGATCGGGCGGGTACAGGCCGGTCCAGTCGAGCGGTTTGAACGCGACGGCGTCCTTGTGGGTGAACGGTTTATGGCCGAACAGGCCGGCCATCATCGGGCGACGTGTTCCAGCGAGCGAAGCCCGCGGCCCAGGTGCCACTGGGTGTAGGCGGCGACGACTCCGGCGGCCTGGTTTTGCGTGCGATCTGGGCTCGCCGCGGCGTGCTCCCAGTCGCCGGTGAGCAGGGCGCTGAGTAGGCCGATCGTCGCTGCGTCGAGCCGCGGCGACCCGGGTGGGGCGCAAGAGTCGCAGACGATGCCACCGAGCTGCACGACCATGGCCGAGTGTTGCCCGCCATCACTTGACTGCGTGGCGCCGCAGCGGGCGCAGTCCTGAAAGCTCGGCGCCCAGCCGGCCATCGATACGGCACGTAATAAATAGGAGTTGAGGGTGAGGTGGGAGCCGTGCTCCTGCCGGGACAGCGACCGCAGCGCACCGACGAGCAGCAGGTATTGCTGCAGCGACCCCTCGGATTCGGTGAGTTTGTCGGCCGTTTCGACCATGACGCTCGCCGCGGTGTAGCTGCCGTAGTCGGCCGTGATCAGGGCGCCGTAGGAGCCGAGGGACTCGGCCTGCGTGATGATGTCGAGGCTGCGGCCCTCGTACAGCTGCACATCGGCGACCATGAACGGCTCCAGCCGGGCGCCGAACTTGGAGCCGGTGCGGCGCACGCCCTTGGCCACGGCGCGCACCTTGCCGTGCGCGCGAGTGAGCATGGTGACGATGCGGTCGGCTTCACCCAGCTTGTGGGTGCGCAGCACAACGGCTTCATCTCGGTAGACAGGCACAGGTAATTATCCCACTCTGTCGCGCAGACTTCGGTCACGGCTCGAGTACCTGTCAAACGGATGCCTCCGGTCGCTGAAAATGTGTCACGAGTCGCATCAGGCTCTGGTCTTTCCGGGCAGATGGGGGGAAACTTAGAGCACGTTGTCCCCGTGGTATGGAGGTTTTTCATGAAACCAGTCCAGGGCAGTCTGCCCGACATTATGCCCGTGCTGTCGAGAGGCAAGCACCGCACTCCGAAAAGTGGCGGCTGCTTCATGGAGTTCGCCTCCTACCTCGCCGGCGAGTCCTGGAGCGACCACCCGGCCTGCACCCACCCGGTGCTGGCCTCGCTCGCCCGGATGGTCAACGATTGCACTTCCGACGGTGCCAGGTCACGACTCGCCCTGCTGATTCCGTCGGTCATCGGCCTGACCAGTTCCGATCAGCGCATCGACAAGCGAATCGAAATCGTGGTCGCCCTGCGCGCTGGCTGCGAAGCCCTTCCGACAGCGAGCCTGGAACGCCAGCGCGCGCTCGCCGTGGGCGTGCTGACCTGCGAGCGGAACGCATCCGTTCTTGACCCGCAGTTCGCCGAGCGGGTCGGCCCGCTCATTCGGACTGCTCTGCAAAAAGCGCCAGACGCCGAACGGTGGGCGCGTGACTTCCTTGGCAGCGTGCATTCCTGGTCGCACACCAAGTTCACGCCGCGCACCGCCGACACGATCATTCGCGTCGCCGTGCAGGGCATCAGCGAGGCGTGTATTTCCGACCCGGACGCCCGGCTGTATGTCCTGCTGGACCATGCAATCAACGATTGTCGCGTCCTCCTCGGCACCCGTACACCAGACCGAACGGCGCAACTGCCAGCCCTGGCTTAGTACCCAGCACACAGCCAGGCCCCCGACCGCACCCGGATGGTGCAACGAAAGCCCAGACTGCAGAGTCTGGGCTTTCGTGTGTTGCGTTTGAGCGGATGCTGTCAGCTTAGACGGCGGACAGCTCCCGGTCGCCGACCTCGGCGCGAATGCCGCGGTTGACGGCGGAGACAACCGACTTGAGCGAAGCGGTGGAAATGTCCGCGTCGATGCCGACGCCCCAGTAACGCTTGCCGTTCACGTCGAGCTCGACATAGGCGGCAGCCTGGGCGTCGCCCCCGGCCGACAGCGCGTGCTCGACGTAGTCGTAGAGCGTGATCGCGATGCCGCGCTCGGCCATGACGCCGAGGAACGCGTTGATCGGGCCGTTGCCGGGGCCGGTAGCCTGCGCCACGGTGTCGCCGTCACGAAGTTCGACCGCGAGGTCGACGGTGCCGGACAGGTCGCTTGAGGTGCGCGTGGAGTGCAGTTCAAACCGGCCCCACTGGGCTTCCGGGTTCTTGACCGTAGCCGGCAGGTACTCGTCGTTGAAGATGTCCCAGATCTGCTCGCTGGTGACCTCGCCACCCTCGGCATCCGTTTTGGCCTGCACGACGCCAGAGAACTCGATCTGCAGCTTGCGTGGCAGGTCGAGGGCGTGGTCGGTTTTGAGCAGGTAAGCGACGCCGCCCTTGCCGGACTGCGAGTTGACCCGAATCACAGCCTCATAGCTGCGGCCGAGGTCCTTGGGGTCGATCGGCAGATACGGAACGGCCCAGACCAGGTCGTTGACCGTGCAGCCCTGTTTGGCGGCATCGGCATCCATCGCTTCGAAGCCCTTTTTGATGGCGTCCTGGTGCGAACCGCTGAACGCGGTGAAGACGAGGTCGCCAGCCCACGGGTTGCGCTCGGGCACGGGCAGCTGGTTGCAGTATTCCGCGGTGCGCTTGATCTCGTCGATGTTGCTGAAGTCGACCTGTGGGTCGATTCCCTGCGTGAACAGGTTCACGCCGAGGGCGACGAGGTCGACGTTTCCGGTGCGCTCACCGTTGCCGAACAGGCAGCCTTCGATGCGGTCGGCACCGGCCAGGTAGCCCAGTTCGGCGGCGGCAATCGCGGTGCCGCGGTCATTGTGTGGGTGCAGTGAGATCAACACGTTCTCGCGCTGGGTGAGGTGACGGCTCATCCACTCAATGGAATCGGCGTACACATTGGGCGTGGCCATTTCGACGGTCGCCGGCAAGTTGAGAATGACTTTGCGCTCCGGGGTCGGCTGCAAAATCTCGATGACCTGGTTGGAGATGTCAACGGCGAAGTCGAGTTCGGTGCCGGTGAAGCTCTCCGGCGAGTACTCGTAGTAGATGGTCGTGCCGGGAATGGTCGCTTCCATCTGCTTGCACAGGCGGGCCCCGAACAGGGCCAGATCGACGATGCCCTGCTTCTGCTCGCGAAACACCACCTCGCGCTGCAAAATACTGGTGGAGTTATAGAAGTGCACGATGGCCTGTTTGGCGCCGGTGATCGACTCGTAGGTGCGCTTGATCAAATGTTCGCGAGCCTGGGTCAGAACCTGGATCGTAACGTCGTCGGGGATGGCGTTCTCGTCGATGAGGCTGCGCACGAAGTCGAAGTCGGTCTGGCTCGCCGAGGGAAAGCCCACCTCGATCTCCTTGTAGCCCATGCGCACGAGCAGGTCGAACATGATGCGCTTGCGCTCGGGGCTCATCGGGTCGATGAGCGACTGGTTGCCGTCCCGCAGGTCGACCGCGCACCAACGCGGTGCAACCGTGATGCGTTTACTCGGCCAGGTACGGTCGGGCAGCTCGACGGCGAACTGCTCGTGGTACGGGCGGTAGCGGTGAATCGGCAGGGTGGACGCGGTCTGATTGTTCTTCATGATCCTGTTTCCTCGTGGGTGTCGCACAGCCAACGACGAACGCCGCGACGAGGGAGGCCTTTAGATTAGGACCCGTCGCGGCAGCTAAGGAGGAGCGCACCGTTCAACACATTTTCAGGCTAGCACCGTTTGGCCTGGTTTCGACCACGTCGTGTCAGAGGGCCACTGCCAGCGGATGCTACTGGCTCAGTCCCCGCGCCAACGTCACCACTTCCCGCACCGACAGGCTGGGAAGGTAGGCACGAGCGAGCGCGAGGCCGATCTCGGGCAGCGCGACCGGATCCGGGAACGACATGAAGACCGGCGCGAACTCCGGCTGGAACTTGTTCTTGAACAAGAGCAATGACCGAAACCCGTACACCGGCTCGAGCGTGCGACCGAGATAGTCGAGCAGGCCGGCGGCAATACCGCCCTGCCGCGGGCCGGATACCGGCGCGAGCGGCGCCACCGACAGGCTCAGAAACTCGACCTCGGGGCGCTCCTGCATGCGCTCCGCGGTTTGCGCGATCAGAAATTCCATCACTCCGTTGATGCTGTCCGGTCGCCGCCGCATGAAATCAAGGGTCCAACCGATGATCTCGCCGTCTCGGCGGGTGGGCAACCAACTGGTCACGGCGTGCACCCGCTCCGCACTGTCGACGGCGAGCATGAGGCGCACCTCCGGGTCGTGCAGTTCATCGAGCCCGCCGAGGGTGAACCCGAGTTCGGGGAGTTCCTTTTCCTGCACCCACTGCTCGGAGATTTCTGCGATTTGGGCCGCCGCGGTGAGGGACAGCGACCGGTAGGTGGTCCACTCTGCTCGCACCCCGGCTCGATCGGCGCGATTGATTGACGAGCGAATGTCCTGCCACTTCCTTCCGGTCGTGCTCCAGGTGCTCGGCCGCAGGAGCGTCTCCTCCCCCACCTGCATGGTGGGCCAGCCCATAGCGACGAAAACACTTTTCCAGCTGTCGTGCAGGCTGTAGAACACCGAAACCCAGCCGTGGTCGTCGCACATCCGGGCGAAAAACGCGACCGCTTCGGCGGCTTCCGAGCGCGGCCCGATCGGTTCGGACGTTGTGATGGCGATGCCATTGACCACGCGGTAGGCGATGGCCGTTCGTCCGCTCGCGCTGAACCAGAGCGAGTTCCCTCTCCAGGTGGCCATAAACCCGAGCGACCCGCCGCCGAAAGTGCTGAGCAGCGTGCGCAAGCGTGCCGAAGCGTCGACGCTGGGACCGACCGCTACGCTGCGCAGGGCCACGATCGCGCCGACGAAGACGATGATCCAGAACACGGCACCGACGCTGTCATAGAGCGTGGTGGCCAGGGCGTCATTGGGCAGAAAGGACACCCGTTCGAGCCGGAGAAAGCCGACCGGGATGAACCGCTCAGGGACATCCGCTATTAAATCGAACAATGTGACGCCGGGCCGAAAATGGGTCCGGAACAACCAGCCCAGGCCCACGTAGGCTGCGGCGAGGCCGGTGAAACTTCCGACGGTAACGAGCAGAAACCGGTGCCACTGGCCGGTGCGGGTAGCGACCGGAAAGTGACGCAGATTGGCCAGGATGACCACTGCGACCAGGAGCGGAACGAGCACCGACACTCCGAGAATAAGGGTGACCTCCCAATAGCGACCGGACTGCCACTGCCAGACGTAGGGTTGCCCGGAGATCGGCAGCAGCCCGTAATACCAGGCGGCAAGCAGCGCGAGCCCGGCGTTGAGGGTGATGGCGAGCCAGGCGGCGAACCGGCGGCCGCGAGCCAGCCCGAAGGCGGCAACGACGAGGGTGAGCAGGGGAAGTAGGCTCACCAGCACCGGGCCGGCCCCGCCGATGCGTTCGAGGCTGAGCTCCTGCACACACTGCCGGGTGATGTCGCCCAGCAGGCAGCGGTCGACGACGTCGCCAGCCGTCGGTACGTCTTGGGTGAGCAGCAGGCCGAGCGGTGCGAGCGGGCCGTACCGGGCGCCGGAGAAGATGGTGATGACCGGCCCGACGGCGACCATGCCCACGATCGCCGCGAGCAGGGTGCGGGATTCGTGATCGGAGCTGCGCCGCCAGGCGCTCAACGGCCGAATCGGTCGACTCCGCCAGCCAACCCCGAACCAGCCAACGCCGAGCCCGACCAGCACGGCGAGCAGACGGTACAGGTCGGACGGTTGGCCGGAGTACAACACCAGCACCAGCACGGTCGACACCCCGAGCACACGAATACGACGACGCCAGAGCGGCCCGGCGAAGAAACTGGCCGCCAGCGCGCTTCCGAAGATCGGAGTGAACGGGTCCATCGCCCAGAGTTCGCTGACTCCGCGCGACCACATCTCCCCGCCGGCAACGCCGAGGAATTGCGCACCGATGCCGATCGTCGCGCCGAGAATGGCGGTGACGAGAAAGGCGATCGCGGTGCGGCACGTTCCCATCAGCCGTTCGGCGAAGCCGAGCACGATCAGCGTTCCGGCCAGCGCGAGCAGTAGTTCGGCGCCGTCGTCGACGAAGAACACCGAGGTCAGCGGTGACCACCAGTGGCCGTGGTCGATGACCGATTCGTAGCCGGTACCGAGCAATAAGCGGATGCTGCGCGCCGGTCCCGAGATCACTCCGGTCGCGAGGCCCACCGCGAGGAGTGCGGCGGCGTAGCCGACGGCGAACGGTCGCTGCCGCGCCCATCGGATCGACGAGCGCAGTGCGGAACCCGAGCCGGGCCTGCCTGGGTCGCTCGTGGTGGCGTCGGATTTGAGACTGCCGGTGGTCACTGGGTCATCGCAATCATGGCGGGCGCGAGCAGTGCGGTGCGCGCGGCGATGATCGGCAGCGCGGTGGTCCAGGCGTAGTCGACGGTATGCCAGTCGTGGGCGGTACCGGGTGACTCGAAGAGGTGAGTGTCGACGCCGGCGCGCTGGGCGGCATCCGCTACCGCGCGTATGCCGGGGAGAAAGCGAATATCGTCGTCACCGACCACGAAGATCGCACCGAGCCCGGCGTAGGGCGCGTGGGTGGCGAGGATGGCGGTCGGCGCAGCGGTCGCATAGCGGGAAACGCTGCCGCCGAAACCGGATTGCACGGTGTGCGCCTCGCTTCCGTTGCTGGGAACGAGCTCTCCCGAGATGTCCAAAATCGTACTGAATACTTGGGGGTGTGCCGCGCCGAGTTGTATGGAGCAGGTGCCTCCCTGGGAAAACCCGGCGATGGTCCATCCGGCCGGCTGGGCGGCAACGTGCAGGTGAGACTTGATCCAGGCTGGAACGTCGATGGTGAGGTAACTGGCCGAGTTGCCGAGCGCGGAGTCGACGCACATCGGGTTGTTGCCCGGCGCGCCGAGTTGATCGGGAACAACAAGGATCGGGGCGAGACCGGAATGCGCCCGAGAGTAGGTGTCGAGAATGCTCGCCAGATGACCGGCCGTGAACACGTCGCTGGGGCTTCCGGGCTGACCGGAGAGCATCTCGACCACGGGCAGGGCCGGTGGGTACGGGAGCTGCGCCGCTGGCGGCAGATAGACCAGCGCGTCCCGGGCGGCGAAACCGGATTCCGTGGCTGGAATGCTGACCGTGCCCACGACACCGGTACCCTCGGCTGCGAGGCCGGTGGCATTCGCTGAGTCGGGATGTGCCGCTCTGGTCTGTGCGTCCGGGGCCTGTGCAGCTGCGAGGGCCTCGTCGAGCGGCGGGTAGCTCGCGAGCCCGAGGGCGACACGCAGCGTCGGAAACTGGCCGACGTCAGCGTTGATTCCCGCTGCGGCGCTGAGCAGACAGAGTCCGATAGCGCACACCGCTACGACGCGGCGCCAACGCACCTGGCCGCGCAGGTTCAGCACTACCACGGCAAGACTGGCACCCAGGGCGGCGGTCCACAGCCGGGTTCCGGTAGAAAGAGACACTCCCCACGGGTCCCAGACATC
Source organism: Cryobacterium levicorallinum (assembly GCF_004402405.1). GTDB lineage: Bacteria > Actinomycetota > Actinomycetes > Actinomycetales > Microbacteriaceae > Cryobacterium > Cryobacterium levicorallinum. The sequence goes on from NZ_SOFE01000023.1 coordinate 518,986, forward strand.
GCTGATGAACCAGGCCAGCGCCCAGCCGACAGCCGCGCCCACGACGGCACCGATGACGGTGACGATGGCCCGGCGAACGCCGGTCGGGCCGAGCAGCACGAGCAGCAGCGCAAGGCCGGTTGCCGCGTAGAGGATGGTGAGGAGGGGAAGGCCGACGAGGTCCAGATCGAGCGGGTTGACGCCCGAGAGCAGCGAGTTCATTCAGATCCTCCGCTCTCACTTTGGCACCACCGGCACATTCCTGCGCGGGTCGTGTTGAGTTATCAGCCCGTGTTCGGCGAAACCACGGCTGGCGCTCGGCTCACACCCAGCCCGCGGGCGGATGCTTCCCCGCCGTCTCTCTACTGACGCTCCCCAGCAGGCTCCTAGCGCAGGTCGCGCAGGCGGTCAGTGATGCTGTTCTCTTCCCCCGACCTGCGCTCATAGGTGACGGCGATGATGAGGAGCACGGCGCCGACAACGGCCAGGGTGATCCACCACGGCATCGACTCGATCCCCCGACCGATCTGCACGAGAAAGACCAGAACGTTCTCGAGCGGAAGCACGACGATTCCGATCAGGAACGGCGCTGCGAGCTTGAGACTCGAGCCGCTCAGGATGGCGACGAGCGCAATGACGATCACGAGGATCGCCCGCCAAGTCTGTGGGTCGGTGAAAGTGGCCGCTACCGATGCCACGAGCAGGGTCACGACGCCGGGGGCGAGCAGCGGCCACGAGCCGTACCAGCCGGCTGGCCAGCCGGTCACCGTGCCGTCTTGCCTGCTGCCGCTGTCTGGCTGCTGGCGGGCAGCATCCGCTCGCGCACCAGTCAGGACTACGGCGCCGGCCGCAATCAAGAAGAACCCCAGCGGCAGGGAGAACCACTCGACCCGCAGCTCGCGCGGACTCCACGCCACGATCGCGGTGAGGAACGCGATCGCGAAGACGAACCACACGGGTGGAAGGCTGCTCGGCCGGTTACGCAGCCGCCAAGCGATGACGACGACGGCTAGGAGGTAGGCGAGCATGAGGGACCACATCATCCAGATCGTGAACCAATCGCGCTCGATCGAGGGCCAGGTGGCGACTGCGACGTAGACCGCCGTGGGCGCGTACAACCAGCGGGTGCGGGATAACCGCGACCCCTGCGGGGCGATCCTGAGGATGGCTCGAGCGCCGAGGGCTGCAGGCAGTGCACCGGCGAGGCCGATTGCGAGGCTGAGCAGAACGAGCGGCACTCCACCGGCCAGGATCGGGTCGGCACCGAGACCGAATCTCGCCCCCTGAATGGCACCGGCCGCCCCGGCAGCGATCGCGACCCCCAAAGTCGGCCGTTGCAGGACTCGAAGGTATTCGGCGCGCGCGGAAGCGCCCCGGCCGAGCAGCATGCCGAGGCCGAGCAGAAGCCAGGACCCCGCGATCAGGCCGTAACCACGCCACGGCGCCAGCGCGGCCGTTCCCGAGCCGGATACTGTCACAATCACCAGGATGGGTGCGACGGCCACGACCAGACCCGCCGCGTACAGCGACACGGCGCGGGAACCGCGTGCCGTGAGGATCAGGCCGACAGTCGCGGCGGCCAGGCTCGGTGGCAGCAGGTAGGGTTCGAGCACGCCGATTCCGGCGATGGCCCACAGACACCAGAGCGCACCCGTGAATGAGGCAGCGGCGACCCACCACCCGTAGCGGCGCTGTGCCCACAACGATGTGGCCGCGGCACCGAGCCCGAGAACGAGCAGCACGATGAAGGTGGTCGGCAGCCCGGCAGCGACGCGCACGAGCGCCAGAGCGACCGCGATCGCCGCGGTGAGCAGTGTGGAGGCTTCAATCGCGATCCGGGCAGCTGCCGCATCCCGCGTACCAATTCCCTGCTTGCCCAGCATCGACCGGATCAGGCCGGTGCTCGGAAGCACGACGGCGACAATTACGGCGACAATCGGCAAGGTCACCGGTGACGCGCTGCCAAGCAGCACCTGCGCGCCGAGGCAGATCACCACAACAGCAAGTGACGGAACGAGGAGTCCGGCGGCGATCGCACGGAGCACGAGGCCCAGGCCGGCACGCCGCGTGTTGAAGAGGGTGAGTGCCAGAAGAAAGATGAGGGCGGTCGAGAGAGCTGTCCAGCCGCTGCGCTCGAAAAGCACCTGCGCAACCCCGATCAGGAACGGCACCGACGTCACGACCAGAATCGCGTACCACGCTGGTGCCGCCACCCGGCGGAGGAACGTCGCGGCGATGGCGCCGATCGAGCCGAGCGATGTGGTGAGGCAGAGCAACGCGATCGTGCCGATGCCCAGCAGGTCGAGCGCCACGCCGAAGACGAACAGTGCGTAGGCATAACCTGCACCGACGTGCAGAAATCGTGCCCGGGTCGGCACGGTTCGCGCGATGGCGGCGAGGGTCGCGACGATCGCGATGCCCGCCCAGACCGTGACAACGTCATCGACCAGGGAGCAGACCGTGGCCAGCAACACCGCGAAATGGGTGCCCAGCACGAGGGGTAGCCGCATCTTCAGGGCGGCGTTACCGATGCGCGGAACAGCGACGAGCGCGACGCTCGCCGCCACGGCCAGGCCCAGGGCGATCGCGATGCGCGACCACAGGGGCATAACGGGCTGACAGGCAAACGCCAGCCCGGCGAGGGCGGCGAGCCAGATCGCAATCGAGCCGGTCCACGCGGCCAGCTTGGGGGAAGCATCCATTCTGGCGCCATCACGGTGCCTGCTTATAATCGAGAACGCTCCGAGTCCGGCCGCCATGGCGCACAGGCCGAGCACAACGGCGAGAAAGCCGTGCGGGGGCATGAATCCGGTCGCGCCGCCGTCTGAGCCGGTCAGTGACGTGAGCACCGTGACGGCCCCGATCAACACCGCGGAGAGAACGGGCACGAGGACACTCACACCCGCAACCGCGAGCACGCCGCCCAGGAATGCTCGACGGTCGAGGGCGTGGGCTCTCGGAGCCAGCGCCTGGAGCACGAGCAGTGCGGCGGCCCCTGCTCCGGGGGCGACGGCCTGGTACCACTCGTCCGCGACGTGCGCGCCGAGGTCGAGCGCGAAGGGCAAACTGACCGCGGCCGCCATCGCGGCGGCACCGGTGACGGCGCTCCAGAAGATTTTGGCGAGCTGCCGGGTCGTGAGCAGGGCGAGAACCGCGACGGCGGTCAGCACGGCGGTAATCGTCAACCAGTACTGGGTCGTGCTGGTGAATTCGATGAAGCCTATCTGGGCCAGCACGATGCCGGTCGCGAGGATCTGAATGGTCGCCAGTGTCACTCGCTCAGATACCAGGCGTGCATCAATCCGCCGCGCAAGCCCGGGTATGGTCGCGATCAAGGCCAGCGCGACAAAAGCTACTCCGAGGTGCCCCAGGGTTGCCGACAGTGTGGTTGCGCCCGCGTAGCCCAGCATCGCCGGAACGAGCGTGAGCGCGGCGAGCGAGATCCAGAGCCAGCCCCGAATTCGCGCGAGCGTCGCCATGACGACCATGACGCCTCCGCTGACCAGTGTTCCGGTGGCGGCGAACACCCACGGGCTGACTCCGGTCGGCGCCAGTTCCGAGAACGCGTAGACGTCGAGGGCGACGAAGACCATCCCAAGGCCACCGACGGCCTCCGCCGAGAATTGCAGCTGGCGACGGGCCAGCAACCAGCTGGCTCCGAGAAAGAGGAGCGTGACCAGGCTGACGATCACACTGCGCAGGGCGTGATCCCTGATGTCAGGGTTGAAGAAGGTGAAGACGATCGCCGAAATCGCGAACAATCCAGCGCCCGCGACTGCGAGCACTGACTGCACCGTCGCGCTCGACCGCGAAATATTCGGGGTCGCAGCGCTCTTGCCAAATTGCGCGGGCATCCGTTGTGGAATCGGTGCCGATGTCGGTACGGCGCTGTCTTCGGTTTTGGTCGCACGGGACGGATGCGCCACGCGAACGAGTGCCTCCTGCCGCCTGATGAGCGCCGCAGCAGCCGCCCCGGAGGTGGACCAGAGCTCGGCCGCCGCAGCGCCAACCAGTTCGGCGCCGCATTTGCGGCACGGGCTATCGGGCAGTGCGATCCCGCAGACGGGGCACGACGTCCGGTCGAGTAGGTGACGAATCGCGACGTCATTCCAGGACTTGACAGCGCGTGGCACGGTCATGCCCCCGTTTGTGCTGTCGTGGCGGCCGCATCCTCTGGCACCCACATGAAGATGTCACCGGGCTGGCAGTCGAGCACGCGGCAGATCGCATCCAAGGTGGAGAAGCGCACGGCTTTGGCCCGACCGTTTTTGAGCACAGAAACGTTTGCCGGTGTGATGTCGATTGCGGCGGCAAAGTCGGCGACCGACATCTTCTTCCTGGCGAGTTCGACGTCGAGGTTGATGACGATGGGCATCAGACCACTTCCGCCAGGTCTTGTTCCAGCTCGGATGCCTTACGCAGGAGCCCGCGCATCACCACGATCATCAAAGCGAGTCCCGAGCCGATGACGATTCCGAGCGCGCACAGCATGATGACCGACGGCGAGGCAACACCGGCGACCGCAAGGGTGATGAACGATCCAAGGATGAGGAGGGTGGCCAAGGCGACTATGCCGAGGATGAAATTGACATACCTGAATGCGTTTACTCTGAAAATGATGGATGCCCGCACCAGCGACAGCAGCCGCCACACGCAGACGAGCGCGACCTGCACGCAGAGCAGGAACGCCACGGTGACAACGATCCCGGGCACCTGGAGGTAGTCGAGTTGGGTGGATTTTTCGACCATCTGCTGCGCGACCGCTGGAATAACGAAAACCTGGCACGCTAAAAGCAGTGCGATCAGTGCGAAAATGAGCGTTTTCAGGGTGATGATCGCCGTGCCATGCATGAAAATCCTATCGTTTATCGGTGTAAATCTATCGATAAACAATATACATAGATTTCCCACCGTTGACAGATCACTTGTGGCACGGGGCCGTTTGCGGGATCCGTCGCAGCTAGGCGTCGGAGATGCCGGATCGTAAATTCTGTTCACGAGGCTGGCTGCTTTTGAGCGCAAGTCGCTGTTCCTGAATGATGCGGCCACCGCAGGGCTGCCCGGTAGGTTCAATCCTTCCGCATGGGCGGACTGCGCGCGAGCCTGGTACGGGAGCGCCGCGCGGGAGCGGCCTGTGAGGCAAAAAAACCGCGATCAAACGGCCCTTAAAACATTTCTTTGGGTATTCTTTGCGAGTTTTCGCCGATTCAGTGCTTGTATGCGTGATTTTTCCTCGGGAATGTCGGTGGTCGGGTGTTGGGTTGAATTATGAGCAACCTGGCGCTGGAGCTCACCCGGGTAGCGGTCGCTGTCGCCGCGCTCGGTGGCTCCAGTGCCGAGTTCGGCGGCCTGTCCGATGCGGCGGTGCTCGCGGCGCGTGGTCCGATCGCCGACCTGTTGCGGCTGAGCAATACGGTCGCGGCGTTGCTGGCAGGCACGATCGCGCGCAGGTCCAGGCCGGAGTTGGGTCAGTCGGGGTTGGCGGCGCGGTACGGGCTTCGTAACCCGACCCTGATGGTGCAAGACGCTACCGGGCTGAGCCGCATGGAGGCCGGCCGACTGCTGGCCGTGGGCGTACTGATGAACGACACCGAAACCGCTGAACGGCGGGCGGCCGATGCTGCCCGGGAGGCTGAGCTGGCCGCGCAGGTTGCCGCCGAAGCAGTGGCGGAAGCAGTGGCGGAAGCCGAGCGGGAGGCTGCACGGGCGGCTGCACGGGCGGCGGCGTAGGCAAAGTTGCACCCGGATCTGCCGCCGCTACCCGCGGCCGTGCCCCGCCGCGACTCGGACTCGTCAGCGCGTCAAGGACGACCCGCGCACCCTGGACCAAATCGCCGCTGATTCCTTCACCCAGCTGCTCAAACTCGGCGCTGACGCCGACCCGAACACCATGTTCGGCGGCCGCCGCCCGGTCGTGCAGATCATCGTCACCAAACACGACCGCCCCACCACCATCCCCCACCCAATAGCCCGCCCGGCCGCTGGCCCTGCAAGCACAACGGGACCAGCCACTGGCCCTGTCCGCGCAGATGGCCCGATAACCGGGTCGGGCGCGCCGACTAGCACAGCACCCGCTCCGGTCGCCCCGACCGCGCCGACCGCGCCAGAAGCCCAGGCGACCGGGAGCACAGGGAGCAGCGATAGCACCGAAAACCCCGCGAACACTCGGGGCGCCGACAAGGCGCCGAGTGGCACATTGGCGGGCAGCGGAACGGGCCGGATGGCGGCCCCCGGGCGGAGCGCTGAAACCACAAGTTCTACCGAACGCGCTAGCTCCCACCCCGTTTTCGGCTACCTCGAGGGAAACCCGGCGCCGGTGTCGGCGGAGACGATCGACCGGCACCTCTGTGACACCGGCTACCTCGCCATCTTGTTCAGTGAGTCCGGGCAACCACTCAACGTCGGACGAGAAGAACGTCTCTTCAACCGCGAGCAACGCCGGGCCCTCGCCGCGCGTGACGGCGGATGCCGCTGGCCCGGCTGCGACCAACCACCGTCGTGGACAGAGGCGCATCACATCGACATGTGGTCTGATCAAGGACTTTCCAACATCAACTTCGCCATAATGCTCTGTGCGCACCATCACCTGTTGCTGCACAACCGACATTGGAAGATCTATCTCCAGGGTGGCGAGTACTGGCTGCAACCCCCGGTCGAGATCGACCCGGAACAGACTTTGATCTACCTGCCCAGCCAGAACCCGCTCCTGCAGGCACCCGAACGGCTTGACCTTCCGACGCCGGCTACCCCCGCGACTGGTCGGGCAGATCGCGGCAAGTTACGGGATGGTGGTCTCGACGGGCTCGACCCGCGCACGGGGGACTACCCGCGACCGGGCTACCCAAATGACGACTACCGAAACTGACCCTTCGCGTTGGCTGGTCTCCTGCGCCTGGTGCCGCCAGCTGCGCGTTATAAGGTTTCGGCCTCCATCGCTCGTTCCTCGCGCCTCGACCAGAAAGACTCGCTGATCGAGGCACGAGCCTGCGAGCGTTCGAGATCCGGTCGCGATGCGTTAGAAGCCGAGGCGCCCGAGCTGCTTCGGGTCGCGCTGCCATTCCTTGGCGATCTTCACCCGCAGCGACAGAAAGACGCGCTTGCCGACGAGCGGTTCGATCTGTTTACGCGCGCGGGTACCGACATCCTTCAGCCGGCTGCCCGACTTGCCGATGATGATGCCCTTCTGGCTGTCTCGTTCGACGAACAGGTTGGCGTAAATCTCAACCAGTTCCTGGTCATCACGCTCGATGATGTCGTCGATGGTCACGGCGATCGAGTGCGGCAGCTCGTCGGTGACGCCCTCGAGGGCTGCCTCGCGAATGAACTCCGAGATGCGCGACTCGAGGGTCTCGTCGGTGACGGTGTCGGCTGGGTAGAGCGGGGCATCCGCATGCGGCAGCAGGCGCAGGAGTTGGGTCGCCAGGGTGTCGAGCTGGATTCGGCTGGTCGAGGAGATCGGAACAATGGCCTCCCAATCCCGCAGCTGGGAGACGGCGAGCAGCTGATTGGCGACGTTGGTCTTGGAGGATGCATCAATCTTGGTGACGATGGCGACCTTTTTGGCCCGCGGGAAGGCATCCAGTTGCTCGTTGATGAACTTATCTCCCGGGCCGATCGGCTCGTTGGCCGGGATGCACAGGCCGATCACGTCGACGCCGGCCAGGGTCGCCGTGACCAGGCTGTTCAGGCGCTCACCGAGGAGGGTGCGCGGGCGGTGGATTCCGGGGGTGTCGACCAGAATGAGCTGGCCGTTCTTCTGGTGCACGATGCCCCGAATGGCGCGGCGGGTGGTCTGCGGCTTCGACGAGGTGATCGCGACCTTCTCCCCCACGAGTGCGTTCGTCAGGGTGGACTTTCCCACGTTGGGGCGTCCCACGAAGGAGACGAATCCCGCTCGGTAATCGGCGGGGTGCGCCGGTGTTGCTGCGGTCATGACCGTTCTCCTTCATCATCAGACACTGTGCTACGGTTCGTTCCCGTGAGAAATGCGGTCTGCGCATCAATCAGCGCGTCGTCGCGCTCCACCAGCACGGTGCTGATGCGCTTACGACGACCTTCGGTGCGTTCGGCGGTGAGGTTCAACCCGCTCACCGAGGCGACCGAGCCGGCGACGGGCAGTCGCCCGAGCGCCTTGGCCAAAAGACCACCGACCGAGTCGACATCATCGTCGTCGAGCTCGAGACCGAAGAGTTCCCCGAGCTCGTCGACCGGCAGTCGGGCGCTGACCCGAAAATGCCCATCACCAAGGTCTTCGAACTCGACCACATCGCGGTCGTACTCATCCGAGATATCGCCGACGAGCTCCTCGATCAAATCCTCGAGGGTGACCAGTCCGGCGATGCCGCCGTACTCGTCAACGACCATGGCCAGGTGGTTGGACTCAAGCTGCATCTGCCGCAGCATATCGTCGGCTTTCTTGGATTCCGGCACGAACACGGCCGGACGTGCGAGTTCGGCGACCGTCAGCTGCAGGGCATTGATCGGGCGTTCAAAGACCAGCCGGGCAACGTCGCGCAGGTAAAGGATGCCGGCGACGTCGTCGACCTCGCCGCCCCGAACGGGCACGCGCGAGGTACCGCTGCTCAGGAACAGGCCCATGGCCGCGTCAATGCTCGCGTCGGCGTCGATGGTGATCATGTCGGTGCGGGGAATCATGAGCTCCCGCACGACAGTGTCGCTGAACTCAAAAATTGAGTGGATGAGCTCGCGGTCGTCCTCCTCGATTACGTCGAGTTCGGTGGCCTCGTCGACCATGCTGAGCAGCTGGTCTTCGGAGGTGAAGGTCGCCAGCTTGGTGCGGCCGGGGGTGACGCGGTTTCCGAGGGCGACCAGGGCGTTCGCGATCGGTCCGAGCAGAACGCGCGCAACATGCACGAGCAACGCGGTGGCCGTCAGCAGAGCGACCGGATGCGCCCGCCCGACACTGCGCGGACTGGCACCGACCAGCACAAACGAAACCGAGGTCATGATCAGCGCCGACAGCACCAGCGCGAGCCACAGGGCCTCGATGGTGGTCGCAAAAACGAGGGTCACCAAGACCGCCGCCGTGGTCTCGGCTGTAATGCGAATAAAGTTAATCGCATTCAGGTGCGCGCCGGTGTCCTCGGCGATCGCGCGGAGCGACCGTTTCGCCCGCCGCGTCGGCACCAGGCCGACAATATCGGCCCGGGATTGGGTCGTGATCGCCGCGTCGACGGCGGCCATCAGACCGGCAAACACGACCAGAACCACGGCCGCGTAAATAAACCACACGATGTGCATCAGGGGCGTTGTCGTTCCTGCATGGCAAAACCGATGAGAATGTCGCGCTGAATGCCGAACATTTCCTTCTCTTCGGCCGGTTCGGCGTGGTCGAAGCCGAGCAAGTGCAGCACGCCGTGCGTGGTCAGTAGCAGTAGCTCATCGAGGGTGCTGTGTCCGGCGGTTTCAGCCTGCTCCTTGGCGACCTGCGGGCAGAGCACGATATCGCCGAGCAATCCGGGCGGGGTCTCCTGCTCCTCGGTACCGGGGCGTAGTTCGTCCATCGGAAAGCTCAGAACGTCGGTGGGGCCCGGCTCATCCATCCACTGCACGTGCAGCTGCTCCATGGCACCCTCGTCGACCAGCACAATGGCGAGTTCGGCGTCGGCGTGCACGTGCATGGTGTCGAGCGCGAAGGCAGCGAGGCGCTGAATGGCGGCCTCATCGACCGGGATGGTCGACTCGTTGTTGATTTCGATGCTCAACTGGAACTCCGTTTCGGGTTGCGGCCGGGCGCATTGCCGGTGCGCTGCGGGCCTTGAGTAGCAAATGCGCGCGCTTCGGCGCTCTCCTGGCGGAGGGCCTGTTTCTGCGCGTCGTACTCGGTATACGCGTCGACGATGCGCCCGACCAGCGAGTGCCGCACAACGTCGGCACTGGTCAGATAGGAAAAGTGGATGTCGTCGATACCGTCAAGGACGCGGGTCACCAATTTCAAGCCGCTGCTGCCGGCCGGCAGGTCGATCTGGGTGACATCGCCGGTGATGACCATCTTGGAGCCGAAGCCAAGGCGGGTCAGGAACATCTTCATCTGCTCGGGCGTCGTGTTCTGGGCTTCGTCGAGCACGACGAAGCTCGCGTTCAGGGTGCGACCGCGCATGTAGGCGAGCGGGGCGACCTCGATCGTGCCGGCCGCGAGCAATTTGGGGATCAGTTCGGGGTCAAGCATTTCGCCGAGCGCGTCGTAGAGCGGCCGCAGGTAGGGATCGATCTTGTCCGTGAGCGTGCCGGGCAGAAAGCCGAGCCGTTCTCCGGCCTCCACTGCCGGGCGGGTCAGGATGATGCGCTCAACCTCTTTGTTCTGCAGGGCACGCACCGCCTTCGCCATGGCGAGGTAGGTCTTGCCGGTTCCGGCCGGTCCGATGCCGAACACGATCGTGTTGTCGTCGATCGCGTCGATGTACTCTTTCTGGCCGATCGATTTGGCCCGAATACTCTTGCCACGGGCGGTCAGAATTGGGGCGCCGAGCTGGGCGGATGGGCTCACGGAACTGTCGGCAGCCAGCATCCGTGACGCGGTGGCCACCTCGGTCTCGCCGAGGTCGTGGCCGGTGCGCAGGGCCAGCTGCAGCTCCTCGATCAAGCGACGCACGGCCTCGACGTCGTCGGCCGAGCCGCCGAGCGTCACGTCGTTGCCGCGCACGTGCACGTCGACCTTCGGGTAGGCGGCCTCGATGGTGTTCAGGTAGCGGTCTTCGGGGCCGAGCAAGCGCACCATGGCGACGCCGTCAACGGTGAAGCGCAGCTCCCTGTTGGAGTCAGCTTTAGAAGAATCAGAGGGCGCCAAGCGAGTCCTCCCCCAGCTGATCAGACGCTTCGGGGCTGCCGAGCACGTGCGCGTGCACGTGGAAGACGGTCTGGCCGGCAGCCGCCCCGGTGTTGAACACCAGACGGAACTGTCCGTTGGTGCGTTCGGCCGCGATCTGCTCGGCCACGGCGACGAGTTCGGCGAGCAGGGTGGGATTGCCGGCGGCGAGCTCGACCACGTTTTGATACTGAGGGTCTTTCGTGGTGACGACAACGTGCACCGGGGCTTTGGGTGCAATGTCGAGGAAAGCGATAATGCGCTCGGTTTCGGCCACGATCGTCGCCGGAATCTCACGCGCGATGATGCGGCTGAAAATGGTCGGTTGGGCGACGGAAGAAGACATACCTCTATCTTAAGCGGCGCTATCAGCGGCACGCACTACCAACGGCACGCTCTACCAGCGACCCAAAGTTGCATTGAGGATTGCGAGGGCGGCTGGCCCCGCGGTCGATGTGCGCAGCACGGTGTCGCCGAGGCGTACCTGGCTCGCGCCGGCCTGCTCAAGCAGGAGCAGTTCGGCCGGCGATATTCCGCCCTCGGGGCCGACGACGAGCAGAATGTCGCGGTCGTCGGTGGGGACGGCCACCTCGGTGAGGCGACCGGTTGCGGTCGGGTCGAGCAGCAGCATCCGTGTCGTGGCGGCCAAAACGGCCAGCTGCTTGGTGCTGGTCAGCTGGGCGACATCGGGCAGCCAAGCCCGGATCGACTGTTTGCTGGCCTCACGCAGGATGCTGCTCCAGCGTTCGTGGCCTTTGGCGATCTTCGCGCCCTCCCACTTGGTGATGGAGCGGGCTGCGGACCACGGGATGACGCCGTCGACGCCGAGTTCGGTGGCGGCCTGAATGGCCAGTTCGTCCCGGTCACCCTTGGCGAGGGCCTGCACCAAGCGGATGCGCGGCGTCGCCGCCGCAGTCTCGCTCGCGTCATCGACGCGCAGGGTCAACTGCAAAGCGTCCGCCGTCAGCACGGCTCCCTCCAGCAGCAACCCGGCCCCATTACCGAGGCGGAGCCGGTCCCCGGGGCGCACCCGGCTCACCGTGACCGCGTGCCGCGCCTCGTCGCCGTCCACGGTGACCACCTGCCCCGGGCGGCACTGCTCCGCCCGGAGCGTTTCTTGCAGGTAGAAATGTGCCACGTCAGCCGAGGAACCGGTCGCGCAGCTTCGCGAACAAGCCCTGCTGGTACTGGCTCAGGGTCGGCGCCGGAGCCGCGTAGCGGGCTGCGAACTGTTCGATCAGGTCGCGTTCCTTGTGGTCGAGCTTGGTCGGGGTGAGCACGTGGATGCCGACCTTGAGGTCGCCGCGGCCACTGCCGCGCAGCTTAGTGATTCCGCGATCCTTGATCGTGAGTACCTCGGAGCTCTGCGATCCGGGGCGAATCTCTACCTCGATGTCGCCGTCGAGAGCCTTGACGGTCACGGTGGTGCCGAGAATCGCACTGGTCATCGGCACGTCGAGCGAGCACATTAGGTCGTCGCCGTCACGGCTGAACACGTCGTGATGGCGCACCTTCATCTCCAGGTACAGGTCCCCATTGGGACCGGCAGCCGGGCCGGCTTCGCCGCTGCCGGGCATCTGCAGGCGCAGGCCGGTGTCGACGCCGGCCGGAATATCGACCGGAACGGTGCGGCGGGCGCGAATGCGGCCCTGACCGGAGCAGGTCATGCACGGGGTGGCGATGATGGTGCCGTAACCGCGGCAGGAACCGCACGGGCTGGACGTCATCACGTTCCCGAGCAGGGAGCGCACGGCGCGCTGGATGCTGCCCGTGCCGTGGCAGATGTCGCAGGTGATCGGCGCGGTGCCGGGCGCGCAACAGGAGCCCTTGCAGGTCTCACAGACGATCGCCGTGTCGACCTCCAGGTCGCGGTGCGTGCCGAAGATGACCTCGTCGAGGTCGAGGTCGACTCGAATCAGAGCGTCCTGGCCGCGTTCGCGGCGCGAGCGCGGACCACGGCTGCTCCCGCCGCCGCCGAAGAAGGTCTCGAAGATGTCGCCGAAGTTGCCGAAGTTCTGCCCGTCGAAGCCGCCGTTCTGGCCGCCGCCCTGGTCGTACTTCTGGCGCTGCTTGGCGTCGCTCAGCACGTCATAGGCGTGTGTGATGCTCTTGAACCGTTCGGATGCTTCGGCGCCGGGGTTCACGTCGGGGTGCAGCTCGCGGGCGAGGCGACGGTACGCCTTCTTGATTTGGTCGGTGGTTGCGTCGCGGTCAACGCCAAGCGCTTCGTAATGGTCAGCCAAAGGTGGCTCTCCTTGATTTTTTTATGATGGTTGTTCGAAATGGCACAGAGCCTAAATGGCACAGAGTCGAAATGGCACAGAGCCTAAATGGCACAGAGTCTAAATGGTACAGATTTCAGGTCTCGCCGAGCAGGCGGGAGAGGTACCGGGCGACGGCGCGTACGGCCGCCATATTGTTGGAATAGTCCATGCGGGTCGGCCCGAGCACGCCCAGCCGGGCCAGGTTGCCGCCTGCGGTATAGCCGCTGGTCAGCACGCTCGCTTCCGGTAGGCCGAAGGCCGCATTCTCCCGGCCGATACTCACCGAAACGCCGTGCTGGTCGGTCTCCATCTCGCCGAACAGCCGCAGCAGCACGACCTGTTCTTCGATGGCTTCGAGTACCGGATAGATGCTGCCGGAGAAGTCGTCTTCGGTGCGCACCAGGTTTGCGGCCCCGGCCATGACGAGCTTCTCCTGACGGTTGGCCCCGACCTGGTCGGCGACGGTGCGCGTGATCAGGTCGACGATCGGCTGCAGCGCCGGCGATCCCGGCCAGACGCTCACGGCGAGGGCAACGCTCGCCTCGGCCATGCCCAGTCCAACGACCGTGACGTTGAGTCGGGCGCGCAGTTCGCCGAGCGTCTGCTCGTCGAATGCTCGCGGCAGGTCGATGACTCGCTGCTCGACCCCGCCGGAATCGGTGATCAGCACCGACAGGATGCGCGTCTCGGTCAGCGGCACTAACTCGATGTGCCGAACCCTGGCGCGGGACAGCGAGGGGTATTGCACGAGCGCGACCTGGTGGGTGAGCTGCGAGAGCAAACGCACGCTGCGCACGAGCACCTCGTCGAGGTCGGCGGAGTGACCCAGGAAAGTTTCAATGGCCTGACGCTGGGCCGGGGTCAGCGGACGCAGGTCGGCCAGGTGGTCGACGAAGACCCGGTACCCCTTATCCGTCGGGATGCGCCCCGAGGAGGTGTGCGGCGCCGCGATGAGCTCTTCTTCTTCGAGCAGGGCCATGTCGTTGCGAATGGTCGCGGCGGAAACACCGAAGGAATGCCGGTCGACGATGGATTTGGAGCCGACGGGTTCGCGGGACGCGACGTAGTCCTGCACGATGACGCGCAGCACATCGAGCCCACGGTCGGAAACCATTTCGCCCGCCTTCCTCTTTTTCCGGTCCAGCTTCAATTAAGCGGATGCCCCGGGTCGGCGCGCGTCAAGCGCACCGGAACGCAGGTTTGCCGGCACGTCGTTGGCACTCGCATCCACTGACTGCCAATACTATCGCGACCGGCCGTGTTCCGGCTGAGCGCACCCATTGCCAGTATCGCGAACCGAGGGTTTAATTACCGCTATACGCTCCCCCCGGAGTTCAGTGAAAGGCACGATCATGAGCGATCCACAGGCACAACCTCCCGGTGATTCCAACTACCGTGACCCTAATGCTGGGCAGCCGCCGTATGGCCAGCAGCCCGGTACGGGCAGCCCATACGGCACCCCTACAGCCGCAGCCCCACTCTCGGAGGCCGACGACCGACAATGGGCCTCGTTTGCGCACCTCGGCGGCATCCTGAGCTTTCTTCCGTCGCTGATCATTTGGCTGGTCTTCAAGGACCGCGGCCGCCTCACCAATACCGAAGCGAAGGAGGCGCTCAACTTTCAGATCACCCTCGTGATCGGATACGTCGCGATAAATGTCGTCTCGTTCATCCTGGCGATCGTCACCTTCGGAATCGGCGGCCTGCTCATCGGCCTGACCTGGCTGCTCTGGGTGGCCGGAGTCATCTTTTCGATCATTGGGTTTCTGAAGGCCAAGGACGGCCAGAACTACCGGTATCCGGTCGCGATTCGCCTGATCAAGTAGCGCGCGGCCCGGTCCAATACGCATCTCGGACGGTTAGTCTGGAGGGGTCTGGCCTGGCTTGTCCGACCCCACACAGTGCTATTGCACGCAGTGGTTCTTCCCTGGATGTCGTCGGCAACCCATCGCCAGATCCACCGCGACCAAACCGACCACGCTCGAACAGGAGACCGCATGTCCGAGAACGATTCACGCACAAATCCGTACGAATCCACCCCGCCGCAAAACCCGTACGCGCAGAGCGTCCCGCCGGCGCCGATGAGTCCGGCCGACGAGAAGATGTGGGCGACCCTGATTCACGTCGGCGGTATCCTCTTCGCCTTTGTTCCCGCACTCATCGGCTATCTCGTGCTGCGCGATCGTGGGCCGTTCATTCGTGCCCACAGTGCGACGGCTTTGAACTTTCAGATCACCCTGATGATCGTTTATGTGGTGGGCACCGCGTTGACGGCGATCCTGATCGGCTACCTGATTGTGCCGGTGGCCTGGGTGCTCGGCATCATCTTCTCGATCCTCGCCGCACTCGCGGCCAACCGCGGCCAAGGGTATTCCTACCCGCTGACCATCAGATTTTTCAGCTAGCGCACGCTCTTAGTCGCTCAGCCGACGCACCACGGCGTCGGCCAGAAGCCGTCCGCGCAGGGTCAGTTCGATGGTCCCGGCGAGCGCAGCTTTGGCGTTGACGAGCTCATCGGCGATCAGGCCGGCCACCTCTCGGCGTCCGTCCGCGGACAGCGATGCGACCGGGATACCGGTGCGGATGCGGCTCTGCAACAGGATGCGCTCGAGTTCGCGGGTGGGCGCATCGAGCGTTTCGCGACCGGCGGCCGGGGACAGGCCGCCGAGCATCCGCTCTGAATAGGCTGCGGGATGTTTGACGTTCCACCAGCGCACCCCGCCGATGTGGCTGTGGGCGCCGGGGCCGATGCCCCACCAGTCCTGGCCGGTCCAGTAGGCGAGGTTGTGGCGGGAGCGGTGCGCGTCGCTCGTAGCCCAGTTGCTGACCTCGTACCAGTCATAGCCGGCGGCGGCAAGCAGTTCGTCGGCGAGTTCATAGAAGTCGGCCTGTTGGTCGTCGTCGGTCGGGGCGATCTCGCCGCGGCGAATCTGCCGCGCGAGTTTGGTGCCGTCTTCGACGATAAGCGAATAGGCGCTGAGGTGGTCTGGATGCAGGCTGAGCGCCTGTTCGAGGCTGGTGCGCCAGTCGGCGAGCGACTCTCCCGGCGTGCCGTAGATGAGGTCGAGGCTCACGTCGAGGCCGGCAGCGCGGGCCCATTCCACCACGAGGGGCACCCGCTCCGGGTCGTGGGTGCGTTCCAGGGTCGCCAGCACGTGCGGCACGGCGGACTGCATGCCGAAGGAAACCCGGGTGAATCCGGCCTCCGCGAGGGCGCCGAGGTAGGCGGCATCGACCGAGTCGGGGTTCGCCTCGGTGGTTACTTCGGCGTCGTCGGTCAAGCCCCACTGGTCGCGCACGGCGCCGAGCATTTTCGCCAGGTCGGTGACCGGCAGCAGCGTGGGTGTGCCTCCCCCGAAGAACACCGTTGCCACCGGGCGTTCGGGCACGCCCGATGCAGTGAGGATGCGCCCAGCGGCCTCAACCTCGAGCACCGCTTGGCTGGCGTAGTCGCTCTGCTTGACGCCGCGCAGTTCGGTCGCGGTATAGGTGTTGAAATCGCAGTAGCCGCAGCGCACCCGGCAGAACGGCACGTGCAGGTAGACGCCGAAATCGCGTTCAGCGGCGTTGACGGCTGCCGAGGCCGGCAAAAGGCCGTCGTCGGGTGCCGGGTCGCCGATGGGGTGGGGTCCGGCCATGGGTGGTGCTCCAGTACGTTCTATTTGATCGCACCCGCGGGGTGCAAAGCCCGCAGATACAACTTGGTGAATTTGGCCTGCTGAAAGCGCAGCACCGGCCAGGCCAGTCGGTAATACCAGGTGCTCGGCCGCGAAAAGGAGCGGATCGTCAACCAAACCGAGTCGTCCTCGCGGTGCTCGACGATGAAGGATTCCTCACCACTCTCCGGGTGGCCGGCCAGGGTGCCGTAGGCGAACCCGATGCGGGCGGCCTCGTCGATCACGTAGACGACCCGCACCGGCGCGGTCAAGCCGATCGGTCCAACCCGCATCTTGAGTGTGGCCGTCATACCGTTCGCAATATACGGGGTGCCATCCTCAGCGAAGGTCGCTTCATTGACCGGATGCTGCTGCCCGACCGCCGGCGTGCCGTCGGGTTGAAAGGTCACCGGGGTGTACTGCACGCCGGTTCCGTTTTCGAGGTCGGTCACCTCCATGCCGCTGCCGCGCTGGATTCCCCACGTCATCAGCAACTTGGTCGCGGCTTCAAAGCGTTCCGGCGAACTGCCGAGCCTGACGCTCTGCTCCATCGGCCGGTAGCCCTTGGGCGGATAGCTCATCAGGTCGGGCGCCAGCGTACCGCCGATGGCAGCGTAGCTGACGGCGGCATCGGTGAAGGTGGCCCTGCGCATCCGCTTTACTTCTTGTCTTTGGTCTCGATGTCGCCGCTGAGCGCGGCAATGAAGGCTTCCTGGGGAACTTCGACCCGGCCGACCATCTTCATGCGTTTCTTGCCCTCTTTCTGCTTCTCCAGCAGCTTGCGCTTGCGCGAGATGTCACCGCCGTAGCATTTGGCCAGCACGTCTTTGCGCATCGCCGAGATGCTCTCGCGGGCGATGATGTGCGCGCCGATCGCGGCCTGGATGGGCACCTCGAACTGCTGGCGCGGAATCAGTTTGCGCAGGCGCCCGGTCATTAGCGCGCCGTAGGCGTAGGCCTTGTCGCGGTGAACGATGGCGGAAAACGCGTCGACCTGCTCGCCCTGCAGCAAAATGTCGACCTTGACCAGGTCGGCTTCCTGCTCGCCGGAGGGTTCGTAGTCGAGCGAGGCGTAGCCGGCGGTGCGGCCCTTGAGCATGTCGAAGAAGTCGAACACGATCTCACCGAGCGGCATCGAATAGCGAATCTCGACGCGGTCTTCGCCGAGGTATTCCATGCCGAGCAGGGTGCCACGGCGACTCTGGCAGAGCTCCATAATGACGCCGACGTAGTCTTTCGGGGCGAGAATCGCGGCTTTGACCATGGGTTCGAGCACCTTGGCGATTTTGCCGGTGGGGTATTCGCTCGGGTTGGTGACCGTGATGGTGCGCTTGTCGTCGGTGGTGACCTCGTAGGGCACGCTCGGCGCCGTGGTGATGAGGTCGATGTTGAATTCACGTTCGAGGCGTTCGGTGATGATCTCGAGGTGCAGCAGGCCGAGAAACCCGCAGCGAAATCCGAAACCGAGGGCGACGGATGTCTCCGGCTCGTAGCCGAGGCTGGCGTCAGACAGCTTGAGTTTGTCCAGTGCTTCGCGCAGCGCCGGATAATCGCTGCCGTCGATCGGGTACAGGCCGGAGAACACCATGGGCTGCGGTTCGTCGTAGCCGGGCAGGGCGTCGGTCGCCGGGCGCACTGCGGTCGTGATGGTGTCGCCGACCTTGGACTGGCGCACGTCTTTCACACCGGTGATCAGGTAGCCGACCTCGCCGACCTTGAGGCCCTTGCTCTCCACCGGTTCGGGCGAGATGACGCCGATCTCGAGGATCTCGTGCGTCGCCTTGGTCGACATCATCTGAATTTTTTCGTGCGCCTTCAGATGGCCGTCGATCATGCGCACGTAGGTGACGACGCCGCGGTAGCTGTCGTAGACCGAGTCGAAAATCATGGCGCGAGCGGCGGCATCCGGGTTACCCTTCGGCGCCGGAATCATCGTCGTGGCGAGGTTCAGCAGCTCTTCAACACCGGCGCCGGTCTTGCCGGAGACACGCAGCACGTCTTCGGGGCGTCCGCCGATGAGACTCGCGAGTTCGCGGGCGTACTTCTCCGGGTCGGCGGCCGGCAGGTCGATCTTGTTGAGCACCGGAATGATCGTGAGGTCGTTTTCGAGGGCCAGGTAGAGGTTGGCGAGGGTCTGGGCTTCGATGCCCTGGGCAGCGTCGACCAGCAAGATGGCGCCCTCGCAGGCGGCGAGGCTGCGGGAGACCTCGTAGGTGAAGTCGACGTGGCCGGGGGTGTCGATCATGTTGAGGGCGTAGGTGACGCCGTCCATTTCCCACGGCATACGCACGGCCTGGCTCTTGATGGTGATGCCGCGTTCCCGCTCGATGTCCATGCGGTCCAGGTACTGGGCACGCATGGAACGCTCGTCGACGACGCCGGTGATCTGCAGCATCCGGTCGGCCAGGGTCGACTTGCCGTGGTCGATGTGGGCAATGATGCAGAAGTTGCGGATGAACTCGGGGGCCGTGGCGGCCGGTTCCAGCGCGTGAAGGGCTCTCGGTGACATAGTGCGTCTATTCTTTCATGCTCGGCCGTGTTGTACCGTCTCCACACTGGTATCAGAGATATCCGACGCATACAATACAAGTATCGCAGGGAGGATTTTTTCATGGCCATTTCGATCAGACTCTCACCCGAAGACGAAGCCCGGTTGCAGGCCCTCGCCACGAAGACCGGTCGCTCCAAGACCTTTTACGTGCGCGAAGCCATCCACGCGCACTTGGACGACCTCGAGGAGCGTTACTGGGCCGACGGGGTGATTCGAACATGGGAGGCGTCGGGCAGAGAAACGCGTCCGGCAGCCGAGCTCTGGGCTGAACTCGGCCTATGAGCCATCGCGCATGAAACGCTGGCGGCTGGAGACCACGCCGGAGTTTGACCGCGCAGCACGTAAAATCGACCGCCAGTCGCTCCGACGCATCAAGGACTACCTGGACGATATTCTCGAACTCGACGACCCGCGCGACCGCGGCAGGGGGCTGACCGCGAATCTCTCTGGTTATTGGCGTTATCGAATCGGACACTATCGAGTGATCGTCGAATTCCACGACGACGTGCTCGTCATCGTTGCGATCGGACTCGGTCACCGATCCGACATCTACCGAAACGACTGACCCTGGCCCCGGGTCAGGCTGAGGCGCGGTCGGCTCGTTTGACGACCTGGCCGAAGCCGTCGCTGTGCCGGTAGACCGGGGTGCCGTCGATGAGCACCAGTTCGGCGCGGGAGGTGAGGTCGAGCGGGTCGCCAGACCAGATCACGGCGTCGGCGTCGGCGTCGGCGTCGGCGTCGAGGCCAACGGTGAGGGATCCGACCCGGGAGTCGAGCCCGAGAATCACGGCCGGGTTGACCGTGAGGGCCTCGAGCGCCGTCTGCGCCGGCAGCCCGTCCTTCACGGCCAGGGAGGCCTGGTGCACGTGCTGGTCCCAGGCGAGTTCCCCGGAGAGCACCCGGGCCAGGGCCTCCTGGCCGAGGTCCCGGGTAAAGGGATCGCCCTTTTCGGCGGCGGCATCGCGCGCCTGCACGTAGTTCCGGGCATCGACGACGGCCGGGCGGATGATCAGACTGACGCCGAGGTGAGTGCTCAGGGTCTGCTTCTTCTCACCGTAGATCCGCTTCAAGTTCTCTCCGCGGGCTCTCTTGATGTTCACCGAGTCGCTGATCACCTGCTCGTCGATGGTTCGACCGCCCGAGCTCTTGATTGCAACCGACTGGCCGCCGATCGGATTGCCGGAGCCGGGCTTGACCACGATCGTGCTGACTCCGCCGGAGAGCGCGTCGCGAAAGCCCTCGTCATCGATGTTGATGGCGTCGATGGCACGGACAGCAGCCATGTTCGGGCCGGTCATTTCGTTGGTGTCGTTGCCTGCCCATCCATTCGCCGCTTCGTGGATGCCCACGTGGCCGTGCGCCTCGATGAAGCCGGGCAGCACCTACTTGCCGGTCGCATCGATGACCTGCGCGCCGATTGGAACGGTCAGGCCGGCGCCGACAGCGCTGATGCGACCGTTCTCGATCAGCACGGTGCCGTTCGCGATCGTTTCGCCGATTACCGGCACAACGCGAGCATTGATGATGGCGGTCAACGTGGTCGTGAGTGCAGATGTCATCGCTCCAGCCTCGGCATGCGCTGTGATCGGGGCTGACTAGGCTCGCGGGCATGGAGATTCCCGAGTCACGCGTACCAATTTTGCTCGTTCACGGTATCCGTGCCTCGGCCACGATGTGGCGGTATCAGGAGAAGAAGCTGCGTGCCGCCGGGCACCGGGTTCTCGCGATTGATCTGCCCGGCCACGGGCAGCGGATGACGGAGCCGTTCACGGTGCCGGCCGCGCTCACCGCCATCGACGACGGGGTGGCGGCGCTCGGTGGCAGTGTGCTGCTGGTCGGGCTCTCGCTCGGCGGCTACTACGCCGTCGCCTATGCCGCAGAGCACCCCGATCGGGTAGCCGGGCTGATCGCTGCCGGCTGTAGCGCAGTTCCCAGGGGCGCTTTGCTCGAGGGCTATCGGCTGCTGGCCCGAATGATTCACCGCCTACCCGATCGGGGCTTGTGGCTGCACGAGGGACTGGCGCGCCTCCTTCTACCTGCGGCCGGGGCGCGCGATGTACTCGCGGGCGGCGCCGCACTCGACGTGATGGATTCCGGCCTGCAGGCGACCTCGACGCTGACTCCCCTGGCCAGCCTCGCGGCGTATCCCGGCCCGATCTGGCTGGTCAACGGTGCCCTCGATCACTTTCGGCTGAACGAGCGGCGCTTTCTCTCCGCCTGCCGCAACGGGACGGTCGTCGTGGTGCCGGGAGCAACGCATCTGTCGAGCCTGGCCCAGCCGGAGCGCTTCACGGCGATCCTGTTGGGGGTCGCCGGACAGGTGTCGCTGGCGAACTGAGGCCGCGGCATCCGCTCGCCGCGGCATCCGCTTGCCGCGGCCGATCTGGGTGCCCGAATGCACTCATGGCACACCGCACCCGCGTGAGCGCGCCCGAGACCGGTGCGCGCTACGGCAACTAACGAACCGGCCTAGCGGTTACCCATATCGGGCGCGGTCATGCGCACGGAGGGTGCAGCGGCATCCGCTCGCGCGAGCGAAAAGGGGTTTCCCCGACCGGGCGAGTTTTGGGGCGGGGCGAATTGCTGGTAGCGTTACTGGTTGGCTTGCGTGTTGGGTCCCACCCCGCACGATTTTCGCCGCAGAAGCGCCCTCTACCGCTGAGCGGCTGTCCGTACTAGAACCTAACGAAAGCGTAAAAAACGTGGCAAATATCAAGTCGCAGATCAAGCGAATTGGCACCAACAAGAAGGCCCAGGAGCGTAACAAGGCCGTCAAGAGCGAGTTCAAGTCCGCGATCCGCGCGACTCGTACCGCAATTGCCGCTGGCGACAAAGACAAGGCCGTCGTCGGTCTCGCCTTTGCTTCCAAGAAGCTCGACAAGGCCGTCAGCAAGGGTGTAATCCACCAGAACCAGGCTGCGAACAAGAAGTCCGCCATCGCGAAGGCTGTCGGCGCACTGGTCTAATCGTCGCACTCGTCTAATCGACGCTGGATCCACCCGCACCTGCTGTCTGCGTCGGCTCGTTAGAGCGGATGCTGCACCTCGTGGCACATAAGTCCCCGCCCCTCGGCGGGGACTTTTTGTGTCCCTGGAAACCCGTCCGGGCAGCAGTGGCGCTGTCCCTGCGTCTCGAATTGACCACAAACTCTGTAACGCAGTGGTCCATTACTCGGCGTGTATTGCGGTCAACCGCGCAGGTTGAACCAGGCTCAGCAGCCCCGAGGCCCGCTCATTGCCGGTGGCGCTAGCCCTCGCCGCGGCGCGCGATCACGCCGATGAGGCGCTCGAGAGCGTAGACCGGGTCGCGACCCGCACCCTTCACCGCGGCATCCGTTTCGGCGAGCACGAGGATGCAACGGGCAAGGCCCTCGTCGCTCCAGCCGCGCAGGTCCTTCTGGGCGCGCTCCACCTGCCAGGGTGCCAGACCGAACTGGGCACCGAGCTGGGCAGAGCCGCCGCGGGCTCCGAAGACCTTCGCCATGGTGCGAATCTTCATAGCGAAGGCCGCGACGATCGGCACCGGATCGGCCCCGGAGGTGAGAGCGTGCCGCAGGGTGACGAGGGCCTCGCCATTGCGGCCAGCGATGGCCCAGTCTGCGACCTTGAAGGCGTTGGTTTCAACCCGACCGCCGTAGTAACGATCGACCGTGGTTTCGGTGACCTCGCTCGTCGCGTCTGCGATGAGCTGCTGGCAGGCGGCGGAGAGTTCGGCCAGATCGTCGGAGAACGCGGCGACAAGCTGCCGCAGCGCACTCGCGGTGACGCGTTTGCCGGCCGCCTTGAACTCGTTCGACGCGAATTCGTACTTCTCGGTGTCTTTCTTGAGCTCGGTACAGACCACCTCGATGGCGCCACCGAGTCCGCTGCGAATGGTGTCGAGCAGCTTCTTGCCCCGTACTCCCCCGCCGTGTCGCAGCACCACGTAGGTGTCATCGGCCGGGTTCTCGAGGTAGTCGAGCGCCTCGACGAGAAAGGTGTCGCTGCACTTCTCGACGTTGCTGACCCGAATCAGCCGCGGCTCGCCGAACAGGGACGGGCTCGCCAGGGTGAGCAGCTCACCGGGGGCGTAGCTGTCGGCCTGCACGTCGCTGATTTCAAGGCTGGGATCTTCAAGTTTGAGAAAGTCGCGGAGCTGACGGATGGCGCGTTCCGCGAGAAACGTTTCGGTCCCCGAGACGAGCACGATCGGTGCCGGACGCACCTGGTGCCAGCCGAGCTGGGGAATGACGGTGCCCTTGGCCGCGCGGGCGGGGGCTGCCTTGCCGGAGCGGGAACCGGTCGTGGCGGGTCGTGCAGCCAAAGCGCTCTCCTTGGGTGTCATGCGGGTGGTCGATCAAGCCTAACGCGCACGACTGACCCTCCCGGCAGCATCCGGGGCAGCCGTCGGCGGCACGGGCGGCCCGCGGTCGGTAATCTTCTCCGTCCAGAGCACGAGGGTGCCGTTGTCCCCTGGCGCAACCACCGCCATCCCCTCCCGGTCGGTGCGCACGGACACGGTTTTCACCGAAGCGAGAACGTTGAGCAACGCGTCGGTGGGATGCCCGTAGGTGTTTGTCGCGCCGACCGAGATCAGCCCCACCCGGGCCCGCAACTCGGCGTACAGCTCGGGGCTCTGATCGGCCGAGCCATGGTGGGCGACCTTCACGACGTCGACCCGGCCGGGCGGCGAGACCCGCCGCAAGGCATTCTGCGATTCCTCGCCGAGATCTCCGAGAAAAATCGAACGGATGCCCCGCCCTTCGAACACAATGGTGATGCTTCCCGGGTTGCCCGCCTGCATCGTCGTGGCTCCACGGACGGGCCAGAGTATGTTCCAGCGCAGTCCGCCCAGCGTGCCGGCATCACCCCGAGCCGTCTGACGCACGACGGCTCCACCAGCGGCGAGACGCTCGTGCAGGCTTTCGTCCTGCGCGTTCTCCGGCTGCCCGACCAGGGCGGTATCGACCTTGCCGATGACAGCATCCACCCCGCCGATATGGTCGAGGTCGTAGTGGGTAAGTACGAGCAAATTGATGCGACTGATGCCAAGGGTGGCCAGGCAGCTCGCGAGCAGTTTCGGGTCGGGACCGACGTCAACCAGACCGTACCGATCACCATCGCGCACGACGACGGCGTCGCCCTGCCCAATATCGCAGGCCGCAATCTGCCAGTTCGCCGGCAAGGAGGCGGCCCGGCCGATTCCGGTGCCGATCAGCGCCCCGGCGTAACCTCCGAAGCCGACCAGCAGCACGGCGAGGACCGCCGCCGGCCAGCGGGCGGGGCGAGCTGCCGGGCCGCGCAGGACGACCACGAGCGTGAGCAAGGTGACGACTGAGAGCAGCAATACGCCGGGCACTCCGCCGGGCCACGGCAGGCGGGTGCCCGGCAGCGTCGACGTGGTCTGGGCCACGGCGGCGATCCACGCCGATGGCAGCCAGGCCAGGGCGAGCAGGCCCGACGCTACGCCCGAGAGCACCGGCAGGGTCAGGCAGGCGATCAGCCCGACCACCGTAGCGACCGGCGCGGCGGGACCACCGAGAATGTTGGCCGGCACCCCGTACAGCGGCAGGCTGGGGCTCAACAGAATGAGCACGGGCTGGCAGGCTAGTTGGGCGGCCAGGGGAATGGCGATGACGGCGGCCAGGGCCAGCGGCATCCACTGGCTGAGCAGCCGGCTGAGCGGACCGGCCAGAATGAGGAGCCCCGCGGTCGCGAGCACGGACAGCGCAAAGCCGTAGTTGCGGGCCAGCCACGGGTCGCTCGCGAGCAGTCCGATCACCACGATGAGCAGGGTGGGCACGCCTCGCCCGGGCCGGCCGGCACCGATCGACGCGAGAGTGAGGGTGGCCATGACCGCCGAGCGCAGCACGCTCGGCTCGGGTGTGACCAGCACGGTAAAGCCGAGCAGCGTCGCCAGTGACAGCAGAATGCGCCAGCTCCGACCGAGCCGCAGGTAGCCGCCGAGCAGCATGATCGCGGCGATAACGATGGCACAATTGGCCCCGGAAACGGCGGTCAAGTGGCTCAGGGAGCTGGTTTTCATGGCTTGATCGAGGTCGGGGCTGACCGCGCTCGTGTCGCCGATCGCCAGGCCGGGGAGCAGGTCTCCCCCGTCACCGGGGAGGCTCGTCGCGGCCGCCGCGAACCGAGCGCGGAGCTCGTTCGCCCACTGCAGCCACCAGGGCGGAGACTCGGCTACCTGAGCGGGGTCGGTGGCAAACAGCAAGGCGACCGCCGCGTCGCCCGGATCTGTCGGGCGCAGGGTGCCCCGCAGGCGCAGGCTGGTGCCGATCTCGGGTTCGTCGCCTCCCCCGGCCGCCTCGGCGAACACCACCACCGGGGTCGACACCCTCGTCGATTCGCCGCGCAGGTCCAACTGCGTGAGCGTGGCCCGGTAGCGCACCCGCCCCGACGTACCGCCGCCGATGAAAGCTTTGGCTGGTACCGGAACCGACCAGACGGTGACCGTGACCGTGAGCGTCGCGTGCGACTCCGCGGCGGCGCGCACCTCCGGCGGCAGGCGAACCGGCGCCCATACCCCGACGGCAGTGGCGACAAGAGCCGCCGCCGCACAGCAGAGCACGATGCTGCCGCCCAGCGTCTGCCAGCGGTCACCCGGCCGAGGTGACGTTCCGGGGGTAGTACGACCCCGCCGACGGGACGCTGCATTCTGCTCCACGGCCCGCCCAGCAGCACGACCGCTGGCCAGCACAACGCTCGCACGATCGGTTGCCGATCGAACTGGCTGCGGCGCATCGGCCCCCAGCACGACGGAATGCGCCGGCATCCGTTTCATCACGAGGATGCCAGCCGTCACCCCAGCCGCTGCCCACAGCACCAGGGCGATGGACCAGGCGCCCTCTGGCGCTCCGATCAGCAGCCCTGCAGTAAGCCACGCTGCCAGGGCCGGAAGCGCCAGCCGCAGGTCGAGGCTCATACCGTAATGAGGTCTTTGAGCGCCTCGAACGTTTTATCGCCGATTCCCGTGACATCGCGCAGGCCGTCCACGCTGGTGAATCGCCCGTTAGCCGTGCGAAAGTCGATGATGCGCTGTGCCATGGTTGGGCCGATGCGGGGCAGGGAGTCGAGATCTGCGAGCGTCGCCGAGTTGAGGTTGACCTTGGCG
The DNA here is from genome assembly GCF_004402405.1 of Cryobacterium levicorallinum. Classification (GTDB taxonomy): domain Bacteria; phylum Actinomycetota; class Actinomycetes; order Actinomycetales; family Microbacteriaceae; genus Cryobacterium; species Cryobacterium levicorallinum. Next base: position 545,368 of record NZ_SOFE01000023.1, read on the forward strand.
GCGGGCGCGCCAACTCCCCCGGAGACGGCCGCCGCTGGGACGCCCGGCGACACCTCGCCCTGCCGCGGCACGTAGAATTGCTCGCCATCGCTCACAACCCGGGCAAGATTAACCCCGGCAGGGTCGGCCTCGACGCTCAGCCCGCCGGCGGCGGCGATCGCATCCATGACCCGGGCGCCGTCCCGCAACTCGAACAGGCCGGGCCGGGCGACCGCCCCCAGAACGTGCACGAAGATGATCGCGTCCGTGGCAGAGTCATTCGGCGCTGTGCTCTCACCGGCATCAAACGGCTCGAGGCTGCCGCCCATGGGGATCAATAGCGTTTCCGAGCCGACCGTGCGCTGCCCCGCCTGCTGGCCCACCGCCGACACGATGACGGCGACCACGAGGGCGAGCAGCAGGAGCACGACGGCCGCTCCCACGCCGACTCGCAGTCGGGGACGTCCCGGCGCGGCCGGAGCGAGGCGCTCCAGATCGAGGGGGAACCGGTCGGGCTGCATGCTCGCAGGCTAGGCCGCGCGAAGCATCCGTTTCTGGTCGGATGCCCCATCTGTGCACAGAGAAAGCAGGACGGTCCTGTGGAGAAGGCCCCGGCCGATCCTGCGAGGGATCGACCGCGGCCCGATTTTGCCTTCCGCTATGGGCGGGTGACGAAGGAGACGAGCTTCGGCACGCGCACAATCACCTTGATGATCTCGCGATCACCGATCGAACGGATGACCGCGGCGGCTTCCCGCGCCATCTTCTCCAGGTCTTCGCTTGAGATTTTCGGCGATACCTCGAGGAGGGTGCGCATCTTGCCGTCGACCTGGACGACCGCGGTGACCGATTCCTGCACGAGCAGGGTCTGCTCGGCCTTGCGCCACGGCACGAGGGCGATGCACGGCTCGTAGCCGAGGTGCTCCCACATGTCCTCCGCGGCGTAGGGGGCGAACAGGTTCAGCGCCATGGCGGTGGCTTCGGCGGCTTCGCGCACGGCGGCATCCGCTGGCCCTGCACCGGTATCGATGACTTTGCGGGTCGCGTTGACGAGCTCCATCAGGCGGGCGACGACGACGTTGAACTTGAACGACTCCACCAGGCCGGGTGCGTCGGACAAGAACCGGTGGGTGACCCGGCGCAGGGTGACGTCGCCCGTCTTCCACTCCACATCGGGCGCACTCGTGACGTCGCGGGCGACGCGCCAGGCGCGGGCCAGGAACTTGGCCGAGCCGACCGGGGAAACGTCAGACCAATCGATGTCGTCTTCGGGCGGGCCGGCGAAGGCCATCGTGAGGCGTACGGCGTCAACGCCGTGGCGTTCGATCTCCTCGGTGAAGTAGACCAAATTGCCCTTGCTCTTGCTCATCTTGGCGCCGTCGAGAATCACCATGCCCTGGTTGAGCAGGGCGGTGAACGGCTCGGTGAAGCTCACATAGCCCTCGTCGAAGAGGAACTTCGTGATGAACCGCGCGTACAGCAGGTGCAGAATGGCGTGCTCGACGCCGCCAACGTACTGGTCGACCGGCGCCCACTTCTCGGCCTCTTTCGGGTCGAAGGCCTTGGTGTCGTCCGTGGGGTTCAGGAACCGCAGAAAGTACCAGGAGCTGTCGACGAAGGTGTCCAGGGTGTCGGCGTCGCGGGTCGCCGGCGTGCCGTCGATCGGGTTCGGCACGTTGACCCAGTCGGTCGCACCGCCGAGCGGCGACGTTCCCCGCGGCTTCAGATCGAGGCCCTCTGCCGGCGGCAGCAGCACCGGCAGCTGGTCGTCGGGAACCGGGATCTCTGCACCATCGGTGCCGTGGATGATCGGGATCGGAGCTCCCCAGTAACGCTGCCGGGAAACCAGCCAGTCGCGCAGACGATAGTTCTTAGCCGACCGGCCGAGCCCGTCGGCGGCGAGTTGCTCGACGATGCGCTTGATCGCGGTGATCTTGCTCAGGCCGTTGAGCGGACCGGAGTTGATGAGGCGGCCCTCGCCCGCCAGGGCGATGCCGGTGCTGAGCGGGTCGAGCGCCGGCAGCTCTTCGGTGCCGTCGAGCATGCCCTGGGTGATCACCGGGATCATGCCGGTGGCCGGCGAGTTGGTGTCGACGACGACGCGCACGGGCAGGTCGAAGGCACGGGCGAAATCGAGGTCGCGCTGGTCGTGGGCCGGCACGGCCATGATCGCGCCGGTGCCGTAGTCGGCAAGCACGTAGTCCGCCGCCCAGATCGGGAGGCGTTCCCCGTTGACCGGGTTGATCGCGTAGCGGCCGATGAACACGCCGGTCTTGGGCCGGTCGGTGGCCTGACGCTCGATCTCGGTGCTGCGCTGAACCTGTACGAGGTAATCCTGGAAGGCTTCCTGCACCTCGGGCGTCGCCTCGGCGACGAGTTCAGCGGCGAGGTCGCAATCCGGGGCGACGACCATGAACGTCGCGCCGAACAGTGTGTCCGGCCGGGTGGTGAACACGGTGACGCGTTCGGTGCGTCCCTCGACCTGGAAGTCGACATCCGCTCCGATGGAGCGGCCGATCCAGTTACGCTGCATGTTGAGCACCTTGGCCGGCCAGGTGCCCTCGAGCTGATTGAGGTCATCCAGCAGACGGTCGGCGTAGTCGGTGATCTTGAAGTACCACTGGGTGAGTTTCTTCTTCACGACGACGGCGCCGCTGCGGTCGCTCGTGCCGTCGGCCAGCACCTGCTCGTTGGCGAGTACGGTCTGGTCGATCGGGTCCCAGTTGACCCAGCTGTCCTTGCGGTAGGCCAGGCCCTTCTTGTACAGCTGCAGGAACAGCCACTGGGTCCACTTGTAATATTCGGGGTCGCTCGTATGCAGTTCGCGGTCCCAGTCAAAGCTGGTCGCGTAGAGCTTCATGCTCTTCTTCTGCTGGGCGATGTTGTCGTAGGTCCAGCCGCGCGGGTCGATGCCCCGCTTGATGGCGGCGTTCTCGGCGGGCAGGCCGAAGGAATCCCAGCCGATCGGGTGCAGCACGTTGAAACCCTGGTGGCGCCAGTAGCGGGCGACGACGTCGCCGAGCGCATAGACCTCGGCGTGACCCATGTGCAGGTCGCCGGAGGGGTACGGGAACATATCGAGCACGTACTTGCGCGGGCGGGTGTCGCCCTCACCGCTCGTCTTGAACGGAGCGAGCTCCTCCCAGATGGGTTGCCACTTCGCCTGGATCGCGGCGAAGTCATACACTTCTTCGTCGCTCTCAACGCTCGAATCGATGCGTACGCTTTCGTGCTCGTGAACCACGTGACTCTCATTCATTGCAGGGGTTAGACATGATTGATACGAGGTGCACGCACAACAAAGCGGCGGTGTACCCCCCTTTAGATTACTAGGACGCAGCGACTCCAAGGTCGCACGAGGCACGAAGCCTTCGCAGCTGGCCGCCCGGGGTGCCAGAGGGCCCGGCCTTGTTGATTCAGGCGCAGCACGTAGGCTGAGCGAAATGAATGACATCCTCACGTGGATCCTCGACACCGTATCCAGCGTCGACCCGGTCGTTCGAACACTGCTGGCCTTTTTGGGTATGCTGCTGGAAACTTCAGTGCTGGTCGGCCTGGTCGTTCCCGGCGACACCATAGTGATCGTCGCCAGCACGGCGGTCTCCGGCCCGGTCGAGTTTGTCACGCTCGTGCTCGCCGTGATCGTCGGCGCCCTGGGCGGGGAGAGCATCGGCTTCGCGCTCGGCCACCACTTCGGACCGTTCATCCGTGCAAGCCGGCTGGGCCGCCGCATCGGCGAACACAACTGGATTCGCGCCGAGAACTACCTCGACCGGCGCGGTGGTTTGGCCGTGTTCATCTCCCGGTTTCTGCCGGTGCTGCATTCCCTCATTCCGGTCACCGTTGGAATGAGCCATATGCGCTACCGCACCTTCATGGCCTGGACCGTGCCCGCCTGCGTTATCTGGTCACTCGCCTATGTCACCGTCGGGTCGGCGGCGGCCGGCGGCTACCGCGAGCTCAGCGGCAGCCTGCACTTCGCCGGCTACCTGTTCGTCGGCGTGATCGCACTGTTCGTACTCGCGGTGTTCCTGATCAAGAAATGGCTGCACCGCCGCGAGCTGCGTCACATGGACTGAGCCCGGGCTGGCAGGGTCACCCGGGCCGTCACCAGGTCGTCGGGCACCGGCGTGTGGGAGATGAGCAGCACGGCCCGGTGGGCGTCGGCCGCAGCTCTCAGCAGGTCGCGCACGAGGGCATCCGCCTGGGCACTGTCGACGTTCGCGGTGGGTTCGTCGACGATGAGCACCGGAAAGTCGGCCAGCAAGGCCCTGGCCAGGGCAATCCGCTGAGCCTGTCCGCCGGAGACCAGGGCGCCGCGCTCCCCGACCCGGGCATCGAGGCCGCCGCGCGCTGCGACCCATTCAGCCAGTCCGACGCGGGCCAGCACGGCTAACAACTCGGCGTCGGTGGCAGTATCGCGGGCAAACAGCAGATTTTGACGGATGCTGTCGTCAAATAACCACGGGCGCTGCTCGCACAGTCCGACCACCCGCCGCACGTCGGTCTGAGCGAGCAGGCGGGCTTCGACCCCGTTCAGACGGTAGGAACCGGTGTAGTCAAGAAACCGCACCAGGGCCTGCGCGAGGGTGGTCTTGCCGGCACCACTCGGTCCGGCCAGGTGCACCCGGTCCCCCGGCGCGAGCCGAAGGGTCACACCGGCCACGCCCTGTTCGGTCTGGCCGGGCCAGCTGGCACCCAGGTCGGTCAGTTCGAGCATGACCGGGGTTGCCCGCCACGGCCGGAGGTTCGGTACATCGACGGGAATCTCAGCCGGTGGCGAAGCCGGAACAACCTCGGCGACGCGCCGCGCGCTCACCCGCACCTGGCGCCAGGCCGAGGCGGCGAGCGGAATCATTCCGAACACCTCGAATACGGCCAGCGGCACGAGCACGGCGACGATGAGGGTCGGGCCGAGCAGGTCCGGGCTGAGGAGTCCGCCGCCGCCATCGAGCGCGGGTATGCCGAAGTAGAGCGCGCCCAGCGTTGCCGCACCGGCAAACATCGCAACGACGGCCGATTGCACGCCCACTCCGACCGAGCGGCGCAGGGTGGCCCGGCGCAGGCGCTCATCGGTGCGGGCGAGCGCGGCGAGACGCGGCTTGAGGGCGTCGAAGGCGGTGAGCACGTCGAGGTTCTCCACGATTTCGAGCACCTCATCGGCAAGGGTGCCGCGGAGCGGTGCGAGCTCCCGCTCCGCCCGGGCGGCCAGGCTGCCGGAGAAAAGGGTGCCGAGCACTCCGGCCAACAGCAGGCAGACGAGCAGGGTGATGCCGGCGGCCGGCACGATCAGCCAGATGCCGATCACGCTGAGCAGGGCGGTGATTCCCGCGACCAGCAGCGGTTGCACAACCCGCAGCGGCAGGTCCTGCAGGTCATCGACGTCGCGCACGAGGCGGGTGAGCAGATCGCCGCGCCCGGTCTGGGCTAGGCCGGCCGGGGCGACCGGAACGATACGACGAAAGATGCCCAGGCGTAGTTCGGCGAGTTGCCGGAATGCGGCATCGTGGCTGGTCAGGCGCTCCAGGTAGCGAAACACGGACCGAAAGATGGCGAAGGCACGCACGCCGACGACGGCCATGCCCAGATAGGCCAGGGACGGCATTTCGGCGGCGCGGGTAATGAGCCAGGCCGAGCAGGCCAGCAGCGCCACCGCCATGACGGCGCTCGTCACGCCGGCCAGCAGGCCTGGAGCGAACCAGCGCGGGCGCGGCTGGGCGAGCCGCAGTACGTCGCGCGCGGCCGGGGTCGGCGTCCGGTCAGACATGAATCAGCTCCTGCAGCTCAATCATATGGTCAGCTGCGGCCAGGACGCCCGGCCGGTGGCTGACCACGATCACGACGCGGCCCTGATCGGCCAGTCGGCGCAGCCCGGCGAGCAGGCCGGCCTCGGCGTCGACGTCGAGCGCCGAGCTGGGTTCGTCCAGAATCACGACCTGGCACTCGGTCGCGAGGGCCCGGTAGATCGCCCGCGCGGCGGCGACGCGCTGCGCCTGCCCGCCCGAAAGCCCGTCGCCGTTGACCCCGAGCACCGTGGCCGGTGAAACCTCAGCGGCCCCCGCCCAGTCGAGGGCCTGAGCGACCAGAGTCCCGGTGGGCGTGCCCTGGCCAGCGGATGCCGCTCCCAGCGCCACATTCTCGGCCACCGTTCCCCGGACCAGGCCGGGTCGCTGGCCGGCCCAGGCCAACCACGGCCGACTCGGCCCGGCTGCCACGGCAACGCCGCCGAGCGTCACTGCACCGGTCAGGGGTACGAAGCCGAGCAGGGCGGCGACGAGGGTGGACTTGCCGACTCCGCTCACGCCGCGCAGCACGCTAATTTGCCCGGAGGCGAATTCGGCGTCCATCCGGTCGATCACGACGGTGTCGCCGCGCCGAATAGACACGTCGACCAGGCGCAGCTTGCCGGCACCGAGGCCTCCCAGCGCGACCGGCGCAGCCGCAGGATCGACCGGCGCCGGGGCATCCGCTTTATTGAAGTCGTCGTCGAGAATCGCGAACAGCTCTTCGGCAGCGGCCAGGCCGTCGGCCGCGGCGTGAAATTGCGCTCCGACCTGGCGCACCGGGAGAAACGCCTCGGGGGCCAGCAGCAGGACGAACAGCCCGACGCCGAGCAGCAGCTCGCCGTCGATGAGCCGCAGGCCAATCGACACGGCGATGAGAGCGACCGAGAGACTTGCGGCCAGTTCGAGCACGAAGCCGCTCAGAAAGGATACCCGCAGTACCTTAATTGTTCGGGTGCGGTACTGCTCGGTGGTGGAACGGATGCGATCAAACTGACGGCGTTCCCGGCCGTAGATCTTGAGGGTGCCGAGGCCGCCGACCACGTCGAGAAACCCGGTGGAGAGGCGTTGCAGTGCCTGCCACTGGTCCTGCTGTACCGACTGGGTGACCCGGCCGATGAGAATCATGAACACGGGGATGAGCGGAATCACGATGATGACGGTGAGGCCGCTGGGCAGGTCTTGCCAGAGCATTACCGCGATCAGAATCGGCGTAGCGATCGCGGTCAGCAACAGCTGCGGCAGATACCGCGCGAAGTAGTTGTCGAGTGCGTCGAGGCCGGTCGTGACAACGGTCGCCAGGCGTGCACTCTGCTGCGAGGCGACCCAGTCTGGGCCGCGCTCGGCGAGCTTGGCCATGACCTTGGCGCGCAGTTGACTCTTTACCTGCGCCGCACCGCGGTTGGCCGCGACTTCCAGCAACCAGATCAGCAGAGACCGGAGCACAATGACCGCGGCTAGGGCGACCAGCGTGGGTACGATCTCAGTGAGGGGCTCCCCCGCCACGAGGAGGGTGATTGCTCGGGTAAGAAACCACGCGAAGGCGACGACAACGAGGGTTTGTGCGAACCCGAGCAGCGCGCCAATGAGAAGAAACCGGCGCGCCGCTGAGGCATAACGAAGAAGGCGAGGATCCAGGGGGCGCACTGCCTTATTCTCCCACAGCCCGTGTCACGGGTGTGCTGGTCAACGGGGTACTCGTCAGGGGCGATCTAGTGAACAGAGACCTCAATATGGGCCCGACCAATGCGCTTGCGAAACACCCAGTAGGTCCAACCCTGATAGAGCAGAATGACGGGCATTCCGATCAGTGCCGTCCAGCTCATCACACCCAGCGTGTACGCCGACGAGGAGGCGTTGGCGATGGTCAGGCTGTTGGCTGGGTCGTTACTCGCCGGCATGACCTCGGGAAACAGCGAAGCGAACAGGCTCAGCACGACCAACCCGATAGCGCCGGCCATCAAGCCGAATGCGAGCCGCTCGGCCCCGCGCAGGTTGGCGAGGAACGATGCGATCAGTGCACCAGCCGCCACGGCGGCCAGAAGAGCGGATGCCACGGTGCCGTAGGCAAAGATTGTCCACACCAGGAAGGTAGCCGCGACAACGATCATCAGGATGCCGGCTTTGGTGGCGAGCTTGCGTGCCCGCAGTCTAATGTCACCCTCGGTCTTGAGCGAGATGAAGACCACACCGTGCACAAAGAACAGCAGCAGAGTGGTGACCCCACCGAGCAGGGCATACGGGTTGAGTAGGTCAAAGAAGGTACCGGTGTAGTTGTGGTTGACGTCGAGGTTCACGCCGCGCACGATGTTCGCGAAAGCCACACCCCAGAGCAATGCCGGAACGGCCGATCCGACGATAATCATGCCGTCAAACCATTTCTTCCACGAAGATTCGGGGCGTTGGTGCCGGTATTCAAACGACACCCCGCGCACGATCAGGGCCACCAGAATAAGCACGAGCGGGAGGTAGAAACCGCTGAACATCGTTGCGTACCATTCGGGGAACGCCGCGAACAACGACGCCCCAGCCACGATCACCCAGGTCTCGTTAAGGTCCCAAACCGGACCGATGGTGTTGATGAGAACACGGCGATCGGTGTCGTCCCGGCCCAGGAATGGAAGAGACATGCCGACCCCAAAATCGAATCCATCGAGCACGAAGTACCCAACGAACATGACAGCGATGATCCAGAACCAAAGAATTGTGAGATCCATTTTGTATTCCCCTAGACCCGTCCTAATAGACCGTGGCGGTGTGCTTGACTTCGCCGGACTCGGCGTCGAGAACCGGAGCATCGTCCGGCCCCTTCTGAACGGCTTTCAGGATGAGTTTGAACTCGACCACCACGAGAATGCCGTAGAGCACCGTGAAGACGATCAGGGAGATGAGAATTTCCACGCCGGTCACGCCGGGTGAAACGCCGTCCTGCGTTCTCAGCAGACCAAACACGAGCCACGGCTGGCGGCCCATTTCGGTGAATACCCAGCCGACCGTCATCGCGAGTAGCGAAGCGGGGAAGCTCCAAATAGCGAGCTTCCATACCCAATTCTGCTTCGGCATCCGTCCCTTGCGGGTGAGAAACAGCCCAACGACGGCCACGAGCATGTGTACGAGACCGAGAGCGATCATCCAGCGGAACGCCCAATAAGTGATCCAGATGGTGGGCGTGTAGTCGCCGGGGCCGTACGTCGAAACGTACTGGGCCTGCAAGTTGTTAATGCCCTGCACGGTGCCGTCGAAGGTGTGGGTCGAGAGGAACGAAAGCAGGTAAGGGATGCGGATCGAGAAGAGTTCGTGCACACCGTCGGGCGTGCCGAGTGTAAAGAGGGAAAACGACGCGTTGGCTCCGGTGGCCGTGTGGTATAGCGCCTCGGCGGCTGCCATTTTCATCGGCTGCACCTCACCCATCACGAGGCTGAGCTGGTCGCCGGCGAGAGTTGTACCAATGCCGGCCAGGACCATCATCCACAGACCGAATTTGAGAGCTGGGCGCATGGTCTCAAAATGCTGGTTACGTGCCAGATGCCAGGCCGCCACCGAAATGATCAGGCCTGCCGACACCATGAAACACGCGAAGATGGTGTGCGGGAACGCCGCCAGTGCGATCGGGTTGGTGAGCAGTTCCCCGATGCTAGTCAGCTCGGCCCGGCCCTTCTCCGCGTTGATGGTATACGCGATCGGGTTCTGCATGAAGGCGTTGGCCGCGAGGATGAAGTAAGCCGACGTGATGCTGCCCATCACGGTGAGCCATATGGTGGCGAGATGCACCTTCTTCGGCAGTTTGTCCCAGCCAAAGATCCACAGGCCGATGAACGTCGCCTCGAGGAAGAAGGCAAGGATGCCCTCGAACGCGAGCGGGGCCCCGAACACGTCACCGACGAAGCGCGAGTAATCCGACCAGTTCATACCGAACTGAAACTCCTGCACGATTCCCGTCACGACGCCCATGGCGAAGTTGATCAGAAAGATTTTGCCGAAGAAGTGCGTCAGCTGCAAGTACTTGGCCTTGTCGGTGCGCACCCACGCCGTCTGGAAGATGGCGACCGTGAGGACCATGCCAATGGTGAGAGGCACGAAGAGGAAATGGTAGACGGTCGTAAGACCGAACTGCCACCGTGAGAGGAGTAACGGATCCAACCACTCGTTCATATGCCCTCCAGCATTTATTCGCATCACGCATAATTTCTACGCTGTGTAGAACCCTACACTTCTACGCTGTGTAGAAACCTGGGTATGACAGCAATTTTCTACGACACGTAGAAATTACAGTTCGACCGCGTAAGATGCTGCGTATGGCAAATTTAGGCGTGCTTGAGCGGCTTCTGATGGATGTCCTGTGGGACTCCCCCACACCGTTGTCCGCCAACGATCTCAAGGATTCTTTGATGCGCCCGGGTCTTGCGACCAAGCCCACGAAGCCACTGGCGACCACAACCGTTCTGACGGTGTTGTCTCGACTTGAGACAAAGGGTTTCGTCACCCGCGACCGCAGCGTGCGCCCACACACGTACACCGCTGTTATGACCCGTGCGACCCACACGGCCGAGCTCATGCATGAGGTACTCGGGCAGGTGCCGGACCGCCAAGCGGCCCTCGTGCGGTTCATTGGAGGCGTCACCCCTCAGGAGGCGGACACACTGCGCCAACTCCTCGGCGTTGCGACGACCGACAACCTCTAACTCCGCCAGACCTTAACTGCGATACCCGTGATCATCAGCGCCGCCCTGCTTGGCGTCATTGCCGTGATTCTCGCTTGGCCTTTTCCGTTGGTGCTGGCCCGGTCGGATTGGCCCGCGCGCTCCCCGGACGTCGCCCTCGTGCTCTGGCAGACCATCGCCCTGTCCGGTGGCATGTCGATGATCGGCTCCCTGCTGCTCTACGGTCTTGTTCCGTTCGGTAATGCTCTGCCACAGAGCGTCATCTTCCTCGGCGACAGCCTGCGGTCCGGTACTCTTCCGGCCGATACGCGTTTCACCCACGTGCTCGCGCTCGGGGCAGCTATTCTGCTCAGCACTCACCTGCTGTTGAATTTGTTCGCCACTTTCGTGCGCGCCGAGCGACAGCGACGCCGCCACTACACTCTCATCGCCCTGCTCAGCGATCCTCTGAACGGCCAACCGGGAATGCGCGTCATCGACCATCCTGCCCCGGTCGCCTATTGCCTTCCCGGTGCTGGTCATTCCGCGACGGTGCTGTCTAAGGGATTGCTCCGCCTGCTCGACGCCGACCAGGTGCGTGCGGTGATCGCCCACGAACGAGCCCATCTGGTTCAGCAGCATCACCTGGTGTTACTGGCCTTCAAGAGTTGGCACAGCGCCCTACCCTGGTTTCCCATCGCCAATCGCGCCGAAAATGCCGTGGCGCTCTTGGTTGAAATGATCGCGGACGATCGCGCACGCCGCGACGTGGACGACCGCACACTTGCTACCGCTATCGCGCTCGTGGGGCTGGGGCAACAACCGGAGGTCCTCGCCGCAGCGTCGGATGGCGAGTCGGACGAGCCATGGATCTCGTCGCCGGAGCGCGCTCTCGTCGCTCCGCGGGTGTACCGGCTCATGAACCAGGCTCTTCCCCTGTCCCGCCTCGCCACCATGGCCGTCTTCGTGACCGCGATCGCGCTCGCCCTCGCCCCCGCCATCGTGCTGTTGCGGGCATAGACGCACAAAACCCTCACACCGCCCAAGAAGGGACGTTATGAGGGTTTTGGGTGAAACGATACTGCTAGAAGAGGTTTGCCTTTTCGAGCCAGGCCGCCGCGATGGCCTCAGCGGACTTCTGGTCATTGACGCTCTCGGAGTTGAGGCTCACCAGGTCCTCAGCGCTGAGGGCAGCACTGATCTTGTTCAGTACCGACGCGGCCTTGTCGGTGACCTTTTCGGAAACCAAAGGCACGACGTTGTCCGCGAAGAAGAGACCATCTGGGTCGCTCAGCGCCACGAGCTTGTCTGACTTGATGTTGGGGCTTGCCGTATAAATATTTGTCAGCTGAATCGCGTTGTCAACAAGAGCCTTAACGGTCAGCGGGCCACCACCATCCTCAATCGGGGTGAAACCGGCGGTTTCGATGCCGTACTTCGCCTTGAGGGCGGCCGGCCCATACGGACGTGTCTCCAGCACAGAGGTGCCACCAACCATGAGCGGTTCGGTGACATTCTTCAGTGACGCGATGTCCGTTAGGTTGTATTTTTCCGCGAAGGCTTGGGTTACGGTCCAAGAATTCTGGTCTGAGGCCGCCGCTTTGTCCAGCACGCGCAGGGTGGAGGGAAGCGCCGCTTGAAGCTCAGTGTAGATCGCGTCGCTCGTGCCACCAACAGCGTTCGGTTCGAGTGCCTGCAGCAGGCTACCGGTGTATTCGGGGAATACATCGACGCCGCCTGCTTCCAGCTCGGGCAGGTACACCTCGCGCTGGCCTATCCGGAACGTGCGGTCGACGGTGAAACCGTTGGCCTCTAATGCCTGCGAGTAGATCTCGGCGATGATCTCATTGGAGTAGTAGTCCTGAGAACCCACAACGAGCGTGTCGGCAGCGCTTGTGGCGCCACTTCCACTGCCCAGGGGATCACCGGACGCGCACCCTGCGAGGGCTACTGCGGCCCCAACCGCGACCACACTGATGAGCGTGAGTCGGCCTTTTTTTGCTGTGAACATGCGTTTTCCTTTCATGATGGCGAATTCCATCACCGGGCCAGCTTGGTGAAACCGGCCCAGATGTCTGTGGGGCGTCCGGCCGCAACTCCGCGGGGAACAACCAATTTCTGAAGCACCGTAAAGATGCCCTCAAGCAGCAGCGCGAGCAGAATAACGAGAATGGACCCGCCCAGCATCTGCGCATAATCGAGATTTTTCAACCCCGTAAACAGGAAGCGGCCCAGTCCGATGTCGGCCACGTAGGCAGCGAGTGTGGCGGTGGCCACGATTTGCAGCGTGGCCGAGCGCAACCCACCCATCAAGAGGGGAAGGCTGAGCGGAAGCTCCACTTTGCGCACAATCTGCCCCTCCGACATCCCCACGGCTCTGGCGGCATCGATGGTCGCGCGATCAATCGCTTCAAAGCCGGTGTATGCCCCCGCGAGAATGGGTGGGATCGCGAGCACCGTGAGGGCCGCGTAGGGTGCGGTCAGACCGATTCCCACCGACAGAGCGACAAGCGTGAGCAACCCCAGGGTCGGAATGGAACGGAAAGCGCCTGCAGTTCCGACAGCCAAGCCACGCCCGCGTCCGGTGTGTCCAATGAAGAAGCCCAGCGGTATGGCGATGACGGACGCAAAGACAAGTGTGAGCAAAGTAAAGCCCAGGTGTTCCAATACCCGGATGCCGATGGCATTCGATCCCACATAGTTGGTCGGATCGAACAGCCACGCGACTGCATCTGCAAAGAAGTTCATGCCACCGCCTCCTTGTCAGAGCGCATCGGCGCGCGCGCCGCCGATGGCGCAGATCTCGTCCACGGCATGAGAAGGCGACCGAGAAGAACGAGAGCCCCATCCAGTGCCAGGGCGAGTACGACCGTGGCGATAATCCCGGCAATGATTTCCGCCTGGATGCCACGCTGAAAACCGTCGGTGAACAGACTGCCCAGGCTCTGGGCACCAATGACAGCGCCCACCGTAGCGAGACTGACCGTACTCACTGCGACGACCCGCAACCCGGCCAGCAGGACCGGACCCGCGAGTGGAAACTCCACCCGCCAGAACTGAGTCCACTCGGAGAAGCCCACCGCCATCGCGGACTGTCGAACGTTCCGGTCGACGGAGGCGAGACCATCGGCCACCACTCGCACCATGAGCGCCACACCGTAGAGCGTCAGGGCGATGATGAGATTGAGCGGCGAACGAACGGTCGTTCCCACGATGAAAGGAAGCACAATGAAGAGTGGGAGCGAGGGTACGGCGTACAGCAGGCCTACGCCCGAGAGAATGATGCCGCGCCCAACGCGGAAGCGGTATGCCAGCCAGCCGAGGGGAACAGCCAGGAGAAAACTGAGGATGATGGGCGGAACGCTCAGCACGACGTGATCGAGAGTGCGATCCCAGATGAGGTCCAGGTTTGACCATATCCAGGTCACCGGGGATCCCCACCCTGCGCCGGGGCACCCGATCCCGCGAACGGGCCGGCCTTTACTTCGGGGGCGGCCTTTTCTTCGGGCGCGGCCTTTGCTCCAGCGGCGGCACTCGGGGACGTTCCACCCGCGAGTACGCCGGCGAGCCGTCCATCGGCGTCGACAAGCACGTCGCCGTCCGAGTGGGACTCGAGGTGCAGCACGCGTTTGCCGCGATCTGCACCGACAAAGGTGGCCACAAAATCGTCTGCCGGATTGGCCAGGATCTCCGCCGGGGACCCCACCTGGGCGATCAGCCCGCCGGTACGCAGGATCACCACCTGGTCGCCGAGCAAAAAGGCCTCGTCAATGTCATGCGTCACAAACACGACCGTTTTTCCGAGTTCCCGCTGCAGGCGCAGCAACTCCTGCTGCAGTTCCGCCCGCACAATGGGGTCAACGGCGCCGAAGGGCTCATCCATGAGCAGAATGTTGGGATTGACCGCGAGGCCGCGCGCCACTCCGACTCGTTGCTGCTGGCCGCCGGAGAGCTGACTCGGGTACCGGTTGGCAAGCGATCGATCAAGACCGACCGTGTCGAGTAACTGCAGCGCCTCGGTGCGGGCTCTCTTCTTGGGAATCCCCGATAGCATCGGCACGGTGGCGACGTTGTCGATGACCTTGCGATGGGGAAGCAGCCCCGAGTTCTGCATGACGTAGCCGATCCCACGCCGCAGTTTGACCGGTTCGAGTGTGCCTATATCGGCCCCGTCAATCTCGATAGACCCGCTCGTCGGGTCGACCATCCGGTTGATCATGCGCAGCAGCGTTGTCTTTCCTGACCCCGAGGTTCCGACCAGAACGGTGGTTTTGCGTGAGGGCAGCACGAGGCTGAAGCCATCGACGGCAACCGTGCCGTCGGGGAACCGTTTGGTCACCGAGTGGAATTCAATCATCGTGGTGGCTCGCTCCTCGCATCAAGTCGGGTCAGACAAACCAGATGCTAACCCAACCACTTTTCTACGCGACAGGCAAAACAGATTGCGCAAAAAGAATTCATCCCGGAGCGAACAGGCAACCCACTGCCTCAAATTCCGACCACCCTACCGAGCAATGCATCGGCAAATCGACGCAGAGCCGCTATGACGAGCAGAGGCTACGACGCAGCGGCGAGGAGGCTGAGCGCCCGCGGGCTGTAATAGCGGTCGAGGTACTCGCGCAGCACCAGCCGACACTCGGCGATAAACCGTTCTTCACCGAGCGGCTCGCTGTGGAAAGCACGTGCCAATAGTGCGTCGGCCATTTCGACGGCGACTTCGAGGCGAAAGATGAGCTCCGGGCCGGCGGGCAGATTGAACTCGTTCACGAGCACATCAGCCAGGCGGCGGGCGAAGAAATCAACGTCGGCCGCGGCATCCGCTGCCGGAGCACCGTCTCGGTCATCGAAGTTGACGATGCGAAAGCCGGGCTCTGAACGGTACAGACCGACGAAGGCCGTGACGACACAGTCCACAGCGTCCCACCAGGTGGTAAGGGTGCTTGCACCGAGCTCGTCGACGACGCGCTGCCGAAAACGCACGACGGCACGCTCGTGCAGGGCATGCAGAACAGCCACCCGGTCGGGGTAATAGCGGTAGACCGTACCGATCGACGCACCGGCACGCTCAGCGATCATCGCCGTCGTGATGCGGTCGAAACCGACCTCGTCCACGACCGCAGCTGCGGCATCGAGCAAACCGGACAACCGTGCTGCGCTGCGCTGCTGAATCGGCTCAGCGCGCACCTGCTGTGGTGCGGCGCCAGCGTCTTCACCCAATAGGCCATTAAGCGGCATTTATCCCCCTTGAAGATAAGTCAACATCATACGGGGTAAAACCCCATTTATACATCTCTGATCGGGGGATGCACAGCAAGCATGGCAGAATGAGGGAGTGCCAGAGTCCCGAGACAACACGCCGAACGCGACCAGTCCCGTGCGAATCATGCACCGTGCCGCCCGGATCGAGGATTGGCTGCACGATCGGCGGGAACACTCCGCCCGTCGCCGCGGCTACCGACCGACCGTTATTCCGTATTCCGGCTATGGCTCCACCGGGTGGGTGCGCATTCTCTGCCGCGTTCTGCTGGCCAAGCCGGACAAGCCGGAAAAACGGCAAAAACGTCCGAGAGCGGATGGCCGCGACGCCGGAATTCGAGGCTGGCGCAGCTTCACAAGCGTTCCGGTCAATGACGTCACGGTCACGATCGAGATCGATGGCCAGACCCATCACGTGCAGGCCGACCGGGGCGGGGTCGTCGACACCGTGGTGCCCGTGTCATTGCCCCCGGGATGGCACGTCGCCCGACTGCACACCGAATTCTCCGACGTTCAGCACGCCCCCATCTTCATCGTTGCCCCAACGGTCGGCTACGGTGTCGTTTCTGATGTCGACGACACCGTCATGGTCACAACCCTCCCCCGCCCCCTACTGGCAGCCTGGAACACGTTTGTGCTCGACGAGCATGCCCGGGTGCCGACCCCAGGGATGGCGGTCTTTCTGGAACGGCTCGCGTCGTTCACCCCGGGTGCTCCGGTCATCTATCTCTCGACCGGAGCCTGGAACGTGGCACCGACCCTGTCCCGTTTTCTCTCCCGCAACCTGTACCCGGCCGGGGCACTGCTCCTGACAGACTGGGGCCCGACGCACGACCGCTGGTTCCGCAGCGGGAGTGCCCACAAACGCGACAACCTGCGGCGGCTCGCCGAACAGTTTCCGCAAATCCGCTGGATTCTGATCGGTGACGACGGCCAGCACGACGAAGCCATCTACAGCGACTTTCAACGCGACTACCCCGGAAGCGTCGCCGCCGTGGCCATTCGCCAGCTCTCTGCGAGCGAGGCCGTGCTCGCCGGCGGCCGTTCCCGCGACGCCGTGCTCATCGAGGGCGGCCCTGAGGCCCCCTGGGTGTACGGCCCCGACGGGTCCAGCCTGTCCAGCCAGTTGGCCGAGCACGGCCTGATTTGAGCCCGGCCTGATCTGAGCGGCTTTGACACAACCAGCGATTGTGATCGCGTTGGGTTACCCCGTGGTGCTCTGCTCCATGCTCATGCGGCGCAGCACCAGGTTCTCGACGACCTGGGCCAGGCCGTAGAGGGCGAGCGAGACGATGGTGATCACCACGACCGAGGCCCACACCTCGGAATTCTGCACCTTGGCGACAGCGGCGACGATCGAGTTGCCGAGGCCCTGGCCGGTGGTCAACCACTCGGCCAAGAGTGCCCCGGTGATAGCGCCGGGCACCGAGATCTTCACCGCGGCGAAGAACGAGGGCAGGGAGCTCGGCAATGCCACCTTGCGCAGGGCCGTGACGGCGCTGCCGCCGTAGACCGTGATCACATCGCTGATCTGTGGTGAGGAGGACCGCAGACCGAAGGCGATGTTCACGAGGGCGGGGAACAGAACGACGATGGCACCCATCACGACCGCGGTGGTGAGTCCGCGCCCGGTGATGAGGCTGATGATCGGCACGAGGGCCACTAGCGGCACCGACCGCAGCAGCAGGGCGATGGGCATGAGGGCATGCTCGATACCCCGCGACAGGGTGAACACGACCGCGAGCAGCAGGGCACAGGTGAGCCCGGCGACGAACCCGAGAAAGGCGTCGCTCAGGGTCACCACGAGGTTGCCCAGAATGAGGGCCCGATTATCGGCGGCCTCGGGAACGGTAACGAGCCAGGTCCAGACGTCGAGGGGTCCCTTGGCGAGGAAGGGCGAAATGTCCAGCACGAGGAGCAGTGCCTGCCAGGCGAGCAGCACGAGAATGAGGGTGACGAGCCCGGTCAGCAGTCCGCGCAGTACGGTCGTGACTGCGACTCGTGCGAAGCTCATCGACTGCTCCGTCCGGTCGTCCACGGCGTGGCGAAACGCACTATGACGGCGAAAATCGCGTAGCCGAGCCCCGCGGTGACTCCTGCGACGAGCGCGAGGCTCCACACCCGGTCGACGTTGGCCGTTGAACCGGCCACGAGCATGGCGATGCCGAGGCCGCGGCTGACCCCGCCGAGGTACTCCCCCAGGATCGCCCCGATGAAGGCGGCCGGCGCGGCGATCTGCAGCGCCGTCAGCACACTGGGCAGCCCCGCGATCAGGCGCACCTTGCGCAGCTGCGTGAATCTGCTGCCGCCGTACACGGTGATGAGGTCGAGGCTCGCGGCATCCGCTGCCTTGAGACCGACCAGGGAACCGATCACGGTCGTGAAGAACACGGATATGGCCGCGAGAAAAACCGCCGTTCCCGCCGGGTCGCCGGCGCTCGGCGCGCCGATCACGATGTAGGCGATCGGGCCGATGGCGACGATCGGGATGCAGTAGGTGATCACGGCGATCTGCATGGCGATCTTCTCGATACGCGGCAGTAGCAGCACGAGGCCGGCGAGGGCCAGGGCGAGCCCGTTGCCCCAGGCGAAGCCGATGAGCGCTTCGAGCACGGTGACGCTGACGTGCGGCAGATAGAAGGCCGGCCCATCGCTGAGCAGTTGGTGGAGCACATCGAGCGGGGTCGGCACCGCGCCGCCCGGCATCGAGCCGACCTCGGCCAAGACAGTGACGGCGCTGATCCACCACAGTGCGACAACGCCGGCGACCCCGATCAGCCCAGTCGCCCAGGCGGGCAGGGCGCGCAGCGAACTTCGAATCACTGGTCGTCGCCCTGCACGGCGGCATCGCTAAACAGCAGGTCGGATGCACGGTCGTGCAGGGAGTGAAACTCGGGCGAACGCATCATCTCCGGCAACCGGGGCCGGGGCAGGTCGATGTCGATGACTTCCTTGACCCGACCGGGACGTGCGCTCATTACCGCGACGTGGTCGGAGAGGAAGATCGCCTCGGCGATGCCGTGGGTGACCATGAGCGTGGTGGCCGGCTTCTGGGTCCAGATGCGCAGCAGCTCAAGGTTGAGACGCTGCCTGGTCATGTCGTCGAGGGCCCCGAAGGGTTCGTCGAGTAGCAGCACCGAGGGTTTGAGTACAAGCGACCGGGCGATGGACACGCGCTGCTTCATGCCGCCGGAGAGCTGCGCGGGCTTGGCCTTCTCAAAGCCCTGCAGTCCGACGAGGGCAATCAGTTCGTCGATGTAGGCATCGTCGACGGGAATGCGCGCCACTTCGAACGGCAGACGGATATTCGAGCGCACGCTGCGCCAGGGCAGGAGGGCGGAATCCTGGAAGGCGATGCCGAGCTGGTGCCCGCCACGCAGCTCCTGCGGGCTCTTGCCGTCTACCCTGGTTGTGCCGCTCGTTGGCTGATCGAGCCCGGCGAGGATGCGCAGAATGGTGGATTTTCCACACCCGGACGGCCCGAGCAGGGAGAGAAAACTGCCCTTGTCGGTGTGCAGGTTGGCATTGTCGAGGGCGACGACCTTTTTGCGCCCGGCGGCGAAGACCTTGTGCAACTGGGAGATATGCAGGCCGGTTCCCGAAGCGGCCGCCTCCGCCTCGGCGCGGACCGCTGAATCACGAACACCGGCATCAGTACTACTCACGTCTTCTTACTCCTTAGCGGCTGCAGCGATTGGTTCTCGTCCGGTGCACATTTTACGTTCCGGTCAGACCGGCTTGCGGAACGCTGACGCGCCCCGCAAGCGGGCCGACCGGGCTGCTACTTGCTGTACGCGAGCAGGTCGGGGTTCTCGGCGTAGACCTCGGCGAGCAGGGTGAGATCGAACAACTGGCTCGCCGTGATCGTCAGGCCGGTCGCTTCGAGCGTGTCGATGCTCTGCTGTTGCAGCTCAGAGCTGATCGTGAACAGCCCGTTGGCCAGGGTGTCTGCGCTCACCACGAGGCCGGTGGACTGAATCTCGGCCTGGCGGGTTTCCTTCTCGATGGTGAGATCGAAGGTCGGCCCGTAGGTGTCGACGGTGAGTTTCGCCGCGGCGGCCGGGTCGTTGATAGCGTCGGTCCAGCCACGGATCTCGGCGACCAGCAGGGCCTTGAGCTTCTCCCGGTCGTTCTTGATCGCGTCGTCGGTCACGGTGAGGGTTTCGGCGACGAACGGCAGGCCGAAGTCGGCCAGCGGCAGGTTGACCGGGTCGAGCCCGAGGAGCTCGGCGTCGATGGACTCGTTGGTCAGGTAGGAGAACCAACCGTCGACCTCACCGTTGAACAGCGGGGTCGGGTCGTACTGCACCGGAAGGGTGGTCAGGGAATCCTCGTCGATGTCGTTGATTTCGAGGAAGGCTTCCCACAGGCTCAGGTTGCTCGCCTGTACGCCGATGGTCTTGCCCTTCAGGTCGTCGAGACCGGCGATATTGCCCTTGTCGGCGAGCGAAAGAATCGTGAACGGGTTCTTCTGGTACGTGGCGCCGATGATCTTCAGCGGAGCGCCCTCGTTGGCGATGATCGTTCCGGTGGAGATGGCGTTGCCGATGCCGACGTCGACGTTGCCCGAGATGACGGCAGCTTCAATGGACGCCGGACCCTCGATCATGTCCACGGCATCGAAACCGGCCTCGGCGAAGTAACCGTTCTGATCGGCGAGGTATTCGCCCATGAACTCGGCGTTCTTGATCCAGCTGAACTGGATGCTCGCGTCACCGAAGGAGGCACCCTCCCCGGCCGTACCCGCGGCATCCGGGGTATCGCTGCCCGCGCAGGCCGTCAGTGCCAAGGCCAGCACGGCGGCGGCGACGACGCCCTTGACCACCCGGACAACCGCTCGATTATGGGTGGAAAAGCCTCTGGATGGTGTCATTGCGGGATTCCTCTCGAGGGTGCAAGGGCGCTGCGGTGGTACAGACGCTGTGGATCATGAATTTCCTGGGCAGAACAGCACCAGAAATCGCAGTTTAGGCGGGGCAGATATCGATTCGAGTTCGACTTTGTTTCGAACGGATGTCTAAAAAAGAAGGGTTGCCTCCGCCAGCCCGGTTCTACGCCGCACCGGCCCGGCCGCTCAGCCCGTCGGCGCCAGCAGGCGGTCGAGGCCGCGGTTGATCTGGCGAGCCCAGAGCGGACCGCGGTAGAGGAACGCGGTGTAGCCCTGCACGAGGGTGGCTCCGGCGGCGAGACGCTCGGCGACCTGGGCTGCCGTGTCGACGCCGCCAACCGAGATGACACAGAACCCGGCCGGCACGACAGCGCGAATCTGGTGCAGGATGGCGAGGGAGCGGGCCCCCAGCGGGGCGCCAGACAGGCCGCCGGCTCCGGCTGCGTCAACGGTCGCCGCATCCGTTTTCAAGCCGGTGCGGGCAATCGTGGTGTTGGTGGCGATGATTCCGTCGAGGCCCAGTTCGACGGCGAGGCTGGCGATGCGGGCGACCTCGGCATCCGCCAGATCGGGGGCGATCTTCACGAGCAGCGGGGTATCGCCGGCAGCCTGTTTGACCGCGGTCAGAAGCGGGGCGAGCTGGTCAAGCTCTTGCAGGCCGCGCAGGCCTGGAGTGTTGGGCGAGCTGACGTTGACGACGAGATAGTCGGCGAGAGCGGCGAGGGTTTTAGCGCTCTGTAGGTAGTCGGCCGTCGCATTCTCGACGGCGGTGACACGGCTCTTGCCGATGTTGATGCCGAGCACGGGGCGCCCCGGCACGGCACGCACGCACGCGAGTCGATCGACAGCGGCCGCGGCGCCGTGGTTGTTGAAGCCCATGCGGTTAATGACGGCGCGGTCGGCCACCAACCGAAAGAGTCGTGGGGTCGGGTTGCCGGGCTGGGCGAGCGCGGTGAGGGTGCCGACCTCGACATGCCCGAATCCGAGCTGGCCGAGTCCGATGACGGCCTCGCCGTCTTTGTCGAACCCGGCGGCGACGCCGAACGGTGAGTCGAAGTGCAGGCCGAGGGTGTCGACGCCGAGGTCGGTGCGCGGCCGGGTGAAACGGTGCACGAGGCGGCCGATTCCGAGGCTCGGCAGGTGACGGATGACGATGAACGCGAGGTGGTGGGCGCGCTCGGGGTCCATCCTGGTGAGCACGAATTTGAAGAAAAGTGGATACATCGCGCCCTGGACCTTACGCCTACGGTTTAGTGGAACTGGTGGACGTGGACTCCGCTGACGCGGCCGCGGCGCCGGCAGCATCCGCTGGTTGCGCTCGTTTGCTGGCCTGAGCGGCCTTGTGCTCCGTGCGCAGCTGCGCGATGGCGCTTTCGAAGTCGTCGAGAGAATCAAAGCTCTGATACACACTCGCGAAGCGCAAGTACGCGACCTCGTCGAGGTCGCGTAGCGGCGGGAGGATGGCCAGACCGATGTCGTTGGCCTCGATCTGTGCCGCTCCGGTCTGCCGAATCGTCTCTTCAACCTTCTGGGCGAGCATGGCCAGGTCGGAGTCGGTGACCGGTCTGCCTTGGCAGGCCTTGCGCACGCCGGTGACGATCTTCTCGCGGCTGAACGGCTCGACCACGCCACTGCGCTTGATAATGTTCAGGCTCGCTGTTTCGGTGGTACTGAAGCGGCGACCGCATTCGGGGCACTGACGACGACGACGAATCGAAAGGCCGTCGTCGCTCGTGCGCGAGTCAATGACTCGGGAATCGGGGTGACGACAGAACGGGCAAAACATTGTGCTGTCAGTCTACCGGTCCCGGCCTCCCCCGCTGCTCCGCTGCTCCGCGAGAGCAGGCCGCTCTCGCGCGACGGGGCCTACTGGGGAGCGAACCGCGCGGTCACGGCGTCGCCGTGCGCGGGGAGCGCCTCGGCGTTGGAGAGCGCCGCAATGTGACCGGCGACGCCCTGCAAGGCTTCGCGGCTGTAGCGAACGACCTGCTGCGGCCGGAGAAACGTGTAGGCGCCGAGTGCGGATGAGAACCGCGCCTGTCCCCCGGTGGGCAGCACGTGGTTGGATCCGGCGACGTAGTCGCCGAGGCTGACCGGCGAATACGGGCCAAGAAAGATTGCTCCGGCGTTTTCAATCTCGGCCAGCACGGCATCGGGGTCGCCGGTCTGAATTTCGAGGTGTTCCGGCCCGAAGGCGTTGCTGAACGCGGCCGCGATCTGCAGGTTGTCGACGAGCACGATCGCCGACTGGCGGCCGCCGAGCGCAGCACGAACCCGTTCGCTGTGGGTAGTGGATGCTGCCAGCACGGCGAGGCGCGCCGCCACGGCCTCGGCGAGGTCAAACGAGTCGGTCACGAGCACCGCCGCGGCGAGCTCGTCGTGCTCGGCCTGGCTGACCAGGTCGGCGGCGACGAGCAGCGGGTCGGCGGCGGCATCCGCTATCACGAGAATATCGGTGGGGCCAGCTTCGGAATCGATCCCAGCCTGGCCGCGAATGAGGCGTTTGGCGGCGGCAACGTAGACGTTGCCCGGTCCGGTGACGATCTGCACCGGGTCGAGGCCGATGTCTTCGACGCCGTAGGCGAGGGCGCCGATCGCGCCCGCGCCGCCCATGGCGTAGATCTCATCGACGCCAAGGAGCGAGGCGACGGCGAGGATGGTCGGGTGCACGCGGCCGTCGAAGTGGCTTTGCGGCGGCGATGCGAGCGCGATCGAGCGCACGCCGGAGACCTGCGCCGGTACGACGTTCATCACGACGCTGGACGGATAGACCGCCTTGCCGCCGGGAACGTAGAGGCCGACCCGGTTCACCGGCTGCCAGCGTTGAGTGACGGTGGCGCCGGCCTCGATCGTGGTGGTCACGTGCGGGGGCACCTGGGCGGCGCTGGCCAGGCGAACCCGGCGGATGGTCTCGGTGATGGCGGTGCGCACGGCCGGGTCGAGCCCGGCGATGGCGTCGGCAATGTGGCTGGCCGGAACGCGCACCTGCTCGGGGCGCACCCGGTCGAGACGTTCAGCCTGGTCGAGCAGGGCAGCCTCGCCGCGCTCGCGCACGTCGGCAATGAGCTCGGCAGCGATATCGGCGGCGACGGCGACACTGGTCAGCGCGCGGGGTACGGACGCCAGGAGGTCGGCGGGGGTCGGCTCTGTGCCGCGAAGGTCAATAGTCTGGATCATCGTGTCCCAGCCTATCCGTGAACGCTGCGCGCCGACCGGCGCAGCAGCTCGGACTGCCGAACACGCCGTGACACTCCGTGCCCGGGAATAGGCTGAAGGTGAAACAGATTGTTGGTTGAGTATGCAAAGCAACGTTGAACCCCAAGTCATTAGTGAAGCCGCTATTACTCTGCCCGCCGGCCCGCCGCTTGCAGCTGACCCGAATGCTCCCGATGACCTGGCGGCATTCAAGCACGCGTTCCGCCGTCATGCCGCCGGGGTCGCCGCAGTCACGACGCTCGCGCCCGACGGTAGTCCGGTCGGCTTCACCGCCACCTCCCTCGCCTCACTCTCGGCCGTTCCGCCGCTGGCGACCTTCAATATGGCCCGGTCGGCCAGCTCCTGGGCTGCGATTGCTGTGGCCGAGCGCGTGGTCATCCACATGCTCGGGGCCCAGAACCGGGCGATTGCCGAGAAACTGGCCGGCCCAAATACCGAACGCTTCGTCGGTGACCACTGGGAGCCGGGGCCCTATGGGCTTCCCGTGTTGACCGGGGTGACCAGCTGGATGATCGGCCGAATTGTCGAACGGGTATCGGTGCACAATAACGCCGTGGTGGTGGTGCAGATCGAGGGCGGCGGCATGGGCACCGACGATGAGGCCCTGCTCTACCACGAGCGCACCTACCGAGTACCGGGCGCCGCCGTCTAAAGCGGCCATGGTGCCCTGTGGGTAGCGGCCGTACCCGCCAGCGCGGGCACCCTTGGTCCGGGCCTGGTCGAGCCGCGCTGCTACTTCTGGGCGGCTAACTTTGCGGCGGCTTTGCGACGACGACGTTCGGCTTCGACAATGGCAGCCTCGGCCGGGGTCGGCGCGGTTCCGCCGAGGTGCGCGGGCTGCCACCACTGGCCAGAGCCCGGCACCGCATACTCCGACTGCACGGCATCGACCAGGGACTGCAGGGCCGCGTGGAGCCGAAGGGTGGCGACCGCTGCGTCACCGTCTTGGCCGGCAGTATCCGTTTGAAACGGCGTGCCGAAGCGGATGCTGACCGGAACGCCGACCCGTTCCCGCAGCGTCGAGCGGTGGTTCTTGGTCATCAGGCGATGACCACCCCACACGGCCACCGGGATGATCGGTACGTTCGCGGCCTGGGCCATGCGCACCGCGCCGGTCTTCAGCTGGCGCACCGTGAACGAGGCGTTGACGCCGCCCTCGGGAAACACGCCGAGCAATTCGCCCTCGCGGAGCGCGGTCACGGCCTGCCCATAAGCCTCGCCGCCGCTCTCCATATCGACGGAGATGTGCTTCATACCACGCAGCAGCCGCCCAACCAGCGGCTGGTCGAAGGCGCCCTTCTTGGCCATGAAGCGGATGTGTCGGCGATTGTGCAGCCAGGTGACCCACTCGACCAGGGCGAAGTCCAGGTAGCCGAAGTGGGTGATCGCGAGCACGGCGCCGCCGGTGGCGGGCAGTTGTTCCAGCCCGGTCACGTTCTGGCGTACCCGGAGCACGCCGAACAGGGCGCGTCCGGCGCTGATAGCGGTCGAGTAGATCGGCTCTCGCTTGTGCATGTATTCAGCCTAAGCGGGCATCCTGTCAGTCATCTGCAGCCCAGTAAACCGGGTCAGGTCAGGCAGTTGGGCCCGAGGATGCTCTTCAGCTCGCCGAACAGGTCCGCGCTCACCTTCACCCGGTGCGGCAACTCGAACACCCGCGCCACATCACCCTTGACCAGTTTGAGACGCACCTCGGCGTCGCCGGCGTGGCGCTGGAGAATCTCGCCGAGCGCGCTCACCGTGTCGGTCGTCGCCCGCGCCTCCCCCACCGTGATCGCGACCATGCTCTGGTCCGAACCTTGGCCGAGTTCGGGCTGGAACACGCTGAAGGCGTGCAGGTTCATGCCGTCGTCGCGCAGGCTTACCCGACCGCGCACCACGACGACCGAGTCGCTGATCAGCTCCGGCGCGAACTCCAGATAGGCCTTGCCCATGAACATCGCGGTGATCTCGCCGCCGAAGTCCTCGACCTGAATCATGCCGTACTGGTTGCCCGACTTCTTCGCGATGCGATGCTGCACGCTCGTAATCAGGCCAGCCACGGTCACCGTGTCGCCGTCCTCTGTCGACTCCGACGCGATCAGGTCGGCGATCGTGGTGCTGGCGTGCTTGGCGAGCGGTATCTCCAGCCCGGCGAGCGGATGGTCGGACACGTACAGTCCGAGCATGTCACGTTCGTAGGCGAGTTTCTCTTTCTTGCTCCACTCCGGCCGGTCTGGCACCTGTTCGGTGTCCTGCGGCTCGTCGAACAGGCTGTCAAAGTCAAACCCGATATTGCCGTTGCTCTCTTCACGCTTGATCTTGACGGCCGACTCGACGGCCGACTCGTGAATCTCGACCATGCCCCGACGGGTGGCGCCGAGCGAGTCGAATGCCCCGGCCTTGACCAATGATTCAATCGTGCGCTTATTGGCCACCGGCAGCGGCACCTTGCGCAGAAAGTCGTGGAACGATTCGAAGCGCCCCTTCTCCTCGCGGGCGCCGCGAATGGCCTCCACCACGTTGAAACCGACGTTACGCACAGCACCCAGACCAAAACGGATGTCCGTACCCACCGCCGCAAAGAATCCGATCGACTCGTTCACGTCGGGCGCTAGCACCTGGATGCCCATGCGGCGGCACTCGTTGAGGTACAGCGCGAGCTTGTCCCGGGAGTCGCCGACGCTCGTGAGCAGGGCCGCCATGTACTCGGCCGGGTAGACGGCCTTGAGGTAGGCGGTCCAATAGGAGAGCACGCCGTACGCGGCCGAGTGCGCCTTGTTGAAGGCATAGTCGGAGAACGGCAGCAGAATATTCCAGACCGTGGTGACGGCATCCATGGAATAGCCGCGGTCTTGCATGCCCTTGGAGAAGCCCTCGAACTGCTTGTCCAGCTCGGACTTCTTTTTCTTACCCATGGCCCGGCGCAACAGATCGGCTTCACCGAGCGTGAAGCCAGCGAGCACCTGCGCGATCGACATAACCTGCTCCTGGTACACGATCAGGCCGTAGGTGGTGCCGATGACGTCCTTGAGGGGCTCTTCGAGCTCCTTGTGAATCGGGATGATCTCCTGCACGCCGGTTTTGCGCAGCGCGTAGTTGGTGTGCGAGTTGGCGCCCATGGGCCCTGGGCGGTACAGCGCGATGACGGCCGAGATGTCCTCGAAGTTGTCGGGTTTCATGAGCCGCAACAGGGCCCGCATCGGGCCGCCGTCGAGCTGGAACACACCGAGCGTGTCGCCGCGGGCGAGCAGTTCGTAGGCGGCGGGGTCTTCGAGGCCGAGGTCTTCGAGTACGGGCCGGTGGCCGCGGTTCACGGCGATATTGTCGAGGGTGTCGTCGATAATGGTGAGGTTGCGCAGCCCCAAAAAGTCCATCTTGATCAGTCCGAGGGCTTCGGAAGCCGGGTAATCGAACTGCGTGACGACCTGGCCATCCGCTTCACGCTTCATGATCGGAATAATGTCGATCAGGGGGTCGCTCGACATGATCACTCCGGCCGCGTGCACACCCCACTGGCGTTTGAGGTTTTCCAGGCCGAGCGCGGTGTCGAAGACGGTGCGGGCCTCTGGATCGCTTTCAATCACGGCCCGAAAATCAGCCGCTTCGCGGTAGCGCGGGTGGTCCTTATCGAACATGCCAGTCAGCGGCACGTCTTTGCCCATGATGGCCGGCGGCATGGCCTTGGTGAGTTTGTCGCCCATTCCGAACGGAAAGCCGAGCACGCGCGAGGCGTCTTTCAGGGCCTGCTTGGCCTTGATCGTGCCGTAGGTGACGATCTGGGCGACGCGTTCCTCGCCGTACTTCTCGGTGACGTACTTGATGACCTCACCGCGGCGACGCTCGTCGAAGTCGACGTCGAAGTCGGGCATGGAGACGCGGTCGGGGTTGAGGAACCGTTCGAAGATGAGTCCGTGCACGAGCGGGTCGAGGTCGGTGATGCCCATCGCGTAGGCGACCATCGAGCCGGCGCCCGAGCCGCGACCGGGACCGACGCGGATGCCCTGCTGCTTGGACCACATGATGAAGTCGGCGACGACGAGAAAGTAGCCGGGAAAGCCCATCTGCACGATGATGCCGATTTCGTAGTCCGCGCGCTTGCGCACGTCATCGGGGATGCCCTTCGGGTAGCGTTTGGCCAACCCGATCTCGTTCTCCTTGATGAACCAGCTTTCCTCGTTCTCGCCCTCCGGGCAGGGAAAGCGGGGCATGTAGTTGGCTTTGGTGTTGAATTCCACCTCGCAGCGCTCGGCGATGAGCAGCGTGTTGTCGCAGGATTCGGGGTGGTCCCGAAACATATGCCGCATCTGCGCCGCGGTCTTCAGGTAGAACTCGTTAGAGTCGAACTTGAACCGGTTCGGGTCGTCCAAAGTGGATGCCGACTGTACGCAGAGCAGCGCTGCGTGGGCTGTCGCATCGTGCGCGTGGGTGTAGTGCAAGTCGTTGGTGGCCAGCAGCGGAAGGTCAAGTTCCTTGGCCAGCTTGAGCAGGTCGGTCATAGTGCGGCGTTCGATGTCGATGCCGTGGTCCATGATCTCGCAGAAGAAATTCTCTTTGCCGAAGATGTCCTGAAAGTCGCCGGCGGCCTTCTTTGCCTCCTCATACTGACCGAGGCGCAGCCGGGTCTGAACCTCGCCACCGACGCAGCCGGTGGTGCCGATCAGTCCCTTGGAGAACTGGCTGAGCAGCTCGCGGTCCATGCGCGGTTTGAAGTAGTAGCCCTCGAGGCTCGCCTTCGAAGAGAGTCGGAACAGGTTGTGCATGCCCTCGGTGTTTTCGGAGAGCAGCGTCATGTGGGTGTACGAACCAGCGCCACCGACGTCGTCCCGGTTTTGGCCGCTCGTGCCCCAGCGCACCCGGGTCTTGTCCCGCCGATCGGTGCCGGGCGTGATGTACGCCTCGGTGCCGATGATCGGCTTTATGCCGGCATCGGTCGCGCTCTTCCAGAAGTCGAATGCACCGAACACGTTGCCGTGGTCGGTGATCGCGACCGCCGGCATCCCCTCGTCGACGGCAGCCTTGATCAGGGGTTTCACCCGGGCCGCTCCGTCGAGCATGGAATATTCACTGTGCACGTGCAGATGCACGAACGAGTCGGTCGCGCTGGCCGGGTTACTCACGATTGCTCCGAGCAGTTGATGGAACGGTGTTCGATGGGGTCGATCGCCTCGCTTGATTCTGGGCGAGCGGATGCTGCGGCTAATCTCCGCGCAGCACGCCGAGGGCGTGCGAGAGGTCGGCCGGGTAGTCGGCGTTGTAGGTGACCCATTCGTGACTGTCCGGGTGGGTGAAGGCCAGCTGCTTGGCGTGCAGCCATTGCCGTTTCAGGCCGAGCCGGGCGGTGATCGATGGATCGGCGCCGTACATGGCGTCGCCGACACACGGATGCCGCTGGGCCGTCATGTGCACCCGAATCTGGTGGGTGCGCCCCGTCTCCAGGTGCACCTCGAGCAGGGAACCGTAGGGGAAAGCTTCGAGGGTCTCATAGTGGGTGATCGATGGCTTGCCATCGGCCATGACCGCGAACTTCCAGTCCGACCGCGGGTGGCGACCGATCGGGGCGTCGATCGTTCCGGTCAGCGGGTCGGGATGACCCTGCACGACGGTGTGGTAGATCTTCTGCACCTCGCGGTCATGGAAGGCCTTCTTGAGCGCCGTGTAGGCCGTCTCCGACTTGGCCACGACCATGAGCCCGCTGGTGCCGACGTCGAGGCGGTGCACGATGCCGGCGCGTTCCGCCGCGCCGGAGGTCGCGATGCGGAATCCAGCCGCCGCGAGGGCGCCCGGAACGGTCGGCCCGGTCCAGCCGACGCTCGCGTGCGCGGCGACCCCGGCGGGCTTGTTAATGACGACGATGCTCTCGTCGTCGTGCACGATCGTCAGGTCGGGTACGGCGATGGGGATGATGCGCAGCGGCTGCTTGGGCTGCCAGGTGACTTCGATCCAGGCTCCGGCTCGCAGCCGGTCGGACTTGCCGACGACGGTGCCGTCGACCACGACGCCGCCGGCTTCGGAGACCTCGGCGGCGAAGCTGCGGGAGAATCCGAACAGCTTGGCCAAACCGGCGTCAACGCGCACGCCCTCCAGCCCGTCGGGCAGGGGCAGGGAGCGACTCTCAGAGCTGCCGGTCATGGGCGCGGCTCGGTGGTCGGTGTCTCGGCCGGTGCAGCTGCGGTTGGTGCGGTGGTGGGTGTTTCTGGAGTCACAGCATCCGTTTGTTTCAAGGTTGACGCAGTCTTCTTGCTTTCGGCCACGACCTTGTTGCCATCGAGGCCGATGCCGCGGATGGTCAGGATCATGAACATGGCCATGCTGGTCACGATGGCCATGTCGGCCACATTGTAGATCGCCGGCAGCATCCAGGGCGTTGAGATGAAGTCGATGACGTGGCCGAGCCCGAAACCGGGCTCGCGCAGCAGGCGATCGGTCAGGTTGCCGAGCACACCGCCCAGCAGCAGGCCGAAGACGAGTCCCCAGGCGAGCGAGCGGATGCGCCGGGCGAACCAGATAATGAACACCACGACGGCCGCGGCGATGATCGAAAAGATCCAGGTGGATCCGCTCGCGAGGGAGAACGCGGCACCCGGGTTCCGAACGAAGTGCAGTTGCAGCACATCGTTAAGAACCCGGATGACGGAGCCCTCCGTCATCGACGCGACGACGAGGTACTTACTGATTTGATCGAGCGCGTAAACGCCGAGCGCGACGAGGGCTAGAACGATAAGCGCTCGCGAACGCTTCTTCGTTCGGGCCCTAGGCTCCAAAGCCCTGGAAGCTGGGCTTCGAGCTCGAGTCGGACGACGGCGAGTCGACCGAGCTCGCGTCGAGGTCGTTCAGCTGACCCTCGATGTAGCTCTTGAGCTTGAGGCGGTACTCACGCTCGAACGTGCGCAGGCCATCGATCTTGCCCTCGAGCGCCGTGCGCTCCAGGTCGAGCTTCTGCAGCTGAACGCGCTGCTGTGTCTCGGCTTCGGCGATGACGCGAGCGGCGGTGGCGTGACCTTCAGCGATCAGGGCATCGCGCTTCTCGGCGCCTTCCTTGACGTGTTCCTCGTGCAGGCGGCGAGCCAGCTGCAGCAGGTTGGTCGTGCCGGCGGTCTCGTCGATCGGCGTCGGTACGATCGGCGCAGCCGCGGCCACGGGGGCAGCGACGGCAACCGGTTCGGCGACCACTGCGGCAACCGGAGCGGACTCGACTGCGGGGGCAGCTTCGGAGCCGGCCCCGCCGCGCAGTTCTTCGTTTTCCTTGGTCAGGCGACGCAGTTCGACGACGACCTCATCGAGGAAGTCATCGACCTCATCCTGGTCGTATCCCTCGCGGAACTTGGTCGACTGGAACCTTTTATTGACTACATCTTCCGGAGTTAGCGCCATGGCTTTTCACCCTCAAAACTAATATTTGTTGCGAACATTTGACTTACTCGAGCAATTGATTGCTTCGAGCATATGAATGACTTGAGCAGTTGAATGACTGGGTCCTAGGAACAACCCGAGCTGCCGACGAGCGAGTATGGGCTCACGGCGAACCATCATCGGACAAGGATACATGCCCCGGTGGGGCTATTTACAGTAAGCCCGACAGAGACATGCCCACGATGCAGCACAGCATCGTCAGTGTGAAACCGAAATCCAACGCGATGGGACCGATCCGAAGCGGCGGTACCAGTTTTCGAAAGAACTGCACCGGCGGATCGGTCAGCGTGTAGACGAGCTCCACCAGCACGAGCAAGAAGCCCTGCGGCCGCCACGAACGATTCACGCCGCGCACGAGGTCGATGATGAATCGACCCCACAGCACGAGGAAGTACATAAAGAACAGGAAGTAGAAGAGATTCCCGAGAATCGGTATACCAGTCACAGTTCAGTTTAGCCTTGCGCGAAGAAGGAGCCGTCCTCAGCGCCCTCTTCGGTCGTGCTGTCGCCGGAGACGACGACGTGGGACGGCGACAGCAGGAAGACCTTGGCGGTGACCCGCTCGATCTTGCCGTACAGTCCCTGAGACAGGCCGCTGGCGAAGTCAATGAGGCGGCGAGCGTCGCCGTCGCTCATCTGCGACAGGTTGATAATGACCGGGATGCCGTCACGGAAGGATTCGGCGATGACCTGGGCGTCCTTGTAAGCGCGCGGGTGAACGGTGAGAATTTCATTCATTTCGGACGCAACCACATTCTGGGGGGTCGAAGTCTTGCGCAGGGGGGTGACCGGTGCACGACCGGCGGTGTTCTGGGCTGCGCTGGAGTGCGCGGCGGTACCGTGGGGCGTGTTGTCGTGCCCACGGGCCGGCACAGCGCTCACGTGGTTCGTGTTGGCAGCACCTTGGGCGCCGGCGGGCGCCTGGTACTCCAGCTCTTCGTCTGCCAGACCCAGGTAGACCATGGTTTTCTTGAGCGGGTTGGACATGTCGACCTCCGTGTTGGTTTGCTTCTTCGAGATTAACTGAACGCCGGACGATTACCGGTGATTGCGGTGCCAATTCTTAGGTGTGTCGCCCCTTCGAGCACGGCGGCGGCGTAGTCCTGGCTCATACCCATCGACAGCGCCGTGGCCGCGGGGGCCTGGCTGCAAATCTGCACACTGAGCTCGCGCACGCGCGCAAACGCGCGGCGTGGTTCCTCCGCCAGCGGCGCAACGGCCATGAGCCCCAGCAGGTGCACGCCGGGCGCGGCGAGAACGGTGTCGACCAGGGCCGGCAGGTTCGCGGGATCCACGCCTCCGCGAGCCGCATCATCCGTTAAATTGACCTGAATGAAGCAATCGATGGTCGATTCCCCCGAGGCGAGTGCGGCCACAAGCGAGTCCCGATCAACCGAGTGGATGACGTCGGCGTAGGCGCGCACCTGGCGCGCCTTCTTGCCCTGCACC
This sequence comes from Cryobacterium levicorallinum, assembly GCF_004402405.1. Lineage (GTDB taxonomy): Bacteria > Actinomycetota > Actinomycetes > Actinomycetales > Microbacteriaceae > Cryobacterium > Cryobacterium levicorallinum. The sequence goes on from NZ_SOFE01000023.1 coordinate 577,971, forward strand.
TGTCCGACAAAATGCCAGGTCAGGTCGAGCTCGGCGAGCTCAGCGGCCTTGGACTGCGCCTCCTGGTGTCGATTCTCCCCCACGTGGCGCACCCCGAGGGCGTACAACGCTTCGATCAGCGACACCGGATGAAACTTGGTGACGACGATCGTCGTGACCTCGGCCGCATCGCGACCGGCCTCGCGGGCGGCGTCGGTCACACCAGCGCGCACGGTTTCGAGACGGGTGGCCAGATCGACCGGTGCCGCGCCTGGAGATACCATGCTCATGATGTTCGTTTCGTTTCGTTTCGTTTCGTTTCAGGCGATTAAGGCACGATACCGGGGCCGACTGAGTCGGCCCCGGGAGGGATCTCGTCCTACTTGAGGAAGTCCGGGATGTCCAGGTCGTCGGCTTCTTCTTCGAAGGCCGGGTCGGCCACGGTGACGCCGTTCGCGGAGTCGGAACCACCCCAGACTGAGGCCGCAAGCTCGCCATCGCTGTAGCTGCCCGAGTCGGTGGCCGGCGCGCCGGCTGCTCCAGCGAATGCCGCTCCGGCTGCCGTACCGGCACCGGCCGCGATGCCGGCAGCAACGAGGTCGGCACGCCGCACCTCGACCGCCTTGGCGCCGGGCTCGCCGCCATCAAAGCCGGCGGCGATAACAGTGACTCGTACCTCGTCGCCGAGGGTGTCATCGATGACGGCACCGAAGATGATGTTCGCTTCGGGGTGCACTGCTTCCTGCACGAGGCGGGCCGCATCATTGATCTCGAAGATTCCAAGGTTGGAGCCACCCTGGATCGACAGCAGCACGCCATGCGCGCCATCGATCGAGGCCTCAAGCAACGGCGAGGCCACCGCCAGTTCGGCAGCCTTGATGGCACGGTCGGCGCCGCGAGCGGAGCCGATACCCATGAGTGCGGATCCTGCGCCCTGCATGACCGACTTGACGTCGGCGAAGTCGAGGTTGATCAGGCCGGGGGTGGTGATCAGGTCGGTGATGCCCTGCACACCGGCGAGGAGCACCTGGTCGGCGGTCGCGAAGGCCTCGAGCATGCTGATGCCGCGGTCGCTGATCTCGAGCAGGCGATCGTTGGGCACGACGATAAGGGTGTCGACCTCGTTCTTGAGCGAGGCAACGCCGGTCTCGGCCTGAGCCTGACGACGCTTGCCCTCGAAGCCGAACGGCTTGGTGACGACACCGATGGTGAGGGCACCAATCGACTTGGCGATGCGGGCGACGACGGGGGCGCCACCGGTTCCGGTGCCACCACCCTCGCCAGCGGTGACGAAGACCATGTCGGCCCCGGCGAGGGCTTCCTCGATCTCTTCGGCGTGATCCTCGGCGGCGCGGCGACCCACCTCGGGGTCCGCGCCAGCACCGAGGCCGCGGGTGAGGTCACGACCGACGTCGAGCTTGACGTCGGCGTCGCTCATGAGCAGAGCCTGGGCATCCGTATTGATGGCGATGAACTCGACACCGCGGAGGCCCAGTTCGATCATGCGGTTGACGGCGTTGACGCCACCACCGCCGATGCCGACAACCTTGATGACGGCTAGATAATTTTGATTGTTTGACACGTCCGGCCTCCGGGTGGAACCCTAAACCTCTAGTCGAGGTTTAAAGTTATGCTGAGTATGCAATTCCTGATTACGAAAGTATGCGGGCGAGGCGCGCGAACGGGGAGGCACGCCCGCGTGTCGCGAAGTACACGCAGAATCCGTTGCCGCGACCCTCCGCACGGCTCCTTACGAGCCGCTTGGCCGTCTATTTTGCGCCTCATGCGCCAACGATGGCCGCTGCTGCGGTTACCGTAGCGGCCACCCAAGTCGGTCGCGGTGGGCTCACGGCGAACTAGCGCAGCACGGCGCTGTCGGGCGAGGAGACGTCGTACTCGTTGACCGTGCCGGCCGGGTGGCCGACCAGCAGAGCGGCGAGCACGACGGCCTTGTACTCCGACTTCTCCGCGCTGCCCCAGACCACCCGTTCGCCGCCGAGCAGGCTGAGCGTAACGTCATCCGTGGTGACGGCGGTGACGGAATCCAATTGCGTGCGGATACTTTCGGGCAATACGGCGAGCACGGCGGCAGCGGCGGTGAATCCGGCGCTGTCGACGCCATCCGGAGCTTCGATGAGCGGGTAGCCGACGGCGCGCTCCGGCGTTGTTTCCACAACGACGCCAGCGGCATCGACGAGGTCGAAGCCGGTCGCACCAGCGAGGACGCCCACCGGAACCCGTTCGATGACCCGCACCACTACCGTGCCCGGCGGGCGGCTCTCGGTGACATAACTTTGAATGAGCTTGAACTGGGAGAGTTCGGTCTTGACCTCGTCCGCGTCGAGGAGCGGCAACGGAGTGCCGAGCTGGTCGGCGAGGGCGGCCGCGACGTCGCCAGCGGGAATCCGGCTGGTGCCGACGACCTCGATCGTGCGCAGCGCCATGAGCGGCGAGTAGGCGGCGCCGATGATGAGACCAAAGGCGAGAGCGACGCTGCCGCCCCCGACAATCCAGGCGATACGACGGCGCCGGGTACGCCCGGTGAACCGACGCACCTCCGCGCGTTCGAAGCGTTTGCGGGCGCGTTGAGCTGCCCGCAAGACCGACCGTGCTGCGCGGACCCCCGCGGTTCCGCCGCTCGGCAGCCCGGCTGGCGCGGCCGTCGTCGACGTCCGCCGGGTCACGGGCATCGCCGAGGTTGCTGCGCCCGTCGTTGACCTGGGGGTCGTGAGTGCGGCCAGGTCTGCCGCGGTGACAGGCTCGCTCAGATCTGCTGAAACCGGTGGACCGGATGCCCCGGCCCCCGGGATGGCTATCGGCTCCGTCGTCGTGTCGGAGCCATCGAAAGACCTTGCGGACGGTGTCGAGGAGTTCTGGAGCAGCGGCTTCGAGGACGGCTTTACGAACGGTGTCGACGACACCGTCGAGGGGTCATGCGACCCGCTCTTCCCGCCGGTGCCTCCCCGGGGGAACGCCTTCGGGGCCGTCACCGAACCCGCGGCGGCGCCGGTCGGGCCGTCGGATTTCTGGTTCGACTCCGCCTGCGGCCGGGCACGCGAGGGCTTCGCCGCTGGAGTCGCCTGAGCCGACGACTTTGAGCGAGCCGGTTTCGCCGCTGGAGTGGGCTGAGCGGTCGACGGAGCGTCCGACTGAACCCGAGTCGGTTTCGCCGCTGGGGTCGGGGTCGCCTTGGCCGGGCGCTCGAAGCCGGCCGGCCGCCTCACCGCCACCTCATCCGCGTGCCTGTACGAGTGCGGCGAGCAGCTGGGGAACGATGCGGTTCACGTCACCACAGCCAAGGGTGACCACGAAGTCGCCCTCGCGGGCGATGCTGGCGAGGTAATCAGCGGCATCCTGCCAGTCCGGCACGTAAGCGACGTGCGACGGTTCGCGGAACCGCTCGGACACGAGCGCTCCGGTCACGCCGGGCTCCGGGTCTTCGCGGGCGCCGTACACCGCGAGCACGATGGTCTGATCGGCAAAGTTCTCGAGCACGTCGGCGAATTCCTGGGCGAACAGGCGGGTGCGACTGTACAGGTGCGGTTGGTGCACCGCGATGATGCGGCCCTCCCCCACGACGGTGCGCGCGGCCGCGAGGGCTGCGGCGACCTCGGTCGGGTGGTGGGCGTAATCATCGTAGACGCTGACGCCGCCGACGGTGCCGTGCAGTTCGAACCGGCGTTGAGTGCCGCCGAAGCCGGCGATCGCGTCGAGGCTCGCCGCAGGTTCGAAGCCGAGCCCGACCAGCACGGCGAAGGCGCCGGCGGCGTTGATGGCGTTGTGCTTGCCGGGAATGCGCAGGGTGGCGCTGTAATCCTGACCCTGCCAGGCGACGCTGAAGCTCACCGGACCGGTCGTGGTGATGGAGTGCACGCGAACGGTGGACTCGGGGTGCTCGCCGAACGTGATCACGCGCGCGGCGGCATCCGCTTCGGTCCGGCCGGCGGTGATCGTTGCGGTGACCCGCACGGCGCCGACATCGTCGGAGGAGATGACGACGAGCTCGCTGGCCTTGGTGCTGAACTGGACGAACGCGGCCTCGAACGCTTCGAGCGAGCCGTAGTGGTCGAGGTGGTCGGGGTCGACGTTTGTGATCAGGGCTACCGCCGTGTGGTACAGCAGGAAGGAGCCGTCGGATTCGTCGGCTTCGACCACGAACAGGTCGTCGGCTCCGCTGGCGGAACTCACCCCGAGGGATTCGATCACGCCGCCGTTGACGAAGCTCGGGTCCTGGCCGAGGCCGAGCAGCGCGGTGACGATCATTCCGGTTGAGGTGGTCTTGCCATGGGCGCCCGCGACGGAAACGAGGCGGTGCTCGCGAATGAGCCAGGCGAGGGCCTGCGCGCGGTGCAGCACCGGCAGGCCGCGCTCATTGGCGAGCACGTATTCTGGGTTGTCCTGCCAGAGCGCGCCGGTGACGACGAGGGTGTCGGCCGCGCCGACATTGGCCGCATCGTGACCGATGAACACGTTCGCACCGAGTTCCCGCAGCGCCTGCACGTTGGGCGAATCCTTGGCGTCGGAGCCGGTGACCGTATAGCCCTGGTTCAGGAACAGGCGGGCGATTCCGCTCATTCCGGAGCCTCCGATGCCCACGAAGTGCACACGTCCGAGGTTCTCGGGAATGGTCAGGGTGAGGTCTGGTTTGATCACGGTGGTGCGCTCTTCTCGATCGAAGCAAATAAAACAATTGGTGCGGGCACTACGTTACGCGTGCCGCCCGACACTCAGGTCGTGAGCGCCCCGTGCACCAGGTCGAGCATGCGGGCAGTGCCGTCCAGCACACCGACGGATGCCGCCCCCCGCCCCATCTTCGCCAGCTGCGGCCGGTCACCCAACAGGGTCACCAGCTCGCTGCGAACCCAGGCCGGCACGAAGTCCGCGTCATCGATCAGCACACCGCCGCCGACGGCCAGCACCGGCGCGGCATTAAAGCGCTGCTCGCCGTTGCCGACCGGATACGGCACGTATACGGCCGGAATGCCGAGCGCGCAGAGTTCGCTGACCGTCGCCGCTCCCGCCCGGGTCACGGCGCAATCGGCTGTGGCGAGGGCCAGGTCCATGCGATCGCAGTAGGCGACCAGGTGGTAGTTCGGCACGCCGGGGTCGACGATCTCGGAATTGGACCCGGTGATGTGCAGCACCTGCCATCCGGCGCCCACGAGCGCGGGCGCCGAGGCCAGAATGGTCGCGTTGAGCTTGCGCGCGCCGAGCGATCCCCCGGTGACCAGCAGCACGGGACGATCGGCCTCGAGCGAGAAGAACGCGAGGGCCTCGGCGCGAACGGCCGATCGGTCGAGCTGTTCGATTTCGGGCCGGAGCGGCATTCCGACGAAGCGAGCGTGCCGAATCGGGGTGCCGGCGAAAGCGACACCGACGTACTCGGTCAGGCGGGCGCCGAGTTTGTTGGCCAGGCCCGGCTTGGCGTTGGCCTCGTGGATGACAATCGGCACCCCCGCACGCCGGGCCGCGAGGTAGGCCGGCGTGGAGACATACCCGCCGAAGCCCACGACCACGTCGACCTTGCGAGAGCGAATGACCGCGGCCACTCCGCGCACGGCCGCGCTGAAGCGTGGCAGAAAGGCCAGGGCCGCCCAGTTCGGCCGGCGCGGAAACGGCACCCGGGGAACGACGATGAGTTCGTAGCCGCGGGCCGGAACCAGGCGCGCCTCGAGACCTTCGGCGGTGCCGAGAACCAACACCGTGGCATCCGCTTCGCTGGCGCGAATGCGGTCGGCGACGGCGAGCAGGGGGTTGACGTGGCCGGCGGTGCCGCCGCCCGCCAGAAGGTAGGTAGTCATGCTCGGTCAGCCTCAATAAGGTTGGGGTCGTGAAAGGCGCTCTCGGCGTCGCTCGAGCGGTCGCCGCGGGCGAAGGAGAGCACGATGCCGATCGCGACGAGGGTGGTGAGCAGGGCGGTACCTCCGGCCGAGATGAGCGGCAGCGGTACACCCAACACGGGGAACACGCCGAGAACCACGCCGATATTGACGAAGGCCTGTCCAATGATCCAAACCATGGCGGCGGCGGTGGAGACCTTGGCCTGCACGGTCGTGGCTGCGCGCATAATGCGCAAAAAGGCGAAGGCCAGCAGAATGAACATGCCGAGGACGACGATGCAGCCGATCAGGCCGAGTTCTTCGCCGATGATGGCGAAGATGTAGTCGTTGTCGGCGGCCGGCAGCCAGGACCATTTGGCCTTGGAGTTTCCGAGCCCGACGCCCAAGATTCCGCCGTTAGCGAGGGCCCAGGTGCCGTGCAGCGGCTGCCAGCAACTCGAGGAGATCTCCCCGACCAGCTCCGTGCAGCCCTCGTTGAGAAAGCTCGTGATGCGAGTCAACCGGTTGGGGCTCGCGATGGCCAGCACAACCGCTGCGCCGACGCCGACCAGCAGCGGTACCGCGAGCAAGCGCAGTTTGACGCCGGCGAAGAACAGCGCACCGAACAGAATGCCGGCCATGATCATCGTGGTTCCGAGGTCACCGCCGAGCATGACGAGAAATGCTGCGCCGCCGCCGACCCCGAAGACTGGAATGAACACGTGCTTCCAGTCGTGCAGCTGGTGCTGCTTCTTTGAGAGGATCACGCCGAGCCAGATGACCAGGGCAACCTTGATGCCCTCGGACGGCTGAAACTGAATGCCGAAGATGTTCAGCCAGTTGGTGTTGCCGCCGGTGCCGACGCCAAGGCCGGTGGCCACGACCAGAAACTGAAAGAAGCAGGTGATCAGCATCGCCGGCCAGGCCACGCGACGCCAAAAAGCGAGCGGCAGCCGGCTCACGACGAGCATGAGCGGAATGCCGATCAGAGCGAACATACCCTGGCGCAGGATCCCGCCGAAGAAGCCCATATCGGCCAGAAAGGAATCGACCGACGACGACGACAGCACCATGATGAGACCGAAAACCACCAGGAACAGGGTGGTGCCGAGCAGCAGAAAGTAGTTGCCGCCCTCGGCCTTGAACACCCGACCGAGATTGATTCGGACCTGTGCGCCGCCCGCCGCCGCCTGTTCGGGAATCCGCGCCGGGCGCCCGGGGCGCGCCCCCGGATTGGGGCGTTTTCCGGGTGCGGCACCCGCTCTGTCCGGGTTCTGCCCGGCCGGGCGAGAGGCGGGGTTGCGAGGCACCTGTACCATCCGCGTCACCTGCCCAAGAAGTCGTGTACTGCCTGATTGAAAAGCCGGCCGCGTTCGGCATAGCTCTCGAACTGATCCATCGATGCGGCGGCCGGTGCGAGCAGAACGGTGTCGCCGGCCTGCGCGATCGAGGCTGCCAGCCGCACCGCAGCCGTCATCACCGGTTCGCCTCCGTTGGATACAGTGTCGTTCGCGTCAATCTCAAACACGGTCAGGTCGGGGGCGTGTCGCGCGAATGCTTCGCGGACTGCCACCCGGTCGACGCCGATGATGACGGCGCCGCGGAGTCGGCCGATGTGCTTCTGCACGAGCTCGGCGATGTCGACGCCCTTGAGCAGCCCGCCGACCACCCACACGACTGACTCATAGGCCGCCAGCGAGGCATCGGCGGCGTGCGGGTTGGTGGCTTTGGAATCGTCGATCCACTCCACATCGTCGGCGATCGCGACCGTTTCGATGCGGTGTGCGTCGAGGTGGAAGTTTTCGAGCGCGCGGTGGATGGTCGCCGGCTCGACCCCGAACGACCGGGCCAGGGAGCTCGCGGCGAGCACGTCCATGATCACGTGCGGGGCGCCGAGCCCGGCCGCGACGAGGTGCGGCACGGTGGTCAGTTCCAGGGCCCGTTCGAAGCGGTCCTCGAGAAAGGCCCGGTCGCAGACGATGCCGTCGACGATCCCTAATTCGCTCGGTCCTGGCACGCCGAGACCGAAACCGATCGCGCGGGCGCCGTCCTGCACGTCGGCGTCCTGCACCATCGCGAGGGTCGCGACATCCGCTGTGTTGTAGACGCAGGCCACCGCCGTGTTCAGGTACACCTTCGCCTTGGCCGCGCGGTAGGCCGCAGCGGAGCCGTGCCAGTCAAGGTGATCATCGGCGATGTTGAGGCAGAGGCTGGCCCAGGGACGTAGGGCGCCCGGGCCGTTTGCGGGCAGGTGGTGCAGTTGGTAGCTCGACAGCTCGACGACGAGCACGTCCCAGCCCTGCGGGTCACGAATGGCGTCAAGTACGGGCACGCCAATATTGCCGCAGGGGGCGACCCGGCTGCCGTGCGCGGCAAGCATCGTGGCGGTCAGCTGCACCGTGGTGGTCTTGCCGTTGGTGCCGGTGACGAGCAACCACTCGGCCGGAGTGCCGACCTTGTCGCGAAGCCGCCAGGCCAACTCGATGTCGCCCCAGACCGGCACGTTGTGCTCCACCGCCCAGAGCAGCAGGGGATGATCTGGGTGAAATCCCGGCGAGACGATGATCAATTCCGGTAGCTGCGCCGCCAGCTCAGCCGGCACCTGACGCAGGTCAGCCTGCACGAACGGCACCCCGAGCACCCCGAGCAGGTCGAAGCGTTCGTCGGCGCCTGGCGAGGCGAGCACGAGCACGTCTGCGCCCAGTTCCGCGAGGGTATCGGCGGCGGCAAAGCCGGTCACGCCGAGACCGAACACGGCGACGCGCAGGCCTCGCCAGTCGGCGTGCCAGCTGACCAGCCCGTTCAGGCGGTCGCCGGCAGCGGGGGTTTTAGAGTTCACTATTGCGACAGCCATTCGAGGTAGAACGAGCCGACACCGGCGGCGACGAGCAGGCCGCCGATGATCCAGAACCGCACGACAACCGTGACTTCGGCCCAGCCCTTGAGCTCAAAGTGATGATGGACCGGACTCATCAGGAAGATGCGTTTACCGTGGGTGATCTTGAAGTACGCGCGTTGCACGATGACCGAGCCGGCTTCCATCACGAACAGGCCACCGATGAGCACGAGGAGCAGTTCGGTACGGCTGAGAATGGCGAGGGCGGCCAGCGCCCCGCCGAGGGCGAGCGAGCCGGTGTCGCCGAGAAAGATCTTGGCCGGTGAGGTGTTCCACCAGAGAAACCCGATCAGGCCGCCGACGATGGTTGCGGCGACGATGGCGAGGTCGAAGGAGTCGGGGCCGAGGTAGCACTTGTACTGGTCGGCGGCATCCGCTCCTCCGAAGCAGCTCTGGTTGGACTGCCAGAACCCGATCACGACGAAGGATCCAATGGCGAAAATGGATGCTCCGGTGGCGAGGCCATCGAGACCGTCGGTGACGTTCACTCCGTTCGAGGTCGCGGCCACGATCAGGCAGATCCAGAGCAGGAACACGGCGATGCCGATGAACGTGCCCAGTTTCATAAAGTCAAGCGGCAGGTCCCGAATGAAGGAAACGCTCGTCGAGGCGGGGGTCTGACCGTTGCGGTCGACGAATTGCAGCGACAGCACGCCGAAGGCACCGGCGACGATGACCTGCCCGAGCACCTTGGACCAGCCGCCGAGGCCGAGACTGCGCTGGTTGCGGGTCTTCAGAAAGTCGTCGAGAAACCCGACCAGTCCGAGGCCGACCATCATGAACAGCACGAGCAGCGGCGAGGGGGTGAACGGTCGTTGCTCGATCAGCATGGCGGTGAAATAGCTGATCAACACACCCAGGATGATGATGATTCCGCCCATGGTGGCGGTGCCGCGCTTGGCGTGGTGGCTCTTCGGCCCATCGTCGCGAATGAACTGGCCCCAGCCGAACTTCTTGAACAGCCGAATGAACAGCGGCGTCAGAAACAGGGTGAAGGCGAGTGAAAACGCGCCGGAAAGTAGCAGGACTCTCACGAGAACAAGTCTCCCAGTCGATCGCCGAGGAACCGCAGACCCGCGGAGTTGGATGACTTGACGAGCACGGTATCGCCCGGATTCACTGAGCTGCGCACCAGTTCGAAGGCCTCATCCGGCGTGTCGACATAGGCAGACTCACCGTCCCAGGACCCCTCGTTGATGGTGCTGATATGCATGCGGCGGGCACCTCGCCCGACCACGATCACCTGCGAGATATTGAGGCGCACGGCGAGCAGGCCGATACGATCGTGCTCCTCACCGGCCAGTTCGCCCAGTTCGGCCATTTCGCCGAGCACGGCGATGGTGCGCTTTCCGGGGGTACCGATCTGGGCGAGAGTCTTGAGCGCGGCGCTCATCGAGTCGGGGCTTGCGTTGTAGGCGTCGTTGATGACGGTGACATCGTCCTTGCCGCCGAGAACCTCCATGCGCCAGCGTTCAGCCCGGGTCGTGGCCTCGAGCGCGGCGACGATGTCGGGCAGCGAGACCCCGAGTACTTCAGCGGCGGCGGCAGCGGCGAGGGCGTTCATAACGTGGTGTTCGCCGAGCACCCGGAACACGACCGGAGCGCTCTGCCCGCCGGCGAGGTGCAGGGTGAACGTTGTGCCGGTGCGGCTTCCGTGCAGGGCGCTCGCGCGCACGTCGACCTGACCGTACTCGCCGAAGCGCACGATGCGGGCCGGGGTGAGCGCGGCCATCTGCGCGACGCGCGGATCGTCTGCATTCAGCACCGCGACATCCGTTTCCAGCAGGTCGGTGACCATCTCGGATTTGGCGCGAACGGTGGCATCAAGATCGCCGAACTCGCCGGCGTGGGCGAGGCCGACGGAAAGCACGATCCCCACGTCGGGCCGGGCCAGGCGCACCAGGTGCGCGATCGCACCTTCGCTGCTGGCGCCCATCTCGATCACGAGAAAACGAGTCTCGGCCGTGACCTCGAGCATGGTCATCGGCGCGCCGACCTGGTTATTGAAGGATCCACGCGGGGCGACGGTCGGGCCGACCCGTTCGAGCATGCTGCGCAGCAGGTTCTTGGTGGTGGTCTTGCCGTTCGAGCCGGTGACGGCGACAACCTTGAGCGTTCCGGCCGCGCGTACCCGGGCGACCACGGCCGCGGCGAGGGCGCCGAGCGCGGCCACGGCATCAGCGACGACGATCTGGGTGACCGGCAGGTCGAGCGTTCGCGCGACGATCAATAGGGCGGCACCGCGCTCGGCGGCGACCGGCGCGAACAGGTGGCCGTCGGTCACCGCGCCGGGCTTGGCAACGAAGATGGAGCCTGGCTCGATCAGGCGGGAGTCGGTCTGGACCGAGCCGTTGATCTGGTCAGCGGCTTCGGCCGGACCGGCCAAGTGCAGCGCACCGTTGACGGCCTCGGTGATCTCGGTCAGGGAGAGGGCAATCATTTACAGCCACCCTGCCGAACGCAGCGCTTCGCGGGCATCCTCTCGGGCGGAGTAGGGCAGTTTCTTGCCTTGTACCTCGTGGTAGTCCTCATGGCCTGGGCCGGCATAAAGAATGGTGTCTCCTTCGTGTGCCAGTGACAACGCCGTGCGGAATGCCGCACGAGGGTTGGCCACCTCGTAGAACTCGCCGTCGGGAACGGCCGCGCGCGCTGCGTCAAGCAAGACAGCACGGATGCTCGCGGCGTCTTCGTAGCGCGGGTGAAAGTCGGTCACGACCACGATATCGCTGCCCCGGGCAGCGATCGCGCCCATATCGGCGCGTTTCGTGGTGTCACGGTCACCGTCAGCGCCGAACAGCATGATCAGCTTGCCGGGGGTGAATTTGCGCAGGGCCGCGAGGGTATTGAGGAAGGCGTCCGGACTGTGCCCGTAGTCGATGTAGACGAGCGGGCCCCGGTCGCCGGAGATGCGCTCGGCCCGGCCGGGAATGTAAGCGACGATGCCGCCGTCGCGGTCGAGGGTGTGCTGAATCGCCTCGAGGTCAAAGCCGGATTCGACCAGCATGACGATGGCGAGGGCGGCGTTCGCAGCCATGTACCAGCCGAGCAGGGGAACCCGGGTGCGCAGGCGCCGGCCGTCCGGCCCGTCGAGCACGAAATCGGTGTGGCTGGCGGTTTCACCGACCACGGTCATGCGCCAGTCGGCGTCAATGTCCGTATGATTAGCGATCGTCGTGACCGGGATGCGGCATTCGTCGGCGATGCGCCGGCCCCAGTCGGTGTCAACGGTGACGACGCCGCGGTGCGAGCGGTCGGGCTGGAACAGCTCGAGCTTGGCCTGAAAGTAGTCGTCCATCGCCGCGTAGTCATCGAGGTGGTCGTGGCTGAGGTTGGTGAACGCGGCGACGTCGAAGACCAGCCCGTCGACCCGGTAGCGGCTGAGCGCCTGGGCCGACACCTCGATGCCGACCGCGCGCACCTCGGCCTCGTTCATGCGGGCGAGCAGGGCGTGCAGTTCGCTCGCCTCCGGGGTGGTCAGCGCACTGGTCACGGCGAGGTCACCGATGCGGCGCTCGGCGGTGGAGGTCAGCCCGGAGACGATGCCGAGCTGGTTTAGGATGCCGAAGAGCAGGTAGACCACGCTGGTCTTGCCGTTCGTGCCGGTCACCGCGAACAGGGTCGCCGGGTTGTCGGCGGTGCGGTAGATCCACCCGGACACGGCGCCGAGCGCTGCGCGGGCGTCCGGGGTGACGAGCACGGGGAGCCCGCTGCCCGCGGCCAGCAGCGCCCCGGCCTGGTCGGTCAGGATAGCCACGGCACCGGCCTCTGCTGCGGCGGCGGCGAAGGTGGCTCCGTGCAGGTGCGCTCCGGGTACGCCGACGTAGAGGTCACCGGGCTGCACCGTGCGGGAGCTCAGACTCACCCCGGTGACTTCAAGACCGTCGATGTCTCCACGTAGTTCTAGATCAAATTCGGCAACCAATCCCGACAACGACCGCGGAACGGGATGCTCGGGACGGAGAGCCGACGGCGCCAATTCAGACACGCAGGGCTCGCTTTCTTACCAGGTGGACGGAAGATCGGGCGCACTCGCCCCGGAGGGAACCGCCCGGTACTTTTTCAAAACCTGGCTCATGATCTCCTGGAAGACCGGAGCCGGTGCGGCAGATGTGTTCAGTTTAACAGGATCGGCGATGCTGACCGAGACTACGTACTGTGGATCGTCGGCCGGGGCGAACCCGGAAACCGAAACGAGGTACCCGTTAGAGTACCCACCGTGCCCGTCGGGCATCTGGGCGGTGCCGGTCTTAGCGGCGACGCGATAGCCCGGAATGTTCCACTTACTGTTCACCCAGCTCTTCTGATATACCATCTCGAGCACGTCGCTCGTGTCGTTCGCCGCGCTTTCGGAGAGCACCCGGGTGCCGGCGGCATCGGGCACATTGGTCAGCGTGCCGTCGGCCTGCCGGCAGCCCTCCACCAGCTGCACCGGCATGCGCACGCCGTCGTTGGCGATGGTCTGGTAGATGCTGGCGATCTGAAGGGCGCTCGTGGTCAGGCCCTGCCCGAACATGGTCGCGTAGCTGGTTTGGTTGTCCCATTCGTCGGCGGGGTGCAGAATGCCGCCGTCTTCGCGCGGGAATCCGGTCTCCGTGGCGGTGCCCACTCCGAAGGCCTTCATATAGTCGTAGCGCTGCTGATTGGTGAGCATCTCGCCGAACTTGGACATGCCGGTGTTGCTCGAGTCGATCAGCACCCCGGTGAGGGTCATGTTCTGGTCGGGGTGCGAGTGGCTGTCATTGATATTGGCGCCGTTGGAGGGCAGGTAGCGGTAGGGCGAGACGACGCCGGTATCGAGTGCGGCAACGCCGGCATCGAGAACGGATGCCGCGGTGAGCGCTTTGAAGGTCGACCCCGGTTCGAAAGACTGGGTAAAGGCCCGGGATCCGCGATCATCGGGGTTTTCGGTACCGCCCACATTGTTCGGGTCGACCGAGGGGTAGTCGGCGACGGCGAGAAGTTTGCCGGTCTTGGCGTCCTGCACGACCGCGTTCGCCCAGGCGGCTCCGGTCTCTTGCGCCCGAGCGGCAAGGGTCTGCTGCACGAACCATTGCAGGTCAGAGTCGATGGTGGTGACGACGTCGCCGCCGTCAACGGCCTCGGTGCTCGTGACGCTGCTACCCGGGATGCGCACGCCGTCGGCTCCCTTTTCATAGGTTTCCGAACCGTTGGTGGAGGCCAGGCAGGCGTCCTGCCCGGATTCGAGGCCGGCTTGCGGCACTCCCTCCCCCGACAGAAAGCCGAGCAGATTGCCGGCGACGGCTCCGTTCGGGTAGACCCGGCTCGGGCTGTTCTCGGAGTACGTCCACGGAATGTGCAGCTCCTGCACTGCGCGTAGCACGTCGACGTCGACCTTCTGGGCGATGTAGGCGAAATTCGCCTTGGCGTTGGCCTCGAGGGCGGTGGAAATGGTCAGCAGAATGGCGTCACCGGTCTGCCCGGTGGCGGCACCGATTTCGGCGGCCGCCTCGGCCACCGAGACCTCGACCTTTTTTCCGTCGACCGTGCGTTTGAAGGGGGTGGCGTTGACCGGCGACATGGTGATGTTGTAGCGCATGACCGTTCCGGCAAGCACCACACCGTTCCCGTCGACGATCTCGCCGCGCGAGCCATAGATCACCTGGCCGACCGAACGGTTTCCCACGGAGTCCTTGGTGAGCGAATCGGCCTGCACCACCTGAATATCGACGAGCCGCACCACGAACACACCGATGACGGCGAACAGCACGACGATGGTGAAAAAGGTGCGTCGACGACTGGACCGGGTGTTGGTCGGGTTGGTTCGGGCACTGCTGTTGCGCACGCTCATCTGCCCATCATGGTCGACACGGAGAAACTATCGGGTAGTGGGCGCCGCGAGTCCTGCAGGAACTACCGGAGCACTCGTGATCGCGACAGCGCCCGTTGTCGCCGCGGCGTCGTCGGGCAGCTGCGACAGCAGGGCGCTGCCGGTCAGCAGGGCATTCGGAACGAGGCTGGCCGCCCCGGCCTGCGAACCCGACGCCGAGGCCGGAGCGCCCAAAACAGCGCCGTCGGACAGGCGCAGGTAGACGGGGTTGGAGTTGGTGACCATGCCGAGTCCCTCGGCGTTGGCGGCGAGGCTTTGCGGCGAGGATACCCGCACGAGGTCTTCGCTGACGCCCGCGGCCGTGCGGCCGAGTTCGGATTGGCTCGACTGAAGGCTGGAGATCTCGTAGGCTCCCTGGGAGATGCCCACGCTCAGGAGCAGCTGGGCGACGATGATCGCAGCCATGCCGGCCACCGCGGTGAGGGCATAGAAGATGCGCGGGCGCGCCCGGCGTCTCGGGTTCGACGAGACGATGCGAAAGGGGCGACGCTCCGGCGTCTCGAACTTTTCACGTTCGACCGCAAACGATACGCGTGCAAGGTTGTCGCTCATGCGGCGGCCCTTCTCAGTCGTTCAGCAGCGCGCAGCCGAACCGGCGTCGCGCGGGGGTTGATGGCCTTCTCCTCGTCGGATGCCAGTTCGGCTCCGCGCAGCAGCAGGGTGAAGAGCGGTTTGTGTTCGGGGAGTTCCACCGGCAGGCCGGCGGGGGCGGTTGAACCGGATGCCGCGGCGAGGGCCCGTTTGACGATGCGGTCTTCGAGCGACTGGTACGCCATAACGACGATGCGCCCACCGACCTGCACGCGCTCGAGCGCTGCGGGAATGGCCCGCTCGAGCACGGCGAGCTCCTGGTTGACCTCGATGCGGAGCGCCTGGAAAACTCGTTTGGCCGGGTGGCCCTGCCGCTGAACGACGACCGGGGTCGCCTTCGTGATCACGTCGACGAGCTGTGCCGACCGCACGAAGGGAGTCGTTTCGCGAGCTTCGACGATGGCCTTGGCGTAGCGGGCGGACAGTTTCTCTTCGCCGTAGTCCTGAAAGATGCGCTTGAGGTCGCGTTCGCTGTAATCGGCGAGGATGCTCGCGGCTGTCAGGCCGGCGGTGCCGTCCATGCGCATATCGAGCGGGGCATCCTTCGAGTAGGAAAAGCCGCGTTCGACCCGGTCGATCTGCAGGCTGGAGACGCCGAGGTCGAACAAGACGCCGGCGACCTCGGTGATGCCGAGCCCGTCGAGGGCTTCGCCGATGCCGTCATAGACGGTGTGCACGAGGTGGACCCGGTCGCCGAATCCCTTGAGTCGTTCCTCGGCGATGGCGAGGGCCTCGGTGTCGCGGTCGAGGCCGACGAGCGTGAGCCCCGGAAAACGGGACAGGATCGCTTCGGCGTGACCGCCCATTCCCAGCGTCGCGTCGACGAGCACGGCTCCGGGTTGTTCGAGCGCGGGGGCAAGCAGCTCGACGCAGCGTTCGAGCAGTACCGGGGTGTGGATTTTGTTGCTGGGAATGTCGTTGCTGGCCATAATGCCGGGAAAGTCCGTGAGGCCTGATTCCCCTCCATTTCGTCCTGGCACCGGGGAAGTGTGTCAGGGCAAAAACGGCGAGGAGTCAGGCGCCAGGGGCTAGAAGAGTCCCGGAATCACCTCCTCCGTCGTGTTGGCGTACGAGGTTTCCTGCTCGGCGAGGTATGTGGCCCACGCTTCGCTGTCCCAAATCTCGACTCGGCTGCCAGCGCCGATGACGGTCAGTTCCCGGTCGAGCCCCGCATAGCTGCGGAGATTGCCGGGGATGGTGACGCGGTTTTGTTTGTCCGGCGTTTCGGAACTCGCTCCGGACAGGAACACCCGGAGGTAGTCGCGAGCTTGCTTGCTCGTGACCGGGGCCTGGCGAATCTTGTCGTGGAGCGTTTCGAATTCGCGGGTGCTGAACACGTAGATGCAGTGTTCCTGCCCGCGCGTCATCACCACGCCGGTGGAGAGTTCCTCCCGAAATTTCGCGGGAAGAATGATTCGACCTTTTTCGTCGAGCCGGGGGGCGTACGTGCCAAGGAACACGCGTACCCCTTTCTTCCGGCCAGATTCAGGTCTGCCTCCACTTTACTCCACCTTCAACCACTTGTCGAAGAATTTTGACCTGTTTCCGAACTTAATCAGCAAACTGCCCCGAATTCATTGGCAACTTGCTGTGGAGGAAAAGGGAGCACACTCATTGAAAATGGATGTCTATTGCTGGTTTTTGGGCACAAAAAAAGGGCCGATCGGATGATCGGCCCTTTGGGGCTGCAAATTCTTGAGTTCTGGAAACCCGGTGGAGGAATCAGCTCAGGTGACTATTGGCCGTTCGCGTTACGGTCCATTCGCGCTACTGACCGTCTTGACGGCGGTCCCAGCGGTCGTTCAGGCGATCCATCAGCCCCTGGTTGGACTTGGCCTGCGCCGGTCGACGACCGGGTGCGGACGGTCCGGGAACACCACGGATGGCTTTGCCGGGCGAGACGGCGACGAGAACGCCACCGAACATCACAATGAAGCCGAGAATGCCGAGCCAGAGCTGTGCAATGGCTACGCCCAGAATGAGCGCGACAATGCCCGCGACGGCGAGGAGTACACCGATGGCGATGGAACGATAGTTCGGGCGGAGTCGCGAAGCACCAACGCTGGCGACGAAGTCGGCATCGTTGTGATAGAGGCTGCGCTCCATCTCTTCAAGGAGTCGCTGCTCCTGTTCCGAAAGCGGCATCTCATTCCCTTCCAGTTACGGGATCGAGCGGGTGGGTTGAAAAATTTGAACTGCAAAATTCGAACCGGGTAAGGTCGAACTACTCAATTCTAACCCCGCCATGGTGGCTAGGCTATACGAGTGCCTGAAAGCAAACGCCTGATCGACTTGGTTCAATCGCGCATCGACGAGTTCCTCATGTCCCGTGAAACAATTGTGACTCTGATCAGCTCCGATCTGACGCCTCTAACAGACTTCTCACGGCAGTTTCTCAGCGGTGGAAAGCGGTTTCGAGCCCAGTTTTGTTACTGGGGCGCGCAGAGCGTCCGTGCGGCCGATACGGGCCCAGATGCGGGCCAGTCGGGGGCGAAAACACCGGCGGCCGCAGCCGGCGGGCGAGGCGCGGCATCCACTGCCCCGGTACCGCTCGAGGCGGTCGTCTCGGCGGCCAGCGCCCTGGAAATTTTTCATGCCGCCGCGCTCGTGCACGACGACATTATTGACAACTCGGACACCCGACGCGGGGCGCCGAGCGCCCACAAACTGTTCGAAAGTTTGCACAAGAATGCGGGCTGGTCCGGCGGTCCGGTCACGTTCGGACGGGCATCGGCAATTCTGCTCGGCGACCTGCTCCTCGGATGGAGTGACGAGCTGCTCGACGAAGGACTCGATGCGGTCGCCGACCGACCGTCGGCCCGGCGCGCTCGGCTTGAGTTCAATCACATGCGCACCGAGGTCACGGCCGGGCAATACCTCGACATTCTCGAGGAACGCGCCTGGCTGGCTCAGCCCGAATCGCAGCTGCTCGACCGTGCCCTGCGGGTCATCGTCTACAAGTCAGCCAAGTACAGCGTGCAGGCTCCGCTCGTGATCGGGGCCGCGCTTGCCGGAGCGTCGGCCGACCAGCTCAGCTCACTGCGGGCCTTCGGCCTGCCGCTCGGAATGGCTTATCAGTTGCGCGATGACCTGCTCGGGGTGTTCGGCGATGCCGCGGTGACCGGAAAACCAAGCGGGGACGACCTGACCGAGGGCAAGCGCACCGTGCTGATCGCGCTGGCTCGGGAGCGGCTAAACGACCGGGATCGACAGGCACTGGATGCCCAGCTCGGCGACCCGACGCTCGATCAGGCGCAGATTCGCGCCCTTCAGGAGCTCATCACGGCCAGCGGCGCGGTCGAGCGGGTCGAAACTTTGATCGCTGCCCAGGTCGCAGAAGCGCTGAACTCACTGGAAACCGCACCGATCACCGCCACGGCCCGGCAGACCCTGCTCGATCTGACCGATCGCGTGACGCGTCGGGCATACTGACCGGCGCAGCCGTCGTGATCGGCGCATCCGTTTTATCGTGAGGTCATTTTGCGCCGCACGCCGGTCGCTGGCGGGCCGGACCGAAGGCGCTTAGGCGAGCGCCTGGGCGACGCGGCGCACCTCGGCCTTGCGTCCGGCGCGGAGGGCTTCGATCGGAGCAACGCCGAGGCTGTCGTCGACCTCGAGCAGCCAAGTCATGGCCTGCATGTCGGTGAAGCCGTCATCGGCCAGCACGAACAGCGTGCCGCGCAGTTCCGGAACGGGAGCTCCGTCACGTAGAAACAGGGAGGGAACCGACACGACGTTGTCCCGACGGATAGCCAGCAGGTATTTGTCGTCGATCAGGTGCCGCACGCGGCTCTGGCTCATTCCGAGGAGGTTGACAAGGGCAGGAATAGTAAGCCACTCGGGCTCTGAAGACAGATCACTCACGTTGGTAGCTTCCCATGATTTTGGGGCCGGTACAAAACCTTCTGGAACTTTTTATCGTGATCAGTGCCAATTCGCGGCTCCGTTTCAATTGACTCCTTCTCATATTTATGAAAACCTCAGGGTGGGGATTGCTGCACAGCAGCCGTTGCTGCGAACTTGATGTCCACATCGAGCGTGATGCACACAATGAAATGGAGCACCATGTCGACTAGGGTGAAAACACAAACTAAGACAGATGCCGCGGCGCCGGCCGCACCGCGCGCCACCGTTCCGCAGACTGGCGCTGCACACGCCGGTATTGAACTGAGCATTGCTGAGGTGAGCGCTGTTGATCGTGCCAGTACTCCTGTTGCCAGCGGAACGAAGCGTCGGGTGAAGAAGGCCGCAGACCTGCGGTCCCGCCAGGCCCTGCTCACTGTGCCCATTGTGCTGGTCGGCACCCTGGCCATCAGCCTCAACCTCGCAGCCCCCGCCGAAGCCCAGGCGCTCGCCAAGAAGCCACTGAAAGCCAAGCTCGCCCAGTCCACACCGGTTCTCGCCGCCGTTCCCACGTCGGTCGCTGCCACCGTGCAGATCGCACCGGCGCAGTACTCCGTCGTAGACGGCGACACCATCAGTGGTATCGCTGGCCGGTTCGGTCTGTCGACGGCGGCCGTGCTGGCACTGAACGGTCTCGATTCCCGGGCCCTGATCTTTCCAGGCCAGGTCTTGACCCTGACTCAGGCGGCGGCGCCGGCCGCATCCGCTGCACCGGTCTCGACGAATTATGTCGTGCAGAGCGGCGACACGATCAGCGGCATTGCAGCCACACACGGGCTAAGGACCGCCGACCTGCTTGGAGCCAACGGCCTCAACGGCAGCAGCGTGATCTACCCCGGCCAGGTCGTGCTGCTGGCCGCTGCTGGCGCGGTGGAGGCCGTCGTGTACGTCGCGCCGGCGGTTGCGGTTGCCGCCGCCACCCACACGATTGCCTCGGGCGAGACCATCACCGCGGTCGCTGATGCGGCCGGGGTGAGCGTGCAGGCCGTGCTCGACGCCAACGGACTCGGCTGGTCGAGCATCATCTACCCCGGGCAGGTTCTGACCCTGCCCGTGACCGTGGCCCCGGCGGCCTCCATCACTCGCGCCACCGCTGGCATCGTCACGCCGATGACCGCCGAAATGCGCCAGAACGCCCGAACCATCGTGGCGACGGGGCGCGGCGCGGGCGTGAACAATGCCGGTCTGGTGATCGCGCTGGCCGCCGCCGCCCAGGAGTCGGGGCTGCGCAATGTCAACTATGGCGACCGGGATTCCCTCGGGCTGTTCCAACAGCGCCCGAGCGCCGGCTGGGGCACCCCGGAACAGGTCATAGACCCGGTACGGGCCAGCCTGGCCTTCTTCGGCGGCGCGTCCAACCCCAACCCCGACATCACGCGCGGTCTGCTCGACATCCCCGGCTGGGAGTCGATGACCGTCACCCAGGCCGCCCAGGCAGTGCAGATTTCAGCCTATCCCGACTACTACGCGAAGTGGGAAACATCGGCGCAGGCCTGGCTCGTCGAAATCGGTTGACCGAATTCAGCGCCCCGACCGGGTGTTTCCCCGGCGAACCCTGCGCGCCGCGCGCCGGGGTCGCCACCCTATTACCTAGAATCAAGGAGTGAGCGTTCCCTCGACCGACCCGATGATTGGCCGTCTTATCGACGGCCGGTATCAGGTGCGCTCGCGAATCGCGCGCGGCGGCATGGCCACGGTCTACCTGGCCACCGATTTGCGGCTGGAACGTCGCGTCGCGATCAAGATCATGCACGGCCATCTGGCCGACGACAGCGCCTTCAAAATCCGCTTCATTCAGGAAGCCCGCTCGGCTGCCCGGCTCGCACACCCGAACGTCGTGAACGTCTTCGACCAGGGCCAGGACGCCGATATGGCCTACCTGGTCATGGAATACCTGCCCGGCATCACCCTGCGCGACCTGCTCAAGGATTACGGCCGGCTCACCCCCGAACAAACCCTCGACATTCTCGAAGCCGTGCTCAGCGGGCTCGCCGCCGCCCACAAGGCCGGCATCGTGCACCGCGACGTCAAACCCGAGAATGTCTTGCTGGCCGACGACGGTCGCATTAAGATCAGCGACTTCGGCCTGGCTCGCGCCGTCAACAACAACACGGCCACCGGTCAGGCCCTGCTCGGCACCATCGCCTACCTCTCCCCCGAACTCGTCACCCGCGGCGTCGCCGATGCCCGCAGCGACATCTACGCCCTCGGCATCATGACATTCGAGATGCTGACCGGTGAGCAGCCCTACGTGGGTGAAGCCCCGATGCAGATCGCCTATCAGCACGCCAATGACACCGTGCCGATGCCGAGCACCAAGGTCGACTCAATTCCCCGCGAACTCGATGAACTCGTGCTCTGGGCCACCGCCCGCGATCCAGAAGATCGTCCCCGCGACGCCCGGGTCATGCTCGACCAACTGCACGATGTCAGCGCACTCGTGCGTGGCGGCACCCAGGAGCTGGCCCTGCAATCGACCATGGTGCTGCCCGCGAGCCTGCGCACCGGCGCCAACGCCCTGGCGGATGCCGAAACCCAGGTTTTCGGTCCCAAGCTCGCTCCCACCAAACCGCCCGCCGCGACCCTGCTCGGCATTCACCCGGTCGGCACCGGCCCGGTGGGACCGCCCGACAGCGGCGAACTGCTGGGCAAGAAGGCCGACAAGCGCAAACGCCGCGGATTCTGGCTGTTCGCCCTCGTCGTTCTCCTCGCTGCGGCTCTCGGCGGCACCGGCTGGTACTTTGGCTCTGGCCCGGGCTCCGACGTGATGCTCCCCGATTTCGCGTCGGCCTCCCCCGAAACAGCCTCGGCTGAATTAATTGAACTCGGCCTCCAGCCCCAGCTCGGTGGTGCCTTCAGCGCCACGGTCGCCGAGGGGACCGTTATCGGCACCGATCCGGATGCCGGCAGCCGGGTGCCCCAGGACAGTCCGGTCACGGTCATCGTCTCCCAGGGCCTGCAACCGATCACGCTGCCCACGCTGGCCGGAGTTACGCAGGAGGCGGCATCCGCTCTGATCACCGATTTGAACGCCGTGGTCGGCAGCATCGACCCGGTCTTCAACGGTGACGTGCCCGAGAGCACCGTCGTGGCCGCGAGCAAGGAAACCGACGGTGCCGATGTCTCGGCCGGTGGCGAGTATTTCGAAGGCCTGACCGTGAACCTCGTCGTGTCGCTCGGGGCGATTCCAAACGTCGACGGCAAGACCGTGGCCGAGGCCACCGATATTCTGGTCGGAAAGAACTTGCTCGTCGTCTCGGGCGAGCAGACCTACAGCGACACCGTGGCCGAGGGCGACGTCATCACCGCGCAGGTTCCCGAGGGAACGATTCGCGAGGGCGCCACGCTCACCCTCGTAATCTCACGCGGCCCCGAGCCGGTCATCGTGCCCAACGTCGTGGGTATGTCCTGGAGTGACGGCAAAGGTGCCCTGACCGCCCTCGGCTTCAAACTTGCCTACAACCCCGGTGCGGATGCACCGCTCTACTCGTCGCTTATTCAGGTAGCGTCGACAGATCCAACGGCTGGCACGTCATTGCCCAAGGGCAGCACGATATCGCTCAAGCCGACGAACCCGTTCGGCTAATCCTGGGCCCACCTTGTGAAAGCGGGCCCACGATTGATCATGGGCCCGCTTTCCGGGCCCGGGCCCGGTCGATAAGAAGAGGCTAGCGAGCGGCTAGCTCCTCGGCCACCAGGAAGGCAAGCTCGAGCGACTGCATGTGGTTCAGGCGCGGGTCGCAGAGCGACTCGTAGCGGGTCGCCAGAGCGGCCTCATCGATGTGCTCGGAGCCGCCGAGGCACTCGGTGACGTCGTCGCCGGTGAGTTCGACGTGGATTCCACCGGGGTGGGTTCCGACGGCGCGGTGGGCCTCGAAGAAGCCCTTGACTTCGTCGACGACATCGTCGAACCGACGCGTCTTGTAGCCGGTCGGGGTGGTGACACCGTTGCCGTGCATCGGGTCGGTCACCCAGAGCGGCGTCGCCTCGCTCGCCTTGATCGCCTCAAGCAGCGGCGGTAGGGCATCGCGCACCTTGCCGGCCCCCATGCGAGTGATGAAGGTGAGGCGGCCAGGCTCCCGGTTCGGGTCGAGCTTGTCGACCAGGCGCAGCATGTCGTCGGCCGACGTGGTCGGGCCGAGCTTGACCCCGATCGGGTTGCGCACCCGGGAGAGGAAGTCGACGTGGGCGCCGTCGAGATCGCGGGTGCGTTCCCCGATCCAGATGAAGTGGGCCGAGGTGTTGTATGGCGTGCCGGTGCGGGAGTCGATGCGCGTCATCGGGCGCTCGTAGTCCATCAACAGGCCTTCGTGGCTGGTGTAGAACTCGGTGCGCCGCATGGCTTCGAAGTCGGCGCCACAGGCGATCATGAATTTAATTGCGCGGTCGATGTCCTTGGCCAGGCCCTCGTAGCGCTGGTTGGCCGGGTTCTTGGCGAAGCCCTGGTTCCAGCTGTGCACCTGCCGTAGATCGGCGAAGCCACCCTGGGTGAATGCGCGAATGAGATTGAGAGTGGATGCTGCCGTGTGGTACGCCTTGACGAGCCGGTCGGGGTCGGCTTCGCGCGATTCGGGGGTGAACGGGTAGCCGTTGACGATGTCACCGCGGTAGGCGGGCAGGGTCACGTCACCGCGGGTTTCGAAGTCGCTCGAGCGCGGCTTGGCGAACTGGCCAGCCATCCGCCCCATCTTGATCACGGGCATCGATGCGCCGTAGGTGAGTACAACCGCCATCTGCAGCACGGTCTTCACCCGATTCCGGATCTGGTCGGCGGTGGCGCCGCTGAACGTTTCGGCACAGTCGCCGCCCTGCAGCAAAAATCCCTGCCCGCCCGCGGCCTGCGCGAGCCGGTCACGCAAAATGTCGACCTCACCGGCAAAGACCAGCGGCGGTTGGGTCGCCAATTCGGCGGATGCCGCGGCCACCTTGTCGGCGTCCGGCCAAGTCGGCTGCTGCTTGATCGGTAGGGTGCGCCAGTGGTCGAGACCCGTGATGACAGAGGCTTCTGCGGCAACAATGGGCTCGGTGGGGTCTACCACGGGATAGTTCCTGTTTTCTCTGCTGGACCGGTAACGCGCGCCGGCTACGAAATGGATGAGGTGCTGCAACGCGCACGGCGCAGACAGCACTTCTGGCAGCCTATCGCGAAAGACTGGCCCGCTTCTCTTTGACGGAGGATGCGTAGACGTCCACGTACTCCTGCGTGCTCAGCTGCCGCAGCTCGTACATGAGCTCATCGGTGACGCTGCGCAGCACGAACCGGTCGCCCTCCATGCCCTCGAACCGGGAAAAATCGAGCGGTTTGCCGATCACGATTCCGATTCGGCGCACCCGGGGAATACGAGTTCCGGTGGGCATGGCCTTCTCGGTGTCGATCATGGCGACCGGAATGACCGTGACGCCCGACTCGAGCACCATGCGTGCCACACCGGTGCGTCCCCGATACAGGCGGGCGTCCGGGCTGCGGGTGCCCTCTGGGTAGATGCCGAGAATTCGGCCATCCCGCAGGACACGCAAGCCGGTATTGAGCGAATCTTCGGAGGCCTTGCCGCCGGAGCGGTCAATCGGCAGCTGCCCGGCCGCGGTCAAAAACTGCCGCGTTGCCCAGCCCTTGAGCCCCTTGCCGGTGAAATAGTCGCTTTTGGCCAGGAAAGCCACGCGGCGCGGCACGACGAGCGGCAGAAAAACCGAGTCGATAAACGACAGGTGGTTGCTGGCCAGAATGACCGGGCCGGTCTTCGGAATGTGGTCCAGACCGATGATCCAGGGGCGAAACAGCGAGAGCAGCAGCGGGCCGATGACGATGTTCTTCATGATCCAATAGAACATTCGCACTCCTTCATCCTGCTGGGAAAGCTTAGTCCGCCTGCGCTATCCAAGCGGATGCCGCGCGCGGCCAGACCAGACCGGTCACCGCCGCGGTCTCCCACACCCGCGCGCCAGGCCTGCTGAGCGCCCGCTCGACGCCCACTCAGCGCACGGCGTGCAGTCGGGCTAGGTCTGCCGCACCGACGACGCCGGCGTCGTTGACGAGCTGGGCGATGGCGAACTCGGCCTCCGGGTGATACCCGCGGGCCGGAAGGTGTTCGAGGTAGGCCGCCCGGATCGGCTCGAGGAGCAGCTCGCCGGCGGCGGCGACTCCCCCGCCGAACACGAAGACCTGCGGGTCGAGCACAGCGCCCAGACTCGCACAGCCTTGCCCGAGCGCGCCGCCGAGCTGGCGCAGCGCCGCGAGGGCTCCACCGTCGCCGTCCTGAATTAGCCGTCCGACCTCTTTTCCGGTGAGTTTGCCGCGCCGCTCGCGGGCAGCAGCCAAACCGAGGCCGATGCCTCCGGCATCCGCAAAATCATTGGCGATGCGCAGCAGTGCCCGGCCGGAGCCGTACTGCTCGAGGCAACCGTGAGCGCCACAGCCGCAGGCCAAACCGTCGGGAACGACGCGCAGGTGGCCGAGTTCAGCGCCCGCGCCGAATCCACCGCGAAACAGTGCGTTGTTGGTCACGATCGCACCGCCCACCCCTGTGCCGATCGTGAGGGTGACCATGTCGGTGTAGGCGCGTCCGGCGCCGAAGCGAAATTCGGCCCAGCCGGCGGCATTGGCGTCGTTCTCGATGATGATGGGCAGGTCCAGGCGCGCCTCGAGCTTGTCGCGGAACGGTTCGTTACGCCAACTGATGTTCGGCGCGTAATACACGGTCGACTGGGCAGAATCGATGAACCCGGCCGCTGCAACACCGGCAGCGACGATGTTCTCGCCCTCGGACAGGCTCTGAATCATGGCCACGACGGCGTCTTCAATTTCGCGCGGGTTGCCGGGGGTGGTCGGCGTGCGCTCAGAGCGGATGATCGTGCCCGCTTCGTCGACGAGCGCTCCGGCGATCTTGGTGCCCCCGATATCGATACCTATGGCGTGCACGGGGCACCTTTCGTTTGGGGCATTCGGGAAGCGGTGCCTGTCAGCCGGACGGCTGTGCAGGACACCCTCTAGAGTGTAGTAAACCAGTTTGCCGCTGGACGAAACACCCGCTCACCCTAAGAATTCTTAGGCGCTGGGCAGTTGGCACGTTCAGCCGGTACCAAAGGAGTTGCCGTGAAACAGTTTGATATGCCCGCCGTTGTTCCCGCCGATCCTGGCGCCAACATCACCGACCTCCTGATGGACCGCCTCGCTGCGACTCCAGACCTCGTTCTGTTCTCTCTGCCGCGAAACGGCCAGTGGCTTCCCGTCACCACGAAGGAATTCCACGCCCAGGTCGTCGCGCTGGCCAAGGGCCTCGTCGCCGCCGGCATTGAGCCAGGTGACAAGATTGGATTGATCTGCAAGACGCGCTACGAGTGGACCCTGATCGACTTCGCGGTCTGGTTTGCCGGGGCGATTCTGGTTCCGGTCTACGAGACCAGCTCCCCCAGCCAGGTGCAGTGGAACCTCAGCGACTCGGGCGCCACGTCCGTCATCGTCGAGACCGCCGATCATTTCGCCCGATTCGATGAAGTTCATCCAGAACTCGCCTCCATTGGTTCCGTGTGGCAGATCGATCTCGGGGACCTCGACAAGCTCGTAGCCGGTGGCGTTGACATCACCGACGCCGAAATCGAACGCCGCCGCAACCTCGCTGTCGGCGATGACATGGCCACCCTGATCTACACGTCCGGTTCGACCGGCAAGCCCAAGGGCTGCGTGCTCACCCACGCGAACTTCCTCGAGACCAGCCGCAATGCAGCGGTCGCACTCAAAGAGGTGTTGGTGCACCCGGAGGGCGCCTCAACCCTCCTCTTCATCACGACCGCCCACGTCTTCGCGCGCTTCATTTCGGTGCTGTGCGTGCACGCCGGGGTGCGCGTGGGGCACCAGGCCGACACCAAAACCCTCCTGGCGGCGCTGGGCAGCTTTCAACCGACCTTTCTGCTCGCCGTGCCGCGGGTGTTTGAAAAGGTCTACAACTCGGCCCAGCAGAAGGCCGTGGCCGGTGGAAAAGGCAAGATCTTCGATTCCGCAGCCCACGTCGCGGTCGAGCATTCCAAGCTCGTACAGGCGGGAACGTCGATTCCGCTCGGCATGAAGATCAAGTTCGCCCTGTTCGACAAGCTGGTCTACAGCAAGCTGCGCGCTGCCATGGGCGGAAAGGTCGTCTGGGCGGTCTCCGGCTCGGCCCCGCTCGGCGCCCACCTCGGCCACTTCTTCAAGAGCCTCGGCATCGTCATTCTCGAGGGTTACGGCCTGACCGAAACGACCGCCCCCGCCAACGTTGGCCTGGCCACTCAGGCCAAAATCGGCACGGTCGGACCGCCACTGCCCGGCGTTTCAGTGCGCGTCATGGACGACGGTGAGATCGAAGTCAAGGGCGTCAACGTCTTCAAGGAATACTGGAAGAACCCGCAGGCCACGGCAGACACCTTCGACGACGGCTGGCTCAAAACGGGCGACATCGGCGACTTCGACGCTGACGGCTTTCTCACCATAACCGGGCGCAAGAAGGAGATCATCGTCACGGCCGGCGGCAAGAACGTCGCTCCGGCCGCCCTCGAAGACCCGATCCGGGCGAACCCGTTGGTCGGACAGGTGATCGTCGTCGGTGACCAGAAGCCCTTCATCGGAGCGCTCATCACCCTCGACCCCGACATGCTGCCGGTCTGGCTGAACAACCATCAAGAGGATGCCGGAATGACGCTGGAACAGGCATCCGTCAATAAAACCGTGCTCGCCGAAATTCAGCGCGCGGTCGACCATGCCAATGAGGGTGTGTCGCGGGCGGAATCGATTCGCAAGTTCACGCTGCTTTCGGTCGAGCTCACCGAGGACAGCGGGCACCTGACGCCGAAGATGAGCATCAAACGCAACATCATTCTGCGCGACTTCGCTCAGGAGATCGACACGATGTATTCGAACGCGCCGGTGACTGAAGGGATCTCGCTGCGGGAGTAGGGCGAGCTTGGGCCCGGTCCGCGTGGGTCGGGCTCAGTGCGGTTTCTGGCGGGTCGGGCCCGGGAAAGCCCTCCGCTCCTCGCTCAAACCTTGAACTCGCAACCCCGCCGAACATTTCCCCGTTCCCTCATGTCACGCGGCATGAGGCTTCGCCCATGCCGGGTCAGCGCCGAGCGTTCACGCTCCGGTCAGTACGCGGGGGTGCGGGGCTAGAACCAGCTGGACTCGCGGATTTCCCTCATCGCGGCTCGCCGGTTTTCCTTGTCGAGACGGTCGATGTAGAGAAAGCCATCGAGGTGATCGGTCTCGTGCTGCAGCGCCTGGGCCATAATTCCGGTGCCGGAGAGCTCGACCGGGTTATTGTCGAGGTCGATTCCGGTCACCCGGGCGAAGGGGTAGCGCTTGGTGGGGTACCAGAGACCCGGAACGGACAGGCAGCCCTCGTCCACCAAGTCGGGTTCGCCGGAGAGTTCGACGACGGTGGGGTTGAGGATGTAGCCGATGTCGCCGTCGACGTTGTAGCTGAAGGCGCGCAGGTTGACACCGATCTGGGAGGCGGCGACGCCCGCCCGGCCGGGTAGGCGCACGCTGTCGACCAGGTCGCGCACGAGGCCGCGAACGCGGTCGTCGATTCCGTCGATGGGGTCGGAGACGGTCTTCAGCACCGGATCCCCGAAGAGACGGATCTGACGTTCGGGCACGGGGACACTCCTCGGGGTGAGCGGATGAGGCAGATTGAGCAGGAGGGCACGACTGGTTCAAGCGGATTCAGCGTATCCCCTGGGCGGGTCGGGTTAGGCGCTGCGGTCGGCAGGGAGACCCTCGACGACGAGCTCCGCCAGGGTGCGCGCAGCCAGCCGAGTGATCGGCCTGAGGTCCTTGTAGGACACGACGCTGCCGGCGGCGAGCTGGGGGTCATAGGGAATGCGCACGATTTCTCGCACCCGCGAGCGGAAGTGCGACTCGATCTCTTCGAGGCGCACCAGGTTGGTGCCCTGCGTGGCCGTGTTGAGCGCGACGATCGCGTTGCGTACGAGGTCGCCGTAGCCGTTCGCTTCGAGCCAGGTCAGGGTCTCGGAGGCCAAACGCGCCTCGTCGACGCTTCCTCCGGAGACGATGACGATTGAGTCGGCCCGCTGTAGGGTGGCGCGCATGACCGAGTGCACAATGCCGGTGCCGCAGTCGGTGAGGGCGATCGAGTAGTAACGCGCGGCCAGGTCGGCGACGACGTTGTAGTCGTTCTCATCGAAGGCTTCGGAGAGCAGCGGGTCGGTGTCCGAAGCAAGAATGTCGAGGCGGGTTTCATCGCGCGAGACGAGCGTGGAGAAATCGGTGAAGTTGCCGATCGATGCGGCCTTCGAGACGACATCGCGCACGGTCGAGCGGGTCTGCTTGCTCACGCGTTCGGAGAGCGTTCCGCGGTCGGGGTTGGCGTCGATCGCGATGATGCGGTCGTCTCGAGCGTCGGCCAGCGCCATGCCGAGCAGCGTCGTGACGGTGGTCTTGCCGACGCCGCCCTTGCGGGTGAGGATCGGCACGAACCGGGTGCCGCCTTCGAACTTGCGACGAATGCGCTCATCCATCTCCTTGTAGGCGCGCACCTTGGGCGAGTCGCCGAGATTGACCAGGTGCAGCGAGAGCGCGTAGATGAATTCCGGCCAGGCGCCCTGCGGCGCCTTGCGGGTCTTGCGGTTCACAGTGAGCAGGCGATCCGAGGTCAGCATGGCCGCCGACTCGGGGGCTGAGCTGTTTTCGGAGCGGATGCGATCGCGCCGAACCGACGCTGCGGCATCCGTTCTGGAAAGCGATTCGATGGCGGAACTGGCGCCAGCCGCCCTGGCCGGGGCCGGCGTGTTGATTTCGACGGTGTGGGTGGCCGGGGTCGGCAGGGCGCGGGTGTTTTCGACGGAGGTGCTCAGTCCCCCCGCGGCGACGGCCCGCCGCGGAGCGGCGGGCACGTCGATGGGAACGCTCAAACTCTCGGGCAGGGAGGCTGCGAGGTTGTCGATCGTGTGCGGTGGCAGCTCGCTGTGGTATTCCGCACCGCGGTCATCGGTACCGCGATGCTCGTCCCGGGTTCGTTTGGCGGTGGCCGACACGGGGCGCGCGGGCGCACTCTGGTCGTCAGTACGTTTGTCTGGCACGGCACATCCTCAACTGATCGATAACGGCCCTAATCTTAGCGTGGACACACCACCACGAGCAGATCGCCGGCATCGACCTGCTGGGTGAGCGGGATGGCGACCCGCTCGATGGTTCCGGCGATCGGCGAGGTGATCGCGGCTTCCATTTTCATGGCTTCGATCGACGCGACGCTCTGGCCGGCTTCGACCTGGGCGCCTTCTTCGATCTGCAGGGTGACCACGCCGGAGAAGGGCGCGGCGATCTGGCCGGGCTGGTTGGCATCCGCTTTCTCAGCGATTTTAGTCTGCACCGTAATGCTGGTGTCGCGCACGAAGACGGGGCGCAGCTGGCCGTTGAGGATGGTCATGACGGTGCGCATGCCCTTCTCGTCGGCTTCACCGATGGCTTCGAGGCCGACGTAGAGGCGAACGCCCTTTTCAATCTCGACGGCGTGTTCCTGGCCCTGATGCAGGCCGTAGAGGTAATCGAGCGTGTCGATGACCGAGAGGTCACCGTAGGTCTCCTTGACCTGTTCGAACTGGCGGGTCGGCGCCGGGAACAGCAGTTGGTTGAGCATCGAGCGACGTTCGGCGCTCGTGGCTTCGAGCGCGGCGCGCTCCCCCGCGGTGATCTCGGTGACGCCGACGCGCACGTTGCGTCCAGCGAGCACCTTGGTACGGAAGGGCTCCGGCCAGCCGCCGGGCAGCTCGCCGAGTTCGCCGGCCATGAATCCGATCACGGAGTCCGGCACATCGTACTTGTCCGGGTTTTGCTCGAAGTCGGCCGGGTCGGCCTTCACCGCGGCGAGATAGAGGGCGAGGTCACCGACGACCTTCGACGACGGGGTGACCTTGGGCACCCGGCCGAGGATGGTGTTCGCGGCGGTGTACATGTCTTCGATCAGTTCGAAGTGGTCGGCCAGGCCGAGGGCAACGGCCTGGGTGCGCAGGTTCGACAGCTGCCCGCCCGGAATTTCATGCGAGTATACCCGGCCGGTCGGGGCGGACAGGCCCGATTCGAACGGGCGGTACAGGGTGCGCACGGCTTCCCAGTACGGCTCGAGGTCGGTCGTGGCCTTGAGCGAAATGCCGGTGTCGCGTTCGGTATGGGCGAGGGCGGCGACGAGAGAGGATGCCGACGGCTGGCTGGTCGTGCCGGCCATCGGAGCGGATGCCACGTCCACGGCGTCCGCACCGGCTCGCGCCGCGGCGAGCAGCGTCGCGAGCTGGCCGCCCGGGGTGTCATGGGTGTGCACGTGCACGGGCAGGTCGAACCGTTCACGGAACGCGCTAACGAGCTTCTCGGCGGCGCTCGGACGGAGCAGCCCGGCCATGTCCTTGATGCCGATCACGTGCGCGCCGCTGGCGACGATCTGCTCGGCCAGGCGCAGGTAGTAGTCGAGGGTGTAGAGATTCTCGGCCGGGTCGAGCAGATCGCCGGTGTAGCAGACGGCGACCTCGGCCAGGGCGGTACCGGTGTTCAGCACCGCGTCGATCGCCGGACGCATCTGCGACACGTCGTTGAGGGCGTCGAAGATGCGGAAGATGTCCACACCGGTGGCGGTGGCCTCCCGCACGAACGCGTCGGTCACCTCCGTCGGATACGGGGTGTAGCCGACGGTGTTGCGGCCGCGCAGAAGCATCTGCAGGTTAATGTTCGGCAGGGCTTCGCGCAGGCTCGCAAGGCGTTCCCACGGGTCCTCGCCAAGAAAACGCAGTGCCACGTCGTAGGTGGCACCGCCCCACGCTTCGACCGACAGCAACTGCGGCGTCAGCCGGGCCACATACGGGGCGACAGCGACGAGGTCCTTGGTGCGCACCCGCGTCGCGAGCAGCGACTGGTGGGCATCCCGGAACGTCGTGTCGGTGACAGCGAGTGCGGTCTGGCCACGCAGGTCGGCGGCGAACTTGGTTGGGCCGAGCAGCTGCAGCTTCTGGCGTGAGCCGTCCGGGGCCGGCTGCGTGATGTCGAGCTGTGGCAGTTTGTCGCGCGGGTGCACCGTGGTGGGCGGCGCGCCGTTGGGTTGATTGACGGTGACGTCGGCCAGCCAATTGAGAATCTTGGTGCCGCGGTCCTTGGACTCCCGGCCGCGCAGCAGCTCCGGACGCTCGTCAATGAACGAGGTGCTCAGGTCACCGGCGGCGAAGTCGGGGTCGTCGAGCACGGCCTGCAGGAACGAAATATTGGTGGAGACGCCCCGAATGCGGAACTCCGCGAGCGCGCGCTTGGACCGCACGACGGCGGCGGCGTAGTCGCGGCCGCGGCAGGTGAGCTTGGCGAGCATCGAGTCGAAGTGTGGGCTGATCTGGGCGCCCGGGTTGATCGTGCCACCGTCCAAGCGGATGCCGGCGCCACCGGGAGAGCGATAGGTGGTGATCTTGCCGGTGTCGGGTCGGAACCCGGCGGCGGGGTCTTCGGTGGTGATGCGGCACTGCAGGGCGGCACCGCGCAGACGGATCTCGCCCTGGGTCAGGCCGATCTCTTCGAGGGTCTCCCCCGCCGCGATGCGGATCTGCGCCTGCACCAGGTCAACATCGGTGACCTCCTCGGTGACGGTGTGTTCCACCTGGATGCGCGGGTTCATCTCGATGAACACGTGCTGCCCAGCGCGTTCGCCGACGGTGTCGAGCAGAAACTCGACCGTGCCGGCGTTGACGTAGCCGATCGAGCGGGCGAACTTGATCGCGTCGGCGTAGAGCTGCACCCGAATCTCATCGCTCAGGTTCGGCGCCGGAGCGATCTCGATGACCTTCTGGTGCCGACGCTGCACCGAGCAGTCGCGTTCGAACAGGTGCACCGTCTCGCCGGACGCATCCGCCAAAATCTGCACCTCGATGTGCCGGGGCCGAAGCACCGCAGCTTCAAGGAACATCGTGGCGTCGCCGAAAGCGCTGTTGGCCTCACGCATGGCCTCTTCGAGCGCTCCACGCAGCTCGCTCTTCTTAGCAACGCGACGCATGCCACGCCCGCCACCACCGGCGACGGCCTTGGCGAAGATGGGAAAACCGATCTCGTCGGCCTGGCTGATCAGCAGCTCAACATCGGTCGACGGCTGCGTCGACTTCAGCACGGGAACGCCGGCCGCTATGGCGTGCTCCTTCGCGGTGACCTTGTTGCCGGCCATTTCGAGCACGTCGGCGCCCGGGCCGATGAACGTAATGCCGGCAGCGGCGGCCGCATCGGCCAGCTCGGGGTTCTCCGACAGAAAACCGTAGCCGGGGTAGATGGCGTCGGCGCCGCATTCCTTCGCCACGCGGATGATTTCACTCACGTCGAGATACGCGCGAACCGGATGCCCGGCCTCGCCGATCTGATACGCCTCATCCGCTTTTAAGCGGTGCAAAGAATTCCGATCCTCAAACGGAAACACAGCCACGGTCTTGGCTCCGAGCTCGTACGCCGCGCGCATGGCACGGATCGCAATCTCTCCGCGGTTGGCAACAAGGATTTTCTCAAAC
This sequence comes from Cryobacterium levicorallinum, assembly GCF_004402405.1. Lineage (GTDB taxonomy): Bacteria > Actinomycetota > Actinomycetes > Actinomycetales > Microbacteriaceae > Cryobacterium > Cryobacterium levicorallinum. Next base: position 611,512 of record NZ_SOFE01000023.1, read on the forward strand.
ATGCAAGCCTTTCGAGGGCAGCCGGGCGCACAGCTAACGGTTAGGTTCTCTAACACTAGTGAAGGTAACCTTGCTACTCATGCACGTACTCAGCGTTAGCTCCCTCAAAGGAGGCGTAGGAAAGACCACGGTGACCCTTGGTCTGGCTTCTGCAGCCTTCGCCCGCGGCGTGCGGACACTGGTCGTGGATCTCGATCCGCAGTCCGATGTTTCCACCGGAATGGACATTCAGGTTGCCGGTCACCTCAATGTCGCCGATGTGCTCAGCTCGCCGAAGGAAAAAACCGTTCGGGCCGCCATTGCGCCCAGCGGTTGGACGCGGAATCGCCCAGGCACGATTGACATCATGATCGGCAGCCCCTCGGCCATCAATTTCGACGGGCCGCACCCGAGCATCCGTGATATCTGGAAACTCGAGGAAGCACTCTCGACGATCGAGAAGGACTATGAGCTCGTACTCATCGACTGTGCGCCCTCGCTCAACGCTCTCACGCGCACAGCGTGGGCTGCGAGCGACCGGGTTGCGGTTGTGACCGAGCCCGGCCTGTTCTCGGTCGCAGCGGCCGACCGGGCGCTGCGCGCGATCGAAGAAATTCGCCGTGGGCTGAGTCCGCGGCTGCAGCCGCTCGGAATCATCGTGAACCGGGCCCGCACGGCGTCGCTCGAGCACCAGTTCCGGATCAAGGAGCTGCGCGACATGTTCGGGCCGCTCGTGCTCAGCCCGCAGCTGCCCGAGCGCACCTCGCTGCAGCAGGCGCAGGGGGCTGCGAAGCCGCTGCACATCTGGCCGGGTGACAGTGCCCTCGAAATGGCCGGCTACTTCGACCAGCTGCTCGACCGGGTGCTGCGCACGGCGCGCATCGGCGAGTACGCCGAGGTTTCCGCGCACTAGTTCGAATCTCGGCTCCTGCGAGGTCGCTGAGTTCGAACCGCGGCTTTTTGGATTTACAAGATTTTGGGTGGGCGATGCGGGTGCAGTCATCTGCTGATCGGCTCAGACATCGCCGTTGCTTCGGTGGAATCCGAAACGGCGAAACTCGCACCCCGCAGACAACCGCCCCCCGCATCGACTTCGGGATGGGCGCGCCCGACGCGGGTCACGGCTGCTTCGCAGCGTGACCAAGTACTTCGACTGCAGGCTTGCCCTACCGGCCTGACCGACCCGCCAGTGCCTGCGCTCGTCCCCATCCGCTGATCGAGCTCGAAATCACCATCGACCGACCCGACCGTGTCTGCGGGTTTGTGGGTGGGCGCTCGCGGAGGGCGCTGCTAGGAGATTTTGCGGGTTGTGCGACGGGCTGCCAACTCGTCGGCGGGGTCGACGGGCTGCATGTCGAGCTCGACCAGGCTGGTCTCGACCTCACGCAGCACCTTGCCAACGGCGATGCCGAAGACGCCCTGGCCACGGCTGACCAGATCGATGACCTCGTCGTTGGAGGTGCAGAGGTAGACACTCGCGCCATCGCTCATGAGAGTGGTCTGGGCGAGATCGCTGATTCCCGATTCGCGCAGCTGGTTGACCGCGGTGCGAATCTGCTGCAGTGAGATTCCGGTGTCGAGCAGGCGTTTGACGAGTTTGAGCACGAGGATGTCTCGAAAGCCGTAGAGGCGCTGGGAGCCGGATCCGGCCGCCCCACGCACAGTGGGCTCGACCAAGCCGGTGCGGGCCCAGTAGTCGAGCTGGCGATAGCTGATACCAGCGGCACGCGCAGCGACAGCGCCGCGGTAGCCGGAGTTCTCATCGAGCTCGGGCATGCCATCGGTGAACAGCAGTCCTAACGAGTAACGCGAAGCGTCAGCGTCAGGCTTGAGCTCACTCATATGGGTTGCCTCTCGGGGGTTTACGTGGTGCGGTGATTCAGCTGGCGGTGGCGCCCTGATTCACTGTGGTGTGGAACTGGTGCAAAAGATACGTGGTGCAAAAGGATTAATGAGAAAACTAGTGCTGAAGGTTTGCGCCTTGCAGCTGGTGATGCGACGACGTCCTGCTGTGGATCGATCTAGCTACGGTACCGAGGTCGGGTGCCTAAGTGCCTGACATTCGCGCCAACGGTTTGGCGTGTCGGCGCCAGGCACCGACTAAGACACCCGTTGCGATGGCGTCACCCGACTTCACGACGGTTTGTGCTTGAATCAGTCTACGACCTACTTGGTCAGTCGACCCAGAGCTGAGCGAATCAGGCTGCCCCGAATCACTTCGAGCTGACCGGCGATTTCTACCGCCATTTCGGCAGCCTTTGCCCGGCTCGAGGCGTCTTTACGCCGAGCCAGGGGCACCAGGGCACTCTCAATCAGACCGAGCTCACGTTCAGCGGCCCCACGGAAGCCACGCAGGTGGCGCGGTTCGATGCCGCTGCGCTGCAGCTCCACGAGGGCACGCAGCACGTTCAGTGCCCCATCGCCGTAGTAATCGGCGGGCAGGATGATCGACGCCGAAACGGCATCGTGCAGCAGGGTCGCCGATGCTCCCGCTTCGCGCAGGAGGTCTTCCCGGGAGAGCCGTCGTACGGTGCCGAGCATCGACGGCCCCGGGGTCGTTCCGCCCGGCAGCACCGGAGAGAGTCCGGCGTCCAGATCGTCCAAATAAGAACGGATAACTTTCAACGGCAGGTAGTGATCGCGCTGCATCGACAAAATCAGCCGTAACCGATCCACGTCGCCCGTACAGAACTTGCGATAGCCCGATTCAGTGCGAGCCGGCGAGACCAGACCCTGCTCCTCGAGAAAACGCAGCTTGGACGGGGTGAGATCAGCGAATTCCGGCGTGAGGCGTGCCAGAACCTGGCCAATGCTCAGCAACGGCGCCGAGCCCGGGGACTGGGCCTTCGCCGCCGACACGGGCCGGGCCTGAGCGGCGCTTGCCGCCACTATTCGCTCGCCGCGCGGGCGAGGTCAAGGCGGGAGGCGTAGAAGGTCAGGCGGAATTTACCGACCTGCACCTCCGTACCGTCGGTGAGGCGCGCGGTTTCGATGCGCTCCCCCTCGTAGTACGTGCCGTTGAGCGAGCCGAGGTCTTTGACGGTGAACGCGGTGCCGTTGCGCAGAAATTCGGCGTGACGGCGGGACACGGTGACATCGTCGAGAAAGATGTCCGCGTTGGGGTGCCGGCCGACACTCGTGAGATCGGCGTCCAGCAGAAAGCGGGCGCCGGCATTGGGGCCACGCCGCACCACCATGAGCGCAGAGCCCGACGGCAACGCTGCGATCGACTCCTGTTCCTCTGCGGTCACGTTGGAGTCGATCGACGCGATCTGGACGGCGAACTCCTGGCTGAAGTTCATGGTCGTATCGGTGCTGAGCATGTCGTGCACCGTCGTCGCTTCGCCGGACACGGCGTCGATGGGCACTGAGCCGGTGGGCACTGAGCCGGTGGGCACTGAGCCGTTGGGCACTGAGCCGTTGGACGACACCGCGTTGGACGACACCGCGTTGGACGATGCTGGGGTGGACTGCGCCTTGCTGGGCATTGCTTCGCCTGTCGTCGGGTTCTCTGGCTGATCTGCGGGCACGTGCTCGTTCTGCTCCTCGGAATTATTCCTACCGGAAAGATCGACCATCATGCACCTCCTATCGCTCCAGCGTATCGGAAGATACACCCTCGGAGACCCTCGGTAGTCGAATCACTCGCATCGCTTCAATGGCGTAGATAATGCCGGCCCACCAGTATAGAAAAGCGCCCCAGATTCCGAAGGCCCACCCCACCGGCTGCGACCACCATTCCAGCTGCGGAAATGCCTGCCCCAGCATGAGCATCGGCAGGGCGTAGAACAGGCAGAAGGTAGCGACCTTGCCCAGTTGGTGCACCGGGAGCGGTCCGAAACCGAAGTTCGCGAGGACGATTCCCAGAGCCAGCAGAAACAAATCGCGCCCCACCACGACGAGCACGATCCACCACGGTACGAGGTCGCGCCAGGCCAGGCCGATCAGCGCAGCGAAGATATAGAGGCGATCGGCGGCCGGATCCAATAACTGACCGAGGCGGGTGATCTGGTTCCAACGGCGGGCCAGAAAGCCATCCAGCCAGTCCGTGAAACTGGAGATGCTGAGCACGACGAGCGCCCAGGCATCCTCCCCCAGAGCCAGCAGCACCAGGAACACCGGCACGAGCAGGAGACGCAGAAAACTCAGCATGTTGGGCAGGTTGAATACCCGATCGCTCACCGTGGCGTTCACTGGGCCTGTCACATACGCATTCTATCGAGCGCCCGACCGGAACCGCACGGCAATGCGCTCCACGCCCGGCGGTTCGGTCAGCCCAGTCTCGCCTGCAGCGCCGGCCAACTGGCAGCGAAACCGGGATGCAGCGCGAGCAGGTCCACCCCGTCGGCGGGCACCCACCGCAGGGCAATGCTCTCCAGATCGCTGATGACCGGCTCGAACACCTCGGTGGCCTCGACAACGACGGTCGTGTACGACCAGAATCCCAGCTCGAATCGCGACGTGAATTTCAAAGTCACGAGGTGGGCCGGGACGCCCGCTTCTTCCCGCGCTTCGCGCAGCGCCGCGTCGAACGCGGTTTCGTTCTCGTGACGGGCGCCACCGGGTAGTCCCCAGGTATCACCAAAATGGCTCCATACCGCGCGATGCTGCAGCAACACCCCACGGTCGGGATGATGCACGAGCAGACCGGCCGCCCCGAATCGGCCCCAATATTTGCGGCCGTCCGGACTGTAAACCCAGGCGTCGCCGCTATCTCGATCCACGCCAGGACGAGGCACACCGGCCGCAGCCGCACCAGACACGCTAGAACCGTCAGTCATGCTCTAAGCATGCCCGTCTGCGACCCCAAAAAGAATTCAGGCGGCCGGCGAATTGCCGCTATCGGTGGATTCTCGGTCCCTAGAGCGACATGATGGCGTGCATCGGGGCTGTGCCCAGACGTTCGCGACCGTGCAGATCGGTCAGTTCGAGCACGACGCCGACACCGGAGACGGTGTAGCCGGCCCGTTCGATCAGCCGGCTCGTGGCAGCGATGGTGCCACCCGTTGCCAACACGTCGTCGAGAATCAAGACGCGGGTACCTGCGGGCAGCTGGCCGACCTCGAGTTCCAGGCGTGCCGAGCCGTACTCAAGGTCATATTCTTCGGTCAGCACAGTGCCGGGCAGTTTGCCGCCCTTGCGCACGGCCAGAACGGATGCCTGCGCTGCGTACCCGACGGCGGCCGCCAGCAGAAAGCCGCGCGCCTCGATGCCGGCCACGGCATCGAACTGGCCGCGGTGCTGGTCGGCCAGGTCATCGACGATCGCGCGGAAGGCGAGGGCATCGGCGAAGACCGGGTTCAGATCGCGGAACACGATGCCGGGCTGGGGAAAATCGGGGTAGGAGGCCAGAAGTGCTTCGACGTGGCTGGCGGCGGAGGACGGCGAAGTGGGAGCAGAGAGTTGAGTCACTGATTCATCTTAAGCTGCGTTGCCCGCAACCGTATGCGGGAAGAATGGCCAGGGTCAGGATTCCGAGCGCTCCGGAGCCAGCTCATCGGCCGGTACCTTCGGAGCGTGCGGCACCGTAGCTATCGCGCACATCGAATCAAGAAAATGCACGACAGCGATCTGCTGGTCGCCGGTGAGCTCGAGGACGACCCGCATCATCTGCTCGTGAGTGGCAGCAAGCGAGTCGCGCATCTCGTCGTGCGACGACTGCGTGGCGAACAGCCGCTGCGCGCGCCCGTCTGCCGGGTTAACCTCGCGGCGAATATGACCGGATGCCGACAATCTCGCGAGAAGTTTTGCCGTGGCCGCCGAGGAGATGTTCAAGAATTCGCTGAGATCCTTCGGGCTGGCGACCCGGTCCTGCCGCTCGCAGGCGATGAGATGACGCAGCGCCATCAGATCGGTCTCGTTGACGTTCATCTCGGCCTGCGCACGATGACGCATGGCGGCATCGGCTACGCGAAAGCGACGCACGGCACGCAAGACCTCGATGGCGAAAGAAACACCATGTTTCTCAGGGTCATACCAGTACGCCCCCTGTTGCAGGGGGTTACGCTCATCTTGGATCATATGACCATGCTAACGTGAGGAGTCGCTAACCTGGTTAGTTATTCGTGTACTGATCGGGTTGACCTAAAAAGGAGATTACGTGCACACCGCCAACGCGCTGTATGAACACGAAATTCTGCTGGTTGATGATCACACGCACGACGGAGCAGCACCCCAGCCCAACGGGTCGCCGCCAACACTGCCGGCACAAGTACAGCACGTGGACCGTGTTCATGCTTGACACGGTTCCGGCCGGAGTAGAAATCGAGCTGGCTCGATTCTTCGCTGCCGCACGGCTGCGGGCGAGCGACTACGGCGAGCACTACGTCGCCCTCTGGGATTCCCTGGCCCAGGCCAGCAGTGGTGGCAAGCGCGTGCGCCCCGCCCTGGTCCTGGCGGCGTATGCCGGTTTCGGCGGGCGCGATCAGGGCCTCGTCGCTCCGGTCGCAGTGAGCTTCGAGCTGCTGCACACGGCCTTCCTCATCCATGACGACGTCATCGACCGCGATCTGACCCGCCGCGGAGTGGCCAACATTGCCGGTCGCTTCAGTGACCGCGCGCTCGCCCACGGTGCAGCAGCCGACCAGGCCGGGGTTTGGGCTGCGGCGGCGGCAATTCTCGCGGGCGATCTCGCCCTGAGTGAGGCACACCGCGCGCTGGCGAAACTACCGGTCGATGTGCCCACCCGGCTGCGCCTGCTCGACCTGCTCGACCGGGCGGTTTTCGTCTCGGCAGCCGGGGAGCTGGCCGACGTCACCAACAGTTCGGCGCGGCATCCGCTCACGGTGGCCGAGGTCATCACCACCCTCGAGAATAAGACCGCCGTGTATTCCTTCGAAGCCCCATTGCAGGCCGGAGCGGTACTGGCCGGGGCCGGGGCCGATGCGATTAGCGTTCTCGGCCGCTACGGACGGCTCGTTGGAGTGGCGTTCCAACTGACCGATGACCTGCTCGGCGTCTTCGGCGATCCACTGAAAACCGGCAAGAGCGTGACGGCCGACCTGCGCGAGGGAAAGCAGACCGCCCTGATCGCCCACGCCGGCAGCACCGCCAGCTGGTCGCTGATCGCTCCCTATCTCGGCAAGGTCGACCTGAATGACGACGAAGCGGAACGCGCCAGGGAATACCTGCGCGCGTGCGGAGCGAAGGAAGCGGCCGAAGGCCTGGCCTACGACCACTCCCGACTGGCGGTGGAGGCCCTCGACCCGGCGATCATTCCGGCGGAACTGCGCGCCAGCCTGATTGAACTCGCCGAAGCCGCCGTGAATCGGTCACGCTGATGGGCCCGTTTCGGGCCGCGGTTCAAACCGGCAGCACGACCACCAACCTGAACAAGTACGCCGAGACGGCCCGGGCGAGCTCGACGACCGTCATCGGGCACTATTCCACCTCGTTCGGACTGGCCACCCGGCTGCTCGACGCCCAGGTGCGCACGCCGGTGCGCACCATCTATGCCCTCGTGCGCATCGCCGACGAGATCGTGGACGGCGCCGCCGCCGAGGCCGGTGTCTCCATCGAGGAACAGCGGCACCTGCTCGACGAGCTCGAACTCGAGACCGAGCGGGCGATCGTACGCGGCTACAGCACGAACCTGGTAGTGCACGCCTTTGCTGCAACGGCCCGCCAGTCGGGCATCGACTCCAGTCTGATCGCCCCATTCTTTGCGTCGATGCGCCGGGACCTCGACCCGGAACCATTCACCGCCGAGGGCGTCGCCGAATATATTTACGGCTCGGCCGAGGTGATCGGACTCATGTGCCTACGCTGCTTTCTGCAACACTCACCCCGCACCGCCGCCGAAGTCAGTGTGCTCGAAGACGGTGCCCGCCACCTGGGCGCGGCCTTTCAGAAGATCAATTTTCTGCGCGACCTGTCCTGCGATCGTGAGGTGCTCGGCCGCAACTACTTTCCGGGAATCGACCCGCTGAACCTCAGCGACCCGCAGAAAAATGCGATCCTCGAAGACATTGATGCCGACCTCGAGATCGCCAGCGCCGTGCTGCCCCTGCTGCCCGCCAGCTGCCGCCGGGCCGTGGCCGCAGCGCAGGGCCTGTTCACCCGCCTGTCGAATCGACTACGGTCGACACCGGCCGATCGATTACTGCGCTCCCGCGTTCGGGTGCCGGATGGAGAAAAATTCGTGATTGCTCTGACCGCTACCTTCGGACCCGGCGCGTGGAAGCGATGACCGGTCCAGGAACCACCGGCACCGGACGTACCCGCACGATCGTGGTCGGCGGCGGTATCGCCGGCCTCGCGAGTGCAGCCCTGCTCGCCCGCGAGGGCCATGAGGTGACCCTGCTCGAGGCCCGTTCCGAGCTCGGCGGGCGGGCCGGCGTGTGGAACACCGGTGGCTTTCACTTCGACACCGGCCCATCGTGGTATCTCATGCCCGAGGTATTCGAGCACTTCTACCGCCTGCTCGGAACCTCCGCAGCCGAACAACTCGACCTCGTCAAGCTGGACCCGGGCTATCGGGTGCACTTTGAAGGGGACAAGGCCCCGGTGGATATTCTCGCTGACCGGGCCGCCAACATCCGCTTATTTGAGCAGCTGCAGCCGGGGGCCGGGGCGGCGCTTCGCCGTTACCTCGACTCGGCCGCCGAGACCTACGACCTGGCCGTGCAGCGTTTTCTGTACTCCAGCTACGAATCGTTTCGCCCGTTTTTAGTGCCCGACGTGCTGCGGCGGCTCGGACGGCTGGCCCGTCTGCTGCTGCAACCACTGGACAAGTTCGTGGCTGGCTTTGTCAGCGACCCCCGACTGCGGCAGATCCTCGGCTACCCGGCGGTCTTTCTCGGGTCGGCGCCGAACCTGACGCCGTCGATGTACCACCTCATGAGCCATCTCGATCTGGCCGACGGCGTGCTTTACCCGCAGGGCGGTTTCGGAACCCTGATCGACAGCATCTCCGCCCTCGCTCGCGCCGAGGGTGTGCAGCTTGTCACCGGCGCACGGGTCACCGCGATTCGGGTCAGCGATCAGAAGGCCATCGCCGGGGTGAGCTACCTGGACGCCGAAGACCAGCTGCAGTATCTGCACGCCGACACGGTCGTGTCGTCGGCGGACCTGCACCACACGGAGACCGAGCTGGTGCCGGCCGAACTGCAAACCTATCCCCAGCGCTGGTGGGACAAGCGCGTCTCGGGCCCTGGGGCCGTGCTGGTCATGCTCGGCGTGACCGGGGAAATCTCCCAGCTGCAGCACCACTCACTGTTCTTCACCACGGACTGGGGTAAGAACTTTGGGCAGATTTTCGGCAAGCGCCCCTCGGTGCCGTCACCGGCCTCGCTCTACGTCTGCATGCCGAGCGCCACGGATAAGTCGGTGGCGCCGGCTGGAAGCAGCAACCTGTTCGTGCTGGTGCCGGTGCCGCCCGACGTGACCCTTGGCCACGGTGGTGTCAACGGTGCCGGCTCGCGGACGATCGAGCTGATCGCGGATGCCGCCATCGAGCAGGTCTCCCGCTGGGCCGGTATCCCCGACTTGGCCGACCGGATCGTGGTGCGCCGCACCGTCGGTCCGGCCGACTTCGCCGCTGACCTGAACAGTTGGAAGGGCGGCGCCCTCGGCCCCGCGCACACCCTGCGGCAGAGCGCCTTTCTGCGCGGTTCGAACATGTCGAAGAAAATCTCGGGACTGTACTACGCCGGCGGTACAACCATTCCCGGTATTGGGCTGCCTATGTGCCTGATCAGCGCCGAGATTTTGCTTAAGCGGATGCGCCACGACACGACCACGGGACCGCTCGCCGAACCGTTGCCCGCACGTCCGACTCACTTGAACGGGGCTGCCGGAGACCCGGTGAAGTCTGCGCCGCAGCAATCGTGACCCTGCTGTACCTGCTCACCCTGCTGGTCTCGCTCGGCGGCATGGTCGTTCTGGACTGGCGCTTTGGTCTGTTCTTCTGGCACTCGCCGGTTCGAGCCGCGCTCGTGGTCGGCATCGGCGTGCTGTTCTTTCTGACCTGGGACCTGTTCGGAATCGGCCTGGGCATCTTCTACCGCGGGGAAACCACCCTGATGACCGGGCTGCAGCTGGCGCCGGAGCTACCGCTCGAGGAGCTCGTCTTTCTCACCTTTCTCTGCTATCTCACCATGATCCTGGTACGGGGGGCCCAGCTCGTGCTGCACCGGCAAACCCGAGCATGACCTATCTCATCCTGAATACGATCTTTCTGGCCGTGGCCGCCGCCATTGCCACGATGGCGCTCGCGCGCCAGTTGATTTCCCGCCAATTCGTGGTGTCCGTCACGCTGGCCCTCGCCTTGACCCTGCTACTCACGGCCGTTTTCGATAACCTGATGATCGGGGCTGGACTGTTCAGCTACGACCCGGCGCATATTTCGGGTCTGTTCGTCGGTCTCGCTCCGATCGAAGATTTTGCCTACCCACTCGCCGCGGCGATTCTGCTGCCCGCACTGTGGGTTCTCCTGGGCCGTACCAAGATAGGACGAACGGATGACTGAGCAGCTCGGCACGGTGTCATGGAAGACCCGCCAGGTGGTGCTGTCGTCCCGGCCCCTCAGCTGGATCAATACGGCTTTTCCCTTCGCCGCGGCCTATGTCGTGACCACCGGACGCATCGATGCACTGCTGATCGTTGGCACCCTGTTCTTTCTCATTCCGTACAACCTGCTCATGTACGGCATCAACGATGTCTTCGACTACGAGTCCGATCTGCGCAATCCTCGGAAGGGCGGCGCGGAGGGGGCTCTGCTGCATCCCGCTCTGCACCACCTGGTGATCGGCGCCGGCGTCGTGAACGTGGGGCTTGTGGGGGCGGCGATGCTGGTGCTGGCGGGGGCGGAGCATCCGTTGTCATGGGTCGTCCTGGCCGGGAGCCTGTTCGCCGTCGTCGCCTACTCGGTGCGCGGACTGCGGTTCAAGGAACGTCCCATTCTGGACTCGATCACCTCGAGCACGCACTTCGTCAGCCCGGCCGTCTACGGCCTCGTCGTGGCCGGCGCCACGATCACCCCTGGACTGCTGGCCCTGCTCGCGGCGTTTTTTCTATGGGGCATGGCCAGCCATGCCTTCGGCGCCGTGCAGGACGTTGAACCCGATCGCCACGCCGGAATCGCGTCGATCGCGACGGCGCTCGGCGCCTGGCCGACGGTGCGCCTCGCGATCACCTTCTGGGCCCTGGCCGGCCTGCTCATGATGTTCACACCGTGGCCCGGGCCGCTGGCCGCTCTGCTCGTCGTGCCGTATATTCTCGCGGTTCGGCCCTTTTGGACGGTCAGCGATGCCGAGTCGGGCCGCGCAAACCGAGGCTGGAAGCGCTTTCTCCGGCTCAATTTTCTGAGCGGATTTCTCGTGACCCTGCTGCTGCTCTACTCCATCCGTCTGGCCGCGTGACGCAGGCCGAGGCCAGCTAGAGTCGTGTGATGGAGCTTACTTCTGCCCGGGTCGACAGCTGGAGCTGGGGCGTTCGCCTGTTCAAGACGCGGTCCATGGCCACGACCGCCTGCCGCGCTGGGCACGTCAAGGTCAACGGTGACAAGGCCAAGGCCGCGCAGGCGCTGCATATCGGCGACGAGGTACGCGTTCGCACGGCCGGATTCGACCGGGTGCTGATCGTGTCGCGCCTCGTGGTCAAGCGGGTCGGGGCCTCGCTCGCCGCCGAGTGTTACGTCGACCACACTCCCCCACCGCCGCCGCGCGAGGAGGTCGCGCTGGTGCCGATGCGAGATCGCGGCGCCGGGCGGCCGACCAAGCGCGAGCGCCGGGAAATCGACGAGCTGCGCGGGCACATCACCGAGTGACCCGCAGGGGCGACGGCTATGGCTGCGCGGGCGGCTGGGCTGCCACGGGTACTGCGGCCGCTGCTGGCACGGCCGGGGATTGCGGCGGCTTGGGCCGCGCCTCGGCCTGGGACTGATGTGACTGCGCCGATTGCAGCGCAGCGAGCATGCCGAGCGACCGTTTAATGCGGTCTTCGGCGTTCTCGTCGACGTGGCTCGCCGCCATGTTGGCCTCGATGACCGCACGCAGCACCTCGTCACGCTGAATCTTCACCCCGCGCGGGGCGTCGATTCCGATGCGCACGCTGTCTCCGCGCGCGTCGAGCACGGTGACGACGATGTCGTCACCGATGAGGATTTTCTCCCCGGGTTTGCGTGTCAGGACCAGCATTGTTCCAGCCTATCCTTTAGGCCTGCCCCGGACGTGCCGCCCGTCGCCCACTCGGCGGCGCGGCTACGCGGCCGTCCATCCATTCCACCGGAAGCCCGAACGATTCAACGGAGGTCGGTGAGGTCGTGAAGTGTCGGCCGATGGCCGCGACCGCGTCGATCGGAACGACCGCGTTGACCATGTTCACCCAGCGCGTGCTGTCCTCGCTCTTGCGCCCGGCATCCACGACAACCCAGATCTGGTCGGCGCCGATCGCCTCGAGGTCGGCCGCACGGGCCTCCGCGTCGGAGGCCGGGTCGATGCCGAAGGCGATAAAGGCGCTGCAGCCCGTTTCGACCCCGCGGGCACGGGCCGCGCGGGCGCTGCGCCGGTCATCCACTCGATCGGCACCGACGACGGTACCGCTGGTGAACACGTCACCACCCCCGGCGAGCCGCTGCATCAGTCGCGCAATGGTGACCGGGTCCTCGCCAAGACCAAGAATCAGTACGAGGTCTCCCGGCCGGGTGAGCGGCGCGGGAACCGCGAGGGTGCTGACCCGGCTGGGGCCGGACGTTGACGGGGCCCCGCCGCCCTCGTACCCGGCGCCGGCCGGCAGCCCTGAAGGCAGCGTCGTCGCAAACGTCAGCTCGTCCATGAGGGCCGCGAAGCCGTCCGAAGCCGTTGACAGCTGCGGAGCGGTGCGGGCAATTTCGTATTCGGCATCGTCGGCGTCGTCCAGCAGCGCGGCGATTCCGAGGCGTTTGTTCAGGTCGAGCCCGGAATGGGCCGCGCGTCGTTGCGACTCCGGCGCGGGCACCTCGACGGTGACTTCATAGTGTTGGCGTGCGAAGAAGCCGCGGATGCCGCCGACGGTCACCCGTTCGGCCGCGATAATGACCGCGTGCCGACCGTGCACGAGCAGGACCCGCTCCTGCACCTCGCGCAGGGTCGGTCCCTTAAGCAGAAATCGAGTCGGTTCCACGAACCACACCTACCGTCTCAATGGTGACGTTCGCGGAGGTGACTTCCTGGTAGGACAGCACCGGAAGTCCGCCGGTCTGGGTCGAGACCAGCCGGCGGATGGCCGGGCGCAGTGCCGGAGCACAGACCAGCACGGCCGACAGTCCACTCGCTTCGACCGTGGCGACCGACGCTCGCACCGAGGAGAGCACCGCTTCGATTCGGGCCGGGTCCATCAGAATCTGGGTTCCCTGATCGGAGGGACGCATCCCCTCGAGCATGCTCTGCTCCAGGGCCGGCTCGATCATGATCACACGCAGTACGGAGCCATCGAGGTACTGCGCCGTCAGCGCCGGTCCGAGAGCCATGCGCGCCGCCTCGATCAAACCTTCCGGGTCATTCGAAGTTTTCGCGCGCAGGGACAGGGCCTCGTAGATGCGGGGCAGGTCGTTGATCGGGATCTGCTCGATCAGCAGTCCCTGGAGTACCCGCTGCACCTCGGCGAGGGACAGCAGGCCGGGAATCAGATCGTCGACCGATGAGGGGTTGACCTGCTTGACGCCGTCGGTGAGTACCCGCACATCTTCGCGGGTGAGTAGCCGGGCCGCGTTGATCGTGATGATCGAGGACAGATGGGTCACCACGACGGACACCCGGTCGATCACGGTGGCGCCGGTCATCTCGGCGCTGTGCCGCATCTCGCTCGGCACCCATTTGCCGGCCAGTCCAAAGACAGGCTCCACGGTTTCTGTGCCGGGCAGGGTGTCGAGAAAGTCACCGAGCGCGAGTACCTTGCCGGCCGGGGCGATTCCGCGGCCGTATTCGACGCCGGCGATGCGAATGACATAGGTCGACGACGGCAGGTCGACGCTGTCCCTGGTGCGCACCGGCGGCACGACGACACCGAGATCCATGGCGATTTTGCGCCGCAGTCCGCGCACCCGGGCGAGCAGGTCGTCCGAGGCGCCCGAGACAATATCGACGAGGTCGGGGGCGAGCATGATCTCCAACGCGTGCACCCGCATCTGCTCGATCAGGTCCTCGGTCGTGTCGGTCTTGGCCACGCTCTTCTCCGCCGCTTCACTCGCGGCGGCGGTGGCGACGTTACTCGCCTCACGAACCTTCAGCCGTTGCGCCACCACGATGAGGGTTCCACCGACGATCAGGAACGGCAGCACCGGCATGCCAGGAATGATCGCCATCAGAATGGCAGCGCCGCCGGCGATGACCAGGGCCACGCGCGACTGCGTCAGCTGAGCGGATGCCGTCGACCCGATGTCGGTCTCCGCATTGGACCGGGTCACGATCATACCGGTGGAGACGGCCATCAGGAGTGCGGGAATCTGGGTGACCAGGCCGTCACCGATGGTGAGCAACGCGTAGGTGTTCAACGCGTCGCCGATTTCCATGCCGCGCTGCAACATGCCGATGGCGATGCCACCGACCAGGTTGATGATGATGATGATGAGGCCGGCGATGGCGTCACCCTTGACGAACTTCGACGCACCGTCCATGGCGCCGTAGAAGTCGGCTTCGGCGGAGACCTCGGCGCGGCGGGCCTTGGCCTCGGCGTCGGTGATCAGGCCGGCACTGAGGTCGGCGTCGATCGCCATCTGCTTGCCGGGCATGGCATCGAGGGTGAATCGGGCGCCCACCTCGGCCACGCGCTCGGCACCCTTGGTAACCACGACGAACTGGATGACCACGAGGATGAGAAAGATGACCGAGCCGATGATGATCGAGCCGCCGACGGCGACGTGACCGAAGGCCTCGATAACCTGCCCGGCGTAGCCGTCGCCGAGCACCAGACGAGTGGATGCGACGTTGAGACCGAGTCGAAACAGGGTCGCCACCAGCAACAGCGATGGGAAGACGGAGAATTCCAGGGGCTTCTTGACGAACATGGTCGTAAGCAGGGTGACCAGGCCCAGCATGATATTGACGATGATGAGTATGTCGAGCATGATCGCCGGAATGGGGACGACCAGCAGCAAAATGATGCCGACCACGCCGACCGGAACGGCGAGCTTTGCGAGGTTCTTATTCACGTCAACGGCCTCCGGCTGTCTGGTTCTGGGTGGTCTGGTTCTGGGTGGTCTGGTTCTGGGTGGTCTGGGTGGTCTGGGTGGTCTGGGTTTGGCTTGAGGGCATCGGGCGGGCGCCGCCGAACGGCGAGGACATGGTGTGCACGCCGGCCCCGGTACTGCCGCGGGCTTTCAGGGCCATCACGAAGGCGAGGACCCGGGCCACGGCGTTGTACATATCGGCGGGAATCTCCTCGCCGATCTCGCAGGCCGCGTGCAGGGCTCGGGCCAGGGGAATGTCCTGCACGATCGGCACCCGGTCGGTGTCGGCCTGCTCACGAATGCGGGCGGCCACGTGGCCGAGTCCCTTGGCGATGACCCGCGGCGCTGACCGGCCCGGTTCGTACTTGAGCGCGACGGCGACGTGAGTCGGATTGACCAACACGACATCGGCATCCGCTACCGCAGAAATCATGCGGTTGCGGCTCATCATGATCTGACGAGACCGGCGCTGGGATTTGATCAGCGGGTCACCCTCGGCGGCTTTGTTCTCATCCTTGACCTCTTTCTTGGACATGCGGGTTTTCTTGCGGTTGCGCCGCATGACCACGAAGACGTCGGCGGCGGCGAGCACGAGACCGGCCACGACGGCGGCCTGCAGGAGTGCTGCCGCGCCGCCCGTCGCCGCGATCATAAGCTCCGACACAGGGAGTCCGCCCGCAGTCATCAGCACCGGCATGAGACCCTGAATGACCATGTACAGCACGAAGCCAACGACGGCGGTCTTGGCCAGAACCTTAACGCCTTCCCATAGTGCCTGGCCGCCGAAAACCCGCTTCATGCCGGTGATGACGTTGAACTGCTCGTATTTTCCCGTGAACTTCTTAAAGTGGATGCCGCCCTGCAGCGCCGCTCCGCCGAGCACTACCACCAGGACCACCACGAAGAACGGGGTCAGCACCTCGGCCATCGAGACCAGCCCGTTACCGAGCGCCTCCACCGCAACATCGGTGTCCGGGCTGGCGGTGAGGGTACCGATCATGAACATCTGGTCGGTGCCCGCGGCCGCGCCCCGCTCGATCGTGGTGGGCAGCATGAGGGCTGCCGCGCCGACGCCGAGCCAGGCCGTGATGTCCTGGGATTTGGAGAGCTGACCCTTCTCACGCACCTCCTTCATGCGCTTCGGGGTGGCTAGTTCGGTCTTTTCGCCGGAATCCTCAGCCATTTATTGCACCCCCATGAGTGCATCGAGCGCCTCGCCGGTGAGCGAGGACACGATCTGCGGAAGGGCGACGAATACGGTCGCCGCGAGAGTGAGGGTGATGAGAATCTTGAGGGGAAAACCGAGGGCGAAGGCGTTGAGGGCCGGGGCGACGCGAGTGAGCAAGCCGAGGCCTGCATCCGCTAGAAAAAGCACGACGAGCAGCGGGCCGGCGATCTGCACGGACGCGAGGAACATTTGGGTGACGGCGGCGATGAGCGCCTGCGCGGGGTCAGCGAAGTCGATGCCGCCGCCGAGCGGAATGGCGGTGAAGCTGCGGGCGAGGCCGCCGATAATGAGCTGGTAGGCGCCGGAGGCGAACATGAGGGCGAGGGCGGTCATCTGGAACAGCCGGGTGAACTGGGCGCCGTTGACCATGGACTGTGGGTCGAAGCCCTGGGCCATCTGGAATCCACTGAACATGTCGATCAGGCCTCCGGCGGACTGCACGGCAGCGAAGACGAGGTAGACCAGAAAGCCGAGCAGCGCGCCGACCACGATTTCGAGCACGAGGGCGCCCATGAACCCCGCCGTATTTTGCGACACGTAGCCATCGGCGACGCGCGGCGACATGGCCAGGGCGAACGCGACCGCGAGCATGCCTTTAATACGGAGCGGAATGGCGTTGTAGGAGAACGGCGGCGCGATGACGATGAACGCCACCATGCGCACACCGGACAGCATGACCGCTTCGATCCAGGCGTAGTTGAGAACGAATTCCACTCAGCCACCGCCGAGGAGGGAGGGGATCTTCTCGAACATCTGATTGGTGAAGGCCACGGACTCGGAAATCATCCAGTGCCCGCAGATCAGCAGCGCGAAGGCGACCGCAATGGCCTTGGGCACGAAGGAGAGCGTGACTTCCTGAATCTGGGTGATCGACTGCAGCAGCGAGATGGCAAAGCCGACGACGAGGGCCGTGATGAGCATCGGCGCCGAGAGCTTGGCGGCGAGAATGAGGGCCTGCAGGCCGATGTCGAGAACCGCGTTGGTATTCATATGACCATCTGGTAACTGCCGATGAGCGAGGTGATGATGAGTCCCCAACCGTCGACGAGAATGAACAGCAAAATTTTGAAGGGCAGCGAGATCATGACCGGCGGGAGCATCATCATGCCCATGGACATGAGAGCGGCCGAGACCACGATGTCGATGACCAGGAACGGGATGAAGATGACGAAGCCGATAATGAAGGCGGCGCGCAGCTCGGAGATCATGAACGCCGGGATGAGCGTCAACAGCGTCACATCGTCGGGGCTGTCCGGATTCGGCTGATCGGCTGCCCGGGTCATCAGCGCGAGGTCTTCACCGCGGGTGTTGGCCATCATGAATTGACGCAGCGGCTCGGAGCCGAGGTTGAGGGCGTCGGTGAAGGTCATGGTGCCGTCGAGGTAGGGCTGCAGAGCGACACTGTTAATGTCGGTGAGCACCGGCGACATGATGAACAGCGACAGGAACAGGGCCAGTCCGGCGAGCACCTGGTTCGGCGGAATCGACGGCAGGGCCAGCGCGTTGCGGGTCATCGCGAGCACGACGAATATCTTGGTGAAACTCGTCATCATGAGCAGCAACGCCGGGGCCACCGAGAGCAACGTGATTCCGAGCAGCGTGACGATGGCCGAGGACGGCGCGCCGTTGGGACCGTTGATGTCGACGCTCAGGCCGCCACCGCCGCTGTCGTTGGGGTTGGTCGGGTCGGTGGGCTCGGTCGGATCGGTCGGGTCGACCGTCACGGCGTGGGAGGCGTGAGCGCCCAGCCAGAGGAAGACGGCCGTGAGCACGATCACGAAGAGAATCAGGATGCCGACGCGCGCGACGTTGCCAGGGTTGGTCGACCGCCGGAGTGCGGTGCTCACCGGCCGTTCCGAAGGGCGGCGGCGGTCTGGGTCCAGGTGGCCGGGGACAGGATCGAGCCGGCCAGGCGGGAGGGCGGTGTGGTTTTCGGTGCCGGCGTGCCCTTGCGGCGCGGGCGGAACGCGAGGGTCGGCGCGAGGGTGTCGTCCGACGCGGCCGAGTCGAGGGATCGGGCGAAAATGGCGGCGGAGGCTTGGGCTGATGACTGGGCTGGGACGGTGGTGGTGTCGGTGAGTGTGGCGACGGCATCCGCTTCACCGGCATCGTCGATGGAGGCCGGGCTGCCGTGCAGCACGCTGACGGCGTGCTCGGTGACGCCGAGAATGAGTCGCTGGCCGTCAACGTCGACGACGACAACGGATGCCTTCTGGCCGACGTTGGCGCGGCCGACCACTGTGACGAGGTTTGCTGAGAGCTTGGCCCGACCACCCTTGACCAGGCGGCGCTGCAGGTACCAGAGCAACCCGAACACCACGCCGAGCGAGAGGACGACCCGCAGGGCGACGATGAGGGTATCCATGTACTAGAGGCCTTCGACGACGTCGAGAATCTGGGTGATGCGTACGGCGTAGTCCTGGTCGACAACGACGATTTCGCCGTGGGCGATGAGACGGCCATTGAGCAGAATATCGGCGGGGGCGCCGGCGGAACGGTCGAGTTCGATGACGGCGCCGGGTTCGAGCGAGAGCACGTCGCGAACGGCCATGCGAGTGCGGCCGATCTCCACGGTCAGGGTCATTTCGACGTTGTTAATGCGACCGAGGTTGCCGAGAACGGCCTTATTGATCGTGGCCGATCCCCCGCTGATGGTGCCGTTGGAGCGCAGACGAATCGCGAACCAGCCGGTCACGACGCCGCCGGCGCTGAGCTCGAACACCTGGGTGTCGTCAGCGAGAAAGAGGGTAGAGGCGTCTTCGACGCGGGAATCGCCGAGCACACCGATGCCGAGCACGCTCGCCGCATTTTCCAGAGCGGGCCGCAGCACGTCCTGGCTGGAGACGAGTGACGGGGCTGCGCCGGACGCGGCGTCGAGCGAGGACGCATCCATGAGCACGACGGCCAAATCGGCGGAGCTGGACCCGACGAAGGAAGCAACCACGCTGGAGCCGAACCGGGCGGTCAGTGCTGCGCTGCCACTGTGCGCGGTGGCGTGCAGGGGCACGGCCGTGGGAAGAACGCGCAGGAGTGCGTCGACGGCGGCTTCGGAGACTGACTGGTTGGAGATCATGGGGTGCTTTCTTCGGTGTCGATGACGATGCAGGCGAGGCGGGAGCCGTTGGCTCCGACGGCAGCCCGGGCCAGGGCCTGGTCTCCGACGGCGAGATCAAGCGGGCGATGCTTGGGGTGCGGGATGGGGAGCACGTCGCCGACCATGAGGGAGAGAATTCTGCTGGGCAACACTCGGGCCGGGGTCAGCCGCAGTGCAACATCGACCGGAACGGCAGCGAGCTGTGCCTGCAGGTATTCGGCCGAGTTCGTGGTGATGCGCATGGGGTTGGCCTCTCCAAGCTGCGGCATGAGTGCCGCGGCGGGGATGGCCAGTGTCGCGGTCGTCGTGTTGCGTTCGATGCGAATCGAAAAGGTCGCGACGATCATCAGGTCAGCCGGGGCCGCAGCCTGAGCGAACTGCGAGTTGTACTGGATGCCATCGACGGTGAAGTCATTGACCAGCAGCGGGCCGAACGAGTAGCGCAGATCTTCGAGCGCCTCGGTCATCATCTGGCGCATGAGTGCGAGTTCGATCGGGGTGAAGTTGCGCCCGGCCGGAATCACCTGAGAACCGTTGCCGCCGAGCATGTGGTTCACCCAGGTCAGTCCGGTCACCGTCGGCAGCTGTATGACCGACTTGGCTTCCAGAGCAGAGATCGTGCAGAGCACCATGGCCGTCTTGGGCGGCAGCGATCCGGCATATTCGTCGTAGGTCTGCATCAGCACCTGATCACAGGTGATCGTGCAGAGCGCACGAACCCGCGCGGTGATCTGAGTGCCCCACTGGCGGGCAAATGTCTCGAAGGCGAGTTCAAGGACGCGGGCATGATCGCGCGCCAATGTCGTCGGCCGGCGGAAGTCATACAACTCCACCGACTTCACCGCCTTAATGGGCGCACCTGTTTGAATCTGTTCCTGGACCGTCACGTTTGCACTATCGGCCGTGCGGGCCAAAATGTAAGAAGTTGAGCAAAAATCGCTTAAAGGATGCCTAATGCCCTGATGTGGCGGGAGCGTTGTCTTCCGTTTCGCCGGCATCCGTCGAGGTTTCGCTGGTGTCCTGCGACAACGTGCCATCGACGGCCGCGGGAATCAGATCTCGCACGCTATCGGGCAGGGTGGAGAGCAGCACAATATCGACGCGACGGTTCTGGGCCATCTCCGAGAGACTGCTTCCCTGGGACACCGGCCGGGCCGACCCGTAGCCGACGGCGCCGATAAGGGCGGGATCGACGCCACCCTGCTCTACCAGACGCCGAAGCACCTGGGTTGCCCGCCCGGAGGAGAGCTCCCAGTCGGTGGCGAAGGTCGCCGACTGTCCGTGCTTGTCGGCATGGCCTTCGACGGATATCTGTAGTGCGGAGTGGACGATGGCCGGTGCGGCAGCATCCAGCACGGCCACGGCAACGGCGCTAAGCGCGGTGCTGTCCGGGGCGAAGAAGGAGTCTGTTCCGACCAGCCCCATGGTCAGCCCACGCTCGTCGATAAAGAATTCCACCCGCTCAGCCATACCGGCGGCCGACAGGTTGGCATTGATGCTTTCTTCGGTCGCTTTCAATGAGGCAACCTCAGCCACGGCCTGTTGGGCATCGGTGAGGGTCTTGTCGATGAACCCCTCGGCCACGTCGTCGATCATTTCGGCGGGGACGACGACGCCTTCAGCGGTGTCGATGCTGCCGACCTCGACGGCGCCGAAACCGGTGGCGAGCGAATTGGCGAGCTTTTCAAACTTGCCCTGGTCGACCGTTGACATGGCAAACAGCACGATGAACATACACATCAGTACGGTGACCATGTCCATGTACGAGGCCATCCACCGCTCGTCGTGGAACTCGGGCTCGTCGTCGTGGCTCTTGCGTCTACGTCCGCGCGCGCTCATGCTGCTTCGGCGTTGTCTTCAGCCGCGGACTTCTTGCCCTTGGACTTCGTTTTGATTTTGCCGGCGGGCACCTCGCCCGCCGCTCCAGCAGCTTTCGCCTTCGCCTCACCCTTGGGCAGGTCTTCGAGCGGAACCATGGCACGCAGGCGTTCGCCGAGCAGACGCGGCTGACTGCCGGCTTGCACGGCGAGAACTCCCTCCATCAGGAGCGTGAGGCGGTCGATTTCGATGTCCGACAGGCGGCGCAACCGCGCGCCAATGGGAAGCCAGAGGAAGTTGGCCGAGAGCAAGCCCCACAGGGTGGCGACGAACGCGGTGGCGATCATTGGTCCGAGGGTCTCGGGGGTGGACAGGTTCTCCAGCACGTGAGTCAGCGACACGACGGTACCGACGATGCCGACGGTCGGGGCGTAGCCGCCGAGGCTCGTAAAGAACTTCGAGGCGCTTCGCCCAGATCTAGCCTTGGTGGCGATTTCGTCTTCGAGCTGCATGCGCAGCTCGTCACCGTCGGTGCCATCGGCAATGCTCTGCAGGGCGCCACGCAAAAACGGGTCCGACACGTTGTCGGCTTCCTGCTCGAGGGCTAGCAGACCCGATTTGCGGGCGGTCTCGGCGATGCCGACCACCTGGTCGATAACCTGCACCGGCGGTATGGTCTTGCCTCGAAACGCTCCGGGGAGCGCCTTGAATGCGGTGATGCTGTCTCGCACCGTTCCGCCAGCGATACCGACGGCGATGGTCGCTCCAAAGACAAGGATCATCGGGGCGGGAAGAAGAATGGACATCACCGACGCGTGCTCGAGGGTGATCATGGCAACGAGCGAGCCGAAGGCCAGCGCGATACCGATCAGTGTTGCAGGATCCACTAGATGGCCCGTGGGCCCCGCGGCAGGTCACTGGCCGTCGGGTCATAGGCGAGGGCAATGACGTGAGCCCGATAGCTCGCGATCTTTTCGATGACTTCGTCCATGGATTCGGTCACGATGAAGTTGGCGCCATCGACCATGACGAGCGTCGTATCCGGGTTGGCGTGGATACGTTCGATCAGGTCGGGATTGATCGCAAAGTGGCTCTCATTCAGCCGCGTGAGTACGATCATGAGCTCTTCCCTGGTTTCTGACACCCCCCAGACGAGGTGTCAACGGCTACTGTCGGTCATTGCGCGACTGGCGTTAGGTCGCTTAGGTGCCGTGTCCCGCAGCATCCGTTCAGCGGACATCTTCGGTGGGTGCGCGCCCCCGATCACCCACCGAAGTCGTCTACTGAACGGCTCGGGGAGACCCGAGCCACCCGCGACGGTGCAGGTTGCGGGCGATCCGCGCCACGAGCGCAGCCTCGTGTCGCAGGTCCTCGGCATTGACTCGCGTCACGTGAAACCCCTCGGACTCCAGGTCGGCGGTGCGGGTGAGATCTCGGCGCCACTGCAGCTGGTCGGTTCGATGCTGGTCGCCCTCATACTCGAGGAGCTCGCCGTAGTCCTTGAAGTACAGGTCCGCGCGCGCCAGGAACCGTCCGGAGGCGGAGAAGACGTTCTCGTTGACCAGTGGGCGCGGCAGACCGTTCGTCACCACGACGACCCGCAGCTCAGACTCCGGCGAGGATTCGGCGCGGTCGCTCAGCAGCAGGAGAGCCTTGTGCAGGAGCAGCTTTCCGCGCCGATGGCCGTCGACGGCGCGGGCGAGTTCGTCGAAGGTGGCCAGGGGCGATTCCCAGTGGATCAGAAAGTCGCCCACCGCGACCAGCTGGCGCAGGTTCAGGGTGTCAGCGAGATCGCACCAAGTGCGTGCCGGGCTCGTGATGCTGAGGCCGAACCAGTCGATCAGGTCGGTGTCGTGCACTGCCAAGGAGTGTCCGGTGACGCCGTTCAGCCGCAGGGCGCGGCCGGGCAGCGGAACACCCACGTGCAGGGAGGTGGAAACGCCGGAGCGATGGAGCGGGAGCGGTGCACCCAGCAGCAGGGCTGCCGTGTCGTGACTGAAGAAGCTGCCCACCGGCATACGTGTGGCGAGGGCGGAGCACCGGGTGCGCACGCTCAGCGAAACGGATGCCGGTGTGCGCACGCCCCAGAATGGGCGGGCCAGGTCGCTGGCGCGCATGCGCCCGGTGGAGAGCCCGTTTTCCATGCCGCGAGCCACGGAAAAGGGGTGGGTTTGCAGGTGCGGCGGGAGGTTGCGGCGTTCGGTCACGACAAGAGGATGACGCATCCCGTGCTCGCCCGTTGAGGTTATGCACAGGCTTGGGCTGAGTGGACAACTTTGTGGGGTGCGCGCGGTCCGGAACCGCCCGAAGTTGTCCACTGAGTACGCGACGGCGACAGCCTGGGCAGCCCCAGGTCCCAGGGCCCACAGTTGAGTGGACAAGATTGTGGGGTGCGAGCGGGCCAGGACCCCACGAAGTTGTCCACTGAGACTGAGGGCAGGGGAAAAGGGGGGCACCCGTCGGAATTGGGAGGGTGCCCCCCCTTTTTTGGGCCGCCGGAGGCGGGGTTAGCGCTTCAGGTTGGTGAGCTCCTGCAGGACCTCGTCGGAGGTGGTGATGATGCGGGCATTGGCCTGGAAGCCACGCTGCGCGACGATGAGGTTGGTGAACTCCTGCGACAGGTCGACGTTCGACATTTCGAGGGCGCCGCTCGAGAGCGAGCCGAGGCCGTTGGTGCCAGCGGTACCAATGGTCGGGTCTCCCGAGTTGAACGTGGCACGGTAGGCCGAGCCGCCGGCCTTCTCCAGTCCGCCCGGGTTGACGAAGTTGGCGAGGGCGATGCGGCCGATGGCGAGCTGCTCACCGTTGCTGAACAGCCCGACCAGTGTTCCGTCGGCACTGAGCGTGTAGGAGTTGAGGGTTCCGGCGGCGTTGCCATCGTCCGCAGCGCCGGAGACGCTGGTGAGGCCGGCGAAGCCCTTGATTTCGCCCAAGTCGATGTCGATGGTGCCGTTGCTTGTATCGCCAGTGAAGTCAAAGGTTCCGGCGACGCCGGTGGACGTCAAGGAAGCCGCGTAACCGGTACTCGCCTCTGCCACATCCCAGCCATCCGTTCCAGCGGCAGAGTCGAATACCCGGGTGAAAGTGAGTGTCACGGTGCTCGATGCGCCAAGGGCATCGAAGACCTCGAAGTCGCGGGTAAGTTCCGTGTCCTCTTCTGCATCCGAGGGCAGATTGCCGCCGAAGGATGCGCCCGTCGTCTTGGTAGCCCCGATGATCGCACCGACCGGCAGCGTGATATTGCTCGTCGGGCCGCCGTCGGCGACAACGCCGTTGTTCGCGCCCCAGCCCTGCACGATGGAACCGTCGGGCGTGACCAAGCGGCCGGCGGAGTCGAAGTCGAACGAGCCGGCGCGGGTGTAGAGGGTTTCGCCGCCCATCTTGGTGATGAACAGTCCGTCGCCGGAGATCAGCAGGTCGGTGGACTTGCCGGTGGCCTGCGAGGAACCCTGGGAGAAGTTCGTGGAGATGCCCGCAACCTGCACGCCGAGCCCGATCTGGGCCGGGTTGGTGCCACCGACCTCGCCCTGCGGAGCGCCGGCGCCGGAAGTCAGCTGCGAGAGCGTGTCCTGAAACTGAGCGGCCGAGGCCTTGAAACCAGTGGTGTTGACGTTGGCGATGTTGTTGCCGGTGACGTCGAGCATGGCCTGGTGCGAACGAAGACCAGAGATGCCGGAGTAGAGAGAACGAAGCATGAGAATGTGCCTTTCAAGAAAGCGAACGAGGATAAAAAAGTGGGGGTGGAGCGAAGCTAGGAGGAGGAAGCGGCCGTGGTGACCCCGGAGACAGCGTCAAGGGCGATCGACTTGCCGCCGATCGTGACCTGCGGAACCGCGTCCTTGAACGAGACAGAGGAAGCGATTCCGGTAGCCTCGGTGCCGTCATACATCGTGTAGGTGACGGTTTGGCCGACGAGCGCGGCGGCGGATGAGCGCATCTGCAGCGAGAAGCTCTCCTGGCTGGCCGTGGCCATCTCGGTGATTTTCTCCATCATCGCCAGCTGGGTGGTCTGGGCGATCATCTGGTTGGTGTCCATCGGCGAGGAGGGGTCCTGGTTCTGCAGCTGGGTGACCAGCAGATTCATGAACACCTCCGAGTCCATCGACTGGCTCGGAGTACGGGTGCTCGCGCCGGAATACAACCCGGCGGTTGTGGCTGCTACTGCGTCTACTGGCATGGTTGGTCTCTCTTTCTAAGCCATTACGTCGATGGTCGACGCGGATCCGAATGTGAAGGGGAGAAGCGGTTGCTCGCCGTTAGGAATGTCGGGCTCGCGCGCCAGCAGGTTTCTGGGCGATTGCTCGGGCCGGGGCTGCTTGGTACCCCGCGAATCTCCGGCCAGATCCCCCGCCTGGTTCTGCGACGAGAGATCGAGTTGCGCACTCAGTCCCCCGCCGGCCAGGTCGCGGCGCAGGTCGGGCATAATAGCGCGCAGTGCTTCGCGGGCCAGATCGGTGGGAGCGAACAGCTCCACCCGAATATTGTCGGGCGATACGTGAGCACGCACGGTGACCGGGCCGAGGTTGTCGGGGTTCACGGTGATGGTCAGCGTGTGCTGGCCGGGTGCCAGATTGGCCAGCGAGAACAGTGGCTTGGCGATCTGCGCGGCCAAAGGCACCGGCACAGCGGATGCGACGGGCGCGGGTGCCGCGACCGGCGTCAGGCTGGCCGCGGGTACGGTCGGCGCGGCGAGGCCGGGCGTCGGGGACGGAGCTGCGGCATCCGTTGTGACGATGCGCACGGCGCCGAGCTTCGGGCCGCGACCGGCTTCGTTTGCTACGGCTGTCAGGAACGTGGCTGCCGCAGCGGCGGCAGCGTTCGGTGCCTGCGCTCCGGCCGCCCCTGCGGGCGCGCCCGATGCGGTCGGCGCGATGACTGCGGCGGCGGCGCTGCCCGAGGACGCCGTGGCGCCGGTGCCGACGCCGGA
>NZ_SOFE01000001.1 GCF_004402405.1 Cryobacterium levicorallinum
GGCTGTCGTCTTCCGGGTCGGGTTGTCCAGAGTTATCGGCGCCAGCAGAGAACTCACCAGCGGCGCCTTCGGCCGGGAGGGAATCGTCGGCGAGGAAATCGTCCGGGAGGAAGTTGTCCGCGAGGTAGTTGGTATACAGGAACTCCTCGCGGAGGTCCTCATCGAAGAGGTGCTCGGGCGGCACCGCACCGAACACCTCGGTCAGATCGAGGTCGGCCGGAATGGTCGGGCCGTCAATCAGCTCCGGGCGGCCAGCCACCGGGCTCACTGCTGCCGGGCTCACCGGTTCCAGGTCGAGGTCATCGTACGGGGCGCAGTCTCCGAGCCCCTCGGCAATTTCAAACCGCCAATCAGCCTGACACTGCGCCCAGAACACCTCGAACTCGGCACGCTCCTCGGGTGTGGACGGCGGGTAGCCGTGAGCCGTGAGCCGCGAAGAACGGATCGACACGGCCCGGCTGGGGAGTATCGCCGCTCTGGCTCATAGAAGAAGGATACCAAAACCATGCGCCAGAGTCGAGAGATTCTCAGATATGTTTGGATTTCTGTGCGAATATGCATTCGGGCAGACCGCGCGTTGTCGAGACGGCTCAGGCCAGTCCACGGCGGTCTCGGCAAGCTCGACCAACGGAAAGAGTCGCGTTCCACAAACAGGCCACGTTTGGGAAGGCACGCTCCGGCACCCACAAAAGATCGCTTGGAAGCCCGAACGCGGGGCAATTAGTCCGTGGGTGCCTCGTAGGGGTCGACCGCCAGCACGTCAACCACGATCGCGGTGACGTTGTCTCGACCACCGTTTTCGAGGGCCGCGTCGACCATCGCTGAGACGGCATCCGCTGCCAGCTTCTTTTCGAGCAAAAAATGACGAATACCGTACGAGGTCAGTTCCTTGGTGAGCCCATCTGAGCAGACCAGGATGCGCATGCCGACCTGGATCGGCAGAATGCGATAGTCGGGAATAGGCGGTTCGTGAAAGCCGACCGCCCGGGTGATGATATTGCCGTGCGGGTGCACGTCGGCCTCTTCGCGGGTAATGCGCCCCGCATCGACGAGTTCCTGCACGACCGAGTGGTCGTTGGTGATCTGCTCGAGTACACCGTTGGACAACTGATAAACCCGGGAGTCGCCGATGTTGAAGACGATCCAACTGACGGCATCCGAAACCAGGGCCAGTGCAATCCCGGTCACCGTTGTTCCGGTGCCCTGGTCGGTGACTCCGACACCCTGCGCCATATCCTCGACGGCCAGCACGAGGGCGCGGTCAATCGAACCGGCCTCGGCGACGAGCGTTCCGGACAGCTCGGCCAGCCTGGTGACGACGGCGGCACTGGCGACATCGCCGGCCGAATGCCCCCCCATACCGTCGGCGACGGCGAACAGCGGTGGCGCGGCGAGCAGGCTGTCTTCGTTGACCTCCCGGCGATGACCAACGTCGGTCAAGGCAGCCCACGCCAGCGTTAACGACGTACCAACGCTGGGCAGTTCGACACGAAATTCGGTCGAACCTTGACCAATCTGGGTCACGGGTAGTGCCTTCCGAGTGTGGGGCGCGAAGCCGGCCCCGCCGTTCCAACGTTCACCGAAGGACTTGCACCATAATAACGGCACCGTCCGTTGGCACCGTACCGCACCTAATGTCCGATGTAGCTCATCACGTGCTTGATCCGGGTGTAGTCCTCGAAGCCATACATCGAGAGGTCCTTGCCGTACCCGGAGTGCTTGAAACCGCCGTGCGGCATCTCGGCCACGATCGGTATGTGGGTGTTGATCCAGACGCAACCGAAGTCAAGGTGCTTGGCAAAGCGCATCGCCCGACCGTGATCCCGGGTCCACACCGACGACGCAAGACCATACTGCACGTCGTTCGCCCAGCGCAGCGCCTCGGCCTCGTCAGTGAATCGCTGCACGGTCATCATCGGGCCGAAAATCTCTTGCTGCACGGCCTCGTCGGTCTGCAGCAGTCCGCTCACGATGGTCGCTTCGTGAAAATAGCCGGCCTGGCCGACGCGATGACCGCCGAGTTCGAGCACGGCGTGGTCGGGCAGCCGGTCGACGAAACCGGAGACCTGAGCGAGCTGGTTGACGTTATTCACCGGGCCGAACAGGATTCCCTGTGCGCTGGGAGCACCGGTGCGCGCGTTCTCTCTGGCGTAGGCGGTGAGCGCGGCGACGAATTCGTCGTGAATGCCGGCCTGCACGAGCAGCCGGGTCGCAGCGGTGCAGTCCTGGCCGGCGTTGAAGAAGCCTGCTGCGACGATACCGGCCACGGCGAGCTCGATGTCGGTATCGTCAAAGACGATCACCGGTGCCTTGCCACCGAGTTCAAGGTGGACCCGTTTGAGATCATGTGAGGCAGCTTCGGCGACGGCCATACCGGCCCGCACCGATCCGGTGATCGATACCAGCTGGGGAGTCTTGTGGTCGATCATGGCCGCACCGGTCGTGCGGTCACCGGTGATTACGTTGAGCACTCCCTTCGGCAGGAACTCCGCGGCGATCTCGGCAAGCAGCAGGGTCGCGCTCGGCGTCGTGTCGGAGGGCTTGAGCACGGTCGTATTGCCGGCGGCGAGCGCGGGCGCGAATTTCCAGACCGCCATGTTCAGCGGGTAGTTCCAAGGCGTGACCTGACCGACGACACCGATCGGTTCGCGGCGAATGAAGGAGGTGTGGTCGGTCAGATACTCGCCGGCCGCACGGCCCTCCAGATTGCGGGCGGCTCCGGCGAAGAACCGAATCTGATCGACCGAGAGCAGAATCTCGTCGTCGACGAGGGTCGAACGTGGCTTGCCGGTGTCGAGCGACTCGGCGTCGGCGAATTCCTCGGCACGCGCCTCCATCGCATCCGCTATGCGAAACAGTGCGAGCTGCCGGACCGCCGGGGTCGTTTCGCCCCAAATTTCGAAAGCGGATGCCGCGGCGCGGTAGGCAGCATCGACGTCGGTCGCGTTCGAGACCGGGCTCGAGGCATAGACCGATTCGGTCGCCGGATCGATCAGGTCAAACCGTTCCGTCGACGTCGACTCGGAGTGCTGGCCATTGATGAAGTTGCGTAGTTCGGGGGCGCTCATGCGGCCCAGTGTACCGATTTCGGTTTGAAGCACACCCAGATTCACAAATGAAATCCGCAGTGTTTTGCGAAGACTGCTACGGATTCGCTTGCTGAAGTGCATTTCGACTGACACAATCGATGCATGAATGGACAAAGGCGTGGTCACCCGCCCAAGCCGGCCCAGCTCGACGATGTGTCGAAGAAGATCATCGAACAACTGCAGGTCGACGGACGCCGGTCGTACGCGGAGATCGGCAAAGCTGTCGGCCTCAGCGAGGCGGCCGTGCGGCAGCGGGTGCAAAAGCTCACCGATTCCGGCGTCATGCAGGTTGTCGCCGTAACCGACCCGATGCAGCTGGGCTTCTTTCGCCAGGCGATGATCGGCATTCGAGCCTCGGCCGACACCCGCATTCTCGCCGAGCAACTCGCTGCGATTGATGCCGTCGACTATGTCGTACTCACGGCCGGCACCTTTGACATTCTCGCCGAGGTCGTCTGCGAAGACGACGACGAATTACTTGAACTGCTCAACTCCAAGATCCGCAACCTCGATGGGGTTCTCTCCACCGAGACTTTCGTTTATCTCAAACTCCACAAACAGTTTTATAACTGGGGAACACGGTAAAGAATATGACGCTCACCACACCCATCGATTCACCGGTTGCCTTCAGCGACGCGCACAACGCCGAGTTGCAGCAAAAGGCCAAGGATCATCTCTGGATGCACTTCTCCCGTCAGTCGGTGATGGAATCCGGCGCCGGAGTGCCCATCATCGTCAAGGGCAAGGGCCACCACATCTGGGATTCCCGGGGCAAGCAGTACATCGACGGCTTGAGCGGATTGTTCACCGTCAACGCCGGACACGGACGTAAGCGCCTGGCCCAGGTCGCCGCCAAGCAGGCCGAAGAACTCGCATTCTTCCCGATCTGGTCGTATGCCCACCCGAACGCGATCGAGCTCGCTGACCGCCTCGCCTCCTATGCGCCCGGCGACCTCAACCGCGTGTTCTATTCGACCGGTGGCGGCGAAGCCGTTGAAACCGCATTCAAGCTCGCCAAGTACTACTGGAAACTGATGGGACGCCCGACCAAGCACAAGGTCATCTCCCGCAACGTCGCCTACCACGGCACCCCGCAGGGTGCGCTGGCCATCACCGGCATTCCGGCAATGAAGGAAATGTTCGAACCGGTCACCCCCGGCGGCTTCCGTGTTCCCAACACCAACTTCTACCGCGCCGACGAAATGAGCCCGGGCCTTGGCCTCGGCGACAACCTTGAGATGTTCGGCCAGTGGGCCGCCAACCGCATCGAAGAGATGATCGAGTTCGAAGGGCCGGAGACCGTGGCCGCCGTGTTCCTCGAGCCGGTGCAGAACTCCGGTGGCTGCTTCCCGCCACCTCCAGGCTATTTCAAGCGCGTGCGGGAGATCTGCGACAAGTACGACGTGCTTCTGGTCGCCGATGAGGTCATCACGGCTTTCGGTCGCATCGGCAATATGTTCGCATCGACGACCTATGACATTCAGCCCGACATGATCACCTGTGCCAAGGGCATGACGAGCGGATACTCGCCGATCGGTGCGACCATCATCAGCGACCGCATCTACGAGCCGTTCAAGCACGGCGATACGACGTTTTACCACGGCTACACCTTCGGCGGCCACCCGGTCTCCTCGGCCGTCGCCCTGGCCAACCTCGACATATTCGAGGAGGAGAAGCTCAACGAGAACGTGCGCGAGAACTCGCCGTTGTTCCGCAAGGAGCTGGAGACGCTGCTCGACCTACCGATCGTCGGCGACGTGCGCGGTGCCGGCTACTTCTTCGGCATCGAGCTGGTCAAGGACAAGGGCACCAAGGAAACGTTCAACGACGACGAGTCCGAGCGTCTGCTGCGCGGCTACCTGTCCAAGGCGCTGTATGAGGCGGGCCTGTACTGCCGCGCCGATGACCGCGGCGACCCGGTGATTCAGCTCGCTCCCCCGCTGACCATTGGCCCGAAGGAATTCGCCGAGATCAGCGAGATTCTGCACGGCGTGCTCTCGGAGGCACCGAAGCACCTGTAGTTCGTTCGCCGGGACTCGGTCTCGCCTTCAAACGAATGCGCGACCGGGTCGCCGTCGGGCAGCACCTGCCTCAACCGCCGGCGGCCCTCGCCTCGTCGTCGTCTTCGTTGTTCTCGCCCTCGAAGGACCACAGAGCGTCGTCGCTGAGCGCGGCATCTTCGCCAAAGTCTTCGTCATTTTCGTAGCCGAAATCGTCGCTCTCCGCGTCGTCCCGGCGCGGAACCGCGAACGCCCACTCCGGCAGGTGTCCCGACCCGAGCAGCACTTCCAGCAGGTTCGCCATGCTGTACCGCGGGTCGATGGCGAGCGCTTGATCCACGAAGAATCCGGCAACGGAGCCACTGCCGAGGGCCCAGGACAGCCAGGCGAGCATGCAGAGCGGCGCCGGTCTGGCGGAACGCGGCGCCAGCGCAACCACGGTGCGCAACAGGGTGATGGCCATCCGGATCCGGTCGACATCCGGTCGTTCCTGCCGCAGCCCGAGCATGATGTCCCCGGTATGTTGGGCGCTCGAGTCACCGGAGTCCATCTCCTCGGCCACAAGATCGTCGAGGCTACGCCCGGTCTCGTGCTGGAGCAGGACGTAGTGCAGGTTGACCTTGTGGGCGCGAACGCCTTCCTCTCGGCCGAAGGCGAACTGCACCATGATCTGGTCGCGATTGGGCGGTGACTGCACGAGCACGAGCAGCGCTGCCGCGTCATCCTCGGTGGGCGGATTGCTCCAGGTCAGCGCTTCCTCCGCGATCGCGACCGGGTCGAGAAGCGCGCCGAGGGTAGGAAACAACTCCGGGGCATTTTCGGCCCGCGCGATCAGGTGGCGGTAGCGCCGGTAGACCCGGGCGAGGCGTTCCTTGGTGGCCAGATTGACGCCGACCGGTTCCGCGCCATTCTGCAGAGTGCCGAGCGGTCGCGCGGCCGGATCGGTCGCCTTGTCGTTCAGTGGGGACTCGGCAATGTCACTGAGCGGATGCCCGCCCGCCGGGCACTGCGGGTCGAGATAACTGCCCCAGGCATCCACTGACACGCAGAGCGAATCACGCAACAGAAAACCGCTGAGTTCGAGCCGCCGGTTCAGTATCTCCGCAAAACCCTCCCGTGGGATTCCGCGGGCTTCGACGAAGGAGTCGTCCGTGTAGATGACGGGAACGACAGCGTCGACGCCGGGAATCTTGCAGAGCATCCCGGCCAGTGTCGTGGCGATGCGTTGATACACCTTCTGCGGTGCGCCATCCTCGGGCAGGTTGAAGCGCAAGGCGCCGCAGGTGCGATTGCCGCGAAACGCGACGAGAACCGCGCTGGTCTCGGGCAAAAACCCGAGCAGCTGGGGAACGAGTGCCAGAAAGTCCTGGGCCTTCTGGGCTTTAACACGGGTTGGTTGCATGCCGCCACTGTGCCCGGTCGCGCGTAAACCCGCCGCTACCGACCGCGTATCTGGGGATCATCTCGGCGACAGGCCCCCTGTGGAGGAGACGCTCTAAACCTCGTCGCCGACCGGGGCCGCGAACTGCGCCGCATACAGCGCCTGGTAGGCACCGTTCGCGGCGAGCAACTGCACATGGTTGCCCTGCTCCACGATGCGGCCAGACTCCATCACGAGAATCAGGTCGGCGTCGCGAATGGTCGACAGCCTGTGCGCGATGACAAAGCTGGTGCGTTCGGCCCGCAACGCGCTCATCGCCTTCTGCACGAGCACCTCGGTGCGGGTGTCGACCGAGCTCGTCGCCTCGTCGAGGATAAGAACGCTCGGCTTGGCCAGGAATGCCCGGGCAATGGTGAGCAGCTGCATCTCCCCCGCGCTCACGTTGCCTCCCTCGTCGTCGAGCACGGTGTCATATCCGTCCGGAATCGAGTGCACGAACCGGTCCACGTACGTGGCTGTGGCGGCAGCGAGAATGTCTTGCTCCGTCGCATCCGGTCGGCCGTAGGCGATATTGTCGCGGATGGTGCCACCGAACAACCAGGTGTCCTGCAGCACCATTCCCATACGGCTGCGCAGGTCGTGCCGGGTCATGGTCGCCACGTCAACGCCGTCGAGCAGGATGCGCCCGGAATCAATCTCGTAGAACCGCATCATGAGGTTCACGAGGGTGGTCTTGCCGGCCCCGGTCGGGCCGACGATCGCGATGGTCTGCTCGGGTTCAGCGACGAGGCTGAGCTCTTCGATCAGCGGCTTCTCGGCGCTGTAACGGAACGACACGTTCTCGAAGACCAACCGGCCGTGCGCTTCAGTCGGCGTCTCCGCCAAGTCCGGGTCTTCGCTCTGCTCCTCGGCATCGAGCAGGTCGAAGACCCGTTCAGCGGATGCGACGCCCGACTGCAGCAGGTTGGCCATCGACCCGAGCTGCGCGAGCGGCTGGGTGAACTGGCGGGAGTATTGAATGAACGCCTGCACGTCACCGAGCTGCATGGCGCCGGAGGCGACCTGCAGGCCGCCGACGACCGCGATGGCGACATAGACGAGGTTGCCGATGAAGGTCATCGCCGGCGTAATCAGGCCGCTGATGAACTGCGCGCCGAAGCTGGCCTCATAGAGTTCGTCGTTCTTGGCCTTGAACCGGGCGTCGATTTCCTTCTACCGGCCGAACACCTTGACCAGGGCATGGCCGGTGAAGGTCTCCTCAATCTGACCGTTGAGCTCCCCGGTGTTCGCCCACTGGGCCACGAACAGCTTCTGCGAACGCTTGGCGATGAAGGCGGTGATCACGAGGGTCAGCGGCACGGTGACGAGCGCGATCAGGGCGAGCAGTGGCGACAGGATGAGCATCATCACGATGACGCCGATCACGGTGAGCAGGCTCGTGACTACCTGGCTGAGCGACTGCTGCAGGCTCTGCGAGATATTGTCGACGTCGTTGGTGACCCGGCTGAGCAGTTCACCGCGCGGCTTCTTATCGAAGTAGCTCAGCGGCAGGCGATTGATTTTCGCCGCGATCTCTTCGCGCAGCCGGTAGACGGTACGCTGCACGACTCCGTTGAGTACGTAGGCCTGCATCCAGCTGAACACGCTCGAGAGTACGTAGAGCGCGAGCGCCCAGAACAGCACGGTAGAAAGCATAGCGAAGTCGATTCCGAGCCCCGGCGTGAGCGTCATGCCGCTGAGCATGTCGGCCTGCGTGCTGTCACCGGATGCCCGCAGCCCCGCGATCACGTCGGCCTGACTGCTGCCGCTCGGCAGCGATTTCGACACCACGCCGGAGAAGATCAGGTTGGTGCCCTCGCCGAGCAGGCGCGGCCCAAGCACCGAGAACGTCACGCTGATCACCGCGAGGGCGAACACGAGCGCGAGCCACAGGCGTTCCGGCCGTAGCTTGCCGAGCAGTCGTTTGCCCGAGGCCGTGAAATTCAGGGATTTCTCGGCGGGCAGGTTCATCCCCCCCGAACGGCCCACCACCGCGCTGCGGGCGCGGAGCCGGCTTGTCGTCAGCGTGTGTCTCGCTCATGCTGCTTCCTCCGCGGTGAGCTGGGATGACACAATTTCCTGGTAGGTCGTGTTGGACTCGAGCAGCTGCTCGTGCGTTCCTCGGCCGACGATGCGGCCGTCTTCCAGCACCAGAATCTGGTCGGCGTCGATGATGCTCGACACCCGCTGGGCGACGATGAGCATGGTGGCTCCATTGGCGCTCTGTTTGAGCGCGAGCCGCAGCCGGGCATCCGTCGCGAGGTCGAGGGCCGAGAACGAGTCGTCGAAAATGTACAGCTCCGGCTGTTTCACCAGGGCGCGGGCGATCGCGAGGCGCTGGCGCTGCCCACCCGACACATTGGTGCCGCCCTGGGTAATCTTCGTATCAAGCCCGCCCTCCATTTCGGTGACGAAATCCCGGGCCTGGGCGATGGTAAGCGCCTGCCAGAGTTCCTCTTCCGTCGCATCCGGTTTGCCGTAGAGCAAGTTGCTGCGCACAGTGCCGGAGAACAGGTAGGGCTTTTGCGGTACGAGACCGATATTGCCCCAGAGCAGGTCGGGGTTCAACTCGCGCACATTCACGCCATCCACCAGAACGGAGCCGCTTGTGGCGTCGAACAGTCGCGGCAACAGGTTCACTAGGGTGGTTTTGCCACTCCCCGTACTGCCGATGATCGCCGTGGCGAGCGATGAAGCTCACGTTGCGCAGCACCGGTTGTTCGGCGCCGGGATAGGCGAAGCCCACGTCGAGCAGTTCGAGCTCGCCGTGGCCGACGGTCACGTTCACCGGGTTTGCCGGCGGCACGACACTCGACGCGGTGGCCAGCACTTCGCCGATGCGGTCGGCCGAGACGGCGGCCCGCGGAATCATCACGGCCATGAACGTGGCCATCATGACCGCCATCAGAATCTGCATAAGGTAGCTGAGGAAGGCGATCAGGGTGCCGACCTGCATCGAACCGTCTTCGATGCGGAATGCGCCGAACCAGATCACGGCGACGCTCGACACGTTGAGCACGAGCATAACGATGGGGAACATGAGCGCCATCAGCCGACCCGAGCCCAGGGCCACGTCGGTGACGTCCTGGTTGGCCTTGGCGAACCGGGCAATCTCTTGCTTCTCACGAACAAACGCCCGAACGACACGGATGCCGGTGAGTTGTTCCCGCAGCACCCGGTTGACGGTGTCGATGCGAGTCTGCATCTTGCGAAACAGGGGAACCATTCGTACGACGATGAGACCAACCGCGATGAGCAGTATCGGCACGCTCACCGCGATCAGCCAGGACAGCTGCACATCCTGGCGGATCGCCATGATCACGCCGCCAATGCTGAGGATGGGCGCGGAGACGAGCAGTGTGCAGGTGGTGAGCACGAGCATCTGCACCTGCTGCACGTCATTGGTGGAGCGGGTGATCAGCGACGGAGCGCCGAACCGGGTGACCTCCTGCTCGGAGAACTCCCCCACCCGGCTAAAGACCGCCCCGCGCAGGTCACGACCGACCTTCATCGCTACCTTGGCACCGAAGTACACGGCGACGATCGCGCACCCGATCTGCGCGAGCGTGATGAGCAACATCAGCCCGCCCACACGCAGAATGTAGCCGGTGTCGCCGGTAGCGACGCCCTCGTCGATGATGTCGGCGTTGAGAGTGGGCAGAAAAAGGGAAGCAATCGACTGGGCCAGTTGAAAGACGATCACCCCGGTAAGCAGTTGCCAGTAAGGCCGCAGAAAACTCACGAGCAAGGACCAAAGCACGAAACTCTCCTACTGAACGGTCTAGATGCGTGAATAGGCACCGCCCAGACCGAGGGGTCGACGCAGCTACCTCTGATGCCATAG
Organism: Cryobacterium levicorallinum; assembly: GCF_004402405.1. GTDB lineage: Bacteria > Actinomycetota > Actinomycetes > Actinomycetales > Microbacteriaceae > Cryobacterium > Cryobacterium levicorallinum. The sequence continues at coordinate 10,354 of NZ_SOFE01000001.1, forward strand.
TGCACTCTTTCCGACACGTCGTCGACCGAAATATTGCGCGCTGCGCAAAAAACGCCGACTTCGGCACAACTTCACATCAGACGTTCAGGCAAAGAGGTCCGAAATGTAAGCCACCTCGTCGACGCTCGGCTGCCACGCGGTCGCCGCGCTGGCATTTTGACGAATCTGTTCGGGCTTGGTCGCGCCGGCAATCACACTCGTCAGCCCGGGCTGGGCGAGCAGCCAGGCGAACGTCGCCGCCAACATGCTAACGCCACGCGCGTCGCACCACTCCTGGTACTGCTCGATCACGTCCCAGGGAGCATCGTCAGCGAGGTGGCGCCGGATCATCATGATGCGGCTGTCAGCTGGCCCACCCGCACGGGAGAACTTGCCCGTGAACAGTCCGTTATAGAGGGGGAAGAACGGGAGAAAGCCCAAGCCGTAAGCGTTCACGGCCGGAAGGACCTCCTCTTCGACATCGCGCACCAGCAGGCTGTACTCGTTCTGGCTTGAGATGAATTTGGGATGCCCGTTCATTTGCGCTGTGAACTCCGCCTCCGCGATCTGCCAGCCGGCCAGATTGGAGTGGCCGATGTAGCGAATCTTGCCCTCGGTGATGAGGTCATCGAGCGTGGACAGCGTTTCCTCGATCGGTGTCAATGGATCGGCGACGTGCAGCTGATACAGGTCGATCCAGTCGGTTTGCAGACGTCGCAGCGATGCCTCAACGGCCAAACGGATGTATCGGCGCGAGCCGCGCGCGCCCCAGTCCGGACCGTTCAACCCGCCCATGTCCATGCCGAACTTGGACGCGAGCACAATCTGGTCGCGTTTGCCGCGCAGCGAGTGGCCCATCAGGGTCTCGCTCAGCCCTCGCTCGGCACCATAGATGTCTGCCGTGTCGAAGAGCGTCACCCCGGCCTCGAATGCCGCATCAATGACGGCGGTCGTGCCGTCCTGTCCCTCCGACGCCGTGCCGCTGCGGCCGAAGTTGTTGCAACCCAGTCCGATCGTTGAAACGGTCAGTCCGGAGGAGCCAAGTCTGCGATATTCAATCTGAGCCATTCCTTTAGACTATGACCGTTCGGCCTGCTCGGGGCAAACCGACCGTCTCCTGCACAGCGCACCGTTGCGCGCGTTCGGCACCGATGTCCGAAATCCGCGAGCGCGCTCATTTGGGTGCGGCTACAGTCGAAATATGACCACCACGCCTCCCGCGCTCCTTCGCTTGCCGAGCCCCCTCGGGCGGCTTGAGCTCACCGCCGATGATGACGGCATCCTCTCCCTCTCGATCGAAACGGACGGTCACCTTCCGCTCGCAGAATACGCCGAGAACCCCTCCCCCGTGCTGCGACAGGCGGCCGAGCAGCTGGACGAGTACTTTGCGGGCACCCGACACTCGTTCGACCTTCCGGTGCACTTGACCCGCGGCACCGAATTTCAACGCAGCGTGTGGGCTCGCCTCTCAACTCTGGGCTTCGGCGAGGTCATCTCGTACGGTGCGCTCGGCACTGACATCGGGCGCGCCGGATCGGGCCGCGCCATCGGTGGAGCTGTCGGCGCCAACCCGGTGCCGATCATAATCGGCTGCCACCGCGTGCTCGCGACCACGGGGCGAATCACCGGTTACAGTGCCGGTCAGGGCATCCCCACCAAGGCCTGGCTGCTCGACCACGAGGGCATCATGCACCACTAGCTTGCTCCCGAAGACACGTCTGCGTGCTACTGCGCCGTGAAGATCGTCGACTTCGCCGGCTGGCCCTTGCTCGCCAAGTGCTGCTCGACGAGAAGCTGAAGTTCACCGGGCGCACCGGGTGCCAGGCTGATACCGACCGACCGGGCCCAGTCGATCAGGTCGGCAACGGCCCCGAATTCCTGCCCGCTGTCGATCAATGCCCGCGCGAATTCCCCCTTGGACTTCTTGTTGAAGTGATTGAGAGCGCGCCTCTGGCTGTCGCCGCTGTCGGCGACGACCCGCAGGTAGATCGAGTTCGGGCGCACCGGACGGGCACCCAGGGCGACATAGGCCTCCGAGCGCAAATCAAGCAACAGGCCCTCGGTTCGGCCGAGGAGCTTCTGCACGTCGGCGGCCCAATGTTGTTTGAGCGAATGCTTGTTCAAGGTCAGATCCGGCACCCGGGAGTCATGCGACAGCCGGTAGGCCGGAATCGGGTCCAGGGCAGCGAGCGGCCCGAGCAGCGCGGAATGCACGACCAGGTGGGCCTGCGCGAACTCGCGCTGCGGGACCGTCAGGGTGGCAGCATCCAACCCATCGAAGAGCACCCCGGTATAACGGTCAATGACTGGCATGGTCGGCGACCGCAGAAGCTCACGGTTGCGGTCCAGTTCGAACAGCTGGGTGCGACCGAGTTTCAGGGCGGCCATCGCCGCTTCCGGGTGCCGCGACAGGCTCACCAGCGCCCGGGCCAGGGATCGGCGCTTGACGCTGAGGGCCGGGTAGGCCAGGAGCGACCAGTCCAGGGGTACAGCTTCGCCGCCGGAGCGTTTCGTCTCCGACGGCGGTAGCAGTATCAGCAAAGGTGTTCCGTTGTTAGACGAGTTCAGCCTTGCGAGCCACGACGGTCACAATGTCGTTGTCGACGGACAGAAAGCCATCTTCAGCCTTCGCGACGACCTTGGAACCATCGGCCAGGGTGAGGCGAACATCGCCTATGGCCAGAATCGCCAACATCGGTTCGTGACCGGCAAGAATACCGATCTCGCCCTCGACGGTCTTGGCGACGACCATCGTCGCTTCGCCGGTCCAGACCTGCTGGTCGGCCGACACAACGCTGACGGACAGCGACTTTGCCATGCTTAGTCGTTCTCTTTCTGAATCTGAGCCCACTTCTCTTCGACGTCGTTGATGCCACCGACGTTGAAGAATGCCTGCTCGGCGACGTGGTCGAAGTCACCGTTGGCGATCGCCGTGAACGACTCGATGGTGTCCTTCAGTGGAACCGTGGAGCCCTCAACACCGGTGAACTTCTTCGCCATGTAGGTGTTCTGGGAAAGGAACTGCTGAATACGACGGGCACGGGAAACCGTGACCTTGTCTTCTTCAGACAGCTCGTCAACACCGAGGATCGCGATGATCTCCTGGAGTTCCTTGTTCTTCTGCAGAATGGCCTTCACGCGAACGGCCGTGTTGTAGTGATCGGCACCCAGGTAGCGGGGGTCGAGGATACGGCTGGTAGAGGTGAGCGGGTCGACGGCCGGGTAGAGGCCCTTCGACGCGATTTCACGCGACAGCTCGGTCGTGGCGTCGAGGTGGGCGAACGTGGTCGCCGGAGCCGGGTCGGTGTAGTCGTCGGCAGGAACGTAGATCGCCTGAAGGGAGGTGATCGAGTGGCCACGCGTGGACGTGATGCGCTCCTGCAGGATGCCCATTTCGTCGGCGAGGTTCGGCTGGTAACCCACGGCGGACGGCATACGGCCGAGCAGTGTGGAGACCTCTGAACCGGCCTGCGTGAAGCGGAAGATGTTGTCGATGAAGAGCAACACGTCCTGCTTCTCGACATCGCGGAAATACTCCGCCATGGTGAGGGCAGAGAGCGCGACGCGCAGACGCGTTCCCGGCGGCTCGTCCATCTGGCCGAAGACCAGTGCGGTCTTGTCGAAGACGCCGGCTTCTTCCATCTCGGCGATGAGGTCGTTGCCCTCACGGGTACGCTCACCGACTCCGGCGAATACCGAAACTCCACCGTGGTCCTGCGCAACGCGCTGGATCATTTCCTGGATCAGAACGGTCTTGCCGACACCGGCACCACCGAACAGGCCGATCTTTCCACCGAGAACATACGGCGTCAGAAGGTCGATGACCTTGATACCGGTCTCGAACAGCTGAGTCTTCGACTCGAGCTGGTCGAAGGGCGGCGGCTTGCGGTGGATGGGCCAGCGCTCCGTGATCTCGATCTTCTCGCCCGGCTTGGCGTTCAGCACATCGCCGATGACGTTGAAGACCTTGCCCTTGGTGACGTTTCCGACCGGAACCGTGATGGGGCTGCCGGTGTCGCGCACTTCCTGGCCGCGGACAAGTCCGTCGGTCGGGTTGAGTGCGATGGCACGAACCAGGTCGTCGCCGAGGTGCAGGGCAACCTCGAGGGTGATCTCGTTCGACTCGTCGCCGATGGTGATCGTGGTCTTCAGGGCGTTGTAGATGCCGGGGATCGAGTCATGCGGAAACTCGATGTCGACAACAGGGCCCGTGACACGGGCGATGCGGCCAACAGAGCCGGCCGTATCCTCCGCGCGGACTGGCGCGGTTGCGGTGTCAGTCATTGCTCTCTCTTCTCTGGTTACTTCTTGGCGGATGAGAGCGCATCGGCTCCACCCACGATCTCGGAAATCTGCTGGGTGATCTCGGACTGCCGCGCGTTGTTCGACAACCGCGTGTAGTCCGTGATCAGCTTGTCGGCGTTGTCGCTGGCCGACTTCATCGCCTTCTGACGGCTCGCGTGCTCGGACGCCGCCGACTGCAACATGGCGTTGAACAGACGACTCTCGATGTAGACCGGGAGGAGGCTGTCCAGAACCGTTTCCACGTCGGGTTCGAACTCGTAGAGCGGAAGAACCGTGTTGTTGCCCGGTTCTTCCACACCCTCGACGACCTCGAGCGGAAGCAGTCGAACGACTTCGGGAACCTGGGTAACCATGCTCACGAAGCGGTTGTAGACGATGTGAATCTCATCGACGCCGCCATCGGAGTAGTCCGTGAGGAACGACTCGAGCAGGGCCTCGCCGATTTCCTTGGCCGTTTCGAACTGCGGCTGATCGGTGCCGCCGGTCCAGACTCGCTCAGACGCGCGGCCCCGAAACGTGAAGTAGGCGATGGCCTTACGGCCCACCAAGAAGTAGACGATGTCTTTGCCCTGGCCGCGCAGCAGCTCACTGAGCGACTCCGCTTCACGCAGAACCTGCGAGCTGAACGCACCGGCCAGGCCACGGTCGGAGGCGAAGATAACGACCGCTGCACGCTCGATCTTCTCCGGCTCCGTTGTGAGCACGTGCTCGACGTTCGAGTACGTGGCCACGGCCGAAACGGCACGAGTCACTGCACGCGAGTACGGGGTTGACGCAGCGACCCGCGCCTGCGCTTTCTGGATGCGCGAGGCGGAGATTAGCTCCATGGCCCGAGTGATCTTCTTGGTCGTCTGGGCAGACTTGATCTTCTGCCGGTAGACGCGAAGTTGCGCTCCCATGTGTCTGCTTCCTTGTCTTTCAGTTTGATGAGATCAGTGGCACCGCAAGTCGAAAAGCGACTAGCGGCGGTGCTTGACGATCTTTTCCTGGTTGACGTCTTCGGCGGCGATGGCCTCAAACTTCTCTTTGCCAACCGAGGCGAGCGGCTTGCCCTCGCCGGTCTGGAACTCGAGCTTGAACTTGTCGACACCCGCGGTCAGAGCGGCAACGGTCTCGTCGGAGAGAACGTTGGTCTCGCGCAGGTTCTTCAGGATCTCGGTATTGCGACCGAGGAAGTCGAGCAGCTCGCGCTCGAAACGCAGCACGTCGGGAACCGGAACTTCGTCGAGCTTGCCGTTGATGCCGGCCCAGATCGAGACAACCTGGTCCTCAACGGGGTACGGCGAGTACTGCGGCTGACGCAGAAGTTCGGTTAGACGAGCGCCGCGAGCGAGCTGACGGCGGCTGGCCGCGTCGAGGTCGGAGGCGAACATCGCGAAGGCTTCGAGCGAGCGATACTGAGCGAGCTCAAGCTTGAGCGTTCCAGACACCTTCTTGATCGACTTGACCTGCGCGTCGCCACCGACGCGGGAGACCGAGATACCCACGTCAACAGCGGGACGCTGGTTGGCGTTGAACAGGTCGGACTGCAGAAAGATCTGGCCGTCAGTGATCGAGATCACGTTGGTCGGAATGTAGGCGGCAACGTCGTTGGCCTTGGTCTCGATGATCGGAAGACCGGTCATCGAACCGGCGCCGAGGGCGTCGGACAGCTTGGCACAACGCTCGAGCAGACGGGAGTGCAGGTAGAACACGTCCCCGGGGTACGCTTCGCGTCCCGGCGGGCGACGCAGCAGCAGCGAAACGGCACGGTAAGCCTCGGCCTGCTTGGACAGGTCGTCGAATACGATGAGAACGTGCTTGCCGGCGTACATCCAGTGCTGGCCGATGGCCGAACCGGTGTACGGGGCGAGGTACTTGAAGCCAGCCGGGTCGGAAGCGGGGGCGGCGACGATGGTGGTGTACTCCATCGCTCCGGCATCCTCGAGCGCACCCTTCACCGAAGCGATGGTGGAGCCCTTCTGTCCGATGGCGACGTAGATGCAACGAACCTGCTTGTTCGTGTCACCGGACTCCCAGTTGGCCTTCTGGTTGATGATGGTGTCGATCGCGATCGCGGTCTTGCCGGTCTGGCGGTCACCGATAATGAGCTGACGCTGGCCGCGGCCGATCGGGATCATGGCGTCGATGGCCTTGATACCGGTCTGCATCGGCTCGTGCACGCTCTTACGGTGCATGACACCGGGGGCCTGCAGCTCGAGGGCACGACGGGCCTCGCTGACAATCTCGCCGAGACCATCGATCGGCGCGCCGAGCGGGTCGACGACGCGACCGAGGAAGGCGTCACCGACGGGAACGGACAGAACCTCGCCGGTGCGGTGCACCTCCATGCCCTCAACAACGCTGGCGAACTCGCCGAGGACGACGACGCCGATCTCATCTTCATCGAGGTTCTGGGCCAGGCCCAGGGTGCCGTCGGCGAATTTGATGAGCTCGTTGGCCATCACGCCGGGCAAGCCCTCAACGTGGGCGATACCGTCACCGGCCGTGGTGACGTAGCCGACCTCGGTCGTCGATGTCTTGTTCGGCTCATAGGACTTCACGAAGTCCTGGAGAGCGCCACGGATCTCATCGGGGCTGATCGTTAGTTCTGCCATCATCTTCCCTTTTCTGTACGGCTGTACAGGTTCTGTCTGTTCAAGACGCTGCCGCCCTGAATCTGGTACTGCGTGGTTTACGGTGCTGCTGGTTTTGCCGAACTGCGCAAAAATCAGCTGGCGAGCTGGAGTCTCAAATCGGCCAGGCGGGTTGCAATGCTGCCGTCGATAACCAGATCGCCGATCTGTACGCGTACTCCCCCGACCAGAGCCGGGTCAACGACCTGGTTGATGGTGAGTGCACGCCCATGACGTTCCTGGAGACTCTTGCGCAGACGGTCGAGCTGGGCGTGCGTCAAAACGCTCGCCGAAGTGATGGTGGCAATCGACGTTCCGGCTTGGTCGGCGACAACGGATGCCGCCTGCCGCAGCAATTCGCCGATGCGACGGCCGCGAGGCTGCTGCACCAGGTGGCGAACGATTGCGAGCGTCTGACCGGACACCTTGCCGGCCAGGAGCTTTTCAACGAGGGCGGCTTTGGCGTCGATTTTGCCAAGCTTGCTGGCCAGGGCCAGTTCGAGCTCGGCGTCAGAGGAGACGGTCTTGCCGAAGGAGAACAGTTCGCCCTCGATCGACGTTTCGGTCGAAACAGACAGGGCGGATGCCCGAAGGCCCAGTTCTTCGATCCCAGCGAGCAGGTCGTCGTGGCTGGACCAGCGTTCGGCAACGGCTGCGGCGAGCAGATCCAGCGCCCGAGGCGTCACGCTCGCACCAAAGACGGCACGAACGAGGGTGACCTTGGCCGCAGCATCCGCTGATGCATCGCCAAGCGCCGACAGGAGTTGCGACGACGACCCGATCACTCGACCGGCGCCGAAGAGGCTTTCGCCCGTCGCCAGATCAGTCGTGCTGCCGGGGACGGACAGTGCCGCCCTCGATGTGGCGAGTGCTTCTCTGGTGGCGCTTCCCATTGGTTAGATCTTTCCTGCTACTGGCGCTTCGCTGGCTTCAAGTTCGGCCAGGAAACGATCGACAATGGCGCTGGCCTTGGCGTCGTCGGACAGGCTTTCCCCAATGACACCCGAGGCGAGGTCAATGGCGAGAGTGCCGACCTCACTGCGCAGGGAGACAACGGCGGCCTGGCGTTCGGCTTCGATCTGCGTCTTGGCACTGGCCGCGATGCGGCCGGCCTCGGCCGTGGCCGCTTCCTTGTGCTCAGCGACAATGCGCTGGCCATCGGTGCGGGCCTGGTCACGAATCTGACCGGCTTCGGCGCGAGCTTCAGCGAGCTGAGCCGTGTACTGCACGAGTGCAGCTTCGGCCTTGCGCTGGGCGTCGTCGGCTTTGGCGATGTTGCCTTCAATGGCTTCTGCACGATCGTCAAGAAGCTTCTGCATCTTGGGGAGCACAAGCTTCCAGAAGAAGAACAAAATCACGACAAAGCAGACCGCCGACCAAATAATGTCGTACGGCTCCGGGATGAGCGGGTTTGGCGCCGCTTCTTCCGTCGCGGCTGCAATTACTGCGTGAAGCATCATGCCTCCTAACTAAGTAGTGAAGAGGACTAGTTCGTGAAGATGAAGTAGGTCGCGATGCCGATGAAGGCGAGCGCCTCGGTGAAGGCGATACCGATGTACATCAGCACCTGCAGGCGGCCAGCCAGTTCAGGCTGACGTGCGACACCCTCAATGGTCTTGCCAACGACGATACCTACACCGATTGCCGGGCCGATGGCTGCGAGGCCATAACCGACGGTCGCGATGTTTCCGCTGATTTCCGCGAGAACGGTTGTTGCGTCCACGTGTGTTTCCTTCCATAGTGGTGAATGCGGCGATCGCCGGATTCGTAAAGTGTCTAGTGTTCCTCAGCCAGCGCGAGCTGGATGTAGACGGCGGTGAGTAGGGCAAAAATGTAAGCCTGGAGGACGGCGATCAGCACTTCGAACAGCGTGAAGGCGAAGCCGAAGACGAGGGTGCCAGCACCGAAGAGCTTGAAACCACCATCGGCAGTGAAGAAGAAAAAATGCGTGGCGCTGAAGAACAGCACGAGCAGAAGGTGTCCGACGATCATGTTCATCATCAGTCGGAGAGTCAAGGTGACCGGCCGCACCAGGAACGTCGAGATAAATTCAATCGGCGTCACGATGATGTACAGGGCTGGCGGAACTCCGGGCGGGAAGAGCGAGTTACGAAAGAACTTGCCCGGGCTCTTCTTGATGCCGGCGTAGATGAAGGTTCCGTAGGAAATGACGCCTAGCAGCAGCGGAATCCCGATCACCGACGTACCGGCGATATTGAGGAACGGGATGATGCCCGTGATGTTCATGAACAACACCATGAAGAAGATGGTCGTCAGAAGCGGCAGAAAACGCTTGCCGTCTTTCTTACCGAGCAGGTCTTCGGCGATATTGACGCGAACGAAGTCGAGTCCCATTTCGGCCAGGCTCTGGCCGCGGGTCGGAATGATCTTCATGCGACGCGTACCAAGCCAGAACACCAGCATCAGGACCGCAACCGCGAGGAAGCGAATCAGGATGATGCGGTTAATCTCGAACGGAGTATCGGCGAAGAAGATTACATCGGGGAAGAACTCATTGATGGAGGGACCGTGGAATTCACCGTCGTCGGTGGCAGACGGGACCATCAGGTTTACGGCGATTTTTAGCAGCGCTTTCTCCTGTTTCGGGGCGGTGAGCTCTGCTCGCGCATCGACGAATATGGGCAGGTTCACTACGCTGTAAAGCATGTGCAAACCGGGGTTGGATCGGTGTTTACTCTAGCAAAGATCAGGCGCTGCGCCGAATCGAGAGCGGGATGGGTCGAGGCTTGGGTGCCAAGGTCAGTCGTCGATGGGTGCAGGGGGCAACGTGACGTCACTCGTATAGGGCATTCGACTCTTCATCACCACGACCGCATCGACCACGAGGGAGCCGATCACTCCGGCAATGATGCAGAAGAACAGCACCATTGGCTGAATCCAGGCGCGGTCCTGCAGCAGCACCAAAAGCACCAGGAAGACGACGAACTTGAGCAGCCAGCCGCCCATGATGATGCCAAAGAATCCACCGATGGCGGACTCGTTTCCGGCCACGCGGTTGGCCAGGAGAATACTGCCGGCAGTGATTCCCATGAAGGCGACCGACATGGCCGTTCCGATCAGAGCGCTGAGTACCCCGGTACCGCCGTCGACGACAAAGCCCACAATGGATCCGACCACCGCGATGGCCACGGCGACGTAGACGCCGTAGATCAGGATGCGACGCAGCACGGGGATCGAGGTGGGCTGGGTGGGGGCGGGCGTGTTGGTGCTGGTCATGCGTTCTCCTCGGCAGGCGTCGCCGCGGGGGCGGTCGCTCGTGTCGTTGCGGGGTCTGATAGTACGGGTGTGTCTGTGGTGTGCTGGGCCGCGACGTCGAGCGGGTCGAGTTGATTCAGAACGACCACCGGCAGCGGCGCCGACTGGCTGGCCCACTCGCCGGTCTTGCGGCGACCGAGCGGGGCGAGGGTGACGATGGTGCAGATCAGGAGCGAGGTCACCAGGAAGATGGTCGCGTAGCCGGTGGGAAGACCGAGGTAAACCGGCAGGATGTAGTAGAGCAGGCATCCGATGGATGCTGCGGCTGTCCACCCATAGAAGATCAGCACGGCATGCAGGTGGGAATGTCCCATATCGAGCAAGCGGTGGTGCAAGTGTTTTCGGTCGGCACTGAAGGGTGACTTGCCCGCGTGTACCCGGCGGAGGACGGCGAGCCCGAAGTCCAGCAGCGGGATGATCATGATCGCCAGGGGCAGCAGGAGGGGAATGAAGGCCGGGAACAGCTGCGAACGGTTGAGGGAGGTCAGGTCGATCTGCCCGGTGATGGCTATCGCGCTCGTGGCCATGAGCAGGCCTACCAGGAGCGCACCGGCGTCACCCATGAACATCTTCGCTGGATGCCAGTTCAACGGCAGGAACCCCACACAGGCGCCGACCAGGATGGCAGCAATCAGCGAGGCGAGGTTGAAGTAGTTGGTCGGCGAGGTGTCACGCACGAGCAGGTAGCTGTACAGAAAGAAAACGCCGTTGGCGATGAGGGCGACGCCGGTGACGAGACCGTCGAGGCCATCGATGAAGTTGATCATGTTCATGACGACGACGATGGCGACGACCGTGACGACGATCGACGTCCAGCCGCTCCAGACCGTCAGTCCGCCGATCGGCAGGGAGTAGATCTGCACGCCCTGCCAGGCCACGAGCCCGGCGGCGATGAATTGGCCGGCGAGTTTCGTCATCCAGTCGAGGTCCCAGATGTCGTCGGCCACCCCGACCAGCACGATCAGCAGCGCTGCGCCGAGGATCGCGAGGATCTGCTGCGGGTCGGCAAAGACCAGGCGCAGCGGTGCGAATGCCCCGGCCGTGAGGTAGGCGATACCGAATGCGACCAGGATGCCGAGGAACATGGCGATTCCGCCGAGGCGCGGCGTCGGGCGGGTGTGTACGTCACGTTCCCGAATCTTCGGGTAGAGACGGTACTTGTGGCTGAGCTTGTAGACGACGATCGACAGCCCGAAGGTGACGATCGCCGAAACGAGCGCGAGCAGAATGAATACTGTCATGGGCTACCGGCTGGTATCCGTGTCGTCCTGGGAGGGTGCGGAGAGTGTGGGTGCAGCATCCGTTTCGCCTGCATCGGCGGGATCGACCGCTGCGTCGGGCGCCGCCTCCGGGGCCAGCAGTACGCCGATGACGTCGGAGATCGCGTCTCGGGAGATGACCCCGGAGCGCACGATGTGCAGCAGGCCGCCATTGGTCTCAAAGCCGGTCGCGTCGACGATGGTCGAGGAGCCCTCACCAGCCAGTCCGAAGGCGCTTGCATAGGTGTTGCCGGCCGTGCCGCCGTCGAGATAGACCTCAACGCTTTCGCCGAGGGCGGCCTCGGCGGAAAGCGCGTCGAGGGCGGCGGGCGCGCCGCTGAGGTTCGCGCTCGACACCGCGAGCGGGCCGGTTGCGGCGAGCAAGTCGAGCGCGACCTGGTTGCTCGGCATGCGCAGGGCGACGGTGCCGCGGGTTTCGCCGAGATCCCAGACCAGCGATGGCTGGGCATGGACGATGACGGTCAATCCGCCCGGCCAGAACGCCGCGACCAGGTCGCGTACGGGCTGCGGTACGTCGACGGCAAGGGCATCGAGGGTGCTGACGGTGGGAATCAGCACGGGCGGCGGCGACTGGCGCCCGCGCGCCTTCGCGTCCAGGAGCAGCTGTACGGCTTCGGCATTGAATGCGTCGGCGGCAACCCCGTAGACGGTGTCGGTGGGGATGACGACGAGGGCCCCTCGGCCGATCGCCGAGCACGCCAGTGCGATGGCCGCCTGGTATTTCGATTGGCTCGTGTCGGACTCGCCCGTGTCCGAGTCGCTCGTGCAGTCGTAGATACGTGTCATTTCCGGCAATTCTAACCCAGTGCGGTTGTGAGAAGCGGATTCCACGGCCACCGGTTGCGTCGCGCGTCGCTCAGGGGTGCAACGCCGTGGTCGCCCGGTCGCGACTCGTGTAGTCACGGTGGGTGGCCGGGGCGCGCCAACCGTCCGCGGCTAGCAGAGCCCGGATAGCCGTTCCCTGCAGTTCCCCGTGTTCGATCACGAGCACACCGCCCGGTCGCAGCAGGCGCAGGCCGGTCGCCGATACGCTTCGCACCACGTCGAGGCCGTCCGGACCACCGAACAGGGCGTGAGCCGGATCGAACAGGCGCACCTCGGGGTCGCGGGGAATCGCATCCGCTGGAATGTACGGGGGATTGGAAATGACGACGGCGACCGTGCCGTTGAGTTCGACGAAGGCGTCGGCGAGGTCACCGAAGGTGAGGGTGGCGTTGCGGGCAGCGACCTCGGCGAAGTTGCGAGAGGTCCACGGGTACGCTTCCACTGAGTTCTCGACGGCGAAGATACGGGCGTGCGGCACCTCGGTGGCCAGGGCCAGGGCGATGGCGCCACTGCCGGTGCCGAGGTCGACACCGATCGGCTCCGCGTCGGGCATCGATCGCAGCGCGTCGATGGCGAACTGGGCGACCTGCTCGGTTTCGGGGCGAGGCACGAAGACACCCGGTCCAACGTTGAGGGCCAGCGCCCGGAAGGGGGCGCGCCCTGTTATGTGCTGCAGGGGCTCGCGGGCGCTGCGGCGGGCCAGCAGGAGGTCGATGGTGGCTGCATCCGCTTTGCTGACGGGTTTAGCCAGGATGCTGGCGGCCTGCACTTCGCCGCGGCTTTGACCGAGCACGTGGCCGATCAGCAGGTCGGCGTCGACCTCCGGGTCGAGGATTCCGGCGGCGCCGAGCCGGGCAATGGCCTGGTTTCTCAGGGAAGTGACGGTGGCGGGCTGGGCAGAATCTGAAGAAGGCACGTAGTGAAATGTAACGCACCCGGCCGTTAGTGGCCGAGGGCCATAGGCTGGATAAGGCCCTACACACCATATTTTGCCGAAGATCACCGAATGAAAGTTGCTCACGTGCCCAAGATCTATTCCGACATCACCGAAGCCGTCGGTGGGACCCCCCTCGTCAAGCTGAACCGTTTGACCGCCGGGCTCGGCGCCACCGTTCTCGTCAAGCTCGAGTTCTACAACCCCTCCAGCAGCGTGAAGGACCGCATCGGCGTCGCCATCATCAACGCGGCCGAGAAGGATGGCTCGCTCAAGCCGGGCGGCACCATCGTTGAAGCGACCAGCGGCAACACGGGCATCGCCCTGGCCATGGTCGGCGCAGCCCGTGGCTACAACGTCATTCTGGCCATGCCGGAGACGATGAGCAAGGAACGTCGCGTCATGATGCGCGCTTACGGCGCCGAGATCGTGCTGACCGCCGGTGCCGACGGTATGCGCGGCGCGGTCGAGAAGGCCGCCGAGATCGTTTCCAACACCCCGGGCGCCGTTCTGGCCAGCCAGTTCACGAACCCGGCCAACCCGGCCATCCACCGCGCGACCACCGGCGTGGAGATCTGGAACGACACCGAGGGCACCGTCGACATTCTCGTCGCGGGCATCGGCACCGGCGGCACCATTTCCGGCACCGGCGGCTATCTCAAGGAGCAGAAGCCAGGCCTCAAGGTCGTCGGCGTCGAGCCGATTGACTCCCCCATTCTCTCCGGCGGCAAGCCCGGCCCGCACAAGATTCAGGGCCTCGGTGCGAACTTCGTGCCGGAAACTCTGGACCGTCAGGTCTACGACTCGATCACCGATGTCACCCTGGCCGACTCGCTCGCCACGGCACGCAAGCTCGGCACCGATGAGGGCATCCTCGGCGGCATCTCCGGTGGCGCTGCCGTCTGGGCCGCGCTCGAGCAGGCAAAACTGCCCGAGAACAAGGGCAAGACCATCGTCGTCATCGTTCCCGGCTTCGGCGAACGGTACATCTCAACCGTGCTGTACGAAGACCTGCTCGACTAAGCCGTCAGCCCCTCCATGAATCCCCCAGAGTCAGTGAGCGTTTTCGGGCGCCTCCGCGAAGACATCGCGACGGCGCGCACCCACGACCCGGCCGCGCGCAGCAACACCGAGGTCTTCCTTGCCTACAGTGGGCTGCACGCGGTCTGGTCGTATCGGATCGCGAACCGTCTGTGGCGTCGTGGACTGCACCTGCTGGCCCGCCTCCTGTCTCAGGTGACCCGGTTTCTGACCGGAATTGAGATTCACCCGGGGGCAACCATCGGGCGTCGCCTGTTCATTGACCACGGCATGGGTGTCGTGATCGGTGAAACGGCGGTGCTCGGGAACGATGTGATGCTATACCACGCGGTGACGCTGGGCGGCAAGAGCCGGCACGGGCATTCGCGCGGCGTGCGGCGGCATCCGTTTCTCGACGACGGAGTCACCGTGGGAGCTGGCGCCAAGGTCCTCGGCCCGATCACCATCGGTGCCTGGAGCACGATCGGCTCGAACGCGGTCGTAACCAAAGATGCCCCGCCGCGGTCGCTGCTTGTGGGGGTGCCGGCGACGATACGCCCGCAGACGCCCGCGACGGTCGAGTCCGCCCGCGGAGGCACCCTGGAGCCCGAGTACTACCTCTAGAATACGACCGGGCCCGGGCCCGGAAAGTAGGCCCATGTTCTATCGTGGGCCCGCTTTCCGGGCCCGGGCCCGGTTAGGTTAATGCGGGTGCTACTCGGGGTCGCCGAGCTCGGCCAGGCGAGTTTCCTCGTCGGCGTGGATGCAGGAGTCGATCACGNGAGTTTCCTCGTCGGCGTGGATGCAGGAGTCGATCACGGGGCCGAGGGCTCCGTTCATGACGGCGTCGAGGTTGTAGGCCTTGTAACCGGTGCGGTGATCGGCGATGCGGTTCTCCGGAAAGTTGTACGTGCGGATGCGCTCGGAGCGATCCATGGTGCGAATCTGCCCCTTGCGCACGAGCGAGGCCGCCGCGTCGATTTCTTCCTGCTGACGCGCCAGGACCCGGGCCCGCAGCACGCGCATCCCGGCTTCCTTGTTCTGCAGCTGTGACTTCTCGTTCTGCATGGCCACCACGATTCCGGTCGGAAGGTGGGTGATGCGCACGGCGGAGTCGGTGGTGTTGACCGACTGGCCACCGGGACCGCTCGAACGATACACGTCGATCTTGAGGTCGTTCGGGTGCAGCTCGACCTCTTCGGGCTCGTCGACCTCGGGGAAGACCAGCACGCCGGCCGCCGACGTGTGAATGCGTCCCTGCGACTCGGTCGCCGGCACGCGCTGCACGCGGTGCACGCCGCCCTCGTACTTCAGGTGCGCCCAGACACCCTCGGCAGGGTCGCTCGAATTGCCCTTGATAGCGAGCTGGATGTCTTTGATGCCGCCAAGATCGCTCGAAGTCTGCTCGATGATCTCGGTTTTCCAGCGATTGGACTCGGCGTAGTGCAGGTACATGCGCAGCAGATCGGCGGCGAACAGCGCCGATTCGGCACCGCCCTCCCCCATCTTGATCTCCATGATCACGTCGCGGGCGTCGAGTTCGTCGCGCGGAATCAGCAGGCGTCGCAGCTTCTCAGCCGTAACATCAAGCTGTTCCACCAAATCCGGAATCTCTTCGGCGAAGGCAGCGTCTTCGTCAGCGAGTTCACGAGCGGCTTCGAGGTTATCTTCAACCGCTTTCCACTCGTGGTACGCCGCGATGATGCGACTCAACTCGGCATAGCGCCGGTTGACCTTCTTCGAACGGGCCGGATTCGCGTGCAGCTCCGGATCCGCCAACTGCGACTGCAGGTCGTCGTGCTCGGCCAGCAGCGTGAGGACGGATTCGAACATTACTTATCCTTGTCTGACCCGTTCAGGGTCGGCATCGACTTCTGAACCTGCATGAGGAACTCCACGTTCGAGGAGGTCTCCTTGAGACGGCCGAGGATGAGTTCGAGCGCCTGCTGCTGCTCGAGCCCGGCGAGGGCGCGACGCAGCTTCCAGGTGACCTTGACTTCATCCGCGCTCATCAGCATTTCTTCGCGGCGGGTGCCCGACGCGTTCACGTCGACGGCGGGGAAGATGCGCTTGTCGGCCAGCTGGCGGGACAGGCGCAGTTCCATGTTGCCGGTGCCCTTGAACTCTTCAAAGATGACCTCGTCCATCTTGGAGCCGGTCTCCACGAGCGCGGAGGCGAGAATGGTGAGCGAGCCACCGTTCTCGATATTGCGCGCCGCACCGAAGAAACGCTTCGGCGGATACAGAGCGGATGCGTCGACGCCGCCGGAGAGGATGCGACCAGAGGCCGGGGCCACCAGGTTGTAGGCGCGGCCGAGGCGGGTGATCGAGTCGAGCAGCACGACGACGTCGTGGCCGAGCTCGACCAGGCGCTTGGCGCGCTCGATGGCGAGTTCGGCGACGGTGGTGTGGTCTTCGGCGGGGCGGTCGAAGGTGGAGGCGATGACCTCACCCTTCACCGTTCGCTGCATGTCGGTGACCTCCTCTGGACGCTCGTCAACCAGAACGACCATGAGGTGAACCTCAGGGTTGTTGGTGGCGATGGCGTTCGCGATCTGCTGCATGACGATGGTCTTGCCGGCCTTGGGCGGTGCAACGATCAGGCCGCGCTGGCCCTTGCCGATCGGAGCAACGAGGTCGATGATGCGCTGGGTGAGCTTGCCCGGCTCGGTTTCGAGGCGCAGGCGCTCCGTCGGGTACAGCGGCGTGAGCTTGTGGAAGTCGACACGGGCCGCGGCCTCTTCAACGGTCTGGCCGTTGATCGAGTCGACCTTGACGATGGCGTTGTACTTCTGTCGGCCGGACTGGTCCCCCTCGTGCGGCTGGCGAATGGAGCCGACGACGGCGTCACCCTTGCGCAGGTTGTACTTCTTGACCTGGCCGAGCGAGACGTAGACGTCGCTCGCACCGGGCAGGTAGCCGGAGGTGCGCACGAACGCGTAGTTGTCGAGCACGTCCAGAATTCCGGCGACGGGAATGAGTACGTCATCGTCGTTGACCTCGGGCTCGAAGTCATCGCCCTGGTTCGGGCCGCGACGCTTGCGGTCACGGTACCGGTTGCGGTTGCCGCGGCCATTCATGTCGTCGTCGAGACGGTCGGGACCCTGGTTGCGATCCTGACCCTGGTTACGGTCCTGGCCACGGTCGTTCTGACCCTGATTGCGGTCCTGGTTGCGATCCTGACCCTGATTACGGTCCTGATTGCGATCGGCCTGCGCCTGCGCGCGCTCCTGATTGCGTTCCTGGTTGCGCTCATTGCGCGCCTGACGCTGGCTCTGTGCGCGGGTCAGGCCCTCGTCGTTTGAGCCGTTCTGGTTGCGGTCGTTCTGGTTGTTCTGGTTGTTCTGGTTGTTCTGGTTGTTCTGATCAACCTGGTTACGGTCGGCGACCTGCGCACGATCGCCACCGCGGCTACGGCTGCGGCTGCGGCCCTGGCGCGGCGCGTTCGTCTCGTTGGAGTCATCGGTCGATTCGTTTGAGTCGTCTACTGCCTCGACCCGCGGGGCCGCTGCGTCCGCGGGCACCTCGACCGGCGCGGCACTGTCGGTGCCAGCATCGGCTGCGGGAACGTTGCGCTGCGACGACGCCCGACGGGACGGACGGCGGGCTGCCGGTGCAGTCTCGGCTGGCGTGCTCGCGGCCGGGGCGCTGTCGGTGGCTGCGCTGTCGGTCGGGGCGCTGTCAGCGGTGTTGAGGACGACGGCGGCCGCACCATCGAGGTGAACCGGCGCAACCTGCACGCGCTTGCGCGCCTGGCGAACCGGCTTGTCGGTGACCGGTTCGGTGTTCTCGCCGGTGTTTTCAGAAGCGGATGCCGCAGCATCCGCTGTCGGCGCGCTCGTGGCGGCCGCAGCGCCACGGGCGTTGCGTGCAATACGAGAGCCGGCGGCCGGAGCGTCGGGGAGGATGATGCCGAATCCGGAGCTGGCGTCGGCATTGACGTGGGATTTGGCGGGAGCGGCGGTGCTGGTGCTGGCACGACGAGGCGCACGCTTACGCGGAGCAGCATCGATGGCCTCGGCGAGGCTCTCGACCGGTGCGGACTCGGCCGGCAACGACTCAACTACGGGAGCAACATCGAGGGGAGCAACGGTCAGGGCCGGAGCAGGGTTACTGGCCTGTTTAGTGCTGGTCTGCTCGGTATCGGCCTGTTCGGTGCCGGACCGAGCCGTTTGGATTGCGTCCACGAGTTCTCCTTTACGAAGCTTGGAAGCGCCGGAGATTCCCAGCTCGAGAGCCAGAGCCTGCAGCTCGGACACGCGAAGGGTATTGAGACGGGGAAGATCCGAGCCAGTGGCGCGGAGGTTGACATCAGTCACGAAGGGGGTTCCTTTCCCCTGCCGAACAAAAATTCAGGCCAGGAGATGTATGCAGCGACGGATGCGCTGCGGGTGATCCAATCCGACAAGTGGAGGGGATTGGTGTAAACACACACAGCTACGCACGAAATCGCAATAGCAGTGAGGTACAGGGAATGCACCGGATGTCGCCGGAGGCGGTTTCTATCGGGTGCGCTTCAACCATAGCACTCCACCACCAGTCGAATCGCCAGTCGGGCCGACGCGCACGAGGCACGTCAGCCCGATCAAAACGAGCGTTACGCGGCGCTCTCGGCCGTGCTCGCGGAAGCGAGCGGATGCACGGTGGCACCCTGCACATCAACGGCGAGCATGAGCGCGCGCCACGGGGTGTCTGACTGGCTCGCGACGAGTTCGGCTGCGACCAGACGCTGGCCCGGGTCACTCGCCAGCACCAGAATGGATGGACCGGCACCGGACACGACGGCCGCGAAGCCGGCTTCGCGCAGCAGGGTGATGAGCTTATTCGTCTCCGGCATGGCCGCGGCGCGGTAGCTCTGGTGCAGCTTGTCCTCGGTCGCGGCCAGCAGCAGTTCCGGGCTCTGAATCAGCGCGGCGATCAGCAGCGCAGAGCGCGACAGGTTGAAAACGGCGTCCTCGTGCGGCACGGAAGCTGGTTGCAGGCTGCGCGCAAGCGCGGTGGACATCTCCTGCTCAGGAACGAACACGAGAGGCTTGACGCCGCGGTGCACAACGAGCTTTTTGTGACGCGGACCCTCGGGGGTGGTCCAGGCGATGGTCAAACCGCCGAACAGTGCGGGGGCGACGTTGTCCGGGTGCCCTTCCATCTCGGTGGCGAGTACGAGCAGCATTTCGGCGTCGATGTCGACGACGCCCTCCAGCAGTCCCTTGGCCGCCATGATGCCCGACACGATGGCCGCACCGGAGGAGCCGAGGCCGCGCCCGTGCGGAATAACGTTGTGCGCGACGATGTTGAGCCCGGGCATGGGCTGACCCACGGCCTCGAAGGTGTGAATGATCGCACGCACTACGAGGTTGCTCTCGTCGGTGGGCACCTCACCGGCGCCCACTCCGTGCACCTCGACAAAGACGCCGGGTTCGCTGCGCACGGTGACTTCGAGCTGGTCGTACTTGGCCAGCGCGAGCCCGAGCGTGTCGAAACCGGGGCCGAGGTTGGCCGTGGTGGCCGGCACCTGCACCGAGACGGCGCGCCCAATCAGCGAGAGCGGACTGATCATGCCTTGCCCAGGCCGAGCACGCTGGCGATTTCGGCGGTGTCGACCGGAACGATCGTGGGCACGACGTCGGAGCCGTCGGCGGTGCGCAGCGCCCAGTTCGGGTCCTTCAGACCGTGGCCGGTGACGGTGATCACAACGGTCGAGCCCTTGGGGATGAATCCGGCCTCGGCGCGCTCGAGCAGGCCGGCCACTCCAATAGCGGATGCCGGTTCTACGAAAATTCCGACCTCGGCCGAGAGGATGCGGTGCGCTTCAAGAATTTTTGCATCGGTGATGGCACCGAAATAGCCGTCGCTCTGCTCCCGCGCGTTCAGCGCGAGGTCCCACGATGCTGGGTTGCCGATGCGGATGGCGCTCGCGATAGTGTCGGGGTTGTCGACCCGGTGGCCGAGCACGATCGGGGCGCTGCCAGAGGCCTGGAAACCGAACATGCGCGGCAGTTTCGTGGTGGCGCCGCGGGCGACCTCTTCGCTATAACCGCGAAAGTAGGCGGTGTAGTTGCCGGCGTTGCCGACCGGAACGAACTGAAAGTCCGGGGCGTCGCCGAGCACCTCGACGACCTCAAAGGCGGCGGTCTTCTGGCCTTCGATGCGGTCGGGGTTGACCGAGTTGACCAGGTGCACCGGGTAGTTGGTGGCGAGCTCACGGGCGATGTCGAGGCAGTCGTCGAAGTTGCCCTGCACCTGCAGCAGCTGCGCGTTGTGGGCGACGGCCTGGCTGAGCTTGCCCATGGCGATCTTGCCCTCGGGCACGAGCACAGCGGCGGTGATGCCCGCGTGGGTCGCGTAGGCGGCGGCGGAGGCACTCGTGTTGCCGGTCGAGGCGCAGATGACAGCCTTCGCGCCGTCTTCCATAGCCTTGGAGATGGCCATCGTCATGCCGCGGTCCTTGAACGACCCGGTCGGGTTCATGCCCTCGAACTTGATCCAGACCTTCGCGCCGGTGCGCGCGGAGAGCGCTGCGGCGGGGATGAGCGGCGTGCCGCCCTCCCCGAGGGTGATGATCGGGGTCTTCTCGGAGATATTCAGTCGGTCGGAGTATTCGTTCAGCACCCCGCGCCACTGGCGGCTGACGATTGCGCCGGGCTTGGTCAGATTGGTACTGGTCTCGCTTGGGCTAAACATCAGACTCCTTCAACTCTCAAAACGGATGCGACTTCGGTGACAACACTGTTGGTGGCCAGGTCCTGCACGGTGGCGGCGAGTGCGGCCTCCGTTGCGTCATGGGTCCCGATCACTAGGGTAGCCGTGGCCGAGCGTGCTGCACGACTCTTCGTTGCCATCACGGCCGGTGTCATGGACTGTTCCACGAGCGCCAACGAGACCTTGCGTTGGCCGAAGACGCTCGCGATGGTCGCGAGCACGCCGGGTTCGTCGGTGACTTCGAGGGTCACCGCGTACCGTGTGGTGACCCGGCCGATATCAAAGATAGGCAGTTCGGCGTAGGTCGACGCGGCAACGCCCGGCCCACCGGCAACGTGACGCCGCGCGATGGAGACAACGTCCCCGAGCACGGCCGAGGCCGTCTCCACTCCCCCGGCTCCGGCGCCGTAGAACATGAGGCTGCCGGCGGATTCCGCCTCGACGAAGACGGCATTGTTGGCGCCGTGCACAGCGGCCAGCGGATGGCTGCGCGGAACCATCGCCGGGTAGACCCGTGCCGACACCCCGTCGACGCCGTTTTCGTCGGTGACCCGTTCGCAAATAGCGAGCAGCTTCACGACATAGCCGGCCTTGCGCGCCGATTCAATCTGCGCGGGGGTGACCGACTCAATGCCTTCACGGTAAACGGATGCCAGCGGCACCGTCGTGTGAAATGCCAGACTCGCCAGAATGGCCGCTTTCTGCGCGGCGTCGTATCCGCCGATGTCGGCCGTCGGATCGGCCTCGGCGTAACCGAGCGCGGTCGCCTCGGCCAGCGCGTCTTTGAGACTGGACCCGTCGGTGTCCATCCGGTCGAGAATGAAGTTCGTGGTGCCGTTCACGATGCCGAGAATGCGCTTGACTTGATCGCCGGCGAGGCTCTCCCGCAGCGGACGCACGATGGGGATGGCCCCGGCGACCGCGGCCTCGTAGTTGATTTGGGCGCCGACCTGATCGGCGGCCGCGAACAGCTCGGGTCCGGCTTGGGCGAGGAGCGCCTTGTTGGCGGTGACAACATCCGCTCCACTATTGATCGCCAGCAAAATGTGACTGCGAGCCGGCTCGATGCCGCCCATCAGCTCGATCACGATGTCTGCGCCGAGAATAAGCTCCTCGGCATTGGTCGTGAACAGGTCGCGGGGCAGATCGACCGTGCGTTCCGCGTTCACGTCGCGCACCGCGATGCCGACCAGTTCGAGGGTGGCGCCGACGCGGTTGGCCAGTTCAGGGCCCTGTTCCAGCAACAGGCGGGCTACCTGGGCGCCCACGTTGCCACCGCCGAGGAGCGCAACGCGCAGATTGCGGTATTCGATCTTCAAGATTCTCCTCCATTGGCCGGGCCCGTCGAAGGCATCCCGGTGTCCCGCGCGAGCAGGTCGGCTATCGTTTCGCCGCGCACGAGCACCCGCGCCGTGCCATCCAGCACGGCCACGACGGGCGCGCGGCCCTGGTAGTTGTAGTTGTTGGACAAAGCCCAGCAGTAGGCGCCGGTGGCCGGCACCGCGAGCAGATCGCCGGGGGTCACATCATTCGGCAGATAGTCGGCGTCGACGACGATGTCGCCGCTCTCGCAGTGCTTGCCGGCGATGCGCACGAGCACCGGCTCGGCCGTCGACACCCGATCGGCGAGGCGTACCGCATAGTCGGCCCCATAGAGGGCCGGGCGAACGTTGTCGCTCATGCCGCCA
Organism: Cryobacterium levicorallinum; assembly: GCF_004402405.1. Classification (GTDB taxonomy): domain Bacteria; phylum Actinomycetota; class Actinomycetes; order Actinomycetales; family Microbacteriaceae; genus Cryobacterium; species Cryobacterium levicorallinum. The sequence continues at coordinate 32,975 of NZ_SOFE01000001.1, forward strand.
TCGACGCTGACGTAGAGGCGCTGCGTGCCCGACACGTCGACGGCTTTGGTGGTGCCGACACGGTAGAGGCTCACGCCGGCGCGTCCGATGATGACGCGGCCGGGTTCGAACGCGACGACCGGCAGCGGGATGTTCAGCCGCGCGCACTCGGTGGCGACGATGTCGGCCAGGGCCACGGCGAGCTCTCGAATCGGCGTGGGTTCGTCGGCGCTCGTGTAGGCGATACCGAAGCCACCACCGAGGTTGAGTTCGGGCACCGGGCCGTCTTTGAGCAGGACCGCGTGCAGGTTGAGCAGCCGGGCGGCCGACTCGGCGAATCCGTCTGCACCGAAGATCTGAGAGCCGATGTGGCAGTGCAGGCCGACAAAGCCCAGCGCGGGTTCGGCGCGAATCAGCGCGACCAGCCTCGGTGCATCGGTAAGCACGATGCCGAACTTCTGGTCCTCGTGCGAGGTGGCCAGAAAATCGTGGGTATGGGCGTGCACGCCGCTGTTCACGCGCAGCCGCACGTTCTGCACCCGGCCGTTTCGCGCGGCGGCTTCGGCGACGCGGCCGATTTCAACCTCGCTGTCGATCACGATCGTGCCGACGCCCACCCGGGTGGCCTGGTCGAGTTCGGCGAGGGACTTGTTATTGCCGTGAAAGCCGAGCCTGGCCGGTTCGGCGCCACCAGCCAGCGCGACGGCGAGCTCGCCACCGCTGCAGACGTCGATATTGAGGCCCGCGGCGGTGACCCAGCGCACGATCTCGGTCGACAGAAACGCCTTCCCGGCGTAATACACCTTGACGCTCGTGCCGATCCGCGCGAACTCAGCCTGGAACACGGTGAGCAGCGCGCTCGCTTGGGCGCGGGCATCCGCTTCATCGATGACATAGAGAGGAGTGCCGAATTCGGCGGCGAGGGCCGAGGCCCTCACCCCGCCGATGAGGAGTTCACCGCTGGTGCTGCGGGCGGCCGTCGCCGGCCAGAGGCCGGGTGCAAGCGCGTTCGCGTCGGCGGGAAGGCACAGCCAGTCGGGGGCCAGAGAATTAGGTTCAGTCGTCACGGGGAGTACCTCACGAGAGTCGAAGGGGAATCTCAGCGAGCGAACCCGGTTTGGTCCCTGAAGCCGGAAAAATTGGTCAGCCCACAAGACGGGCCGGCCTGACCAAATTCTACCGCCGCAGGTGACGACGATCGAATTAGTCGGCGCAGCTGCCGAGGGTGGTCAGCGACTGCACGGTGAGCCGCAAAGTGCTCGACTCCAGCGTAACGCGTGCTCGCTCGGGTGAAATGTCAACGTCGCTCAGTTCGACTCCCTCGGGCAGGTAGCTGGCCACGCAGACACCGATCGGGGCCTGCTGGAGGATGAGATTGACCAGCGGTGTTGCGTCGATGTCGCCGATGCCGCTGGTGACGGTCGCTTCGGTCGGGGTGAAGTTCAGGGTATCGCCGGCGGCGCTGGCCGTGGCCGTGGCGCTGTAGCCGACATCGAACTCGAACAACTTCACCGACGCGGTCAATGCAACGTCATTATCGCCGAGGGTCAGGACGGCGTCGGCCGGCGCGCTGCCGGAGGCCTGAACGAGCTGATTGAGGGCGGCCTCATCGAGGTCGAGGGTCGCACTGAGCGAGCCAATCGCCTTGGCCGTATTGGTCGACACATCGCGGGCAATGACATGAACGGATGCCGGCACGCCGTCGACAGTCAGCTTCGGCGCGGTCAGTTCCACCTCGTCAAAATTGCCTCCGATGAACTGGGCGATCACCGAGGTGCCGCCGATGGTCACGGTGACGTCCCCGGTCACGGAGGCGGGCATCCGCTTGCTGATTTCGGTTTCGGCACGGTCCTGGGCGAAAGCGCGCAGTCCGCTATCGACCAGGAAAAACGCGACCACGAGCAGAACGGCAAGCGTCCCCAGAATTATCAGCGGAACCAGACCGCGACGTTTGCGCTTGGCCACGATTACATACGCTCCGGGGCGGTGACGCCGAGCAGGTCGAGGCCGTTGCGGATCACCTGGCCGGTCGCGTCGTTGAGCCACAGACGGGTGCGGTGCAGGTCGGTGACCGGTTCGTCGCCGAGCGGGATGACGCGGCAGTTGTCGTACCAGCGGTGGTAGTAGCCGGCGACCTCTTCGATGTAGCGGGCGACGCGGTGCGGCTCCCGCAATTCGGCGGCCTGGGCGACGATGCGCGGGTATTCCTGCAGCACGCCGAGCAGCGCGGATTCGCTGTCGTGCACGAGCAGCTCCGGCGAGAACACCGAGCGCTCGACGCCGCTCGCTGCCGCATTGCGGGCGACCGAGCAGGTGCGGGCGTGGGCGTACTGCACATAGAAGACCGGGTTATCGTTCGTCTTCTTGCCGAGCAGGTCGAGGTCGATATCGAGTTGCGAGTCGCTGTTCGAGCGCACCAGGGCGTAGCGGCCGGCGTCAACACCGACGGCGTCGACGAGGTCGTCCAGGGTGACGATGGTGCCGGCGCGCTTACTCATGCGCACCGGTTCGCCGTCTTTGAGCAGGTTGACCATCTGGCCGATCAGAATCTGCAGGTTCACGCCGGGCTCGTCACCGAAGGCTGACACCATCGCCATCATGCGGCCGACATAACCGTGGTGGTCGGCGCCGAGCATGATCAGGCACTGGTCGAATCCGCGCTCACGCTTGTCGAGGTAGTAGCCGAGGTCGCCCGAAATATAGGCGGGTTCACCATTGGAGCGGATGATCACCCGGTCACGATCGTCGCCGAAGGTGGTGGTGCGCAGCCAGATGGCGCCATCAGCTTCGAAAATATGACCCTGTTCGCGGAGGCGTTCGATGGCGCGGTTGACGGCGCCGGATTCGTGCAGCGAGTCTTCGTGAAAATACACGTCGAAGTCGACGCCGAAACCGTGCAGCTTGTCCTTGATCTCGGTGAACATGAGGTCGACACCGATCGAGCGGAACACTTCCTGCTGCTCGTCGCGGGGCAGGGCAGCGACGTCGCCGTCGTACTTCGCAAGCACGTTGGCCGCGATATCGCCAATGTACGCTCCTCCGTAGCCGTCTTCGGGAGTGGGCTCGTCGAGGTAGCTCGCCAGCACGCTGCGGGCAAAGCGGTCGATCTGCGAGCCGTGGTCGTTGAAGTAGTACTCGCGGGTGACGTCGGCGCCCTCGGCTTGCAGTACGCGGGCGAGGCTGTCGCCGACCGCGGCCCAGCGCACGCCGCCCATGTGGATCGGGCCGGTGGGGTTGGCCGAGACGAATTCGAGGTTGATTTTGAGACCGTCGTAGAGGTGGCCGGTGCCGTAGACCTCGCCCAGGTTGACGATGGTTTTGGCGAGCGCGCCGGCCGCCGCAGCCTCGAGACGGATATTGATGAAGCCGGGGCCGGCGATTTCAACGGATGCGACATCGCTGAGCTGTTCGAGACCGGCGGCCAACTCCGCTGCAATTTCACGCGGGTTGGTGCCGAGCGGCTTGGCGATCTTCAGCGCGATGCTCGAGGCCCAGTCACCGTGGTCGCGATTGCGCGGGCGTTCGACGGCGACGTCGGCGAGGGTGAGTCCGAGGTCTACCCTTGCCGTGTCAGCCTCGCGTCGGCGTTCGCTTACGTCCTGGATGAGATCGAAGAGGGACTGGGAGAGTTCGGCAGGAGTCACTGGACAATCGTACCGGCCCCTCCTGTTGGTAGGGTCAACACGTGACTGATACCCGCGTCTACCCCTCATTTGCCCGTACCGTTCCTCGCTTTGCGCGGCGTCGGGCAGGCCTGGTGCTCGCCGGTGGCGCTCTGTTCGCGCTCGTTCTGAGCGGCTGCGCCAGTGGTGACGAGCCGACGCCGACGAATTCTGCGGCGACGAGCACGGCATCCGCTGAACCGACAGAGAGTGCAGCGCCCTCGTCATCGCCGACGCCGACGCCGGAAGCGACCGGTTCTCCGATTGAGCGAGCCTGCGATGAGCTGCTCACCCTGCAGGATCTCTACGATTTCAACCCGAATTACGGCACCGCGCCGAGCTTCGCCCCAGCCGCCGGTGGCCTGGCCGAGTCTGCGCTTGACTACAACGGACTCGCCTGCGGCTACTCGAACCAGACTAGTGGCGAGCTCATCGAGCTCTCGCTGGTGGCGCCGAACGACGTCTTGATGACCACACTCAAGCAGCAAGCGGATGCCGACAGCCAGGCCGTGCCCACCTACGGAACCCCGCCGACCGTCGACGGCTTCTTTGAATACGCCGCCGCCGGCAGCGGCCAGGCACAGGTCTTCACGGGAACCTACTGGGTCACCTTGAGCTCGCCAGCCTTCATCGAGCCGGGCGACTCCGAGCGCCTCATGTCGGCGGTGCTCGGTCACCTCGGGTAGCTGCTAACCTTGAACCACCCTGGCCCCCATAGCTCAGGGGATAGAGCACTGCCCTCCGGAGGCAGGGGCGGCAGTTCGAATCTGCCTGGGGGCACATCTGTCACGTGACAGTCCAGTTCGGACTATTGCCACCTACTTCGGACAATCCGGCTATCAAGTTCGTTGAAAGTCATGTCGTTGTCATGAGTAGACGTGACCCGAACGCGGTCCTCAGCCTGTCGCAGTTGACGTGCCTTGGCGGGATTTCCTTACGCGACAGGTCAAACGGGACAAGTTTGCTCAGACGGTGCGCGGGGCCCTGTCTTTGCGGGGGCGTTCCCGTATGAGGTCCCCCTTTGCGGACATGCTAGTCAGGAGTTGCATCCGGTTCGATCCGTGGGATGTTCAACTCGCGGTGCCGACGGCCGAAGACCTGGAGCTCGTCGAGTTAGCAAGCTGTTGCTATCCTCGGTGTGGGGAGCGGAAAGCACCAGGACCTGTCTTATCTCAGTTTCACAGCGCTGATTCTCGGAGGTTTTGTGGTCGGAATCGGTGTCGCGGGGACCGGGATCATCTGTTGACACGGCGCGATGTTCGATTCTGCTGGCGGCTTGAACGAATCCGTATGCACTGGCCTGTCTAACTAGTCCGTTAGCATGCTGGGCGAATCCAGCGGGACCCATCAACGAGACGGAGATAGTTAACTTATGCACGCTCCCGCGAATCTTCCAGTTGCCGTGCGGGTCGCTGTCGCTGGCGATCGAGGCGAGATCCTCCGGTTGGTCGCGCAAGTGTATTCGGACATGCACACGGTTTACGGCGGAGCCGCACCCGCTACGGACGCGGAATGGGAAGCGCGGGTCGCGGCTTCTCTCGATCGGCGCCTCGGCAACGATGTCGCGATTTTTGTCGTAGAGGGTGCAGTTGGGCACCTGGCGTCCCTGGCGGTCGGACGGATCAGTGAAACCCTGCCGAGCCCGAGGCACGTGCACGTCCTGGAGGGGTACGTCGAGTGGGTGGGGACCGACTCCCAGTATCGAGGCAGGGGGTATGCGTCCGCTGCGATGAGTGAACTCCTGCGGTGGTTCCAAGCCAATGACGCGATGTCGGTCTCCCTCAACGCGAGCCCAGACGCGGAATCAATCTACCTCCGCATGGGCTTCAACGACGACGGACCACGGGCTCTCAGCATTCGCCTCGGAGAGCACGCATCATAGTCAACAAGGGGCGCAGCCCAACTTCGCGCACCGGTCGACTTCCCGTTGATAGCCTGTCGCCTATACGCCGTACCCGAGGCCCTGGAACACAGGGCGGCGAACTCTTCCCGTATGACGTTCCGCTGTGGCACCCGGCTGCGGCGGTCTGGCTCGGCACAGGTAGCCTCTCCCTATGGAAGATGAGTTGACCATTTCGATCGCCACCCACGCCGACGACGCTGTCGCCGAAGAGATTCGCCGATTGCTTCCGCAGCTGTCACAGACAGCTATGTTCGACAGGGAGATTCTCAATCGGATGCTGGAGAACGAGTCAGTCGATCTCTTCCTGGCGCGGCTCGCTGGCCGGGTTGTCGGAATGGCCACCCTCGTAACGTTTCCCATTCCGACTGGGGTCCGGGGTCACATCGATGACGTTGTGGTGGACGAACTCACCCGTGGCCGAGGGATCGCTCGTGAATTATTGACCGCGATGATTGCCAGAGCGCAGGCGTTGGGAGTGCGGAGCCTGGACCTGACGTCGCGCCCATCCAGAGAATCCGCAATCCGGCTTTACGAGGCCTCCGGATTCGTGCGCCGTGATTCCGTTTTGTTTCGATACCAGCCCATCGATTCTCGATGAGAGATTCCCTTCCGGGTGCACGGAAAACAAAGCCCTGAGACTGCACATTCGCGGAACCGTCCCGTAGGGGGTTCCCCTGTGGAACTGGATCAAGGCCGGTCTTGGACCATGCACGGGGCGGATGTGCCTACGGCCGAGCGGTGTGTGGGACCATGCAGTCATGAGGATAGCCAGGGCAGCTCGAGTCTTAACCGTTGTTCCGATTGCCTTGACCATGAGCGGGTGTCAGGCGGTGCTGGAGCCTCGGTCGACTATGGGGGTCGATGATGTGGTGGCTGTTTTCACGGCGCAGGCTGACCTTCCCATGACGGATCCACGCGACATTACCGCCGACGCCTGTGCCACAAACGACGCCTGCATAGCGGCGGTACGGTCAGAAGAAATTTCGATTTAGCGTTTTGCGTCGCCGAACGACGCGGAGAAATTCGCGGAAACACTTGGCGATAACGGCCATCAATCCGACTGGATTGTCTTGGAATATCCAGGCGCCAAATTCGATTCCGATCCCACTAAATCGTCGCATGCCGGCCTTATCGACTCCATGTGGACGAGCGACTGACGACAACCAGCGAGTCAATCACCGGGACATAGCAGGTCCCGCAGGGGGTTCCCATGTGACACAGCATCGGCGCCCTTGGCGATCGAGTGGAGAGGCCGCGAATTCGTCGCGTTGGAGGTCCGGCTTGCGGGCATCCGAAGGTGGTGGCCCGTGGCGCTCAGTTTGAGACGATCAGTCTGCGGGATTTGCGCGTAACCAGTCACGAACTTGGTCTGCATGACCTTCCGCCGGGAAAACGGGATAAAACACATGCCTGACGGTTTCTCCGTCAATAACAAGAGTCATGCGTTTGAGAAGCGTCACGCCTTCGACCGTGAAGGTGGGGAGTTTGAGCGCCGCTGTCAATCGTCCCTTCTCATCCGAGATGAGTGGGTACGGTAGGTGAAGCCGCTCGACGGCCTCGTGTTGATAGGCCGAGCTCTGCACCGAAACCCCGATCACGTTTTGAGCGCCAGCCTCATTGAGTTCGACCAAGCTGTCACGAAAGCTGCATGCTTCGGCGGTGCAGCCTTTTGCTCCGGGGATGTCTGCCCATCCGATTGGCTCGGCCTGGCCAGGCACGCCCGTTCGTGGATAGATAAACAAGATCCAGCGCCCAGTTGAGCATTTTTTCATGCTCAACTCGCCGCCCGATGTCGATGCAAGGTCGATGTCAGGCAGGTGCAATCCGATCAAGTGATCAGCGGCACCGTCATCGAGGGGCGTCGGAAGGGTTTTCGCCATGTGGCTTCATTTCGTGGTGTGGTCGAGGTCAGACTTGCGAAAGGTGGGATCAGCGGAAACTATTCAGGTCAGTCGCTTTGATCGAACCTGAACATCAGCGTTTTCGTAGCCGAGGTGCTCATAGAAACCGAGTACTGCTTCGTTGGTCGAGCGGACCATGAGCTGAACTTTCACGGCGCCGTGTTTGCGCAGCCAGTCTTCCGCCGTTGACATCAGCTGCCGTCCTAAACCAGTTCCACGTTGGCTTTCATCAACAGCTAGGTAATACACCCAGCCGCGGTGTCCGTCGTGGCCAACCATAACGGTGCCGATCAATCGGTCATTGTCGAAAGCCCCCAACACGGTTGATGTCCCGCCGTCGAGTGCGCGCTGCAGGTCAAGCTCCGGCGGATTCCACTGGCGGGTCAACCCCGCTCTGACCCAGAGTGACGTCGCTGCACCGATGTTTGCCGAGGTTAGGTCGCGAATCTGCATAGTCCTAGTTTGCCGTCATCATTGCAGACCCAATGCCGTGAGACGTTCGGTTTACGGGCTTACCGTGCAGCTCCAATCCACGTCGATCGGGCGCATCCCACAAGCTGGTAACCGTCAGCAGGCTGTTAGCCTCGGGGTCATGATTGGTTCTGCGCAGTGGATTGAGCATCGACGTGGCGACGGCGAACTGCTCGGATGGATGGCACCCGAGGGCGACGGTTTCGTGGTCATCGATCTGCTGGGTCGAACGCGCTCGGACGAGGTGGATTGGCTCACTGCGGAAGAAACCCTCGAGGAGATCGGTCTGGGCTTCCTCGCAGACCCATTCGAGCTTCGCCTCTCCGACGGACGCTGGCTACCGGTGCGTATCGCCGAGCTCTCACCCGAAAGCATTCGAGTTACGCGCGACGACTGGGGTGCCGCTGACATCGAGGAACGGGAATTCTCCCTACCATTCCCGATACCCGAAGTACTGCGTCCAAAACTGAACTAAAACGAAACCGAGACCGTGCATCACCAACCCGTGGAGCGCACGGCTGACGATTTGCTTCCGGCATCGACGGTGCCATTTAGCGCTGCACAAATACCGTCACCTATTGGCTCTTCTCCAACCAAGCCACCAACTGCCTGTCCCGGTGAGGGTTCCTCGAAGGCAACAACGTCTAGGACGAAACCACGCGCATGGAACTTGGCGGCGTGGGTCGCCTGGATGTCGACCGGGCGATTGGAGTTGCAGGGCATCTTCGTTCCGAGTCCGGTCACTGCAATAGGATCCAGTCAGGGCTTGGCGGTTATCCAGGCATTGGGGGCGATGTGGGGCGGGCACGGCGCGTATGGATCCGCAGAGTCGTTAAGCGGTCGGGTCTTTGGGCGTGATTTCTCCCGGTGGTACGAGCGGATCACCTTCGATTAGCGTGACCCGAGCTGGGCTCTTGGCCGCGGCTTTGCTGGGGTTGGAGCTTGTCGCGGGCATGCAGGCTTACCTGCTGAACACCGTGATGCCCGTCATTGGTTCGGACCTCGACGCGAAGGACTTCTATGGTGTGATCGTGGGCTCGGCGCAGATCGCCATGTTCCTAACGATGCCCTTGGGCCCGTACTTGCTCCAGCGTTTTCGGGTGGATCGGCTGCTCGTTCATCTGAGTTGGCTCACGGTCGCCGGCAGCGTGTCGAGTGCCGTAGCTCCGAACGTCGGTGTCTTCGTTGCCGGTCGGGTCGCCTCTGGCCTGGGCGCTGGAGCTTTGGCGACCGTGTCCTTGGCGGCAATCGTGTCAGTTCTACCTGCCGGGTGGCGCCGCGCGGTTCTCGCCGGTTTCAGCGTGACCTGGGTATTCGCCTCACTCGCCGGCCCTCTGTACGCCGCGTGGGTGACCTCTGTTGCGAGTTGGCGCTGGGCGCTCGTGCTCTACCTCCCGCTCCTCATCGCGGCGCGAATCGTGGCTGCTCGCCAGCTGAGGGGCACCATGCAACCGGGAACCGATAAGGAGCCGTTGACGCTCGGCTCCGCCGGAATGCTCGCGGGCGGCGTTGCTTTACTCTCCCTCGTGGGCCTGCAGGCAGTGCCCTCCGCCGTAGCTGTCACCATGGGTGCCATCGGGGCCGTCGCCGTGATCTTTGCCGCACGCCGGCTTCTGCCCCCGGGAACCCTGAGCGCGCGAGCCGGCCGCCCTGCGGCACTGGCCACGATGGGGCTCCTGGCGGGTGTGTATTTCGGTGCCCAAGCGATCATGTCGATCATCGTTCAAGATCTGCTCGGGGGAACCACCGGACAAGCTGCGCTGGTACTCGCCGGCAGTGGCATGGGATGGGCGCTCGCGGGTTTGGCAGCAAGTCGATGGCCCCCACGGACGTCCCGAGCGTACGTCTGCCGCGCAGCGGTAGGGGGTTCCCTGATTGGCTTGGGGCTGTTGGGGACCGGAGCCGTCATTCTCACGGACGACGCTCTGCCGCGCATCACTGTGGTCCTTCTCGGGTGGACGCTCGCGGGCATTGGTATGGGGCTGGTCTATCTCGACACCCTCAACAAGATCGTAGATGTGCCACCGGAGGTGGATGGCGTCACTGTTCCGCGGGCGGCTGCGGCGACAATCTTGGTCGAAGCGATCGCAACAGCGGTTGCCGCCACGCTGGCGAGTGCTGTCGTGGGGCGGGCCGTTGCGGTCGGTCAGGACGCGAATCCAGCAGTAGTCATTCTCGCCGTCACCGGTGCGGGCGCCCTCTCATTGGTGTGGTTGGCCCGCCGCACGGCGATGGTTCATGTGGTGCGATGATCGCCTGCTCTGATTCACCTTGAATCGGCCACCAAGCCCAACCACCATCCCCACAGGACTCGAAGCTCGATCGTCCCGTAGAGGGTTCCGTTTACGGGCGCCTATCTCGGGCCGTTGCCCTGCAGCGACGCCATCCGGCAATAGCAACGGACATCGCCATCACGCCGAGGGTGACCAGTACGAAGGTGGGAGTTGGAGTCATGCGGCTCGCTATCTCTTTCGGAACGCTCAGGTGAGCTTCTTGAGCATCTTCACCGAAGTTGTTTCGTACCCAAGCGAGTTGTAAAGCCCCCGGGCGCCGGTGTTGAATCCGAAGACGCTCAGGCCGAGAGACTGCGCTCCGTGTGAGTGTGCGTATTCCTCGCCGAGGAGCATTGCCGCTCTCCCGAAACCCTGACCACGCTGGTCAACGTTGATGACAACGTCCCAGACCCACCACGCCCCTGGATCGGCGCTGACGTCCTGTCCGATCCACAGGTATCCCACTGCGGCACCCGCCTTGTTCATGACGTGAAAGACCTCATTGCCAGGGCTCGGAGCACCATCCGGGAACAAACGAGCCATGCTCTCGACGGCTCTGCGTTGAGCTTCCTCATGCGATCCACCCTGGGTAACCAAATCACTTACGTATTCGGTGCAGCTGCGGTCCAACCACGCTGGGAACTCGCTGGTGAGGATTCGCTGAAGGGTCACAGTCATCCGTCAATTCTTCCAGACAAGTGTCGCCGGCCAACGATTCCTGGTCGCAGCAGATTCGGTTTATGCGACCCCATCTGATGCTATATTTGTATAGCACTCTGAGGAGGGATGCCATATGCCGCAAATCAATCTCCGCGTTGACGATGAAACGGATCATCGCCTGCAATATCTGTCGGAGCGCACTGGGCGGTCGAAAACGTTTTATGCGACCGAAGCATTGACCCAGTATCTGGACGAGAACGAAGACTATCTCTTGGCCAAGGATGCGCTCGAGGAATTCACTCAGTCCAACGACGACGCCATTGACCTCGCCGATGTGGTCTGGCCTGTGTGAGCTACACGATCAGATTCACCCCGAAGGCAGCGAAGCAGGTCAGGAAACTCGACTCGGCCGCCGCGAAACGGATTCGTGATTTTCTTGAGCAGAGGCTTTCCGTACTAGACAATCCGCGCCAGCTCGGTAAAAAGCTCGTTAACGAAGAATTCTGGCGTTACCGGGTCGGCGACTACCGAATCCTCACAAATATTGACGACGATCAAATCCTCATCCTCATTGTCGAGGTTGCACATCGTCGCGAGGTCTACAACAGGCTCTAAACACAGCAGCGGCGCCGCTCGACGCGCCAAGTTCGATATTGCCAGCGAAACGAGACGTGTCCCGCAGAGGGTTCCTCTTTCGCGCACCGGGTCCGGCCCCCGGCGGCGTTGACCTTCTCGCGCGTGGGCATGATTCGCAACATCCTGATTGTCGCTCGAGGCGTGGACGTGCCGTTCACTAGCGAGATTTCATCGGCCCGGCTGAGGTGTCGGCAGCGGCGTTCGGCTCTGTTAGTTTTAGAAAAACTGCAGGACCGACGTTTAGGGGAACGGATGAATAGACGAAGACTTGCTTTGGCCGTGGGAGTGTTCGTGCTCCTGGCTCCGGTGTTGAGTGCCTGCACGGGGCCACCGGAACCTGGACCTAGGTCACCGTCAGCAACAAGTTCTTCGGTGGACTCTTCGACATCGTCTACGCCCGTTCCCCAGTCAATCAAGCCGCCCGCCGCAACGGGCACGACACTCGGAACGTGGGTGAGCCTACCCAACACGGCACGTGGCGGTCCTATCGATTCTCTCGGCGAAGGCCTATGGGTCGCCCTCAACTGCGCGGGGAGCGGAACGGTGACGGTCGACATCGGCGACGTTACGTCGTCCACATTTCAGTGCACCTCAGACGACACGATGGCCTATGCCAATCACTTCAACCAGGCGCACGGACAAGCAACCGTCTCCGTGTCCGCAACGGGAGATGTTATATGAAGACTAACGATCTCCAGCACGCCGGTCACCAACTCGACACAAGGCTGAGACCGATGCCCAGCGGCCGCGACTCGCCGCCGGTGCAGCACAGGTGTGTCGTCGATTTGTCCCCGGATGAGGTTCCCAAGTGACACGGCATCGGCTCGCTCGGCCATCGGTCAGTTTGGACCAAGATCTGTCGCGCCGGCCGTCCCCTTGTGAGCCGGCCGGCTGACCTCGGAACCGAGACCACAGGAACCACGATTTGCGTCGCGCATCAACTTTTCCACGACTGCCTTGATCGAAGACCAAGACGGGGGTAAGGAGTTCGCCCAACAGAATCTTTTCCCCGAAAAAGCGTTGGCAGGTCTTAATACTGCAATGCTTTTCTATCCTCCGAGGAGAACCCCGTGCACGAAGATGATCGCCGGGAATGTCGCGGTGAACGCCCAAAAGAAAATGTCGAGGCCAATTAGTACGGCGGTTCCGAGATGGAGCATGGCCCCGGCGAAAAGAAACGCGACCAGTACGCCAGGCGGAGCCACAAGGGCTACGGGAAAAATGATTTCCACGCCGATAACTGACCATCCGACGAAGCCTCCAAGCCAGGGTCGCCTACGAATTACGGCTGCGGCCGTGGAATGTCCATATGTAGCCGTGTTGAGAATGCTCTGCATCGCTGATCCTTGACGCCATTGTGCGTTGGATATCTTCGATATCCCCGCAGCGAAATATGCCAACAAAGCCTGCGCCGCGATGAAATACAAACCCACGGCTTGAAAAGGACTCGACGTTGGAATCAGGAAGGTGAATGCCAAGCCCGCAAGGATGATGACCGATATTTGATTGGAGCCATCTTTGCCATAGCGAATTTGATAGGCCAGGAAAAGGCTTGACAGCAAAATGATCGTCACGTAAGCGGCGTAGAGCAGGTTGCTTTGAAACGGAGTGATGAGGGCTATGGAACAGACGATTCGAGCAATCACAACGACACGTAGCCACACTGAGCCGCTGTGCCCGACCATCCATCCACGTGACCCACCGTGTGACCTAGCGAGGATCTGTTTACTATTCCAGTCAAACAGCCCGCTCAATCCGAATTCTTTCAAGCTGAAGAGTAATTGCAGAGAACCTTGAAGAATACCTATGCCCACGATGACGGCGGTAATTCGTGCGGCGCTCTCGATTGTCAACATGGCTTATGACACCGGGTGAGTCAGCGAATAGAAACGAACGAGTGGCACAGATGCTCCGCTTGGACCGCGTGTTTCAATCAAAGCGAATTGGTATAAGGCCTGCGACGACAATGAACCTCCGAGGCGTTTGCGCGCGACGTCAAGCAAGATTATGTATGGCGCGGTGAACTGAAGCCTGTCTGTAGAGCAGTTGATACTAGAAAGCGCCAGCAGCTGGAACAATTCAATCATGCCCTCTCGGTAGCGTTTTCGAGGGTTCCAAAGTGGATAGAGAATTCCTCTCGGGGATAAATTCAACTCCAACCATGGGCTGAAGCTCGTTTCCTTGTCGCGACTGCGATAGACAAAGTGATAGTTGCTCGCACCGGGATCTGGCGTGAAAAACGACCATTTTGGTACGAGTGTGAACCGGTCAAACCGTGTCGTTAGCCGGCTGAGCCGATTATTTTTCTGAAATGCGATCGTCAGTAAGAACCAGACAGAGAAAACAACCATTCCAGTAACGCCGAAGACGGAGCTTGCAATATCACTCATCATGTGGACTTCCCCAGATCGAATCGGTCGGCGAACAACTTGTAACGCAAGCCACTTGACGAGCGAACTCGTAGCGGAATCGTTTACCGATTTTGGTAGCAGGCAGCTGTTGGTGATTTGAGAACAGGAAGCAGAGTCCGGTTCACTTCGATCGGGCGGCCCTCGCGCGCGCCTGGAAGGCTCGAAGAACCTCCAACGTCTGTGCCGGTCGGTGCTCTACAGGTACTTCTGCAAGCTCGTCGCTCATACCCTCGGTGTCGCACCGTATAGCCGAACCCCCGTCCGTGACGATCCAGTCGTCCTGGGGGTCGACAGGGGTGACGAGGCTGTCGAGGGTCGAGAGTTCTAGATCCGTGAGGCTGATGGCCATGTGCGTTCCGTCTTTCGGTCTCGGAGAATATTTACAGACGCGCTCTCACTATGAATCCAGAATAACTTGCGGTCGCTCATAATCTAGCGGGCCGGTCCACAGAAACGAAAGCTGTGAAGGTTCAACAGCCTGATATTTATTCTCAAAATTGTCTTTCGTCAACAATGAAAAAAGAGCATGACAGACATCTCAGTTCGTTAAAGGAAGGCCTTGCATCGCAGTGTTCTGGGGTCGCGGAGCATCAACCCGCCATCCGCGCTGAGTGCGATTACCTCCCGACGGCAGGAACTCTCTCGCATGCCGTTCAAGGTTGCTGTTTGACAGGGTCACAGTCGGGTAGCGCTAATCGTTGCGCGCGGTTATTAGCGCCGTGTCAGAGTCAGAACTTGCTTGCAGTTCAGATCGAAACAGCCACCAAACGATTACGCCACAGCAGATGAAAAGGGTGCCGCTCGCCAGGAACGGCACGGACAAGGACAGCGACGAAGCGAGGACCCCGCCGAGGGCTGCTCCCACAGTGAGACCGATAAGACCAAGGACCTTTGACGATGCGTTGACCCGCCCTCGGAGGTGCTCGGGGACAACGCGCTGCCGAAGCGAGCTCACGCAGATACCCCACACGACGGAGTGCACGATGTACGCGGTTAGGAGAGCCGCGGCTACCCATGGAATCCGGACGAACGCGAGCGCGAACATGGATGCGGCGCCGAGGCAGAGACTGCCCACGATCGTCCATCCGTATCCCGCACGTGAACGCAGTGGAGCAGTGATGATCGAACCGACAAGACCGCCGAGTGCTGACACCGCCAGAATCAGGCCGTACCCGGCGGAGCCAAGTCCTAGAGTCTGCTGAGCAAATAACACCAGAACGGAAAACGGCATCATGTATGCGACACTCGCGAGCCCGCCAACTACAGCCAGGCCGCGCAATAAACGGTGGCCCCGAAGCCACCTGGCACCGTCCGCGGCTTCACGAAACACGGATCGGCGAGGCGAGGGAAGGGCGTTGACGACGCCCCGACGCGGGAGCGCGAGGAAGAAGAACCCGGCCGCTGCATAGAGGCCGCCAGCGGCCAGGACCGGAACCGCCACCCCGAGGGCGAACAGGAGGCCGCCCAGTGGTGGCCCAGCGAATTCATCGGCGAGGAGTTGAGCTGCCGAGATGCGGCTGTTCGCCTGGTCTAGTTTGTTCGCTGGAACGACCGACGGCAGGATCGACAGGGCTGCGTTGTCCGCGGCGG
Source organism: Cryobacterium levicorallinum (assembly GCF_004402405.1). Taxonomy (GTDB): domain Bacteria; phylum Actinomycetota; class Actinomycetes; order Actinomycetales; family Microbacteriaceae; genus Cryobacterium; species Cryobacterium levicorallinum. Next base: position 48,461 of record NZ_SOFE01000001.1, read on the forward strand.
TCTCCAGGATTCCGACGCCCGCAAGGACGACATACAGGAGCGGAACGGATCCGAAACCGATTGCGAACAAGACCGCCATCATGATCAACAGCGACGCTCGGCTGAGATTCGTGATCCACAGGATCGTTCGACGGTCGTAGCGATCGACGTAGACCCCGACCGGAACCACCACAAGCAACCGCATCGCCGAGTATATGGCGGCAAGGCCGGCGATGAGAATGGCATCCGTCGTCAATGATGTTGCCAGCAGCGGTATCGCCACAAAAATCAAGCCGTCGCTCAGGTTACCGGCCGCATTGCCCGCCCAAAGCTGCCTGAACCCTCTACCTAACGACACGAACAAACCCTAGCCGCCCCGAGCCATCAAGCCGCCAAGAGACGTCCCGTACAAGGTTCCCCGTGAGGGCTCTCTCGTGAGCGCTTTGCCGCAAGCCGCTGCGGCAGCTCTGGCACTCGCAGTGCGTCGGTCAGGCGGTGAGCAACGCGAGCGGGATGACCGCCACGCCATCCTGTCGGCGATAGGCGTGGGTGCCAGTGTTGATGACAACGAGGTCGACAATTTGGTCGGGAAGTGACTCCTTCAGCCACAGCAGGTGGCGAACGTCCTGGTCGGTGATGGCGGACTTGAGCTTGACTTCAATACCGACAGCTTCTGCGTCTTCTCGGTGGATGACGAAGTCAATCTCGTGTCGCCCATCATGGTCGCGGAAAGGCGACAGCTGCGCGTCGTTCGCCGCCGCATAGGTCTGGAGGCTGAGGGCCACGAGTGCTTCGAAGAAGTCGCCGAGGCGAGTCCGGTCGCGGTTGTTCGTCGCGGGCCCGGTGGCTGACATCAGTTTGACCGCGTTGAGGCCCAGGAGGCGCGGCAGGAAGTAGAGGGCGGTGCCACTGACCCCCGAAGCTGAACATTGGGCTATACCACAGCAGCCCGCGAAGCGCAGTCCCCTCATGAGCCGACGTGTGATCATCTGCGGCAAGTCGTACCTTTCAATTGCACCTGTGTTGAACGCTCAATATGGGCAAAGTCATTGGTGACTACTTGGCAATCCACTACCCACAAGGAAAAGGATTTTTCATGCATAAAAGATTTTCGGAACAGATGCGTCTCAAGTTCTTCACCGTAGCGGCTGCCTCGTCGGCGATCCTGATCGGCATGACCGGACTGGCCCTTAGCACGCCCGCTTCGGCCGCTCCCGCCCCTCAAGCCACCGGTACCGCTGCTGCCGCAGTCCCCGGCGAGCTCGTCGTCGGCTACGTGGCCGGCGCCTCCGCCGACCAGCGCGAGCGTGCTCGCGGGCACGCCTCGGCACGGTTCGCCGAGCGCATCGTCGCCGCGGCCGCCGACCGCACCGAGGTCGAGCTCGTCCGTCTGCCGCAGGGCAAGAACCTGGACGAGGCGATCGCGCAGCTGAAGAGTGACCCCGCCGTCGCCTACGCCGAGCCGAACTACGTCCTGACCCACCAGGCCACCGCCACCGACCCCATCTTCACCAGCACCAATACCTCCCAGGACCTCTGGGGCATGTACGGCGACGCCTCGACCCCCGCCAACGCCTACGGCAGCCAGGCCGCCGAGGCCTGGACCGCCGGCCACACGGGGTCGAAGAGCGTCTACGTCGGCATCATCGACGAGGGCATCCAGTACACCCACCCCGAGCTCAACGGGCAGGTCTGGACCAACCCCTACGAGATCGCGGGGGACGGCATCGACAACGACGGCAACGGCTACGTCGACGACGTCAACGGCTGGGACTTCGCCAACAGCGACAACACTATCTATGACGGTGGCTCCAGAGGCTCGCTCGACAACCACGGCACGCACGTGTCCGGGACCATCGGCGCCAAGGCCAACAACGGGCAAGGCGTAGCTGGCATGAACTGGGATGTGACCCTGATCAGCGGCAAGTTCCTCGGTCGCCAGGGCGGATCCCTGGCCGACGCGGTCAAGTCGGTCGACTACTTCACCGACCTCAAGACCCGCCACGGCCTGAACATCGTGGCGACCAACAACAGCTGGGGCGGCGGCGCCTTCTCCCAGACCCTGCTCGACGCCATCACGCGCGCCAACGCCGCGAACATTCTGTTCGTCGCGGCCGCAGGCAACAGCGGCACGAACAACGACACGACGGCGTCCTACCCGTCCAACTACGACGTCGCCAACGTCATCGCAGTCGCCGCCATCGACCGCAATGGGGCGCTGGCGTCCTTCAGCCAGTACGGCGCCACGACCGTCGACCTCGGCGCCCCCGGAGTCGGTGTCTGGTCGACGACCGCCTTCAACACCTACTCGTCCTACAACGGCACCTCAATGGCCACGCCACACGTCACGGGCGCGGCCGCCCTCTACGCCTCCACGCACCCCGGTGCGACAGCGGCGCAGATCAAGAGCGCGATCCTGAGCTCGGTCGTCCCGACGGCCTCCCTCAGCGGCAAGACGGTCACCGGCGGACGGCTCAACGTCAGCGGCTTCTGACTTAGAAGACGGTCAGCGGGTGTGGTCGGGGCGAGAGCCCGGACCACACCCGCTTCTCGTTGCCGAGCGCCGTCTCCAAGACTGACTGACAGTTCACGACGCCACGCTCAACAACGGGCTCGTCATACACCACGTCCGTGGACTCAACTAGCCGTCATTGCGGCTCTTCTCAGTGTGGTGTTCGGCGCCACAGCGGCGAGTGATCTGGACAGTGTGATCCTCAGCCTCGGCGAACACGTCGGCCGAGTGCTTGCGCAGGTCTGATGATCGCCGAGTCGTGGTGCGAAGGTCATTGATCAGAGTCATGTGATCATCGTGTTCGGAATGCATTCGGAAGTACAGACACTACCGGCGCTGCGCATCAGTCATGATCGCTCTGGACCAGCCGCAGTCATCCAGCGACAGTAACTACTGATAAGACATGGATACCCATGACGAAGTCATGAGCGGAATCTCTGATCGAGGTCCGACCATCTTCACTTGCGGCACGTGCCCACTTCTTGCCCACAATCGTGGCGTTATCATTGCTCAATCATGATCGCTATTGTGAGCGAAAACGACTCTTGATCGACTATTTACCGTCGGGAGGAAGACTGGAAAAGGTCCGCGGTTCGCCCTCCAGGAGGCAGGGGCGGCAGTTCGAATCTGCCTGGGGCACACTCTGAAAGCCCCGGTCACGCCAGTTGCAGCAATTGTTCGTTGCGTTCAGGCTGCAACTATCTGGGCCGATACACATCGGCGCGGTGATCCACCTGCACGACGATGATCACCAGCCGTTCCTCGACGATGTCGTAAATAATGCGATAGGGGCCACGGCGCGCGCTCCACAGACCTTCGAGTTCGCGTTGCAAAGGGTTACCAACTCGCCGCGGGCATCGGGCGAGGTCTCCGTAGACGAACTCAATTATCGCTGGCACAATCCGGGGCGGTACTCCTTGTAAATCTCGGCGGGCCGAACCAGCGAATTCGACCTCGTCGCTCTTCTCGTCGTCCGAGCTCACTTCGACGATCGACGGGGAACGTTGAACTCGGCGCGTATCTCGTCCTCGCCAATCGTGCGACCGTCGACCAGCTCCTGGCGCGCTTGGGCGACGGCAGCAAGAGTCCCGGGCCGAGAGAGCCAAAAGAGCGTCTCCTGCAACGAATTCCATTCATCGGCTCCGATCAACACCGCCACCGGGAATCCATTTTTCGTGATCGTCACCTGCTCGTGAGTGAGCGACACCGCGTCGACGAACTCACTCAGCCGGTCCTTGACCTTAGAAATCGGTAGCGTCTGCATGCCACCACCGAAGGCCCGAATCCTGGCCATGAGTAGGTCCATATAGTGGCTCTTCTTGGCGATCGTTATCTTGCGGTGAGCGAACGGATCAGTCTGCCGCGCTCTGTCGCGTGTCGTCGCGACCTTTGCGCCCCGGTCATCGGCCGGCCCACATCTCAGCGATTGGGATCTCCCGGTTCAGCACGTTCGATGCGGCGCGGTGGCCGGAGCAGAGCGCCGCGGTGACCGTGGCAGGGTCATCCGTCCAGGTCGCCTCTCCGGCGATGTGGAGCACCCCGCCGACGGGCGTCGCGAGGTCGTCGTGGTCGGCCGTGGTGGCGCCGCGCGTCATGTACGCGTAGGAACCACGAGCAAAGGGATCGTCCTGCCACGCGGTGATGTCAACCCGGGTTGGAAACTCCACCTTGTCGCCGTACAGCCTCCGCAGCTGCGCCAGAACCGAGTCGACAACCTGCAGGTCAGTCCAGTTACGGATCTCGCGGGCCGCAGGCCCGGCGGCGAAAGTCAGCAGGGTAGGCGTTCCGTGCAGGGCCGTCAGGTCGTACCAGGAGTGCCACGCGCGACCCTCGGGTCCTTGTTGCCGGATTGCAAAGACTCCGTCGTCCCAGAATTTCGTCGGAAACCGCAGGAAAATCTTCTCGAACGCGTTCATCGTCAGCCGCCCCAAGGCGCCCACGTTTGGTTCCGGGAGCGGCGGTTCGATGGTGAACTCCGGTGACTGGAGAACCCCGACGGGCACCGTCACGACGGCCGTGTCCGCCGTCAGAATGCCATGGTCTGTCGTGACCGTGACGACCGTTGAGGACCATCGCACGTGGGTGACGACGTGCTCCAGGCGGATGTCGAGTCCGGTCGCGAGGTGCGTGGCCAGTCGGTCATAGCCGTCGGGAAAAACCACCTCGTCACCCTCTATGACATCGTCGTCGAGTCCGTGGGCGGCAAGATCGTCGATCCAAACCCCGTACTGCTCTTCGCTGCGGTGCTGCAAAAACTCCCGCACACGTTCGGCCCGAGCCGGGTGCCAGCCCTGGCCAGCGAGCGCTGTCTCGGTCACGTCGCGGTAGGAGGCATCCGTTTCTGACGCAGCGACCGCCTGGACGAGCGCGGCATCAACCGAGCGGATGTCGTCGGTGAAGGCCCGCGCGGCATCATCGGGGAGTCGCTCACCGCTCGGACCGTAGTACGCGATCGGGCGGCTGTCCGGTTGGTATCCGCCGACCGTGAACTCCATGGTTGGCATCCCAAATGCTGCGGCCGCTGCTGCGACGGGGTTGTCGGTGATGCCGTGGATCCACGATGCGCCGCGGTCGGTGACGAACCCGTCGGCGCGATCCGTGTAGACCCGGCCGCCCACACGGTCGCGGGCCTCGAGCACCACGACGCGGCGGCCGGCGTTCGCCAGCAGTCGAGCAGCGGCCAGCCCCGCCACCCCGGCGCCAACCACGATCGCATCGAAATGTTCCATGCCTAACCTTCTCCTACGGGGGCGAGCAGCGCTGCCAAAGTCGGCTGACATTCAGCCGTGAGCCCACTCTCCCATGCTCGTCCTCGATGACGGCGGCAGGGATCGCTGAGCGTCTGAACTTGACCGTACGGGGGATGCGCATGTTGGGTTGATGCCGCAAACGCTGACCGATTCCCACGGCCACCGACATTGCATTCGCTCTCGGAATCCTCGCCGTATTCGGCAAGGGCATTCCCTCCCCGTCGGGCGGCACACCACCGCGACCTGCGCACCCGCGAACAGACGGAGCTCCAGACCAGTAGATAGACTGATTTACCTGATCGGGGAGGTTGTGGATGGCTGGAAAGAACAGCGTCGGGCGGGCCAAGCCCCAGCCGTGATCGAGGCGCTGTGAATCGGCATCGCCTCGCCGGAATCGGCGCGATCACCGTCACGTCCCTTCTGTGGGGCACCACCGGAACCGCCGCGACTCTCGCGCCCGGCGTTGGGCCGCTCGCGGTCGGCTCAGCGGCTCTCGGCATCGGGGGGATTCTGCAGGCCGTCATCGCCATCCCCGCGCTTCGGGCCGCCCTACCCGCCGTGCGCGGCAATTTGCGGCTGATCGTTCTCGGCGCGGTGGCGGTCATGATCTACCCCCTCGCCTTCTACAGTTCCATGCACTTCGCGGGCGTCGCGATCGGATCGGTCGTGTCACTCGCCTCCGCGCCCCTCGCCTCCGGCCTCCTCGAATTCCTGCTCGAACACAAACGACTCAGCCGGTGGTGGGCCCTGGCGGCGGGCCTGGGAATCATCGGCAGCACGCTGCTGTGCCTGTCCAAGATGACGGATGCCGCAGAGTCGGCCGGTCAGACCGTGGCCGGCATCTCCCTCGGACTCCTCGCCGGGGCAACCTATGCCACCTATTCCTGGGCAGCACACCGCCTCATGAACCGAGGCATCAGCCGCGCAGCATCGATGGGCTTCGTGTTCGGGCTCGGCGGCACGCTCCTGCTGCCCGTGCTCATTGTCACCGGCGCCCCGCTGCTCGCATCCACCCAGGCCTTCAGCGTTGCCGCGTACATGGCGATCATTCCGATGTTCCTCGGCTACCTTCTGTTCGGCTATGGCCTGACCCGCGTCTCGGCCAGCACCGCCACAACGATCACGCTCACCGAACCGGCAATAGCGGCCATCCTCGCTGTGCTCATCGTCGGCGAACGCCTCACTACGCTCGGCTGGGTCGGCCTCGCAGTCATCGCCGGCGTCCTGGCCATCCTGGCGATTGCCCCGACCAACGAAGTCGCGGGCAAGACCGCGACCTCAACGCAGAGAATACCCGCCGCGACCCGGTGACCGGCTCGGCGCATCCGCTCGTCAGAGGCTGTCTCGTCAACGGCTGTTCGGGCACACGAAGAGGCCTCAGTCTTTCGACTGAGGCCTCTTCGTTACTCCGATTTAACTTAGTGGCTACTCAAAGCCGGTTCCTCGAACTGGTTGCTCGTGTTGTTCACGCCGCCAGCCTTCAGCGCGGCTTCGCCGGCGAAGTACTCCTTGTGGTTGTCACCCAGGTCGGAGCCCGACATGTTCTGGTGCTTGACCGTGGCGATTCCCTCACGGATTTCGCGACGCTGCACGCCCTTGACGTAGGCGAGCATGCCCTGGTCGGCGAAGTAGCCCTTGGCCAGGTCATCCGTCGAGAGTGCGGCCGTGTGGTAGGTCGGCAGGGTGATGAGGTGGTGGAAGATGCCAGCCTCTTTCGAGCTATCGCGCTGGAAGGTGCGGATCTTCTCGTCGGCGTTCACGGCCAGTTCGGTCTCGTCGTAGTCGACGCTCATGAGCTTGGCACGGTCGTAAGCGGAGACGTCCTTACCCTCGGCGAGGAGTGCGTCGTAGGCCTGCTGACGGAAGTTCAAGGTCCAGTTGAACGACGGGCTGTTGTTGTAGACCAGCTTGGCGTTCGGAATGACCTTGCGCACCTCGTTCATCATGCCCGCAATCTGGCCGATGTGCGGCTTCTCGGTTTCGATCCAGAGCAGGTCGGCACCGTTCTGCAGCGACGTGATGCTGTCGAGCACGCAACGCGCCTCGCCGGTTCCGGCGCGGAACTGGAACAGGTTGCTGGCCAGGCGCTTCGGGCGAAGCAGCTTGCCATCGCGCTTGATGACGACGTCGCCGTTGCCGAGGTCGGCTTCGGTGATCTCGTCAACGTCGAGGAAGGAGTTGTACTGGTCGCCCAGGTCGCCGGGCGTGTACGTCACGGCAAGCTTCTGCGTGAGGCCGGCACCGAGCGAGTCGGTGCGCGAGACGATGATGCCGTTCTCGATACCGAGCTCGAGGAACGCATAGCGAACCGCGTTCAGCTTGGCGATGAAGTCTTCGTGAGGAACGGTGACCTTGCCGTCCTGGTGGCCACACTGCTTCTCGTCCGACACCTGGTTCTCGATCTGAATGGCGCAGGCGCCAGCCTCGATCATTTTCTTGGCCAGAAGGTAGGTGGCTTCGGGGTTACCGAAGCCGGCATCGATGTCGGCGATGATCGGCACAACATGGGTCTCGAAGTTGTCAATCTGCACCTGGATCGCAGCTGCCTTGGCGTCGTCGCCAACGATGCGGGCGTTGTCGAGGCCGGTGAAGAGCAGGTCGAGCTCGCGGGCGTCGGCCTGGCGGAGGAAGGTGTAGATCTCCTCGACGAGAGCGGGAACGGTCGTCTTCTCGTGCATGGACTGGTCGGGGAGCGGACCGAATTCGCTGCGCAGCGCCGCAACCATCCAGCCGGACAGGTATAGGTAGCGCTTGTTGGTGGTCTTGAGGTGCTTCTTGATCGAGATCATCTTCTGCTGGCCGATGAAGCCGTGCCATACACCGAGCGACTGGGTGTAGATGGAGGAATCTCCGTCGTACTCCCCCATGTCCTTGCGCATGATGTCGGCCGTGTACTGCGCGATCTCCAGGCCGGTCTTGAAACGGTTCTGGGCACGCATGCGGGCGACAGACTCCGGGTTGATGGCGTCCCAGCTGCTTCCAACCTGCTGTTTGAGGGCTTCGATGGCCGCGATGTCTTTCCGGTAGACAGTCATGTTAATTCCTTCGACGTGTGAGTTGGGCTGAGCCGGAACTTCTGACTCAACGAGCCGCTATCGGCTGATAAACCCAGATTGGCGCAAGAACAGTGAGTCTTTCCCAAGAAAGTCGAGAGAATAAATGCGATTCTTCTGCAATTGAAAAGTTATTCACGGAGTTGGGTGTTCTCGGGGGCATCTCCGGGCACGACGATGACCAGCCGGCACCTGGGGCACCGATGGCACTCTTCCAGACCGTCAGCGGTGTCGACGCCGTCCGGGATCATCTCGGTGCCGCAGGCCGGGCAAGCGGGACCGTCGTCGTCAAAGTCCTTCATCACACAGGCGATTTCAGGCCGGCGCCGCACAGCGGCACGACCACGGACTCGGCCGTGAGCAGGCTCGCGGCCACCGCCCAGGTGGGGCTGGCTTTGTCGAACGTCGAATCAACGGCGGCGCGCACGGCAGCGAAGCAGACAGCCGAGGTCGGCTCGACGAAGAGTCCCTCATCGGCCAATTCCTGGCGCGCGCCCGCGGTTTGCCGGTCACTGACGGAAACGATCGTGCCACCGGTGGCACGCACGGCGGACAGAATCTGCCGGCCCCGGGGAGGCGCCGCGATGGCGATACCCTCGGCGATCGTGGCGCCGCCGTCAACCGCCGCGGGCATCGCAAATCCCTGCGCCATGGCCTGTTCCAGCGGCGAACAAGCGGATGCCTGCACCGCGACAATCCGCGGCATCCGCTCGGCGAGACCAGCGGCGACCAGCTCGCTGAAGGCGAGGTAACAGCCGAGCACCAGCGTGCCGTTGCCGACCGGAACCACCACCGTCTCGGGCAGCGAGCGCCCGCGCTGCTCCCAGATCTCATAACCGTAGGTCTTCACGCCGTGCAGAAAGTACGGGTGATAGACGTGGCTCGCGTACATGACGCCGGGTCGGCCCGCTGCCCGAAGGGCCGCCGCGGAGGTATCCGCGCGCGAGCCGGGTACCAGCTCGACCGTGGCGCCGTGCGCCCGCATCTGCGCGAATTTGCCGGGCGAGGTGGACTCGGGAACGTAGACCGTGCAGCCGATGCCGGCCCGCCCGAAATAGGCGGCCATCGCCGTGCCGGCGTTTCCGCTGCTGTCGACCATGGCGTTGGTCACACCGAGCCGTTGGGCGAGGGTTGCGAGCAAGACCGCGCCGCGGTCTTTGAACGAGAGCGTCGGCAGCAGAAAGTCGAGTTTGAGCTGTACGTGGGCCAGAGAGCGGGACGGCACGAGGGGCGAAAAGCCCTCTCCCAGGGTGATCGCCGGGTCGACGGCGATCGGCAGCGCCTCGGCATAGCGCCAGAGCGAGGGGGCGCGGCCGGGCAGCGCCTGGGCATCCACTTTAATGTCGAATTCGGCGACGTCGAGTAGGCCGCCGCAGGTGCAGCGCCAGACCAGGCTCGCGACCGGATAGACGGCGGCGCACTCGGAGCAGACAAGGTCAGGCATCCCTCGATGCTAGCTGCCCCGCCGTCAGCTGCCGGTGGTGAACCTCCAGATGCTCGTCGAGACGGGGTTGCCGGCCAGATCACGCACGGCACTGCTGCCGCCGGTGACCGTGACGGTGACGTTGGTGGTGGCGGCCAAGGTGTTGCCCGGGTTCAGAATCCACTGATTCGTTGTGCCGCTTCGGGAGACGACGGCGGCGATCGCAGCGCCGGTCGCGGTGTTCTTCAGCCTGAAAGTGGATGCCGCCACCCCCGCCATTCCCTCGCTGAACGTCACCGAGACACTCGCGGTGCGGCTGGCACCCGTCGCCCCGCTGGCGGGAGTGCGCGTGGTGATCGTCGGCGCTGGGCCGGTCGTGAAGCTCCAGCTGGTTGACACCAGCGGTGTGCCCGTCGCGTCACGGATTGCTGCGGCCCCGCCGGTGAGGCTGACGCTGTATTTGGTGTCCGGCGCGAGGGTCGCGGTCGGATTGAGCGTCGCGACCCGGGTGGTCGCGTTGTAGCTGACCGCGGCGGAGAGAACCGTGCCGGCCGGATTCTTCACCCGCATCGTTGTCGTCGACACCCCCTGCACGGCTTCGCTGAAGGTTGCGGTCGCGTTGGCGGTCTGCGCGACCCGGATGGCCAGGCTGACCGGTGGTTTCGCCGTGACGGTCGGCGGGACCTCCGCCGCCACAATCGGGCTTAGAAAACCGCTCCTGGCGGTGTTCCAGTGCGTGGCCAGGTAGTTCGACGCGGGCGGCGTGCCCGAGAAATAGTAGTCCTCGTCGTGACAGTCGATGGCCCATTCGGTGCCCGGGCAGGTGAAGGTCAGGGTGCCGCCCGCGGCGAAGTGCGGCCCGCCGTCGTCGTAACACATGAGGTCGGCCTCGTCGTAGCAGTGGCCGGCCTGGCTGGAATGCGGCGCCGAGTACTGCACCGCCCCGATATTGTGGCCGATTTCGTGGGCGATCACGAGCAGGTCCAGGTAGGCCGACATCGAATAGCGCGGCCGGGTGTCGTTGTTGGCGTTCAGCGCGGGATTCGGCTGGTCGTCGATCGAGAGCTCACCCTGACCTCCGTCGGGATAGACATCCTGAATCTGATCGATATAGGTGATGTACAGACGATCATTGGCGATGAAGTCGACCGGTCCCAGCCCGAATGCGACCTGATTTTGCAGGCTCCAGACGTAGTCGTTGAAGTCGTAGGTGGCGTCGGATCCGACCGGCAGCAGGGTCACGTTGCGCACCGTGACGTCGACGCCGTTGGTGCACAAAAAGCGGTAGTTCTGGCTGGTAGCGGCACCCGCTGCCTCGAGATTGTTGTTCACTTGCCGCATCACGTCACGCAGGGGTGTCAACATTGTTGCGTACCGGTTGGTGCGATCCTGCGGAACCCCGTAGATCACCTCGATGCGCTTACCACTCACACCGCCGGCGCTGCACAGTGCGGTCAGCTCAGAGGCCGGTGCGGCGGGAACGCTCTCTTCTGCCGCAGCGGCTGTCTGTTTCAGCCTGGCCGCGCCGCCGAACGCCTCGACCGGGTCGGGTCCGTGGCTGCACAGGAGGGTCTTGGCGACCGTGATCTTGAGCTTGGCGCACAGTTTGGCCAGATCGGGAGCGGTCCGCACGCTGCTCGAGGTCGAAGCGTCGGCGACATTGGTCGGCAGCAGCGCACAAGAGGTGGCGACGAGGGCACCCAGCGCGAGCGCGGCCAAGGAGCGACAGATGATGCGGGACGGCTTCGGAGCACGAACAAATTTCAATCTCGTGTCCTTCCGGTGCTGGCCACGGCGTGACCGTCACATTAACGCGGTTCATCCCAACCGACAAGGACTAGTCGTGCTCGCGCAGAGCCAGTCCATCGCGAGGGCGCAGGCGTTCAGCACGGAACTGTGGCCGTCCCGAGGCCGCAGCCGCAATTCCATCTCGGGCGTGTTCTGCAGCAGCCAGGTCACGTGCGGTGGCGGCACGACACGGTCACGGCCGCTCTGCGCGTACAGCACCGGTGTCACAATGTCGGCAACACTGAATCCCCACGGCAGCACGAAGGCCAGGTCGTCGACGACGAGCCCCTCGGTTCCGTCTGCTGCCGCGAGCCGACATCGGTTCCAAGGGACGCCCAGGTGCCAGCCAGGGTCGCATAATCGCGGTCGTTGAAACTTTCGGGATCGAATTCGGCGGTCAGCTCGAACTCTTCGCGGGCAGCACGGCCGAGCAGGGCGACGCGCAGGGACTCCCCGTCGGAGGCCATCCCGCCGAACCAATCGAGGGCATCCGCTTGCAGCGGAGCGAGGCTCGCCAGGCAGGCTGTGGCTGGGACCTGCTCGGGAAGCACCGCGGCGCAGGCGAGCGCATGCGGACCCCCTCCCGATGCACCCATCACCGCGAACCGCTCGAGGCCGAGCTGATCGGCCAGTTGGGCCACGTCGGCGCTGGCCGAGGCAACGGTGCGCCCGCGCAGCCGGTCGATCCGCCGTAGCTCGGCCTGCCATACGACACCAGACGGATGCCCCGCACGGCCGCCGCCACCAGCACCGGCTCGAGCAGTGCCCCGGTTTGCGGCGAGCCGCGGTGCCCGAGCACGGTGAAGGCATCCTTTTGGGAATGCGCGTCGGCGCTGTCGTGCACTCGCAATGTGCGTCCGTCGGACAGGGCCAGATTCTGCGTGGAAACCGCTGAAACAGAGTAGGACGATAGCCGGGACGAGTCCATGCGAGAGGTCATGTCGCGGCAGTCCGCCTACTACGGCGCACACCTGAAGGACCGGGTCATCGACACCGATCCTGCCCTGCTTCGTGAGCTTAAGGAAGCCTACGGGCTCCGTTCGAACAAGGAGGCGGTCGCGTTCGCCATCGGCGAGGCTGTCATGCGGCGCAGGCAATTAGTCGCCATTGACGCAATTGCGGCTCTCCACCTCGATCCACAGCCAAAGCGCTTCGACCTCGACGAATGAATAGGACGGATCCCCGATTTCGACGTCTCACAATTCGTCCCATGCCCGGCTTCAGGTCAAACGGTTCATCATCAACCACAGCGTGTGGGCCCGGTTAGGTACGTCGCCCAGTCTTGTGGCCGCCTTGCGCAAAGTCGTCGAGCTGCACAGCCCCGCCTCAATCTGGGTTTGCGCGCCGACCGCCATAGAAATTGGATTCAGCGCACGAAATGGGCCCGAGCATGACAGCGCGTGGACTCCGCTCTCGGCCTTTAGCGATTGCCCACGTGCGCCCACAATCGACGAATCTTTAGTCATCCAAAACCGACTCTGGCATGCCGCGCTCGTGCGGTCGGTCGGTGAGGTCGACACGCTTATCGCCGCATACGCTCTCATAAATGATGCGACGGTTTTGCACTACGACAGTGACTTCGAGTATGTCGCGAGGGTAATGCCCCGGTTCAGACACGAGTGGATCGTGCCACGCGGTACCGTTTGAGGTTTCAGGCTCGTCTGAGACTCTAAATTGTTTCGATAAGGTCGAAGGTAGCGATCCACAAACCGGGGGAATCATGGAATTTGCAGAACTAATCAGGGCATTGGCTCTCAAGGTGCGCAACCAGCGCGAAGCAATTCAGACTGAAGAAGCAACCAAGAACGCGTTTATCATGCCGTTCATCTCGACCATTTTGGGCTACGACGTTTTTAATCCATTGGAAGTTGTCCCCGAATTTACCGCTGATGTCGGCGTGAAAAAGGGCGAGAAAGTTGACTATGCGATTATGCGCGACGGTGAGGTCCAGATCCTCATCGAATGCAAGAAATCCACGGAAGCATTGAAGATAGAACACGCCTCGCAACTCTTCCGTTACTTCGCGGTCACCAATGCGCGTATCGCCGTTCTCACGAATGGCGAGATTTACCAGTTCTACACGGACCTGGATGCACCCAACCGCATGGACGAGAAGCCGTTTCTGGTTCTCGATTTGATGGACATCGATGAAACACTGATTCCGGAACTGCGGAAGCTCACCAAGGAAGTCTTTGATCTCGACTCGATCATCAACTCGGCTGAAGAGCTCAAGTACATTGGTCAAATCAAGCGCACTATCGCAGCTCAGTTCACGGAGCCCGAAGACGACTGGATTCGATTCTTCACGACGCGAGTCTATGAGGGTGCGTTTACGCAGAAAGTCCGTGAGCAGTTTACTTCCCTGGTCGCAAAGTCTACGAAGCAGTTCCTGAATGACCAGGTCAATGACCGCTTGAAGTCGGCGTTAGGCGGGTCGAACTTCTCAGGAGCTTCAGCAACAGAGAGCGGTGTCATCAACAGCCACGACATTGTTGAAGTTGATCTCGCCCGTGACACGGAGATTGAGACGACCCTTGAGGAGTTGGAAGGGTATCAAATCGTTAAGGCGATCGCCTGCAGCGAGGTGAAGCCTCAGCGAGTGATGCACAGGGATTCCAAGTCGTATTTCGCTGTTCTTCTCGATGACAACAATCGCAAGCCGGTCGCTCGACTTCACTTCAACGGAAAGAAGCAGAAGTATCTTGGAGTCTTCGACGCTGAGAAGGTCGAGACTCGCCACCCTATTGAAACTCTCGATGAGATCTACCTATTTGCGAATGACATCCGCGAAACGATTAAGAGTTATCAGGACTAGATACGTTCAAGTCAATCTCCGCATTTTAGGGTTGGACGCATGATGGTTCACCGCTACTGGCGCATCGCGCTGGTTGCGCCCGTGATCGGGTTCCTCCTCGGTGCCGCCGTGGTGGGAGTGATGTCCTTGGGCAGTAACCCCCAGGCGCGAGCCGGCCAGACGATCGAAGGCGTCGTGCGGGCGATTCTGGGCTTCGGTGCCGTCGGCCTGGTCGTCAGCATCGCCGCGCTGGTCGGCGGCGTCGTTCTGGTTGGCGGCCTCGACCGGCACCTCGCAAAATCGTCGGGTGCGCGCACCGCCCTGGCCTCCCTCGGTGCGGCCGGTGGCGTGCTGATTCTCGGAATCGTGTTCGCCACCGTGCAGGGAATAATCGGAGCGGGCTGGGCGTACCTCATCATTACCTTCACGGTGGCGCTCGCTATCGCGGCGGGGATCGCGGCAGCGTTTCTGGTGCACCGGGCTGAGCGACGAAGCGAGCGCACCCGGCCAGAGCGGCTGGAGCATCCGCTGCCCAGCGCCTGGGTCGATTTCTAGAATGCCGGTGCGAACCGTCGCAACGTAGGGTGGGCACATGATAGTTCGGCGCTACTGGCGCATCGCGGTGTTCGCACCGATCGTGGGGTTTCTGATAGCGGCCTGCGTCGCAGTCGTCATGACCGACGCCGGCAGCGGTGAAACCGAGTTTCGGTTCTGGTTTGTCGTGCGTTCCATGGCGAATTATGGCGTGATCGGCCTCGTTATCGGGGCGGTCGCTTTGCTGGGCGGTCTCGTGGCGGTGGCGATTGCTGATCGAAAGCTCACTAAATCGCGGCGCCTGCGCACGACAGCGGCCGCATTGGGCGCGATGGGCGGTGTGGTGTTGCTGTCCCTGACGATCGCCGCAGTCTTGACGATGCTGGACGACGGACTGTATGCGGGCATCACCATCGCCTTCGGCGTTGCCTTTGGCGCGGCGGCAAGCGTGGTGGCGGCCGTGATGGTGCTCTACGCGGAACATCACACCCGCTAGGCCGCAGCAAACCGCTTCTGCGAGCGCGCTTTGGCGTTCTCGGCCTCGATTTCCCGGTTTTTCGGCGGTGCGGAGCTCACCAGATCTTCGAGCAGGTGCCGAGAGATGCGCGCTATCTCGTGCACGGCCAGCTAAAAGGCTTCTTCGTTCGCCTTCGACGGATGCGTCGACCCGCTGATCTTGCGCACGTATTGCAGCGCCGCCGCGTGTACCTCATCGGCGGTCGCGGCGGGTTCAAAGTTATGCAGGACGTGAATGTTTCGGCACATGATTTCAGGGTAATCACAGTTCGCGCACCCTTCAAGACCCGGGCGCAGGATGCTTCTGCCCGCCGTCGACAGGAGGCGTCCCATGCCTGCACCCACCCCCGATCTGGTAGGCATCACTTCACGGTTGAGCGCTGCCGGCTGCGTCTTTGCCGAGGAGGAGGCCGGCCTGCTGCAGTCCGTGCAGCAGTCGCCCGACCAGCTCAGCGCGATGATCGAGCGCCGTCTCGCGGGCGTGCCGCTCGAGCAGATTGTGGGCTGGGCCGAGTTCTGCGGCCGGCATATTCTGGTCGACCCTGGCGTGTTCGTGCCGCGTCGCCGCACCGAGTTCCTGGTCGAGCAGACCCTGGCGCTGTGTCCACCCGAGGCGGTCATCGTCGATCTCTGTTGCGGATCCGGCGCGTTGGCAACCGTGCTGGTCGCGCCCCGACCCGGCGCGGGGCTGGTCGCGGTCGACATCGATCCGATCGCGGTGGCCTGCGCTCGCCGCAACCTGGCTGACCGCGTTCAGGTGTTGCAGGGTGACCTGTTCGCGCCGCCGCGTGCGTCGCTCACGGGGCGGGTCGACATCATTGTGGCCAACGCACCGACGCGCCGACGGACGAGGTCGAACAGATGCCGATGGAGGCCCGACTCTATGAGCCGCGCGCTTCGGCCGATGGTGGCGACGACGGCCTCGACGTTCAGCGGCGCATCAGTGCCGCCGCACCACACTGGCTCTCTTCCAGCGGATGCCTGCTCGTCGAGACCGGGCAGCGGCAGGCTCCGCATACGGCCGAGATCTTCGCCCGGCACAGTCTGCTCCCCCGCATTCTGCGGAGCGAGGAGCTGGACGCGACGGTGGTCCGGGGCGCGCGGGAATGGACTATGCCGTGATCGTGAGTGCCGAGTGAGTCTTGGCCTTCTGAATCTCTGCATACAAGTCATGGCGCAGCTCGGAGAATCGCGGCAACGAACGGGTGGAAAGCTGATCGCGTTCCGCAGGCAGGTCGACGATCATCTCTCGCTGCACGATGGTGGGCGTTGACGAGAGCACGATGACGCGCTCGGCCAGGTAGACGGCCTCGTCGATGTCGTGCGTGACGAACAGGGTCGTGATCTTCAAGTCGCGCCAGATCGTGCGAACGAGGTCTTCCAGCTCGGCCCGCGTCTGGGCGTCGACG
Organism: Cryobacterium levicorallinum; assembly: GCF_004402405.1. GTDB lineage: Bacteria > Actinomycetota > Actinomycetes > Actinomycetales > Microbacteriaceae > Cryobacterium > Cryobacterium levicorallinum. The sequence continues at coordinate 65,219 of NZ_SOFE01000001.1, forward strand.
GCCGCGAAGGGTTCGTCCATGAGCAGCACGTCGGGCCGGTAGGCGATAGCCCTGGCGATGGCCACCCGCTGTTGCATTCCACCGGAGAGTTGCCACGGGTACGACCTCGCCGAGTTCTCGAGGCCGACATGAGCCAGCGCTTCGGCGACCCGCGCCAGCCGTTCCTTCTTCGGCAGTCTCAGTTCCTTGAGCGGCAGCTCGACGTTCTCGGCGATGCGCAGCCAGGGAAACAGGCTGCGACCGTACTCCTGGAAGACTAGGGCAAGTCCTTCCGGCGGGCCAGAGACTGCTTTGTCGGCTACCCGCACCGAACCGGCCGACGGTTTCATCAGCCCAGCCATGCACTTGAGCAGCGTGGTTTTGCCGCTGCCGGAGGGCCCGACCAGGCAGACGAATTCGCCGGGGGCGACGGTGAAATGCACGTCCCGCAGTGCTTCAAAGCTGGTGTCGGCGGTGCGGTAGATCTTTTGCATGTGGGTGACCTCGAGCATGGGATTCCTTTGTTTCTGGTCTGGTCGATCAGGCGTCACGTGCGGCGCGGCGCATGCCGGTGTACCACCGCAGGGAATGCGACTCGAAGTATTGGAAGACAACGGACGCCACGAGTCCCAACAGACCGAGCACGATGATTCCCGTCCACATTTCAGGCAAGGCGAAGTTGCGTTGGAACTGCACGACGCTAAATCCAAGCCCATTCGTAGCGGCAAACATCTCACTGATGACCATGAGGATGATGCCGACCGAAAGGCCTTGACGCATACCGGCAAGAATCTGCGGAGATGCCGCCGGGAGGATGAGGGTGAAGATGCGACGCCGTGCGCTGAGACGGTAGGACCTGGCAGTGTCGATCATGACGGAATCGACCGCCCGGACGCCCTCGACGGTGTTCAGGAGAATCGGCCAGAGGCAGCCGAGGAGTACCACGATGATCTTCATCGTGTCTCCGATCCCGGCGAACAGCCCGATGATCGGCACAAGTACCGGCCCCGGAATGGCACGGAATAATTCCAGGGTCGGCTCGCAGAACGCCCGAACCCGCGGCAACAGGCCGATCAGCGTTCCCAGGGATACAGCGATGACGGTTGCTGCGACAAAGCCGAAGAGCAGCCGCCAGATGCTGGCAAAGCCGTCCACGACCAGGCGTGATTCCCCACCACCGTCGAGCCAGGTCGCCGGGAACGCAGCGAGAATGCGCTGCAGAGAGGGGAAATAGACATTCGTGCTGTCGTAACTGACGATCCACCAGGTCGTAAGGAGCACGACTGGCAGAGCGAGGATATAGCCGATGGACTGCAGTGTTTTCATTCGCTGGCATCCTTTCGAAACGACATGTGCCAGGCCAACACGCGCTTCTCCACCAGCCGCACGACGATGTTGACCGCGAGGCCGAGGAGCCCGGTGATGAGTACGAGCGCATACATTCGCGCGTTCGCCCCGCCGGATTCGGCCTGAGCGATGCTCTGCCCGAGGCCGGGGGTACCGATGATCAGTTGAGCGGTCACGGTCAGCACCAGGGCCACCGTGGCGGCCAGGCGGATACCGGTCATCACGAAGGGCAGTGCAGTCGGCCAGATCACGTAGCGCATCACACCCCAGCGGCTGAATCGGTACGACCGGGCGGTATCGGCGACGACCGGGTCGACATCCGCTACGCCGTACACCGTTTGCACCAGCACCTGCCAGAAGGCGGCGTAGATGACCAGGACGAGGGCTGACTCGTACCGCGGGCCAAAGACGAGCACGACCAGCGGCACGAGAGCAACCGAGGGAATCGGCCGCAGAAACTCAACGGTTGAGGAGGTCGCGCGGCGCAGGGGTTCGATGCTGCCGAGGAGTATCCCGACGACGACACCGGCCACAGAGGCCACGGCGAGTCCGATAGCCCAGACGTAGATCGTGTCGTAGACGGCCATCCACATCGTGGATTCGCCGAGAAGTCCTGCCAAGGCGGCCATGATCACGGTCGTCGGCGGCAGGTCCTGTTCCCGAACAATGCCCAGCGGGGCAAGAAATTGGGCGACGAGCGCTACGGAAAGCAGCCCGGCACAGCCGAGCAACACGTTCGTCACTCGGCCGCGTGCCCGGAACCGCCGCCGCGGCACCGGAGTGAAGGCGCTGGCCTCCACTCCGACCGCGGGCACGACATCCAGGCGAGTACTCATTCCGCGATGAAGCCGTCGTAGTCTGGCTCGCCGCTCAGTACGCCGTACGAGACGGCGGCGGCGGCGAGGGTTTCGAGACCGGACCGATTGATCTCGGGGAGCCACTGCGACAGGCCAACCGAGGCTGCCAACTCAGGGCTGAGCGAAGCATAGTCCTGGATGATCTCCCGAACAGCGTCTTCATTAGCGGATGCGTACGCAAACGATTCCGCGAGCGCCGCCCGGAAACTCGTGACTAGGGCCGGGTTGATCTCGACCGTTTGCGCCGACGCGAAGTAGAACGCGGAGTCGAAGTTCTCGGCCATGTCGACCATGGGGCTGGCAACAATAACGCCACCCTCCTGCACGATCTGGGTGCGGAACGGTTCCGTCGTCCACGCGGCGTCGACCTCTCCGGCGGCCAGCTGGGCCGGCATGTTCGGGTAGGGCACCTCGACGAACGAGATGGAATCGGGGTCGCCGCCGGCCTGCTCCAGGGAATTTCGAATTGTAATCTCACCGAAGTTGCTCAGCGCATTGATGGCGACCGTCTTGCCTTCGAGATCGAGGACGTCGGCGACACCGCTGTCGGCCAACGCAGCCACCTCGGTGGTGTCGGCGCCGTCCACGTTTGTTGACGTCGATCCGTTCGAGATTACCCGAATCGGGATGTCGTTCTGGTGGGCTACCAGAAGGGAGACCACGTTACTGTAGCCGAAATCGTATTCGCCGGAGACGACGGCGGGAACGATAGCGGCACCGCCCTGAGCCAGCTGGATATCCAATTCCAAACCGTGATCAGCGAAAATTCCCTGTTCAATGCCCAGGTAGATGGGTGCAACATCCGTGATGGGGATGAGCCCGAGCGTCACCGTGGTGAGTTTCCCGTCTGCGGTGGTGTCGCTGCCGCCGGGATCGCTCGGGCTGCAGCCGGCCAAAGCGAGGGCAGCGACGAAGCCGATCGCGGCCGACCTGATTACCGGGCCGAAACTGCGTGGCGAGCTGGAACGATTTGCGCTCATGGTGGGTGGTCCTTCCGAAAACGCTGAGCTCCTCCGACATGGTCGGGGAGGTTACTGAATCAGGTACTGGCTGACAACGACGCACAGGCGTTCAAAATGAAACTTCATTGTCAATCTATGAAAAGTAACGGCCAGTGCCAAACAATGTCAAGGTCTCGTCAGATGGTAATGATCACGTTACCTGAGCGAAACATCCGCTCCACAGGCTGACTGTGCACTCATTGCGAGCACCGGACCGGCGTTCAACCGACAGTGATGACTGAATTCTCTTGTCATCTAATGAAATAAGTGTTTTACTAAATGCAATTGTGAGTGGCATGGAAACACGAGGAGCTTGACATGAGCGCAATACCCGGCAAACCAGACACGACCACGCGAACGGCCGAGCGTGCCCTCGCTCTGCTCAGCGTCGTCTGCGAGCGAGGCTCACTCACCCTCGGTGAGGCCGCGAAAGCGGTCGATCTCTCCGCCAGCACAGCACTTCGCCTCTTGCGCACCCTCGAGGCAGCCACCTTTATTCGCCGTGACGACGAGGGCTCCTACCGCCCAGGAGTGGCGATCGTGCAGCTCGGCGTACTCGCCCTGAGTCAGGAATCACTCGTGGCGCTCTGTCGCGATCCGATGACGCGAATTGTCGAACAAACCGGAGAATCCGCGTATCTGAGCATCCCGGCCCCGGGACGACAGGGCCTCTACGTGGCCATTGTCGAAGGAACCCACTCCGTTCGGCACTCGAATTGGGTGGGCCGCAAGTTTCCCCTTGACTCGAGCGCCTCGGGGAAGGCCCTGCAGGGCGGCACCGGTGACACCGGCTACTGCGTCGTGAGTGACGGTGTAGAGCGTGACGTCACGGCAATAGCGGTACCGATCAGCGTCGGCGACCGCATCGTGGGCGCCCTCAGTGTGGTCGTTCCGAGCTACCGCATCACCACGTCAAGCATCGAACGTATCGGCCAGCTCTTGCTCGGCGAAGCGCGCCAGCTCTACGCCCGCTGATCACCCTGAAACTTTCCCGCACCATCCACTGCCCCGCCAGAACAAGGGAGCCCCACCTATGACTCACACCTCGTCGCACCCGACCACCCACACCCCACGCCCCGTTCGCGCCGCCCGCGGCACCGAACTGACCGCGAAGAGCTGGCAGACCGAGGGCCCGCTGCGCATGCTCATGAACAACCTCGACCCCGAGGTTGCCGAGCGCCCCGACGACCTCGTCGTCTACGGCGGAACCGGCAAAGCCGCCCGCAACTGGGAGTGCTACGACGCGATCGTGCGTACCCTCGAAACCCTCGAGAAAGACGAAACCCTGCTCGTACAGTCGGGCAAACCGGTCGGCGTGTTTCGCACCCACGAATGGGCGCCGCGGGTGCTGATCGCCAATTCCAACCTCGTCGGCGACTGGGCCACCTGGCCGGAGTTTCGCCGACTCGAGCACCTGGGGCTCACCATGTACGGGCAGATGACCGCTGGATCGTGGATCTACATCGGCACTCAGGGCATTCTGCAGGGTACTTACGAAACCTTCGGCGCCGTGGCCACCAAGAAGTTCAACGGCACCCTGGCGGGCACGCTGACCCTCACCGGCGGGGCCGGCGGCATGGGCGGCGCGCAGCCGCTCGCCGTCACCATGAACGACGGCGTTGTGCTCATTGTCGACGTCGACCCGGCGCGGTTGCAGCGCCGCGTCGATCACGGTTACCTCGACGAAATGACCGACGACATCGACGACGCCATCGCCCGGGTGCTCGCGGCCAAGGCGGAACTCCGCGCTCTGTCGGTGGGTCTGGTCGGCAATGCCGCGACCGTGTTCGCCGAATTGCTCGCCCGCAAAGTGCCGATCGATATCGTGACCGACCAGACCAGCGCGCACGACCCGCTCTCCTACCTGCCCGAGGGCGTCACCGTCGAGGAATGGCACAGCTACGCGGCCGAAAACCCGGAGGAGTTCACCGTGCGCGCCCGCGCCGCCATGGCCAAGCAGGTCAAAGCGATGGTCGAATTTCAGGATGCCGGTGCCGAGGTCTTCGACTACGGCAACTCGATTCGGGCCGAGGCGAAGCTCGGCGGCTACGAGCGGGCGTTCGAGTTTCCGGGGTTCGTGCCCGCCTACATTCGCCCGCTGTTCGCCGAGGGCAAGGGCCCGTTCCGCTGGGTGGCCCTCTCCGGCGACCCGGCCGACATCGCCGCCACCGACAAGGCCGTTCTGGAGCTGTTTCCGAACGACGCCGGGCTGCACCGCTGGATCACCAAGGCCGAAGAAAAGGTGCAGTTCGAGGGCCTGCCGGCCCGCATCTGCTGGCTCGGCTATCAGGAACGCCACCTGGCCGGGCTCAAATTCAACGAGATGGTCGCCTCCGGCGAGCTGCGCGCCCCGATCGTGATCGGCCGCGACCACCTCGACTCCGGCTCGGTCGCTTCGCCCTACCGTGAGACCGAGGGTATGTTGGACGGCTCCGACGCGATCGCCGACTGGCCGCTGCTGAACGCGCTGCTCAACACCGCCTCCGGCGCGACCTGGGTCTCCATTCACCACGGCGGCGGGGTCGGAATCGGCCGCAGCATTCACGCCGGGCAGGTCATCGTCGCCGACGGCACCCCGCTGGCCGCGGAGAAGATCGCGCGTGTGCTCACCAACGACCCGGGCACCGGAGTGATGCGGCACGTCGACGCCGGCTACGAGCGGGCCAAGGGAGTGGCCCGCGACCGCGGCCTGCGTGTGCCCATGTGGGAGGACTAAACGTGCTCGCCGGTCTCGCCGAGATCGCCGAGGTCGGCCGCGACCACCGGCGCGGCGGGTACTCCCGCCATCTCTGGCAGGTGGCCGACCTCGAACTGCGCTCCTGGTTCGTCGAACGCGCCGAACGGCTCGGCCTGCAGGTCGAAACCGACCGCAACGGCAACCTCTGGGCCTGGTGGGGTCAGCCAGGACCGGATGCGGTCGTCACCGGCAGCCACCTCGACTCCGTTCCCGGCGGCGGCGCCTACGACGGGCCGCTCGGCGTGATCTCTTCGCTCGAGGCCATCGGCCGGCTGCAGGCGAGCGGGTTCGTGCCGACCCGGCCGTGCGCGGTGCTGATGTTCGCCGAAGAAGAGGGCTCCCGTTTCGGCATCGCCTGCCTCGGCTCGAGGCTGCTCACCGGAGCGATCGACGCCGATCAGGCCCGCGCCTTGACCGACCGTGACGGCGTCACGCTGGCCGAGGCCGCCCGGAAAATTGGTGTCGACCCGGCGCACCTCGGCGTCGACCTCGTTGCACTAGAACGCATCGGACTGTTCATCGAACTGCACGTCGAACAGGGCCGCGGCCTGATCGACCTCGACCAGCCGGTGGCCGTGGCATCATCGATTCTGGCCCACGGTCGCTGGCGCCTCACCGTCACCGGCCAGGGTAATCATGCCGGCGCGACCACCATGATCGAGCGCCGCGACCCGATGGTCGCGACTGCCCAGGCCATCGTGGGTGTGCAGGCCGCCGCTCTGGGTCGCCCGGGAACCCGGGCGACGATCGGCCGCATCGAAGCGATCCCTGGCGGAACCAACGTTATCGCCAGTTCGGTGCACGCCTGGCTCGACGCCCGCGCCGAGACCGACGAAGAAACCCGCCTGCTCGTGGCCGACATTGCAGCCCGCGCCCAGCAGGCCGCCCAGCAGAACGGATGCTCCGCCACCCTCACCGAGGAATCCTGGGCCGGCGCCGTGCAGTTCACCCCCGGCTTGCGCGAGCGGTTCGCGCAAGCGCTCGGCCAGGTGCCGCAACTGTCGACCGGAGCCGGCCACGATGCCGGCGTGCTCGCCGCCCACGTGCCGAGCGCAATGCTGTTCGTGCGCAACCCGACCGGAATCTCCCACGCGCCGGAGGAATTCGCCGAAGCCGCGGACTGCGTGGCCGGCATCGACGCGCTCGAACTGCTGCTGAGGGATCTGCTATGAGCAACTTCTGGTGCGAAACCCTGCTGATCGACGGGGTCGCCGTGACCGGGGTGAGGGTCGAGGTCGACGACCACGGTCGCATCTCTCGGGTTCAGATTCACGGGGCGGAGGCCGCGGACATCCGTTTGGGAACGGTGCTTCCGGGGTTCGGTAATGCTCACTCGCACGCCTTCCACCGGGCCCTGCGCGGTCAGACCCACACCGAGGGTGGCGATTTTTGGATTTGGCGCGAGCGGATGTACCGGGTCGCCGCGCAGCTCGACCCCCTGAAGTACCAGGCGCTGGCGACGGCGGTGTTCGCCGAGATGCTGGTGAGCGGCTACACCGCCGTCGGTGAGTTTCACTACGTGCATCACCGCGCGAATGGCGAACCGTATGAGACGGAGCACGCCATGGAACTGGCGCTTGCGGCGGCGGCGCGGGCCGTCGGCATCCGTTTGGTGCTGCTCGACACGGTGTATCTGCAGGGCGGAATCGGGCAGGAGTTGGCACCCGAACAGCGGGCGTTCGGCGACTTTGACGCCGCGGGCTGGCTGGCCCGATGGCACTCGCTGCGCGCAGCACTGGGGAACGACGACCTCGTGACGCTCGGCGCCGCGCTGCACTCGGTGCGTGCCGTCACGCCCGAGGCGATGCGTGAAGTGCTCGCCGGGTTGCCGGCGGACGTTCCGCTGCACGTGCACCTGTCGGAGCAGCCGCAGGAGAACGCGGATTGCCTCGCGGCGTATGGCCTGACCCCGACCGGTGTGCTCGATTCGCTCGGTGCCCTCGGACCGCGACTGAGTGTGGTGCACGCAACGCATCTGAGCGACGCGGACCGCGCGCTGCTCGGCGACGCCGGCGTGACCGTCGTAATGTGCCCGACCACCGAGGCCGATCTCGGCGACGGAATCGGTCCGGCGCTCGCCCTGGCCGAGGCGGGCTGCCCGATTGCCCTAGGCTCCGATCAGCACGCCGTCATCGACCCGTTTTTGGAGATGCGCGGATTGGAAATGGGCGAGCGGCTGGCCTCGCGACAGCGCGGACGCTTTGCCCCGACCGCCCTGCTCACCGCGGCCACGAGCGCCGGCTATGCCTCGCTCGGGCTCGGCCGTCTCACGATGCGCGAGGGCGACCCGTGCGATCTGGTCGAGATCAGCACCGCCGGCGTGCGCACGGTCGGATCGTCTGTCGAGCAGCTTCCGCTGACCGCGACCGCCTCCGATGTGCTGCGGGTCATCGTGGGCGGACAGGTCGTGGCCGATGGCGGTCGGCTGGTCGGCGGCGCGCGGCCGTCGGAGCTGATGGCCGACGCGCTTGGAAGGCTCGGCGAATGAGCGGCACCGAGCTCATCACCGGAATCGGTGAACTGACCACGCACGATGAGTCCGGCGAGCGTCGGCACGACGCGGCACTCGTGATCGGCGACGGCCGCATCCTCTGGATCGGTGCGGCCAGCCAGGCTCCGGCTGCCGATCGTCGAACGGATGTCGATGGCCGCGCCGTTCTGCCCGGTTGGGTCGACTCGCACACCCACCTCGTCTTTGGCGGCGACCGTTCGGCAGAGTTCGAAGCCCGCATGGCCGGCCAGAAGTACGCCGCCGGCGGCATCAACACGACCGTCGCCGCAACCCGCGCGGCGTCCGAGGAGCAGCTTGTAGCCACAGCGCTGGGCCTGCGCCACGAAGCCGAAACGCAGGGCACCACCTTTCTCGAGACCAAAACCGGCTATGGGCTCGACGTGGACAGTGAAGCGCGGTCGGCCCGGGCCGCCGCCCGTGTCGCCGACGTCGTCAGCTATCTCGGCGCCCACATCGTGCCGACCGGGCTGGATCGTCGCGACTACCTCGACCTCGTCACCGGGCCGATGCTCGCCGCGGTGCTTCCCTACGTGCAGTTCATCGACGCGTTCTGCGAGCAGGGCGCGTTCGACGTGGAAGAAACGCGGGAGGTGCTGCTGGCCGGCCGGGCCGCCGGCCTCGGGCTGCGCGTGCACGGCAACCAGCTCGGCTTCACTGGCGGCGTGCGGCTGGCCGCTGAACTCGGCGCGCACAGCGTTGACCACTGCAACTACCTGGAGCCATCCGATATCGACGCACTGGCGGCGTCGGCCACGGTCGCCACGCTGCTACCGGCCTGCGACCTGTCCACCCGGCAACCGTTTCCGCCGGCCCGCCAGCTGTTCGACGCCGGTGTGACCATCGCCCTGGCGACCAATTGCAATCCAGGCACCTCCTACACCACGTCAATGCCGTTCTGCGTGGCGACCGCCGTGCTGCAGATGGGGCTGACCGTGACCGAGGCGGTCTGGGCGGCGACCCGTGGTGCGGCCGCGTCGCTCGGCCACGATCAGGGAACGGATGCCGTCGGCTCGCTGCGGGTCGGCGGCCTAGCCGACCTGCAGGTTCTGAACGCCCCGTCGATCTCGCACCTGGCCTACCGCCCCGGCGTGCCGCTGACCGCAAACGTCTGGAGACGGGGAGTGCGGGTGGCCTGAACCGCGAAAGCGAGAAAATAGCTGCTTCAGCACACCCGAAGCAACCTTTTTCCCGCTCTGGCGAGACGCGGCAAACTACGCTGGGGGGATGACCTTTGGCCCGATCACCCCTCCCCTGGCAACCAAGAAGCCGCAACGCCGCGAGCACCACAACGACGTCTACGTCGACGATTACGAGTGGTTGCGCGACAAGGACAGCCGCGAGGTCATCGCCCACCTCGAGGCCGAGAACAGCTACACCGCGGCCCGCACCGCCACCCAGGAACCACTCCGGCAGCAGATTTTCACCGAGATCAAGAACCGCACCCAGGAGACCGACCTGAGCGTTCCGGTGCGTCGCGGCGCCTTCTGGTACTACACCCGGACGGTCGAGGGCCAGGAATACGGCATACACTGTCGCGCACCGATCAGCGGCCCGGATGACTGGGCGGCGCCCGTGCTCGGCACCAACCAGAGCGTGCCCGGCGAGCAGATCCTGCTCGACGACAACGTCGAAGCAGCCGGCCACGAGTTCTTCTCGCTCGGCAGCTTCGACCTCAGCGACGACGGCACTCGGCTGCTCTACGCCGTCGACGTGGAGGGCGACGAACGCTACACGATTCGGGTGCGCACCATCGCGACCGGCGAGAACCTGCCAGACACGATCGAAAACACGAGCGCCGGCGCCCTGTTCGACCCGAGCGGACGCTACCTCTTCTACACCACCGTCGACGACGCCTGGCGCCCGGACACCGTATGGCGGCACGAAATCGGTGCCGCTGAAGTCGCTGACGCCAGCATCTTTCACGAGCCCGACGAACGATTCTGGGTGGGCGTCGGCATCACCCGCAGCCGCAAATTCCTCATGATCGAGGCCGGATCCAGCGTCACGACCGAATCGTGGGTGCTCGACGCGAGCAACCCCACCGGCGACTTCGCCGTGGTCTGGCCGCGCCAGGACAACGTGGAATACGATGTCGAGCACGCCGTGATCGCCGCGGAAGACCGCCTGCTGATCGTGCACAACGGCGGCGCGGCCGTCAATTTCGAACTGGTCAGCGTCGCAGCCGCAGACCCGCAAGGCGAAAAGCGGATGCTGCTGCCGCACGACCCGCAGATCCGGCTGGAAAGCGTCGATGCCTTCGCCGACTTTCTCGTCGTGGAGTACCGCCGCGACGGCCTCACCCGCCTCGCCATCGACCGACACGACGCGAGCGGCCTGACCGAGCTCGACTTCGACGAACCGTTGTTTGCCGTCGGTTCAGCCGGCAACCCGGAGTGGACCCAGCCGACCCTGCGGTTTGGCTTCACGAGCTTCATCACCCCGTCAACGGTCTACGACCTCTTCGTCGCGACCGGCGAACGACGCCTGCTCAAGCAGCAGCCCGTGCTCGGCGGCTACGATCCGGCGCTCTATGAGCAGCGCCGCGAGTGGGCGACCGCCGAGGACGGTACCCGGGTGCCGATCTCGCTGGTCTACCGCCGCGACCTCGTTACGCCCGGAACCCCGGCGCCGACCCTGCTCTACGGCTACGGATCCTACGAGCACAGCATCGACCCCGGCTTCGGCATCGCCCGGCTCAGCCTGCTCGACCGCGGCATGATCTTCGCCATCGCGCACGTGCGCGGCGGCGGCGAACTCGGCCGCACCTGGTATGAAACCGGTAAAACCACGACCAAGCGCAACACCTTCACCGACTTCGTGAGCTGCGCCCGGCACCTCATCGACGCAGGCTTCACCACCCCGGCCCGGCTGGTCGCCGAGGGCGGCAGCGCCGGCGGACTGCTCATGGGTGCCGTCGCCAACCTCGCGCCCGAGCTGTTCGCCGGCATCCTCGCCGAGGTGCCGTTCGTCGATGCGTTGACCTCGATTCTCGACCCGTCACTGCCGCTGACCGTGATCGAGTGGGACGAATGGGGTGACCCGTTGCACGACGCCGCGGTGTACGCCTACATGAAGTCCTACTCCCCCGTCGAGAACGTGCGGAACGTCGCCTACCCGGCGATTCTCGCCGTGACCAGCCTGAACGATACCCGGGTGCTCTATGTGGAGCCGGCCAAATGGGTGGCCAAGCTGCGCGAGGTGGGAGCGGATGCCCTGCTCAAGACCGAAATGTCAGCCGGCCATGGAGGAGTCTCCGGTCGGTACAGTGCCTGGCACGAACGCGCGTTCAACTACGCCTGGGTGCTCGACACCGCCGGCCTGAACATGCCCGAGAGCTAGAAATGTCAGAGGGCACCCCAGCCTGGAAGCGGCTGGTTCTGCCGGGGGAACCGCCGGCATCCGCTGGTCTGCGCATCGGCAATTTTGGGCAGCCGAGACCGCTGGCCACGGGACTGAAAGTGCCGATGGGGCTGCAGTTCGAGCTGCGCGAGCAGACTCCGCGCACCAACGACCGCTGGCGCGGGCCGACCGCTAAACCGGTGAAGGCGCTCGTGGCCGGGCACGGCGACTATCGGCTCGGCGTTCGGCCGGTCATCCACAATGCGCAGGGCAACTGGGTGCGCAGCAACGTCACCTGGAGCCACCTCACTTTTCAGCTCAACCGGTTCAACCTCGACCCCGAACACCACCGCTGGATCTCCCAGTTCGCCGCCCTGTACAAGGCCGTGCGCGAGGTTTACACGAGCCAGGAAACCGACTGGATCTACCTCGACAACTTCACCAGCCCGCTGCTGTGGCCGCTGCTGCGCGAGGCCGAGCAGCTCGGCATCGGCTTCGTCGGCAACAAAAAAGACGTCGTCGTACGCATCGGTTCGCTCGCCGAAATCAGCCTCGACGCCTCGCAAACGGATGCTGCTGGCCCGCTGCTCCTGCAGTCCCGCCTGCAGATCGACGGCGTCGACCATCCGCTCGAGGCCGCCGGAGTCATCGCCGGCCACGGTATCTACAGCGTGCGCTTCGGCACGCCGACCGTGTTCACGCTCGCCCCGGCCGCCGGCCCGCTGAGCGGCGAACAGCGTCACCTGGTCGGGCAGGTCGAGGCGGCGAGCGTTCCCGCCGAAGACACGGTCGAGTTTCTCGGCACGGTCTACCCGGCCCTGCAGCGCACGGTCGCGGTCACCAGCATGGATTCCTCGGTGCGCTTTCCCGCGGTAATGCCCGACGACTTTGAGCGCACCGAAACGCCCCACCTCGTGATCACGACGGTCGAGACCGACCAGCGCGACTGGTTCGACCTCGGTGTGATCGTCACGGTCGGCACGATCACGGTGCCGTTCGGCCCACTGTTCAAGGCCCTCGCGAAGGGGCAGACCCGCCTGAAACTGGTCGACAACAGCTATCTCTCGCTGCAGAGCCCTGAGTTCGAGCAGCTGCACGAGCTCATCAACGAGGCCCGCGCGCTGCACGAATGGGAGACCGGCCTGCGCATCAGCCGCTATCAGGCCAGCCTGTGGAGCGATTTTGAGGATCTCGCCGATGAGACCGTTCCGGCCGTGTCGTGGCGAGCGGCCGCCGCCGGTCTGAAAGATCTGACCGGGATCGACCTGGTCGACCTCCCCGCTGGCGTGAACGCGACCCTCCGGCCGTACCAGCAGGAGGGGTTCGCCTGGCTCGCCTTCCTCTGGAAGCACCAGCTCGGCGGGGTGCTCGCCGACGACATGGGGCTCGGCAAGACCCTGCAGACCCTCGCGCTGCTGGTGCACGCGCGCGACTCGAGGCCGTTTCTGGTGGTGGCGCCGACATCCGTTGTCATGAATTGGCTGAACGAAGCCACCCGGTTCGCTCCCGGGCTGCGGATACGCACGGTGACGGCGACCGAGGCCAAAAGCCGCACGCAGCTCGCGGATGCCGCCGCCGACGTCGACGTGCTCGTCACCTCCTACGCTCTGTTCCGTCTCGACTTCGACGCATACCAAGCCCTGAATTGGGCCGGCCTCATCCTCGACGAGGCGCAGTTCGTGAAGAACCGCACCAGCCGCGCCTACGCCTGCGCAAAAGAGCTGAACACACCGTTCAAACTGGCGATCACGGGCACTCCGCTGGAGAACAACCTGATGGACCTGTGGTCGCTGTTCAGCATCGTCGCACCCGGCTTGTTCGCGTCCGCGCGCAAATTCACCGAGAACTACGTGCGGCCGGTGACCCTTGGATCGAGCCCGGAGCGGCTCGCCAAGCTGCGCCGGCGCATCCGCCCGCTGATTTTGCGCCGCACCAAAGAGGTCGTCGCCCGCGATCTACCGCCGAAACAGGAACAGGAAGTGCAAATCGCGCTGAACCCGGCGCACCAGAAGCTCTACGACACGTTCCTGCAGCGCGAACGGCAGAAACTGTATGGGCTGATCGAGGACCTCGACAAGAACCGCTTCATTATTTTTCGCTCACTCACCCTGCTGCGACTGCTGAGCCTCGACGCCTCGCTGGTCGATCAGAAGTATTCCGGCGTGCGCTCCAGCAAGCTCGACGCCCTGTTCGAGCAGCTCGACGACGTCATCGCCGAGGGGCACAAGGCCCTGATTTTCAGCCAGTTCACGTCGTTTCTGAAGCTCGCCGCCGCCCGGCTGGACGCTCTGGGCGTTCCGTACTGCTACCTCGACGGGTCGACGCTACGGCGCAGCGAGGTGATCGACCGGTTCAAGAGCGGCGCGACCCCGGTGTTTCTGATCAGCCTGAAAGCCGGTGGCTTCGGCCTCAACCTCACCGAAGCCGACTATGTTTTTCTGCTCGACCCCTGGTGGAATCCGGCGACCGAGGCGCAGGCCGTTGACCGCACCCACCGCATCGGCCAAACCCGCAACGTCATGGTCTACCGGATGGTCGCCACCGGCACGATCGAGGAGAAGGTGATGGCGCTCAAGGCCCAGAAGGCGCAGTTGTTCAGCGCGGTGCTCGACGACGACGCCCTGTTCAGCACCGCGCTGACCGCCGACGACATTCGCGGCCTGCTCGAGCCCTGACCGCCGCCCCTGGTCAGAGCGTCACCGCCACTTCCGTTGGCCGGCCCGGAAGAAAGCCGGCGGGAGAGGCTAGACGTCGCTTGAGGCTGACCACAGGTTGATGCCGTTGTCGACGGCATGCACGTCGATCGCGGTCAACTCCGCAGCGCTGAACTCGAGGTTCTTCAGAGCTCCCACGTTCGTTTCGAGCTGGGCGACCGACGATGCGCCGACGAGCGCGCTGGTCACTTCGGAGTTGCGCAGGACCCAGGCCAGGGCCATCTGGGCGAGCGACTGACCGCGCTCGACGGCGATCTCGGTCAACGCCCGGATGTGCACGAGCGCCTCGGTGCTCACCATGGACTTCTTGGCCGAACCCCCCCGCGCGACGCGGGAGTCCGAAGGGATTCCCCCGAGGTAGCGGTCGGTGAGCAGCCCCTGCGCCAGCGGCGAGAACGCAATGCAACCCGCTCCGATGTCTTCGAGGGTATCGAGCAGATCGCCCTCAACCCACCGGTTGAACATGGAGTACGAGGGCTGGTGAATCAGCAGCGGTGTGCCGAGGTCGGCCAAAATCGCCGCGGCCTGGCGGGTGCGCTCCGGCGAGTACGAGGAGATCCCGGCATACAGGGCGCGGCCACTCGTGACGGCGGTGTGCAGCGCGCCCATCGTCTCTTCGAGCGGGGTGTCTGGATCGGCGCGGTGGGAGTAGAAGATGTCAACGTAGTCGACGCCCATGCGGCCGAGCGACTGGTCGAGGCTCGAAAGCAGGTACTTGCGGCTGCCGAAGTTTCCGTAGGGGCCCGGCCACATGTCGTAGCCAGCCTTGGTCGAGAGCACGACCTCGTGACGGTGGGCGGCGAAGTCTTCGCGGAACAACTGACCGAAGTTCGTTTCGGCTGAGCCGTACGGGGGGCCATAGTTGTTGGCGAGGTCGAAGTGGGTGATGCCGAGGTCGAAGGCCCGGCGCAGAATGGCCCGCTGCGTTGCGAGCGGCTTGTCATCGCCGAAATTCTGCCACAGTCCGAGGGAAATGGCGGGAAGTTTGAGGCCGCTGCGTCCGACGCGACGGTAGGGCATGGACTCATATCGAGAGTCATTGGGAAGATAAGTCATTCGATTATTCTTCCACTTCCAGGCCACGCCACGCCACGCCAGAGGCTTGTACGAAAGCTCGCCTGCGAATCAGTGCGCCACTTCAGTGTCAGCCCAATCGGGTTTGATGTGTTCGCGCAGGTACTCGGCGAACCCCGCCGGGGCTCGGCCGACGCGTCGTCCCGAGGTCAGCACCGGAATCAACGCCGTGCGTGCCTCGGCGACCCCCAGTTCACGCAGGGCTGCCACGAGAAGCCTGTCTTCATCGCAATCGACCGGCGCAAATTCGCCGGCGGCCAGGTACAGATCAGCCCGCACGCCCAGATTGCCTCCGTGAACGTGCGGATGCCCCTCACCGATCATGTGCAGGGACTCCCAGTTCACCAGCTCGTGGGCGGCCAGGTCGTCGTCGGGATGCACCGTTCCGAGCACCAGATCGACACCGTTGCGGGCAAACGCCAACTGGGTGATCAGCCAGTTCGGCGGCACGGCCGAGTCCGCGTCGGTGCTGGCGATCCAGATTCGCTCGGCTTGGCCATCACCCACAGCGGATGCCGCCGCACCCGACGCCGAGACCGCTTCCAGCCGGCGCAGCGCGCGCTGCACACCGAACCGACGCGCCACGCCGACGGCGCCGGCCTCAATTTCAACTCGGTCGAAGTCGGGCCAGAGTGCGGCGACTCGGGCCGATAAATCGGTGCACTGGTCCAGGACCAGCAGCACCGACACCGCTGGGCGGTCCGGCTGCGGCAGCACGGTGAGCGCGTCGATCGCCACGGCGAGTGCTGCCAGGGCGCGCGGCAGCAGGACCTCCTCGTTGCACACCGGCACCACGATGGTCACGAATTCGGGGCTCGACGGACTTGTTTGTACGCTCACGGCACGAGGCCGTCGCGCTGCGCGACCGAGAGTGCGGGCCGGGGTTCATACACCTCGAGCACGAAGTCGCGTTCGAGGTGATGCACGGTGCGCTGCAGCCCGACCACGTGGGTGAGCTGCGTGTGCACAGCATCGCCAGTGAGGGGACACTCCGCTACCGGGTGTCGCCAATGGCAGGCCACCAGAACCCCGTCGGGGGCGAGGCTGGCCCGGCAGCGCTCGAGCAGTCGCCGCAGGTCGGCACTGGAACAGTAATATCCGACCTCGGACAGCACAATCAGGTCGAACTCCCCCTCCGGCCAGTCCGCCGGAACCGTTCGCCGCTCAAACCTCACGCCGGGCTGGCCGGCGAGTCGCGCTCGTGCAATGCTGAGCGGCTGTTCGATCAGATCAATGCCGAGCACGGTGTCACACCGTTCGGCCAGCTCGGCCGTGAGCACACCGTTCGA
Organism: Cryobacterium levicorallinum; assembly: GCF_004402405.1. GTDB lineage: Bacteria > Actinomycetota > Actinomycetes > Actinomycetales > Microbacteriaceae > Cryobacterium > Cryobacterium levicorallinum. The sequence continues at coordinate 82,068 of NZ_SOFE01000001.1, forward strand.
GCAGCCGAGTTCGAGGGCTGCGCCGAAGCGCTGCCGGGGCAGCGCCGCGATCAGGGCGGCTCGTTTGCGCTTCTCGTACCAGCGGGTCTCGAACCCCCACGGATCCGGACCCGAGGAATAGATCGAGTCAAAGTACCCGGTCGTGAGCGTGTGATTCGGGTCGGCGGGTGCGGGGGCATCCGTTTGCGGGCGCGCTGGCGCTCCTCCGGATTTTTTCACGGTCACCTCGATGAGGGTCTCGAAGGTGCGCGTGAAATGTTCCTGAAAACCGGCCGGTAGGATCACTTCGTCGCCGAACGAATCCGACAACGGGCCGACCTGACTGCGATGCAGCGCCAAAGCGCGCGCCTTGGCCTTGCGCTCGGTCGGCAGCAGATCAAAGACGCGCACGGTGGAGTCCGACCAGATGGGGGCATCCGGGTTTGACCAGTGCCAGGCCCAGATCGGGTACTCGAACAGGCGGGCGCTGCGTTCTCGTGCGGCTCGGTCGGCGGCCGCGCTGGCTGCCGCATGATCCGGATGCCCATCGGCTCGCCACGGTGCCACCACCCAGGTCGACGCGTCCACGTCGCCGATCGCCTCGACGATCGCCCCGGCGGCCAGGTCGATGTGCTCGGCGAGTTTGCCGTCGGGGAGCTCGAGCAGGTGCACCTGCGCGTTCGGTGCCAGGTGTGCGAGAGCATCCGTCACTTCGATGCGGCGAATCTGGGCGAGTCGGGCCAGGTTGTGGGTCGGGGAGCTCGGGTGAGACGCCTCGCCGTTGCTGAGTACGATGACCACGATCGGCACGTCGAGCCCCGCAACGTGCGCGATCAATCCGCCAACGCCGAGGCTTTCGTCGTCCGGATGCGCCGCGACCACGACGAGACGGCCGAGCCCGTCCGTGCTCAGCGCGGCGAACCGGTCTGGCCAGTTCGCTGCCTCCCAGCTCTTCTCAGGTGTTCCGCCATCGAGGTTGTTGAATGTCACCACGGTGCACTCCCCTTCGTTACGAGCATGCGCCCCAACGCAGCGTCATCGTGCTCGGCATGGTGCTGGCGTACGTACAGCTGCAGATCGGCGACCCGCTGCGCGTGCCGATCGTTCAGGGCCAGCGGCGCCGGTCCGAGGGCATGCCCGATATGGAATATGACGTCTTCGGCCGCGCGGGCGACGATCCCGCGAACCCGGGCGGCCAGGAGGGAACCGGCCGGTCCGTCGGCCTCGCCGGCATCGATCGCGGCCGCGGCCGCGGCCAGTGCCGTCGCCGCAGTGGTCACTGCCACGTCGACAGCGCCGAGATGGGCGAGCGCAATCTGGTCGGGGGCGCGCCCCTGGGTCGAGTCGTAGAGGGTGCGCGCCAGGCCGACGGCACCGCCGCACCACACGGCGGCGACTCCGATACCGCCCCACGCGAACCCAGGCCGGCGCAGGTACCAGCCCGCATCACCAACCGCATCGGCCCCAACACCGTCGAAATCGACCGGGCCGCTCGTCACCTGCGGCAGGCCGCGGGCGATCCACAGCTCGTCATGTACCGTAATGCCGGCCTGCCGCAGGTCGACGGCGAACAAGCGTCTGCCGTGGTCGCCGACGTGGGCGGTGACCAGCGCGTGAGTCAGCAGTCCCGCGAGGGAACACCACGGCTTGGTGCCGTCGAGCCGCCAGCGGTCGCCCTCTGGCGTCGCTGTGAGCACCGTGTCGGCGGTCTCCGCGGCGAACACGCCCCAGGTGTGATCGGACTGGGCGTCCTGGCCGGCCTGGGCGAGAATCGCCCGCGCATCGAGGTGCGCCTCGGCCACTCGTGCTGCCGTGAGGTCGGCCAACGCGAGCGTGCACAGCGTGTCGAACAGAACGGCCGTTTTTCCCTCCCCCGGGCGGGGAACGGATGCGAGACTGCTCGCCAGTGCAATCGCCCGCTGCGCGTCACCGTTGACCTCTAACGCAGCGGCACTGAGCGGGCCCGGTGGAAGCTGCGATTCAAGCCTCATTACTCCCCCTCGACCCACGCGGCATCAACCGATGTGTTACGACACCCGCGAGGTGGATTTCAGTGCTGCGCGCTTGCGCGGTTTACGGTTCTCCGCACTGACCATCCAGGAATACTGCTCGAGCTTCTCAATGAACGCGTGCAGAATATCCGCGCTCGTGGGGTCTTCCTCATCGACCTCATCGTGCACCTTGCGAATATTGTCGACGGTGGCATCGAGTCGTTCGGTGATGAGCGTCACCGTCTCCGCCGTGTCGACTTCGCCATCGGGAAACTTGGGCAGATGGGTGGTTTTGGTGACCGTCTCGCTGCGGCCATCGGGCATGGCGTCGAGGGCGCGCATCCGCTCGGCTACTTCGTCGGAGAATTCGCGCGCATCGAGAATGATTTCGTCGAGTTGCAGGTGCAGGTCGCGAAAGTTCTTTCCAACGACGCTCCAGTGCGCCTGTTTTCCCTGCACGTGCAGCTCGATCAGGTCGACCAGAACGGACTGCAGGTTATTACTGAGTGTTTCTGAGGCTTTCATGGTGTCCTCTCAATTGGGGGGAATTTGACTCGAGACTATATCACCGGAGGCGAATCCGGTCCAGAATTCCATCACTCCCATTGGGCGGCCGCTGACCCGACGTGTGGCCCCCGGTTTTCGGGCGTGCTGATGGCTGCCTGCCCGTCAGTCGCCTCGCGGCGGGCGCGGCTTGCTGTACTTCTTGTGTGCGGTCTGCGGAGCGGTACCGAGAATTCGTGCGATGTCGGCCCAGGAGCATCCGCCGTCGCGCATGGCGTTGACCGCCGCGGTCACCCGGAGGTTGACCTCCACCCGATCGCGCACCGCCCGTTCCAGTTCGCGTTCGAGAGCTCGGTACGGACGCGCAATGTGCGGGGCGACGTCTTCCGCGCGCGGAAAAACGGACGCGGATTCGTTGGGCTGGTCGTTATTGGCGGGCGCAACACTGGTCATTGAGAAACCTTTCCATTGATGCAATGTAGGCCTCGGGCGGTGCCGCGTCAACGGGTTTACACAGACACGGTGACGTATCCGGTTACAGGGCTGCTGGCATGCCTTCGAACGCGCGTGCGCCTGTGGCAGAATCGTCTGCATGACACACGACAAGCGCCCCGGCACGGTCGTTTCGGTCAGCCGCGACGACCTGCACCGGTTCAGCAAGCCGGCGGTGGGCAGCATCCGTTTGCTGGCTGGAATCGGAGTCGAGGGCGATTCCCACGCCGGAGTCACCGTGCAGCACCGCTACGCGAAGAAGCGCAACCCATTGGCACCGAACCTCTGCCAGGTGCACTTCATGGCCGCCGAGCTGTTCGACGACCTCGTGCCGACCGGGTATACCGTGACGCCGGGCGAGCTCGGCGAGAACGTGACCACCGCCGGAATCGGCCTGATGACCCTACCGCTCGGCACCCGGCTGCATCTCGGCGCCGAGGCCGTGGTCTCGATCACCGGCATGCGCAGCCCATGCTCGCTCATCAACGGCTACCAAAAAGGCCTGATGAAGCAGCTCATCACAACGGATGCCGTCGGCACAGTGCACCGCCGCGGCGGCATCATGGGCGTCGTCGTCACCGGCGGGGTCGTGAACCCGGGCGACGGCATCCGGGTGGAGCTACCCGCCGGCGAACACGTGCCCCTCGGGGTCGTGTAGCAGGACCCATAGCCGGGGCATCCCGCGACCGGGCCCACGCCCGCATCCGCATCCGCATCCACATCCGCCCCCCGGGCCCACGCACGCATCCGCCCCCGGGCCCACCTTAGGGAACGGGGCCCACGATAGAACATGGGCCCCGTTTCCGGGCCCGGGCCCCGGACAGAAAAGGGTCGGGCTACTCGGCGTCGGCGGAGGTGTGGAACCACGGCGGGTAGACCGCGACCTTGGGCTTGAACGCGCTTGCCTTCAGAATGCCCCGAACCGTCTCGCGCACATTGTCGTTGCAGACGCCGATGAGCGTCACCAGCTCCATTGGGACAGCATCGGGAACGAGCAGCTCGGCTTCGAGCATCATCGCGCCGTCGGCTTCGGCGCGGAGCGTCTGCAGCATGCGCTCGGCCGTGGCCGGTGTGGCACCGAACCGGGTGAGCGATCCGGCCGCATCACCGTTGGTGACGGCGACCAGGCTGGGAACGAGGGGGGTCTCGTCGTCGGTGGTGGAAGCATCCGTTACAGCGGCGAGCCCGTCGTTGATCTTCTTCACGGTGCTCACGAGCATGACGAAGGCGAAAGCCTCGGAGCCGTGGGCGTCGAGGGCGAGGCGCGGGTCGGTGGACTCGGCACGAATGCTCTCCCACACGGTCGCATTCGGCGACAGGAAGAACGGCACGTACTCTGCGACACTGCGTTCAGTGCCAGCGACGAGGGCGTCGCGACGCGATTCGCGCGTGGCGGGCGCCGAGATGTCCACGGCGGGTCGGGTGGTGAGCGCAGCGTTGGCAAACAGGCATCCGTCGCGCAGAATGGCGGCGAGGTTGCTGATGTGGGTGAGGTGGTACACGCGCTGCTCGTCGACGTTGTCGGTCGAAGCTTTCTCGGCGCGCACCGGGCGGGGAGCGCCTGCCACGCGAACCGGGCGAGCCGCGCGGGCGGGCGGTGTAGCCGCCGTGGGCAGCGGGTCGCGCAGGGACGACAGCTTGGGAGCGCGGGTCTTCTTCACCGGCACCAGGGGCTCAGTAACGACTTTGGGATAACACAGGGCGCACAATTTGCCCTCAAGTCCGTGGATGCATTCGTCGTCCAAGTGCCAAAACCTTTCTCTTCGCGTACTCGCGCCACCCGGAAAAGCCGAACGTGCATACCGCCTATCAACGTTACGTTCATTTGGGCCCGGGCGGTGACCGTTCTTAGCTTTTCGGTGACTCCACGTGAACGATCAAACCGTCAGGCGTGACCTCAATGCGCAGCGAGTCGAGCCCGGGCACGACCAGATCGGCGTCGAGCTCGGCGGCTGGGTAGGTTCCGGTGACGGCGATCGTGGTGCAGCCGGCGGCGCGGCCGGCCTGCAGACCGGCGGGTGCGTCCTCGATTACCAGGCAGCGGTTCGGGTCTACGCCAAGCCGCGCCGCCCCCTCCAAAAACGGGTCGGGCTCGGGCTTGCCGTTCGGAGTGTCATCGATGGTCACGATCACCGCGGGTGCCGGAAAAGCGGATGCTGCCAGCCTCGCTCCGGCCAACGGCCGGGCGCAGGACGTGACGATCGCGCGCCGGGCTTCGGGCAGGCTCGTCATGAGCGCGGCGGCGCCGGGCAGCACGGTGATATCGTCCGTGTCGGCTGTTTCGAGCGCGAGGACGCGGGCAATGGCTTCGTCTACCCGGTCGGCCGGTACCAGTTCCTCGATAATGTCGCGCGCCGGACGGCCGTGGGCGGTGTCGTCCTTCGCCACTCCCCATTCCCGCGCCCAGGCAGCCCAGGAGCGGTCGACCGCCGGCGTGGAGTCGATGAGGGTGCCGTCCATATCGAACAGCACGGCATCGAAGGTGCGCCCTTGCAGAACGTTCTCGGTGGGCAAGCTCGCGTGGGGCATCCACTGTCCTTTCGTCGATTTGTCGGGTGACTGCCGTGCAGCGGCCCCGCATTAACGGTAGCCCACGCGTCCGCGACGTCGGTTGGTGTGGTCTGGGCCGGTATCGTTGGGTGCAACAACCGAGCTGGGAGACCGTACCGTGTGGACGACCGTTCTGGTGATTGCGGCCGTGCTGATCGGCTCGAGCATGCAGCGCATCACCGGCATGGGGTTCGCCCTGGTCGCTGCGCCCTTTCTGGTCCTGCTGTTGGGGCCGATTGACGGTGTCATCGTCGTCAACGTCTGCGGGGCCCTTACCGCCGGGGTGATCCTGACGCGCGTGTTTCGAGACGTGGACTGGCGGCGCTACGGAATTCTGGCGGCCTGCGCCGTGATCGGCATCGTGCCGGGCTCCTACGTTTTGCAGTTCGTACCGGTGGCGTGGCTTGAGATCTCGATCGGTGTACTCGTGGCCGCCGGGCTGACCGTATCGGTGAATCTCGGCCGGGTGGTCGTGCGGGACCGGCTGAGTTTTCGCGTGATAGCCGGCATGACCAGCGGGGTCATGAACACGACGGCCGGCGTCGGCGGCCCGGCAGTGAGCATCTACGCGATCGCCACAGGCTGGCCGCAGCGGTCCTTCGCCGCGACCATGCAGCCGTACTTTCTGACCATCGGGCTGGCCTCGTTGTCGTCCAAATTCGCCCTCGGATCCGCCGGCGTGCCGGAGCTGCCCGTGCTGGTCTGGATTCTGATCGGGTGTGCCTGCATCGTCGGGCTCATCGTCGGCGACCTGCTGTCGCGGGTGATCGAGCCGCACGTAGCCCGCCGCCTGCTCGTGATAGTGGCGTACCTGGGGTCGTTTGCGACGATCGTGCGCGGCGTGCTCGAGCTGCTCGCCTGACCGCGCGAGACGCCGCGGGGCTAGATCGTGAAGTCGGCGCCTTCGACCGTGACGGACTCACCGGTAGCGGGATTGGCCAGGTGATGCGCGGCATCCGTTTGCATCGGTTGTTCGTCAGGGTAGGTAGCCGTCACCAGAATGGGCATGTGATCTGAGGTGCCCTGCGGAAGGGTCTCCACGTTGGTGATCGCCAGGCCCATCGAGGTTGCGAGGTCGAAGTGTCCGCGAAAGAACTTGTACCGGGTGTAGGTGCGGGTGTCGCTGAGGGTCAGGTCGTAACCGGACTGGTTGACCTTGTTGCCGAGCTTGCCCTGGAAGATCGGGTAGTTGTAATCGCCGACCATCAGGGTCGGCAGACCGGGGCCGAGCAGACTGAGCTCTTCGTGGGCGGTGCGAATCTGTTTGCGGCGCAGGGAGTTGAGCGCGGTCAGCGGCGCTGCGTGAAAGGATGCGACGACGAGCTCCCGCTGGGCGACGTTGTCGATCAGGCGGGTGGCGATCAGGCGCTCGTGTGCCGGCGCCGCCAGGTGATCATGCAGGGATTTCTTCAGCGCGAAGGCCTGCGTCTTGATCGCCGTGTAGCGGTCCCGGTTGTAGTAGATGGCCAGGCCCAGCCGGTTGCGCCGGGTCGCGTCGGCGAGGTGCAGAGTGCCGACCTCGGCCGGCAGGTCGATGGTGTTGCATTCCTGCAGGCAGAGAATGTTGGGACTGTAACGCTCGGACAGCGCGACCAGTTCGCCGCTGGCACGATTCTTGCGGAGGTTGTAACTAATGACCCTCATGGCACCCGTCTCAGACTTGATGGCTTTGAGACAAGCCTACGGCTCTCGCCCGCGTTGAAATTGAACTTCTATCGCAAATTGGGATATACGCAGGCGGCATCCAGTCTGCGCCGGGTTAGCCGGCACCGACGATGAACATCGTCGCGATGAAGACCAGACCGGCCGCCAGAAAAGTGATCGTGGTGTAACCAAGAATGTCGCGCATTTTCAGCCCGGCGATCGCCAGAAGCGGAAGCGCCCAGAACGGCTGAATCATGTTGGTCCACTGGTCGCCGTAGGAGACGGCCATGATGGCGACGGAGGGGTCAACGCCGAGCCGTTCGGCCGCGTCGAGCATGATCGGGCCCTGCACGGCGAATTGGCCGCCGCCGGAGGGCACGAAGAAGTTCACCAGTCCGGCCGCCAGCAACGCCATCACGCCAAACGTCGCCGGAGTCGACACGTTCACGAAGAAGTCAGAGAATACCCCGATCAGCCCGGATCCGACCATCATGCCGAGGATGCCGGCGTACAGCGGAAACTGCAGCAGGATATCGCCGACGTTGGAGGCGGCATCCTTGGTCAGCCGAATCAGTTCGAACGGGTTACGCACCAGCAGGAATATGAGCGCGAGGAATGTCCAGTTGACGATGTCGAGCGTGAGGGTACCGCCCTCGACGAAGTGAACGACCAGGTAGGCGACGAGGGCGAGCCCCACGATCAGGGTCATTATGCGGCTGGCATCGAGCCGGTCAGCGGGCGTCACGACCGATTCCTCGGCGACCTGCTTATCGCGGGCATCGACCTCAAGCACGAAGATCGGGGCGTTACGCCGCGGGGCGACGAGGGCCAGCGCCAGCGCGACCACCACGATGGTGGCGACGGCCGCCAAAATATTCCACAGCGAGAATGTGGTGTCGCTGAGCGAAATGGTGCGCCCCAGTTGCTCGGCCAGGAAGGAGCCCTCGGTGGCGGCGGTGAGCGGTCCCGACCCGGAATATCCCATGTGCCAGATCACAAAGCCGGAGTAGCCGGCGGCAACCAGGAGCGGGAAGTGCACCGGAACGCCCTTCGCGCGCAGCTGAAAAGCCACCTCCTTGGCGAGCAGCCCCCCGACTACGAGGCCGAGGCCCCAGGTGATCAGGCACGCCACCGCGGCGATGGTGAAGACGAAAACGTAGGCCTGAAGCGCCGTGCGTGGCACAGCACCCAGACGAACCAGCAGCCGGTGCACCGGGGTCGTGTTGGCCAGAATGTGCCCGAGCAGCAGCACGAGGGCCATCTGGGTCATGAAGGCGAGCAGCCCCGCGAGACCGTCGCCCCAACTGCGCACGACATCGATCGGGCCGGAATCGGTGAGCACCAGGGCCAGAATCGCCACGATCACGGTCAGCACGATCACGAACACGAGCGCGCTCGGAATGAATCGTTCGACGAGCGAATTTATCGGGCGCATGAACGCAGCGGCTGGGCCGCTTGCGCGCTTCTCGGTGGCAGTTGACACGATGGTTCCCCCTGATTTGCTACAACATTGTGGCTCAGGGCGTTTGCACTGACGTATTAAACGTAGCAGGCGGGTCGTCCGTTCCCCCGTCGGGGCACCTGTGGCTGGGTCGAAACGTAGACTTGACCTGCCGCACAGCGGCAACCGCGAGGGAGCAGCATGACCCAGAACGACATCGTTCTTATTCGCCACGGGCAGACGGAATGGAGCATCTCCGGCCAGCACACCGGGCGCACCGACGTTCCACTGACCGATTTCGGCCGTCAACAAGCGGATGCCCTCGGCGAGATGCTGGACGGCCAGCATTTCGATCGGGTCTACTCCAGCCCGCTCGTGCGCGCGTGGGAGACCATGGAGCGGGCCGGGTACTCCAGCCAGGGCGTGGCGAGCGACGACGTGCTCGAATGGGACTACGGGGTCTATGAGGGCCGACGCACCGTGGACATCCGCTCTGAGATACCCGGCTGGACCGTGTGGGGTAACCCAATTGTGGGCGGTGAGACCGTCGATGAGGTGGGGGCGCGAGCCGACCTCGCGATCGAGGAATGCCTCGCCGCCGAGGGTCGTGTCGCCGTCTTCGCCCACGGACATTTTCTGCGTATCATGACCGCGCGCTGGATGGGCCTGCCGGCAATCGCCGGCAAGAACCTCAGCCTCGGCACTGCAACCGTCTCCACCCTCGGCTGGGAACGCGAGAACCGGGTGCTGCAGATGTGGAACGACGCCTGCCATCTGAGCTCGATGGACCCGGTGGTCTGACGCAGCACGGACCAATACCCCTAGTTCGGGGTAGGAAGATTCTTTGTGTTGAAACCGTTGTCGTTGGGGCGTGCGAACGGAACTTCGACCGACGTGTTCATGTTTCAGCTCTCTCTGGACCGGCAGCAGGCCTCGGCCCAGAACCTGACTTGGCAGGTGGCCGCGCCCGTCGAGCAAGCCACCGGGTGAGGACGTGGGTAACGTATTGTCCCCACGCCCTCGCCGGTTCAGCGCACCGGCACCCAGGTACCCTTCACGCGCTCGGTGATCAGGGACGCCCGCAACTCGGCGACGACGCGCAGGTCGGCCACCACGTGGGCGCCGATCCGCAGGGCCGACGCCGCGTCATCCGCTGTGAAACGCACGATGACCCGGGCCGCGCCGGCGACGATGGTGAGGTCGGAGGCCTCCACCGTGGTGAATTCGGCCGCCGCCGCTGCGGCCCGCGGCACGACCGAGGCGGGTTCCGTTCCCGGGTGCAGGGAGTCGATACTCATGGTGACGCGATAAGAAGGCATGGTTTCAGGGTACGGGTACTGCTTTACTGATTGGGTCCCTCATCCCCAAGTTCGGAGACCCATGACTTTCACGGCCACGATCGTTGCCCAGGTTCAGCGCACCAAGCCCGATGCCCTGTGGGCCATCGCGACCGCACTCAGCCGAGAGGTCAGTGGCACATCGGCCGCGGACGCGTTCATTGCACTGCCGGACGGCGGTCGGGTCGAGGTGGAGATTGCCAAGTTCGGCGAAAGCCTGCCGTTGGCGATCGACGTCGTCGATGCGCGCGGCGCGGCCGAGGCGCGGGCATCCGCTCAGAATATTCTGGACCTGCTGGAGCAGTCCACCGGTTGGCAGGTTGACCACCTGCACGACTGAAACGGATGTCCACCCGCGGCACACAGGCGCGCCGCCTAGGATCGTTAGCATGACTGAAACCATTGCCCCCGCTGCTCGCATCACGATGTATGGAGCCCAGTGGTGCGGCGACTGCCGTCGTTCCAAGTCACTGCTCGACCGCCTCGAGGTGGACTACGACTATGTCGACCTGCTGCTCGTCGAGGATGGCGCCGACCGCGCCCGCGCCATCAGCGGCCGCACCAACATTCCGGTCATTGTGTTTCCCGACGACACTCACATGGTGGAGCCGAGCGACGCCGAGGTGCGCACGAAGCTCGTGGCGCTCGGCCGCATCAGCTGAGCATGCCCGGCGACTGACCGGCTTCGTGCTACTGTCAAAAATCGCAGATACCAATGGGGGTCGCACCATGCACGCAATAACCGCCCAGCCGACTCGACGCCTTCCGCTCTCGTTGTGGGTGAGCATCGTTCTGTTCGTGCTGTACAGCGCTCTGGGCATCGCCGTCTGCGTGTCACTCCCGACCGACCCCCGCCTGCTGTTTGCGCTGCTGACCGTGTCGCCACTGTTGTTCATCGGCATGGTCGTCTCGGTGGTTGACATCGTGCGCACCCGCAAACGCGGCGACGCCGGGCAGACCTATACCCGGTTGCAGTGGGGTGGCCTCATCCTCGTGGTTGTGGCGATGCCGCTCTGGCTGGCCATTGCCATTCTGATCGTCTCGTTGATCTAGTGCCCTCCAAAGAGTTTTTCTACCGTTAACAGCCGGGTCCTGGCACGTCACCGCGAGCATGCTCGGCGACTGGATCAACAACTTGCCGTCGCGCGGCTGAGACGGCGGATCGCCGTCAACAAAGCGCTGGAGCACCCTCGAACGGATGCTCCAGCGCTTCAGCGGGCTAGTCGGTCAGCGGCGCACGATGGAGCGCAGCAGCCGCACGGCGACCGACAAGGACGCCATGTCGTCCTGCGCGAGGGAGTTGACCTCCTCGAACACGCTGCGCGCCCGGCCGAGCTGTTCGGCGTTGAGTGCTTCCCAGGCGAGGAGGCGCTCGTCGGGGGCGCCGGCATCCGTTTCATCGAGCACGGACCTGGCCATGTCGGCGACCGTGGAGTACAAGTCGTCGCGCAGGGCAGCACGGGCGAGGGCCTGCCAACGGTCCTTGCGGGGCAGCTTGGTGATGCGCTCCAGCAGGTTGTCGACACCGAACCGGTTGTACACCGCATAGTAGATGGCCGCGACTTCGGTGACCGGAAGGTTGGACCGGGCGGCGACCTTGGCCACGTCCAGCAGCGCGTACGCCTCGAAGAGTTCCGACCAGCGGCGACCGAGATCGTCGGGCAGGCCCCATTCTTTGGCCTGCTCCTGCTGGGTTTCGAGGCGTTTGAGGTCGGCGCCCTGCAGGTATTCCCCGAGGTGCTCGCGCATCAGCGCGACCTGCGGCTGGTACTTTGCGATCACCCCGGCGACGGGCATATTGCCCCCATGGTTAACCTGCCAACGCACCGCACGGTCGAGCAGCCGGCGAATGTCGAGGTGAATCGCCGTCCACTTCTCGGTCGGGAACGATGACGGCAGCGCGTTGAGCTCGTCTACCATCTCGTTCAACTCGAAAATCTCCCGGAGGGCCACGAAGGCTCGCGCGATCGTCGCCTGGTTCGCCGACGTCTCCTCCATCGTGCGGAACGCGAAGGTGATGCCGCCCAGGTTGATCATGTCGTTCGCTACGACCGTCGCGATGATCTCCCGGCGAAGCGGATGCGTATCCAACTCGGCATCGAAACGTTCAGACAGGTGCGTCGGGAAATACCAGCGCAGGGTGCTGCCGAACCACGGGTCATCGGCCAGATCGCTGTCGCGCAGCGCGTTGGCCAGTTCGATCTTGGCGTAGGCCGCCAGCACGCTGAGCTCGGGGCTGGTCAGCCCCTGGCCCTGGTCGAGGCGCTCGCGCAGCGTGGCCGTCGTCGGCAGTGCCTCGAGCTCACGCTGCAGATCGCCGGATGCTTCGAGCCAGTTCATCAGGCGCTCGTAGCTCGGGCTCCAGTTATTGACGAGGACCCGGTCGTTGAGCAGCAGAATGTTCTGATCGACGTTATCGACCAGAACCAGGCGGCCGACCTCGTCGGTCATCTCGGCCAGAAACTCGGCCCGTTCGGCGGGGTCGAGCTTGCCGGCGGCGACCATACGGTCCACGAAGATCTTGATATTGACTTCGTGGTCGGAGCAGTCCACTCCGGCCGAGTTGTCGATCGCGTCGGTGTTGAGAATGACGCCATTGAGGGCAGCTTCAATGCGCCCGAGCTGGGTGAAGCCGAGGTTTCCTCCCTCACCGACGACCTTGACTCGCAGGTCCTTGCCGTCGACGCGAATGGAATCGTTGGCCTTATCGCCAACCTGCGCTGCGGTCTCGGTGCTGGCCTTCACGTAGGTGCCGATTCCGCCGTTGTAGAGCAGATCGGTCGGGGCCAGCAGAATTGCGCGCAGCAGCTCCGGCGGGCTCAGGTGCGTCGTGCCCTCGGGCAAACCGAGCACGACCTGTACCTCAGCCGAGATCGGAACAACCTTGGACTGGCGCGGAAAGACGCCGCCGCCGGCGCTGATCAGGTCGGTCGCGTAGTCGGCCCAGGAGGAACGCGGCAGTTCGAACAACCGCTTGCGCTCGGCAAAGGAAAGCGCCGGGTTGGGGGTCGGGTCCAGGAAGATGTGGCGATGGTCGAAGGCCGCGACGAGCTTGGTGTGCTTGGAGAGCAGCATGCCGTTGCCGAACACGTCGCCGGACATGTCGCCGACGCCGACCACGGTGAACTCCTCGGACTGGGCGTCGACGCCGAGCTCGCTGAAGTGGCGTTTGACCGACTCCCACGCGCCCTTGGCCGTGATGCCCATCTCCTTGTGGTCGTATCCGACCGAACCGCCAGAGGCGAAGGCGTCGCCGAGCCAGAAACCGTACTCAGCGGCGAGTTCGTTGGCGATATCCGAGAACGAGGCGGTTCCCTTGTCGGCCGCGACGACGAGGTAGGTGTCCGCGTCATCGTGGCTGACCACGCGGTTCGGCGGAACAACCCGTTCACCCTCGGGCGTTGCCACGAGGTTGTCAGTCAAATCGAGCAGCCCGCGCACGAAGGTTTGGTAGCTCGCGATGCCCTCGGCCATCCACGCCGCCCGGTCCAGTGCCGGATCTGGCAGCTTCTTGGCGAAGAATCCGCCCTTGGCACCGGTCGGCACAATGACGGCGTTCTTGACCGTCTGCGCTTTGACCAGCCCGAGCACCTCGGTGCGAAAGTCCTCGCGGCGGTCCGACCAGCGCAGGCCACCCCGGGCAACCTTGCCGAACCGCAGGTGCACGCCCTCGACGCGCGGCGAGTACACCCAGATTTCGTACATCGGTCGCGGTGAGGGCATCTGCTCGATCTGCGACGGATCGAGTTTAATGCTCAGATACGGCTTGTACTGGAAGAAGTTAGTGCGAAGCGACGCTTCGATCAGCGTGATCAGGGTGCGCAGCACCCGGTCGGCGTCGAGGGTCGCGACCTGCTCCATGGCCAGGGTGAGCTGGTCGCGCACGTCGGCGACGCGCAGCATCCGCTCATCGTCGGCGAGATCTGGGTCGAATCGGGCTTCGAATAGTGACACCAGGCCACGCGTAACGGCCGGGTTGGCGAGCAGGGCGTTGGCGACGAAACCGTAGGAGTTGGTGTTGCCGATCTGGCGCAGATATTTGGCGTAGCTGCGCAGGATGACGACGCGGTGCCACGGCAGGCCGTCCTGCAGAACCAGGCGATCGAGGCTGTCGGACTCGATGGCGCCGCTGATCGCAGCACCAAACGAGTCGGCCAGCAGAGTCCCGGTCGCGATCGGGTCGACTCCGGCCGGGTAGTGCAGGCCCAGGTCGTACAGGTAGAAGCGGCGCCCGTCAGCGGTTTCGATGTCGAACGGCACCTCGTCGAGGACCTCGATGCCAAGGTTCTGCAGAAACGGCAGAATCTGGCTGAGGCTCTTCGGCTCGGTCATGTACAGCTTGATGCGGGCGTCTTCGGCGGGGTCACCGACACTGTGAGGCCGGTAGACGTGCAGTCCAGGGCGGGTGCGCAGGTCAGCGGATGCTCTCACCGGCGCAGCGCAGGCCTCGAACCGCCCGATGTCTTCGAGGGCATCGGCAATTTCATAATCGACCCGGTAGCTATCGGGAAAAGCTTCAGCCCAGACAGCGGCCAGGCGCTCGGCTTCCTCGACCGAGTGTGTCTCGCGGAGTTCGTCGCTGATCCCCTCGGGCCAGGACCGCACGGCCATGGCGAGACGGTGTTCCAGGGCGGCGGCATCGACCGTGTCGGCGGCGACATCCTTTGGCAAGCGGATGCGATAGAAGAGTCTCGCGAGTGCCGATTCGGTCATGCGCGCTTCGAAGTCGAGGGCCTCCGAGTGGAAGGTCTCCTGCAATTCCTTCTCAATGCGCAGGCGCACGGCGGTGTTGTAGCGGTCACGCGGCAGGTAGACCAGGGCCGACATGAACCGGCCGTAGATGTCGGGGCGCAGGAACAGCCGGGTGCGTCGCCGCTCCTGCAGACGTTGGATGGCGAGCGACGCGGTGATCAGGTCGGGAACTTCGATCTGGAACAATTCGTCACGCGGGTAGGTTTCCATGATGCCGAGCAGGTCTTTGCCGCTGTGCGACTCGAGCGGAAAACCGACCTCGGTCATGACGGCCTTGACCTTTTCGCGCAGCACAGGAACGGCAGTGACCGAGCTCGTGTAGGCGCTCGCGGCGAACAGGCCGATGAAGCGCTGTTCTCCGCTGACCTGACCGGCGGCGTCGAAACTCTTGATGCCGATGTAGTCGAAGTAGGCGGGGCGATGCACGGTGGAGCGCGAGTTGGCCTTGGTGATCACCAGGGCGGTGCGCTCGCGCGCTTTCTGCCGACCGGCATCCGTTAGATGCTGAATCTGGTGACGATCGTCGGCGGAACGCAGCAGGCCAAGTCCGCTGCCGTCGATCAGGGTGAGGACGTCTTCGCCGTCCCGCGTCTCGAGGTTGTATTCGCGGTAGCCGAGAAAGGTGAAGTTGCCCTCGTCGAGCCAGTGCAACAGCTGCTGGGTTTGGGCGAGGTCCTTGACCTGATCGGCGCCGACGACCTTGTCGAGGGCGTTCGCGATCTGCATCGCCTTGGTGCGCATGAGCGGCCAGTCCGCGACGGCGGCGCGAACATCGCCGAGAACGGCTGTCACGCCAGCCACCAGCAGGGCCTGCTCCTCGTCGCTCGCACTGTCGATCTCAATGGCGATCCACGATTCGAGGTGCGAGGCGTCATCGCCGGTGGCGATCAGGTGGGCAATATTGGGCATCGCCGAGGTATCACCGCTGGAGACGCCAACACCGGCCGGAATGCGGTTGATGTCGACGAGTTCATTGCTGGCCTTGCTGCGGGCCACGATGAGCAGCGGGTGCACGACGAGGTGGATGGCGGAGTGCTGGCGCACCAGCTCGGCGGTGACCGAATCCACCAGGAAGGGCATGTCGTCGGTGACGATATAGATGACGCTGCGTCCGGGCTCATTCTGAATCTCGACCGAGGCCGTTTTGGGCACCCGGTACTGCGCGACCTTCCAATGGGCTCGCGCTCGGGCTTGCAATACTGGCGGGGAATAGTGCGCCGCGTCTTCGTCCGTCAAATGCTCATAATAATCAGTTATGAACGACTCGAGTGTGGGGTCTACCGGGGCTAGACCCGTAGGGGTGAAACCAGACGACATCGAAAAAACGCCTCCATCAAATATCTGCGCAGGGATCCTGCAACGGGTACTTCGGTGTACCAGTCGAACTCAAACGTGGAGTTCCCTTACTTTCTCATCGTAGCGCTGGCCCCAGCGCCCCAGCCGTGCCGCCGCAGAACCTGCGGCGGCACGAAAGAACTGATGAGCGGCCCGATCTTCGCTACGGTTTGGTGTCGACGGCGGTCGGTCAGTACCAGCCGACGGACTGCGAGTGCGACCAGGCCGCACACGGCGTTCCATAGGAGGAGGCCTTGATATAGCCCAGGCCCCAGCTGATCTGCGTCGTGGCGTTGGTGGCCCAGTCGGTGCCGGCCGACGCCATCTTGCTGCCCGGCAGCGCCTGCGGAATGCCGGTCGCACCGCTGCTGGAGTTCAGGGCCGAGTAGGACCAGCCCGATTCCTTCTGCCACAGCCGGTCGAGGCAGCTGAACTGATCCTCGCCCCAGCCGTACTGGGAGGCGGCCATCGAACGCGCTGTGGCGCGGGCACCGTCGACGGTATTGCCGCCCGCGAGGGACTCCATTCGAGCGGCTTCAGCGGCGGCGGCCGCAGCGGCCTCGGCTGCAGCAACTTCAGCTGCGACCCGGTCGACTTCGGCGGTGGCCGCAGCAACTGCGACGGTCTGCGTCTTCGCCTGGGCCGTGAGGTCTTCGAGCTGGTCGATCGGCATGATCTCGTAGCTGGCGAGCGAGCTGGCTACCGAGGTGAGGGTGGAGGCATCCACTTTGCTCACGCTGGCGGCAATGACCAAGTTGGCTTGCGAGAGGGCAGCGGATGCGCTGTCGCGGCTGAGTGCCTCGCCGCGCTGGGCGTAATAGTCGAGTTGTTCAATCTGGCGGCCGGTGCTCTCGGCGAGTGCGGTCGTGGCTGCGATCCTGTCTTGCTTGGCATCAGCCGACTGGGCGGCGAATTCGCTGCCGGCGACGAGGCCGGTGACGACCAGCACGGCACTGGCGGCGAAGATAATCTGGTGCCCGCGTTTTGGGGATTTGCGGACGGTACGAGCATGGGAAGTTTCGAAGTTTTTTTGGCGCATATCCTTCATCGGGAGCGAGGACGCGGCGCTAGGTACGCCGGCTCGCCGGGTTTCGGGCTCGCGCGCTTCGGGTCGGCGCGGGCAAGGTCGCTAGCTTGCACCGCATTTTTGAATGAAACCTCACGATTTTCTCCGAATACCCTGACTTTCGGTCACGATCGCTCAGCCGTGACATACTTTGCGACCCGCGGGGTACCTAAGAGGGGTTCGCGGCGAGGGTGAGTAGCCGGGGCAATGCGTAGGTCCAGTCGATGCGTTCCTGCTCGCGGCGCACGTTTCCCTCCGAGCGGATGCGCTCGAGCGCGGTCTGCTCCCCCGCCGTCAGCGTCGAATACGTTCCGCCGGCGGCCTTCGGTTCCGGCACCCAGAGGTCGCGAAATTGCAGCAGGGTCGCCTCGTCCATGAGTGTGCTCGTGACGTTGTCGCAGCCCGAGCGGAGCGCGTGCAAAATGGTAAATCCGTCGGAGTCGAGGTCGCCCCAGTAGATGACGCGGCCCGTTTTTATCCACGGGATGGCGCCTAGGCGAGGCGCTGCATTGCCGCCGCCGTGCACGACGACGGTCTGGAACGCGCAGGCCATGGGCCGGCTCGATTTCGACGACCTGCCGGGCGAGCGGGAGTACTCCGGTTCGGGGGCCGACAACCAGTCCACACTCACCAACGTCATGTTCACCGACGCGCTGGTTCCGCGCCTGTCGGAAACCGGAGTCACCGCGAACGCCGTGCATCCGGGGCTCGTGAGTACGAGGTTCGGCGTCGAGGATCCCGTGCGGGCCCAGCGCCTGCTCGTGCCACTGTTGCGACCGTTCATGAAGCCTCCCGCAAAGGGCGCAGTCACCTCGATTTACGTGGCGACCACTTTTGAGCGGGGGGGGTCCGCCTGCTACTTCACCAATAAGCGGCCCAGAAAGTCGTCGGCCGCCAGCGACGACACCGCGGCTGCGGCCCGGCTCTGGCAGGTGAGCGCCGATTTGGTGGGCCTGCCCGGTATCCGGGAGCGTTCGCCGCGAACGGATGCCGCCCGCCCGGTATAAAAGCCGGCTCCTGGGCGCTCTCTGCGCATAACTCCTGCAATTTGTTAGCGCCGCGCGACGAAAAAACGTCCCCGTAATTCCGAGGTGGAATGTCGCCCGCGGCCCAAATCGCAGGGGTTGTGCCGCTCTGGGCCGTGAAACGGATGCCGCAGCCGGCACCGCCGACTGCTCCGACCGGCCCTGGAACACGCGGGGACGGGTCGACTGCAAGTTTTTGCCGGACGACCAAACGGCTACGCTCCGTTCAGAACCCGCGACGCCCCGCGAACAGCGTGTGCAGCAGGGGGACGACCGACGCGACCATTAAGACGGTGCCCAGCACCGCATCATCCGCTCGCAGCAGCACGCCGGCGATGAGCAGGGCGCCGAACAGGAGCGCCGACACGGCTTGCCGCAGGGTGCGCTCGAGGCGGGCGACGCGCTTCTCGAGACCCGGGCTGGCAACCGCAACGGAGCCGTCTTCGATCCGGGTGATCAATCCGTCGAGGCGCTTGGGCAGGCGAACGGCGATGCCGACCGTCTCCGTTGCCTGCTTCGCGATGTCCTGCACGAAGTTGCCGCTCTCGTCGCGCAGCAGCTGCGCCGCGTAGGGCTCGACCGAATCCCAGAGGTTGAAGGCGGGATTGAGCGCGCTGGCCACGCCGGAGGTGAGCGACATGGCTCGGATGATGAGCAGAAAGTTCTCGGGCAGCTGGAACGGCAGCGAGCGCACCACGTCGCCGAACTGCACCGCGAATTCGCGGAACTCTCGCGGGTCCACCTCGCGCAACTCGGCGAAACCCATACCACCAAACCGGGCGAACAGAGTGGTCATGGCCCGTTCGAGCTCGGTCGTCTCGGCCGAGGGAAGGAGCACGCCGACATCGTTCATGGCATTGACCAGGCCGCGCCCATCGCGTGAGGCGGCCGCGATGAGCATTTTGCGCAGTCCGGTACGCGTGCTCGTGGGCACCTCGCCCATCATGCCGAAGTCAATGAAGGTGAGTTGCCAGCCGCGCTCGCTGTCGGCGTCCGGGGTGACGAAGATGTTGCCGGGGTGCGGATCGGCGTGAAAGAAGCCCCTCGTGAACATCTGGTCGAACATGACCTCGGCGAAGACCGGAGCCACCTCGGCCGGGTCGATGCCGGCCTTGATCAGGGCGTCGACGTCGGTGATCTTGATCGCCGTGACATCTTCGAGAGTGAGCACCTTGCGGGTGGTTCGTTCCCAGACGACACCGGGAACGCCGACTCGGTCGTCATCGGGAAAGGCCGCTGCGAAACGTTCGGAGCTGCTCGCCTCGTGCAGGTAGTCGATCTCTTCGAGACTCGTCTGTGCGAACTCTTCGACCAGCGCCGGCATGTCGACCCGGTTGGAGACGAGTTTCACATGGCTGAGCCAGCCTCCCACCTTGCGCAGGGCGGCAAGGTCGACGTCGATGATTTCGTCGATTCCCGGGCGCTGCACCTTGATAATGACCCCGTCGAGCCCCGTGTCAGCAGCATCGAGCGCGGTGAGCCGGGCGCGATGTGCCTGCCCGAGGGATGCCGCCGCTACCGGAGTCTCGTCGACCGACGTAAAGGCCCGTTCGAGCGGCATGCCCAGCTCCGCCTCGACAGCAGCGCGAATGGCCGCAAACAATACCGGCGCGACTTCGTCCTGCAGCCCCTCGAGCTCTTTAGTGATCTCGGGTGGCAGCACGTCAAGGCGCGATGACATGAACTGCCCGACCTTGATCATGAGACCGCCAAGGTCGGCCGCGAGCACGTGAAAACCCTTCGCGAAGCGCTGCATCCGCTTGGAGCGCGTGCGCTCGGCGATCTTCACCAGCCCGATGCGAGGCAGGAACAACTCGAACCACCACGTTATGGCGAGATACCAGCTGGCAAAACGCAGAATGCGGCGGTACCGGGCGCGCATGTTGCCCGCGCCCGAATTCGAATCGTAGCTACCTCGACGAGCCAGCGGCACCCGTCAGTCCTGGGCGAGGATCGAGTAGAGCTTGCGACGCGCGTCGTCGAGCACGGTTACAGCCTCTTTGATCTGTTCCGGCGATCCGGTGCGACCCACCTGAGCAGCAGCCTGGGCGAGTTCGATGCCCGCCTTCGGCAGCGCAGTGTGGGTGTGTGACCCGGTGGAGCTCGTCGCGGCCCACGGGGCGCTCGTGTCGGCGTCAGCGACTGCCGCGCGACCCTCATCGGTGAGCGAGTAGATCTTGCGACCGTTGTTCTCTTCGGCGCTGATCAGGCCCTCATCAGCCAGTAGCTGCAACGTGGGGTAGACCGAGCCGGCGCTGGGCTTCCAGGTGCCGCCGCTGCGCTCTTCGATTTCGTGGATGATCTGGTAGCCGTGCATCGGCTGCTCCGCCAGCAGGGCGAGCACCGCCGTGCGCACCTCACCGCGACCGGCTCGGGTGGCTGTGCCTGCCTGCTTCTCGAATCGGGAGCGGAACTGTTCCATGGCCTGCCAGATGCCGTCCATGTTGGCGGCGTTGAACCCGCCGGTGGGGAATGTGTTGCCCATGATTGCCTCCTCGGTATGACGTGCGAACGATATACAGCGATAGGTCTAACGATACCCAGCGATGGCCTCGAGCGTTACCCCAGAACGGATGCTCAGGGCTGGCTCCCAGACACCGCCGACCGATCATGGCAACTCTGTGTCAGGCGCCGTTTGCGTGCCTCAGCGCCAGCATCCGCTTGGAGCGTGCGCGTTGGAACAGCACGAGAAATGCGACGAGGGCCGCGGCACTGACCGCGCTGGCCACCCACACGTACCAAGCCTGCCCGGCTATCGCGAACAACACCAGGCCGACGGTGATCACCAGCGACATTATGGCCAGGGTGAGGTAACGTCCGTCGGCCTTCTCAAACGGATTCCGGAGTTCGAGTGGCGGCTGGGTCAGCGGTTCCCAGACAACAATAAAGAACGTGGCCACCGGCCCGAGAAACAGCGAGAGAACGAACCAGTTCCAGCGGGAACGGTTCTTCTGTTCGGCCAGGCCCGCATTCACCAGGGCTAACACGAACCACCCGCCACCGTTCAGCCACCAGTTGTTTTGCTGCACAGTCTGGGTGACGATCTCGCTTACGAAGTTGGGCATGCGTCATGCTCCCACGAATGGCGTCTCACGTGGGCGGGACAATCCCTTCAGCGCACCACCCGATACGTCACGTGGGTGACCAGCTCTCGCTCCACCGAGCTGACCTGTTCCAGGTTGAGGTGTTCCAGTCCCGCCAGCAAGGGCTCGCCGGCGCCGAGCACCGCCGCCGCTACGTGCAGCCGCAATTCGTCGATCAGCCCGGCGGACAGAAATTGCCGCGCCGTCGCGGCCCCACCCGCAATCGCCACCTTGCGATGGCCCGCAACGGCGCGAGCCTGCTCCAGCGCCGCCAGGATGCCAGCGGTCACGAACGTGAAGGTCGTGCCGCCTTGCATCACGAGCGGAGCCCGCGGGTAGTGCGTCAGTACGAACACCGGCGCGTGGTACGGCGGGTCGTCGCCCCACCAGCCCGTCCACTCGTCGTCCCACTCGCCACGGCCAGGCCCGAACATGTTGCGCCCCATGATGTAGGCGCCCGCGGTGGCGATGGCGGCGATCTCTGCCGCATTCTCATCGGGCCGCTCGAAACGCCAGCGGGCCAGTCGTTCGCCGTCCTCGCCCAGCGGATGCTGCAGGCTCTGATTCACGCCGGCCGCGTAGCCGTCCTCCGAGACCATCATGTCGCAGGTCACTGTCATTTTTGTGTGCTCCTTTTTATGTGGTACGGAACGCTTATCGCGGCGTTCGCAACCGAATTGCACCCTTGGCGGTTGACGGGTCGACCACGACGCCGCCCTGGGTGATCTGTAATTCGCCGCGGGCGACCATGCGTCGTGCGGCTCGTCGGGCAGGCTCCATCAGGTCGCGCCACTCCTCGCCGCCGATGGCGCGCGCCGCGTCAGACGGACAGATCGTGGCATCGTGCGCGCTTTTGTGCAGCAATGACACGATGGTCGTTTCGAGCTGGAGGTCTGTCGTGTTGATCCCGTGTGAGCGGCAGGCTGCCGAGCAGTACTTCACCGAGTCCCAATTGTTGGCCCACTTCGCACGCCACTCGATGCGTCGCCCACACGACGCGCAGGTCTTATCCGCCCGGTCGGTTACGGGGTCAGCATCGGAACGGTGCCGTTGACGGTGGGCCATGGCCTCTATCTTGCCCGGAGTCCTGCAATCGTGCCACGTGTGTCTCCCGCACCGTGCCCGGCACGGGCGACCTGCGAGAATGGAACCACCATGAAGACCCTTCTCAACATCATCTGGCTCGTGCTGTCAGGCTTCTGGCTGTTTCTCGGCTACATTCTGGCAGCCGCAATCATGTGCATTCTCATCGTGACGATCCCCTGGGGAATCGCCGCGGCACGCATCGGCGTCTACGCGCTCTGGCCGTTCGGCAAGACCGTGGTCGACGCCCCGGGCGCCGGAGCCGCGTCACTGTTCGGCAATGTCGTCTGGGTGATTCTGGCCGGCTGGTGGATCGCCCTCGAGCACCTGCTCTCGGGCATCGCCCTCTGCGTGACGATCATCGGCATCCCGTTCGGCATCGCCAACTTCAAGCTGATTCCGGTCGCGCTCACGCCGCTCGGCAAGCAGATCGTCGACACGCCCTAACAAAGCGGATGCCGCCTGCTCCGTCGCCAAATCACGCCGGAGCCGGCGAACAACCGGAAGTCAGAGCAGAGGGAACGCCCCCGCCAGCCGGGCCAGGGCGGCCTCTCCCACGATCGGAATTCCGTAGTCGCGGGCCTTGCGCGCCTTGCCCGAGAGCGAGTCCGGGTCGGCGGCCACGAGCAGCGTCACCTTTTTGGTCACCGCACTTTTCGGCGCGAAGCCGCGGGCCAGCAACTCCGACTCCCAGTCGCTGCGGGGTCGGGTCATCTCGCCGGTCAGTACCACGAGGTCGCCGAGGTGCAGTTCGAAGTGTGTACTCGTCACGGTGACGACTGCCGTTTCCGGCTGGTCGAGTGCGGCGTCAAGGGCATCCGCTGAGATGTCGAGCAGGTTGGCGACGTCGACGAGGTCGGCCATCTCATCCGTTGTGAGCACGCCGTCGGCCCAGGCGATGCGGGCGAGCGCGGCGAAATACTCCCCGTGCAGCAGCTCGCACCGGTGGCGGCTGAGGCCGAGCTCCTCGGCGAGCTGTACGAGCGCCTGCGCTTCGTGGGCGGAGAGCTTTCGGTCCAGCAGGCAGCGATCGAGCAGGGCGAGGTAGTCCTGGTGTTCGGCCGGCCCGGTGATCTCGGGCAGCCGCACACTGATGCGTTCCAGAAAAGCGGATGCCGTCTGCTCTGTCGCGAAATCCGGCCGCGGGTACCACGGGCGCTCCGGCAACGACAGGGTCGGCCAGCGGTAGGCGGCGGCACGGTCGAGGGCGTCGGCCCACAGGATCGGATCGGCGGCACCGGTGATGTAGTGGCTGAGCAGTTGGGCGGTGGCGCAGGTATCAACCGAGGCTCGGTGGGCACCGGTGAGATCGATGTCGTAGGAGGCGCAGCAGTCGGCGAGCGACCGGCCGGTGCCGGGTAGAAAGTCGCGGGCGAGCTGCATAGTGCACAGGCTGATCACCGGTTCGAAAATCGGGTAGCCGGCGCGGGCGAGTTCGGCGAGTAAAAAGCGGGTGTCGAACGCGGCGTTGTGGGCCACAATGACGCGGCCGTCCAGCAGCGCCACGAGCTGTGGGGCAATCTCGACGAAGCTGGGCGCATTCATGACATCGGCGGCGCGCACGCGGTGAATATCCTGACGACCGAGGTCCCGCCCGGGGTTAATGAGCGTCTCCCACTGCCCTTCGATCTGTCCGTCAGCGCTGACATGCGCGACGGCGACCTCGATGGCGCGGTCTTGGCCACCCGCGAAGAGTCCGGTGGTCTCGAAGTCGATGACGGCGAAACCGGGCATGGTACTCCTGAGCTGAGGGTGGTGGTCCCTTTGACTGTACCGAGGGGGTAGACGCCGGCGGCGCCCACGGATGCGGGGTGTCAGCGGAACGAATTCTAACCAGCCATCTTGCCCGACGCGGTATTGCTGCTTATACGCCGCCACGCCATACTGACAACACGCGAAAATACATCCAGAATGGCGAGTACATAATGGCACGAATTCGTTCGATAAACATCGGAACGCAAAACGTCAGGATTCATCCGACAGAAGTAGATTGTCTTCTGCAGGTCGTCGACAGCCCGGTCGGAACCAGATTCTTGCAACTCTCAACATTTGGTTCTGACTTCCGGGAATCTCTGCCGAAGACCAGCCAAACTCTCCAGTTTGACGAACAATCTGCTGCAATCATGATTCGTGAGATGCGCCGTTGCTTCCCGCAAATTGACCGTATTGGGTAACCAGCACGCGCCGCCGATACCATCCGTCGAAGTTTCGACCTAATTTACTCGCAGGACGGCGAGCCATTCCGAGAATGTATAGCGCTTGAACAATCAGTTCGACCGCATTTGATGCTCGTGCTCCATGCAACCGATTAGTGATCCCCTATTCGCCAGCGACTTTCAGGCACTATTGGCTCTAGAGCACCTCCGCGGCACAGCCTTGGTCTTCCGAAACCTGACGCACTACATAGCCCGCTCGCTCCTCGAAGCTGGTGGATTCCGACTCCAACTACGCCCCTAATTGCGAAGACCATCTCTAGAGCCGAAACGTACTGAATTTTAGCGTGGACCCATCGACAATAATTTAAAGCCAACTCGATACACTCGTGGTGCATGCGATATTTCACCGAGAATCTGACCCGCGTCGACAGCGTCGATCGCAGCCTAGCTCGCGATGGCCGTTACGGGGACAGTACGATCTCTGATTTCTAATGAACTACACGAGCCCATCAAGGTTTTACCAATCAGACTGAAGGGTTCTGAGAACAGGAGCGGAAGCGCGGCCTGGTCCGCTAGCCTGCGTATATGACTTTAAACGCAACGCAAGAAATCGTTGAGTTCCACTTTGATCAGTTTCACAAGACCCATTTTCCGAAATTTACGCGGGGGGATGCATTCACCCAGTTCTGCGCGCGACTTGCGCTTAAGCCATTTAAACTTGGTGAGGACAGCATCCAAAGCGGAATCGTCGACGGGAAGTATGACGGAGGAATCGATTCCTTTCACATCGTCGTGAACAAAACCGGGACCGTCACTTCCGACACACGAGGGCTATCTACCGCAACCGCGCCAAAGGGGCTTCAGTCGGGCGTACCATTCGATGTAATAATAACCCAGGCAAAGTCGGGTGAGGTGTGGGACCAGGACGCACTCTGGAAATTGCAAGAGACAATTGGGACTCTCCTCGACCCAAGACAATCGTTGATCGATTTGCGCTCTATCCCATTAAACGATGCAGTTGTGAATCAAATGGGCGCATTGCGCAGGTTTGAAAAAAAGCTTGTATCTCTTAATCCGATTCGAAGTTTTCACGTGTATTTAATGGCTAACGCCGCTGAAGGGGCAATTCATAAGCACCTGCAGAGCACTCAGAAAGCACTCGAAAAATCCGTTCGCTCCCTATTACCGCACAACACTGACGTTCAGATTCGCCTAATTGGGGCGGAGGGCCTCGATGAGCTGATTCGTGCAGAGGCGGACTTCGATGGGCTGATGACCTTCTCGAAACCGCCGATTAGGGAGCAACGAGGCAAGAGCCAGGCGTTCCTTGGCCTGGTTACTGTTAAACAGTATTTGGATTTTCTTCGAAGAGGTAAGACTAACGTCCTAAGGGACGAATTTTTCAGCGTCAATGTTCGAGATTTTGCGGGTTCTTCGACTGGCGTGAACTCTGCGATACGAAATACTCTCTCAAAAGACTCCGACACTGCATTCTGGTGGATGAATAATGGCATAACTATTATATCAGACAGTGCGACTGAACCCACGAATGATAGCTGGCTACTTAAGAACCCGCAGATTGTAAACGGACTTCAGACAAGTCACGTTATTCACGAATCGGATCTCGACAAAGTGCTAACGAAAAAACGGCTTCTTGAAACGATTCTCATTCGGATAATTACAGAGAAAGACCCGTCGATTCGGGAGTCGATCATTACGGGAACGAACAACCAAACAAGTGTAGGTTCTCTCCAACTGTACGCCAATGAGCCGACACAGATCCGTCTCGAGACTTATCTTCTTTCCAAGGGTTGGTACTACGAACGCCGCCGTTGGCAGTATAGGAATACTGGTACAACGGTTTCAAGAATTCGGAATATATCTGAACTTGCCCAAGCGATTATGGCCGTTCATTTGTTGAGGCCTGACACCGCTCGCGCCCGCCCAGGAGCCCTACTAGGAAAGACGGCCGGATATGCGAGCGTCTTTAGTGAGTCCGCACCAGAGGGGCTTTACAGTAAGTCACTCGACCTCATGGAGGCGGTCGAATCATACCTGAGAACGGAAAATGCCCAGGCAATCTCCCCTGACTATTCAAACGACAGATTCTACATTGCCAGCGGTTTCATCGTGCGCAGCCTAGGCCTAAAGAACCTGGAGAATTATTCCGGTTGGCTAAGCGTGAACAACATTCGAACCGCGCCCAGCATAGATGAGCTGACCGAAGTACACGAGGTTCTCTACGAAGCAGTTGGGCCTGTAAAAGATGTCAAATCAAAGGACAGCCTGTTTAAGGGCAGTCTCCTGAAAGAGGTATTTTTTAAGAAATTGGTCGCCAAGAACAACCAGGGGAAAATGATTGTTGGAGATACAAGTTGCTGACCGCGATTATGAGCGACGCATCCACCGATCGATACACACACGTGTACATTTAGTCGATTCATGAACAACCTCATGATCCTCAAATCTATTGAGGGAATACGCTTCTCTAACTGCTGAAACCCCGAAGTAGAGTTTCGTCATCGATCCCGCATACATTTTTACTGAAAGCTTGCTAGTACATTTGAGTCGCAATCAAAGATTTGCCGGGATCTCAATCTGCAGTGAAGGATCGGGTTCCACGTTCCGAACCCGATCATTGTAGGTCTCCAGAAGGACTTTGAGGCCAGACTTCACTTCATCGGCTCTGAACAGCGCCATCTCCTCAATGTTCATTCCTACAAAAGACTCGATAGAGATTACTTGCACGCGTTCTCCAATTGCAGCGTTCTCGGCGAGTTGACGAGCGGCTACGACTCGCGTTTCGGGAACAATGACGAGCGGTCGAAAACCATTGGAAAGGTTCGCTCTACACCGCGACGACATCAATCGCTCGCTTGGGCTCATCGTAACGTGGATAGCAGCATCACCGACTCTGAAATCGCCCGGTCTTGATGTCTGCTGATCGGCTGTAGTGTATCCGTCATTCCCAATCAAGGCGTCGGGAAATCGCAGGGCTAACTGGGCACCGACGAGGTGTTGAGCAACAGCTCCGGCCGAATTCCCACCTCTAAGAATGGCAGCCTCAAGGACCGCGGAGATCGCAGCACTGGCCGGTAATCGCGGGTCGATCTCGGCGACTATTCGTTTCCTATCCAGATAATCTACCTGGATTCGTTTGACGAAAGATTCCTGGATGGACAACGCAACTCGCTCTTTCTCCGCTTCTACCAATCCTCCGAAACCGGCTGCCGAAACGTTTTCGTTCAAAATGTGCACGAGTTCGAGCGCTAACTCTCTGCTGCCACGAGAAGTACGGCCTCCTTCCGACGTAAATGGTCGTGACTCCCCGAATTGAATTAGCAGTTTAGAAATTGCGGCACCACTCAGCCCTCTGACTTGCGACTTCGTGACGCAATCTTCATTGCGAAGCGGAAAGTCGATTTGCATTTGCTTCGCTAGAATCAATCCGACAGTCATTACATTGGTGTGAATGATCCCCGTGCTGGGGAGTCGTTTTGACTCCAACCACCAATTCAATGCTGGCAGTACTTGTGCAAGAACTACCTCGGCTGGGCTTTCAAGCATTGCTCACCACGAGGTCCCTAGCTGATCCCAGCGCGCGGGTCTCTGCCATGAGTGGTTGTAAGTAGTGCTCGGCTAACCATGCAACAACCGGAACGCAAACGCCGTCACCGAACCCAAACAGGGCCTGATTCACGCGTAAACCTTCGAGGGCATAGTCTCCGGCTCCCATCAGACGGGCATATTCGCGGGCTGTCATCCAACGGACTTGAGCCTTCCCGTCGCCGACCATCACAACCGCCTGCTTCGAGGACCCTCCGCGGGCGGTGCGCAAGCATCCGGAGATGTCGTCTGCCCGGATTTCCCAAGTCGCGACACCCTTCCGGGTGCGACGATAGGCGGTTCGGTACATGACCCGCGGATCCCCCTTTAACGTGTTCAAGCGCGATGCCTGCAGCGGAGACAAAGACTCCAAGAATCGCTCACGGCGTTGGTCGTCCCACCATCGCGCATCCCCGCTGTCAAATTGCTCAACAATTTCACCAAATCCCCCCGTCATGGGTGCCGGGGGTTTGGGGAGAGCCGCTTGATGAGTGCGCAAGCTTTCGTCGTCGAATATTCCTTGGAGCCAGGCCGGTCGGAGCTCGTCTACGCTGCGATTTTGGCTTTCCGGGGCACTGAGCGAACCAACCATGAACAATCGCGGCCGAGACTGAGGCACGAACCGCCGGGCATCGAGCGTGACCACGTCGACCGAGTAACCGAGGTCGTTCAATTCCTGTACTGCGGCAGCCAAGTCCCGTCCACCGTGACTCGTTGCGAGACCGTTGACGTTCTCGAGTACAACCACTGGGGGCCGCGTCTCGCCCATTTCTCGGATGATTCGCGTGAAATGCCAAAACGTTCCAGAAGAAGCGCCGGCAAGGCCAGCCCGCCCCCCGGCCAAAGATAGATCGGTGCACGGGAACGATGCCCAGGCGAGTTCTACTTCCCCTGGTATTTCCTGTGGGGTAATTTCCGCAACGTCAGCCAAGCGAAACTCGTGTTCAGGGGTCGCTTCAAAGTTCGCTTCGTACATTTCCTTCTTGCTCGGCTCGATGTCATTGGACCAAATGACGTTAAACCCGGCTTGCTCCAGGCCTAATCTTGCGAGGCCAATTCCGGCGAAGAACTCTGCAACTTTTGGGCTTTGATGTGTCACCCCTGCACCTGATTCCTTTGGAATATCGATCGTATCTCTCAGACTACCGGAGTGATTCTGAGCGGAAAGCGGGCAGCACTGGAGTCCAGGCAACGCGCACTAAATCAGCCTACGTCCACCGGCTGACATCGGCTCTCGCGGCCGGGTTCACACCGCAAATCACTCAAAATTCGCTCTTGACATTGGCCAGGAGCTCGAAGGGTTCATCGAAGCGGGTCGGCACCAGAACTACCCGGTTCCAGGTTCACCGCCCGAACCTTTCGAGTTTGCCTGACCTTGATGCCTTCATACGTGTGGGTCAGGAGCGCGATCAACGGTTGCACTGTGCATTGCCGATGTAGATAGGAGTTGATTCTCGGTCCTGTACAGACCCACACGTAAAGCTTCAGCGCTGCCACTTCGGTCGAATTGAACGGTCTCGCCATCGGGTCGACTCTCCACGTATTCATCCGATAATCCCCAGCCGTCATTCCAATAAAAAATCGAAAATTCGACATGGGTTGCGCCATGAATCAGAGACCGGCGATGACACCTTCGAGAACCTTTGCGACGAGGGGCAGGCCCACGAATATCCCCAGGACAGCCGCGGTCGTAAAAGTCAGGCACGTTCGGACGATGCGGCGTGTGTGCGCCGTTCGCACGTTGACGTCGAGGTTAGTAACTTTTGCCATTAGGTTTAAAGGGGCAGGCGAGGTGAGAGTTGGCTAAGTCGCCGGTGCCTCGACGATCGCCGCCAGCTCGACCAGATTGGATTCGCCCAGAGCTACCGGCCGTTTCAGAAGCCACCGGCGCAAATTGACGGCATCCAGAACAATAACGCTATCAGGCCTTCGTGATCTGCCCGGGGCTGACCAGCGCGATCAGGTCCTGCGCGGGCGGGTGCTGCGGCATCCGCTCTTGAAGTATTTTGGTGACGCGCGTGGCCTCGAATTTGGAGTTTCCAGGTAGGGCTGCTTTTGGCCGTTGATCAGGAACGCCCGTTCGTTGATCCAGATCTTCGCTCCAGGGAAGGGCCAACGCCCGCGCCAGGGATCTCGCTGCTGGAGATACGCAGGTGGAGCGCCGCCAGCAGGTGTGGGCCGTCCAGGTGGGAGAGCGAGGTGTGGGCCGTCGAGGTAGGAGAGCCGGGTGTGGGCCATCGAGGTGGGAAAGCGTATGAACTCCCGAGGGCCCGAACGAGCTTCCGTCGACGCGTAGTCTGACGTTATGCATTGCCGTGGTCACAGGGGGAAGTAATGCCGTCACTTGTTGCCTGGCTCGATGCATCGAGCGAAGACCAGCGTCGCATGCGGGAGATCGTCAACCTCTTCAGCGAGCGCGATAGCCGCGACGAGCTCGGGTTCGGTCAGGTTCGAGACGCACTCAGCGATTCCCTCTTTCCTGGCACGTCGACGCTGCTCACCCGCGCCCGCTATATGCTCCTCATACCCTGGTGCTTCACTGCGGCACAGTCGACCGGGCGTTCCGCGGATGACATCAGCGCGGCCGTCGCCGCCAACGAGCGCAACTTGATCTTGGCGCTTAGAAAGGGCGGCGACGAGCGGGGACTGCTCGGACGGGTGGCAGGCGCGAATCTTAAGACTCTGCCGTCCAGCGTGTACTGGGCGGCGCTTCGCAAGTACGGAATTCTCAGCTCGCCGGCAATGGACCGCCAAGACGCGATCGCCTTTGATGCGGCGAGCTCGGTGAGCGACGCAGAAATCGACAACGACCGGATCGGCGCCTGGTCTCCGACCCTTCCCCTAGCGCCGAGGGGATTCCCGTCTGAATCCGCGGGCAATTTCGACCTGTCCCGGTCAGAGGCGAACTGGCTGCGCGACCGCATGGCCGAAGGTAGCGAAGGAACGCTTCTTGGCCATCTGGTGGAATACCGACCCGAGGCTGCGAGTGCCGCCCCGTGGGATGATCCAACGTCACTGGAGGCTACCGGTGCCCCGCAACAGGTCTTGCAACACGCCAAGCTGTTTTCGTTCGCAGCGCACGGCGCGGCCCTGCTCTACAACCTGATGCTGGCCGAACAGTACGAATCCGCCGGGTACAACCAGATCGTTGCGCCGGTGGACCGATACAGTGACAGGCTCAGGGAGTGGCAGCAGGAACGTGATCTCCTTGCCGATGAACTGAGCTCCTGGGACCGAACGGACTTCTGGACCAACATCGACGCGGGAAGCGGCTCGGTAGCGCCGCGATCGCGAATGTTCGTCAACGACTGGTTGGATGCGTCGCTCGTTCTGGACACTCACGACCTCTCCGGTGGTCGAGACATGATTCGGTCGCGCGAGCGCCAGCACAAGGGCGCCCAGTCACGACTTACCAATCAGAAGCTTCTGCAGTCCTGGCAAGGGGCATCCGGAGCGGGCCGCTTGGCCTTTCGCTGGCCCCAGGTGAATCAGATTCTCACCGACCTGCACGACGGATTGGAACGAACGGATGCTTGAGCCCGACGCGCGTGCTGCCCTCACCGAACAGCTCCGCCCACCCGCCGGGTATGAGTTGCTCCACGCCGTCGGCACCACGTTCACACTTGACCTCACCAGCGCTCTAGCTATCCCCCTGTCATTTGCGGCCCACCGAGTGCGCGAGAGCGACGATCCCATTGCAATTCTCGACGCGGTGCGGCGAGCCGCCGATCGGGTGGACATCTTTGCCCAGGCCGGCCAGATCGTCGCATCCCGGCAAGCTTCTGATCTCGTCGCCTTCCTCGAGCCGATGGTGCATCCGGTCACCGCCCAGCGCTCCGGTGGGCTCTTCCACCCGAAAGTGTGGATTCTTGAGTATGCCCGCGGCAGCGACCGTGCGTACCGACTGTTGTGCTCGAGCAGGAACCTCACCGCTGACCGCAGCTGGGACATGGTCGTACGCCTCGACGGCACCCCCACCGACGTAGATCAGCCGGCGAGCGCCCCGGCACGCGACTTCCTTACCGCGCTCCCCCGGCTTGCTGTCACTCCCTTGGCTGATGACCGGACGCTCCGCATCGCGGACCTAGCGCAACGCGTCAGCCGCGTGCAGTGGGAGGCCCCCGGTGACGTGCGCGAGGTCGTGTTGCATGCTCTGGGGATCGGGCGCCCGACAACTGCAGACTTCGACGGCAAGCGACACCTGATCATCTCGCCATTCCTGTCCGATGACGGTATCTCCAGGCTCGCCCCCGCCAGATCCACCAAGGTGCACGTCGTCTCCCGCGCGGAAAGCCTGGACCGGCTACGGCCGGAGACGCTGAAGCGGATCGTGCCCTATGTGCTCGACGACGCGGCCCGCGACACGGCACAGGTCGACGGCGACCCCCTCGAGGGCCTGCACGCCAAGACGTTCGTTCTCGACCGACGCGACGGCTCTCACGTCTTCATTGGCTCCGCCAACGCCACCAACGCCGCCTTCACGCAGAACGTCGAGTTCATGATCGAGTTGATCGGTGCGCTGCCCCGCATCGGCGTCGAGGCCGTCTTCGGCGAGAAATCGATGTTGTTCCAGATGGTGGTTCCGTATCCGGCCACCGGCGGCGTAGAGGACAGCGACGACGACAAGGCCGATCACGCGTTGGAATCGGCGATCCGATCTCTCGCCACCTCCCGACTGCGCAATACTGTCGTCGCATCCGACGAGTCGAACTTCGACATCCTCGTCGAATCCCTCGATTCGGCGCACCCACCGGCCAATCTCCAAATTTTCGTGCGTTTGCTGACGAGGCCAGGGAATTCGCACCCGCTCCCGGTGGTCGCTGGCGACAGCGTACGGTTCGAGGCCATGCCACTTACCGACGTGACTCCCTTTCTTGTGATTCGGGTCGTCGACACCCGTGGAGAAGAGCGCAGCACCGTGGTGCGTGCGGAGCTGGTTGGCGATCTTCCTGGACGGCGGGACGCCGTGCTCGCGCGGCAGATCGACACTCCGGAGAAGTTCCTCCGCTTCCTGATGCTGCTGCTCGCCCAGGACAGCGATGATGGGGCGCTCTTCACGGCAGGTGGCGGGGGCAGCTTCGGTGACTGGGGTGCCGACGGTGTCGGTCTCTTCGAGGCACTGGTTCGCTCGGTGGGGGCTCGCAATTCCGGACTCGACGACCTCAGCCGCCTGATCGAGCGCCTCCAAGCGGATGCCGCAACGACCGTTCTCCCCGCAGGTTTCGACGAACTCTGGGCTGCGGTCTGGTCGGCACATCTCACTTTGCAGGGAGCCGAGCTGTGACTGTGTTCGATGCGGAGGCCGTGCTCAGCGAGCTCAAAGGATTTCAGCGCGACGCCGTCGACCACGTCATTCATCGGTTCTATGGTTCTGCCGATGCGAGCCGCCGATTTCTCGTCGCCGACGAGACGGGGCTTGGCAAGAGCGTGGTGGCTCGCGGTGTGATTGCGCGGACCATTGAACAGCTACAACACGATGACACCGTCGACCGGATTGACATTGTCTATATCTGTTCAAATGCTGACCTGGCACAGCAGAATCTGCAGCGGCTCAACGTGACCGGCAACCCGCATCTTGCGTTCACCAGTCGGCTGACGTTGCTTGCTTTGGAGTCCCGACGCCTCGGCGGTACCGCGATTGACGGCAAGGTTGTGAATCTGGTGTCGTTCACTCCTGGAACGTCCTTCAACAACTCGAGTTGGCGCACCGGGTCGAAGGAAGAGCGTGCTCTGCTGCACGTGATCCTGAACGATGAGCTGCAGCACAATCTCGCTCAGAGTCACGCCTCACGGCTCTTCTTTCAAGGCACGGTGCGCACGGAGAAATCGTTCTCATACTGCGTGGACTGGATCCGACGAGTGCTAAACGGCCCGGTTCACGAGCCGATCCTCACCGCGTTTCGCAGTAACGCGTCCAGCCTCGGCGTGCTAGCTCGGTACCAGCGCATCGTCGACGACATCGTGCAGGACGGGCTGCCGACTGAGATGAACGTCATCAAGGAAATCACCGCTGAGCTGCGGGGGGCTCTAGCTCGAGCCAGTGTCGAGACACTGGAGCCCGACCTCGTCATTCTTGATGAGTTTCAACGCTTCAGCCACTTGCTCGATCCGGAAACGGGAGGCGACGCCGCCGAGCTTGCGCATCACCTTTTTGACTACGGCCACGCCAAGGTCCTGTTGCTGTCGGCGACGCCATACAAGGCGTACACAGCCTCAACCGATGACTCCGACGACGACCACTACACCGATTTCATCGCCGTACTGAGCTTTCTCGCGGGAGGAGCGACGGCGGATCTGTCCGAGGTGAAACGGCTCTTCGAAGAGTATCGTGCCGGCATTGCGGCAGGCGCGTTGGTGGCGGACATCGCGGCATCCCTGCGCATTCGCCTACTGCGCTGGATGAGTCGTACCGAACGTCCGCAGCTCGGCGCTGACGGAATGCTGCGGGAGCGCCACATTACCTCGGCGGTGCCGTCGCCAGCGGACCTCATTGGCTTCGCCGGGCTGCAACTTCTGGCCCAGGAGCTGGACGTGCCGATCCCTATTGAGTATTGGAAGTCGATCCCCTATTTCGGCAACTTTATGGAGAACTACCAGGTCTCAAGGGCGCTCGACCAGCGACTCGAGAACGCGGAATCTGCCCGAGCGATCGAGCCCTATTTGGCTGTTTTGAACGCGCTCGATGCCGAGGCATTGCGCTCGTACGAGCCCGTCCGAATTGGGAACGGACACATAGGAAACCTCGCTGAGGACATGCTCGATTCGGGGCTCTGGAAGCTGCTCTGGCTGCCTCCGTCGATGCCGTACTTTGAGCCGGGCGGGCCCTTCGCAGAGCGTGGTGTCGTATCGGCCACGAAACGGCTCGTGTTCTCGTCGTGGACTGCGACACCCACAGCGATTGCGAGTTTGCTCAGCTACGAAGCGGAACGACTGACAGCGTTCGGTTCGACCCGCCTGACCCGAAACACGGCCGATGCCCGCAAGAATCTGGCTTCCCGTCTCAACTGGGCGACGGTGGATGGACGGGCCAACGCCATGTCGACACTGGCACTTTTTTGGCCCCATCCCTCGCTCGCGCTGCAGGCCGACCCGCTGAATGTCGCTCGTCGCCATGCCGGGATTCCGGTGCGAGTGTCGGCTTTTGCTGCCGAAACTGACGTGCAGGCATCCTTCGACGGTGAGGCGGTCGCTGGTCAGGCTTGGCAGGCGTATTTCAGCACACCTGGCATGGTTCCGACCGGCCTGACTGCTGCCCACGTGACCTCAGCCTTGGAGAGTCGCGGAACTGAGCTGCACGACGATGAATCACAATCAAGCACGGGCCTGCGCATCCACGTCGATGCAGCGTTCGACGCCGGTCAGGCCGGCGATGCCTTGTCGCACGAGCATGTCGCCCGACTCGCACTTCACTCCCCGGGCAACATCGCCTACCGGGCGCTGTCCAGGCTGCGGACCATACCGGATGTCACCACCGACGCCGGACTGTGGAATGCTGCAGCGCTGCTGTCGAACGGACTCCGAAGTCTGTTCAAGCGGCTGGAGACCACGCTGCTGCTCGATCAGCTCGACTCGACCGGGGAGGACTACTGGCTTGTCGTGCTGCGGTATTGCGCTGACGGCAACCTGCAGGCATCCATGGATGAGTATCTATTTCAGCTTCGGAGCGAAACCGGTGGGATTGCGCTCACCGACGACGTGCTGCTGCAGCTCGCCGAGCGCGCCCACGACGCCGTGACATTGCGGCCGTCTACCTATCGTGCTCGGGATCTCGCGGACCCTACCAACAGCATCCCGTTCACCGCCCGATTCGCCCTGCGGTACGGAGGCAAACAACAGGAGACCGAAAGCGCTCGCCAGCCGGAGATTCGAAACGCCTTCAACAGCCCCTTCTGGCCGTTCGTTTTGGCGTCCACCAGCGTGGGCCAGGAGGGCATCGACTTTCACTGGTGGAGTCATGAAGTGCTGCATTGGAACCTGCCGTCGAACCCGGTGGACTTCGAACAACGCGAAGGCCGCGTCAACCGCTTCGCCGGCCACGCCGTGCGCAAGAACATTGCAGCGGCGCACTGGCAGGACGTCGTTGCTTCGAGCGATCTGAACCCGTGGAGGGTGGCATTTGACGCCGCCCAGACGGCGCACCCCGAACTCGGGGAGTTCGCCCCGTACTGGCTCTACCCCGGTGCGGCCAAGGTGGAGCGCCAGATCATCACTTATCCCCTCAGCCGCGATATCGAGAAGGTCGAGCGTCTCAAGGACGCACTAACTCTGTACCGGCTCGCTCTCGGGCAGCCCCGTCAGCAAGACATGCTCGAGATGATGCAGCGGCGCGGGGTCAACCCGTCGCAGGTCGCGAAGCTGGACTTGAGCCCGCCGACGCGGGATCGCTGACCGGAACAGCGGTCGGCGGGCGGGGTCTGCGATGGGGACAAGGGTGCAAGTATGTACTACCAAAAGGTAATCGGCAGCGTCTGATGACTTTTCTGTAGTGCGGCATCTAGGCGGTCGCCAGCAGGCGAGCATCCGTTTGGCCGGCCAATTTGCGGTCGAAGGTGTACAGCGGTTGATTCGATGTCAGCTCTGCCGACGTTACGAGGTAGCAGTGCTCAAAAGAGAGTTTGGGATGCCCGACGAACAGAGCCAGTGCTCTATCGAACAGGGCCGCGTTGGCGACGATTTGCGGCAGATTCACGAGACCATGAATGGCCTCTCGCTGCTGCTCACGTTTGAGCCCGTACGCGCGCCCCAATACGAACAGCGTCTCGACGAGTACGATATCCGAGACGACAAAGGAGCCACCCTCCTGAAGCAGGGACACAGCGGCGGCGTGCTGTTCGGGCACATCGTTGAGCAGCAATCGGAGAACGATATTGGCGTCCAAGGAAGCGCTCACTGTGCGCGCTCGTCGTTTCGGTGGTTCCGGTAATAGGTGTCGACGTCTGTGACGGGCTCGACGATCGTCGCGTCGCTGGACCTTCGCGTCAGTGCGAATGCGAGCAGCGGCGGCGAACCCGCAGTGAACCGGGCGACAAGCCCGGTCACTTTAGCCAGTATCGTGACGCAACGGGGATCATCCGCTGGTGAATTGGGCAAGCCGATCACGGTTGCCGCTCAGTCGGGCGGGGGCGTGCCCAGTCTGGGCATCAGGATCGGAGGCATCGGCGTTGTGATGCGCGCAGGCCTACCCGCCGCCAGATTCTGCGCCTGGCCACGAATGTAACCCGGCACGTGTTTCGAAATCGACTGGTGCGCGGGCAACTCCCGCGTCGCTGCAATCACGGCGTCCAGGGTCTGAGCGATGACCTCTCGGGCGCGCGAAGACTCGAGGCCCCAGACACGGGCCTCGTCGACCAGGTGATCGAGAGTGACCCGCGTGATGACGCGTTCGCCGCTGATGGACATTGCCAGCTCCAGCGGTGCCTCAAACCCGAGAGCGAGCGGCGCGGCATCGTAGAAGGGAGCCAGTTGTGAGCGGCCATCATTAAAGCGGAGGAGCGAAAAATTCTTCGCGTGCGCGTC
The DNA here is from genome assembly GCF_004402405.1 of Cryobacterium levicorallinum. GTDB lineage: Bacteria > Actinomycetota > Actinomycetes > Actinomycetales > Microbacteriaceae > Cryobacterium > Cryobacterium levicorallinum. Next base: position 119,628 of record NZ_SOFE01000001.1, read on the forward strand.
GGTGTTGCCGGCCGCGACGTTGAGCACTGTGTATCGAAGCAGCTTCTCGCGGTCTGGTTCTGTGCGGTCGAAGATGCTGCGGTCGCGGTCGAGCACCGAAGCGATCGCGGCCAGGCTGGCACCGCGGTTGCTGCGCTCGAACTTGTCGTCCCCGCCCCACGGGAGCGCCAACGCCTGCGCCAAGTCCTCCTGATGAATTCGCTCGATGCTGGAATTCGTGATTCGTCGGTCATAGCGCTCGACAACCAGCACCGGCGTCTGGCCGATCGTGTCCACCCACGAATCGAAGTGAAGGAGGCCGAGCGCCCGAGCGACACCCAACACGTAGTTCTCACCCTCGACGAGATGGCGATTTTCTTCGGAGACCGGTTTGAGGATGTGGGTGGAGGGCTTCGTACCGTTACCCGCGATCCAGCGGCCATCAGAACGGGTGAGGGCGAGTTTTCGTTGGAAGCCGGGCAGCGCGGAACCGCCGCCGCCAAGAATGTAGCCGGCCGCCTGGCTCAGCAACTGCACGAGTTCGGACTCCTCGAGCAATCGGGGTTGCCCTGTCACGCGGCCCGCGCCGATCGTGAGCGCGCCGATGAGGTCTGCCCCGACAGCACCGAAGATGCCGATCAGGTCGTTGCTGCGCACCTGGAGCGCATTGGCCAGTAGGTCGAGCCAGCGCCCCTCCGGCAGTAGTGCGCCGAAGAAGGACTCCGTGGTGTCGACATTCGACGTGCCGACGGGGAGGGAGGCCGACAGCGGCGTCGAACGCAGGGGCCACCGCGCGAGGGCGTCGTTGCTCCAGTCGAACAGGGCGCGACCGCGGGGTGCGTGGGTGAGGTCGCCGATGTGTACGCCATAGAGCTCCACGCGCAGGGCGGGGTCACTCATCATCGACCGGCGACGTCGACTGCGCCGAGAGGGCAATTCCGAGCTTGGCCAGGATCTCGAAGTACCGCTCATCAGCCCTCTTGGGCTTTCCGGCCTCGAGTTCGGAGACGTAGCGCTGGGTTGTGCCGAGGGCCACCGCCAATTGCCGCTGGGTCATACCGTGCTGAAGACGGATGCGCCGCGTGAAGTCGCCGAGGTCAACCGCCGACCGAATTTGAGCGATCATCGCACCTCCGCTTCATTATTACCGAACGGTAGTAGCCTAGCATTCGATTACCGATAGGTAATGATTGGCGTGCAATTACCTTTCGGTAATACGGCTCTTAGACCGCATGCTCCGCGAGAATCCACTCCAGCGTCCTGCCCAGATATCGCGCGGACTTCTCGAACTTCTTCGTGAGCCGTGCTCGCGCCTCAGGCGACAGCCCCGTTTGGCCTACACGTGACGACGGTCTTCACGACTCACACCATAGAACGGGTAAGTCAACCTGGCGAGGGTAAGACCAAGGATCGCGGCTAGCGTCGAGCGCGCTGGCGTTGGACGGTACACAAGACTCATGAATTACACAAGATACACAGAGATATACAAGGCGCACAGCGGATGCCATGGGGTCGGTCCCTGACAGCACCGAACGTAGCTGGACACCCCAGGAACCCGGCCGTAGCGCGATCGTCACGAATGTGTACACATTCGAGACCACACATCGTCGACTCTATATATGACCGCTGCCGCCGCCTTTTCTGTTCTTCCGAGTCGAGAGATCCGCACCGAACTTCCGAAAGCCCGAGAACGATTTCGTGCTGAGCCTCGGGTCAGGTAACCAGGACAAACCCTGAGCCAAAGTAAGGAGTCTTGCCAGACTCGATTAGGGGCAGGGGATCTTGGTGTAGCGGCGACCCTTGTTATCAACGGAGGTTCCGTTGTTGCCGTAGGCGCGGCATCCGGTGTAGTTGTCGACGCTGGGGACGGCGGGCGCAACATAGGGAGCGACGTAGGGGGCAACATACGGTTGCTCGGCGGCCCGCTGGGCGGCGAGAGCTTCTGCGGTGGCGGCCGCTTGCGCATCGGCGGCGGGCGGCGGGGACGACTGGGAGGCTTTGCTCAGGTTTGGCTGGGCACAATAGAAACCCCAGCCAAACCGAAGGGCCCCCAATGAGCAATTTCCAGCGCATTCTGAGCATGGCAGCCAAGGCCCTTGACCAGAAAGGGCAGCCGTCCTCCGGCGGGTCAGGCAAGACGGATTGGCGCGCGATGGTGCGCACCGCAGCCGACAAGGTCACCGGAGACAGCAGGCCCCCGGCGAACAACGAGCAGCGCAGCGCAGCTCCCCTTGCTGGTTCGAACGTGAGCGCGCAAGACCGCGCGGCTATCGCCCGTTACGACTACCTGCTGCAGACCGCGCAGCCGCAGCAGCTCGAGCAGGTACACCGCGACGCGTTCGCGCGGCTCACTCCGACGCAACGCGACGAGGTCAATTCCCAGTTGCGCGCAGAGCTGCCCACCAACGAATACCCGGCATCGTCCAGCCCGGACGACCTGGCCCGGTCGGCCACCCGCGGCGAAGCCCAGAATCCCGGGTTCCTGAAGAAACTGTTCGCGAAGCCGTCCGGCCGAGGAGTCGGCGGCGCTCTGGCTGGAGCCGCTGTCGGGCTCGGGGCCGGCGGGCTACTCGCCGCCGTCGCCGGTGGCGCGGTGCTCAGCACTGTGGCCGGGCCTCTTCTGGAACAGGCGGCCGGCTTTGGCGTCGATTTCGAGAACCTTGCCGGCGGTCTTGAGGGAGTCACCCAGGGCGTCGATGTTGAGAGCCTCACCGGCGGTCTTGAGGGAGTCACCCAGGGCGTTGCCGACAGCGCGGGCGAGTACGCGACCGGGCTGGGCGAGCAGGTGAAAGATCTGGGATCGAACTTTGAGATCCCCGGTCTCTCAGCACTCGGCAACCTGTTTGGCCGCGACTAGGCAGTACCGCCGAAGGCGGCTTCGCTAGCAGCCGGCCGGGACTTGGCCGGGGTCTCAACCCCAAGGCTCTCGTCTTCTTCCTCGCGTTCATGCCGCAGTTCATCCAGCCGGAACAGCCGCCGCGCCCCCAATATCTCGCACTGACCGTCAGCGTAGTACTGATCGACATCGTCGTGATGTGGCTGTTCTTCGCGGTGGCGGCGAGATCGTTCCAGCGCTTCACGAACACCACTCGCGGCCAGCTCATTCTCAACCGCACGTTCGGCCTGCTGTTCATATCCGTCGCGCTGCTGCTGGCGCTGGTGCACTGAGCGGGTTTACCCGGGCGCGCCTGACCATCAGCGCTCTCGGAATGAGCCAGCCGGTCGTCGTCGGGTCCCCGCGCGGATCGCCGAGCAAGCCTCCGCCCGACCGGTTCCCTACAACGCGAGCGCAGGCTCCCCCAGCGCCCGCATGACCGAGTACAGGTCGGCTTTTCCCTCGAAGCCGATCCCGGGCAGGTTCGGCATCGTGATGAAGCCGTTTACTACTTCCGATCCATCAGGAAAACCGCCGAAGGGCTGGAACAGGTCGGGATAGCTCTCGTTGCCACCGAGGCCGAGGCCGGCCGCGATGTTGAGGGACATCTGGTGGCCGCCGTGCGGGATGCAGCGCGAGCGGGACCATCCGTTCTGCTCGAGCATATTGAGGGTGCGCAGGTATTCCACGAGCCCGTAACTGAGCGCGCAGTCGAACTGCAGCCAGTCTTTCTCGGGTCGCAGGCCTCCGTAGCGAATGAGGTTGCGGGCGTCCTGCATGGAGAACAGGTTCTCGCCGGTAGCGATGGGCTTGTCATATGCGGCGGCAACCGCCGCCTGCGCCTCAAAGTCTAGGGGATCGACGGGCTCTTCGTACCAGAACAGGTCGTACTGCGAGAGCGCCCGAGCGTATTCCACGGCGGTCGCCTGGTCGAAACGACCGTTGGCGTCTACGGCCAGCCGCTGATGCGGTTCAAGCATGCCCAGCACGGCTTCGATGCGCTGCAGGTCGTCGGCAAGCGGCGCTCCGCCGATCTTGGCCTTCACTACGGTGTAGCCGCGGTCGAAATAGCTCTGCATCTCATCGGTCAGGCCGGTGAGGCCGCGCCCGGGCTGGTAGTAGCCGCCGGCGGCGTAGACGAAGACCTCACGGTTGGGCGTTCCCGTACCGAAACGCTCGGCCAGCAGCTGAAACAGCGGCTTCTCCTCGATCTTGGCCACGGCATCCCAGACGGCCATGTCAACCGCGCCCACCGCGACGGATCGCTCACCATGCCCGCCGGGCTTTTCGTTGGCCATCAGGGTGTTCCAGATGCGTTCCGGTTCGAAGTTGTCGCGCACCGGGTCGAGCAGGTCGACCGGGTCGGCCTCGAGCAGGCGCGGCAACAGACGCTCGCGAATGATGGCACCCTGGCCGTAACGCCCGTTGGAGTTGAAGCCGTAGCCCACGACCGGGCGGCCATCGCGCACGACGTCGGTGACAACGGCGACCACGCTCAGGGTCATCTTGCTGAAGTCGATAAAGGCGTTGCGAATCGGCGAGCTGATCGGCATGGTCTGCTCGCGCACATCAACGATTCTCATCGCAGAACAGCCTCGGCCGTCACTGTCGCGAAGGCGGCGGCGAGGGCATCAGAGACCTCTTCGGTGGTGGCGCGTCCGCCGAGATCGGGAGTGCGCACATCCGTTTCGAGCAGCACGTGGCCCATTGTGTCGACGAGCGCGGCGCCCGCTTCGGAGTGGCCGAGGTGGTCGAGCATCATCGACGCCGCCCAGACCTGACCGAGCGGGTTGGCCTTTCCTCGACCGGCAATGTCCGGTGCCGAGCCGTGCACCGGCTCGAACATCGAGGGGAACTCGCCCTCGGGGTTGAGGTTGGCCGAGGGCGCGATGCCGATGCTGCCGATGATGGCCGCGCCGAGGTCGGTGAGAATGTCGCCGAACAGGTTGGAGGCCACAATTACGTCGAAGCGGCCCGGGTCCAGCACGAACAAGGCTGCGAGGGCGTCAATGTGGTATTCCGAGATCTCCAGCAACGGATGCTCCTGCCCGAGTTCGCGCAGAATCTCGTCCCAGAACGGCATGGTGTGAATGATGCCGTTGGACTTGGTGGCGCTGGCGAGTCGTCCCTCGCGCTGTTCGGCGAGGTTGATGGCATAGTTCATGGCTCGGGTCACGCCGAATCGGGTGAAGATCGATTCTTGAATAGCGACCTCCTGCGGCAGGCCGCGGTAGAGGCGACCGCCGCTTTCGGAGTACTCGCCCTCGTTGTTTTCGCGCACCACCTGAAAGTCGATGCCCCCGGCGGGCACCTTGCGCAGTGGGCTTTCAATGCCCGGGAGCAGCTTGATGGGACGCAGGTTGATGTATTGCTGGAAGGCGCGGCGGATGGGTATGAGCAGGCCCCACAGCGAGACGTGGTCTGGTACACCGGGAAACCCGACCGCGCCGAGCAAAATCTGGTCGCACTCGGCGAGCTGTTCGATGCCGTCGGCGGGCATCATGGCGCCGGTGCGGGCGTAGTACTCGCAGCTCCAGTCAAAATTTTGCCATTCGAAGGCGAACCCGAAACGGTGGCCGGCCAGCTCGAGCAGGCGCTGTGCCGGGGGCATCACTTCGGTGCCGATTCCGTCGCCGGGAATGACGGCGATGCGGTGGGTGGGAATGGTCATGGGGTTACCTCCGAGTTTGGATAGTTCGTTTGGGAAGGGTGAAGATCTGAATGCGCCACATTTCTTAGGCGCCGGCGCCCGAACCACCCTCGTGCACGCTCACGGTCGGCTCGATGCCGTCGGCACCGACCACCTCGCGCCAGGCCTCGAACCCGCCCTGGAACGCTACGATTCCAGCCTCGGGCAGCGAGATCTCGATCGCTTCCAGAATCTCGGTCGCCGACACCCCGAGGTCCAGAGCCACCCTGATGTGGCTTTGGATGTGCCCCTTCGCCGCGCGCATCACCGTGAGGCTCACGATGAAGATGAGCTCCTTGGTGCGCCGGTCCAGGGTGCGCTGGTCGAGGTACGCGGCCGACACCAGGTGGTTCGCGGCCTGCAGCACTGGAAAATCCTGTTTCGCCATCACCTTGTGGTAATCGAGCACATAACCACGCTTGCGGGCCATCTCGTCGATGTAGTCCTGCGGGTTCTCAGACATGATTCACTCCTTCATTTCAGATCGAAGCTCGACCTGGTTGACGACTTCGACATAACGCACGACCTCGGTGTGGTCTAAGGGCACAGTGTGGTCTGACGGCACGGGGTCACCGAGCACCCGGCGGGCCTCGGCGAGCACCCCCACGGTCGTGTCCGTGATCGGCGTGCTCATTCCGGCACCGAGCGCCTGGGCGATCGCCACGTCCTTGAGCATGAGGTCGAGCGAGAAACCGGAATCGAACGTGCCGTTCAATACGTGTTTGGCGTACTTCACCTCGGTGGCCTGGCTGCGCCCGGTCGACGAATTCACTACGTCCAGCATTACCGCAGCGTGGATGCCGAAGCTGCGTGCCACCGTGAAGATCTCGGCCGCAGCCGCGAGATTGGTGGCCGACAACAAATTATTGAGCGCCTTCGCGGCGTGCCCCGACCCGCTCGGCCCCACCACGGTGATGCGGGTGCCGAGCGGAGCCAGGTGCTCCATCGCCCGCTCCCGATCAGCCGCGAGCCCACCCACCATGATCGACAGCTCCCCGATGCTGGCCTTTGCCACCCCGCCGGACACCGGGGCATCCACGAACGCGATCCCGGCGGAAGCGGCCTGCGCGGCCAGCCGTTGCGTGCTCGCCGGCTCTGACGAGCCCATGTCGATCACGAGGGCACCGGGCTCGAGCTGGGCGAGCAGCGCTACCACGACGGATTCGACGATGCGGCTGTTGGGGAGCATCAGGATCACCGTGCGGATGCCCGCCGGAAGCTCCTCGAGCCCGGCCAGTGCCCGACCGCCCACCGCGGCGGCGAGCGTGGCGCTCGCCGCCGCATCCACGTCGTAGAGCAACACGTCACGACCGGGCGCGTAGCGACGAACCATCGGGTCGCCCATTTTGCCGAGGCCGATGAACAGTGTGGTCATAATGTCTCCTTTGACAGTGTGGAAAAGTACAGTGCTCAGGCCACGGGCACCGGGGGCGGAGTGGTTCGAGCCAGTACTACGGCGATGTATCCGGCCACGATCTGCACGGCGCCCACAATGATCCACAGCGCTACCTCGGGCACCGCCGCGTAGAGCAGGCCGAATGCTAGCGGGCCGGCACCGCTGCCGACGTACGTACCGATCTGCATGATGCCCGTCGCGCTTGGCGTAGCCGGACCGGCCACGCGGGACACCACAAAGTGGGTGAGTCCGGGCCAGCCCCAGCCAATGCCGAGAGCCAGCAGCATGCCCACCACGAAGGTCCACTGGGTGTCGACGGCCATTAGCAGCACCCCCACGCCGCCAACACACATCATGGTGGCCACGGTCGCGAGCGCGAATTTGCTGTTTGCCCGATCAGCGATCCGTCCCACGATGACGCGCACGGTGACGCTGAGCAAACCGCCTACGCTCAAGAGGATGCCCGCCCACGCTAGCGGCAGGCCGCGCTCGATGCCGGTGATCACCGCATACGCGGTGACGGCGCCGGTGGCCGCGGCGGAGAGCGTGGTGACGCTCGTCATCAGCAGCAGGTACTTCATCAGCGCCGGTGTCAGCGGCACGTGTGAGCCGCCCCGTCGATGGCGCGAGAGCTCCCCGCGCGGCACCGACCACCAGAACAGCACGCCCACCGCGAGCGCGAACAGGCTCGCCAGACCGAATCCCCAATGCCACCCCAGGGTGAGCGCGAGCGCGGGCACGGCCAGCCCGGCCAGGAACGCGGAGAACGGGATCGCCGATTGCTTAATACCGAACGCGGTCGCGAGCATGCCGCGCCGCACCCGCAGGTTGATCAGCTGATTCGCCGCCGGGTGGCTGATGCCATTGGACACCCCACCCACTCCAGCCCACACCAGCAGCCAGGCCCACGACGGCACCAAGAATGCGGCGCCCGCGAGGCTCAGCGCGCCGACGACCAACCCGAGGAGGGTTGCCGAGCGTATGCCCGACCACGACACGAGCCGGCCGGCCAGCAGGGACATCACCGCGGCCGCACCCCAGTAGCTGGCCACCGCCGCGCCGAGCACCCACTGTGGGGCCGGCACATCGCGCTGGATCTGCACGAACAGGGCGCCAAGCAAGAACACCGGCAGCCCGCCAGTGATGGTGGCGCCCGCCGCGAGCACCACCGCACGGGAGCCCGACTCGCGCCGGCGCATCACTTACGCACGAGAGGCAGTGAGGGTATCTCTGGGCACTGCTACGCCTCCGCCGAGCACTGTGGAGTCGTCGAGCTCGGACACGCTTGCGGCCAGTGCCTTCGCCGCGGGCGCCCCGATCAGCCCTTCCGCCTTCTGCACGATGTCGGCCCAGGTTGCCCGGTCGCCCGGCGCCCCACGGAAGGAATTTTCGCTCTTCTCGATCACGGTTCCGTTTCGGAGCACAACCTGCACTTCGGCCTGCCACCGAGCCGGGAATGCGGCCTCGAGCGAGTCGCTGCGATAGCACTCGACCTTTTCCATCCACTCCATGAGCTCCGCGGCCACGGCAGGTGCGTCGTCGAACTGGTCGACAGTGGCGCGCCCGGTTGCGAGCGCGACCGCCGCGCCGAACGGCATATTGAACTGGGCGTCCACCGGCGTGTTGACCACGAGTTTGCGTGCCGCGGGCTCAGAAACGAGCGAGGCACCGGCCCGGATCACGCCGACTCGGATGCGTGCGACATCGTCGATGCCGAGCTCAGGGTTCTGCTCGCGAATATCGCGCAGCAGATCGATGTTGCCGTGCATATAGCGGCAGCAGGGGTAGAACTTGATCGAGGTGTCGAGCGCGCTGCGGCCGAATTCGAGCGCCAGCTGTCGGCCCTCGACCACGCCCGCGCCGTACTGCACGAGAAAGCCGTCTCGGCCTTCGATGGCCGTGGCCGGTGCGGTGAATCCGGCGGCGGCGAGCTTCGCAGCGCGAATACCCGTGGCCGCGGCATGCCCGGCGTTGAGCCGTTTGGTCCATGAGCCGTCGGCCAGAAATTCGAGCGAACCAGACGCCATGTTCGCCGCCAGTCCGAGGGCATGCGCCGTCTGCTCCACCGTGAGACCGAGCAGCCGGGCCGCCGCCGCCGCGGCACCCAGGCAGCCGGCCACCCCCGTGGGGTGAAAGCCGCGCCCGTAGCTCTCGCGGGCACCGAGCAGCACGCCCACCGTGCACATCACGTCGTAGCCCACGATGGCGGCCCGTAGTACCTCACCGGTGAGCGACTGCCGCGTGCTGGCGAGAGCGAGCACTGCCGGGAAGATGACGACGCCGGGGTGCAGCGAGGACTCCTCAAAGGTGTCATCGAGTTCGAGGCCGTGTGCGGTGATGCCGTTCACCAGGGCGGCGCTTTCCACCGTGGCGAAGCCGCTCTTACCAGCTCCATCCACTCCGTGCAGGGCGGCCGGGAAGAAGGCCGTCGGCTGCTCCGATATTTCGACGGCAGCGCGGGCAGCCACCGCCGAGTCGCGGTGAAACCCGCCGCCGGTGATGGCGTGGTAGTCGAGCAGCAGCAGCCGCATCCACTCTGCAAGCTCGGGCGACACTGTGTGGTCGGCCACGGCGTGGACGGCGAGACGGTGTGAGACGGTACTCATGTCGGTGCCTTTCGTAGCAATCACGGCAGCAGGCGGGTGGGGCTGAGTCCCACGAAGGTGCGGTCGTCTTTCTGGAAGAAGTCGTTTCCTTTGTCGTCGACCACCAGGAAGGCGGGAAAGTTCTCGACCTCCACGCGGAAGACGGCTTCCATGCCGAGCTCGGCGTAGTCGATGACCTCGACCGAGCGGATGCAGTCCTGCGCCAGCCGCGCGGCCGGGCCGCCAACCGAGCCGAGGTAGAACCCGCCGTTGGCGTGGCAGGAGGCGGTGACGGCGGCGGAGCGGTTGCCCTTGGCGAGCATCACCAGCGAGGCCCCGAGCGCCTGAAACTCGGCCACGTAGCCGTCCATGCGGCCGGCCGTCGTTGGCCCAAACGACCCCGACGGCATTCCCTCCGGCGTCTTGGCCGGGCCGGCGTAATAGATGGGGTGCTTGAGCAGGTAGTCGGGCACGCCCTCGCCGCGCGCAATCCGCTCGCGAATCTTCGCGTGCACGATGTCGCGACCCACGATGAGTGTGCCGGTCAGCGAGAGCCGCATGCTCACCGTGCAGGCACTGAGCTGGGCGCGAATCTCCGCCATGGGCACCGTGAGGTCGATGGCAACGGATGCCGACGCGTCCGTTATTTCTGCCAGCCCGGTGCTCGGAATGAACCGGGCCGGGTCGCGTTCGAGTTCTTCGAGGAACACCCCCTCCGGGGTGATACGGCCGAGGACCTGACGGTCGGCCGAGCATGACACCGCGATCGCAATGGGCAGCGAGCCGCCGTGGCGCGGCAGGCGCACCACCCGCACGTCGTGGCAGAAGTACTTTCCGCCGAACTGGGCGCCGAAACCGAGCTGGGTCGTGAGCTCGAACACCTTCTGCTCGAAGTCTTGGTCGCGATAGCCGTGTCCAGCGTCGCTGCCCTGCTCGGGCAGGGTGTCAAGATAGTGGGCCGAGGCGAGCTTGGCGGTTTTCAGGGCGAATTCTGCGCTGGTTCCGCCGATCACGACGGCGAGATGGTACGGCGGGCAGGCCGCGGTTCCGATACTTTCGATCTTCGCCTTCAGGAACTCGAGCATTCTCTTCTCGTCGAGGATCGACTTGGTCTCCTGATAGAGGAAGGACTTGTTGGCGCTGCCGCCACCCTTCGCCATGAAGAGAAACTCGTATTCCAGCCCCTGCCCGAGGCCGATCTCGATCTGCGCCGGCAGGTTGTTCTGCGTATTCGCCTCGGTCCACATATCGACCGGGGACATCTGGGAGTAGCGCAGGTTGAGGTCCTGGTACGCCTGATAGACGCCGTGGCTGAGGCTGCGAGCATCCGTTCCGTCGGTCTGGATGCGATGGCCCCGTTTGGCGGAGATGATGGCCGTTCCGGTGTCCTGGCACATGGGCAGCACTCCGCCGGAGGCGACGTTGGCGTTCTGCAGCAGGTCGAGTGCCACATATCGGTCGTTCGCCGAGGACTCCGGGTCGTCGATGATGCGGCGCAGCTGGGCCAGGTGGCTGGGACGCAGAAAGTGGGCCAGGTCGCGAAAGGCCGCATCGGCGAGGGCCTCGATCGCGGACTGGTCTACCTCGAGCACGGCCTCTTCTCCGCTGCCGCGCACCCTGTAGCCGGCCACGTCGAGGCGGCGCATCGGGGTGTCGGTGGGGCCGAGCGGCAACTGATCGACATAGCTGAACTCAGCCATCACAGCACGCCCGCGCCGGTGAGCTCGTCGATGGCGGCGGCGCTGTAGCCGAGGGCGCCAAGGATCGACCGGGTGTCGGCACCCACGTCGGGCACCCGGTCCATGCGCACCGCCTGGCCCACCACGGTCACGGCCGGGAGCAAAGCCCGCACTTGTCCAGCCGAAGTCTCGACGGTGCGCCAGCGGTTTCGCGCGCTGAGCTGCGGGTGAGTGAGGACGTCTTTCACTTCGCGCTGACGTGCAAAGGCCACCGTCGACTCGGCGAGGCGGCGTTCCATCTCCGGCCCATCGTGGGCGGCGAAGACCGCATCGACCACGGCATGCAGCTCGGTGCGGTGGGTCAGGCGCACACTGCTGGTGGCGAAGCGCTCGTCGTTGATCAGATCCGGCCGTTCCAGCACACCGGCGCAGAACGACGCCCACTCGCGGTCATTCTGCACCGAGAGCACGACGTCCACGCCGTCTCCGGCCCGGAACGTGCCGTAGGGGGCGATCGACGCATGGCTGGTGCCAGCACGGGCCGGGGCGGTTCCGCCGTATTCGGTGTAGTAGAGGGGAAAGCCCATCCACTCGACCACGGAATCGAAGAGGCTCACCTCGACCTCTGACCCTTCACCGGTGCGCTCGCGGTGAAACAGGGCGGTGAGAATTCCGGAGAGGGCGTACATGCCAGCGCCAATATCCGCCGTCGGAATACCAGTCTTGGCGGGAGCCTCCGCGGTGCCCGTGATCGCCACGAGTCCGGCCTCGCTCTGAATCAGCAGGTCATAGGCCTTAGCGTCTCGGTAGGGACCACTACTGCCATATCCGCTGATGGAACAGGTAATCAGGGTCGGGTAGCGCTCGCGCAACTCGGCGGCGCCGAGACCGAGGCGAGCCGCCGCATCCGGTGCCAGATTCTGCACGAAGACGTCGGCGGTGGCAAGCAGCTCGTGCATTATCGCCAGGGCCTCTGGCCGTTTCAGGTCGAGGGCGAGGCTCTCCTTGTTGCGGTTGAGCCAGACGAAGTGGCTGGACAGCCCGTTCACCGTCTCGTCGTAGCTGCGGGCGAAATCGCCTGTGCCTAGACGTTCGATCTTGATCACCCTGGCACCCTGGTCGGCGAGGTGGCGGGTGGCCAGGGGAGCAGCCACGGCGTGTTCGCAGGAGATCACCGTGATGCCCTCGAGGGGCAGAGTCTGGGACATATTCAACCTTCAACGCTGACGATAAAATGCATGATTCTCTAAATAATGTATCATTCTGAAACGGAGGCATCTACCCCTCGTCCGGTGGATGCGGTTCGGATAGAGTGAGGCCTTTGACCGCCACCCCGCGAAAAATGCAAGGAAATATGATGGGAATGACCGAGGCGCCCCCCACAAAGCGGGATCAGATCGTCGACGAACTCCGGCGCCTGATTCTCAGCGGTAATCTGCCCCGCGGCGCAAAGCTGCCCCAAGATGAACTAGCCCGCCAGTTCAGCAGCAGCATCACCCCGGTGCGCGAGGCGCTGCGCGCCCTCGAAGCCGAGAACCTTGTGGTGAGCGAACCTCGGCGCGGAGTGCGGGTGGCCGGTATCAATTTCGAGCGGGCCAAAGCGACTTATATTATTCGTCGGCTCACCGAGAGCTACGCCATGCGGCGCGCGGCGATCCGGCTTTCGCCGCTCGAACTGCGCCAGGTCGAACTGCTGCTCGACGAACTGAACGCGGCCACTGCCCGTCACGATTCGGATGCCGTCCGCCAATTGAATAAGCGCTTCCACTTCTTCTTCTACGAGCGCTGCGGCATCCCCAGCCTGGTCGAAGAGATCGATGCTCTCTGGAGAGTATTCCCGTGGGACTTGCTGCTCGACTCCCCCGAACCGGCCGAGGACTCCGAGGCCGAGCACCGAGCGATGCTCGAAGCCGTGCGCGCCGGAGACGCCGAAGCTGCGGGGCTGGCCCTTGAGCATCACGTGTCGCGCAGCTTCATTGCGCTGAACGCGCGTTACACCGGCAAGCCGCCCGCCGACCCTTTCGACATCGCCAACGACTGACGCGCGGTTCGTTGGCCAGGGCGACGGATGCCGTACGTTGTACTGGGCGCACCGCCCGGACACGTTCACGCTTGCGCGGCTTCTGCCCCGCGGCGGGCGAGGATGCGCTCGGCCCGCACGGTGACCGGGCGGTCGATCATCTGTCCGTTCACCTGAGCTGCACCCCCGGTGGCGCCGATCACGCTGCGTGCCCAGTCGATCTCGGCCGGCGTGGGGCGGAACGCGGCCGCCACCGGTTCGAGCTGGGCGGGGTGAATGCAGAGCTTGCCGCCGAAGCCGAACTGCCGGGCGAGGGCAGCCGAATCGGTCACTGCCCCGGTGTCACTAATTTGCACGCTCGGCGAGTCAAGCGGCGCTTCGAGGCCGGCCGCGCGCGAGGCGACGACGATAGCCGACCGGGCGTAGTCGAGCACGCGGTCGCCAGCACCGGCGTTAATATCGAGGGCGTAGTCGATGGCGCCGAAGGCCAACCGAGTCACGCCCGGCACCCGGGCCAGCTCGGGCGCGTTCTGCACGCCGGCGGCGGACTCAATCAGCGCCACGAGCGCGAGCGGCGGTCCGGCAACCCCGGCAAACGCGGCCGCGACCTCGCGGAGCAGTTCGGGGTTTTCGGCCTTGGGCACGACGAGACCGAGCAACCCGTGGCCGGGCCGCGCGGCGAGGTCACGGAGAGCTGCGAGCTCCGCGGGCAAGCTCACAGCCCCCGCGGCGTTGACGCGCACGAGGGCGCGAACCGGGTCGGGGCCGGCGGCAAGGTGCTCAAGGATGGCGGCCAGGGCATTCGCTTTGGACTCGGGCGCGACGGCGTCTTCGAGGTCGATAATCACGACGTCGGCCGCTGAACCGGTGGCCTTGCGAAAGCGCTCTGGCCGGTCGCCGGGCACGAACAGGGCGGTGACGGCGCTAGCCGTGGTGGTACGGGACATAGTGTCTCCTGGATTGATCGGCACGAGACCGGTGACGCTCAGTATGAGCGGGGCAGGCCGAGCACCTTGGTGGCCACGAAACTCTTGATCAGGTTGTTGCTCACCGGAGCGGTCTGGAACATGCGTGTCTCGCGGAACTTGCGCTCCACGTCGTACTCGTCCACGAAGCCGTAGCCGCCGTGGGTGTCGAGGCACGCATTGGCGGCGGCCCAGCTGGCCTCCGAGGAGAGGTGCTTGGCCATGTTGGCCTCGGCGCCGCACGGCGCGCCAGCGTCGAAGAGGCGGGCGGCTTCGTAGCGCATCAGGTCGGCCGCGCGCACCTTCATGTAGGCGTCGGCAATGGGAAACTGCACGCCCTGGTTGCTGCCGATCGGGCGGCCGAAGACCTCGCGGCTGTTCGCGTAGGCGCTGGCCCGGGCACTGAACCAGTAGCCGTCGCCGATAGCCTCGGCCGACAGCAGAATGCGCTCGGCGTTCCAGCCGTCCAGTACGTAGCGGAAGCCGCGGTCGACCTCACCGATCACCGCGCTTTTGGGCACCCGCATGCCGCGGTAGTGCACCTGGTTGGTGGCGTAGTTGAACATGGTACGCACCGGGATGGTTACAAGGGTATGCGGCTGCTCGGCACGAACCTTGCGCAGGTCGACGAGGAACAGGGTGAGGCCCACGGTCTTGTCGGCGCCCCGGTCGCTCGTGCGGGCCAGCACCATGGCCAGGTCGGAGTCGTTGATGCGGCTGGTCCAGTTCTTGTGGCCGGTGATCACGAAATCATCGCCATCGGCCTCCGCGCGGGTGAGGATGCTCGTGGTGTCCAAACCAGCGACATCCTCGGTGACCGAAAACGCCTGCAGTCGCAGCCGGCCGGCCGCGATCTCCGGCAGATATTCGGCCTTCTGGGCTGCTGTGCCGTGGCGTAGCAGCGCGCCCATGATGTACATCTGGGCGTGACAGGCGGCGGAATGGCCGCCGGAGCGGTTGATCTCCTCCATAATCACGCTGGCCTGGGTGAGGGAGTAGCCGAGGCCACCGTACTTGGTAGGGATGAGGGCGCTGAGCAGGCGGGCCTGGGTGAGGGTCTCCACGAATTCCTGCGGGTAGCTGCGGTCGCGGTCGCTCTGGCGCCAATACTCGTCGGGGAAGCCGGCGCAGAGGTCCCTGGTGAACTGGCGAATTTCGTCGAGCGACAATCCCGGCGAGGCCTGCCGGGTGGCCGGTGCGGTGTCGAGCAGGTCTGTCATGAGGGCTCCTTGTCGAGTATCGGGCGGACCGGACGTTAATAGAGTACATAATATATTAAACCGGCGCCAGAGGTATTTGTCGTGCTTTGAGGAAGCAAATAGCTTGACTTGTCTGTGTTTCTCGCAGAAAATACCCCTAATAGATAATATATTCTGTACAAGGAGATCGACTCATGGCCGAGCACACCCTGACCCCCGAATCCACCGGACGCGTCGTCGCGGGCTGGACCGGACGCCTCTGGGAAGACTTCGCCGTCGGCGATATCTACTACCACCCGTTGGGTAAGACGGTCACCGAAGGTGACAATCAGATGTTCACGCTGATGACGCAAAACGTGGCCAAGACGCACATCGACAGCAACTTCGCGCTACGCACGGAGTACAAGCTGCCGCTCGTGAACTCCACCTTCATCCTCGCGCTCGTCACCGGGCAGTCCACGATCGACCTGTCGATGAACGTGTTCGCCAACCTCGGCTGGGACGAGGTACGAATGCCCAGCCCGGTCTTCGAGGGCGACACAATCTACTCGCGTTCCAAGGTGCTGGCTACGCGCGCCTCGAAGTCGCGCCCCACCCTAGGCCTCGTGACCGTGGCGACCGAGGGCTACAACCAGAACAGCGTCATCGTGATGAGCTACCAGCGCACGTTCATGGTCTACCGCGAGGGGCACCTGCCCGACTTGGAGGACACCCGACCGAACGAGGCGAGTCTGCCGGCGACGCTCGAAAAGAACTAGGGGATGCGCGCGCTGCCGCTGGCCGGGCTCACGGTCGTCTCCCTCGAACAAGCCGTCGCCGCGCCGTTCGCCACCCGGCAGCTCGCCGACCTCGGCGCTCGAGTGATCAAGGTGGAGCGGGACACCGGAGACTTCGCTCGCGGCTACGACGAGACCGTGCACGGCATGTCGAGCTACTTCGTGTGGCTCAACCGCAGCAAAGAAAGCATCGTGCTCGATCTGAAGAGCGACTCGGGCCTGGCCGTGCTGCGTGAACTGGTCAGCCGCGCCGACGTGCTGGTGCAAAATCTCGCTCCGGGGGCTGTGGAACGGCTCGGTCTCGGACCCGACGAGGCCCTCGCCTTCAACCCGCGGCTCATCCACGCCTCTATCTCGGGCTACGGCCGCGGCGGCAGCTATGAGCAGAAGAAAGCCTACGACCTGCTCGTGCAGTGCGAAGCCGGCCTGCTGAGCGTCACTGGCACACCCGAGGACCCTGCCAAGGTCGGCGTCTCCATCGCGGATATCTGCGCCGGCATGTACACCTTCTCGGGAATCCTCACCTCGCTGCTGCAGCGCGCCACGACCGGGCGCGGCGACGTGCTCGAGGTATCGATGCTCGAGGCGCTCGGCGAGTGGATGCAGCAGCCCTACTTCTTCGCCGAGTACGGCGGTACTCCCCCGCAGCGCAACGGCGCACAGCACGCGTCGATCGCGCCCTACGGCCCGTTCGATACCGCGGACGGCACGGTCTTCTTTGGTATCCAGAACGAGCGCGAATGGGCAGCATTCTGCACTGATGTGCTGAAACGCCCGATTCTCGGAGCGCACCCAAATTTTCTGGGCAACGCCCTGCGGGTGCAGAACCGGCCAGCGCTGCACGCGGTGATCCTCGAGGTGCTGACCACCCTCACCTCCGTGGAGGTGCTCGCTCGACTGGACCGCGCGAACATCGCCAACGCGCAACTACGTAGCATGCACGACTTCTCGGCGCACCCGCAGCTGGCCGAACGCGGCCGATGGCAGAACGTCGACTCACCGGTGGGGCCGGTGCGCAGCCTGATTCCGCCAGTGACGAGCCGTGAGACCGGGTTTCGCATGGACCCGGTGCCGGCGATCGGGCAGCACACCGAGCAGATCCTGGCTGAGCTCGGGCTCGCCCTCTGAACCAAGCATCGTGACCCTGGCTCGGCCCCGGTGATGCCGTAACTTAGGAGTGACCCTGCCCGAGAAAGGACCCGCGATGGCCTCCCGCCGCCCCTCGACCCGCGCGCGCCCCCAGCTGAGCGATGAGGCCTCAGGCTACGTGCGCGGCATGATCATGTCCGGTGAGTTGCCGCCCGGCACGGCCGTGCGCGCCGAGACCATCGGCGCGGCACTCGGCATTTCCACCACGCCGGCACGCGAGGCGTTGCAGGCGCTGCGGGTGGAAGGTTTCCTCGAGCTCGTGCCGCGGCGCGGGTTCCAGGTAGCCGTGCTCACCGGGCAAGACGTTCGGGACCTGTTCACCGTGCAGGCGCTGATCGCGGGCGAGCTCGCCGCACGGGCCGCCGTCGCCGCCACTCCCGAAGATCTCGCCGAGCTCGAGGCCCTGCACCACGAGCTGATCGCGGCGTCCGCGCGCGGCAACCTCGAGCTGCTCGAGGAGAAAAACCACGCCTTCCACCGAGAAATCAACCTGATCGCCGGTGCTCCCAAAATCATCTGGGCGCTCGGCCTGATGACGCGGTATGTGCCCCGGAAGTTCTATTCCAGCATTCCGGGCTGGCCCGAGGCCACGGCGAACGATCACGCCCAGCTCCTGACGGACATCCGTTCCCATGACGCACAGGCCACTCGCGTGGCCATGCAGGCGCACGTCGAGCACGCCGGCGAGTTGCTCGCCGCACACTTCGACGAGCGAACAAGCGCGGCGGCACTTGACGTGACACCCGGGCCGCCCGATTGAGTCGGGTGGCCCAGGCGTCAACTTAGAGCGCGAAGGTCGAGAGCTGCGGTACAAAGGTCACGATGACGAGGGCGATCAACAACACGCCAACGCTCGGCATAGCCGCCTTCGCAACTCGGAGGATATTCATTCCCGTGAGCCCACTCGCGACGAACAGGTTGAGTCCGAGCGGTGGAGTCATCATGCCGATCTCCAGGTTGAGCACCATGATGATGCCGAAGTGGATCGGGTCGACGCCGAGTTCCATCGCCACCGGCAGCAGCACCGGGGCCAGGATGAGGATGGCGCTCGAGGTCTCCATGAACATGCCCACAACGAGCAGCAGCACGTTCACCATAATCAGGAACATCACCGGGGTGAGCTCTGACGCGAGCAGAGCTTCACTCACCTGGCCCGGGATGCGTTCGGCCGTGAGCACGAACGAGAACAGGATTCCAGAGGCCACGATGAACATCACCATCGACGACGTTCGCGCGGACGCCATCAGAATCGATGGAAGGTCCTTGAGCTTGATCTCCTTGTACACGAAAATCGATACGATCAGGGCGTAGAACACGGCCATGGCTGCGGCTTCGGTGGGGGTGAAGATCCCCGTGTAGATGCCGCCGAGCACGAAGATAGGCAGAAACAGGCTGAGTGAGGCGTCGCGCAGGGCTGTGAAGCGTTCGTATTTGCTCATGCGGATGGCATTCAGGCCCATGCCGTATTTTCTGCGTCTCGAGATGACCACGGCGAGGATGAGCAGCCCGATTCCGGCCATGATTCCCGGCCCGATGCCGGCGACGAACAGGTCGCCGATCGACTGTTCGGTGGAGATTCCATAGACGATGAGCGGAATCGACGGCGGGATCAGAATTCCGAGCGACCCGGAGGTCGTGACGAGCCCGGTGGAGAAGTCCTTGCCATAGCCGCTCTTGATCATGGCCGGAATGATGAGCGTTCCCACGGCCACCACGGTCGCCGGGCTCGAGCCGGAAATGGCCGCGAAGAACATACAGGCGAGCACGGCCGTCATAGCCAGGCCGCCGCGGAACTGACCCACGAGGGCATTGGAGGCCGCGATCAAACGCTTGCTGATTCCGCCGCGGCTCATGAGGTTCGCCGCCACGATGAAAAAGGGGATCGCCATCAAGGGGAACGCATTGAGCGCGTTGAAGAGCCGCTCGGGAACTTGGGTGAGCGGGATGGCCGTGAAGAAGTAGAAGTAGATGAATGATGTGAGCCCCATGGCGACCGCGATGGGTGCGGACGTGAGCAACAGGGCAAACAAGATAACCAGGAGGGCCAGCAGTCCTTCGATCACAGTTTCGCCTCCCCTTCTCCCAGGCCGAGCGCTTCTTCTTCTCGTTCGAACTCGCTTTTGTCTCCGTCAACGGATGCCGGCAGGCCCCGGATGAGTCGCACCAGAATCTCAATCGCTCGCAGCAGCATCAGCGTGAATCCCAGTGGAACAGAGAATTCGACCACCCACAGTGGCAGTTTGAGCGTGGGGGTGACCGTGGAGGTGGAGAACGGTTCGAAGAGCAGCAGCCACGCAAAGAAGCCCACGATGGCGAGGTAGGCAATGGTGACCAGAATGCCGAGGATGTCCATCCGGCGACGGCCGATTCTGCCGAGGAACGGTTCGAAGACCTTCACGGCGATGTGTTCGTTGTGGCGCAGGGTGATGATGGCACCGAGGAAGGTGGAGTAGATGATGAGGTAAACAATGGTCTCCTCACCCCACCAGAGGTGAATGTTAAAGATGGCCCTGAGCAGCACCTGGGCGATGGCAACGAGCGTTGCCACCGCCAGACAGGTGCAGACCAGGAAGTTTTCCACCCGAGTCAAAGCGTGGCTAAACCTGATAATGGGGGCGTCCTTAAGTTGAAGGGCAGCACGACGAAACCCGTGCCGACGGGTGAAAAACGAGGGCGATGGCTAGTCGCGGTTGGCGAGCAGTTCGGCCACGATGTCCGGGCCCAGCACTTCGGAATACTCTTCCCAGACGCTCGGGATGACCGTTGCCATCAGGGCATCGCGCTCCGCGTCGGTCAGCTGAATGATCTCGGTCGACCCTTCGGCGATGATCGCCTGCTTGGCCTCTTCGTTCACCTCGGCCGCGATCTCACGGTTGTAGACACTGGATTCGTCGACAGCGTCGAGAACAAGCTGCTGGAGGTCGTCGGGCAGCGACTCGAAGAAGTCATTGTTGATAGCCGGAATGTAGCCGATGTAGCCGTGGTTGGACTCGGTGATGAAGTCCTGAACCGTGTGCATGCTCTGCGTTTCCATGTTCGACCAGGTGTTCTCCTGACCGTTAATGACGCCCTGTTCAAGCGCGCTGTAGACCTCGGCGAAGGCGAGGATAGAGGGGATGGCGTCCCAGGTTTCGAACTGACTCACCAGCACATCGGCCGGCTGGATGCGAAAGCTCAGCCCGGCCATGTCCGCTGCGGCCCGGATCGGAACGTTGGCCCCCATCTGTTTGAAGCCATTGTCCCAGAGGCCGAGCGGCTTAATCTTCGCCGCGCGCAGGTCCTCGTTCTCGAAGATCGCCTTGCCCACGACGGAGTCACGAGAGGCGATCTCTGCGATGTCCTCGCTGCTCTCAAACAGGAATGGCAGGTCGAGCAGCTGCAGCTGCGGGGCGAGAGTGGTGAACTTGGCACTCGCCGGGGCGATCATCTGGATGCTGTTGGACTGCAAGGCCTGCAGCTCATCCTTGTCGCCGTACAGCGAAGAGTTGGGGTACAGCTCGACCTCGATGCGGCCATCCGAGGATGCCTCGAGGATCTCCTTGAATTTCTCGGCGGCGGCGCCTTTGGGCGTGTTCGTCGTCGTCACATGGGAGAAGCCGATCGTGTAGACCTCGTCCTCGTCTCCGCCCGACGCGGCAGACCCGCGGGCGGATGAACAGGACCCGAGAACGAGGACGACTCCGAGCGCGATGGCCGTTGCCCCGGTCAGGCGGGATTTACGGGTATGTTGTTGCATTGTTTCTTCCTTATCGTCATTGATTAGGCGAAACGTGACGAGCATTGCGTCAAGTTCATCCAGAACAACGCTATCAAAAAAAATATGCTCTCAACCAAAATAATGCATTATTTTTATAACGAATGCATTGCTGCGGCTATCGAGTGGTGTGCACCTAGCAGGCGTTCAACGCTGTTTCGACAGCATCAGGTGAGGTGCCGACCACACCGACCTGGGCCAGTGTCTTCGCTGGTGACGCAAGCGGAGGCATCCGCCGTACCCGCGCTACGCTGACATGTGCAACTTTCCCTATGGCTGGCCCTCGTGGGCGCCGGCGTGCTGATCAGCTTCACCCCCGGCGCTGGCGCGATCAACACCATGAACAACTCGCTCACCAGCGGATTTCGCCGTTCGATCTGGGGAATTTTCGGGCAGCAGGCGGCGCTTGTCGTGCACGTGATCGTGGTGGCGCTCGGCGTTGGGGTGCTCGTCACCAGCTCACCCGTACTGTTCAACGTCATTCGGTATGCCGGGGCCGCCTACCTGGTGTTTCTGGGCATCCGTTTAATTCTGCAGAAACCCGACCCGTCTCGAGACCTGGCTGCACCGCGAGCCAGGGAACTCGCCTGGTCGATGTTTCGCCGCGGTCTGTGGGTCAACCTGCTCAACCCCAAGGCTCTCGTCTTCTTCCTCGCGTTCATGCCGCAGTTCATCCAGCCGGAGCAGCCGCTGCTCCCCCAGTATCTGGTACTGACCGTCACAGTGGTGCTGATTGACATCGTGGTGATGTGGTTCTTCTTCGCGGTCGCGGCCAAATCGTTTCAGCGCTTCACGAACACCACTCGCGGCCAGCTCATTCTCAACCGCTTGTTCGGCCTGCTGTTCATATCCGTCGCGCTGCTGCTGGCGCTGGTGCACTGAGCAGTTCACGAGCGGGAACATCGTGCGGGAGCGCGGCAGCTTGAGCGGGGGCGTGCCCAGCCTGGGCGAGGCAGAATAGAAGGATGAGCGACGCCGACGATTTCGTGGATCGCACGCTGCAGTACGAAGCAACCTGGGAACGCGCGGCCGAGTCGCGGGCTCGGTTCGGGACCGAACTGGAGTTCTACGGCGCCTCGGTCGGCGCCGTGCGCGGCACCATCCGCGATCTGGCCCGCCGATACAAGAACATGACGCACGACGAAGTAACGGCGCTGAGCTCTGAATTGTGGAAGGTTCCGGTCTTCGAACGCCGCCTCGCCGCCATCGTGCTGCTGCAATCCAACGTGACCCGACTCGACAACACCGATCTCACCCGCATTGAGGGGTTTCTACGCGGCGCGGTCCTGCCGGAGCTGGTCGATCCGCTCACCCTCGACGTCGTGCTCCCCATGGTGCGGGCGCTCAGCGGGCCGAGTCGTTTGAGAGCGGATGCCACCCTCGAACGTTGGGCGCACGACGGCGACCCCTGGCTGCGTCGCGCCGCCGACGGCGTTAGCGCGAGAATCACGCCATAGGTACAAGCCGGGTGCAGGGATTCCCCAGGCTTCGAAGGCGGCGATCGCCTCAGCGTTGAGCGAGGAACGCACCAGCGGAGTGTCGATGAAGCCAGGCCGACGGCGTTGGTGCGCACGTTCCCCGCGTCTACCGCAACACCGGAGACCACACCGGTCGTTACAGGCGGGGTCGGCCAGCCCAGCGGGCGGCTTTGAGGGCCAGGTGCAGCTCGAGACGAGCATGCCCACCCAGTGGGTCAACACCCAGCAGAGAACGGATGCGCCGCAGCCTGTTGTACACACTGGTTCGATGCAGGTGCAGGTGCTCGGCGACCTCGGCCACGGAACCGTCCTTGTCGTAGAGCAGCTCGAGCACGGGCAGCAGTTCCCCGTTCCGGTCGAGATCCCTCAACTCGGAGAACAGCGATGACTCGAACGCCGACACCTCTCGACCCACAACGGCCAGAAATTGGTAGACCCCCAGCGCGCGAAACGAGACGACCCTGCCGAGTTGGGCATCCACCCGAGCCGCCTGCACGGCGCTCCGCGCCTCGGCGTAAGCGCCCGGCAGCCCGCGCAGGTCGGTGAAGGGTTCGCTCAGCCCAAGCAGAGCGGGCGCCGCCACCTGGCCCCCACGGCGCGCGACTTCGAGCTCGAACCGTCTCAGAACCTCGGACTGGTCGAAGCCGTCGATCTCGTCGTGCAGCAGCAGCACGGCATGCGTTTCGGTGCCGGCTGAGAACAGCACGGTGTCAATGCCGAGAGTGGAGTGAAGTGCGGAGAGCCGGTGCAGCAGACCACTCTCGGCAGGGTTGCGCTGAACATTGTCACCGCGCTCCAGCAGCGTGGCGAGACGCCAGGGTCCGCGCCCGTGCAAGAATGGCCAACCGCCCACCGCCACCACGGCGTCGCGGTCGCCCAAACAGGCGGCGAGAAATTGCCCTTCGCTGGCGAGACGCCCGTTAGAATCCGCGCTCGAGCGGTTGAGAAGCATCTCCGCGAGGGCATCCAGCTCCGGGCGAATGATGCCCAACTCACGCAGAATGGACTCCGGCGTCTGCTCGTCGTCGAGCTGGAGGACCCACAGATAGCCCACCCGGAATCCACGCGCCAGCAGCGGCACGCACACGCGGCCCAACATTCCGAGATCGGCATTGGCCGGAACGGGAACCGGTTTTACCGCCGTTGCGATACCGTGGCTCAGCTGCCAGGCGCTGACGTCGGGCGGAACCAGCTTGCTCAGCAGAAAATTCGTGCGCACGCGGTCAGCCGTAGGGCGATGCGCACTATACGCAAGCAGCCCGCCGTCGAGGTCTTCGAGCGAGAGAGCACGGCCCAGATGGGCAGCGATAATAACTACCGCCTGGTCGATATCGGCCGCTGTCATAGCTTCAATCCTACGGAGCCGTGTGGACGCCTGGCGACAATCAACGAGCCGTGACGCTACAAATGTCGAGTCGGCCGCGGGGTGTCTGCCGAGTGGGACACATCGGACCCCGGCGGCGACAGCGAAGAACCCCTGTAAAGGCGGCAAATTTGAGGTGGTGAGGCGTGCTAGGACCAGCCCACGGCATCCGCTGCCCGGCCGCCCCGCCGGGAGAGCCGCGAAAACCCGGGCTTATCGTTCTTACGCCGACCAAAGTCGATCGGCCTGCGTCTACCAGGAACAGGAGTTCCCCATGATCATTGGTGTTCCCACCGAAGTTAAGAACAACGAATTCCGTGTGGCCATCACCGCCGCCGGAGTGCACGAAGCCAAGCTGCACGGCCACACCGTGCTGGTGCAGGCCGGCGCCGGTATCGCCTCCGGCTTCGCCGACGCCGACTACATGGCTGCCGGTGCCGTGATCGCCCCGAGCGCCTTCGAGGTGTGGGCAAGCGCCGACATGATCCTCAAGGTGAAAGAGCCGGTCACCGCCGAGTACGCGTATTTTCGTGAGGGCCTGATCCTCTTCACCTACCTGCACCTCGCCGCCGAGCCCGCTCTCGCCGCCGCCCTGCTTGAGGCGGGCGTCACCGCCATCGCCTACGAGACCGTGCAGAAGGCCGACCGCACGCTGCCCCTGCTCGCCCCGATGAGCGAGGTCGCCGGACGCCTGGCCGTTCAGGTCGGCGCCGCGTCGATGACTCGCCCCGGCGGCGGCCCCGGCATGCTGATGGGCGGCGTACCCGGAGTGCGCGCCGCCAAGGTGACCGTCATCGGCGCCGGCGTCGCAGGCTCCAACGCCGCCGCCATGGCGCTCGGCATGGGCGCGGACGTCACCATCCTGGACATCAACATCGACCGTCTGCGCGAACTCGACGCCCTGTACGCCGGACGTCTCAAGACCATCGCCTCCAACGCCTACGAGATCGACCGCTCGCTGACCGAGGCCGACCTCGTAATAGGCTCCGTGCTGATCCCGGGCGCCAAGGCCCCAAAGCTCGTCACCAACGAGCTCGTGTCGCGCATGAAGCGGGGCTCGGTGCTCGTCGACATCGCGGTGGACCAGGGCGGCTGCTTCGAAGGCACCCACGCCACCACTCACGAGGACCCCACGTTCCCCGTGCACGGCTCGATCTTCTATTGCGTCGCCAACATGCCCGGCGCCGTTCCGCAGACCTCAACCCTTGCACTCACGAACGTCACCCTGCCCTACGCTCTGTCAATCGCCGACCGGGGCGTGCGCGCCGCGTTCGAGCGGGACGCCGCCCTCGCCGGAGGGCTTAATATCGCCGCCGGAAAGATCACGAACCGTTCGGTCAGCGTGGCCCTCGACCTGCCGCTCGCGGACTGGACCGATTTGATCAGTCGGGTCGAGCCCGCGCTGGTCTGAGAGCGCTGTTTTCAAAGCGCTCTGCAGCGCTGTTTCAACGTGCTGCTCTAGCAGCGCTGCGTAGCGGATGCCGGGCGCGGGCCTATCGGCCGGCCCTGGCATCCGCTGCCCGCTTTGTCTCAGAGTTCGAAAGAACCCGACGCTCTGTCAATCGCCTGGACTACAAGGAAGTAACTCCGATGTCGCAATTGAAAACCAACACTCGACCCGCCCCGAACACGCAGCCACACCTGGCCCGATCGCTCTCGAACCGTCATATCCAGCTGATCGCCATCGGCGGCGCGATCGGAACGGGCCTGTTCATGGGCTCAGGAAAGACCATCTCCCTCGCGGGGCCGTCCGTGATCTTCGTCTATATGATCATCGGCTTCATGCTGTTCTTCGTCATGCGGGCCATGGGCGAGTTGTTGCTCTCCAATCTCGACTACAAGTCATTCAGCGACTTTGCTGGGGACCTGCTCGGGCCGTGGGCCGGCTTCTTCACGAGCTGGACGTACTGGCTTTGCTGGATCGTGACCGCCATCGCCGAGCTGATCGCGATCGCGCTGTATACGAGCTTCTGGTGGCCCGATCTGCCGCTGTGGATTCCGGCCCTCGGTGCCGTGTTGATTCTGCTTGGCTTCAACCTCACGAGCGTCAAGGCGTTCGGCGAGACCGAGTTCTGGTTCGCGCTGATCAAGATCGTCGCGATCGTCACGCTCATCATCGTGGGGCTCGTGATGGTGTTCACAAAGTTCCAGTCCCCCGGCGGCACGCCGGCGAGTTTCAGCAACCTGTGGAACGACGGCGGGATGTTTCCGACCGGTCCGATGGGGTTCATCGCAGGCTTCCAGCTCTCCGTGTTTGCGTTCCTCGGGGTCGAGCTCGTGGGCACGACGGCCGCCGAAGCGCAGCACCCGGAGAAGAACCTTCCCAAGGCCATCAACTCGATCCCCATTCGCATCATGCTGTTCTACGTGCTGGCCCTGATCGTGATCATGGCGGTCACTCCGTGGCGTGAGGTCACCGCCGATGTGAGCCCGTTCGTGGCGATGTTCGCCCTCGCGGGGCTCGGCGCGGCCGCAGCCGTGATCAATTTCGTCGTGCTCACCAGCGCGACATCCTCCGCGAACTCCGGCCTATATTCCACATCGAGAATGCTCTTCGGGCTGTCGGTCGAGGGTACGGCACCGGGGCGTTTTCAACGCCTGAGCCGCCACCGGGTGCCCGCCAACGCGCTGTTGTTCTCCTGCATGTTTTTGCTCGTATCCGCTGTTCTGCTGTATGCGAGCTCGTCGATCATTGCCGTGTTCACCGTGGTGACGACCATGGCATCGGTACTGTTCATCTTCGTGTGGTCCATCATCGTGGTGAGCTACATCGTGTACCGCAAGCGTCGCCCGGCACTGCACGCGGCCTCCAAGTTCAAAATGCCCGGCGGCGTCTACATGTGTTATGTCCTGCTCGCGTTCTTCGTCTTCCTGATCTGGGCGCTCACCCAGAAGGCCGATACCCTGCAGGCGCTGCTCGTGACGCCGGTGTGGTTCATCGGGCTCGGCGTCGTCTGGCTGATTATTCGCCGTCGCCCCGAACTGGCCGGCCATCAGGAACTTCACCGGGCAAATGTGCAGGCCGATCGGGCCGCGGCACTCGCCTTCCGGCGCTGATCCGGCCGGACCAGGGTCACCGTTCGTCACCAACTTCGGAGGGTCGGGCCGCGCCCGAATGATCGGTACGCTGGCGGCATGGAGAACACCGTGAAACCGCAACCGCGCCGCGCCGTCGTGGCGGCTGCCGCGGGCTTCGCGGCCGCGGCCGCCTACGCGATTGTGGGCGCCCTGCAGATTCTGGTGTGGAATCCGTTGGCGGCAGTTCCGGGCGCCACGCTCGGGCAGATCCGCGCTGAGATGGCGCGCGCGGATCAGCCGCTCACCGCGAACTGGGTTCTCGCCTGGGGCATGAGCGGAATCGTGCTCGCCACCGTCGTTCTGCTGGTGACGATCATACGGATGAACAGCCGGGTCGGGCCGGTGGTCGCGGCCTACCTGGTGCTGTTGGTATTTGCAGCTCCCGGACACTTTTTCGCGGGTTTCGGGCCTGGCATGTCGCTCGCTGACACCTTTTTAGTCTCGGGCGCAGACCACGCGCCCTGGGGCATGTTGCTCTACGTCGTTAGCGCCGCCAGTCTGCTCGCTTTGATCGTGCTGATCATTCGGGCCGGGCGCTCCGCCACCGCTCACGCAGTGAGGCACGGGTAGTTCGAGTCTTCGTCAGTCGACGACTTCGATCTGGGTGCGAATGTATTCCTTCTCACTATCGGAGAGGGCGGCCGGGCCTGGCTCGATAGTCGCGTCACACAGGCGGGCCACTTCGTCCAACGCCTCCGTGCTCAAAGGGGCATCCAGGTTCGCCAGGATCTCGTGCTTGAAGTCGATGTCAAGGTGCGGCCACCAGCGGTCAATGGGGGGCAGAACGGTCGCACTCATGAGAATCTCCTGTTCAGCGGTCAGAGTCGTGAGCCGCAATTCCATGATGCGCCGAGTTCTGCCGTCCCGATAGGGGCGAAGCATCGGTGAAGCGGATGCCCGCCCGACACCTCGGCGCCGTTGGTCGTGTCGTACCCCACGCGTAGGCTGCGAGCATGCGCGCAATTATCGTGAACTCTCCCGGTGGTCCTGAAGCTCTCACCCTGACGACGGTGCCCGATCTCGTTGTCGGGGCCTACGACATCCGTTTGGCGGTGGCTGCGGCAGGTGTGAACCGTGCGGATATCGTGCAACGGCAGGGCCACTACCCCTCGCCGGCCGACGCGCCGCAGTGGCCGGGGCTGGAGGTGTCTGGTCTGGTCATCGAGGTGGGCGAGGACGTGACCCGGTTCGGCGTCGGCGACCGGGTGTGTGCGCTGCTCGCCGGCGGCGGGTATGCCACCGAAGCCGTGGTGCACGAAGATCTGGCACTGCTGGTTCCACTGTCGATGGACCTCATCGACGCCGCGGCCCTGCCGGAAGCCCTCGCCACGGTCTGGTCGAACGTGTTCATGAGCGCTGAACTCGCGCCCGGCGAGACGCTGCTCGTGCACGGCGGCGGGAGCGGAATCGGCACGACCGCCATTCAGCTCGCCCGACTCATGGACGCCCGTGTGGCCGTGACGGCCGGATCCGCCGAGAAACTCGCCGCGTGCGCGAGCCTCGGGGCACAGATTCTGATCAACTACCACGAGCAGGATTTCGTCGCCGAGATCAACACCGCCACCGACGGGCACGGCGCCGACGTGATCCTCGACATCATGGGCGGCGCCTATGCGGCGCGCAATATCGAGGCGGTCGCGGTGAACGGGCGCATCATGGTGCTCGCCAACCAGAGCGGCGAACCGGCCACGTTCGACCCGTTTCGCCTCATGCAGAAGCGCGCCCGCTATTGGGGCACCACCCTGCGATCGCGGCCGCTGGCCGAAAAGATCGCCATTCTGCGTTCCCTGGAGTCGGCGGTCTGGCCGTGGATCGCGTCGGGCGAGTTCCGACCGGTGATCGACGGCCGGTTTTCGTTTGCGAGTGCAGCAGATGCGCACCGGCGGCTGGAAGCATCCACTCACGTCGGCAAGATCGTGCTGGTGCCGTAGCCAGCGCTTACCGGCCGGCGGGCGGCATCCGTTATTGGGATCAGTCGTGCGGTCGAAAGCTGCTCGCGCGGCCGGCCTGCCGGGGGCGCGAGCAGCTTTCGGGCACGGCCCGTTCAGCGGGTGTAGTGCGACTCCTGCAGCTCGTACACCGGAGTGTCGAGCCCCTCCATGCGCGCTTTGATCTGCAGCGCGAGGTAGTTCGAGTAGTGCCGACTCTGGTGCAGGTTTCCGCCGTGAATCCACAGCTGAGGAACGTTTGTGGGCTTCCACATGTTGCGCAGCTCACCCTCCCAGGGCCCAGGATCCTTCGGCGTATCGGACCCGTAACCCCAGCAGCGGCCCACCTGATCGGCAACCTCTGTCGAGACGAGATCGGCTAGCCATCCGTTCATGGAGCCATACCCGGTGGCATACACGATCAGGTCAGCATCCAGCTCGGTGCCGTCCGCGAGCACCACGGACTTGGGCGTAATGTGGTCGAGTTGGCCCGATTTCACAGCGACGCGACCGTCAATGAGCAACTGCGATGCCCCCACATCGATGTAGTATCCCGACCCACGGCGCAGGTATTTCAGGAACAGGCCCGAGCCATCCGTTCCAAAATCCAAATCGAACCCGACTTCGCTGAGCTGGGCATAGAAGTCGGCATCGCGCTCGGCCATCTGCTCGAAGACCGGAATCTGCGCGGACGGCAATATTCGGTAGGGCAGTGACGCGAAAAGCAGGTCGGCCTTTTCCGTGGTCACCCCGTTCGCCAGCGCCTGCTCGGAGTACAGGCCGCCGAGCGCAAGGTCCATGAGCGAGTCGCTGCGGGAGATGTGCGTCGACGAGCGCTGCACCATGGTGACGTCGGCCCCGTGCTCCCAGAGGTCGGCACAGATGTCGTGGGCCGAGTTGTTGGACCCGATCACGACCGCCTTCTTGCCGGTATAGTCCCCTCCTCCCGGGTGCTTCGACGAGTGGTGTTGCTCCCCTTCAAACAACCCAGCGCCATCGAAGACCGGCGTATTTGGGTAGCCCGAGACACCAAGCGCAAAAACCAGTTGCTTGGGTCGCAAGGTGACCGGAGTGCCGTCTCGCACAACCTGCACGACCCACTCCTGGGCGTCCTCGTCGAACGCCGCCTTAGTGCATTCGGTGCTCGACCAATAGTTCAGCTCCATGATGCTCGTGTAGTGCTCAAGCCAGTCGCCGATCTTGTCTTTCGAGGCGAAGACCGGCCAGTCCTCGGGAAACTTCAGGTACGGCAGGTGGTCGTACCATACCGGGTCGTGCAGATGCAGCGACTTGTAGCGGTTGCGCCACGAATCCCCGGCCTTCGCGTTCTTCTCGATCACAATCGTGGGAACACCGAGCCGGCGCATGCGGGCAGCCAGGCCAATGCCGCCCTGCCCACCACCCACGATGACGCAATAGGGCTGCTCTTCGTAGCCGAGGCGCGCCTCCTGTGCCGTCTTATTCTCGAGCCAGGATGTGCGGCCCTTTGTGATTTTGTGGGAGACGCCCTGGTCGCGGTTTCGGCCTTTCTTCTCTTCAAAGCCTTTGAGTTCCTGCATCGTGGTGAGCAGGGTGTAACACAGGCCATCGTTGAGCCGTAGGTGCGCATAGCCGCGGGCCTGGCCGGTTTCAAAGGTCACCCACGCTTCGACGGCACCCGCCGCGCCGGTTGCGGGTTCGGCGAGCGCCCAGCTGTACGGGCGCACTTCGTCGAGGGTGACAGCGAGCATCCGCTCTATGTCGGCCTTGCCCTCGAGAGTTTTCAGGTTCCAGGTAAACGACACGAAATCGCGCCAATAGCACTCGTCCGCGAACAACGCCACTGCGCCATCGATATCGCGGTTTTGTAACGCGGAGTCAAACCGGGCGAGCCAGTTTTCGACCACGGTGGTCGGTGAATCGGGCATGTCACTCCTTTGTGAGCTAGCGGAAGGTGAGCCCATTGTCGGACGCGACCTGTATGTTCAAGTACACGGCCGCAGGGGTTACACAGGCGTTACACCCGGTGCTCCTGCTTGGCGCCATCGTCGGATCCAATGGAGGAGACATCGCATGACCCACGGCCCGAACACCACCGTTCTCACTGCTGACCAGCGTTTCTCCTCCCCCCATGAATACGAACGGATGCTGCGCGCGGCCCATGAGGTAACACTGGCCGGTTCGCCCCCGCTCGGGATCAGCACCGAGGTTTGGGAATCCTGGCAGCGTTCGCTGGCTGCGGGCATCGACCCCGACCGACACCTGCCCCGGCATCTGCACGAGGTGGCCGACGTCGTTGCGCTGCGCCGCGGCCATGCACTAGAGGCCGTGATGCCAGCCCTCAGTGAGCTTCTCTCTGATGAGAGCTCTGATGGGCAGCATCTGCTCGTACTCGCCGACGCGAGTGGAGAGGTGCTGTGGCGGGTCGGCAGCCGCGCGGCATTGCGGCAGGCCGACAGGCTCGAGTTCGTCGAGGGCGCTGACTGGTCCGAGGCCGGGGTAGGAACGAACGCGATCAGCGAAGTCGTCCTGAGTGGGCGCGCCGCACAGTTATTCTCGGCCGAACACCTCGTGCGCACTCACCACGACTGGGCGTGCACAGCTTCACCGATTCGGGACGCGGACAGCGGCGCGGTCATCGGCGTCTTGAATGTATCCGGGCCACTCAACACGGTCACGGCCGACAGCATGCGCATGGTGAAGTGCGGGGTGCGGCTCGCCGAGGAGTTGTTGCGGGCGGCGCGACGAGAACTCGGGCGCGGGTCGCAGTTGATGACTGCTGGGCGCTCAACTGCGGTCTTGTCGGTGGCCTCGTCTGCGCCCACCTCCGTGGCATCGCTCGCTCTGCTCGGTGATAGCCCAGGGGTGGTCGGCGGCGATGGACGCCGAGTGCCGCTCTCGCTGCGCCGCGCGGAGATTCTGGCCTTGCTCGACTCACGGGATCGCGGATGGAGCGCCGACGAACTTGCCTACGCCATTCACGGGGAAACAGGCTTAGCCGCCACCATCCGCATCGAGATGCACCGTATTCGCCACGTGCTCGGCGAGTCACTGGAGTCCACGCCGTATCGCCTCGGCTCCACCCTGCGAGGCTCGTCCGACGTGGGGCGGGTACTGCGGCTCGTGCGCGAGGGCCAGGTTGCCACGGCCCTCGCGGCGTACTCTGCCCCACTGCTGGTGAGGTCGACCGCCGGGGCCATCGAACCGCTGCGCGCCGAACTCACAAGCGCGGTCGGAGCATCCGTTCGTGCAAGCGGAGACGCCGAGCTGCTGCGCCGCTGGTGCGCGACCGAGATGGGGAGCAATGATCGCGAGGCGGTGCAGGCCCTTGGCAGCTTGGCTGGCATCGACGATGCCGGCTACCTGGCATCGCTCGCGCGCCTGAGCCGCATCGACCGCGAGCTCGGCTGTTAGTTCTGTGGAGGTGACCAACGCTGTATAGACTCACGACACATGTCCGAGCCCTGACCCACAAATAAATCTAGGCAACCGGGTTCAGGTCCTGGGAAATGGACTCCACGGCGGCGCGCAGCGCGGGAATGGCGAGTTCTGCAAACGCATCATCGACCCGGGACACCGGCCCGGAGACGCTGACGGCGGTCGGCGTCGGCGCATCCGGAACCGCCATCGCGAAGCAGCGCACACCAATTTCCTGCTCACCATCGTCGATGGAGTAGCCGCGTTCCCGGATTCGGGCCAGGTCAGCCAGGAGATCGTTCACGCTGCCGATGCTCATCGTCGTGGGAGTGGGCATGCCAGCCCTGGCCACAATGGCGCGCACGGCGTCATCGCTCAGCTGGGCCAGAATCGCTTTGCCGACTCCTGTGGCATGAGTATGCGCGCGTCGGCCGACCTCCGTGAACATGCGCATGGAGTGTTTGGATGGAGCCTGGGCGATGTAAAGCGCCATGTCGGCATCGAGAACAGCCATGTTCGCCGTCTCCCCCAGTTGGTCGACAAGGGCCCGGAGTTGGGCCCCAGCCAGGGCGCCGAGCTGCTTACTGGCTGCCGTTCCGAGGCGAATGAGACCTGGGCCCAGCGCGTAACGCCGATTGGCGAGCTGACGAATGTATCCCTTCGCCACCAGCGTGCGCAGCAGCCGATGAATGGTCGGCAGGGGCAGCTCGGTGGAGGCCGCGAGCTCGCTCAGCATCACCTGCCCGCCAGCGGCCGTGATCAGCTCGAGGAGTTCAAAAACCCGCTCCACGGATTGCACACCGCTGCCAGCCGTGCGTTCTGCCATCTTTATGCCTCCAGGCCATACGTGGCAACGGATATCCGCATTGTGGAAATATCGCCAGGTTACCCAGATTACACAGAAGTTGACGCCGGGCCGCACTGACCGTAGTCTTTCCATATAACAGAAACTAACTTCCACAATACGAAACTTGATGGAATCAAGTCGCATAATCATCAACTCGAGGAGCAAGGACGCCCCCATGCTGTACACCGTAAACTGCTCCATCCTGCTGACCGAACTGCCGTTGCTCCAGCGCCCAGCCGCGGCCAAAGCCGCCGGATTCGACGCGGTCGAGTTCTGGTGGCCCTTTGCCGCCGCCGTTCCCACCGAAACGCAGATTGCCGACTTTGAGAACGCAATCACGGATGCCGACGTTCGACTGACCGGTTTGAACTTTGCGGCCGGCGACATGCCGGCCGGTGATCGAGGTCTGGTGTCCTGGCCAGCCCGATCCGACGAGTTTCGCGACAATCTGGCCGTCGCCGCTGGCATCGGCGGGCACCTCGGCTGCACGTCCTTCAACGCCCTCTACGGAAACCGTATCGACGGCGTTGCCCCAGAGGAACAAGATGAGCTCGCTATCGAAAATCTCTCCCTCGCCGCACGATTCGTCGCCCCGATCGGTGGCACCGTGTTGCTGGAGCCGGTGAGCGGGGCACCGAAGTATCCCCTGCGCACGGCGGCCGACGTGCTGGCCGTGATCGAACGGGTGAGCATCCAGAGCGGCGACACGAACATCAAACTACTCGCCGATTTTTACCACCTGGCCGTCAACGGCGACGATGTCGAGGCCGTGATCTCCGAGCACGCGCACCGATTCGGACACATCCAGATTGCCGACGCACCCGGGCGCGGCGAACCAGGAACGGGCACGCTACCCATTCACGAATGGCTCGCGCACAGTCACGGTCTCGGCTATGACGGCCCCATCGGGCTGGAATACAAGACGGTCGCAACAAATCCGTTTGCCTGGCTTGAAACCGCCTAACCGACCGCTGCGCATCCAACACCCTTGAGAAAAGGACAAATAAAATGAATAATGTCGCCGTCATCGGCCTGGGAATAATGGGCCTGCCCATGGCAATCAATCTCGTGAAGGCTGGCCACAACGTCGTCGGTTTCAACCGCAGTTCGGCACGAATTGACGAGCTGGTCGCCGCGGGCGGTCGAGGCGCGGCGAGTATCCCCGACGCCGTGCGGGATGCCAACGTCGTGATCACGATGCTGCCAGACTCGCCCGATGTCGAAGACGTCGTCAGCGGCCCGGACGGTGTCTTCGCCCATACGCCGGCCGGCGCCTATTGGATTGACGCCAGCACCATCCGGCCCGACGTTGCCGTTCGCCTGGCCGGAGCTGCGAGGGACGCCGGGCTCAAGCCCGTCGACGCCCCGGTCTCCGGCGGCGAAGCCGGCGCAATTGAGGGCACCCTGTCGATCATGGTCGGCGGGGAGTTCGCCGACGTCGAGGCCATCCGTGGCGTACTCGACGCTATGGGCAGCACCGTGGTCCACGTCGGTCCGGCTGGATCCGGCCAAACGGTCAAGGCCGCCAACCAGCTCATCGTCGCCGGCACCATCCAGCTCGTCGCCGAGGCGCTCGTGTTTCTGGAGGCGCACTCGGTCGATACCGAAGCATCCGTCAAGGTTCTGGCTGGCGGGCTGGCCGGCAATCGCATCCTGGACCGCAAGGCCGCAGGTATGGTGGCGCGCACGTTCGAACCGGGTTTCCGGGTCGACCTGCACCACAAGGACCTCGGCATAGTCACCGCAGCGGCCCGCGCGGCCGGCGTCGCCATTCCGCTTGGTTCGATGGTGGCCCAGCTAATGGGCACCCTGCGCGCCGAAGGCCACGGCTCG
The DNA here is from genome assembly GCF_004402405.1 of Cryobacterium levicorallinum. GTDB lineage: Bacteria > Actinomycetota > Actinomycetes > Actinomycetales > Microbacteriaceae > Cryobacterium > Cryobacterium levicorallinum. The sequence continues at coordinate 154,617 of NZ_SOFE01000001.1, forward strand.
CTCGACCACTCCGCATTGCTGCTGTTGGTCGAGCAGATGTCCGGCCGCTCGCACGCCTGAACACCAACTTTTCAGATTCAAGGAGAATCACATGTCTAAAATGCGCGCAGTAGACGTTGCCGTCGCCATCCTCGAAAAGGAGGGGGCCACCCAGACCTTCGGTGTACCGGGGGCTGCCATCAACCCGTTCTACTCGGCCATGCGCGCCCACGGCGGCATCGACCACATCCTCGCCCGCCACGTCGAGGGTGCCTCGCACATGGCCGAGGGATTCACGCGCACGAAGGCCGGAAACATCGGCGTGTGTATCGGTACCTCCGGACCGGCCGGCACCGATATGCTGACCGGCCTCTACTCCGCGTGGGCAGATTCCACGCCCATTCTCTGTATCACCGGCCAGGCTCCGGTGAGCAAGCTGCACAAGGAAGATTTTCAGGGCGTCGACATCGCCTCCATCGCGGCCCCCGTCACGAAGATGGCCGTTACAGTGCTCGAGGCCGGGCAGGTTCCCGGCGTCTTCCAGAAGGCGTTTTATCTGATGCGCTCCGGCCGCCCTGGCCCGGTGTTGATCGACCTGCCGATCGATGTGCAACTTACCGAGATCGAATTCGACATCGACACCTATGAGCCGCTTTCGGTAGCCAAGCCCGCAGCATCCGTTGCCCAGCTCGAAAAGGCGCTCGACATGCTGCTGCTCGCGAAGCGCCCGGTGATCATCGCCGGCGGCGGCGTGATAAACGCGGACGCCTCGGCGGAGCTGGTCGAGCTGGCCGAGGTGCTGAATATTCCGGTGATTCCCACGCTGATGGGCTGGGGCAGCATTCCCGACGACCACCGGCTCGCGGCCGGCATGGTGGGGCTGATGACGTCGCACCGCTACGGCAATGCAACCATGCTCGAATCGGATTTCGTACTCGGCATCGGTAACCGTTGGGCCAACCGGCACACCGGTGGCCTCGACACATACACGAAGGGCCGCACATTCGTCCACATCGACATTGAACCCACACAGATTGGGCGGATTTTCTCGCCGGACTTTGGCATCGTCTCCGACGCCGGTGCAGCACTGCGCGGTCTGGTTGAGCTCGCACGCGAACGCAAGGCCGCCAACGCCCTCCCCGATTGGGAGAGCTGGGTTGAAGACTGCGCGCACCGCAAGGCCACGCTTCAGCGCAAGACGCACTTCGAGAACGTGCCGATAAAACCGCAGCGCGTGTATGAGGAGATGAATCGGGCATTCGGCACCGAAACCCGCTACGTGACCACGATCGGGCTGTCGCAGATTGCGGGAGCACAATTTCTGAACGTCTTCCACCCGCGGCACTGGATCAATTGCGGCCAGGCCGGGCCACTCGGCTGGACGCTTCCCGCCGCCCTCGGCGTGGCCGTGGCCGACCCGTCGAAAACGGTCGTGGGGCTCAGCGGCGACTACGACTTTCAGTTCATGATCGAAGAACTCGCGGTGGGTGCCCAGTTCCACATCCCGTATATACATGTCGTCGTGAACAATTCCTATCTCGGCCTGATCCGTCAGGCGCAGCGCCGCTTCGATATGGATTACCAGGTGTCGCTCGCGTTCGAGAACATCAATTCGCCCGAACTTGAGGGCTATGGCGTCGACCACCTCAAGGTGGCCGAGGGCCTCGGCTGCAAGGCCATCCGGGTGCGCGAAGCCGACGATTTGCAGGCAGCGTTCGCGCAGGCCCAGGCGTGGATGGTCGAGTTCAGGGTTCCCGTTGTCGTCGAAATTATCCTCGAGCGGGTCACAAATATCTCGATGGCCGCCGCCGAGATCGACGCCGTAACCGAGTTCGAAGACCTGGCCGTGACAGCGGCCGATGCGCCCACCTCGCTCTCGCTCATTGTCAGCGCCACCGAATAGTCTGTTTGCACGTGCACGTCGAAAACAAGGGAGTTTTTGTGAGTACAACAACCGTTAGCTCCGAGACTGGCACCGCGATGTTCGGCGCGCTGCGTGCCGCCGTTGGCGACCCGGCTCGGGTGAAAACTCGGGCACTCGACCTCCACGCGAACGCCCACGATGCCTCACACTTTTTGCTTATTCCCCAGGCCGTGGTGGTGGCCACGGATGCCGCGGAGGTCGGCGCCTTGTTGCGCGCCGGCGCCGCGCAGGGCGTGCACCTCACGTTTCGCTCGGGCGGCACCAGCCTGAGCGGCCAGGCCATCACCGACGGTGTGCTGGTCGACGTGCGCCGGAACTTCAAGAACATCGACGTACTCGACGACGGCCTGCGCGTGCGCGTGCAGCCGGGCGTCACGGTGCGGGCGCTCAACACCCGCCTCGCCAAGTACGGGCGCAAGTTCGGACCCGACCCGGCGAGCGAATCCGCCGCCACCATCGGCGGCGTCGTGGCGAATAATTCCTCCGGCATGGCCTGCGGCACCGTGGACAACACCTACCAGACGCTCGAATCGGTCACCGTGGTGCTGCCAAGCGGCACGGTCATCGACACCGGGGCAGCGGATGCCGATGAGCAGTTGCTGAAGCACGAGCCGGTTTTATACAACGGCCTGCTCGAACTCGCGCGGCGCACCCGCGATAACGAGGCATCCGTCGCCACCATTCGTCAGCAATTCTCCATGAAGAACACCATGGGTTACGGCGTGAACTCGCTGCTCGACTTCGACCGTGCCGTGGATATGCTCGCGCACCTGATCGTGGGCAGCGAGGGCACGCTGGGATTCGTGGCCGAGGCGATATTTCGAACGGTTCCCAAACTGCCGCACGTCACCACCGCCCTGCTCGTGTTTCCCGGGCTCGAGGCGGCCACCGCCGCTCTGCCCGCCTTGGTAGCGACCGGTGCGGCCACCCTGGAACTCATGGACGCGCTCTCGCTCATTGTGGGGCAGAAGATGCCGGGGGCGCCCGCGATCGTGGTCGATCTCATGGTGGACCAGCACGCCGCCCTGCTCGTGGAGTACCACGCCGAGTCGCCAGAGAAACTGGCGCAGATGCTCGCGATCGGCATGCAGACCGTCAACACGCTCGGTCTCACCCTGCCAGCCGATTTTACGACCGATGCCGGCATCCGCGGCCAGCTGTGGTACCTGCGCAAGGGGATTATTCCGGCTGTGGGCGGTACCCGGCCGCAGGGCACGAACGCCCTGCTCGAAGACATCGTGGTTCCGGTGCCAGCGCTCGCCCGCACCTGCATGGAGCTCATTCGGCTGTTCGCCAAGTACGAGTATGAGAACTCTATGATTTTCGGTCATGCCAAAGACGGCAACGTGCACTTCATGCTCACCGACGATTTCGGCAGTGCCGTGGGTCTCGAGCGGTTCAGCCGGTTCACCGAAGATCTCGTCGACCTCGTGCTCGCCGAAGGCGGTTCGCTCAAGGCCGAGCATGGCACCGGGCGCGTAATGGCGCCGTATGTGCAGCGCCAGTTCGGCGACGAGCTCTATGACGTGATGCGCCGCATCAAGGTGCTCTTCGACCCGGCTGGCATGCTCAACCCCGGCGTACTCATCAACGACGACCCGAACGCCCACTTGAAAGATCTCAAGGCTATCCCGGCCGTGGCGAAAGAGGTCGACCGCTGCACCGAGTGCGGCTGGTGCGAGCCGGTGTGCCCGAGCCGCAACGTGACGCTCACGCCGCGGCAGCGCATCGTATCGTTGCGTGCAATCGAACAGGCCAGGCTCGACGGTAATCTCGCTCTCGTGGCCGAGATGGAGAAAGACTACGAGTACGACGCCGTGCAGACCTGCGCCGCCGACGGCATGTGTCAAACGGCCTGCCCGGTCAACATCAACACCGGCGACCTCATGAAGAGGCTGCGCCACGACGAGGCGAATCCACTGGAAAGCGCGCTGTGGAATGTGGCCGCCAACAACTGGGGCACGGTCACTCGCGGCGCGGGGCTCGCTCTCAAGGCGATCGCCTCGGTTCCGGTGCCGCTCGTACTCGGCCCCAACCGCCTCGCGCGCACCGTGCTCGGCACCGACACCGTGCCCCTCTACTCGCCCGACCTGCCCGGCGGGGGCCGACCCCGCCACGCCCACTCCGGTCAATCCCAGAAGGAGAATCACCATGGTTGATGCAGTAGTTGCCACCGAGCGGATGCGCCCTGCCCCGCGCCAGGCGCCGGCTGCCGTCTACTTTCCCGCCTGCGTGCAAACGATGTTCGGTCCGGCCGTTGCCGGAACTCCCGGCACGCAATACAGTTTCGAGCAGCTCTGCGAGCGTGCCGGCGTGACCCTACTCGTGCCCGACGGCATCGACGCGCTCTGTTGCGGTACCCCGTGGGCCTCCAAGGGTATGACCCGCGGACTCGCCACGATCGCGGCGAAGACCCTGGCCGCCCTGCGCACCGCGACCCGCGACGGCGAGCTGCCGGTGATCTGTGATGCTTCCTCATGCACCGAAGGGCTGCGGCACATCATCGAGGGTGACCGGAGCGAGCATCCGCTGACGGTCATGGACGCGGTCGAGTTCGCCGCAACGAGCATTCTGCCCGGCCTGCCCGAATATGTGAAGATCGAGTCACTCGCGCTGCACCCCACGTGCTCGTCAACACGGATGGGCGCCAACGCTGCCCTACAGACCGTGGCTTCCAGCGTGGCCGAGCACGTTGAGATACCCGAGAACTGGGGCTGCTGTGCCTTTGCCGGCGACCGCGGCATGCTGCACCCGGAGCTCACCAAATCGGCCACGAAGGCCCAGGCCACTGACGTGCTCGCCATGGACGCCGTGGCGCACGCTTCGTGCAATCGAACCTGCGAGCTCGGCATGACCCGTGCCACCGGCAAGCCGTACCGGCACGTGCTTGAACTGCTCGAAGAGGTCACTCGACCGTAACTTCCAGGGCGCAAAACCGGAGTAGCTGCACGCAGCTACTCCGGTTTTTCGTGTGCTGGGGTCTGACGCGCGCGGGTCCACAAGCCGTCGTTTGTTTCACCTGGCACGACAAAGCGGGCGACAACGGATGTCTCCGCTGCCGCCCGCTCTCGCCTGACTGACTTAGACGCGCTCAGGTTCGGGCGCCAGCACGGCCGCCTTCTGGCGCAGCATCCACCGCACGATGAATCCGAGCGTGCTCATCAGCAGCACGAGCATGATCGTGCCGAGGTTGAAGCCGAGCCCGTAGATAAAGATGAATGAGATCGCTCCCCCGGCGATGCAATAGTACAGCGTGACGAGAATTGTCTTGCGCAGCAGGTCGCCCTCGCGCCCGAGCAGCCCCACCGTGGCTGACGCGGCCACAATGTTGTGGATGGCGATCGGGTTACCGCCAGCGCCGCCGACGGCCTGGGCAGCCACCACCTGCTCCGGGTTCACCCCGATGGCGTTGCCCGTGGAGAACTGGAACTGCGAGAACGTAAGGTTGGACACCGTGTTGGAACCGGCGACGAAGGCTCCGAGCGCACCGATAAATGGGGCGATGAACGGCCACGAGCTGCCCGAGATGGCGGCAGCGCCCTCAGCGAGCGTCACCGGCATGCTCGAGAGACCGGATGCGTTGAGCTCCGGCCCCGACTGGATCAGCACGCGCACGAGCGGCACGGCAAAAAGCAGGGCCACGGCGGTTCCAGCGAGTTGCCTGCCCGATACCTTCCACGTCTCGCGAATCTGTTGGCCATTCATGCCATGAAGTCCATACGCGAACAGCGATGCCAGAATGAGCAGGAAGGCTGGCGAGTAGAACGGCTGCACGGCGGTGGAGATGTCGGTGCCGAGAATGTTGTTGAACGGGATGGCGATACCGGTGAGGAATTCCGTGACCGGTGTAATTACCCGGCTGCCGACCAGCAATACGGCCATCAGCACGTAGGGTGACCAGGCGCTCACGATGCCGATGCGGCGAACGGATGCGGCGGGTTCCGCCGGTTCTATTGTGCCCATCCAACGCGGGCTCCAACTGGCTCGTGGGCCGAAATCGAAGGTTTTCTTCGGCATCAGGAAGCCCCTGCTTGACGTGAACATCACGACGATCAGTCCGAAGAGGCCGCCGAACAACGAGGGGAATTCCGGGCCGAGAAAGCGGGCCACGAGCACGGAGGGAATCGTCATAGCGACCGAGGCGTAGAGCGCGAATGGCCAGATGGCCAGTCCGTCGCGGAAGCGCCGCTCTGGACCGAAGAACCCGGTAAGCATGCACACCAGAATCAACGGGATGAGCAGGCCAACGATCGCGTGGATCGAGGCCACCTGAAAGCCGATCGACGCTATGAACTCGGGCATCGTCACCCCTAGCAGGGAGATTCGCTCGGCGACGGCCGGATCACCGCCGAGCCCACCGCCGACACCCACGATGATCGGCGTGCCCACTGCTCCAAAGCTCACCGGTGTGCTCTGGATAATGAGGCCCACCATCACGGCGGCCATCGCTGGAAAGCCCATCGCCAGCAGCAGTGGGGCGACGACCGCGGCTGGCGTGCCGAAGCCAGATGCTCCCTCGATGAAGCTTCCGAATAGCCAGCCGATGATGACCGCCTGAATGCGCCGGTCGGGCGAGATATTGTTAAATCCGCCGCGGATGGTGGCCATTGCTCCACCGACGGTCAACGTTGACAGCAGCAGAAGCGCCCCGAACACGATGTACAGCAGGGTTGCGGCCGTGATGACACCTTCGAGGGAGGCCGCGATGACTCCCCGAAAGTCCATCTTCCACACCGCGAGGGCCACGATTACCGCGGCGATATAGCCCAGTGGCATGGCGTATTTGGCAGGCCACCGGAATCCGGCGAGCAGTACGCCCACCACAAGAATTGGTGCCAACGCCAGAAGGCTGAGCACAGCAAGATTATCCACGATTAGGTCCTCTCTGACCAATTTTCGCATGGTGAAATTTTATTATTGTGTGGTGGATATCATCGTAGGCGTAACAGCTCTCGGGGTCAACGAATGTGCTCGCTTCGCCACTCCTACCGATTCGCCCCAGCGCATCACGATGTTCCCAATGCGCCCGGACGCGTGGAGTCCAACCGCCTGCTGCACCTGACCGTGGATGCGGCCAATTCGTGGGTTTGTGCCCCAGGTCGTCATCGATGTGTAAGTTGCTTTCCGTGACCATAATTCGTCGCCCAGGGAGTTCTGGGCGCATTCGACCGCAGCCGGAGCCGCGTTTCAGAACGAGCGGTGCCGCCGTTCACGGGCACGGCAAACGTTCCCTGGCGGGCTCCCGCCGAGTTCCTCGTCGGCGGCCTTCGGAATTGATGATTCCCAGCTGAGCCGTGCTGCCGGGGATCTCGCAGCGCCGGTGCACACAGCCACCCTTGAGCTGGGTCCGCACTCTTGCGAGCCCTCGTCGTGGGCATGCTCGCGCTGGTTTGGGCCACCCTGGAGCTCATCGATGCGCATCGTCAGGCAGTGGTGTCCCGCAATCCAGCCTGATTCGATCGGAGTTTTTCGAATATTCATGAAGGCGACTGCTGCCACGGGCGAGAGAATCGCCGTGACGGCGGCTGTACTGGAAATGATCGTGGCCGTCTGAGCGTGAATGGTCGGCCGTCGGCGCTGCGCGGGGTGACCGTGGAGAACGTGGTGGCCGCGGCGCGGCGGGCGGTCGCGCGCAGCATCCGCTTATAAAGGCGGCGGGATCTGCGCGGCCGAAATCTGCTGGCGCACGCGGCCGGCCTGCCGTGCGCTCGAGCAGCTTTCGAGCGCACGCGCTCTCGGAGGCCACCAGAAAAGGGCTTAGCTGGTGCGGGTTGCGCCCCGACCCCTACGATCGAAGCTATGGCACTTCTCTACGACGCCGTCCTGCGGCCCTCCAAGTCTGAGCTCATCGCCGCGTGGGCTCCGACGCAAACGTGGTTTGTGGGCGACGTTGGGGCCGAGGTGGAGCGCGTCGCATCCTTCCGCTTCGACGATCCTGATGGAGGGGTCGGCATCGAAACCATCCTGGTGCGCTTTGGTACCGGGCCGCTGCTGCAGATTCCGCTGACCTATCGCGGCGCGCCACTCGAGGGTGGCGAGAATGAGCTCGTCGGCACCATGTCCCACTCCGTGCTCGGTGACCGCTGGGTCTACGACGCCACCGGCGACCCGGTCTATCTGGCGGCGGTCGCTGCCGCAGCCCTGACCGGCGCGCAGCAGGCCGACCAATTCACGCAAGGGAACGGTGAACTCATTCCGGTCGCACCGACCGCTACCGTGCGCGGCAGCGGCACCCCCGGAACCCCCGTTCCGCAGGGTGCTGCGACCATCGACACCGTCTCTACGGCGGGCACCACGATCGCAACGGCGGGCGCCCTGCGCGTCACCGTCGTGCGGGTACTCGACGGCACATCTGCCAGGGCCCTCGCAACGGATGCCGCCACGGTATTGGGTACTTGGGTCGAGCAGTCCCAGCCCCAGTTGCTCCTGACAGTCGGGGTATCGCCGGACTAAGACGCGGGCCGTCTCACTGCATCCGGGGTTCCAGGACGATTGTTGCCACGTTCTCCACCAGCGGATGCCGATGGTCGCCGGCCCGGACGACTCCCTTCTCCCACCGAATGGTGAGGCCGGCGGAGGTGTCGTCGAGGCTCGCCAGACAGTTGTCGAACCAGGGCCCCTTGATGCCCGCCCAGCGGAACGGCGGCGACGCGACTCCAGCGGAACGAGCCAGCCGGGCACTCAGTCGCGTGGCGATGCCGTAGGCGAGTACGGCGGAGAACGATCGCATGGCCATGGGGAGCGGATTGCGAATCGGCGAGCAGACGGCCTGCACGATGCGGCTCCCCGAGGTTCGCTCGACCTCGGAAACGGTGGAGTAGTGCACGTCGCCCGACAGGAACGTCACCGTATCGGGCGCCATCCCGCGTCGGCCGTCGGCCACCTCGGTGGCCATCCGTGCCACCTCGCGGAAGCTGCGCTGGAAGGCGCCCCAATGCTCCAGGTCGACCAGCTGACGCAGCCGTTCGCCGACCCGCGCGGCCGGCTTGCCCCAGGCTCCTTCGGAAATGGCTTCGTCCCAGGATTCCAGGTGGTGGAGGCCGGGCGGAAGCAGAAACGGCAGCGAGGTGCCGATTAAAAGGTGGCGGAAGCCGCCTCGCATCCGCTCATCGAGCCAGCCGATCTCGTCTTCGTCCAGAAGTGCCCGCCGGGCCGGGTCGAGTTCGCGGGCTGCGCGGGAGTCCACCACGATCAGCCGAACATCGCTGACATCTCGACAATAACTCCATCGGTAGCTGGTGGGCTGCTGGTCACACCGTTCGGCAAATGCGTCGAGCGCGACGCTCAGGTCGAGTTCATCCGGGCCATCGTGGGCAGCGATCAGGCGCCAGATGTCATCGTCGGCTCGTTCGGCGGGTGACATATTGCCGAGATGCTGATAGACCCAGTAGGAGGCGAGCCCCGCGATGATCCTGCCCCGCCACCACGACGTCGCCTCCATTTGGCGCTTCCAGCTCTGCGAGGTATTCCAGTCGTCGCGAATGTCGTGGTCGTCGAAAATCATCGCGGTCGGCACTGTGGAGAGCAGCCAGCGGTTGGCCTCGTCCGACCAGGCCAGGCGATAGAGGTGCGCGTATTCCTCATAATCTGCCAGCTCTTTGCCGGGAGGCTTCGTGATATCACGCCGCGCCCTGATGAACTTTTGCATCTCCTCGGTAGTCAGGTCGGCATAAACCTGATCGCCCAGAAAGAGGATCAGATCCGGGCGCGGCACGTCGTTGTCGGGCGAGGCCAGGCGCAAAGCGCAGGCCCGCAGAGCGTCAACGCCATGCGTTCGGTTGCCGTCCTCGTCATGGGAAACACTGGTGCGGCAGGATCCAAACGACATCCGAAGCGGATGCCCGCCGCCGAGCGTCGCGATGACCGCCGCCGGATACGAGGACTTCGAATCGGGCCAGACCGGACGTCCGTCGAACTCCACCGTGTACGGCAGGGTCGTGTTGGGGTGCAGACCGTCGACGTGCACGAGGGCGTAGTGGTGTGCATGCACGGCGAAGGTACACGCCGCCCAGGAACGACCAGCCGCGGTGACCACGATCCGACCGGCATTTCGAGTCTCGAACCAGATGCTCGCCGAGACATTATCGACGTAGCGCATCATCGGTCCCAGAATTAGAGGTGAACTCGTCATGATTCACTTGTACCGCTCCAGGAGCGGGTCGCGCGAGATTGCCGACTCGTCGGGGCCGGTGATACGCGGATTCGTGGGGCGTCGCGGCGGTTATACATGGGGGCCTGCACGGCTGCGGAGAATATTGGTCTCAGTGCCGAGAGCTGTTAAGTCGATTCTGACGAAAATCTCCGCTGTTCTGCACGGCAGGTCGGGCAGTCCGGCGCCGTCTAGACTCGGCGCATGCCCCGCCTCGTTGTCGTTCTGCCGCTCACTCCGCTGCAGACCGGCGAGAGCTTCACCGTCGGGAGTTGGCCGCTGCACATTACCGTGCTCGCTCCCTTCAAAACGGATGCTGCGCCCAGCGAGATTGCGCAGGTCATTGCCGCGACGATGGCTGGGTTTCCGGCGCTCACTGTGGCAGTCGGGCCGGACGCCCTGTTTGGCCGCCGACACGATATTCCGGTGACACTCATTGACGACAACGCTTCGCTGACGAGACTGCACGACCGGCTGGTCGAAGCGCTGCTCCCCTTGGCCACAGCCCCGAACGAGCAGGCCTTCTCGGGACCGGAGTTTCGGGCGCACGTCACGGTCAAGCAGCATCGGCGCGTGCACGCGGGCGATGAGCTCGTGCTGGCCCAGATCGCGCTCGTGGATATGGCGCCGCGCGCGGCAGCGAGCGGACGCACGGTGCTCGCGACATTGGACCTGGCTGGCTGAACTAGTCGGACGACCCGAGGCTGCACGGGCGGCGAGTACTCTCGAACTGTGCTGTCCCGCGATCTGATCCGTCTGTACCCCGAGCTCTACCACGTGGCCGCCGATGGCAGTTGGCCAGCCATCGAGCGCCACGGGCTGCTCAGTCCGGCCGCGCTCGTGACCCGCTGGGGAGTCAAACAGGGCGCGCCGCAGGTGGCAATTCTGGGCAAGCGGCGCGGTGAGTCACGCGTGCTCGAGCATGCGGAATTCGGAACCGCGGTCATCCGTCATCAAAAGGCGATTCACGAGCCGTCGCTGGAGGATGCCCTCGACGATATGACGCTCGCCGAGTGGTACTCCGCGCTGAACGACCGGGTGTTCTTTCACCTGCAGCCACGCTTTCTGCAGGAACTTCTGCAGGCCCGGTCGTATCGGGATGATGCCCACACCGTGATCACCCTGAGCACCAAGAGCCTGGTCGCGGCGCACGAAGACGAGATGGAGCTGAGCACGATCAACTCCGGCTTCGCTCAGCGCCACAGCAAAGAGCCGCGCGGGCGCGACACCTTTCGGTCGATCGCGGACTATCAGCATCCGACCCGGTCGCACGCCGCGACCAAGGGGCAGGATGTCGCCGAACTCGCGATCCCGCGCGGCGTGCGCGACCTGCGTGACCACGTCGTGCGCGTCGAACGGATGCGCGAGGGCACCGTTCTCGAGCGCCTCGCCTAAATCTTGCGCCGTCATGGTGGCTAAATCAGGATCTCTGGGTCGATCATGCAGGCGGTGGCCCGAAAACACCGGACACCAGGCTGCCGGTGGTCCCGATTTGCTGATCTAGCCACCATCGCACCCCGCTTCAGGTCACAACTTCTGCAATTTGGAGGAGCGGCAGAAAAGTTGGGCGGAATTCGGCGCATCCGCTTGCGGCCGACCACAATTTGCAGGAGTTATGCCGTCCGCGGCGCCATCAGGGCCAGCCGCGGACGGCGCGCGGCACTCGGGTTAGGGGGCGGCGAGGTACTGGACGGCGGAGACGATGACGGGCAGTGTCACGATCGCCAGCAGGCTGGCGCCCAAGGCGGCGGCGAGAACCGTGAACGTGGTGCGCCGGACGCCGGCGGCCGAAACCTCCTGTTCGAGCGCGGTGAAGCGTGCGTGCAGGTGGTCCGGCGCGCTCGTTCGCACCGGCGTGTGCCACGTGGTCGGGTCGTCAATGACCGCGGTCAGGGTCGCCTGCTGCTCCGCACTAAATTGCCGCGGACGCCCCACCAGCCACCGGCGCAGCCTGGGCGAATCGATGACGGTCACGACGTCGGGCTTGCGATTGAGCCGAATTTTATGCGGGTTGACCAGCACGATCATCGGCTGAACCACGGCCGTTGCCGGCATTGCCCCGGCCAGCAGTGCCGTGATCTGAGTCGACTCGAACCGCGCATCGCGCAGGTAGGGCATGGTGTGATCGCCGACCGGAATCGTGCGCACCGACCCGGTCAGGTCGTGATCCCAGCGTGTTTTGGAGCTCAGCGCGAAAATTCCGCCGGGCCCGACGATGAGGTGATCCACCCAGAACGCGGTATTGCGAATGGGCAGCGAGTGGAAGACGCTGTAGCCCTCGGGCAGCCGGGCGAGAATCTCGCCCACCACCATCTCGGCCTGTACCGCGCGCAACCAGGCCAGGCCATTGGCATCGAGCGGGGAGAGACCGAGGGTGCGGGCTAGCCGGGAGCGCGGAGCGCGATCCTCCTGTTGCCGCAACAATTCTTCCACGAGGGATTGCCCGGCGAACCGCCCGGTGGCCGGTGACGGGTCAGAACAGGGCAGCATCGACACGGCCGGCACCGCCAAAACCACTGGCGCCGGCTCGCTGTCGCCAGCGTGCACACCATTGCCCAGCGTTGCGTTGATCACGTTCTCGCCTCACCTCGGGCTTTCGCCCGATACCATTCTGTCGCCGAGGAGTCCCCGTTCAGGGGTGACAGTCGGCCGGCGCGCGACATTGGTTAGCAAATCGGAGTAATTCTCAGACCGGTTGAGGAAGTGGCGCGCGAGGCTGGCGCGGAGCATCCGCTTGTCAATATAGGGGTACGACCCCGACCGGCGCCTCCCCCACTAAATAGGCCAAGGTCGGCTAGCCTGACAGTCACCCCACCGATTGGATTTGCCCCGTGAAACACCTGACTTTCAACGTTTGCGCCATCGCGGGCCTCGGTTTCAGCGGGATGGCCGTGCTGCTGCTGGTGGGCAACCTGATCTCGGGCAATCAGTTCGTCGACTTCATTTTGCCGGCGGCCGTCGTTTCACTCGTGATCGGCGGCGCGTTCTCGGTGCGGGCGCGCCTGCTCTCCGCGAAGGGGAACGGGCCCAAAAAGCGCTAATTCCGCACGGTACCGGGCCGCGGCAGGATAGACGGACGGATGCCCCAGGTCAGCGGGTTGTCGATGGCGGCGGCCAGTTCCATGCGTTCGATCGGACGCAGCACCTGCGGCCGGGAAGCCAGCCAGTGGCCCAGAGCGCGCGCCCCGAGAACCGCCACCGGAGCAGGACGACCCGGCGCCGCCCAACTCTGCCCAGTTTGGCCCGGGGCCCAGAGCGCGCGGGCGCCGAGCACGACAACGACGGGCTGCACCGCGGTGCGCAGCGGTACCCGCCCGCGGAGCAGCGTGGTGAGTCGTTGCGCGCCAGCCTCGGCGGTGGCCAGGTCGGGGGCCCGACGCCCCGCGACGTGCACGGTCTGGCGATACACCCAGGCGATCCGCCCGTCGCAGAGCTGCGCGTGCAGCGCAAAAACGCCGCCGGGGCCGACGATGAGCCACGCCGCACTTGGGCCGTCGCCGGTCAGGGCAGGCGAGGTGAATGCCGCCCAATGTTCGGGCAGCGTCTCCAGAAAGGTGTCGACGGCCAGCTCGCTGCGGGCTCGTGCCAGCGCCAGGTCGGTGGGCGTGGGTTCGGGTCGGCGCGGGGCGCGATCGAGCAGCCAGGCCAGGCCGGGTGTTGATCGAAGCGCTCCGGTGCGATTCGATTCGGGCAATTCCGGGGGCGTCGCGAAACGCCGCCGCGTGGAGAGTATGTGAGTCATGAGTGCTCCTCGCCGGGTTCTATATCCTGCCAGTGCGGCCCCCGAAAGAAGACCCCCAGAATGGGTGTCTTCTCATCAAACGGATGCCGCGGCCTGATCCGACGGCCGCGGCGCACGCCGTATATTCGAGGGGTCGTGCCTTTGCGGCCAGAAGGAGCACCATGGCCGTCCGTCGCCCGAAGAAGACTTTCGTGATCACGGCGGTGATCGTGGCCGCCCTCGCGGCGATTCTGGTGGGAACGTCGCTCGCGGGGACATCCGTTTCACCGGATCTGGCCGACACCGGAAGTTCCGCAAGTGCGACGCCATCAACGCATGCCACTGCGGAACCGGCCACCGCACAGCCAGCGCCCACGTCCGACTCCGCAGCCCTCGCCGTGCTCGCAACCCTGCCGGTAAAGGGTCGCGCGCCGAAAACCGGCTATGACCGCACGGAAAGCTTCGGATCAGCCTGGCAAGACGTCGACCAGAACGGATGCGACACCCGCAACGACATCCTGGCCCGCGACCTGACCGTGCTCGTCATTGCGGGCGACTGCGAGGTGCAGAGCGGCACCCTGGTCGGGCCGTTCACGGGCCGGGCCATCGATTTTGTGCGGGGCCAGGCGACCTCCTCGCTCGTGCAGATCGACCACCTCGTTGCCCTGTCGAATGCCTGGCAGACCGGGGCTCAGCAACTGTCGCAGGAGCAGCGGGTGGCGTTGGCGAACGATCCGCTCAATCTGCTCGCCGTCGACGGCGTGACCAATTCGCGCAAGGGAGACGGCGACGCGGCCACCTGGCTGCCGCCGCTGAAAAGCTACCGGTGCACCTACGTGGCCCGGCAGATCTCGGTGAAGGCGACCTACGCGCTGTGGGTGACCGCGGCCGAGCGCGACGCGATGACGCGCATCCTCTCGGATTGCCCCGACGAGCTCGCGAGTACCGGTGAGTCTGCAGTCGTCACGCCGGTCGAGGTCTATTTTCAGAACTGCACCGCCGCTCGGGAGGCCGGCGCGGCGCCGGTGCACTCCGGCGAACCCTGCTACGGCAGCCACCTCGACCGCGACGGTGACGGAACCGGCTGCGAATAGTCTCGGGCTAGGCGCGTGCCAGGGGTAGCGTCAGGACGAAGCGCGCACCCGTCGCGACCGGTTCGAGGCACTCGAGCGTACCGCCGTGCGCGCGGGCGAGGGCAAGGGCGATCGACAGGCCGAGGCCGGAGCCGCCGCGATTGCTGGCCCGTGACGGGTCGAGGCGCACGAACCGTTCGAAGATGCGCTCGCGGTCTGGCGCGGGAACGCCGGCGCCGGAGTCGTTGACCTCCAGCCGGGCGGTGCCATCAACGATTGCCAGGCTGGTGCGGATGCTGCCACCCGGCTCGGTCGCAGTGCGCGCGTTCCCGAGCAGGTTGGTCACGATCTGCGCCAGGCGCTGGGCGTCACCGCTCACCCAAACCTCGGCCGCGACCGCGAGGTCGAATTCGCGGCTGGCCCCGAGCATCCGCTGCTCGGCAACGACGTCGCGGGTGAGCGCGGACAGGTCGACCGGTTCGAAGGCCGCGCCCTCATCGCCCTGGTCCAACCGGGTCATCAGCAGCAGGTCATCGACCAGTCGGGCAGCCCTCTGGGTCTGCTGAATCATGCCGACCGTGAGGCTCTCGCGCTCAGCGCGGGCCGGATTGTCGCGCAGCAGCGTTTCAGCGCTGGCCTGCAGGCCAGCAACCGGGGTGCGCAGTTCGTGCGAGACATCGGCGAGAAGCCGGCGCATCCGTTCCTCGGCGGCAGCCGCGACCTGCGCGGCATCACGGGCCGTGATTTCTGCGGCCTGCGCATCGGCCGCGGCCTGGCGAGAGGTGTTTTCGGCGGTTTCGAGCGCCTGCAGCATGTCGTCGAAGGCGCCGGCGGTGCGCCCGATCTCGGTGCGCGGATTGCTCGGGCGCAGCCGGCCGCCGCGCCCTCCCTGGGTGATGGCGAGCGCGAGCTCGGTCATGCGGGTCAGTGGGCGCAGCGCCACCCCGACCACACCGGTCAGCAGCAGCCCGGTGACGACAATCGTGAGCGCACCGGCGACGACCTCGATCGTGCGCAGCTGGGCCAGGGCCGCGTCGATGCCGGCCTCACTCGAGCTGAGGGTGAGGGTTCCGCCGGCCACGGTCTGGGTGACCGAGAGGCGGTCGCCGCTTTGGGTGACGACGGCGCCCGGCACGGTCTCGGCGTGCGGCGGAGCGCCAGGGCCGCGGTCACCGCGGGGAGTGGGATCGGTGCGGCCATAGACGGTGTCGCCGCCGACCGAGTAGGTCACGGTGACGTCATCGCCGGTCAGCCGGTTGGCCAGGCTCTGCGCCGCCAGACCTTCCTCGGCCAGAATCTGCGCGTAGCCGGCCCGGTCGATCAGGCGCTGCTGCAGGTCGGCCCGCAGCTGACCGCCGAGCACGACGTTGATCAGAATACCGACCGTGACCAGCACAATCGTGAGCATCGCCAGAACAGCGGCGACGACTCGCAATCGTAGGGACGTGGTCCGCATGAGGGGTGCTTTCTAATGGGAGCGGGAGATAAACGGATGCGGCGAGCAAGCGGCATCCGCTGGCCGAGACGAGCCGGTCAGCCCGTGAGGCGGTAGCCGATTCCGCGCACGGTGTGGATGAGGCGCGGACCGTTGGCGTCGAGTTTGCGGCGCAGGGTACTCACGTACGCCTCGACCAGGTTGGGGTCGTAGTCGTCGTAGCCCCAGACCTGGGTGAGGATCTGGGTTTTGGAGATGGTGCGGCCGCGGTTGTGCACGAGGTAGGTGAGCAGGCGGCGTTCGGTCGCGGTGAGGTCGATCAGCTGACCGGCCCGGGTGGCTGTGGCGGCCTCCTCATCGACGACGAGGTCGGCGACCTGCATGGTCGGTGAGACCAGGCGGCCGGTGCGGCGGAGCACGGCGGTGACGCGGGCAACCAGCTCGGCCAGCACGAACGGTTTCATGATGTAGTCGTCGGCACCGGCCTCAAAGGCGGCGAGCCGGTCATCGACCGCGTCGCGGGCGGTCACGAACAACACCGGGGTGTTGCCGGCTTCCCGTAGCCGCTGGGCCAGGTGCAGGCCGTTTTCACCGGGCAGCATAATGTCGAGCACCGCGGCATCCGGTCGAAAGCGGGCGATGCGTTCGGCGAAATTCGTGCCGTCCGGCGCGGTATCGACCACGAACCCGGCCTGAGTGAGGGCTTGGCCGATCGCGGTGCGCAGCACGTCTTCATCTTCGATGACGAGGACGCGGGCAGGTTCGGTGGGCACGGTTTAACAGTGCGGGGCCAAGCTGAGCGTTTGCTATGCGCCGGCTGACCGTTTGGCGGCGTCGGGCGGGATTCAGTTCGTCTTCAGATTCGCGCCAGAAGCTAAAAACAGATCCCCCACTCACTTCACTTCGTCAGGAGACAGCATGACCCGCACCAACGATTCCCAGCCCACCGATCCCGCCGACGGTGCCGACGACACCGTCGAGCCCCGCACCACGCCCGACGCCTTGGACACCAGCGCGGACACGACAGACACTAAGAAGACAGACACTGCCCAGTCCAGTACCGATACCGCCGCGACCGAGGCCTTCGACGCGCAGTCGGACCTGCCGTACGACGCGCAGCAGACCCTGCCCTTTGACTCCAACGCGACTGTTCCCCTAATTGGAACGCCGGTCGACGCGAACGCGACGGTTCCGTTCGCGGCAGCCTCAACCGGCTACGCCACTCCGAGCGCACCCTTCGATCCCGCCGCGCCGAAGCCCCGCGCCTGGTACCGCAAGCCGGTCGCTATCGGCGGAGTCGCCGCCGCGGTCATCATCCTCGGTGGCGCCGGAATAGGCTTCGGCATTGCCGCGAATTCCGGTTCGAACGCCGAACTTGCGTCGAACAATTCCCGCATTTCCGATGGCCCCGGACACGGCGGCTCCGACTCTGACGGCGGCCCGGGGTCGTCCACCGGAAGGGCCGGCCTCGACGCTTCCGGTCCGAGCATCTCGGGCACCGTGCTGACCGTGTCGGGCGACACCATCACGATCACCGACAACGACGGGTTCGTGCGCACGATCAACGTCACCGACGACACCGAGTACGGCGACGGGCTTGCGGCCGACCTCGAAGATGGCACCGAAATTCGCGCCACCGGAACGGTCAATGACGATGACACGAGCCTCGATGCGACGTCGATCACCACAGCCTCGGCGGGCCATGGCATCGACGGCGGTATGGGTGATCCCGGCATCGGTGGTCCCGGCATGGGCGGCGGTCACGGCGGCCCCCGGGGAGCGGATGTCGGCACCAGCGTCACCCCGCCGACCGACGGCACCGCACCCGTCGCCCCGACCGACACCCCGAGCACGCCCGCCGCGTAACCGCTCACCGTTTTGCGCCGCTCGGCGGCCCCTCGCCGGGCCGCCGAGCGGTTTCTATTGCCGCCGGGCGGGCAGCTTCAGCCAGGGAATTGGGCCTCCTGACTGGCGACCAGTGAATAGGTTATGGCTTGCTCTCTCACATTAGGGGGTGTACATTGCTTCGCTTATGCTGAACCTAGCAACTTGGGCACGGCCGTTCGGTCTCCGGCTTCTGGGGGCACCGACGTAAGGCACTGCACCATGAACAAGAAGAATATTCTCATCGCCACCGCCGCTGGCGTGGTTCTGATCCTCGGCGGCGCTGGCATTGCCCTCGCCGTGAGCGACAACGACAACGACGGCCCCCTTACCGGTGAGACCCTCGACCGCGCCAGCAACGCCGCCCTGGCCGAGGTCGGCCCCGGCACCGTGACGAACGCCGACCGCAACGACGACGGCGGAAGCGCCTACGACCTCGAGGTGCGTCTGGACGACGGCACGACCGTCGACGTTGAGCTCAACGACGCCTTCGACGTGGTTTGGGTCGGCGATTACGACACCGACGACAGCAACTCATCCTCGTCGAGCGCCGCCCCGAGCGCTTCCGCAATCGCCACTCCGAGTGCCACGGCCGACACCGGCTCCGCCGACCAGGCCGCCAGCGACCGTGCCAGCGCGGAGGCCGCAGCCCTCGCCGCGATCGGCAGCGGTCGCGTCACCGACTTCGACCGCGATGACGACTGGGACCACCTCTACGAGGTTGAGGTCACCCTCGACAACGGCGACGACCGGGACGTCGACCTCGACGCCAACTTCGTCGTCGTGAGCATCGACGACGTTCTGCAGTAATTCCCTTTTTTCCGTGAAGCGCTGAGCGAATTCGCTCAGCGCTTCACGCGTTTAAGGGGTCAGCGCTCGACCAGAATGCCGTCCTCGTCGCAGTACACCGTGCGCCCGGGGGTGAAGACGACGCCGGCGATCTCGACGACGGCATCCGCTACCCCCGAACCGGTCTTGGAACTCTTGCGCGGGTTGCTGCCGAGGGCCTTGACTCCGAGGTCGAGGGCTCCGATGGCGACCCGGTCGCGCACGGCGCCGTTAATGATCGCGCCAGACCAGCCGTTCGCCACGGCGAGGTCGGCGATCATGTCGCCCATGAGCGCTGAGCCCAGCGAACCACCCCCGTCGATGACGAGCACGGCGCCGTCGCCCGGCGTGGACAGGATCGACTTGAGCAGCGCATTGTCCTCGAAGCAGGTGACCGTGCGAATCGGGCCGCTGAACCGGGCCCGCCCGCCGATCGTCTGAAACTGCAGGGGTACGGATTGCAGCTCGTCGCCACGTTCGTCGTACAAATCGGCGGTCAACACGGTCATTGTTCCTCCAGGGTTTCGTTGCTTACAGAGTAGGCCCCGGTCAAGCGTGCGCGTCCACCGAGCTACATGACGCTGTCGAGGAATGCCTTGGTGCGCGGATTCTGCGGATGGTCGAGCACGCTCGCTGGCGGCCCGCTCTCCACGACGACCCCGCCGTCCATGAACACGACCTCGTCGGCGGCACCGCGGGCGAAGCCGATCTCGTGGGTGACCACGACCATCGTCATGCCATCGGCGGCGAGCGCCCGCATCACATCGAGCACATCACCGACCAGCTCCGGGTCGAGCGCGCTCGTCGGCTCATCGAACAGCAACAGCTTCGGATCCATGGCCAGGGCGCGGGCGATCGCGACGCGCTGCTGCTGCCCGCCTGAGAGTTGCGCGGGGTACGACTGCGCCAGGTCGGCGAGTCCGACCCGGTCGAGCAGCTCCCGGCCGCGAGCCAGGGCGGCCGGCTTGGCCAGCCCGCGCACCCCGATCGGCGCCGCCGTGATGTTCTCGAGGGCGGTCATGTGCGGGAACAGGTTGAATCGTTGGAACACCATGCCGATGCCGCCGCGCTGCTTGGCGACCTCGCGCCGGTTCATCTCGAAGATGCGGCCGTGTCTGGCCGCATAGCCGATGAGTTCGCCGTCGACGGAGATGCGGCCGCCGTCGATGCGCTCGAGATGGTTGATGCAGCGCAGAAACGTGCTCTTGCCGGAGCCGGATGGCCCGAGCAGGCACATCACCTGCCCGGCCGCGACCTCGAGCGAGATGCCCTTGAGTACCTCGACACCACCGAAACTCTTGCGAACCTTGCGCGCGCTCAACAAGGGTGCAGAAACGGATGCCGTCGGTACGGCTGTTGTGACGCGCGTATCGGTCATGGGGCATCCGCTCTCGGTGTGGTCGGGCGGGGCGTTGGGCGCAGGACCGCCCAGACCCGTCCGAGTGGGGTCGGCGGCAGCGTGCGGGCGTTGCCGCGGCCGTAGTGGCGTTCCAGGTAGTACTGCGGAATTGACAGCACCGAGGTGAGAAACAGATACCAGCAGCTGACGACCACGAGCAGTTCGACCTGGCGCAGGTTCTGCGAGGAGATCTGGGTGGCGACCGTGTACACCTCGAGTACCGCGATCACCGAGAGCAGCGAGGTGTTCTTGAGCATCGAGATGGTCTCGTTGCCCATCGGCGGAATAATCACCCGCATCGCCTGTGGCAGCACAACCTTGAACAGGGTGAAGGTGGGGCTCATACCGACCGAGTAGGCGGCCTCGTACTGGCCTTCGTCGACCGAGAGCATTCCGGCACGCACGATTTCGGCCGAGTACGCGGCCTGGTTAAGGGTGAGCGCGAGGAGCCCCGCGACAAAGGCTGGAATCAGCGTGTTCGTATCGACCGAGAACAGGCTGAAGTCGGTGAACGGAATTCCGAGCGTGATCTGCGCATAGAGCAGCCCGAGGTAGCCCCAGAATACGATCTGAATCAACAGCGGCGTGCCGCGAAAAGCCCAGACGTACAGCCAGGACAGCGCGTTCATCACCGGGTTGTTGGAGAGCCGCATGACGGCCAGCAGCACGGCGAGCACCGTCGACACGACCATCGACACGACGGTGAGCACGAGCGTGAGTACGACGCCGTCGAGAATGCGCCGGTCGAAGATGAACTCGTTGATGGTCGGATGGTTCACATTGTCGTTCTGCCACAGCGACACGGCGACTCCGGCGAACGCGAGCAGGAGCAGCACCGCGATGACCCAACGCCACGGATGCCGCAGTGGCACCGCGTCGATGTCGTCAGGGTCGCGCGCCACTGGGGCTCGCGGGTTGAGCGGGTCCGGATCGCGAGAGTCTCTTTCGCGGGTGGCCACGGCGCGTGGGTTCGGCATCAGGTCACGACCCGAGGTTGAAGCCGGCCTCGTCGAGCCCGTAGTTGGTGAGGTCGTACTTGGCCAGAATCTCGGCGTAGGTGCCGTCGGCGATGGTCGCGACCAGGGCGAGACGGATGGCCTCGCTGAGTTCGCTGTTCTCCTTGAGAATGCCGATTCCGCTGTAGACCGGGCTGTACCCGTTCGGGTTGGCCTCGTCGGTGACGACCTCGAACATCTCACCGTCACCGGCGGTTTGCGCGGTGTAGGCGGCGACGGCGGAGTCGACGACCTCGGCAACGGCCCGGCCGGACCGCACTGCGGTTTGCACCTCAGTCTCGCCGGGCAATTCGGAGATGATCACCGGGCCGGGGCCGGCCGCGGTGCACTCTTCGTCGTAGCCGCGCAGAATATCCGCCTGCACGGTGGCCTTGGGCACTGCGACCTCCTTGCCGCACAGATCGAGCACCCCGGTGATGTTCTCGGGGTTGCCGGCGAGCACGAGAATCGAGAATCCGGCGTGGAAGTAGTCGACAAAGTCGAGGGTGCCCTGCCGTTCCTTGGTGTCGTTCATGCCCGACATGATCACGTCGTTCTTGCCGGCCTGCAGCGACGGAATCGCGGTCGCGAAGGACTGCTTCTGCAGTTCGAACCGCACGCCGAGCTTCACTCCGAGGGCGGCCGCGAGGTCATGGTCGAAACCGGTGATGTTCTGCTCGACGTCGTACATTTCCATCGGTGGGTAGGGAATGTCAGAGGCCGCCCTGATGATTCCGGCCGATTTGATCGATTCGGGCAGGGCGGCCGCGGCGGCCGGGTCGACGTCGCCGGTCACGGCGGCGGGTTCGGTACTGTCGACGGTGGCGGAGCATCCGCTCAGGGCCAGGCTCAGGGCCAGGCCGAGCACCGGCCAGGTCAGCCGGCGGTGCGAGCGAGTTTCGAGCTTCACGTGCAGGGTCATGACGGTCTCCTGTTGTTGGGTAAGGCTAGAAACGGATGCTGTCGGTGCTGGCGGTGACGCTGGCCAGCACCTCGGGCAATACCTCAACGCCGATGCCGGGCCCGGTGGGCACCCGCAGGTGCCCGTTTTCGAGCTCGAACGGTGCGGTGAGATCCTGCGCGAAGTAGCGGTTAGAGGCCGAGGTATCCCCCGGCAGCACGAAGTTCGGCAGCGCGGCGAGGGCCACGTTCGCGGCCCGACCGACGCCGGTTTCGAGCATGCCGCCACACCAGACCGGCACGCCGTGTGCCGCTGCGACATCGTGGATGCGCCGAGCTTCAAGGTAGCCGCCGACTCGGGCGGGCTTGACGTTGATAATGCTGCAGGCACCGAGGGTGATCGCCGTTGCGGCGTCTCTGGCCGATTCGATCGACTCGTCGAGGCAGATCGGCGTGGAGATGAGCTTGGCCAGATTGGCGTGGCCGAGCATGTCGTCCTCCTTCATCGGCTGTTCCATCAGCAGCAGGTCGAAGGGGTCGAGCAGGGCGAGGTGGCGGGCATCGGCGAGGGTGTACGCGGTGTTCGCGTCGACCTGCAGCAGAATGTCTGGCCCGAAGCGTTCGCGCACCGCGCGCACCGGGGCGAGGTCCCAACCCGGTTCGATTTTGAGTTTGATGCGTAGGTAGCCTTCGGCGAGGTAGCCGGCGACCGCGTCAAGCAGCTCGGGGATTGAGTCCATGATGCCGACAGAGACGCCGGCCGGAACGGTGTCCCGCACGGCGCCGAGGTAGCCGCCGAAGGACACCCCGGTGGTCTTGAGCTGCGCGTCGAGAATGGCCGTTTCGAGGACGGCCTTGCTCATCATGTGCCCCTTGACCGGTTCAAGCGCCGTGGCAACCAATTCGGCTGTGAGCCGGTTGCCGAGCGCCTGCAGCCGGGGCACAAGGTGGTCGCGAATGACCAGGTCGCTCGCGTCCAGAAATTCGGAGCTGTAGAGGGGGTGGGCGTCGGCGGCGCACTCGGCCCAGCCCTCGGCATCCGCTGTGATGACACGTACCAGCGTCACTTCACGCTCGGTCGACGTGCCGAACGAGGTACGGAACGGCCGCACCAGCGGCAGGTGTACACGGCGTAGCTCGATGGTCTCGATTTTCATGCTGTTCCTCCTGGTGCGAGTCGGTACCAGCCGTCACGGCTGACCCCACGGGCTATATGCCCCGAAGCGAATACGTCGGTAAAAATAGAACGGATGCTGCGCCGCCACTCGGCCGCGAGCTGCGGGTTTTGCCCGCGCAACGCCACAATGTCGGTCGGAACCCGGCACCACAGGGCGCCGGCTGCCATTACGAGCACGGGGTCGCCGTCGGGTCCTACTCCGAGCACATCGCTCGGGCCG
Organism: Cryobacterium levicorallinum; assembly: GCF_004402405.1. GTDB lineage: Bacteria > Actinomycetota > Actinomycetes > Actinomycetales > Microbacteriaceae > Cryobacterium > Cryobacterium levicorallinum. Next base: position 178,301 of record NZ_SOFE01000001.1, read on the forward strand.
TAGGAGGGGCCGTCGATCGGGGCCTGGCGGTTCTCGCTGCAGGCAGTCGATTGCGCGCTCGTGAGCGGCCAGACCGCGACCAGTCGGTCACTCTCGTCGTTCGCGTTCATCTCGCCCTGCATCGGGCCGTAAAAGTCGACGGCGTACTCGCCCGCCGAGGCGCCGAGTTTGGTGAGGTTGAAGCGCGCGTTGCGGCTGACCAGAGGGTCGAAGGTCCAGGTCATTTCGGTCAGGTCGCGCGCCAGGCCCCAGGCCCGCTGGTGCTGCTTCAGGGCGAAACCGACGCCGCGGTCGCTGATTCCGGGCAGAACCCCGGCAATAAGGGAGTACATCGACGCGGACTTCGGACTAACGATGGCCGCAGCGGCGCCCACGAGGCGGCCGGTCTGGTCGCGGGCCGCCGTGACGTTGCAGCCGGCGTGGCTAATGCTGCGCAAGAGTTCGGAGGGGATGGCGCTCTCGCCGGGCGGCAGCAGCCAGACCGTATTGAACAGCTGCTCGACCTCGAGAAAGCCAGCCAGGCTGGCCTCGTCACTCACCCGTACCCCGGCCGATTCGGCGGCGACCCGGGCCGCCTGCTGGGCCTGGTCCGTGAGTGCGGCGAGGGGCCGGTGCGGGGACATCTGCCTAGTGTGGTCGGGTCGCAGCCTCCGATCTTTAGCGGGCAGCACCAAGAAAGAGCATAGTCATGGTCGTGCAGCACAAAGCGGATGGGTATGGTGAACGAATGACTACCCTGGGATTGCCGGTCGGTGACCTGTTCGCGCTGGCAAATGCGATCGCCGCGATGGTCGGCGGCGCGACCGCGATCGAAGATCTGCAGACTCGGGTCCTCGCGTATTCCACGCTGCCAGACCAGCCGATCGATGACACCAGGCGCGACGGCATTCTGGGCCGTCAGGTGCCCGACCTACCCGATAACGCAGAGGCCTACGCCGCACTGTTTCGGGCATCCGGCGCGGTTCGGCTACCCGGAGCGATGACACCGAGCCTGCCCGGCGAACCCGCCGTGCCGGTGGGGCTGGCCCGACTGGCGGTCGCCGTGCGGGCCGGCGCCGAGCCCCTTGGGTCGATCTGGGTCGTCGACGTCACCGGCTCGCTCGACGATGCTGCTGCCACCGAGCTTGAACGCGCCGCAGCCATCGCGGCGCTGCATATTCTGCGCGCCCGCAGCGCGGCCGACCTGGCTCGGGCGCAACGCGCTGTGCTCCTGCGTCGGCTGCTCGACGGCGATGCGGATGCCCGACTCGTCGCCGCTCAGCTCGACCTCGACTTGGCCGGCCCGTTCGTGGCTCTGGCCTTTCAACCGCAGTTCGGCCCCGCGGGCGACGAGCTGCGCCTGAACCGGCTGGTTGATCTGGTGGCGATGGCCTGCGAAGCGCACCAGAGCGGCACGGAGTGTGTGGCCATCGGCACCACGGTCTATGCCCTTTTTTTCGGCGGTCAGCTCGACGACACGCAGCTGATCGGCATCGAGGCAATGGCAGCTCGATTGGTGACCCGGGCTACGGGAGCGATGCGGATCGTGCTGCGGGCATCCGTTGGGTCGCGGGTGACCGGTGTCGACACGATCAGCCGGTCGCGGCGGGACGCGGATTTGGTCCTCCTGTTGACGGACCATTCAGCCGATACCGGCCAGGTCGTCAGCGCGCGGAACGTCGGCAGCCGATTGAGTCTGCTCGAACTCGGGCAGGTTCTTCGGGATACCCCGCGGCTCTTTTCGGCACAGGCGCAGGCGGTGCTCAACCTCGATGCCCGCTCCGGCACCGAGTATGCCGCAACCCTGCGCAGCTACCTCGACTGCGGGCGAGACTCGGCCAGAACGGCCACCTTGCTGTCGGTGCACCAGAACACGCTGCGCTACCGACTGCGGCGGGTGCAGGAACTGTTCGGCATCGACCTCGACAACGCCGACGACACACTCATGCTGTGGCTGAGCCTGCGGGTGGGCGACTAGCTGTGCGGAGCAGAATAGTCCCGTGATACGTAAACGAGTGCTGGCCCACGGCGAGGTTCAGGGCGTCGGATTTCGTTACCACGCTACTGCCCAGGCCCGGCATCTGGGACTCGTCGGATATTGCCGCAACCGCCCGGACGGAACGGTGGAACTCGAGATCGAGGGTCGGGAGGCATCCGTTTCGCGCATGCTGCGCTGGCTCGAAACCGGCCCGCGATATGCCGTCGTGACGGCGCTCGACGTGAGCGACATCGCCGCGACCGGCGCAAGCGACTTTCAGATCACCGACTAGGGTCAAAACGCCCTTAACGCTGGCGTAGCGTTGCATTATGACCGCGCGCGAAAGCCCCGCCGGGGGACGCCAATGACGACGCGCACAGCGTTCGCTCTGGCGCGCCTCGGCCTGGCCGCAGCCGGAATATTCGCTCTGAGCGGCTATTTCTACTACACACTCGGTGTCGCAACCTTTGCCATCGCGAATTTCTTCAGCTATTTCACCGTGCAAAGCGCCATCGCAGCGGTCGCCGTGATCGTCACTGCAGCCATCGTGGCTCTGCGGCGACCGACCGACCCGGTCTGGGTCGACATGCTGCGCGCCATGGTAACGACCTACATTCTGGTCTCCGGAGTGGTCTACGGAATCATCGTCTGGCAGTCCTCCAGCGCCAATTACTCAATCGAGGTGCCGTGGTCGAGCCAACTGCTGCACTTCGTCATTCCGGCCTGCGCCCTGATCGACTGGATGGTCGACCCGTTCAAGGCTCGCCTGCCGTGGAAATATCTCGGCTGGGCCATCGTGTTTCCGGTGTTCTGGCTGTTGTTCACGCTCATTCGCGGGCCGATCGTCGGCTGGTATCCCTACTTCTTCCTCGACGCCCGGCAGGTCAGCGGCCCCGGTGAGACCGTGTTCTACTGTCTGATCATCGTGGCGATCATCACCGGAATCGCAGCGTTGCTCACCTGGATCACCCGATTGAAGCGGATGCCGCGCCACCTGCTGCCGCCGTGGGGTTCGTCCCTCTGAGCCGCGCGCCTATTCGTCAGAAACTGCCGCGTCGGGAACGGCCAGGAACGGCTCGAGCGCGGTGAGCGCCGCGGAGAGAAACTCGTCGTCATCGAGCTCGGACAGCCGAGTGGCGTTCTCGGCGGCCACGACCCCCATGAGAATGGGCTCCCCGGTGAGCGGCATCATGTTCACCCAGACCGGAAAATCGGCGTCTTCGCCGACGATGGTCCATAGCCGGGCCTCGGTGTCCCAGAACGGCTCGTCGAAGCGCAGCCAGACCTTGTCGAGTACCCCCATTCCCAGGGCAGCAATGGCACCGCGATGCGCGAAGGGCAGCGCCGGCGAAAATTCGATCGCGGCAGTCTGCAACACGCCAAGCGGCACTGTGAGAATGACCCGGTCGGCCGAGAGCGACTCGCCGGTGCCGAGACGCAGACTCACGCCACCGTCGTCGTGGGCGACCCGGTTGACCACGCTCGATAGCAATAGCTCCAGACCGTCGGCGTCACTTTTCAGCAGAGTGGAATAGCCGCCGATCACGATCTGGTCGTCGTCGGCGCTGCCCATGTCGGTGGTGTACCAGGCGGACTGCTGACTCGGCGTTGCCCCGGTTTCAACCTTGAGTTTCGTGGCGATCTCGTACTCGAGCCAGTCGGAATCCGACAGGCCGTCGGCGTTGGGCGTGCTCGAAAGTTTCGCTTCACCCGAATCGATCAGGGCACGTTCAACCGAGACATCCTGCTGCTGATCGGCTGCCCAGTCGAGGGCACCGGCGACAGCCTCGGCGCCCAGCGTCGACACCTCGACGACGGCCCCGGCCCGGGTGCGCACCTCCGGGGTGCGCACGAACGGCAGCAGGCTGACCCCGAGCGTGGTGAGTTCATCGTCGAGAAAATTGTCAGAAGTGCGGTGCACAAAGGAGGGCCCACGTTCGATCGGAAAGGGCCAGTCGCTGCTGACGGTGTCGATGCGCCCACCGATACGGTCGCGCGCCTCGACCACGACGACGTCGTAGCCGGCATTGACGAGTTGGCGGGCCGCTGTGATGCCGGCAATCCCGGCGCCGACGATGGTGATGCGTTCGCCGGGAGCCGCGACATCCTGCACCCGTCCGGCCGCAAGCAGGCCGGACGCGCGGGCGCCCTGCACCGTGCCGGGCGCGTCCACTGCTGTGGCTTCACCGGCGAAAAAAACCCGGGCATCGACGGCCTGACCGAGCGCAACGCGGTGTTCCGGGGTGGCCCCAACGGCGGCGTAGCTGAAGGATCCGCGCGAGAAGGGGTCGGTCGACCAGTTGGTGCGGGAGACGGCGAGCGGCTGAGGAACCAGTGAGGGCGTGAGCGTGGTTGGCGCCGGGGATGCCGTCGGAACCGGCGCCGGGGACACGCACGCGGCGAGAGCCAACACGGAAAAACCCGACGCCGTGCCGAGCAGAAAAGTGCGCCGCTTCACGATCGGTCTGCTTTAGAACGGCGGATCCCGGGCGCGCGCCCGCAGAGCTTCAGTACGGCGCCAGTCATGAGACCAAACTACCGCAGACCGTGCCGCTTGACATTTTCTTCTCGAGGGCGACTGGTTACCGTCGCTCCTCGGCCACGGAGTTACCGCCGTCGACGACGATCACCTGCCCGGTGACGTAGGCGGCTCCTGGCGAGGCAAGAAACGCGATGACGGAGGCGACCTCCCCCGGCGTGCCGCTTCGGCCGGCCGGAACCAGCGCACCCTCCAGAGCCTCGCTCGTGAGCTGGGAGCCGGTCGAGATCCAGCCGGGCGCGACGGCGTTCGCCGTGATGCCCACTTCGGCCTCGTCCACTGCGAGCGCCCGCACCAGCCCGACCAGCCCGGCCTTCGCTGCGGCGTAGGCGACATCATTGCGGCAGGCCATGATCGACCCGCTCACGCTCGACACCATCACGATACGACCCCATCCGGCCGCGCGCATGAACCGGATCACCGTGCGAGTGGCATGAAATGCTGTGGACAGGTTGATGGCGAGGCCGTGTTCCCACTCGGCCGGACTGGTCAGGATATCTCCGTGGCCCATCTCGGCGTCGCCGACCGCGACCATGCCCGCGTTGTTCACGAGAATCGTCGGCTCGCTCCCGGTCGCGGCGAGCGCCACCCGCAGTCCCTCGGCACCGTCGACCGAGTCGAGGGAACAGACGATTCCGCTCGCATCGAGTCCGTGTGCCGTCAGTTCGCGCGCCCGGTCGTGCACCCGCGCCGTCGTGCCGGTGAGGATCACCCGGCAACCGAGTTCACCCAGCATCCGTGCTGCGGCGAAGCCGATACCGGTGGCGCTGCCCGCTCCGGTGATGAGTGCGGTGTGCCCGCCGAGGTTGAAGGCGGCCGGGAGCGCGGGTGCGGGAGTCATGGCGTCAGGTTAGTGCCCTCTCACCGCAGACCGCGCCGGTTGACATTTTCCCCTGAAGGCAACTAGTTAGTCACATGACCAACTAACCAGTGAACCGGCGGGGACTGGGAATCGGGCAGCAGCATCCACTGAAAGCAGACAGTCCTTGATCGAAGCGGGCAAACCGATCTTCGTGCAGATCGCGGAGCAGATCGAGAACGACATCGTTGATGGCGTCCTTGAGGAAGAAATATCCGTTCCGTCGACCAACGAATTCGCGGCCTTTCACCGCATCAAGCCGGCGAGAGCTGACAAGGGCGTCAACTGTCTGGTCGAAGACGGCATTCTCTGCAAGAGGCGAGGAATAGGAATGTTTGTAGCAACCGGAGCTCGGCAACGACTGGTCGTCGCCCGCACCGAACAGTTTCGGGCCAACTTCGTCGGCCCCCTGCTGAGTGAAGCCGCCAAGCTCGGCATCACCCCGGAACAGGCAGGCCATCTCCTTCGGATTTCCGCTCGTGCTCGGTTTCGGCGTCACCCGCCGGGACTTCTACCTCGGAACAGCGCTGCTGTTCGTACTGATCTCGGCCGCCAACGCCCTCGCGTTCGCCCTGCTGACCCAGCTCGAACAGCTGACCGAGGAGTGGTTCATCGACACCTATATGTTCAACGCGCTCTGGCTCGGCAGCGACGGGTTCTGGGTTGACCTTTTCTCGTTCTTCGTGATGCAGCTGCTCGTGTTCTTCATTGGGGCGTCGATCGCGACCATCTATATGCGCTGGCGCATGCCCGGCATGCTCGTGTTCTGGAGCTCGCTGGCCTTGGCCATCGTCGGCGCGGTCACGATCATCACCTTCACGAGCAGCTGGCCGGCAGTTGCTATCTGGTTCGGCGCCCAGGGAATCGGCGGCATCTTCGCCTGGCTGCTTCTGCCCGCAGCGGTCGCCGGATTCGGCGGCTTCCTGGCTCTGCGCCGCGCGATCCCCAAGAACTAGCTACGTCAGGAAGCCGTCGACGAGCAGGGCGCGCACCTTGGGCAGCAGTTCGGCGGCAAGCGCTGGCTCGTCGGCGTCGAGCAGCTGGGCGAGCGCGCCGATGATGGCACCGACCCCGAGGTCGCCGTCGCAGGCACCGACCAATCCGGCCAGGGCCGTGTCGAGCGGCACCGAGCGGCCGAATCCGCTGCCCTGGTGCAGGGTCATGAGCGTCGGATCCGACTGGCCGGGCCAGTAGTGGCGCTCTTCGGTGACGTCGGAGGCCACGGTGAGGTTCGTGCGCAACAGGCGCGCATCATCCGTTTGAGCCTGCCAGTCGTGCGCGGCGAGACACTCGGCGAGGTGCGCGCCGAGCCCGGCCGGGTTGTGGCCCAGGGCATCGGGCAGGCGCTCGAGGCGACGCAGCGTCGGGGCGGAGATGGGCGCCTCACCGCCAGCGGTGGGTGCATCGCCGGCGGGCAGGCGCAACAGCAGGTATCCAAACCCGACGCGGCGCACGCCGCGCGCTTCGAAGTCGTTCAGCCAGGCGTTGTACAGCCGGTCGAAGTCGGGGCCGGGTCGGGTGCCGCCGTCGCGGATCCAAGTCTCGGCGTACTCGCCCGGCGTCTGCACCTCGCGCTCAATGATCCACGCGTCGAGGGCACCCGGCGTGAGCCAGCGCTCGAGTCGTTCGAAGGCATCCGTTTCATCGTGGTATTCCCAGTTGCCGAGCAGCTGCACGACGCCGCCGGGGGTGAGATGGTCGGCGGCCCCGCGCACGACGGCCTCGACCAGGGCGTCGCCGACCATTCCGCCGTCCCGATACTCGTAGCTCGGCACACCCTCGGCGCGCGGCGTGATCACGAACGGCGGGTTCGAGATAATGTGATCGAACCGCTCCCCCACCACCGGCTCGAACAGGCTGCCAAAGCGAAACTCGATATTGTCGATCTCGTTGAGCTCGACGTTCAGCGCCGCAAGCTCGAGCGCCCGCACCGAAATGTCGGTCGCGACGACCTGCTCGGCGTGCCGCGAGGCGTGCATGGCCTGGATTCCGCAGCCGGTTCCGATGTCGAGCGCCCGCTCCACCGCCGTCGGCATCATGAGTCCGCTGAGGGTGCGCGAGGCTCCGCCGATGCCGAGAACGTGCGTTTCGCCCAGCGGATGCCCGAGCGCCAGCTCCCCCAGATCGCTCACGATCCACCAGCTGCCGGCGCCGTGCGCGTCGATGAAGCTGTACGGGCGCAGGTCGACGAGCGGGCATACGTCGGCCGAACCGTCCGCCGCCACGAGCCCGAGCTCCGCGGCGCCGACCGCCCCGAGCGTCGGAAGCGCGGCGTCGAGGTCGGCTCGCGGCACCGCGTCGCCGAGCAGGAACAGCCGGGCGAGGGTCGCGGCGGGCTCGTTCCGGCCGAGCTTCGCGGCGAGCGTGGCGAGCGCCCGCTGGGCCGGAACCCGCTGGTTGCGGCGGAGGGCAGCATCCGCTTCAATGCCCCATAATCCGGTCAGGCCGGGAACCGAGAAGTGGGCGGCAGCGAGGTCGGTGCGGAGGCGGGGAACGAGAGTTACAGAAGTCACCCGTCTATTCAACTCGATCTGCGGCCCACGCCCGAACGTCAGGCCGGTGAATCTGCGCCCCGCTGAGCGGAGCCGGCATGTCGTGCATTAGACCGGCGACCTACCCGTCAGGTCACAGCCAGCGCATCGTGAACGCGCGGGCGACGAGTTCGTTGGCCGGCGGCAGGGTGAGCGAACGCACGAGGGCGTTGCGGGCACCGAGCCGCAGGCCACGGGCCGGCCGACCCATATTCATGTTGAATCCGGCCTGCACGGCCGCGCGGTGAGCGGCACTCCGGCGGGACCGGTCATAACCACCCAGAACGGATGCCGCCACCGCCGGCTCGAGCAGCGCCCGCTGCAGAGCCGGCGCGAGCGCAACGGCGTCGAGCCAGCCCAGGTTCATGCCCTGCCCGCCGATCGGACTAATCTGATGCGCTGCATCGCCGACCAGCACGATGCGGCCCGCCTGCATGCGCCCTGCAAGCCGCTGCTGCACTCCGAAGGCGCTCGCTGCCCCGAGCGGTTCGGCCACCCTGACGTCGGTTCGATGACGGACGAGCGCGGCCAGGTCGGCGCTGTCGGCTTCCGTGGCGAGAAAATCGGTCATCGCCACCCAACGGCGCCGGCCGCCGGGCAGTGGAAAGGACTCCACCACGCCGCCGCGCTCGAAATAGAGCACCGCACCGGTGTCGCCCGGATCAGGGTCGGCGAAGTCGCCCATGAGATAGGTTTCGCTGCGGCCGAGCTGCCGCCAGGTGATGCCGGCCGCCGCCCGCACCTGGCTGCGGGCGCCGTCCGCGCCAATCACATAGCGCGCCTCGATTGGGCCGGCGTCGGTCGAGAGCACGACGGCATCGCCGCGATCGTGCACTCCGGTGACCGTCACACCGCTGCGATACTGCCCCGGCCTGAGCTGGTCGAACCGGGCGCGCAACAGGGCCTCCGTCTCGTATTGCGGCACCGCGACCACGAATGGATATTCCGGCGCTGCCCGCTCGAACGACAGCTGCCCGAGCCTGCGGCCGTCGCAGCGTACCTCCCCCTGGTGAATGCGTACCGCCCGGTCGAGCAGGGCGTCGGCGACACCGATAGAGGCGAGGGCGCGCAGCGACGGCGGGTGGATGCCGATCGCCCGCGAGCGCAGCGACGGCAGCTCGCGCTGCTCGACCACCTCAACATCGAGCCCGCCGACTGCGAATACGCAGGCGAGCATCGTACCGACCGGCCCGCCACCCACGATGACAACGTCACGCATCAGGCCGCATCCCAGCCCAGCACGAGCCGCGATGGCCTGCCGCGCGAAACGGTCCATCCGACCGGAACCGCGGCCCGCAGCTCGACGGCGGTGTAGCTGCGTTGAATCGAGGTGAGCCCGTCCGGCCGAATATAGGAGTGTCGAAAGAACGGCCAGGTAGCCGCCGCGAACCCGAGGTAGGCGAAGTTCGAGCGTTCGAGATCGGCGTGCAGCACCCGACGCCGTGCGAGCGATTCGGAGTCCACGAGCAGCCCCTTGAGCTCGTCGACGCTCAGGTGGTGCAGCACATGGTTGGAGACCACGAAGTCATAGTGCTCGCCCTCCGCGACAAGATCCGAGCTCAGCGCCCGCCGAAAAGTCAGCCCGGCAATCTTCGGCTGCGACGTCGCGAACACGTGCGCGCGGGCATCCGGGTCGATGCCGGTCACCCTCAGCCGCAGGCCGTCACGCACCGCCCAGCCGGCCAGCGCCCGCGACACATCGCCGCCGCCCGATCCGACATCGAGCAGCGTCAGTTCGGTCGTGGTTGACAGGGCGGGGCGGATGCTGCGGCGATAGATCCCCCACCAGCCCGAGACGACCGCATTGACCACCCGAAAATCCTGATAGGTGCGGGTGAGCATGGTCGGGTCACAGAGCGGGGAATCCATGATCTCCACCGCGTCGTGGGCGCGCACGCGCAGGGAGGGAAGGACCATTCAGCCCTCGGTCACGGTCATCAGGCCGGACTCCACGGTGAGTCCGGGGCCGAACGCCATGGCGCAGACCCGCTCGCCGTCGGCCGTGGCCGGACCGTCCAGAATAGCCTTCATCACGAACAAAATGGTCGCGCTGCTCATATTGCCGTTGGTGCGCAGCGTCTGGCGCGAAGGCAGCAGCTGGTCGGGGCGCAGCTCGAGCTTCGCCTCGGTCTTGTCGAGAATGCTGCGGCCGCCGGGGTGGATCGCCCAATGCTCGATCACCGAACTGAGCGAGGCGGGGGGCGCGAGGGTGAGCACTGCCGCGCCCAGAGTCGAGCCGACGGCATCCGCTTCGAGGGAAGCAGTGGCTGCGAGCTGCCCGGTGATCGACACATCGCGGGCGAACAGTGGGGCGAGCGCGCCCTCGATGTGCTCGTCGATGATGTGCGGAACGTAGGTGCTCAGAATCATCTCGAAGCCCTCGTCGCCGATTTTCCAGGCCATGTCGCCCTCGCCGACCGGCGTGATCACCGTTTCGAACAGGTCGAGGCCCAAGGCCTTCTCGCCCGCGAGCGGGGCCCGCGCGCTGACGATGCCGGCGGCCGCGCCGTCGGAGAATAGCGAGGAGGCAACGATGGTATCTGGATCGCTCGAGGTACGCAGGTGCAGCGAGCAGAGTTCGGCGCTGACCACCAGCACGACCGCGTTCGGGTCGGCCTCAACGAACTGCTTCGCGATGCGGAGGGCCGGCATCGCTGCGTAGCAGCCCATGAATCCCAGGTGATAGCGCTGCGTGCTGGCGTTCAGGCCAAGCTCCCGCACGAGCATATAGTCGGGGCCGGGCGCGTAGAATCCGGTGCAGGAAACGGTGACAACGTGCGTTATGTCTTCGGGACGAATGTCGGGGCAGGCGGCGAGCGCCCGGCGGCCGGCCTCGACGAACAGTTTGGTGGCCTCTTCAATGTAGAGCTCGTTGCGCACCCGGGTGCTCGGCATGAGCAGCAGCTGTTTGTGCGCGTCGAAGAACTGCGGTTCGGTCGAATCGTTGTCGAGGGTCAGCTCGGCGATCACGGTATGTCGCGTCTCGATACCCGACACGTTGAAACTGGTGCTGACCAGCCGTTGAGCTAGTCGGCTAAGTCCGGGCTGGGCGGCGAAGATATCGCGCACCTGCTCTTGGATCAGAATCGTCGGGGGTACTACGGTCTGGAGCGCTCTCAGCGTGACGGCCATAAATCAGTGTTGCACGCGACTTCTGTTCCGTACAGCCCTAGTGCGCCGAAAAATCGGCCCGCCACAGCTTTTCGGGGGCGCCAGGCCACAGAATTCCCAGCTGCCGTGCATAACTGCGGAGATTGTCGGAACACCCTCTGCGTCAAGCTGGTTGTGAACGGGCAGCGAGCGAAATCTACGGAAGGCGGGCGAACAGCCGCGTTCCGCTGAGCGCAAGCAGCAGGCCTGCGGTAACGATGGCCGCGACGCCACCGAAATAGGCGACGACGGTGCCCAGCGTTCCGACGCTGTCGAACAGGCTGCTGTTCACCACGAGGGTAGCGACAAAGGCCAGCACGGAGACAGCACCGAAGCCGACCGACAGCCAGCGAATAACGCGAATGGTGGATCGGCGCAGGCCGATGAAGGCGGGCCACCGTGAGCTGGAGCCGTCGCCGGCGGCGCGGGGCAGCGCCCCGGCCCGCGGCCAGGCCAGCACGGCACCGGCCAGGCAGCCCCAGAAGGCAACCCAGAGCAGCCCGGCAATCACGTCACTGGGCCGATGCCACTGGTTGGCGAGCGTTGCGACCCCGGCCAGCACGGCGAAGGCGGTGCCCCAGCCGGCGACTATTGGCCGGGTGCGCGGGCTCGCCACCAGAAACACCACGAGAGCGGATGCCGCCGCCACCGTCGTATGCCCCGACGGGAAAGAGTTTCCGGCGTAGCCCTCGACGGCCAGATCGGGGCGGGCCAGGATGCCGTACTTGAGCAGCTGCGCGGTCGCCGTCGCTGCCCCGGCCGCCACCAGGGCGACGAGCAGGGTGCGCCAGTTGCGGCGCACGAGCGCGATGATCGCGGTCAGCACGACGCCGAACACCACGGCCACATCGGGCACAGAGTCGAGCACCCGACCGGTGAACGGGGTGATGCTGCGGCGGCCGAATTCGGCGCCGTTATAGGCGAGCTGGTCGGCCTCCTGGCCGGCATGGCCCCGCACGAAAAATAGGTAGAGACCGACGAATACGAGCGCGATCAGCGCGGCTCCGGCGAGGTAGCCATACGCCCCCTGTAGCGGAGCGTTCGGTTTGAATCTGGTGCGCACGGTCAAGCATGCCACAACCGGCTGGAAGCCCGAGCGGGTCGGCCTGGAACGGCCACGTCTCCGGAACAAATCGCAGACCAGCCAGCGCGCCGCGCCGGCGAGCCCCTTTCCCGGCCAGGAACGGCCGGACCGCGGCCCCGAGCACCCGGGACTCGCCTACCGGGTCGCGAGCACGACCTTGCCGCGCAGGTGCCCGGCCATCAGGTGACGGTAGGCGCCCTGCACCTGCTCGAGCGGAAACACCCGGTCGATCGGCAGCACGATCTCCCCGCTCCCGATCAGCGCGGAGAGGGCACGGAGGTCATCAATATCCGCGGCCTGACCGCCCACCTCGGTGATGCCGGCGCCAGCCCGGTGGCCACGCGCGGCGATCGTGTTGATCCGACCGCCGGGAACGCCCAGCTCGAGTGCCGCATCGATGGTCGCAGCGCCGTTGCAGTCGAGGGCGGCAGCCACAACCGGCGCGGCTGCTCGTCGTGCACGATGGTCAGAACGCTGGGCCACCAAATTCCTCAATGCGTACGTATCGAGCCATGCGGCCAGCCTCGGGTACGGATCCTGAGCACGATTCAATGACGGCACTTGCCCATTTACCCCGACCGATGCAGGATTAAGGTGTGGCGTACACCGGTTGTTCAAGTACATCTGATCGAATAGGTCCAAACATCGTGAAAGCGCGCCGGCAAAGCGCGTCCGCGACAAACGAATGGACGCTCCGTGAGCTTTCGAACGGCTGAATACCCCCGGCCGGATCATTTCCTGTTACACCTGAGCGACACCCACCTGCTGGCGGGGGGCTCGAAACTCTATGGCAGCGTCAACGTTGAAGCCCACCTGGCCGAGCTGTTTGCCGAGGTCGAGGCCTCCGGAGCCCAGCCAGAGGCCATCGTCGTCACCGGTGATCTCGCCGACAAGGGTGAGCCCGGCGCCTACCAGCTGCTGCGTCAGATCGTGGAGCCGGTCGCTGAGCGTCTCGGCGCCCGAATCGTCTGGGTCATGGGCAACCACGACAATCGCTCGGCTTTTCGCATCGAACTGTTCGGTGAGGTGGCCAGCGACGCGCCGATCGACCGGTCCTACGACCTCAACGGCCTGCGCCTGATCACCCTCGACACCTCGGTGCCCGGTCACCACTACGGAACAGTGACCGACCAACAGCTGCAGTGGCTCGCTGAAGAGCTGCGCGTACCGGCCCCCGACGGCACGATTCTGGCGATGCATCACCCGCCCATTCCGAGCGTGCTCGACCTGGCCACCGCCGTCGAGCTGCGCGACCAGGACCGTCTGGCCGACGTGCTGCGCGGCACCGATGTGCGCAGCATCATTGCCGGCCACCTGCACTATTCATCGATGGCCATGTTCGCCGGCATCCCCGTGTCGGTAGCGTCGGCAACCTGCTACACGCAAGACCTCAACGTTCCCATCGGCGGAACCCTCGGGCGCGATGGCGCCCGAGCGTTCAACCTGGTGCACGTCTACCCCGGCACGGTTTTGCACTCAGTTGTTCCGCTCGGCCACTACCCAACGCTCGACTACGTGGATGCCGCCGAAAGCGCGCGTCGTCTGCACGCTTCCGGCGTCGAGATTACGCCGTCGGAAACTCTGCCTGCACTGCGTGAGCCGCCAATGACACGGCCGATTCCGGTTCTGCGCTAGCGGCTAGGCTGGTCCGCTCCCACGGTGCCACGATCGGAAAGTACAGGTTCAGAAACGCAGTTACCGCGTCCCGGCGCACATCGGGCGTGATTTCCGGGTGGCTCCCATCATTGAGACAGAACATGTCCTGATCGCGGTGCTTGCGCAAATGGTTCATCTGCCGCAGGGCGATGCGCAGGGTCGTCTCGACGTAGAGCGAGCGCACCTGGGTCTGCGCAACCGCACGGCCGGTCATCAATGCGTAGTAGTGATACAGCGAATTGGTGACCGAGATGTCGGTCGCCGAGCGGAACCGGCTGGCTGCCGTGCGGCTGAAGTCCTCGGGAAACTCCCGCTCCAACTCAAGCAGCACGCTTTTGCGCATAGGCGCCGGCGTGTGCTCAAGGTGGCGGGTAGTGACTTTGCCGAAGCGGCCACGAAGCAGGGCACGGTTTACCCGTGCGGCGTTCTCAAACCCGCTGCGCGTCGGGTCGTTCTCGCCTAGACCGATTCGAGTGGCTGCTTCCACAAACTTGGTCACGCCGCCCGGCGAGAAGAACAGCTCGGGCCCGACCGGACGGCCGAAGAACATGTCATCGTTCGAATACAGAAAGTGCTCCGCAAGCCCCGGAATGTGCTGCAGCTGGCTTTCCACGGCGTGCGAATTGTGGATGGGCAGCACGCTCGTGTCGACGAAGAAATCTTCGCTGCGCATGATCGTCACGCGCGGATGCTCAGCGAGCCACTCCGGTGCCGGAGAATCGGTCGCGATGAAAATGCGACGAATCCACGGGGCGAACATGTAAACACTGCGGAGGGCGTACTTGAGCTCGTCGATCTGGCGAAAACGGGCATCCGAATCGTCGCCCTCGCCAACGACATAGGCCTGCATGCGCTTGGCACGTTCCCGCTGAAACTCGTCGCTCGAGCCGTCGACCCAGCTGAATACGAGATCGATGTCAAATGTGACGTCACTCGCCAGGTCGTCGAACATGTTCTGCAGGGTCAGCCAGGTGCGCCCGTACAGGTCGATCGTCGTTTCGCGGGCCTCGGAGCGCGGCAGCCGGGTGCGCATGAGTGCGTTCTCGACCGGCGCGATGATTTCGTCTTCACCGAAACGCCACAATTCGAGCTGAAACGCGGTCTGAGCCCCGTAGCGCAGGCGTCCAATCGGTTCGATCCGCGGGCGGTAGACCCGAAAAACCGACGACTTGCGTAACACCGTAAGAGCGCCGTCGGCGAGGAGAAATTGCTGGTTCACGTTGCCGCCCTGCGGCTTGGCGTAGAAGGGCTCATTGGCGAACGCCTCGCTAAGCACCTGGGTGATTTCCTTGCGACGCTTGCGGTCAACAGCGATGACCGGACGGTTGTGGTCGCCGCGCACGAGCAGAAAGTCGATTCCACCGCGGGTGAGGGCGTCGTAGACGGCGACGAGGTCTTTGACCATGGACTCGTGTGGCGTGTAGTGGCCATTGATCAACGCGATCTCGCCCTTGCGCACGACTACGTCATCCCGGTTGAAGCGGCGGGTGCGGGCATCCGGTGTGATCAACACCAATTCGGGCTCGTTACTCAGGGAAAGAGTCGGGATCAAGCCGGTGTTCGTTGGCGGTTCGGGTTCGTTCGAGTCGTAGCCGACGGAGTCGGGGCGAAAAGCGTCGGTATCAAAAATGTCACCGCCGGAGGAATCGGGGTAACCGACTTTTGGGGATTCCGTGCGCGCATCCGGTTGTGCGTCTGGAATATCGAGTGTCGCCATGGTCCTCCTTGAAAAAGTGGAGCACTCAAACACGGGGCAATTCGAGCCTGTCCCGGGGAGTGCGGCCGAAAAAGCCGGCATGAACGCTGCTCTGCCTGTGTCTCGAACAGCTGATTCGCAGGAAACATGGTGCCGCCGAGATTCTCGATGAGCGACCAGCGGCCGGTGACACGCAGGGGCGTTCTCCTCAGTGTACGTCCCTGATGCCGGTAGTTTGCTGCACCCGCGCAACGGCGGGCGGGCCTCAAAAACGAATGCTGCGGCATCCGTTTCGCACAGTCGGTGCACGTTAGAGGGCGGAGATGCCGAACAGGCCGATAATCAAGGCCATGAGCAGAATGGTCACGAGTTCGTGGGCCAGGTTGAGCACGGTGAGGCCGGCCGGGCGGCGGTCGAAGGCGTCGTGGGTGACCATGCGGGCTGCGGTGAATCCGACCCAGAGGATGAGCCCGGTGAGCAGGGTGTTGAACAGAAAGTTGCCGCCGTAGAAGTGCTGGGCGATCGCCGCGGCGCCGGCCAGCACGGAGGCGGTGACGAAGCTGACGATGACCGTGATGATAATAGCGCCGGTGCCGCTGCCCTTCATGCTTTCCTGGGTGTGTCCGACGGCTTTCATCCAGTACCGGCCGAAGACCGCGCGGGTGTACCAGATCAAGCCGACGACCATGCTCGATGCGGTGGCCAGGAGCACAGCCCAGATGTTGATTTCGGGAACCATGAGGGATCCTTTCGGCTGGTCCTGAACGTGGGGCGTAGGCGGTATCCCGATGTTAGTGCTTGTGTGGCCCGCCCAATTGTTGCTGTTCAGCGGCAATTTTGGCCAGAAGCGCGGCGGTGGCGTCGATCGGCGGCAGTTGAGCCGGGTCGGTGACTGGCAGTTGGCAGACGAAGTCGCGGCAGAGGTACGCGGTGGGCTGGCCGGTCTGCGCTGTTCGCGCGGCAAAGAGGTCGAATCCCGCGTCGTCGAAGGCGCAGGCCTGCGATTCGGTCACGGCGACGACTACGCCAGCCGGATGGCGCCGGGCGAGGTCGAGCAGGGTGGGGTTGAGGCCGGTGGCGCCGTGGGCGGTGGCGTCAGGGTTGGTGGGGTTGGTGGGGTCGGCGCGGACTCCGTCTGGCTCGTCTGGCTCGTCTGGCGAGACGATGACGAGCTGCTGGATCGGGGCGTTGAGCTCGTCGAAGAGGCGCAGCGCGGCGCCGAAGGCGAGCGGACGCTGCGGAGCGAGGGTGGCGACCAGGCTGAGTCCAGCCGTCGCGGCTCGGCGGTAGCGGTCGTCGCCGGTGAGCTGGTGGAGTAGTACGGCCGCGTCGACCGTGGCGGATAGTCCGGAGGGGTAGGCGCCCTCCGCCGGGTCAATGGCGCTGACCAGGCCCTGCGCGGTGAGTACGGTATCCGAGCCGTGCGGCGGGCGAAAAGCGGGGCTCGATGCCGTCGTGCTGACACCGGGGTCGGTCACTGCACCGGCCCAATCAGCAGCGTCGGTGGTGTCCGATAGCGTTCTGTCGAGCAGGTGACGAGCCCGGGTGGCGTATGTGACGTCACCGGTGACGAGAGCAAGTTCAAGGAGTCCCCGTGAGTACATGCCGTAGTCCTCCAACGTGGCCTTCGCATCCGAGGAACGTTCGCCGGAGGCAGATCCGCTGACGGAGGCCCGTACCAGCGTGCCATCAGCGCGCTCGTGGCGCACGCGCAGATAGTCGGCCGCGCGGCGGGCGGCGGCGATCAGGTCGGGCTGGTCGAAGGCGAAGCCGGCTCGGGCCAGTGCTTGGATGGCGAGGCCGTTCCAGCCGGTGAGCACCTTCTCGTCGCGGGCTGGCGGGGTCTGCCGGAGGCGGTCGCTCGCTTCGAGGGCGTAGTAGCCGCCCTCGACGCGCTGGCCGTCGACTGTGCTCTCCGAATCCTGGGCACTCGCGAAACCGCCGCTCGGCAGCTGCATCACGTCGCAGAGAAAGCGTGCGATTCCCTCGGCGACGTGGCGTGCCCACGGCGCTTCGGTGAGCATCCAGGCGCGGGTGTAGAGGCCGAGCAGTTGAGCGTTGTCGTAGAGCATGCGTTCGTAGTGCGGATCGCTCCAATCGCGATTGACGGCGTACCGAAAGAAGCCGCCCTCGATCGGGTCCCGCAGGGGTGACGCTCCCATGAGTTTGAGCGTGCGCACGGCGAGCTCGGGGCCTGGGTCGTCGATCCCACCGTGCCCGAGCAGAAAGGAGAGTGCCGGCGCCACCGGAAACTTCGGCGCGCCGCCGAAGCCGCCGAACGAAGCGTCCTCGTAGGCGACCAGTTCGGCCACCGCCTGGTCGAGCCGGTCGGCATCGGGTCCGGCGCCGGGCCCGCCGCCGGACGCGGAGCCGACTCCCGCGGCCAGGTCACGCGCCGACTCGGCGAGCATCTCTGCGACCCGAGCCGCGCCCGCAGTCAGGTCCGCGCGGCGCGTGAGCCACGCATCCGTCACCGCGGTCAGTACGTCGCGAAATGACGGATGCCCCGGCTGCCCGACCGGCGGAAAGTAGGTTCCGGCATGAAAGGCCCGCCCGTCGGGCGTGACGAACACGTTGAGCGGCCAGCCGAGCCCGTCGATAAACGCGCTTGCCGCGGCCAGGTAGCTCGCGTCGACGTCGGGGTGCTCCTCACGGTCGACCTTGATGCTCACGAAGTGGGCGTTGAGGTACTCCGCGATGGCCGGGTCGCTGAAGCTCTCCCTGGCCATGACATGACACCAATGGCAGGTGGAATAGCCGATCGAGACAAGCACCGGCACGTCCCGCTCGAGCGCTTCGGCGAAGGCCTGCTCGCCCCAGCCGAACCACTCCACCGGGTTGTCAGCGTGACTGCGGAGGTAGGGGCTGATGGCGTCGGCGAGGTGATTGGGCATGTTCCATTCTGCTCCCGCTTGGCCAATTCGAGCGAGCCGGGCCTAAACGACGCCGAGTAGTGCACTCCGGCGGCGTTGTACCCGAACCCAGACGATGAACCCGATGATGGTGAACGCCCCGTAGAACAGATACAGCACGGCGGATGCATAGTAGCCGGCGCTGATCAGCAGCGGCACCCCGACTACGTCGACGGCCACCCAGATCAGCCAGAACTCGGTCCACCCCTTGGCCATACCATAGGTCGCGAGCAGCGAACCCGTGAAGATCCAGGCATCTGCCCAGACCGGTTCGAACGAGCCGAGCGCACGAAAAATCGGGGTGAGCACGAGGGTGCCGGCGATCAGCCCAGCGGCGAGCAGAATGCGGGTGCGGTTGCCAGCCCAGTGCGGCGCGACGGCAACGTGCACGGCGGAATTGCGGCTGCGCTGCCACTGCACCCAGCCGAAGATCGACACGACGATGAACATGATCTGACGGCCGGCCTGCCCAAGCAGGTTGACCGGGTTCGGCGTCCCGAACACGGCGCCGAGGAACACTGTGAACAACAGCACGTTGCCGACGATCCCGACCGGCCAGGCCCAGATCTTGCGGCGCATGCCCCCGACGGCGCTCGCAATTCCGAAGGCGTTGCCGATGACCTCGCGCCAGAGAATGGTCTGGGTGCCAAGCTGCAGCTGCGCGTCGAATAGCCATTCAATGGGATTCATGGGATCTTTTCTGCCAAACGGCACGCACTCGCGCACCGGCGCGGGGAAAACGCAGCACACCCCAATGTACGCCGTTGCACAGCCGTGGCCCCACGGACCGTCGGTCGCCGGGGCCACTCATAAGCGGATGCTGCGGGCTAGTTCACCTCGTTAAGGTGAGCCGAGTCGCGGGCCAACCCGCCGCGCTCCCGCGACCTGGCTAGTTCACCTCGTTAAGGTGAGCCGAGTCGCGGGCCAACCCGCCGCGCTCCCGCGACCTGGCTAGTTCACCTCGTTGGGGTGAGCCGAGACTCGGCCGGCGCGCTCGAGCGCGGAGATCATGGTCACCTCGGTGTGGGTCAGTTCGAAGTCGAACACGTCGAAGTTCTCCGTCATGCGCGTGAGGCGGTTCGACTTGGGGAACAGAATGTTGCCGATCTGCAGGTGCCAGCGAATGACGACCTGCGCTGGCGACTTGCCGTGCGCGTCGGCAGCATCCGCTATCACCTGCTCGTCGAACAGGGGATACTTGCCCTGGCCGAGCGGGCCCCAGGCTTCAATGTTGATGCCGTTCTCGCGAGCGAAAGCGATGACCTCCGGCTGCTGATGTGCCGGGTGCAGCTCGATCTGGTTGACGGCGGGCACGATGCTGGTCTCGTGCAGCAGCCGGTCGAGGTGCGGCACCAGAAAGTTGGACACGCCGATGGAACGGGAACGGCCCGACTCCTGAATCTTTTCGAGGGCCTTCCAGCTCTCGACAAACTTGTCGTTGGCCGGAGCCGGCCAGTGAATGAGGTACAGGTCGACGTAGTCGAGGCCGAGCTTCTCGAGGCTCTCCTCGAAAGCGTCAAAGGCTGATTGGGCGCCCTGACGGTCGTTCCACAATTTGGTTGTGATGAACAGCTCGGAACGGTCGATGGCCGAAGCGGCGAGTGCCTTGCCCACACCCTCCTCGTTACCGTAGATGGCAGCGGTGTCGATGTGGCGGTACCCGACCGACAGCGCGTCGGCCACAATGCGGGTGGTTTCGTCGGGCTCGACCTTGAACACGCCGAAACCGAGCTGAGGAATCGTGTGGCCGTCGTTGAGGGTGATGGTGGGAACAGATTTCGTCATCGCCCCAGCCTATAAGCCGGGGTCCTCGACACTCTCTCCCAACCCCCAATGTTCACTGACCGCGAAAGCGCCCGCGCTGGCCAGCACGGGCACTTTCACGTCGCGGGTGGGGGCGAAGTAATATTGAGACTTCATGGAAACGCTCAATATCACCTTCCCGCCCGAACTGCCGGTCAGCCAGCGCCGGGAGGACATCGCCCGCGCGATTCGCGACAACCAGGTCGTGATCGTCGCCGGATCGACCGGGTCGGGCAAGACCACCCAGCTGCCCAAGATCTGCCTCGAGCTCGGCCGCAAGAACATCGGCCACACCCAGCCGCGCCGGCTCGCCGCGCGCACCATTGCCGAGCGCATTGCCGAGGAGCTCGGCCAGGAGGTCGGGCAGCTCGTCGGCTACCAGGTGCGGTTCACCGACAAGGTCGGCGCGGATACCCGCATTAAGTTGATGACCGACGGCATCCTCTTGAATGAAATTCACCGCGACCGGATGCTGCGCAAGTACGACACGATCATCATCGACGAAGCGCATGAGCGCAGCCTCAATATTGACTTTCTGCTCGGGTATTTGCGGCAGTTGCTGCCCAAGCGACCCGATCTCAAGCTCATCATCACCTCGGCGACGATCGACCCGGCCAGTTTCGCGAAGCATTTCGCGGCCGCCGACGGTACCCCGGCGCCCGTCGTCGAGGTGTCAGGGCGCACCTTCCCGGTGGCGATTCGCTACCGCCCGCTCGTGGCCGAGCCCGGCATCGACGACGATGACGACACGACGGATGCCGCTCCCCCGGTTGACCGCGACTACATCGAGGGCATCACCACGGCTCTCGACGAGCTCGAGCGGGAGTCGAATGGTGACGTGCTGGTCTTCCTTTCCGGCGAGACCGAGATTCGCGACGCCGCCGACGCGCTGCAGGGCAAGTACGCCTCCTCGGCCAGCCGCAATCCCACCGAGGTGCTGCCGCTGTACGGCCGGTTGTCGTCGGCGGACCAGCACCGGGTGTTCCAGCCGTCGACCGTGGCCGGGGTCAAACGACGCATCGTGCTCGCGACCAACGTGGCCGAGACCAGTCTGACGGTGCCGGGCATCCGTTATGTGATCGACGCCGGAACGGCGCGGATCAGCCGCTACAGCGTGCGGTCCAAGGTGCAGCGGTTGCCGATCGAAGCGATCTCGCAGGCCTCTGGCAACCAGCGCAGCGGCCGCAGCGGCCGCACCAGCGACGGTATTGCGATTCGGTTATATTCCGAAGAAGACTATATGCGCCGCCCGGAATATACCGAGCCGGAGATTCTGCGCACGAACCTCGCCGCGGTCATTCTGCAGATGATCTCGCTCGGCCTCGGCGATATTGCCTCGTTCCCGTTTCTCACCCCGCCGGACAGCCGCAATATCAAGGACGGCCTCGACCTGCTCGCCGAACTAGGCGCCATCGAGGCGGAGGGTACCGGTCGCACCAAGAGCGGTCGCCGCCCGGTTGAAACGGATGCCGCCCCCGCCGCCGGCCCGGCCACCCCTCGCCTGACCCGCATCGGCCAGCAGCTCGCGCAGCTGCCGATCGATCCGCGCTTTGGCCGCATGGTGATCGAGTCGAAAACGCAGGGAACCAGTAGGGAAGTCATGGCGATCGTCGCCGGGCTGACCATTCAGGATCCGCGGGAGCGCCCACTCGAACGGCGCGCGCAAGCCGACCAGTTTCACGCTCGGTTCGCCGACCCGACGAGCGACTTTCTCAGCCTGCTCAACCTTTGGAACTACCTCGAGAAGCAACAGTCCGAACTCGGCTCGAGCGCCTTCCGTCGACTGTGCAAGAACGAGTACCTGAACTACCTGCGGGTGCGCGAATGGCAAGACGTCTTGCGCCAGTTGCGCCAGCTCGCCAAGCCGCTCGGCCTGCACCTCGGTGAACCGAGCGCCAACCCCGACGGCGTGCACCGGTCGCTGCTGGCCGGACTGCTCTCGCACATCGGGCTGAAGGACGTCGCCAAGAAGGACTATGTCGGCGCCAGACAGCAGCGCTTCGTGCTGTTTCCCGGCTCAACCCTGGCCAAGAAGCAGCCGAACGCGGTGATGAGCGCCGAACTGGTCGAAACCAGCCGATTGTTCGCCCGCATGAACGCGGTCGTCGACCCGGCCTGGGCCGAACCGCTCGCCGGCAACCTGTGCAAGCGCAGCTACTCCGAACCGCACTGGGAGATGAAGCAGGGCGCCGCCGTCGTCTACGAACGGGTCACCCTGTACGGCGTACCGATCGTGGCCCGCCGCCGGGTGCAGTTCTCCCGGGTCGACCCGGCGTATGCCCGCGAGTTGTTCATTCGGCACGCGCTGGTCGAGGGCGAGTGGGACCGCGCGTCTGGACCGCAGTCTGCTTCGGCCGAGAAGGAAGCGGATCGCGGCTCCCGCGGACCATCCCGCAACGAACGCGTCAGCATCTCAACCGACGGCGGCGACGCCAGCGGTGGGCGCGGCGCTGGCCGCGCACCCGCCGTTGGCTCGAGCGCCAGCCGCGGCGGACGTCCCGGCCAGACGGGCGACCCCGGCATGTGGGCGTTCGAACGGGCCAATGCTCGGCTGCGGGAGGAACTGGCCGAGCTGGAGGAGCGCACCCGGCGCCGGGACATCCTCTTTGATGATGAAGCGGTGTTCGACTTCTATCAGCGTCGCATTCCGGCCGACGTGTCGTCGACCAAGAGCTTCGAGGGCTGGTGGCGCACTGCCCGGTTCGACACCCCCGACCTCCTGACCATGACCGCCGACGCGCTCGTCGCCGAGGACTCCCCCGAGATCGACGAGGGGCTCTTTCCGCCGAGCTGGCAGCAGGGTGACCAGCGTCTGACCCTCGGCTACCGCTTCGAACCCGGCGAAGAAGACGACGGCGTGACCGTGCGCATTCCGCTCGCGCTGCTCGCCCGCCTCTCGCCGAACGGTTTCGACTGGCAGGTGCCCGGCCTCCGCGCCGAGCTCGTGACCGCCATGATCAAGTCGCTGCCGAAAAGCATCCGGCGCAATGTCGTGCCCGCCGCCGACTGGGCAGCTCGGCTGCTCGGCGAGCTGCCGAGCGAGCCCGGAATCGTGGAGGCGCTGCCGACGCCGGTGCCGCAAGGCTCGTTCGCCGAGACGCTCGCCGCGCTGATTCAGAAGCTCACCTATGTGCCGGTTTCCGCGCGCGACTTCGCGCTGGGCCGGGTTCCGTCGCACCTGCGCATGACCTTCGTCGTCACCGACGAACGTGGGCGCACGGTCGCCGCCGACAAGGACCTCGCCGACCTGCAACGGCGGCTCGGTACCCGCGTTCGGGAGAGCGTCGCGAAGGCGACGAGCGCCGCGGCTCCCAGCAACGCGATCGAGCGCGGAGGCATCACCACCTGGGACCTCGGCGAGCTCCCGCGCTTTCTCGACACGAAGCAGGGTGACAACACGATTCGCGGGTATCCGACGCTGGTCGATGATGGGGCATCCGTTTCTATTCGCATGATGAGCACCGAGTTGGAGCAGGCGCGCGCGCTGCCCCGCGGGGTGCGCCGGCTGCTGCTGCTGGCGACGCCGTCGCCGGCCGCGTATGTGCAGCAACATCTGACCGCCGCCGAGAAGCTTTCGCTCGCGACCAGCCCGTATAAGAGCACGCAAGCCCTGTTCGAGGATTGCCTCGCCGCCGCGGTCGACGACGTGCTGTTTCGGGTGCGGCCCGACGGGCAGGTGTTCATGAAGGCCGAGTTCGACACCATCCGCGACCGGGTGTCGGGAGTCGTGATGGACTCCATGTTCGAAACGGTCGGCCTGGTCGCCCGCATTTTGACCGCTCATCGGCTGGCCGACAAGGCGCTCAAGGCCGCGACCAGCATGGCCTTGCTGCCCGGAATCAGCGATGCCCGCCAACAGCTGACGGCGCTGGTCTACCCGGGATTCGTCAGCGAGACCGGTCTGGCCCAGCTGCGGCACCTGCCGCGCTACCTCAGCGGAATCAGCGCCCGGGTGCCGAAACTGGTCGACAACCCCAGTCGCGACCGGGTCTGGATGAACGAGACCCAGGCCGCGACCACGCGGTTCGAGAACGCCGGCGGCTCGATGCCGCTCAAAGCGGATGCCGCGGCGCCGGTCCTGCGCGCCCGCTGGATGATCGAGGAGCTGCGCATCAGCCTGTTCGCGCAGGAGCTGAAGGCTGCGGAGTCCGTCTCGCTGCAGCGGATTCAGAAGGTGCTCGCCGGGTAGTTTGCCGCTACGGCCGTATTCTGCTGCCCGGGCCCACCTTACGAAAC
This sequence comes from Cryobacterium levicorallinum, assembly GCF_004402405.1. Classification (GTDB taxonomy): domain Bacteria; phylum Actinomycetota; class Actinomycetes; order Actinomycetales; family Microbacteriaceae; genus Cryobacterium; species Cryobacterium levicorallinum. The sequence goes on from NZ_SOFE01000001.1 coordinate 202,724, forward strand.
CGGGCCCGGGCCCGGAAAGTAGAGAGCGGGGGCTAGAGGACCTTGGAGAGGAAGGCCTGGGTGCGGTGGTGCTGGGGGTTGGCGAGCACCTCGGTGGGGATACCGCTCTCGACGACGACTCCGCCGTCCATGAAGACGAGCGAGTCGGCGACCTCGCGGGCGAAGCCCATCTCGTGGGTGACCACGATCATGGTCATGCCATCGCGGGCCAGGCCCTGCATGACGTCGAGCACCTCACCGACGAGCTCGGGGTCGAGCGCGCTGGTCGGCTCGTCGAACAGCATGAGCTTGGGCTCCATCGCGAGGGCACGGGCGATCGCGACCCGCTGCTGCTGGCCGCCGGAGAGGTGCGCAGGGTAATAGTCGGCCCGTTCGGCAAGCCCGACCCGGGCCAGCAGGGCGCGGGCGTTGGCCTCGACCCCGGCCCTGGACAGGCCCTTGACCCGGATCGGCGCTTCCATCACGTTTTGCAGCGCGGTCATGTGCGGAAACAGGTTGAAGCGCTGGAACACCATGCCGATATCCCGGCGCTGCCGAGCGGCCTCCTTGGGGCGCATCTCGTAGAGCTTGTGGTTGGCCTCGCGGTAGCCGATGAGCTCACCGTCGACGCTGAGGCGCCCCGCCGAGACCACTTCGAGGTGGTTGATGCAGCGCAGGAACGTGGACTTGCCGGATCCGCTCGGCCCGACCAGGCACATGACCTCGCCGCGCTTGACCTCAAGCGAGATGCTCTTGAGCACCTCATTGGAGCCGAAGCTCTTGGAGACACGGTCGGCGACCACCATGGGCGTCTCAATAACAGCGGACATCAGCGGTCCCCCTTCGGCGAGTCGGTCGGCGGCGTTTCGCGCGGCAGCTGCGGCGGCAGGACCACGGTCGGTTGGCCGCTGCCGACGACATGGGTGACGCCGGTCGTGACGCCCGTGATCGACGAGGTGGCGTCATCCGCTTTCTTGTTCGGACGACGGTCACCGATGCCGCGGGCGAACCGCTTCTCGAGAAAGTACTGACCAACCATGAGAATCGAGGTGAAGAACAGGTACCAGATCGACGCGACGATGAGCATCGGCACCGTCTCGAAGGTGATGGCGGCAATGTCGCGCGAGCGCGTGTAGAGCTCAAGAGTGAAGGGGATGGCGACCACGAGCGAGGTCGTTTTCAGCATCGAGATGACCTCGTTGCCGGCCGGTGGAATGATCACCCGCATCGACTGCGGAACGACCACGCGCACCATGGTCTGGAACCAGCTCATGCCGAGGGCCTTGGCCGCCTCTTCCTGCCCACTGTCGACCGAGAGCAGGCCGGCGCGCACGATTTCAGCCATGTAGGCGGCTTCGTTGAGGGCCAGTCCGATGACTGCGAGGATGAAGGCGCTCAGCGCGACCCGGGTCGGGAACGATACCCACGGGTCGGTGAACGGCAGCCCGATGTCGATCGACTGGTAGATCGTGCCGATCAGGCCCCAGAAGGCGAGCTGAACGTAGACCGGGGTGCCCCGGAAGATCCAGAGGTACACCCAGGCCATGCTATTGACCACCGGGTTGGGCGACAGCCGCATGATCGCCAGGGTCACGCCGAGAATGATCGCGATGACCATCGAGTAGACCGTGAGCTGCAGGGTGACGAACGCCGCCTGCGAGATGCGCTGGTCGAACAGGTACTTGCCGACGGCTGGCCAGTCATAGGCCGGCCGCATCGCCGCATCGGCGATGAAGAGCGCAACGAGCAGCAGTAACACGACCGCGAAGGTATTGCGCCACGGGTGGCGCAAGCGAATCGCCTTGATTCCGGGCTCCGTCTTGCCGCCGGGCGCGGCCGTGTTCGTCATGATGCGGGTCGCTTATTCTCTAGCCGTTGGATGCGGCGTTGATGGTGATAATGTCGATGCCACCGTCGGTGACTCCCCACTCGGAGAGGATCTTGCCGTAGGAACCGTCGTCAACCATGGACTGCAGGGCAGCCTGCACGGCTTTGGTCAGTTCCGAACCCTTGTCGACGGTGATGCCGTACGGCGCCACATCGAAGCTTTCGCCGGCGGGCTCCAGCTTGCCCTCGGCCTTGGAGATGGCATACAGGGCGACCGGCGAGTCGGCGCTGAGGGCATCAGCCTTGCCGAGCACGACCGCGTTGGTCGCTTCGTCCTGCGATGGGTAGGGCAAGACCTCGATTGCCTCCAGCCCGGCGGCGGCACAGGCCGCGTTCTTGGCGGGAAGTTCGTCGGTGTGCTCAACCGTGTTGGCCTGTACAGCGACGGCCAGGCCGCAGGCGTTGTCGGGGTCGACGGTACTGCCGACGGGCGCGGCCCAGAGGATGCCGGCGTTGAAGTAGTTGACGAAGTCGACCTGCTTCTCGCGTTCGAGGTTGTCGGTGAACGAGGATTCGCCGATGTCGACGGTGCCGCCGGTGATTTTGGGAATGATGGTGTCAAAGGACGCGATCTCGTACTCGGTGTCCAGGCCGAGCTTGGCCGCGATGCCGTTGGCGAGTTCAATGCCCCAGCCGATCGGTGCGCCGGACTCGTCCTTGTACTCGTTCGGCGGGTACGCCGCGTCGGTTCCGATAATGAGCACGCCCGCGCTCTTGATGTCTTCGGGGAGCAACGCGACGGCTGCGGCATCCGCTTCGATCGTGGTTCCGGAGCCTGAGGGCGTCGTGGCGGTCGTGGTGGTGTTGTCGACACAGCCGGTCAGTAGCAGAACGGCGGTGGCGGCGAAAGCCGGAACGATGTAGCGTGCGCGCATGGCACTTCCTTCTTCATTTGGTCGAAAATGCGTGGATTCTACGGTGAATCCACACGCGAGTAAGACCTAACGAGCCTAGTGCAACCGCAGCCGACTGTTTTCGAGCCCCTGGCATTCAAGCGATTTTGACCAGTGGATGCTGCGGATCTATCGTCAAAAGGTGCCCAACTTGAGACCGAACATCCTGTACACCTCACCGACCGACCCGCTCGCGGCAACGCTGGTGGCCGAACTCTCGCGGGAGTATGACGAGCGCTACGGCCTGAACAACGGGATTCCCGCGTCGGTCGAGCTCAGCCGGTATCCGGCCCGGCGCTTTCAGCCGATCGATGGCGGCACCTTTTTGCTGCTCGTCGAGAACGGAAAAGCGATTGCCGGCGGCGCGTTCATGCGGGGCGAGAATGATTCCGTCGAGGTGAAGAGAGTCTGGACGCACTCCGCGCATCGCCGCCGTGGCCTGGCCCGCCAGGTGATGGCCGAGCTGGAGGCCGAGGCGGGGCGGCGGCGCATCCGTTCTATTGTGCTGACCACGGGAGCACGACAACCCGAGGCCGTGGCGCTGTACCTCTCGCTCGGGTATGAGCCGCAGTTCGACCTTGACGACGATTGGGAATCGATCGGGTATTTGGAGTTTCGCAAGCAGCTCGCCGTGGTCGACGAGCAGTTCAGCTAGTACATGCTGAATACGGAATATGTGTACGAGGCAGCCGATTGGGCGGCTTCGAGCAGCTGCACGGTCTGGTCGACGACCTCGGTGAAGGGCAGGTTGTGCGCCAAGAGTGTGCAGAGCGGGCACTAGCCCGGTGGTTGACCGGCCAGCCGGGCCCTGCGGCTGTGCGGCGTGCAGCGCCTCGATAACGAGAATCTCAAGCAAGAGCGCGACGACCCGGTCGGCCGCATTCGAGAGCCGGTCCTTGGCCGAACCACCGGGGTTACGTCCTTCGAGCTTGACCAGCACCCGGGCCGGCAGCCCGGCGGCGAGCACCCGCAGCTCAACCAACGGGGTATTACCCACAAGGTCCGCGACGCTCGCGAGCACGTCTTCGCGCAGCGGTTCTTCCGCCGACGGCATCGGTGCCGCGAGGTGCCCGGTGCTGCTCATCTCTCCATGGTAAATCTCCCGGCGCACACTGACCCCAGGGGTGCGACCATTACCGGCACGCCGAAAACGGATGCCGCGGCGCCTGCTGGCTTAAGCTGCATCCGTTCTGAGAAAAGTTACTGAATAGCGGCGGAGAGCAGGGCGACGTAGTCGTCGAGTCCCCAGCTCAGCGAGAGTCCGGTGGGCGGAGAAACGGACGAGATGAAGGCCGCGCCGACCGGGCTTGCGACCGTGCCGGCCTGCACCTGCGGCATGGCCTGGGCGTAGCTCGCGTTCAGGAACGCGTCGGACTCTTCCTGGGTGGAGCCGAAGTTGACCAGCAGGTCGCTGTCGAGCTGGTCGAGCTGCTCGTAGCTGAGCGTGTAGTAGAAGCTCGCCTCGTCGGTCGCGAGGTCGTCGACGGCGGGAGCGCTGACGAAGCCGAGGTCGAGGGTGAAGTCGACGCGCGGGTCTTCCTTCTTATAGATGTAGAAAGTTCCGGCGCTGTCGCTGGTGAGGGCGATGGTCTTGCCGGCGAATTCAGGGTGCGCGGCGGCCTGATCGGCGATTTCGGTGTCGATCGATGCGAGCAATTTGTCGGCCTCATCGGTCTTGCCGAGCGCGGTTCCGGTGATTTCGATCAGTTCGCGCCACGGGGTGGCCCAGGCGTCGCCCGGGTAGGCGACGACCGGGGCGATCTCGCTGAGCAGGTCGTATTCCTGCTCGGTAATGCCGGAGTACGCGGCGAGAATCACGTCCGGCGCGGACGCGGCGATGTCTTCGTAGGGCGGCTCCTGGGTGTCGGGCAGAATGACGGGCATCTCTTCGCCTTCGAGCGCCTCGTTGATCCACGGCAGCACGCCGTTTTCATCGCCGGCGTAGCTTTGGAACGGCATCGCCACCGGAGTCACGCCGAGCGCGATCGCGTCGTCTGCGCTGCCCCAGCCCCAGGTCACGACGCGGGTCGGCTGCTCGTCGATCGTGGTTTCGCCGAACGCGTGCTCGATAGTGACGGGAAAGCTGCCGGATGCCGCGGTGTCCGCGGCAGGGTCGGTCGCGTCATCCGCGGCGGCCGTGCAACCGCTCAGGGTCAGAGCGAGAATGCTGGCGGCGGCAGCCAATGTGACGGTGAGGCGTCGGGACACGAAAATCTCCAGTTCGTCGGGCGCGGGCGACATTCTCGCCCTGCTTGATAAGGGTAGCCTACCCTAAATTCAAACGCGTTCGATTTGTCGGGATTCGGGCGCAGCCTCTGGGACCGCTGTCGGAGGGGCAGCAGGCGCAGCGCTGGGGACAGCGCTGTCCGACCCTGAAGCCGGCGCCCGGCCGTGGAACCGACCGATCGGTACGACCATGGGCGAGCCGCAGACCGGGTCGGGTCTGATGAGCGCCTCGAGGTCGAAGGCCTCGCGCACGATCTCGGCCGTGAGCGTCTCGGCCGGCGCGCCATTGGCGACGATGCGTCCAGCCCGCATAACGACAAGGTGATCGGCATAACGGGCGGCCAGGTTGAGGTCGTGCAGCACCATCACAACGGTCGTGCCGCGCTCACGATTGCGTTCGAGCAGTAAGTCGAGCACCTCAATCTGGTGGGTGACATCGAGAAAGGTGGTCGGTTCGTCGAGCAGCAGAATCTCGGGATCCTGCGCAAGCGCCATGGCAATCCAGACGCGTTGGCGCTGGCCGCCGGAGAGGTCCTCAAGGCGGCGGGAGGCGAGCTGGTCGGTGTTGGTGGCGGCCATGGCCGCGGCGACGGTCTCTCCGTCGGTGCTTGACCACTGCCGAAACCAGCCCTGGTGCGGGTAGCGCCCACGCCCGACGAGGTCGGCCACGGTGATGCCGTCCGGGGCGACCGGCTGCTGGGGCAGCAGGCCCACGACGGTCGCGACTTTCTTGCCGGGGAGCGCGGCGATGTTGCGACCATTCAGGGTGACCTGGCCGGCATCCGGTTTCAGCAGCCTGGCGAGGCCCTTGAGTAGCGTGGATTTGCCGGAGGCGTTGGCCCCGACGATGACGGTGATCGCGCCGGGAACCACCTCGAGGTCGAGGTTGTCGATGATGCGGGTCTGGTCGTAGCCGAGGCTGACGCCCTCGGCGCGCAGGAGCTGGGTCATCAGGCGCCCTTTCCGGTTGTATTGCTGGTGGCGAGCAGCCAGAGCAGGTAGGGGGCGCCGATCGCGCCCGTGATGATTCCGGCCGGCAGTTCGAGCTGCCCCGGCAGCAGGTGTTGGGCGGCGAAGTCGGCGGCCGTGGTGATCAGCGCTCCGATCAAGGCGGCCGAAATCAGGGCGAGCCCCCCGGAGCCGACGATGCGACGGGCGATCGGCGCCGCGACGAACGCCACAAAGGCGAGCGGGCCGACCGCCGCTGTCGCCGTCGCGGCGAGGGCGACCGCGATCACGAGCAGCACGAGTCGGGTGCGTTCGGCGCCAACGCCGAGGCTCGTTGCAAGATCGTCACCAAGCTGCAGGGCGCGCAGGCGGCCACTCAGCAGCCGAATGATGGGCAGCAGCACGAGCAGCACCACGGCGACGACCGAAATATCCTGCCAGCGGGCACCGCTCACACTGCCGACCAGCCAGAGCAGGGCGCCCTGCGCGTCGTTCAGGTCGGCGCGGGAGAGCAGATAGCCGAGCAGCCCCTGCACCATGAACGCGACCCCGACACCGATCAGCACAAAGCGGTAGCCGACAACTCCCCCGCGCCAGGCCAGCAAATAGATAGCGCAGGCGACGATAATGGCCCCGGCAAACGCCGCGAGCGAGGTGGCGACGGCACCGAAGCCGAGAATGAGCATGCCGAACACTGCGGCAGCGCTCGCTCCCCCGGTCACTCCGATAATGTCGGGGCTCGCGAGCGGATTGCGCAACACGGTCTGGAACAGTGCGCCCGAGATTGCGAACGCCACGCCGACGAGCACGGCGAGGGTCAGCCGCGGCAGACGCAGCGACAGCACGATGAAGTTCTCGCTCTGCGTTCCCTGCCCGGTGAGCGTGCGCAGCAGGTCGGGCACGCTGAGCGAATACGCTCCGATCGCGAGGCTGAAGGCACCGACGATGACGAGGGCACCGAGCAGCCCGAGCACGATCCGGCGCTCGCGTCTGCGGAGCTGCGCGCGCGTGTGGGCCAGCGGTGCGGCATCCGCTTTTAAACCGAATACTGTCGTCCCGGCCATCACAGGCCGGCCAGTTTCACTCGGCGCACGAGCGCAATGAGTACCGGCGCGCCGAGGAAGGCGACGACGAGGCCGGCCTCGATTTCGCCGGGCTGGGCGATGATGCGGCCGAGCACATCCGCCGCGACGAGCAGGGTGGGGCCGAACAACGCGGAAAACGCAATAATGAGGCGGTAGTCCGGGCCGGTGATCCAGCGTGCCACGTGCGGCACAGCGAGTCCGACGAACACAATCGGGCCGGCCATCGCGGTCGCCGAGCCGCACAGCAGCACGATCGCGACGGCGCAGACGATGCGAGCGGTGACCAGATTTTGGCCGAGACCACGGGCGAGATCGTCCCCGAGGGCGAGGGCATTGAGCATACGTGCAGCCACGATGGCGAGAATCGCGCCGACCAGAATGAACGGGGCCAGCGGCAGGGCAGCGTCGAGGCCACGCGCGACGAGGGAGCCAGCCGCCCAGAACCGGTAGCGGTCGAAGGCCTCCGAGTCGGCCAGCAGCACGATGGTAATGAGCGAGGTGAACGCCGCCGTCAGCGCGGTTCCGGCGAGGGCCAGCTTGACCGGGGTGGCGCCTTCACGGCCGAGCGAGCCGATTAGATAGACGATCGTCGCGGCCACCGCGGCGCCGGTAAAGGCGAACCAGACGTAGCCGAGCGCGGTGGTGACACCGAACCAGCCGATGCCGGCGACGACGAACAGGGAGGCGCCGGCGTTGACGCCGAGCAGACCCGGGTCGGCGAGCGGGTTGCGAGTGACACCCTGCATGAGGGCCCCGGCCAGGCCGAGGGCCAGGCCGGCGAGCAGTCCGACGACGGTGCGCGGCACGCGCAGGTCCAGGATGACGGTGCGGTCAGTCAGCGCAGTGTCGGTCAGGGTTCGATCGGGGTCGATCAGGGCATCGAGCACGGTGCCGAGGGCGATCTCCCGGGTGCCGACGACGAGCGACGCGGCGATGGTCAGAACGAGCAGCGCGAGCGCGAGGGCGAAGCCGATGACGACGCGGCGCGGCCGGGTTCGGGTTCGCTCCGGCCGTGCCAGAACCAGAGTCACTGAGCTTCGGACCGGCCGAGCCGCCAGTAGCCCATGAAGGCCACGCGCTTTCGGTCGATGCCGGTTTCACTCACCAGAAAACGGCGCAGCAGCTTGATCATGCAGGATTCACCCGCGAGCCAGGCGTAGAAACCGGTGCCGGTTTCATCGTTGGGCGATTCCCAGAGCAGGTCGCAGTCCACGTCGATGTCCGCCCAGGGCTGCGGGGTGGCGGCGACCGCCGTCTTGACGAGCGAACGATTGTTCGCCACCCAGCCGCGCACCGCGGCGTCGAGTCGCTCACCGTGCGGGGCGGTGTCGCGAGCCAGCCAGGTGATTTCGCAACCGGAGGGGAGGTCGAGGGGTGGGGCATCCGCTTCGGTGGGCACTTCGACGAAGGCGCGCGCGCGGCGGCCGGCCGGGAGACTCTCGAGGATGCTGCAGATGGCTGGAGCTGCGGTTTCGTCGCCGGCCAGCAGCAATTCGGTCGCCTGCGCCGGGTGCCAGTCGAGGCCGATGGCGCGGCCCGGGCTACGCTCGTCGGGCCCGATGATGAGCACGTCACTGCCGACCGACGCCGTGTACAGCCAGCGCGCAGCCGGGCCGAGCGAGCCGTGACCGTTGTGGGTGACGAAATCCACGTCGATTTCACGCAGTTCGGGGCGCACAGCGCGAACCGTGTAGGTGCGAAACGGGTTGCGATCGGCGTCCGGCAGCGCGCGCCAGCGGGCGTACCAGCTTCCGTCGGCGATGGTGGACTCGTCGTTTGCACCAATGTCGGACAGGCCACGGCCGAGCAGCGGCAACACGATCTTGACCCTCTGGTCGAGCCCGGCGGTACTGAAGGTGTCAAACTGCTCACCGAAGAAGGTCACCCGAGTGAAATGCTTACTCAGGGAACGGATGCCCACTACCGTGGCCCGATAGGGTCGATAGGCCGGACGATCCAGGACCGCAGTCGCACTCTCGTTCGGTAAGGTAAGCATTGCCTTAGTATGGCATGCCTTAGCTGGGGTTTGTCCAGCACCGCAATTTTCGCGGTCAGCTGCCCGCCCCGGTTTTCAATCGGCCCCGCCGTAGACTGAAATCGTGAAAAGCTACTGGACCCTTCTGCGCACGCCCGGCGTATCCCGCCTTATCGCTGCGCAGTTGACGGCCCGTTTTCCCTTCGGAATGCTCTCCCTCGCTTTTCTCATTCACATTGAGCGGATCTTTGATTCCTACGGCGCGGCCGGACTGGTTCTCGGTGCCATGAGCATCGGTCAGGCCATCGCCGGGCCGCTCACCAGCCGACTGATGGGCCGACTCGGTATGCGCCCGGTGATTATCGCCACCATGTTCATCTGCGCGGTGTCGATCATCGTGATGGCGCTGATTTCGCTGTCGGTGCTGAACCTCATGCTGATCGGATTCGTCGCCGGCCTGTCCACCCCGCCGATTCAACCGGCCGTGCGCACGATTTACCCCAAAATCGTCAACTCCCGCCAGCTCACCCCGCTCTTCTCGCTGGATGCCTCGGCGCAGGAGATCATCTGGGTGCTCGGCCCGGTGATCGCTACCTTCGTGGCGCTGCAGGTATCGACGACCGCGGGCATCCTGCTCGCCGCATTCTTCCTGGTCGCCGGCGGAATCTGGTTCGTCGCCCTGCCCGAGGTAGGCCGGGTGCGCATCCCGCGCAGCCGCCGCAAGCTCGGCGTTGTGCTCAAAAAACCCGAGGTTCTGCTCAGCACGGTCGTTGGTTTCACGCTCGTTGCCGCCTGCGCCGCGGTCGAAGCCGGTGTGGTTGCGGTGTTCGGCCACGGCAGCGCCGACGCCGGCTGGGTGCTCGGCATCTTCGCGATCGGTTCGCTCATCGGCGGCCTGGCACTCGGACACGCTCCGATCGGCCCTTGGGCCCTCGCCGCCCGCATGCTCATCGTCACCATCGGGTTAATTCTGGCCAGCCTGTGGCTCACCTTTTGGTGGCTCTCCCTCGCGCTGCTCCTGGCCGGGGTCGGCATCGCGCCCGCCTTCGCTGTTCTTTTCGGCATCGTCTCGGCGAGCGTGAAATTCAGCGACACCGCCGAAGCCTATGGCTGGGTCGGTACCGGCCAGCTGATCGGCGCAGCCATGGGCTCCGCCATCGCCGGGTTCTCGATCGACCATTCCGGCCCGGTGTCGGCGATCTACGTCGCCGCCGGTTTCGCGGGCCTCGGCTGCATCATCCCAGCGCTCGGCCGCCGCTGGCACCCGGACCTGCGCGGGCGCGATATCAGCCCCATTCCCGACACCGAGCCCATCCAGGTGCAGGTCTCGTAACATTGAGGGATGACTTCCCTCAGGTTCAATGACGGCCACGTGATTCCGCAGCTCGGTCTCGGGGTGTACAAGGTAGCGGATGCCATCGCCGCCGACACCGTGCAGGTCGCGCTCGAGGCCGGGTACCGTCACGTCGACACCGCAGCACTCTATGAGAACGAGGTCGGCGTCGGGCAGGGGCTCGCGCGTTCCGGGGTGCCCCGGGAGGACGTGTTCGTCACGACCAAGGTGTGGAATGACCGCCACGGCTACGACGAAACGATGAAGGCCTTCGACGAGAGTCTGGCCAAGCTGGGCCTGGACTACGTCGATCTGTACCTGATCCACTGGCCGGCACCGCAGCAGAACCGCTACGTCGAAACCTATCGCGCCCTCGAAGCCCTGCGCGCCGACGGCCGGGCCCACTCGATCGGGGTCTCGAATTTTCACCCGCACCACCTCGACCGACTCCTGGCCGAAACCGACGTCGTGCCGGTGCTCAACCAGGTGGAGTTGCACCCGTGGCTGCCGCAAACGGAGGTTCGCGCTTATGACGCGGCCCACGGCATCCGTACCGAAGCGTGGTCGCCTCTGGCCCGCGGGCGCGCAATCGGCAACCCGATCCTCGATGCGATCGGCGCCCGGCACGGCAAATCAGCCGCGCAGATCGTGATCGCCTGGCACCTCGCGCTCGGCAACATCGTCATTCCCAAGTCGGTCACCCCGGCGCGCATTCGCGCCAATATCGACGTGTTCGACATTGTGCTCGAGCCGGACGATCTTGCGCAGATTGCGGCGCTCGAAAGCGGCGAGCGCACCGGCACGGACCCCGACGACCTCGACTGAACTAGAGGTGATCGGCCGACGTATTACCAGCGCGGGTGAATCTGCTCCCGCAGGAGCCGGTCATAGATGTCCTGAACGCCCTCGTTGAAGGCGATGTCGAGCGGTTCGGCTACGCCAGCGGTCGCGTTTCCCTGCGCCTGGGCGACCGAGCGGGCTCCCGGAATGACGGCGCTCACCCCGTCGATCTGGGCTACCCAGGCCAGGGCGGCCTGGGCTGGCGTGAGGCCGACGGGGGCCAGGGCTGCGAACTCCGTGGCGGCCTGCAGGCCCACCTCGAAGTCGACGCCGGAGAAGGTCTCCCCGACGTCGAAGTGGCTGCCGTCCCGGTTGAAGTTGCGGTGGTCGCTCTCGGCGAAGACCGTGTCGGCGGTGTATTTGCCGGTCAGCAGCCCGCTGGCCAGCGGAACCCGGGCGATGATGCCCACCCCGGCGGCGCGTGCGGCCGGCAGCACCTCGTCGAGCGGTTTGAGGCGAAAAGCGTTCAGGATGATCTGCACCGTGGCGATGCCGGGGTGGCTGATAGCGGCGAGGGCCTGGTCGCAGGTCTCGACGCTCACCCCGTAATTGGCGATGACGCCCTCGTCGACGAGGGTGTCGAGCGCGTCGTAGACCTCGCCGGAGTCGAACACCGCGCTCGGCGGGCAGTGCAGCTGCACCAGGTCGAGGGTGTCCATGCCGAGGTTGACCCTGGACCGATCGGTCCACTCACGAAAGTTAGCGAGAACGAAGTTCTCCGGCACCTGTTGCGCGCGACGACCCATCTTCGTGGCGACCGTGATCTCTACGCCCGGGGCATCATTCGCGAGAAAATTCCCGATCAGTCGCTCGCTGCGGCCGTCACCGTAGACATCCGCTGTGTCAAAAAAGGTGATGCCGGCATCAGCGGATGCAGCCAGCACGCCGGTCGCGTCGGCGTCAGAAACGGCGCCCCAGTCGGCGCCCAGCTGCCAGGTGCCCAGGCCGATCACGGAAACGGTGCGGCCGGTACGTCCAAGGGTGCGTTTTTGCATATCCCTAGCTTAGGCACCCGCCGCACATCGCTGCCGCACCATTTGGCCGTAGCGAAGCAATGTGACGCGGTCACACGCGGTGCGCCACGACAACGCGAACCCTACGGGCGCCACCCCCTGGACCGCAGCGCCGCATGAACTGGCACCACGCCGAGATCGGCTCGAGCACCGGCAGCCCCGCCACGCTGCTCAATCCCGGAGGATTCGCCGCGCGGTGTCCGCTGACCCCGGCTGTTTGCAGAGTCCGATCCGCGTCAACCAACTGAGGTGCCACCTTCTGCCCCATCGACCTCACCTCCCCACGCGAGGTGCCACCTTTAGCCCCATAAACGCTCGTCAAGGGGCTCGTCGAGGGGCCAATAGTGGCACCTCACAAAATACCAAGGGGCCAAAGATGGCACCTCACACCCTGAGACTCGTGTGGCGAGCCCCCCCATATGTGTCGAGCGGACGCTGCTAGCGACTCCCGATCCGCTCCGCGATTAGCGAACCGCCATCCTGCACGGGCTCCCCCACGTCGCCGATGCGCCAGGCACCCTCAACGGCCTCGAGCGCACGGGCGAACCGGGCGGGCTCGTCGGCGCTCAGCGTGAACAGCGGCTGGCCCTTCACCACGGTGTCGCCGGGCTTGGCGTGCAGGTCGATTCCGGCGGCATGCTGCACCGGATCCTGCTTACGGGCGCGCCCGGCACCGAGTCGCCAGGCACCGATACCAAAAGGCAGCGCCTGCTGTTCCACCAGCACGCCGCTCCGCTCGGCGAGCACAACGTGAGTCTCGCGCGCGACCGGCAACGCGGCATCCGGGTCGCCACCCTGCGCGCGAATCACGGCCCGCCATTTGTCCATGGCTCGGCCATCCTTCAGAGCCGCGCCCACATCGACACCGGTGATTCCGGCGAGCGAGAGCATCTCCTCGGCCAGCGCCACGGTGAGTTCAACCACGTCGGCGGGCCCGCCGCCGGCGAGCACCTCCACCGATTCGCGCACCTCGTTGGCATTGCCGATGGCAAACCCAAGCGGAACGTTCATATTGGTCAGCATTGCGGATGTCGCCACCCCGGCATCCTCGCCCAGCTCGACCATCGTGCGGGCCAATTCCCGCGACCGCTCGATGTCCTGGAGAAAGGCGCCCGAGCCGAACTTAACGTCGAGTACGAGGGCCTGAGTACCCTCGGCGATCTTCTTCGACATGATCGACGATGCGATCAGCGGGATCGCCTCGACCGTTCCGGTGATGTCACGCAGGGCGTAGAGCTTGCCGTCGGCCGGCGCCAGGCCGCTGCCGGCCGCGCAGACCACGCCGCCGAGCTCCTGCAGCTGCTGAAGCATTTCGGCGTTGCTCAGGTTGGCGCGCCAGCCCGGAATCGACTCGAGCTTGTCGAGCGTTCCGCCCGTGTGACCGAGGCCACGGCCGGACAGCTGCGGCACGGCCGCGCCGAAGACGGCGACGAGCGGCATCAGGGGCAGCGTGATCTTGTCACCGACGCCTCCGGTGGAGTGCTTATCGGTGGTCGGCTTGCCGAGGCCGTCGAAGCTCATCCGCTCACCGCTCGCGAGCATTGCCATGGTCAGAGCCCGAATCTCGCTGCGGCTCATGCCGTTCAGAAAGATCGCCATGGTCATGGCGGCCATCTGCTCGTCGCCGACGTAGCCACGGGTGTACGCGTCGATCAGCCAGTCAATTTGCGGTGTGGTCAGCTCGCCGCGGTCGCGCTTGGTGTGAATTAGGTCGACGGCGTCAAACGCTTCGATGGTGCTCATGGTGCACTCCTTCAGAGCTGATTACACAATGGAAAATCCTCACGACCGGGCTGAACGAGCCCAACGGCTACGACGAAGCTGCGCTGGCGCGATAGTCGGCGAGTTGGCGCGGCCCGAAGGCATCCGGCAGCACCTCGTCGATGGTTTTGACGCCGGAGACCGTTTCGAGCAGCATGCCCGGCGCGGAGTGTTCGTAGAGCAACTGGCGGCAGCGGCCGCACGGCATGAGGATGCCGCCATTTCCGTCGACACAGGTGAACGCGACGAGCTGGCCGCCACCACTGAGGTGCAGCGCGGAGACCAGGCCGCACTCCGCGCAGAGGGTGAGGCCGTAGGAGGCATTCTCCACGTTGCATCCGCTGATCACTCGCCCGTCATCGACGAGCGCCGCGACGCCGACCGGAAACTTCGAGTACGGCACATAAGCTGTGGCCATAGCGGCGAGGGCTTGCGCGCGCAGCAGCGGCCAGTCGATGCTCACATCACTCACTTGATGTACGGCTTTCCGTCAGCGGCGGGTGCCCTTGAGCGGCCGACGAACCCGGCAACGGCGAAGATCGTCACGACGTAGGGCAGCATGAGCATGAATTCGCTCGGTACCGGCGAGCCGATGATGCCCAGTACGTTCTGCAGGTTCGTCGCGAATCCGAACAGAAGCGCTGCGAGGGTCGCCTTGATCGGATGCCACTGGCCGAAGATCACCGCGGCGAGGGCGATGAAGCCCATGCCGTTGGTCATCTCCTTGTTGAACGCACCGACCGCGCCGAGGGTGAAGTACGCCCCGCCGAAGCCCGAGATGACACCGCCGAGGGTGACGGCAATGAAGCGAGTGCGGTTGACGTTGATGCCAACCGTATCGGCGGCCTGTGGATGTTCACCCACGGCGCGCACGCGCAGGCCCCACTTGGTGCGAAACAGGGCAAAGAACACGAGCGCGACCGCAACGTACATGGCGTAGACGATGATGGTCTGGCGAAACAGCACCGGGCCAATGATGGGGATTTCGCTGAGCAACGGAATGTTCAGCCGGGGAAAGACGTCCGGTGAGTTGAGGGTGGCGCTGGGTGCGAGCACCTGCGAGTACAAAAAGCTGGTGAGCCCGATCACGAGAACGTTGAGCACGACACCGACGATGACCTGGTCGACGAGGTACTTGAGCGCGAACCCGGCCAGCACCATGGAGACGAGCGCCCCAGCCACCATCGCCGCAAGCAGGCCGAGGTAGGGGTTCCCCGTGGCGGATGCGACGACCGCGGAGCTGAAGGCTCCGGCCAGGAGCTGCGCCTCGATGGCCACATTGACGACGCCGGCGCGTTCGGACAGCACCCCGCCGAGGGCACCGAAGATGAGTGGGGCGCTCAGGGTGACCGTTCCAATCAGCAGTCCGGGCACCGGAATGGTCGAACCCGATGCCGCCCAGGCCAGAAAGCCCACCAGGAATAGCAACGCGAACAGGATGGTCAAAACGATCGGGATCTTGGTGTGACGATAGACCAGCCAGGCCGACGCCACAGCCATGAGCACGAGCGCGATGGCCACGAACACTCCGGTAGCCAAGGTTGGCAGGGCCACCTCTGGCAATTGGATCAGGTCGCGCGCTTCCGAGAGGCGGAACGTGCTCAGCTCACCGCGCTGGCCGCGTCCGAGGAACACGAACAGGATCAGCGACAGCGCGGCAAATCCGCCGAAGGTGATCGGAATCTTCCAGCTGCGAATCTGCGCCGTCAGCTTCACGATCGGGGCCGAAGCCGGAGTGGGGGTCTGTGTGATCGTGCTCATTTCGCCACCACCTCGTTGGTCTTGCGAATCCTGGGTTTCTTGGTGGTGCCCGGTGTCGGAAGGTGGAACATGGCACGCACCAGCGGCGGCGCGGCGATGAACAGCACGATCAGCGCCTGCACGACGACGACGATGTCGATTGGCACACCCTCAGCCGCCTGCATGGCGAACCCGCCGGCCTTGAACGCACCAAAGAGAATGCCGGCGGCGAAGATACCCCAGGGCTTTGAACGACCGAGCAGGGCGACGGTGATGGCGTCGAAGCCGATGCCGGCGTCGATTCCGGAACTGAAGCCCGTGGTCAGGGTCCCCAGCACCTGGTTGACGCCGGCCAGGCCGACGAGCGCTCCCGAGATGGCCATGGCGTAGAAGTAGACGTTCTTCACGTTGATGCCGGCGACCCTGGCTGCGCCGGGGTTCTGCCCGACGGCACGAAACTGAAACCCGAGGTTTGAGCGGCTGAGTAGCCACCAGACGAAGATGGTGGCCGCGATGACGGTGAGAAAACCGGCGTGCAGGTTGTAGCGCGGCCCGAACAGATCGGGGAACACCGCGGTCGCTGCCATGGCCGGTGTCTTCGGGTTGTTACTGCCAGGCGCCTGCAGCGCACCGGGGGTGCGCAGCAGGAACTGAATCAGGTACAGCGCGACGAAGTTGAGCATGATCGTGACGATCACCTCGTGGGCACCGGTACGAGCCTTGAGCAAGCCCACGATGCCGCCCCAGATAGCCCCACCAAGCAGGCCGGCCAGAACGGCGACGATCAAGTGGATACCGGCTGGCAGCTCAACCGCGAAAGCGACCCAGCCAGCGGCCCCAGCGGCGATGAGCATCTGCCCACGACCACCGATGTTAAACATGCCCACGCGAAAAGCGAGCCCCACACCGAGCCCGGCCGCGATCAGCGGCGTCGCAAAGGTGAGTGTCTCGGTCAGCGGGCGAATCGCGGTGAGAAAGCTGCTCGCCCGGAAGTTGTAGATTGCCCCCTGGAACAGCGCGGAATAGGCGCCCGCGACGGAGTCCCAGACAGCCTGCAGCAGGTCGGTCGGTCGGGAGAAGAAATATCCGGCCGTCTCCTGCACGCGTTCGTTGGTGAACGCGATCAGAATCGCCCCAACCACGAGAGCGACGAGGACGGCCAGTACAGAGATCATGGCGCTGCCGCCGGTGATGTCGCGCAGGGTTTGGTTCCAGCGCTCGGACCCATCCTTCCTTCCCTCGCCGGACCCGGGAGCGACCGGAGCCGCCGGTACGGTGGCGTCGCTCACAGCGCGCCCTCCATCTCCGGAGCGTGCTCGCCGGCCATCATGAGGCCGAGCGTGGCGCGGGGGGTGTTGCCTGGCACGATTCCAACGATCTCTCCTCGATACATCACCGCGATGCGGTCTGCGAGAGCGACGACCTCGTCGAGCTCGGTGGATACCACGATGACCGGAATTCCGGAGTCGCGAGTTTCGATAATGCGGGTGTGCACGAATTCGATCGAACCCACGTCAAGACCGCGGGTCGGCTGGGCCGCAACGAACAAACGCAGATCACGGCTCAGTTCACGAGCGAGCACGACCTTCTGCTGGTTACCACCCGAGAGCCGTCCGGCCTCCATATCGCTGCCCTGCGATCGAATGTCGAACTCCGCAATTTTCTCGGCGGCGAACCTCGCTCGAAACCCCAGCTGCAGGTTGCCCGCCTTCACGAACGGCGCTCCGGAGCTGCGGTCGAGCATGAGATTCTCGGCGATGCTGAAGTCGGCGATGAGGCCGTCTTCGGTGCGGTCTTCGGGCACGAAACCGACTCCGGAATCGAGGATGTGCCGCACGCTGTAGCCGCGCAACGGCTTGCCGTCGAGTTGGATCGACCCGGTGACGTGCTGCTGTAGTCCAAGCAGCGCTTCGGTGAGTTCGGTTTGGCCGTTGCCTTGGACGCCGGCGATGGCAAGTACTTCACCAGCCTGGACGTCGAAGCTCACGTTGTTGACGACGATCTGGTTGCGGGCATCGATCACCGAGAGGTTTTTCACCGACAGGGCGGTTCCACGCAACTCTGGCGCGTTCTTGTGTACGGTCAACTCGACAGCGCGCCCGACCATGAGCGAGGCCAACTCCGCGTTAGTCGCGGCCGGCGACGCCTCACCGACGACGGTTCCCAAGCGGATGACCGTGATACGGTCCGCGACGGCGCGCACCTCCCGCAGTTTGTGCGTGATGAACACGATCGAGGTGCCAGACTCGGCGAGCTGGCGCATGATGGTCATGAGCTCATCGGTCTCCTGCGGGGTGAGCACCGCCGTCGGTTCGTCGAACACCAGCACCTTGGCGTCCTGGGACAGTGCCTTGATGATCTCGACGCGCTGCTGCACGCCGACCGGCAGGTCTTCAATGACGGCATCCGGGTCGATGTCGAAGCCGAACCGGTCAGAGATCTCCCGCACCTTGGCTCGGGCCGCACTGAGGTCGAGGCGGCCGCCGAAGGTGGTCTGTTCGTGGCCGAGAACGACATTCTCAGCAACGGTGAACACCGGAACGAGCATGAAATGCTGGTGCACCATACCGATCCCGGCTTTCATGGCGTCGCCCGGCCCGGCGAATTTCTGCACCACGTTATCGAGCAGGACCTCGCCCTCTTCGGCGACGTACAGGCCATACAGCACGTTCATGAGCGTGGACTTACCAGCGCCGTTCTCGCCCAGGAGGGCATGAATTTCACCCGACTCGACGACGAGCGAAATGTTGTTGTTGGCGACCAGCGCACCAAAGCGCTTTGTGATGCCTCGAAGTTCGAGCTTCATTGATCCTGAATTCCTGGGTCGAGCGCGACGGGGGAAAAGCGCGGGGGAACTGAAATGGGGAGGCCGACAATCCGGCCTCCCCAGGTCACTACAGCGTATTACTGCTTCGGCGAGGAAGGCGATTCGACCGTGATCGAACCGTCGATGATTCCTGCTCTGATGGCGTCGAGCTCGTCGGCCAGGGTCGCGGGGACCTTGGATTCGAAGTCGTGGAACGAGGCAATGCCCACGCCGTCGTTGTCCAGAGTTCCGATGTACGGGGTGGCGTCGAAGGTGTCGTCGGCCGCGCCGGAAACGACGTCGAAGACGCTGACCTTGATCCCCTTGAGGATGCTGGTGAGGAACAGGCTCTTGTTCGTCGCGTCGGTCTCATAGAGGTCAGCGTCAACGCCCAACATGGCGATGTCCTTGCCCGAGCTCTTGATCGCTTCAATCGCGCTCAAAAAGATCGGTCCACCAACGGGCAGCAGCACGTCGGCATTCTGGTCGATGAGGCCTTGCGCATTGGCAAGCGATTCGACGCCGGCGGCGAAGCCACCCGTGAAAGAACCGGTCTGCGAGGCGACGTCCCAGCCGATGGTCTTGACGGAGGTGCCGTTCTGCTCGTTGTAGTACGCAACGCCGTCAGCGAAGCCATCCATGAAGATGGTGACGGTCGGAAATTGCATTCCGCCGTAGGTTCCAACGACGCCGGTCTTGCTGTAGCCGGCTGCCGCATAGCCGGCCATGAAGGCGGCCGGGGCGGTGTCGAAGATGATCGGCTTGATGTTCGGGGCGTCGACCTTGCCGTCGAAGTCGAGGTCGGCATCATTGTCAATGATGGCGAAGTTGACTTCGGGGTTAGCCAAGGCAGACTCAACGGTCGCCGCGGCGAGGTTGAATCCGACGGTCACGATGAGGTTGCAGCCCTGGTCGACAAGGTTCTGCACGTTGGACTGGTAGTCGGTCTCGGACGTTGACTCCACGGTTTTCGGCGTCACACTGAGTTCGGCCGCAGCCTCAGTGAGGCCCTCGAAGCCGAGCTGGTTGAACGACTTGTCGTCGAATCCACCGGCGTCCGACACCATGCAGGGCAGAAAGTCGCTCGCGGCGGCGGAGCTGGTGTCGTCGGTCGTTGCGGGTGCCTGAGCACAAGCGGCGAGCATCGCCACGGTACCGAACATTGCAAGACCGGCAAGTACGGTCTTACGGGTCGAAATTGTCAAGATGACCTCCAGGGTGCTGCCCAGCGAGATCGCACGGGCGTGGTGCGATCCACGTTACCCAATGAGACGCTGCGCAGATGAGCATTGTGCGTGCGCGACCGAGTCGTTACCAAGCCGCGACATTGGCGAAACAAATTTTCCCTATTGGGGTGAACTGGGGCCGGTCACTGTGATGATCCCCGCTATAATCGCGGCACGAATCTGTTCGAGTTCGTCCACCAATTCGGCTGAGACCAGGGCGGACTGATCGTGGAAATCGGCGATCTCGACGCCGCCGTTCTTGAGCGTGCCGACGAAGGCCTCGTTGTCAAAGCTGCCCTCGAGGTCAGCCCCGATCGTCTCGACGACCGCCGCTGACGTGTTTTTCAGCACGCTGGTGAGCACGACCGACTGAAACTGGGCCGGCAGGGTGACATACCCGTCGCTGTCGACCCAGATGATCGATACGCCCGGGTTCTCGATGGCAGCGGCCGCCGCGCCCTGGCCGACCTGACCGGCCACCGGCAGAATGATGTCCGCGCCCTGATCGATCAGCGTCTGGGTCAACGACTTGCCCTTGTTCACGTCCTCAAAGTCGCCGGTGAAGGAGCCGTCCTGGGTGTCCTTGTTCCAGCCGAGTACCTCAACCGTCGTCTCGTGCTTGTCGTTGTACATGGCTACACCATCGACGAAACCGTCCATGAACAGCGTGACCGGTGGCTGGTTGCCGCCGCCGAATGTTCCAACCTTGCCGGTTTTGGTGACGCCGGCCGCGAGGTACCCGGCTAGGAACGAGGCCTGGGCGGTATCAAACACGATCGGCTTCACGTTCGGCGCGTCAACGAACTCGTCAACGATCGCAAAGTGCACGTCGGGATTTTTGGTGGCTTCGGCGAGGGTCGCATCGGCGAGCTCGAAACCGACGGTGAGCACGAACTGGCATCCGGTCGCTACGGCCTGGCTCACGTTCGGTGCGAGGTCGGTCTCCGCCGTCGACACGATCGCGTCGGTGTCAATGTTGTACTTCGTCGCCGCTTCCTGCAGCCCCTCCCAGGTGGACTGGTTGAAGGAGCGGTCGTCGAGACCGCCCGAGTTTGTGACCATGCGCGCGCAGTACTCCGGCTCCGTCACATCCGGTGTCGCGGTCGGTGTCGGTGCGGGCGCGCAGCCGACCAGCAGCACAGCGGATGACACGAGGGCAAAAACGGCAATCAAGCGGCGCATAGACACTTCCTCTAGCATGAACTGGAATTCTAGTCAGGTTGGGCCTAGAGCACGTCGCTCGAACCCGACAGCTTGAGCGCGTCGACGACCGCCTTGACCTTCTGGGCATTGGCACTCGTCGTCACCAGCAGGGCGTCGGGGGTGTCGACGACGACGATGTCCTCGACGCCGATCAGCGCGATCATGCGCCCGGTGTGGCTGACCACGATGCCGCTCGACGAGTCGGCGAGCACCCGGGCACCCTCACCCAGGATGGCGAGGTTGGCTTTGCGTCCGCCGGAGTGCAGCTTGGCGATCGAGGCGAAGTCGCCCACGTCGTCCCAGTCGAACTGGCCGGGAATGACGACGAGTTTGCCGGCGGCGGCGGCGGGTTCGGCCACCGAGTAGTCGATGGCGATCTTCTTCAGGCGTGGCCAGACCTGGTCGACGACGGCGCCGCGGGCCGGTGTGTCCCAGGCCTCGGCGAGTTGTATGAGGCCGGCGTGCAGTTCCGGCTCTGCCGCTTCGATTTCCGCGAGCAACCGGTCGGCGCGGGCAATGAAGATGCCGGCGTTCCAGAGGTAGTTGCCGTCGGCGAGATAGCCTTCGGCGATATAGGGGCTGGGCTTCTCCACGAAGGAGTCGACGGCGAGAGCGGTCGACGCACCTTCAATATCGAGCGAGGCTGCGCTCTTGATATAGCCGAAGCCGATTGCAGCCTCGGTCGGCTGAATGCCGATGGTGACGATGTAACCGGCGTCCGCCGCGGCGACAGCCTCGGTCACAGCCGACCGGAACTGGGCATCGCCCTTGATGACGTGGTCAGCCGGAAACGACCCGATGATGACGCCGGGTTCGCGCAGCTGCAAAATCGCGGCCGCGAGGCCGATCGCAGCGGTCGAGTCGCGCGGTTCGCTCTCCAGCACAACATTCGGGTCGGTCAGTTCGGGCAGCTGCAGCTCGACGGCGGCGCGGTGGGCGCGCCCGGTGACGACCATGATGCGCTGCTCCGTGGAGAGCGGAACGAGGCGATCCCAGGTATCGCGCAGCAGGGTATGACCGGAACCGGTGAGGTCATGCAGAAATTTCGGGGCATCCGCTCGTGACAGCGGCCAAAGCCGGGAACCGATGCCGCCGGCGGGGATCACGCTGTACAGGCGATCGAGGGGCTCACTGGACGTAATCATCGCCCCAGACTATCGCTGAGGTCGCTACGACTGTTCACCCACCGGCCACCCGACGGCAACGCCCGCGGCCTACTTTCGAACCATGCGGATCGCAGTCATCAGCGAAAGTTTCCTCCCCACCATCAGCGGGGTGACCACGAGCGTCTGCAAGGTGCTCGAGCACCTCGCGGCCACCGGGCACGAGGCTATGGTGATCGCACCCTACGGCGCCCCGGCGGAATACGCGGGCTTTCCCGTGCACACCGTTTCAGCGCTCAACTACCGCCAGTTTCCGGTCGGTATCCCCAGTCCCCAGGTGCAGAAACTGCTCGCCGATTTTCGGCCGGACGTGCTGCACGCGGCCTCCCCCTTTCTGCTCGGAGCACAGGGCATCAGCGCCGCGAATCGGCTCGACATTCCCTCGGTCGCGATTTTTCAAACGGATGTCGCCGGTTACGCCCACCGCAATCACCTCGGCCCGGCCACCGCGCTCGCCTGGCGCTTCGTGAAGTGGGTGCACGAGGGCGCCACTCGAACTTTGGTGCCGTCGTCGTCGTCGATGGCCGCCCTGCTGCGGCTCGGCGTACCACGCCTGGCGATGTGGACCCGTGGCGTTGACCTCAACGGGTTCCACCCGAACGTCAAGAACGACCCGGCCGTCGCGGCGCTGCGCGAACGCATTTCGCCAACGCCCCCCATCGGCGCACGGCGCGACGTGATCGTCGGCTACGTCGGTCGGATGGCTCCGGAGAAACAGGTCGAGCGGTTGCGCGCCCTGCGCGGGCTGCCGGGCATCCGTTTGGCGCTGGTCGGTGACGGGCCGAGCGTACCGTCTATAGGTCGAGCGCTGGCCGGCATGTCCGTGACCTGGCTGGGCCGGCTCTCGGGCGCAGAGCTGGCCGTTGCCTACGCGAGCTTCGACCTGTTCGTGCATGCCGGTACCGAAGAGACCTTCGGGCAAACCATCCAAGAGGCCCACGCCGCCGGGCTGCCGGTGGTCGCGCCCTACGCCGGTGGGCCGATCGACCTGGTCGCCCACGGAGAAAACGGCTACCTGTTTCGGCCGGACGACGACCGGGACCTGAGACACTGGGTATCTCAGCTGGTCGGCGACCCGGCGCTGCGGGCGCGCATGGGGGAAGCCGGGCGCCGCGCCGTGCTCGGACGCTCCTGGCCGACGGTCTGCGCGGACCTGGTCGATTACTACGAACAAGCCATTGACGAGCGTCGTGCGGTGCGGGCCCACACGCATGTACCCCCGTCTATGCAGCGTTAGGGTAACCTAACCGGCACGATGTGGCGGCGCACTTGTAGACTAACGCTATGTGCTCACAGCACATTCTCGGTCTCACTAAAGAGCCATAATTCAGCCAGGGAGGGTTGTTCATGCCACAGAAGGCAGGAACCCTAGATTCTCAGCAGAAGACGACATCACGTCGCCCCGCCGGCACCCTGTATCGGGGTAACACGGGCATGTGGTCTTGGGTCTTACACCGCATCACCGGTGTCGCGATCTTCTTCTTTCTGCTCGTCCATATTCTCGACACGGCACTCGTGCGGGTCAGCCCCGAAGCGTACAACGCGGTCATCGGGCAGTACCAGACGCCGATCATGGGTCTCGGTGAGGTCGCACTCGTCGGCGCCATCGTGTTCCACGCCTTCAACGGGCTGCGCATCATTCTGATCGACTTCTGGAACGCCAAGTACCAGCGCGTACTGTTCTACGTCGTCATCGGCCTGTGGGTCGTCACCATGCTGGCCTTCGTGCCGCGCCACCTCATCAACGTGTTCAGCCACTAGGGGGCGATCGACATGACTTCAACAATCGAAGCTCCCCGCAGCCCGTACACCCGTTCTACCAGGAAGAGCGGCGTCAACTGGGAAAAGTGGGGCTGGATCTACATGCGCGTTTCCGGCGTCGTGCTGGTCGTGCTCATCTTCGGCCACCTGTTCGTCAACCTCATGATCGGTGAGGGCGTCAGCGCCCTGAACTTCGCGTTCGTCGCCGGTAAACTGACCAACCCGTTCTGGATGGTCTGGGACATCATCATGCTGTGGCTCGCCCTAATTCACGGCGGCAACGGCATGCGCACCCTCGTCAATGACTACGCGACGTCACGGATCAGCCGCGGCATCCTGAAAGTCGCGATCCTGGTCAGTGTTGTTTCGCTGATCGTGCTGGGCACCCTCGTGGTGTTCACCTTCGATCCCTGCCCCGCCGGTGCGCCTGCCGACCTCGTGGCCTCGTTCTGTAAGTCCCTATAGGAGCTGCACACAAAAAAATGACATCCTCCACAGCACCCGCCGGCGCAAACCCGGAGTCCACCGTCGTAGACGGTGTGCACTACCACCAGCACGACATCGTCATTGTGGGAGCGGGTGGAGCTGGCATGCGCGCCGCCATCGAAGCCGGCCCCCATGCCAGCACGGCTGTCATCTCCAAGCTCTACCCGACGCGTTCGCACACCGGTGCGGCCCAGGGCGGCATGGCCGCGGCGCTGGCCAACGTCGAGGAAGACAACTGGGAATGGCACACCTTCGACACGATCAAGGGTGGCGACTACCTGGTTGACCAGGATGCCGCCGAGATCCTGGCCAAGGAAGCCATCGACGCGGTCATCGACCTCGAGAACATGGGCCTGCCGTTCAACCGCACCCCAGAGGGCAAGATCGACCAGCGGCGTTTCGGTGGCCACACCCGCGACCACGGCAAGAGCCCGGTGCGCCGGGCCTGCTACGCCGCGGACCGCACCGGCCACATGATTCTGCAGACGCTGTACCAGAACTGCGTCAAGCGCGGCATCAACTTCTTCAACGAGTACTACGTGCTGGACCTCGTCATGACCAACGTCGACGGCGTCGACCAGCCGTCGGCCGTGGTCGCCCTCGACCTGTCGAGCGGCGAGCTGCACGTGTTCCAGGGCAAGGCGTTCATTTTCGCCACCGGTGGTTTCGGAAAGATCTACAAAACCACCTCGAACGCCCACACCCTCACCGGTGACGGCGTCGGTATCGTCTGGCGCAAGGGCCTGCCGCTGGAGGACATGGAGTTCTTCCAGTTCCACCCGACCGGCCTGGCCGGGCTGGGCATCCTCCTTACCGAGGGCGCCCGCGGTGAGGGAGCAATCCTCCGCAACGCCTCCGGTGAACGCTTCATGGAACGCTACGCGCCGACCATCAAGGACCTCGCCCCGCGTGACATCGTCTCACGCTGTATGCTCAAGGAGGTCGCGGAGGGTCGCGGTGCCGGTCCGGAGAAGGACTACCTCTACCTGGATTGCACCCACCTCGGCAAGGAACTGCTCGAGACCAAGCTGCCCGACATCACCGAGTTCGCCCGCACGTACCTCGGCGTCGACCCGGTCACCGAGCCTGTCCCGGTCATGCCGACCGCGCACTACGCGATGGGCGGCATCCCGACCAATGTGAAGGCCGAAGTCTGGCGCAACAACGAGGTCGTCGTCCCCGGGCTGTACGCCGCCGGCGAATGCGCCTGCGTCTCGGTGCACGGCTCCAACCGCCTCGGCACCAACTCGCTGCTAGACATCAACGTGTTCGGCAAGCGCGCCGGTATCAATGCGGTCGAGTATGTGAAGACGGCGTCATTCGTTCCGCTGCCGACAGACCCGGCCGGGGAAGTGCGCGAACTGCTGGAAGGCATCCGTTCATCGACCGGAACCGAACGCATCGCCGTGCTGCGCAAGATTCTGCAGGAGGAGATGGACAAGAAGGCTCAGGTGTTCCGCACCGACGAGTCCCTGGCCGAGGTCACCGAGACCATCCACCTGCTGCGTCAGCGCTACAAGAACATCGGTGTGCAGGACAAGGGCCGCCGCTTCAATACCGACCTGCTCGAGGCCGTCGAACTCGGCTTTCTGCTCGACCTGGCCGAAGTTGTCGTCTATTCCGCCCGCAACCGCAAGGAAAGCCGCGGCGGCCACCAGCGTGAAGATTACCTCGTTCGCGATGACGAGAATTATCTGAAGCACACCATGGCGTACCTCAAGGGTGACGCGATGTCGGCGGACGCCGCCGACCACATCAAACTCGACTGGAAACCGGTTGTCATCACCCGTTACCAGCCGATGGAGAGGAAGTACTAGTGAGTACCGCCACGATCGACAACAAGCCCATCGTTCCCGAAGAGATCAAGTCGTTCACCGCCACGATAATCGTGCGTCGGTTCAACCCCGAGGTCGACGACGAACCGCACTGGCAGGACTTCGACGTGCAGCTCTACCCGACCGACCGGGTGCTCGACGCGCTGCATAAGATCAAGTGGGAGCAGGATGGTTCACTGACCTTCCGTCGTTCCTGCGCGCACGGGGTCTGCGGTTCGGATGCGATGCGCATCAACGGCCGCAACCGCCTGGCCTGCAAGACGCTCATGAAGGACCTCGACGTCACGAAGCCGATCTACGTGGAGGCCATCAAGGGCCTTCCGCTGGAGAAGGACCTCATCGTTGACATGGAGCCGTTCTTCGCGTCGTTCAAAGAGGTGCAGCCGTTCCTCATGAACAGCGTCACCCCGGTCAAGGGCAAGGAACGCATTCAGACCGTCGCCCAGCGCGCGCGCTTCGACGACACGACGAAATGTATTCTCTGCGCCGCCTGCACCTCGGCCTGCCCGGTGTTCTGGACCGACGGCCAGTACTTCGGCCCAGCCGCCATCGTGAACGCCCACCGCTTCATCTTCGATTCGCGGGACGATGGCGCCCAGGTGCGCCTCGACATCCTCAATGACAAAGAGGGCGTGTGGCGTTGCCGCACGACCTTCAACTGCACGGATGCCTGCCCTCGCGGCATCCAGGTGACCCAGGCTATCGCCGAGGTCAAGCAGGCCATCATGCGCGGCAAGGCTTAACTGCCTTCTTATAGGAAAGACACCCCCGTCACTTCGACGGGGGTGTCTTTGGTTAAGCTGACACTGTGAAAGAGCTTGTAGCCCGCATCCTCACCTGGCGACCCGTGCGGGTGGTGACCCACTTCAACAACGTGGGTGGCAGCATCCTCGCCGCTGGAATGTCCTATCAGGCGATCTTCGCCATTTTCGCGGCTGTCTGGGTGGGCTTTTCGATTGCGGGGCTCTTTCTGACCGCGAATCAGGGTCTGCTGAACGCGCTCTACGCGATCATCAACCAGTCGATTCCGGGACTGATCGGCACCGACGGCATTATCGACCCCGAGCTACTCGCCACCGCCGGCATTCTCACCTGGACCGGAGCAATCGCCCTGGTCGGACTGCTGCTGACCGCGCTCGGCTGGCTGTCGGCGACGGCGCAGGCGGTGCGCACCGTCTTTGACATGCCGCAGCAGACGACGTTCTTTTTGCTGGTCAAGCTGCG
Organism: Cryobacterium levicorallinum; assembly: GCF_004402405.1. Lineage (GTDB taxonomy): Bacteria > Actinomycetota > Actinomycetes > Actinomycetales > Microbacteriaceae > Cryobacterium > Cryobacterium levicorallinum. Next base: position 230,108 of record NZ_SOFE01000001.1, read on the forward strand.
CGAGCTCGGCCTCGGGCTGGTCTTCGGCCTGGCCCTCGTGTTGTCGGCGATCGTCTCGCTCGCGAGCACCGCGCTGCTCGGCCTGCTCTTTGGCATCTTTCAGATACCGCAGGACTCGTTCTTCTACGAAGCCTCGGCCCGCGCCATCGGCCTGGCCGTCGTGCTCGTCATCGATACTTTCACCCTAGCGGCCCTGTTCCGGGTGTTGTCGCGGGTACGCATTCCGGTACGGCGGTTGTTCGCCGGCGCGCTGCTGGGCGGGTTGGCGCTCGGCCTACTCAAAATTCTCGGTGGTGCGCTACTCGGCGGCGCCAGCCGCAACCCGCTGCTGGCGACCTTTGCGGTAATCATCGGGCTACTGATCTGGTTCAACCTGGTGAGCACGGTCACGTTGATCGCGGCGTCGTGGATTGCGGTGGGGATGGACGATGCGGGGATTCCGCCCCACACGCTCAGCGCCGATGAGGCGGCGGAAGACCAAGCGCAGCGGATGCACGATGCCCTGAGGCTGACCGCGCAGGCCGAGCTCACCGCCGCCAGAGCGGATCTCGATGCCTCGCCCTGGTATGCCCGGTGGGGTGCCCGGCGGCGGCTCAGGGCTGCCGAAGCTGTCGTCGAAGGCTTTGCCCGGGCAGATGCGGCGGACACCCCAAACTAGACTTGACCCATGTCTGCAGCCAAACCTCTCCGCATTGCCAGCATCAACACGAACGGGGTACGAGCCGCGTACCGCAAGGGAATGGGCGACTGGCTGAATGCCCGTGACATCGACATTCTGGCCATCCAAGAGGTGCGTGCATCCACCGAAGACCTCGAGGGGCTGCTCGGCCCGGACTGGAATATTCTGCACGACGCCGCCACCGCCAAGGGCCGCGCCGGGGTTGCCCTGGCAAGCCGCGCGGGGGCATCCATTCATCGCGTTGCCCTCGGTGCTGAGGAATTCGACAGCGCCGGCCGCTGGCTCGAAGCCGACTACGAGGTCAACGGCCAGATCATCACCGTGGTGAGCACGTATGTGCACTCCGGCGAGACGGACACTCCCAAGCAGGTGGAGAAGTACAAGTTTCTGGACGCCATGATCGCTCGGCTGCCGGAGCTGAGCACGCACAGCCCGCTCGCGCTCGTGCTCGGCGATCTCAACGTCGGGCACCGCACGCTCGACATTAAGAACTGGCGCGGCAACAAGAAGCATGCCGGTTTTCTGCCGGAGGAGCGTGAGTATTTCGACCGTATTCTCGGCGCTGAAGGCGACGATTTGTACAACGCGGGCGCCGGACTCGGCTGGGTGGACGTCGGACGCAAGTGGGCCGGCGAGGTTGAGGGTCCATACACCTGGTGGTCTCAGCGCGGCCAGGCATTCGACAACGACACCGGATGGCGATTGGACTACCACCTGGCCAGCCCGGAGCTGGCGGCATCCGTGGTGTCGTATGCGGTCGACCGGGCCGCAGCGTACGACCAGCGTTGGAGCGACCACTCCCCCGTCGTTGTCGACTATGACCTTTCTGGAGCGTTGAACTCATGACCAAACCCCGCCTCTATTCGGGCATGCAGCCCTCCGCCGAGTCCCTGCAGATCGGCAACTACATTGGCGCGCTGCTGAACTGGAAGTCGCTGCAGCAGACCCACGACGCATTCTTCAGCATCGTCGACCTGCACGCGATCACCGTCGCGCAGGAGCCTTTGAAGCTGCGGGAGAACACCCGCGGCACGGCGGCGCAATACATTGCGGCCGGGATCGACCCGTCGGCGTCGACGCTGTATGTGCAGTCGCATGTCGCGGCGCACGCGCAGCTGGCCTGGGTACTGAACACCATCACCGGGTTCGGTGAGGCCAGCCGCATGACCCAGTTCAAGGACAAGTCCGCGCGGCACGGCGCCGACGCGACGACGGTGGGCCTGTTCGCCTACCCGACACTGATGGCGGCGGATATTCTGCTCTACCAGACCACGGTGGTGCCGGTCGGAGAGGACCAGCGCCAGCACGTTGAACTCACCCGCGACCTCGCGCTGCGCTTCAACTCACGGTTCGGCGACACCTTCACGATTCCCGAGGTGGCGATCGTGAAGGAGACCGCGAAGATCTACGACCTGCAGAATCCCACGTCGAAAATGTCGAAGTCGGCCGAGTCGCACGCCGGAGTGATCTGGCTGCTCGACGAGCCCGGGGTCACCAGGAAGAAGATCATGCGGGCCGTGACGGATGCCGACGGCGGCGTGGTCTTCGACCGCGAGAACAAGCCGGGCGTGGCGAACCTGCTCACGATTTACTCCGTGTTGGCCTCCCGCACGATCGAGTCGCTGGAGAACGAGTACGCCGGGCGAGGCTACGGCGATCTGAAGAAAAGTCTCGTCGAAGTTGTACTCGGCACCTTCGACCCGATTCGCGAGCGCGTCGCCGAGCTGCTCGGCGACCCGGCCGAACTCGACCGGGTGCTGGCGTCGAACGCCGCCCGGGCTGACGCTGTAGCGAACGAAACCCTGGCCACCGTCTACGACCGCGTCGGCTTCCTCCCCCGCCGCTGATGCCCGTCCCGAGCTCTGCGCCTGCTGGCGAGAGCGCAAAAAGTGCCCGATTGGACCCGTCAAACGGGCACTTTTTGCGCTCTCGGCGACCTGGGGTGGTGCTGTTCGACCTCGACGATACCCTGTTCGAGCACCGCGGAGCTGTGGCAGCGGGAATCCTGCTGCACCTCGACCGGATCGGCGGTGCATTCGCGACCGGCGACCGCAATGCAGCAATCGTGCTCTGGGACGCGCTCGAGGAGGAGCATTACCACTCCTACCTCGCCGGCGCTCTGGACTTTGCCGGCCAGCGGCGCGCCCGGGCCCAGGACTTCGCCGCATCGTTCGACATCTCGCTGACCGACGCCGAGGCCGACGCCTGGTTTGACGAGTACTTTCTGAGCTACCGGGCCAGTTGGCGGCTGCACGACGACGCGCTCCCCTGCCTCGACGCGCTGGCGGAGGTTCTGCCCGGGGTGCGCTTTGGCCTCATCACGAACGGCGACCCGGTGTTTCAGGGCGAGAAGATTCGGCGGGTCGGGCTGACCCACCGGTTCGAGCACGTCGTCACCTCCGGTGCTCTCGGCTTCGCCAAGCCGGACGCGCGCATCTTTCAGCACGCCTGCGCGCTGTTCGACATTCCGGTGGAGGGGGCGGTGTACGTGGGCGATCGGCTTCGCACGGATGCCGTGGGCGCGGCCGCTGCGGGGCTGACGGGTGTCTGGCTGGACCGCGCCGGCGCATCCGCTGCCCCCGTTGGAATCCTCCGTATCGAATCCCTCCACGACCTTCCGCCCCTATTGGCACAGTAACGCGAGAGCGCAAAAAGAGCCCGATTGGATAGTCCAATCGGGCACTTTTTGCGCTCTCGCGAGAAGAGCTAGCGCACGTCTTCGTCTACCCAGTCGAGGGTCTTCGTTACGGCCTTCTTCCAGTTGCGCAGGAGGCGATCGGCCTCGTCCTTGTCCATGGACGGCTCCCAGCGGGAGTCCTCCTGCCAGTTGGCGCGGAGGTCGTCGAGGCCACTCCAGAAGCCGACGGCCAGGCCGGCCGCATACGCGGCGCCCAGGGCGGTGGTCTCGGCGACGACCGGGCGCACGACGGGCACGCCAATAATGTCGGCCTGGAACTGCATGAGCAGGTCGTTGGCCGTGGCACCACCGTCGACCTTGAGTTCGGTCAGCGGAACCCCGGAGTCGGCGTTGACCGCATCGAGCACCTCCCGCGTCTGGTACGCGATGGCCTCGAGCGCGGCGCGGGCGATGTGGCCCTTGTTCACGTAGCGGGTGAGACCGACCAGGGCGCCACGGGCATCCGACCGCCAGTACGGTGCGAACAGACCCGAGAAGGCCGGCACGAAGTACGCCCCGCCGTTGTCCTTGACCGTCTTGGCGAGGTCTTCGATCTCGGAGGCGTTCTTGATGATGCCGAGCTGGTCCCGCATCCACTGCACGAGCGAACCGGTCACGGCGATCGATCCCTCGAGCGCGTAATGCACGGGGGCGTCGCCGAGCTTGTAGCCCACGGTCGTGAGCAGGCCGTTCTTGGAGTGGATGATCTCGGTGCCGGTGTTGAAGATCAGAAAGTTTCCGGTGCCGTAGGTGTTCTTGGCCTCGCCCTGGTCGAACGCGGCCTGGCCGAAGGTCGCGGCCTGCTGGTCACCCAGGATGCCCGCAATCGGCACCTCGCGCAGCAGGCTGTGCCCGCTCGCGATGCCGTAGACCTCGGACGAGCTCTTGATCTCGGGCAGCATCGACTTGGGCACGTCGAAGATGGCCAGGATCTCGTCGTTCCACTGCAGGGTTTCGAGGTCCATGAACATCGTGCGGCTGGCGTTGGTGACGTCGGTCGCGTGCACGCCACCCTCGATGCCGCCGGTCAGGTTCCAGAGGACCCAGGAGTCGGTGGTACCGAACAGGAGGTCGCCGGCATCCGCTTTCGCGCGGGCGCCCTCGACGTTCTCGAGGATCCAGACGATCTTGGTGCCGGAAAAATAGGTGGCCAGCGGCAAGCCGACCTTCTGCTTGAAACGCTCGACACCGCCGTCGGCCGCGAGGCGGTCGACGATTGCCTGGGTGCGGGTGTCCTGCCAGACGATGGCGTTGTAGACGGGCACGCCGGTGTTCTTGTCCCAGACGACAGCGGTTTCGCGCTGATTGGTGATGCCGATGGCCTCGATGTCGTGCCGGGTGATGTTCGCTTTGGACAGCGCCTGGCCGATGGCCTCACGGGTGTTGTCCCAGATTTCTTTCGGGTCGTGCTCGACCCAGCCGGCCTGCGGCAGAATCTGCTCGTGCTCAAGCTGACCGGTCGAAATGATCGACCCGGCCTTGTCGAAGATGATCGCGCGGGAACTCGTGGTTCCCTGGTCGATGGCGAGAACGTACTTGGCCATTTGTAACTCCTTTGTTGTTCCAGGTGGGATGAATCAGTTTAAAGCGGATGCTGCAGAATGCGTCGACAGGGTTAGCCCAGGATGGGCAGCAGCACACCAGAGGAGGCACCGGCGAGCACGCCGCCGATGATCGGGCCGACGACGGGTACCCAGGAATACGACCAGTCGCTTGAGCCCTTGCCCTTGATCGGCAGCAGGAAGTGCGCGATGCGGGGGCCGAGGTCACGCGCCGGGTTGATGGCGTAGCCGGTGGGCCCACCGAGCGAGGCGCCGATCGCGATCACGAGCAGGGCCACCGGCAGTGCACCGAGGGCCGCGAGCCCGCCGCCGTCGCCGTTGCGGCCGAAGCCGATGACGACGAAAACCAGCACGAAGGTGCCGATGATTTCGGTGACCAGGTTCCAACCGTAGGAGCGGATGGCCGGCCCGGTCGAGAAGACACCGAGCTTGTTGGCGGCTTCCGGCTCCTGATCGAAGTGCTGCTTGTAGGCAAGCCAGACCACGACAGCACCGAGGATCGCGCCGATCATCTGCGCGCCGATATAGGTCATGATCGACACGAAGTTGACCGGAACGCCGGAGCCGAACGTGTCGGCGCCGCTCGCGACAAGGCCGAGCGTGACGGCCGGGTTCAGGTGCGCGCCCGAGTTGTACGCGGCGATGACACCGGCGTAGACCGCGAGGCCCCAGCCGATGGTGACCATGAGAAAACCGCCGCCAAAGCCCTTGTTCTTGGCGAGCGCGACGTTGGCGACCACGCCACAGCCGAGGAGTACGAGGATGGCCGTTCCCACGACCTCTGACATAAATACGACACCGAGATTGTCCACATTGACCTTTCAGATGGGGTGCTGCCGACTGACCTAATTGTCGAGTGCGACGGTCGTGCTGTTTGTTACCTGTGTAAAAACGTATCGGCGCCCGGCCCGGCGATGGTCGCTTTGAGCTGCACGTTTGTGCAGATTGTCGGCAATCGCCGGCCAGGGCCGAACGCGTCAGGCGACGCGAATGGGAGTTTGGCTGACCGGGGCCAGCGTGACCCCGTGCACGTCGCTCAGGATGCTGCGGGCCAGCTCGATCTCTTCGGCCAGCCGCCCAGCATCCCACCCCAAAACCGGGGCGACGACACCGCTGAGCTCCTCGATCAGCGGCGTGGTGACGTATCCGACGAAGGCCATGCTGGTGCGACGCAGCAGCACGTCGATCAGGCGCACGACACTCTCGGTTGAGGCCAAAAACTCGATCTCGCGCCGGCTATAGGCGGAGTTTTGTACGAGCGGGGCATCCGCTGGAGCGGTCGGGTCGGTGAGAAAGTCGATGACCTCGCTCGCGCGGGTGCCGTACCGGGCGAGCAGGGCTGCGGCGCGGTCTGCGCCCACTTCGTCACCGTGGGCGGTGACCCAGACCTGGTGGGCGGCATCCGTTGCAGGGAAGTTGCGTCCGCCGCCGATGGCCAGGCCCTCGGTGGAGACGGTGCGCGGCAGGCCGAGCAGCTTCAGGATGTCGGTACTCAGGTGCTCGGCCAGGGCGCGGAAGGTGGTCCATTTGCCGCCGACCAGGCTGAGCAGGGTGCCGTCTTCGGTACCGGCGCGGGGCAGCGGACGCGACTCGATGCGGTAGTCGCGGGAGACGAATCCGGGGGCTTCTTCGTCGTGGCGCGGGAGCGGGCGTACGCCGGCGAAGCGGAACACGATGTGCGAACGGTCGACCTTCACGGTTGGGAAAACGTGCGCGACCAGGTCGAAGAAGTAGTCGATCTCGTCTTCGGTGCAGCGAATCGGCTTGCTCATGTCGTGTTCGAGGTCGGTGGTGCCGACCAGAACGCGGCCCTTGAGCGGGTAGATCAGCACGATGCGGCCGTCTTCGTGTTCGAAGAAGATCTCGCGGCCACCGGTCGCCGCGAGCAGCTCCGGGTTGTCGAGGACGATATGGGAGCCCTTGGTGCCGCCCATGAACGTGCTCGGCTGCCCGAGAGCGGTGTTGGTCAGGTCGGTCCATGGCCCGCTCGTGTTGACGACGACATCTGCTGTGAAGGTGAACTCTTCGCCGGTGATGCTGTTGCGCAGCAGCACGCCGTTCTCACTCATGCCCGCGGCTTCGACGTAGTTGGCGGCGCGAGCATGCGGGCCAGCGTCGAGGCCGTCGCGCAGCACGTCGAGGGCGAGGCGCTCAGGGTCGTGCATCGCGGCGTCGTAGTACGTTGCCGTGTACTTGAGGCCGGGGTTCAGCAGCGGCAGAGCGGCGAGCGCCTGACCGCGACCCTTGAACTCGTGACGCGGCACCGAACCGCCGTCGCGGGAGAAGGCGTCGTAGATCATCATGCCGAGTTTGATCAGCAGGGCGCCACGCTCCACGTGCTTGGAACCCTGCTTGTGGGTGAGGAAACGCAGCGGCGCGGCCATCACTCCGGAGAAGGTGGAAAAGATGGGGATGGTGGTCTGCAGCGGCTTGACGTAGTGCGGCGCGATCTTGAGCAGGCCGTTGCGCTCGGTCACCGACTCCTTGACCAGGCGGAACTCGCCGTTTTCGAGATAGCGCACCCCGCCGTGGATCATGTGCGAGCTCGCCGACGAGGCGCCGGAGACGAAGTCGTTCTTCTCGACGATGACCACGTCAACGCCCTGCAGGGCCAGATCGCGGAAGGTTGCGATGCCATTGATGCCGGCGCCGATAATGAGCACCTGGGCGTTGGGACGATCGTTGAGTGCCGACGAAGTTTGTGAGTTTAAGAACGACATTGTTGTCACCTCTGTCTGGGGCTTGCATTGCGACAAGCCATATGAATAAATACAGTCTGACAGTCCGACACAATTTCTCAACCGGATTGAACATACGTGCAAGGAGCCGTTGTGACCCTCGATATTGATCCCGTGCAGTCCGATCGCAGCCGCGACGCCCTCACCGCGGCGCACCTGTACTATCTGCAGGACCTCACCATGGATGCCATCGCTCGGGAGCTGCACACCTCCCGCTCCTCCGTCTCTCGCCTGCTCAGCCATGCTCGGGAGACCGGCTTGGTCGACATCCAAATCAAGTCGCCATTGGATGCCCCGAGTCACCTCGAGCAGCAGCTCGAGGCTCGATTTCGGATCGAAGCGCACGTCGTTCCGGTGCCAGACAGCGCGAGCGACGTCGATCGCCTAGAGCGCGTGGCCCTGTCTGTTGCACGGATTCTCGGTCAATACTTCGACTCGAACATGACCATGGGCATCGCCTGGGGCTCCACCATGAACGCGATCAGCCGACACGTGACGCCCAAACAAACCCACAACTCGCAGATCGTGCAGCTCAACGGTGCCGGAAACATGCGCACGACCGGCCTCGGCTACGCGAGTGAAATTCTCGGACGCTTCGGCACGGCGTTCGGCGCACACATTCAACAGTTTCCGGTGCCGGCGTTCTTCGACGACCCGGCCACCAAGAAGGCGCTGTGGCGGGAGCGCAGCATAAGCCGCCTGATCGACATGCAAGCCACCATGGATATCGCCCTGTTCGGCCTCGGCTCTCCGTTTTCCGGTGTGATCAGCCGTGTCTACGCCGGTGGCTACCTGGAAAAAGCCGAATTCGATGCACTCAGCGCCGCTCAGGTGGTCGGCGACGTGGCCACCGTGTTTTACCGCGCCGACGGTTCGACAGACGGCATTGCTCTGAACGAGCGTTCAACCGGCCCGGAATTCACCGTATTGCGCCGCACCCCGCGCCGCATCTGCGTCGTGGCCGGCCGCTCCAAGCTCGCGAGCCTGCGCGGGGCCCTCGCCGCCCGGCTGATCACCGACTTGTTCGTCGACGAAAGCACGGCCCGGGCCCTGGTCGAGGCCTCCTGAGCCCCTGACCGGAACAGCGGATGTCGCCGGGAATAGTACTGCGCGCGGACTGTTGCACTATAACTAGAAGTAGTACACGTGCTCCGGGGTCGGTGTGATTCCGAACCGGCGGTTAAAGTCCGCGACCCGTTAGCCCCTTGAGAGAGAGGCGAAACGGTTGAGCTGGTGAAACTCCAGCACCGACGGTCAAAGTCCGGACGGGAGGCGCACGAGTCGGTTGGCCCCTACGGTCGACCGGCGGGTTTGTGCAGGTCTGCACCCCCATACCCCCGGAGCTCGTCCAATACGGATGAGGGCGGGATGACCAACAACGCGGCAGTGCACACCCTGCACAGCGCCATGCGTCGCGCGCTCGAACTTGCCGCCCAGGGTCCGTCCACCGGCGTCAACCCCCGGGTCGGCTGCGTCATTGTGAACGCTGAGGGCGACACCCTCGCCGAAGGCTGGCACCGCGGAGCCGGCAGCAAGCACGCCGAGGTCGACGCGCTGTCCCAGCTCGCCCCCGGCGCTGCGCGCGGCAGCACCGTCGTGGTCACCCTGGAACCCTGTAACCATGTCGGCCGCACGGGACCCTGCGCCGAGGCCCTGATCGAGGCCGGCGTCGCTCGCGTCGTTTACTCGGTGACCGACTCCGGCGAACGTTCCTGCGGCGGAGCCGACCGGCTGCGCGCTGCCGGAGTCGACGTGCAGGGCACCCTGCTCGTGGCGGAGGGCGAAGAATTCCTGGGCGACTGGCTCGTTGCCGCCCGCCTCGGGCGCCCGTTCGTCACGCTCAAGTGGGCGTCGAGCCTCGACGGTCGTGCGGCAGCGGCCGACGGCTCCAGCCGTTGGATCACCGGCGGCGCAGCCCGCGTCGACGTGCACCAACGGCGTGGTGCCGCCGCCGCGATCCTGGTCGGCACCGGGACCGTGCTCGCCGACGATCCGGCCCTGACCGCGCGCGACGCCGATGGCGCGCTGCTCAAGCAGCAACCGGTGCCCGTGGTGCTGGGCCGACGTCCGCTGCCGGCATCCACTGCCCTGATCAACCACCCGCAGTCACCGCTGTTTTTTGACGGACGCGACCTTCCCGGCGTTCTCGCCGACCTGCACGGCCGAGGTCTGCGCAGCGTGTTCATCGAGGGTGGACCGACCGTGGCGAGCGCCTTCGTCGCCGCCGGGCTGGTCGACGAATACCTCATCTACCTGGCTCCGACGCTCATCGGCGGCCCCCGGCTCGCCCTCACCGACATCGGTGTGGCCGCGATCGGTGAGCAGCGCCGCCTCGCCATTCTTTCCCTCGACCGCCTCGGTGACGATGTTCTCATCGTCGCCCGACCGCAGACTAACTAAGGAACCCATGTTCACCGGAATCATCGAGGAGCTCGGCCAAATCGTGCGCATCGAGCAGACAGCGGATGCCGCCCGCCTCACCATCCGCGGCCCGCTCGTGATCGACGGCGCGCTGCGAGGCGACTCCATCGCCGTGCAGGGCGTCTGTCTCACCGTGGTCGAGCGCACCGCCGAAACCTTCACCGCCGACGTGATGGCGCAGACCCTGTCGATGTCGACACTGTCCGCGGCCCTCGTCGGCTCCCCGGTCAACCTCGAACGCGCCGCCCTCGTCGGTGGACGCCTCGGCGGCCACATCGTGCAGGGCCACATTGACGGCACCAGCACGGTGCTTAGCCTCACGCCCGGTGATGCCTGGCGAGTGCTGCGGTTCAGCCTCAGCGCCGAACTCGCGCCGCTCGTCGTCGGCAAGGGTTCGATCGCCATCGACGGCGTCTCCCTCACGGTGAGCAACATCAGCCCCGCCACCGAGACGGATCAGTGGTTTGAGGTGTCGCTCATTCCCGAGACCCTCACGGTGACCACCCTCGGCGAGCGCGCCGTCGGCGACCGAGTCAACATTGAGACGGACATTCTGGCCCGCCACGTTGAACGGATGCTCGCCCTGACGGCGACCCACAATTCCCAGCACGTCACCACCCCAAGGAGCGCATCATGAGCCTCGCCGATATTCCCTCCGCACTCGACGCCCTACGCCTCGGTCGACCGGTCATCGTCGCCGACGACGAGGGCCGCGAAAACGAGGGAGACGTCATCATCTCGGCCCAGCTCGCCACGCAGGAGTGGATCGCCTGGACCGTGCGCTACTCTTCCGGCTTCATCTGCGCGCCGATGACGAATGAGATCGCTGACCAGCTCGACCTGCCGGTGATGGTCTTGAACAACGAAGACCCGCTCGGTACCAACTACACCGTGAGCGTCGACGCGGCCGATCGGCTGTCGACCGGGATCAGCGCCGCCGACCGGGCCCACACCTTGCGAGTTCTGGCCGATCCGGCGTCGGCACCGGCCAGCCTGCACCGCCCCGGCCACATCCTGCCGCTGCGCGCCCGCGACGGCGGTGTGCGCGAGCGCAGCGGCCACACCGAAGCCGGCGTCGACCTGATGAAACTAGCCGGTCTGGTTCCGGTCGCGGCGATCGCTGAGATCGTCGCCGAAGACGGCGAGATGATGCGACTGCCCGGCCTGCTCGAACTCGGCGAGCGCGAGGGGCTGCACGTCATCACGATTAAAGACCTGATCAGCTACCTCGACGAGTTCCACCCCAACGCAGCGCTGCCGACGATCGCGCCACTGATCGAGGCGCCGCGGGTCGACTTCGAGGTGGAGACCACCGTCCCCACCCGGCACGGCCTCTTTCGGGTGCGCGCCTACCGAGACCGTTCCACCGGCGCCGACCACGTCGCCTTCGTCGCCGGCAACCCGGCCAATGGCGCCATCGTGCGGGTTCACTCCGAGTGCCTCACCGGCGAAGCGTTCGGCTCACTCAAGTGCGAGTGCGGACCACAGCTCGACGCCTCACTCGACATCATCCAGGAGGAAGGCGGCGTGGTCGTCTACCTGCGCGGCCAGGAGGGGCGCGGCATCGGCCTTATCAATAAGCTGCGCGCCTACGAGCTGCAGGAAGACGGCCTCGACACCCTCGACGCCAACGTGGCGCTGGGTTTGCCCGTCGATAGCCGCGAGTACGGCGCGGCCACCAGCATCCTGCACCAACTAGGGTTGAGTTCGGTGCGGCTGCTCACCAACAACCCCGAGAAGGTACGTCAACTCGAACTGCACGGCGTCGCTGTGACCGAGCGCGTGCCACTCGTCGTGGGGATCGGCGAATACAACGAGGAATACCTCGCCACCAAGCGCGACCGCATGGGGCACCACATCACCGACACCGAAATCATGAACGGAATCGCCTAATGGCCGGCACAGGACCCACCCTCAGCGTTGACGGCACCGGCTTGCGCGTCGTCATCGTCGCGGGCCTCTGGCACGACGTGATCACCGACGGCCTCATCGCCGGCGCAACCCGCGTGCTCGAAGCGAGCGGAGCCTCCTGGTCGCTCGTGCGCGTACCGGGCAGCTTCGAACTGCCCGTTGCCTGCAAGGTCGCGCTCGAAAACGGGGCCGACGCGGCCGTCGCCCTCGGCGTGATCATCCGGGGCGGCACTCCACACTTCGAGTTCGTCTCCAATGCGGCAACGGATGGTCTCACTCGCGTTGCGCTCGACACCGGCAAGCCCGTGGGCTTCGGCGTGCTGACCCTCGACGACGAACAGCAGGGCCTCGACCGGGCCGGACTGCCCGGATCGAAGGAAGACAAGGGCGAGGAGGCGGCATCCGCTGCCCTGGCCACCGCAATTCTGCTGCGCGAGCTGCGCAGCTAGCTTGTAGCGCATCGTCGTCACCTAGGCTGAACGCATGGACCTTCTGCGCAATATTCTGCTCATTCTGCACTTCGTCGGCCTCGCCTCGCTACTCGGCGGCTTTCTGGTGCAGATCAAGGCGATCATTGCCGGCAAGGGCACGATCGTCGCCGCCATGTTCCACGGTGCGCTGACCCAGCTGGTCACCGGCCTGCTCCTCGTCGGCGTCATCCAGGTGGGTACCCTCGGTCACATCGACAACACCAAAATCGGCATCAAGCTGCTCGTGCTCATCGTGATCACCGTGCTGGTCATCGTGAACCGCAAGAAGCCGAGCGTCTCATCGCTCGTGCTCTGGGCCATTGGAGCCCTCACCCTGGTCAACGTGGTCATCGCGGTACTCTGGAAATAGCTTTTTCTCCGCGAAAGTCGGCACACCAGTGCTTCACGCGTAGTATCCGCTGTCGCGCGTTGACCCAGACCCCCCGGGGGTAGGGTAATTGGTGACCTCTACACGCGGCCACACCATCATTCGTGCGTAAACGCTACCGCGGGAAGTCCGATCGACTTGCGGGTTTCGTTGGCGCTCAGCCATCACACCGGAGCGTTCCACCCCCATGTCAACAACCACAGCGTCAATTCCGACGCCGACCACACCGCTCAATCCGAAGAGCCGCGTCATCATGGCGAGCCTCATCGGCACGACCATTGAGTTCTACGACTTCTACGTTTACGCCACCGCCGCCGTCCTCGTGTTTCCGCACCTGTTCTTTCCCACCGGCAACGAGACCACCGCGTTGCTCGCCTCCTTCGCCGTGTTCGGCGCCGCCATGGTCGCCCGCCCGATCGGCGCCCTGTTCTTCGGCCACTTCGGTGACCGCAAGGGACGCAAGGCCACCCTTGTCGGTGCACTGCTCACCATGGGCATCGCGACGTTTTTGATCGGCCTACTGCCGACCTACGACATGATCGGCTGGTGGGCACCGTTCATGCTCGTCATTCTGCGCCTGGCCCAGGGCTTCGCCCTCGGCGGGGAATGGAGCGGCGCTGCACTCGTGGCAACCGAAAACGCCCCGGTCGGCAAGCGTGCCTGGTACGGCACCTTCCCCCAGGTCGGCGCCCCGCTCGGCTTCATCATCGCCAACAGCCTATTTCTCGGCCTCGCGCTCGCACTGCCGTCGACCGACCCGACCCGCCCGTCCGAGGCATTCCTCGAATGGGCCTGGCGCATCCCCTTCCTGTTCTCGGCCGTCATGGTCATCGTCGGACTCTGGGTGCGTCTGCGCCTGGTCGAAAGCGAGGTCTTCACGAAGGTCGTCCAGGCCAAGCGTGTCGAGAAGCTGCCGCTCGCTGCGGTATTCAAGTCGAACTGGCGCGAACTCATCCTCGGCACGTTCATCATGCTCGCCACCTACGTGCTGTTCTATCTGATGACCACGTTCACTCTCAGTTACGGCCGTGCCGCAACGGATGCCGCGCTGCCGGGGCTCGGATTCAGCTACAACACCTTCATCCTCATGATGATTCTCGGCGTGGTGTTCTTCGGAATTTTCACCCTCGCCTCCGGCCCGTGGGCCGACAAGCACGGGCGCCGCAAGACGCTCATCATCGTGACCATGTTCATCATCGTGTTCGGGTTTCTCTTCGTGCCCCTGCTCGGTGCCGGCGACCTCAGCGTCATGCTGTTCCTCATCGTCGGATTCTCACTCATGGGCATGACCTTCGGGCCGATGGGCGCGCTGCTGCCCGAGCTGTTCCCGACCAGCGTGCGCTACACCGGCTCCGCGTTCGCCTACAACATGAGCTCCATTCTCGGCGCGGCCGTCGCCCCGTTCATCGCCGTCTGGCTGTGGACAATCGGCGAGGGCAGCCCGTTCTGGGTCGGCATCTACCTCTCGATCATGGGCACCATCACCCTGATCGCGCTGATCCTGAGCCGCGAAACGAAGGACCTCGACCTGCACCGGTAGGTCCAGCCGCACCAGCATCCGCTCCCCCTTGCCGCTTGCGAGGGGGAGCGTTGTCTATGTCAGGAACAGGGCCGTCAGGCGACGGGTGGTCATGACCACGCCGATCACGATCATGACGGCGTAGTAGAGCACGTGCCAGAGCAGGCCAGCATCCACCTGGCCGGTGGTCAGGCCGCGCACGAGCTCGACACCATGCCAGAGCGGCAGCGCCTGAATCACATACTGAACGCCCGGCGGATACACGCTCAGCGGGTAGAACGTGGCCGAGAACAAAAACATCGGTAGCAGCACGAAGGTGATCCAGTCCATCTGCTGGAACGTCTTCATATAACTGGTCACCGCCATGCCGACGGATGCGAATCCAAACGCGATCAGCAGCACCGCCGGCAGCGCGAGCAGCGCCCACCAGGACAGGTTCAGGCCGAGCGCCTGCATCACGAGCAGGAATCCGGTCGCGTAGAGCAGCCCCCGCGCCAGGGCGAGCGAGATCTCGCCGAGGGCCACGTCGAGCGGGCCAAGCGAGGTGGCCAGCATCCCCTCGTAGAGTTTGGCGAATTGCATCTTGAAGAAGACGTTCCAGGTCGAATCGTAGATGGCACCGTTCATCGCGGCGACGGCGAGCAGCGCCGGGGCGATGAAAGCGGCGTACGGCACGCTCTGGCCGTCGTCGGTCTGTACCTGGCCGATCAGCGCCTCCAGGCCGAGGCCCATCGACAGCAGGTAGAAGATCGGCTCGACCATTCCGCTGAGCACAACGAGCGAGTTGGTGCTGCGCGTCGCACGCCAGCCGCGCGCCATCACGCTGCGCGCATTACCGGCGTAATACTTACCGACACCACGGCTTCCGAACAGCCGTGGCGGGCGAGCAGCAGTGACGAGCGTCGACGAAAACCGCATTTGTTCAACCTCGCGGCCGTGAGGCGACGCGCCCAGATCCAGCCGACAGCGAGCAGGGCGGCCAGATAGAGCGCGTGCAGGACGCTCAGCCAGATCGGTTCCGGTCGGCCATAGGCGAAGACGCGGGACAGTTCGGTGCCGTGCCAGAGCGGTGAGATCCAGCCGAGCCACTGCAGGTAGGTCGGCAGCACGTCGAGCGGAAAGAACGTGCCGGAGAACAGCGTCATCGGCAGAATCACGAAGCGCTGCACCATGGCGAGCTGGCCGGTGTCGTCCTTGAGGGTGGCCGTGTACGCCATCAGGAGCGCGCCGAACGAGAGGCCGGTGAGTAGCGCCACGAGCACCGCCACGGCACCGAGCGGGCCAGGAACCGCACCAAAAATGAGCATGAAGACAGAGAAGATGGCGCAGGTGAGCAGCATGCGTGCCGCTACCGAGATGACGATGCCGTTGATGATCTGACCGGGTTGAATCGAACTCGCGTTCATACCGAAGAAGGTCGGGTTCCATTTGAAGCCGAGCATGATCGGGTAGCTGAACTCCTCGGAGGCGACTGCAATCGCGCTGCTCGCGAGCAGCGCCGGTGCGAGAAATTCAAGGTAGCTGACCCCGTTGACGGCGTTGTCGCCGAGATTGCCGTCGACCAGGCTGGCCAGGCCAACGCCCATCGCGTAGAGGTAGACGAGCGAGCTGCCGATCGCGGTGAACAGCACCGTCTGCGCGTACGACCGCATGACCCGAAACCGGTGCTCGGCCACATACCAGGAGCCGTAGCGGCGGGTGCGGGCGGCCGAGACGACAGCCGCCGCGACTGCCTGCGAACGGATGCTGTCGGTCGCCCCGCCAGCATCCCGAGCGTTGTCGAAATCGCCCGCGCTCATTCGATCAGGTTTCGGCCGGTGAGACGGAGGAACACGTCCTCGAGGCTGGAACGGCGTACCAGGCTCGTGATCGGGTGCAGGCCGGCCGCGGTCATCCGCTCTAATTCTCGCTCGCCGCTATCGCTGTAGACCAGAATGCGGTCGGGCAGCACGTCGACCCGTTCGCCGAAACCGCTCCCGCCGAAGCTTTGAAGGCGGTCGGCGACCTCGGCATTCTGGGCTGAGCCGAAGCGCACCTCGAGGACCTCGCGGGAGGAATACCGGCGGATCAGGTCGGCCGGAGAACCCTCGGCCATGATGCGGCCCTTGTCGACGACGATGAGGCGGTCGCAGAGCTGCTCGGCTTCGTCCATGTAGTGGGTGGTGACGAGCAGCGTCGTGCCCTGTTCCTTGAGTCGAAACAGGCGGTCCCAGAGAATGTGGCGTGCCTGCGGGTCGAGTCCGGTGGTCGGCTCGTCGAGCAGCAGGATGCGCGGGTCGTTAATAAGCGCCCGGGCGATGGTGAGGCGCCGTTTCATGCCACCGGAGAGGTCGTCGACCTTGGCTGTGGCCTTGTCCTGGAGCTGGGCGAACTCGAGCAGTTCGTCGGCCCGGCGGGCGACTCGGGCGCGCGGCAGCCCGAAGTAGCGGCCGTAGACCAGCAGATTTTCCCGCACCTTCAGCTCGAGGTCGAGGTTATTCTCCTGCGGCACCACGCCGAGTTGGGAACGAATCTCGGGACCGTACCGGTTCGGGTCGAGGCCGAGCACCGTGAGGTCGCCACTCGTGCGGGTGGACACCGCGCCGATCAAGCGCATCGTCGTGGATTTTCCGGCGCCGTTGGGGCCGAGCAACCCGAAGGACTCCCCCGGGGCCACTTCGAAACTGATCCCGTCGACGGCGACGAAGTTTTTCGAGCCGTTGACGGAATAGCTCTTGACGAGATTTCGGGTGACAATGACAGGTTCCGGCACAGTGCCCCACTGTAGACCGATGGCGGGATTGCGGGGAGGCTCGGACGCCGAACGGTTAAGATGAATCAGTGACCACCGCAACCCGCACGCCCGATTCATCCGCTGCCCAGAAGGCCGTCAAGCCGCCGCGCGGCCGACGCGGCCGGCCAGCCCCGACCGGTCCGCGCGCGAAGTTCAGCCAGCTGCTGCCCTACCTCTTCGAGCACAAAAAGGTGCTCGGCGTCGTCATCGTCCTGAGCGTGCTCGGTGCGGCCGCGAGCCTGGCCCAGCCGCTGCTGGTGAGTCAGGTCATCACGATCGTGCAGGCCGGTGACCCGCTCGGTTCGCTGGTTGGAGTACTCATTGCGCTCGTGGTAATTTCGGGCCTGATCAGCGGGTACCAGCACTACCTACTTCAGCGCACCGGTGAGGGAGTCGTGCTCTCCAGCCGCCGCAAGCTGGTCGGACGCCTGCTGCGCCTGCCGATCAGCGAATTCGATGCGCGCCGCACCGGCGACCTCGTCTCCCGCGTCGGCAGCGATACCACCCTGCTGCGCGCGGTGCTCACGCAGGGGTTGGTCGAAGCGATCGGCGGCTCGCTCACCTTCATCGGCGCGCTCGTGGCCATGCTCATTATCGACCCGGTTCTGCTCGGGCTGACCGTGCTCGTGATCGCGGTGTCGGTGGTCACCGTCACCCTGTTGTCCCGGCGCATCCGCACCGCGAGCCAGGCCGCGCAGGCGAAGGTCGGTGACCTCGCCGCGAGCGTCGAGCGTGCCATCAGTGCCATTCGCACCGTGCGCGCCGCGAACGCGACCGAGCGTGAGACGTCCGTGATCGAAGAAGACGCCCGCGGCGCCTGGCGCATGGGTATCAAGGTCGCCAAGATCAGTGCCCTCGTCGTGCCGATCGCCGGCATCGCCATGCAGGTGTCTTTCCTGGTCGTGCTGGGCGTCGGCGGTTTTCGCGTTGCGAGCGACGCCATCACCGTGGCCAACCTGGTCGCGTTCATTCTGTTCTTGTTCATGATGATCATGCCGCTCGGCCAGTTCTTCGGCGCGATCACCTCGGTCAACTCGGCTCTCGGAGCGCTCGGCCGCATCCAGGAGATCATCGACCTGCCCACCGAGGATCAATTCGACCGCGACATCGCGCCGCTCGCCATGACCGTCGGCGCCGCCAACGACAAAGTCAACCCGGAAGCCGCCGCGATCAGCTTCGAGAACGTGCACTTCGGCTACGCGGTGGCTCCGGCTGAGGTCGCCGCTGGTTCAGACGCTGCGCCGACAACGGATACTGCCGGCTCGGCCGAAACGGAGGCTGATCTCGACGCCGATTCCATCGGGGAGTCTTCCCTGGGCCCGCGCCCGGTGCTCAAGGGAGTCTCGTTCAGCGCTCCGCGCGGGCTGCGCACCGCGCTCGTCGGGCCCAGCGGCGCTGGCAAGAGCACCATCCTCGCCCTGATCGAGCGGTTCTACGATGTCTCGGACGGCACCGTGCGGCTCGGTGGGCTGGATATTCGTTCGCTGGATCGCACCGCGCTGCGCGCGCAGATCGGCTACGTCGAGCAGGACGCCCCGGTCCTGGCCGGTTCGCTGCGCGACAATCTCACGCTCGCCACCCCCGATGCCACCGATGAGGACTGCATCAAGGTGCTGCAGGCGGTCAATCTGGGTGAAGTGCTCGACCGCGACCCAGCCGGGCTCGGCGCGGCGGTCGGCGAATCGGGTGTGAAACTCTCCGGCGGAGAACGCCAGCGGCTCGCAATCGCCCGGGCGCTGCTCGCGGCCCCGCCGATTCTTCTGCTCGATGAATCTACTTCCAGCCTCGACGGCAAGAACGAGCAGATGATGCGCGAAGCCATCGACGCCGTCGCGGTGGACCGCACGCTCATCGTGATCGCGCACCGCCTGTCCACCGTGGTCGACAGCGACCAAATCGTGGTGCTCGACCACGGCGAGGTCGTCGGCGTCGGCACCCACTCCGAACTCGTCGTCTCCACCCCGCTGTACCGCGACCTGGCCAAGCACCAGCTGCTGGTCTAACACCCCGCGAGAGCGCAAAAAGTGCCCGATTGGAACTCTCAATCGGGCACTTTTTGCGCTCTCGCGTTCAATGGATGGAAGGGTAGCGCAGCGTCACGAGCTGGAAGGGGCGCAATTCCAGGGTCAGGACGGCGTCATCCGTCGCAATGATGGCGGCCGGTGCGACTGGGCGCTCGAGCAGGTCCGTCTCGTGTGCTTCGGCTGCGGCGAATGAGCGGATGACCCGGGCCCGGGACCGGGTCCCGTGCGCCTCGTAGATCCGCACGATCACGTCGCCACTGCCGTCTTCGGCGAGCTTGACCGCCTCGATGACCACGGCAGGGTTGTCGACCGTGAAGAGCGGCTCGATCGGCGTAGAGCCGATGCCCGCGACGGTGCGCAGCGGTAGGTTCAGCCGGTAGCCCTCATATACCGCGTCGGGAATACTCGCGCCGACGCGGAGGGCGACGCGGAATTCGTGCTCGCCCTGATCGGCGGTCGGGTCGGGATAGACGGCGGCCCGTAGCAGAGTCAGTGCAACGGTAGTGCCGATGCGGGCCGCCGCTGCGGGCGGGGCCGTATCCGTCACCCGGTCGGGGCTGGCGGTGCTGCCGACGCGGACTTCTCCGTCACGGCTGGAACCCTGGCTGACGCTGGCATCCTCGCCGGGGCTGGAATACCCAGCTGCGTTCGCGTCCTGCCCGGTGCCGGGGTCACGCCGTGGAGCATCCGTTTCGCCTGGAGCAAACGCGGTGCGGATGATCGCGTGGCCATAGGTGGAGTCGTTGGCAACCGCGACGCCGAAACCCGGTTCGCCGACGTGGACCCAGCGGTGGGCGACGGTTTCGAAACGGGCAGCATCCCAGGAGGTGTTCGCATGCGTCGGGCGGAATATGTGCCCGAACTGGATCTCGGAGGAGGCCCGGTCAGCCTTGACGTCGAGCGGAAAGTTCAGTCGCAGCAGCTTCTGCCGCTCATGCCAGTCGATTTTGACGTGCAGGTCGATCGCGCTTGAATCCGACGCGAGAGTCACATCTTCGACGACCGAAGACTCGCCAAATCGTCGTGTGACGCGCACGCCGACCTGGCCGACCGGACGCTGGTCGAACTGCTCAACCGAGTCGGCATCGGTGAGTGCCTCGAACAGGCGCGCGTGCGGGGTGTCGATGTCCCAGGCATCCCACTGAGTGGGGGTGTCCCGGTGCAGGGTGAGCAGGTTGGCTCGCGCTCCGGCCGGCACGACCTGGCGGTCAACGTGCCGATCGTAAACCGAGGTGAACAGTCCGTCGTCGTCGATCGTGACGGAGACGTGCTCGTTCGTCAGGACCCAGCCGGCCGGAGTGCGTGAGATTATGGCCCCGGCGTGCGCGGCGGCAGCGTCCCCCACCGCAGTCGCGGAAGCGCGCACGGGAGCAGTCTCCCCAGCATCCCGGCCCGTACCCTCCGCGCTCGTCGCCTCGTCACCCGCAGCACCGGCGGCGAGAGCATCGACACCCTGAGTATCGGCGCTCGCGCTGCCGCCGAGCGCCGGCACGCCCGCCCGCGCATAGGGCCCCGCATTGAGCACGACCGCGCCATCGCCCGGCCCGACGAGCGCACGAACGGATGCCACAATCACCCCATCGAGCACGCCAGCGACCCGCACATACTCGCGCTCGGCCTGCGCGTGCACCCAAGCGATCGATGACCCCGGAAGGATGTCGTGAAATTGTTGCAGCAACACCGTCTGCCACGCGTTCTCGAGTGCCGCCCGCGGATACTGCGCCCCCACGCGCACGGCGGCCGTCGTCGCCCACAGTTCCGCCTCCCGCAGCAGGTGCTCGCAGCGCCGATTCCCCTGCTTGGTGCGAGCCTGGGAGGTGAGCGTGCCGCGGTGAAACTCCAGATACAACTCGCCCGACCACACCGGCGGCGCCGCATACTCGGCCTCCGCCGCTTCAAAGAACCGCCGCGGGCTGGACAGTTCGACCGTCGGCGATCCCTCAAGCGACGCGGTACGGTGGGCAGCGGCGATCATCTCCTCGGTCGGACCGCCGCCACCGTCGCCCCAACCGAACGGCACGAGCGAGGTATTGGCCACGCCCTTCTCCGCGAACAACCGCTCGGCCCTGGCCAGTTCCAGACCGGAGAGCTGCGCGTTGTAGTCGGCAACCGGTGGAAAGTGCGTGAAGACGCGGCTGCCGTCGAGCCCCTCCCAGAGAAAGCTGTGGTGCGGAAACAGATTCGTGTCGTTCCAGGACAGCTTCTGGGTGAGAAACCAGCGACTGCCGGCGGCACACACGATTTGAGGAAGTGCCGCGGAGTAGCCGAACGAGTCGGGCAGCCAGACTTCGAGCGGTTCCACCCCGAACTCGCGCAGAAAGAACCCCTTGCCGGCCACGAATTGCCGGGCCAGGGCCTCGCCGCCGGGCATATTCGTGTCGGATTCAACCCACATCCCTCCGACCGGAACGAAGTTGCCGGCCGCGACGGCTTTACGCACGCGTTCGAACAGCTCCGGGTAGAACTGCTGGAGCCAGGCATACTGCTGCGCCGACGAGGCCGCGAACACAAAGTCGGGGTGCCGGTCGATCAGGTCGAGCACGTTGGACCAGGTGCGTGCGACCTTGCGCACGGTCTCACGTACCGGCCAGAGCCACGCGCTGTCGATGTGCGCGTGGCCAACCGCGTGCACCCGGTGCGCGCTGGCGTTGGCTGGGCTGGCGAGCACCGGAGCCAGGGCGGCGCGTCCGGCTTCCGCGGTGCCGCCCACATCGTTGGGGTCGAGCAGATCGAGGCAGCGTTCCAGGGCGCGTAGAATGTTCGCCCGCCGCGGCGATGCGGCCGAAAGCTCGCGGCGCAGTCCGTCGAGTGTGAACACGTCCTGGGCGAGCTGCCAGACCTGCGTGTCGCGCTGGGCGACATCCGCTTGGCGAAGCAGGTAGAGCGGTGTGCTGCCGGCGGTGCCAAGATCGCCGAGCAGGGTGGGAGTGAAGCTGAAGTCGGCGGCGATATTAGGGTTGGCGGCGGCCTCGATATAGAGGTCAATGGTGTCGCCGACCACCGTCACGGTGCGATTTAACGATTCCACGCCCTTGAGGACCCGGCCATTCGAGCTATAGGCGGTGCCCTCGGCCTGGAAGCCCGGCACAGCGACGGTGAACCCGAGGTCGACGACGACCTCGATGCGGGTATCGGCCAGGCCGGCCCATTTGGACGGTACCACTCCGGTGAGATGAAACCAGACAGTGCCCCACGGCCTTCCCCACGACTCGCCGACGACGAATGGTTCAAACGGATGCGAGACCGCCTCGGCAAACGAGACCGGCTCCCCCGGCGCGACCCAGGCGGTGACCGTGAGCGGCGCGGTGGCCCGGTAGATCGCTGGCTGCAACCGTTCGCGAACAAAACGGTTCAGCCGGGCCTCGACCAGTGCGCTGTCGTCATGCATGCTGGCATCCTACGACCGCCGCGCGCGGGCCGTTCGGCCGGTTCCCGGCGGGTTCCTGCGCGATGCCGGTCTATGAGGCCCTGGGCCCACCTTGTGACACCCGGCCCACGATAGATCATGGGCCCGCTTTCCGGGCCCGGAAAGTAATGCACGCACGGGAGGAACACGAACGGCCCCGCCACCTGCGTGACGGGGTCGTTCGCACTGCAGGAACTAGTCCTTGAGGTGGTAGCGCACGCTTGCGAGTTCGGCGCGCAGTGCCGGCGGAACCTTGTCGCCGAACTTGTCGAAGTATTCCTCGGTCAGGTCGCACTCGGCGAGCCAGCTGGTCTGGTCGATCGCAAACAGCTGGTCAACGGATTCCTTGGACAGGTCGAGACCGTCCAGGTTCAGCGCACCTTCGGCCGGCAGCAGTCCGATCGGGGTGTCGACGGCGTCGGCGCTGCCCTCGATGCGACGAATCATCCATTCGAGAACCCGCGAGTTCTCGCCGAATCCGGGCCAGATGAAGTCGCCGTCCGGGCCCTTGCGGAACCAGTTCACCTGGAAGATCGCCGGGGCGTTGGTGCCGAGTTCCTTGCCGACCTTGAGCCAGTGGCCCCAGTAGTCGGCCATGTTGTAGCCGCAGAACGGCAGCATCGCGAACGGGTCCCGACGCAGCTCGCCGACGATGCCGTCAGCGGCCGCGGTCTTCTCGGAGGAGATCGTCGCTCCCATGAAGACGCCGTGCTTCCAACTGCGGGCCTGGGCGACCAGCGGAACGTTGGTCGCCCGACGGCCGCCGAAGACGATGGCGTCGATCGGCACGCCGCCGGCCGCTTCCCAGTCGTCGGCGATCGACGGGCACTGGGCGGCCGCAACGGTGAAGCGCGAGTTCGGGTGGGCGGCGGTTCGACCGGAGTCGGGCGTCCAGTCCTTACCCTGCCAGTCGATCAGGTGATCGGGAGCCTTGTCGGTGAGCCCTTCCCACCAGACATCTCCGTCGTCACGCAGGGCGACGTTGGTGAAGATCGTGTTGCCCCACATGGTGGAGACGGCGGTCGGGTTGGTGGTTTCACCGGTTCCGGGGGCGACTCCGAAGAAGCCGGCTTCCGGATTGATCGCCCAGAGGCGTCCGTCTTCGCCCTGGCGCAGCCACGCGATGTCGTCGCCGATGGTCTCGACCTTCCATCCGGGAATGGTCGGGCGCAGCATCGACAGGTTCGTCTTGCCACAGGCGGAGGGGAAGGCAGCGGCCACGTGGAACACGCCACCCTCGGGTGAGATCAGCTTGATGATCAGCATGTGCTCGGCCAGCCAGCCCTGATCGCGGCCCATCACCGACGCGATGCGCAGCGCAAAGGACTTCTTGGAGAGCAGGGCGTTTCCGCCGTAGCCGGAGCCGTAGGACCAGACCTCGCGGGTATCGGGGAACTGCACGATGTACTTGTCATCGTTGCAGGGCCATTCCACATCGGGACGGGTGATTCCCGATGCGTCGACGAGCGGGTACCCGACGCTGTGCACGGTGTGCACCCACGGGTCGCCGGCTTCGATCATAGTCAGCACGGTCTCGCCCATCCGCGTCATAATGCCCATGTTGAGCACGACATAGGGGGAATCGGTGATCTCAACGCCCAGCTGCGAGATGGGTCCGCCGAGCGGGCCCATCGAGAACGGCACGATGTACATTGTCCGACCGCGCATGCTGCCGGCGAAGACACC
Source organism: Cryobacterium levicorallinum (assembly GCF_004402405.1). Classification (GTDB taxonomy): domain Bacteria; phylum Actinomycetota; class Actinomycetes; order Actinomycetales; family Microbacteriaceae; genus Cryobacterium; species Cryobacterium levicorallinum. Next base: position 254,362 of record NZ_SOFE01000001.1, read on the forward strand.
ACGCAGTTCGGCGCGCATCTTGACCGGTGCGGCCCAGTTATTGGTGGGGCCGGCATCCGCTTCATCGTTGGAGCAGATGAAGGTGCGGTTTTCGACGCGGGCAACGTCTTTCGGGTTGGTGCGGGCGAGAAAGCTGTTGGGGCGCCATTCCGGGTTTAGGCGGATGAGCTGGCCGGAGGCGACGAGCAGTTTGGAGAGCTCGTTGGCCTCGCGCTTGGAGCCGTCGCACCAGACGATCGCGTCGGGCTCGGTCAGGCGGGCAATCTCATCAACCCAGGCCTGCAGGTTGGGGTCGGTGCTGCCCGTGCGCGTCGGGTACGAATCCCCGTTGGTCTGGAGGGAAGATTTGGTGAGAGTCATATGCTGGCCTTTCCGGTCGCCGGGTATCGAGAAAAAGTTGCGAAGTGGTCAAAAACGTCGGGCCCCGTTGCTGTCAGACGCTCTGCAAAACCATAATTTCGTCTTACACACCAACAATGGCCCTGCTTTGAGCCCCAAACCTGCAATATTGCTACTTAAGAAATGCAGTTCTTTAGATATCGTTAAGGAATGTCGCCTCAAGCCTCCGATCTGATCCTGCTCGGCCATCGCATCCGTCACTTTCGGGGGGAGCGCGGTCTCACCCTCGACCAACTGGGTGCGCTCGTTCACCTCGCCGGCAGTCAGCTGTCGCTGATCGAGAACGGCCGCCGCGAGCCGAAGCTGTCGACCCTGCAGGATCTCGCGACGGCCCTCGCTGTAGACCTGGCCGAGCTGCTGCGCCGCGAAGCTCCAAACAATCGGGCGGCGCTCGAGATCGAACTGGACCGTGCCCAGAAAAATCCGCTCTACGGGGCGCTCGGCCTGCCCGTCGTAAAAGTCACTAAGGGGATGCCGCTGCCCGCCATCGAATCGCTGCTCGGCCTGCACCGGGAGCTGTCCCGCCGGGCCAGCGAAGCCATCGCGACGCCGGAAGAGGCGCGGCGAGCCAACACCGAACTGCGCGAGCGGATGCGGGAACAGGGCAACTATTTGCCGGCCATCGAGGAACTGGTCGAGGAACGGGTGCGCGCGAGCGGCCACGTCTCAGGCGCACTCACCCACCGCGAGGTCAGCGTCATGGCCGATCAGCTCGGATTCAGCCTGATCTACGTGAACGATCTGCCCAACTCCACCCGCTCGGTGACAGACCTGGCCAATGGGCGCATCTACCTGCCGCCCGCGTCGATTCCCGGCGGGCACGGCCTGCGGTCGATGGCCCTGCAGGCGATGGGGCACCGGCTGCTCGGGCACGAACGGCCCGGCAGCTACGCGGAGTTCCTCTGGCAGCGGCTCGAGATCAACTACTTCGCGGCGGCCTGTTTGATGCCGCGCGAGGCATCCGTCGCCTTTCTGTCGAATGCCAAGCAGGAGCGCGAGCTGTCGGTGGAGGACTTTCGCGACACCTTCGGCGTGACCCATGAGGCTGCAGCGTTGCGACTGACCAACCTCGCCACCTCGCACCTCGATATGACCCTGCACTTTCTGCGCGTCAACGGCGACGGCGCTCTGCAGAAGGGGTACGAGAACGACGATCTGCCGTTTCCGGTGGACGTGACCGGGTCGATCGAGGGCCAGTACGTCTGCAAGCAGTGGAGCGCCCGCAGCGCCTTCACCCACACCAACCGCACCACCGAGTACTACCAGTACACCGACACCCCGGCCGGTACGTTTTGGTCGGCGACGCAGACCGGGTCAACGGATGCCGGTGAGTTTTCGATCAGCGTCGGCGTGCCGTTTGCGCAGGCGAAGTGGTTTCGCGGGCGGGAGACCACGCAGCGTACGGTGTCGCGCTGTCCCGATGAGTCGTGCTGTCGTCGGCCGAACTCGGATGCGGCCGCGCGCTGGGCCGGCCGGGCCTGGCCGAGCGCCCGGCTGCACGCACACGTGCTGTCGCCGCTGCCGTCCGGCACGTTTCCCGGGGTCGACGACTCCGAGGTCTATGCGTTTTTGGAGGCGCACGCGGCAAAGTAGCCGGGTTATATAGATTGGGATCAGGTTTGATCGCCAATAATACCCAGGAGACCGCATGAGACTGATCGAGGCCCCGATTAGCCCCGCCTCGCCCACCCGGGTGCGCGAGCCCGACCGGACTCCCCTGCGCGTCGGTCTCGTGCAGCATCGCTGGCACGCGGACGACGCGACGCTCGAGGCGGAGCTGGCCGAGGGCATCCGTTTGGCGGCTGAGGCTGGCGCCCGCATCGTGTTTCTGCCGGAACTGACCCTTAGCAAATACCCCGGCAATGTACGAGCCACCGGCATTCCCAAAGCGGATGCCGAGCAGCTCCTGGGCGGCCCCACCTTCGCTTTCGCGGCCGAACAGGCACGGCTGCACAGCGTCATCCTGCACGCCTCGCTGTTCGAGCAGCCGGCTGAAGCCGACGAACCGAACGACCCACGCGGTTACAACACGGCCATTCTGGTGTCGCCGGCCGGCGAACTCCTCGGTCGCACGCGCAAAATGCACATCCCGGTCACGGCCGGGTATTACGAGGACACCTACTTTCGGCCGGGGAGGGCCGAGGACGCGTACCCGGTCTACCACGTGGCCGGTGCGCGCCTGGGGCTACCCACCTGCTGGGACGAGTGGTTTCCCGAGGTCTCCCGGCTGTACGGGCTCGGCGGCGCCGAAATTCTCGCCTACCCGACCGCGATCGGATCTGAACCGCTGTTTCCGAACTTCGACACCCAGCCGATCTGGCAGCAGGTCATCGTGGCCAACGGCATCACGAGCGGACTGTTCGTGGTCGTGCCGAACCGGCACGGCGACGAGGGCGACCTCACCTTTTACGGCTCGTCGTTCATCTCCGACCCGTTCGGACGGGTGCTCGTGCAGGCGCCTCGCGGCGAGTCGGTGGCGCTCGTGGCCGACCTGGACCTGACCCAGCGCGAGGAGTGGCTCGCCCTGTTTCCCTTCCTGATGACTCGACGCCCGGACAGTTATGCCGGGCTGGTCGCGCCGGTCGACCCGGCGCATCCGTTTGGATCGGCGATCGCATGACCTGGTGCATGCCGGCCGAAACCGCGCCGCAGGACCGTGTGTGGATGGCGTTTCCGGTGGGCGGCTACACCCTCGGCTACACTGCGACTGAAGCCCACGAAGCCCACCGCACCTGGGCCGCCGTCGCCCACGCCGTGGCCGAATTCGAACCCGTGCGCATGGTCGTCGACCCCGCCGAGCGCGCCGTAGCCCGGCGCTATCTGTCGGCCGAGATCGAGGTGCTCGAGGCTCCGCTGAACGACAGCTGGATGCGCGACATCGGCCCGAGTTTCGTGCACGACGACACCGGCCGGCTCGGCGCCGTCGACTGGACCTTCAACGGCTGGGGCGGCCAGGACTGGGCCACCTGGGACCACGATTCGAAGATCAGCCGATTCGTAGCAAATGCCGCCGGTGCGGCAGTCGTGTCGTCCGCGCTCGTGAACGAGGGCGGCGGAATCCACGTCGACGGCGCAGGAACCGTGCTGGCGACGGAGAGCGTGCAACTCGATTCGGGTCGCAACCCCGGCGCCACGCGCGCCTCGGTCGAGGAGGAGCTTCGCCGCACGATCGGCGCGGAGCACGTCGTCTGGCTGCCACGCGGCCTCACCCGCGACCACGAGCGATTCGGCACCCGTGGGCACATCGATATGGTCGCCGCGCTGCCATCGCCGGGCACGATTTTGCTGCACGCCCAGAACGATCCGGGTCACCCCGACTACCCGCTCACCCGCGAATTTCGCGGTCTGCTGGCCGGCGCGCACGACGCGGCCGGGCGATCGTTCACAATCATCGACCTGCCGGCGCCCGCTGTGCTGCGCGACGACGAGGGGTTCGTGGACTACAACTACGTCAATCATCTCGTCGTCAACGGCGGCGTCATCGCCTGCAGCTTCGGCGAGGAGCGGTCCGATTCCCTGGCCCGCGACGTGCTCGCGGCCGCCTATCCCGGGCGCCGCTTGATGTCGGTCGACGCGCGGCCGCTGTTTGCGCGGGGCGGCGGCATCCACTGCATTACGCAGCAGCAGCCGTCTACGCCGCTGCCAGCCTGATCAGGCTTCGACCGGTCGGCGCCTGTTGCGCCACAGGGCGAAGATCAACGGCAGAACGACGACGATTCCGAACATGAGATAGGCCACAGTGCCCAGCTCGTTGTGCAGTAGCTGGACGCCGAAAACCAGTAGGCCGACGTGGAGAATTCTCCAGCCCAGCATGGGCAGCTTCTGGCGAACCGTGGGATTCACATAGTTTCCCGAGCCTCGATTCTGCCCCGATATTCTCGCAGCTCCTGCCAGACCGAGGGCGGTCGAGATGGCGACGAGAACGGTGCCCAGCAGAAGCTCCATCAGCGCTGTGACCCTCGGGCGACCCGCCCATTGTGCCAGGCGCGAATCACGATGAACGGTCCCAGCACGGCAATGGTGAGCAGCACGAAAGCCCAGGCACCGATCTCCGGCGTCATGAGGTTCGCGCCCCAGATCACCAGCGCGACGGCTCCGACATTCAACAAAACGGATGCCCGTGGCCGGCTCGGTGCGCTGGTGAACATGGGCAGCGGCGTCGTTGGGTTCGCCCAGGCCACGAGCAGTACTCCGTAGACGGCACAGGCGAACCCGGCCAGAACGAGGATCGTGCCGAATATCACTGCCATACGAGGGTTCCCCTAAAGAGTCGTTCCTTCGAACCTACAGCTCTACTTCGGCTGCATCCGAATCGCCCCGTCAAGTCGGATAGTTTCTCCGTTGAGCATGGGATTTTCGATGATATGCCGAACCAGGAATGCGAACTCCTGAGGGTCACCGAGCCGGGACGGATGCGGCACCTGGGCTCCGAGAGAATCCCGCACCGGCTGCGGCAGCCCCTGCAGCATGGGCGTGTCGAAGATGCCGGGCGCAATCGACATCACTCGAATCAGGCTCTGCGCGAATTCGCGGGCGAGCGGAAGCGTCATCGCGGCGACGCCGCCCTTGGACGCGGCATAGGCGGCCTGCCCGATTTGCCCGTCGAAAGCAGCGACCGAGGCGGTGTTGACGATGACGCCGCGTTCGGCGCCGCCCTGGCGGCCCGGGTCTCCGACGGGTTCGGTGAGCTGCATCGCGGCGGCAGCCAGCCGCACGACGTTGAAGGTTCCGATCAGGTTGATGCGAATCGCCCGCTCAAAATCTTCAAGCGGCAGCGGGCCGTCGCGGCCGACCGTGCGGGCGCCGGGCGCGATGCCGGCGCAATTGATCACGATGCGAAGCGGCGCTTGGGCCACCGCCGCGTCGACGGCGGCCTGCACGTCGCCGGCGCTCGTCACGTCGCCCGCCACGAAGCGGGCCCGGTCGCCGAGCTCGGCGGCAATTGCGTCGCCGGGAGCGCCGGGGAGATCCAGCAATACGACGGATGCGCCGGCTTCGTGCAGGGTGCGAACGCAGGCCAGGCCGAGGCCGGAGGCGCCTCCGGTAATGAGGGCGGAGCATCCGTCAATCTGCATCAGAGCCTCTCAATCAAGGTGGCGTTGGCCATGCCGCCGCCCTCGCACATGGCCTGCAGGCCCCAGCGACCGCCGGTCATTTCGAGGTGATTGAGCAGCGTGCCGAGCAGGCGCGTGCCCGAGGAACCGAGCGCGTGGCCGAGGGCGATGGCGCCGCCGCGCGGGTTGAGGCAATCGGGGTCGGCGTGAAGTTCGCGCAGCCAGGCCAGCGGCACGCTCGCGAAGGCCTCGTTGATCTCGTAGGCGTCGATATCGTCGATGCCGAGGCCGGCCCGCCAGAGGATGCGCTGGGTCGCCGGAATCACGCCGGTCAGCATGAGCATAGGGTCGCTTCCCATCACGGTGAAGCTGTGAAACCGGGCGCGGGGGTTCAGACCGAGCTGCGCGGCCCTCTTGGCGCTCATGATCAGGGTCGCCGAGGCGCCATCGGTGAGCGGTGAGGAGTTACCGGCCGTGACGTGCCAGCCGAGCTTCGGAAAGCGTTCCGCGAGCGTGTCGGTACGAAAGGCGGGGCGCAGTCCGGCGAGTGAAGCATGCGAGGTGCCCGGGCGGATGGTCTCGTCCTCGCTGATCACGCTGCCGTCCGGCCGGGTGACGGCCACGATTTCGCCGACGAAATCACCCCGGTCAGCCGCCGCTGCGGCGAGCCGGTGCGAGCGGGCCGCGTAGTTGTCGAGGGCGTCGCGGCCCAGGTTCCACTTCTGATTGATGAGCTCGGCCGACACCCCCTGGTTGACCAGGCCGTCGGGGTAACGCTCGTGCATGAGCGTGCCGAACGGGTCCTGCCCGCCGGCCGTAGACCCGAGGGGTACCCGACTCATCGACTCGACGCCGCAGGCGATGACCACGTCGGCGTTGCCGCTCATCACGGCCTGGGCGGCGAAAGTGGCGGCCTGCTGGCTCGAGCCGCACTGCCGATCGATCGTCGTACCGGGCACGGTGTGCGGAAAGCCGGCACTCAACAGGGCGGTGCGGGTCACGTTATTGCCTTGCTCGCCGGCCTGGCTGACACAGCCGCCGATCACGTCATCGATCAGTGCCGGGTCGAGGTTGTTGCGGCTGACCAACTCACGCAGCACCGTGGCCAGGAGGTCGGCCGGATGGATGCCGTCCAGGGCTCCACCGGGTTTGCCCCGGCCCGACGGGGTGCGCAGAACGTCGATGATGACAGCTTCATTGCTCATGCCCCCAGCCTAGGCCCGACGGGCTCGGGTGGCAGAAGGGGTTACCCGGACAGCGCCCACATCGCGACGGCACTCGCGGCGGCGACGTTGAGGGAGTCGATGCCGTGCTTCATCGGAATCTGCACGACGGTGTCCGATGCGGCGAGCGCCTTGGGGGTGAGTCCCTCGCCCTCGGCGCCGAGCAACAGGGCCAGACGTTCGTGTGCGGTACCGTCAAAATCGCGCAGGCTGACTGCATCCGGCGTCAGCGCGAGGGCCGCCACATGAAAGCCGTGCCGGGTGAGTAGGGCGCGGGTCTCGGTCCAGTCGCCGGCCCGGGTCCACGGCACCTGCAGCACCGTGCCCATCGAGACCCGGATGGCGCGACGGTAGAACGGGTCGGAACAGCGCGGCGTGACCAGAATGGCATCCGCTCCGATGGCGCCGGCCGAGCGAAAGATGGCGCCGACGTTGGTCGGGTCGGCCACGTTTTCGAGGATGACGATGCGACGCGCATCGGCCAGCAGGCTGTCGGCGCTCGGCAGTTCGGGTCGGTGCATCGAGGCGATCAAGCCGCGGTGCAGAATGTAGCCGGTGAGGTCGGCGAGCATTTCGCCGGGGCCGACAAAGACGGGCACCTCGGCCGCGTAATCGCCGAGCACCGCGAGCGCCTCATCGGCTGTGTTGCCGAGCGCGAGCACGGATCGTGGAATGTGCCCGGCGCGCAGGGCCCGCTCCAAAACCAGGGCTGATTCGGCGATGTACAACCCGTGTTTGGTGCCGCGGACCTTCTTGAGGGCCACGTCGGTGAGGTGGGCATAGTCGACCAGTCGCGGGTCGCTCAGGTCGTTGATCGCGATCAGGGGCATCCGCAAAGTCTAGCCAGCGGCGCGGTGCACCCGGCTCGAGCGGCATAACTCCTGCAATTTCACGGACCCGGCCGCGCGGGCCCCGGAAATCCGGGGCCCGCGCCGGGTCGACGCTCAGATTGCAGGAGTTATGCCGGACGAAGCTACTTCGTGGACACCGTCTGCACAGCCAGGGCGAGCGTGCCGTCAGCGAGGCTGCCCCAGGCGTAGACGATGGTGTTGGTGCGCGGGGCGATCGTGACTTCCGCCGGGCCGAGCAGCGGCGCGGTCGTTCCGGCGGCGGCCACGACGGCGCTGATCGTGCCGACCGGCAGATCGAGCACGGCCTGCGACGGATTGGTCAGGCCGGCGACGGCAACGGCGCCGTTGGCGAGAACGTCAACGGCCGGAGCGGCCGCAACGTGGCGCACGGTGAGGCGGCCCTGTCCGGCGGCCAGCGGCTTGGTGTCATCGTTGCACAGGGTGGCGGCGGGAAGGCCGGCATCCGTGAGGTGGGCAACCGCCGTGAAACTGCGATTGGCCGTGACCGTGACTGTCGTCGAGCCGCTCACGGCGATCGACGGAAGTGGCGAGCCGTTGGCGCTGCCGCCGACTTCGAGGGAATCTGCCGCGGAGATTCCGACGGTGTGGGTGCCGGCCGTGAGCTTCAGCGGGCCGAGCAGGGTTCCAGGCATGAAATCGGCGACGACGACGCGACCGTCGACCGAGATGTCGAGGGTCAGTCCGGGAATGGCGTGCAGCACCGACACGGATGCCATACCCGGTGAAGCGGATGCCGCGGTAACGGCCGCCTGCGCCGGCGCGAGCCCGGCGAGTGCGACGAGAAGGCCGGCGGAAATTCCGACGGCGATGGACTTGCGCATTGCTACCTCCAGGTTGGTCGTTACGGAAGGCGGCTGTGCCTCCCTGGTAACAACTTCTCCGGTCGGGCGCGTTTCGGATGCACCACGGCGACTTATTTAGAGAAACGACTCAGAGCGGGTGTAATTCGCCGCGCACGATTGAGTCGCCGGAGTGTGCCGGGTCGCCGTCGGCGGGTTCGGCGGACACGTCCACCAGTGGGTATTGGGCGAGGTCGACGCTCGCGGGGATAGTGAAACGACCGAAGGAACCGTCGAGGAATCCGATGCTGACCAGGCCGGACGCATCCGCTTTGAGCAGCCAGACCTCGCGCAGGCCGGTGCCCGGCGGATTCGGCGCGTCGAGGTCGACGACGACCGCGCGGCGGCCGTCGGCGGCTTGCTCGACCCGGACCGACCCGCTCGCGGTTCATCCCGGCAGGGCGTCGAGGGCGCCTTCGGCCACGACTTGCTCGGGTGGCGGGCCGGCGGTGCTCGCCACGCCGATGGCGATGCCGCCGATCATGCCGGCGGCTGCCGCGAACGGGACCCAGCGGCGGAGGGACAGCAGACGCACGGGTGCTGGTTCGACCGACGACTCGGCCGTCGGTTCGGCCGCCGCCGGGTCGGCGACCGGCGAAGCAGGTGCCTGGGGCGGGGCCGCAGCATCCGTCGCGTCAGAGGTTTTCGTGAAGGGGGGGGTGGTGTGTGCACCGCGTTGCTCAGCCCGAGTTCGGCCTGGATGCCTGCCCAGACGCCCGCAGGCGGGGTGAGCCGCGAATCGAACCCGACGGAACGACCGAGTTGCACGACCTGCCACAGGGCGAGGTATTCCCCAGGGCACTCGGCGCAGGCGGCGAGGTGGGCCCGTTCCGCCGCGCTCGCGTCGACCTCGGCCAGCGCGAGCAGGTGCAGGTCGTCCGCGGCGATGTGGGTGCCATCAAGAGGAGTCATCGGACACCTCCAACCGGGTGCGGAGGCGGGTCAGGCTGCGCCGCATGTGGCTCTTGACCGTGCCGAGCCCCAGCCCCAGGCTATCGGCGATCTGCACCTGGGTGAGATCGTCGAAGAAGGCGAGGCGCATCACCTGTCGGGGCACGGGTTCGAGTCGGTCGATTTCGTCGCCGACCAGCACCCGGTTGACGACACTCAAACTGTCATCGACGCGGTGTGCCGGGATGGTCGCGGCGAGTGAGTCTTCGAGCCGCCGCTGGCGACTGCGTGCCTCGTGGGTGTCGGCAATCACGTGCCTCGTAATGCCGATCAGCCACGCCAGCAGCCGGGAACGGGCCGGGTCGAACCCACCGCGCCCCCGCCAGGCGGCAATGAAAACCTTCTGGGTGACGTCTTCGGCGTCGGACGCATTGGCGAGCGAGCGCACGGCGATCGTAAATACCAACGGTGACCAGCGGTCATACGCCGCGGCCAGGGCGCGCTCATCACCGTCCTGAAAGGCGCGGTCGAGGGACGCGTCATCGTCGGTAGGTGCGCTCACGTGAGGGTGGGTCCTTCGGGCCGAAACACATACCGGGCAGGGGCACGGTGATCGCACTGTGAGAGTGACAACCTCCGCGCGCACCAGCATAGTGAGTTTCCTTCGACTCGGTTGCAGTTCCCCCTGCCAGCAGAAGGGGCCACAGCAGCAAACCCGACGTCGCGTGCTGCGGCCCTCCCCTGGGCGGGAAACCACTTACTTATCTATTTCTCTCCTCGAGGGCGAAACGGATGCGCCCTGCGGCAATTTGCCGCTTTAGGGCGTCGGCGTGAGTGTGTACTTCGTCGACAGATACTCGTGAATGCCCTCGAGCCCGCCCTCGCGACCGAGGCCGGACTGCTTGACGCCGCCGAACGGTGCGGCCGCGTTGGAGACAACGCCGGTATTCAGGCCCATCATGCCGGTCTGCAGCTTGTCGATCATGCGCTGGCCACGGGCCAGATCGGTCGTGAACACGTAGCTGATCAGGCCGAACTCGGTGTCGTTGGCGAGGCGCACGGCATCCGCTTCGTCGGTGAAGGTACTGATCGCGAGCACCGGGCCGAAGATTTCGTCGCGCAGAATGTCGCTGCCGGCCTTGACGTCGGTGAGCACGGTGGGTGCGTAGAAGGTGCCCTCGCGCTCGATTGCGGCGCCGCCGGTGAGCAGGGTCGCGCCGCGGGTGAGCGCATCTTGTACGAGCGAGTCAGCCTTGGCGACGGCTTTGCCGTCGATCAGCGGGCCGATGGTGATGCCAGCCTCTGTGCCGCGGCCGATCTGGAACGCTTCGACCCGCTCGGTGACCCGGCGGGCGAATTCTGCGGCGATGGACTCGTGCACAATGAAGCGGTTGGCGGCGGTGCAGGCCTGCCCGATGTTGCGGAACTTGGCGATGAGCGCGCCGTCGACAGCCTTGTCGAGGTCGGCGTCGGCGAACACGACGAACGGGGCGTTACCACCAAGTTCCATCGAGGTGCGCAGCACGTTCTCGGCGGAGAGCTTGATGAGCGACTTGCCGACCGCGGTCGACCCGGTGAAGCTGAGTTTGCGGAGGCGTCGGTCGGCGATGATCGGCTCGGAGACCGCGCCGGACTGCGACGTCGTGATGACGTTGACGACGCCGGCGGGCAGGCCGGCCTCTTCGAGCAGGGCCACGAAGTGCAGGGTGGTCAGCGGGGTGAGCGCGGCCGGCTTGACGACGACGGTGCAGCCCGCGGCGAGCGCCGGGGCGATCTTGCGGGTCGCCATGGCGAGCGGAAAGTTCCACGGGGTGATCAGAAAGCAGGGTCCGACCGGCTGCTGGGTGACGATCATGCGACCGGTGCCCTCGGGGTTGGCACCGTAGCGGCCGCTGATGCGCACGGCTTCTTCGCTGAACCAACGCAGGAACTCGCCGCCGTAGGCGACTTCGCCGAGCGCCTCGGGCAGCGGCTTGCCCATTTCGATGGTCATCAACAGGGCAAACTCCTGCTTGCGTTCCTGCAGCAGATCGAATGCGCGGCGCAGAATTTCGCCCCGCACGCGAGCCGGGGTCGCCGCCCAGTCGGCCTGGGCAGCGTCGGCCGCATCGAGGGCAGCGGTACCGTCGGCCACGCTCGCATCGGCGATGGTCTTGATGACGCGGCCGGTGGCCGGGTCTGTGACATCGAGGGTGCGGCCGCCGGTGGCGGCAACCCACTTGCCGTTGATGTAGAGCTGGTTCGGCACGCGAGCGAGCAGCTCGGCTTCGTTCGTGTTCGTGTCTGTAACAACCGTCATTGGTTCTCCCCTACTTTGCCTGCCCGTCGATCTGACGGTATTAGCCTAGCTGCGCCCGCCGACAGGGCGGCTGGCTAACCGAGAGGACCTGGCCGAGTGCGAGAATACCAGCGTGTCGATTCCAGAATTCGCGGACCCCAAGGCTGCACCCGCCCACTCGCAAACCCTGTCGCGCGGCATCCGCATGCTGGAGATTCTCGCCGACACCGACAAACCCATGACGATCGTCGAACTCGCCGCCGCCCTCGACGTGCACCGCTCGATCGCCTATCGCATTCTGCGCACCCTGGAAGATCACGGTCTCGTTGTTCGCGACCCGGCGGGACTGGTACGGCTCGGCGCGCGACTGGCTGCCCTGGCGCGCGGGGTGTCCCGCGATCTGCAGGCCACTACCCGGCCTGTGCTCACCCGCATCGCCAACGAGCTCGGCATGACCGCCTTCGTCGCGGTACTCGACCAGGGCGAGATCTTCACGCTCGTGAGTATCGAGCCGCGGCAGGCCCACGCGACGGTCGCACAGCAGCCTGGCACGCGGCATCCGCTGCACATGGGTGCACCGGGAATCGCGATCCAGTCAGGCCTGAGCGCGGCGCAATGGGCCGCGCTTGGCCACCCGGAAACCCGCCGCAGCGAGGCCGGGGAGGTCGTTGCTCTCGGCTACGCCTCGAGCCACAACGAGGTCATTCCGGGCCTGTCGTCGATTGCCGTTCCGTTGCTCGTGCCCGGGGAATCACCCGCCTCCCTCGCCGTCGTGTACATCTCGAGCCTGCACTCCCCCACCGACATCGGTGCTGTGCTCACCGCGGCCGCCCGCACGATCGTCGCAGAGCTCAGCTAGTCACCCCGCGACCGGAAAAACAACAATACTGACCAAAAGGTAGGTAATCGTAAAAAATCCTGCCATACTGCCGCAGTGCCGGTTTTCTCCGCACGATCCACAGACTTTGCAGCACCACCCGCCCAGCACCGCAGTGAGATACGAGGGAGTATTCCATGGCTATTACGACCGAGCGCACGCCAACGGCCAGCGCCAAACGCAGTGAGGAACGGCGGGTTCTCGCCGGCACCATGGTGGGTACCACCATCGAGTGGTACGACTTCTTCATCTACGCCCAGGCCGCCGGACTCGTGCTTGCCGGCCTGTTCTTCGCCCCGCTCGCCGGCGAGAACGCTCCGCTGGCCCAGCTGATCGCCTGGGCCTCGCTCGGCATCAGCTTTCTGTTTCGCCCGCTCGGCGCTATCGTCGCCGGACACCTCGGGGACCGCCTGGGCCGCAAGGCGATGCTGGTCTTCACGCTCGTCATGATGGGCGCCGCCACAGCGCTCATAGGTCTGCTGCCCACCTTTGACCAGATCGGCGTCTGGGCACCGATCCTGTTGATCGTGCTGCGCATCCTTCAGGGCTTCTCTGCCGGCGGCGAATGGGGCGGTGCGGCACTGATGAGCGTCGAGCACGCACCGATCAAAAAGCGCGGCTTCTTCGGTGCCTACCCGCAGATCGGCGTTCCGGTCGGCCTCATTCTCGCCACCGGAGTCATGATCGCCGTGACCACCTCAATGAGCCCGGAGGACTTCCTCGCCTGGGGCTGGCGAATCCCGTTCCTCGTCTCCGTGCTGCTCATCGTCGTCGGCTGGGTCATCCGCCGCGCGGTCGCCGAGAGCCCCGTCTTCAAGGAGATGCAGACGCGCAAGAAGGAATCTGCGGCACCGCTCAAGCTACTGTTCAAGAACCACTCGCGCCAGGTCATCCTCACCGCACTCATCTTCATCGCCAACAACGCGGCCGGCTACATGCTTATCGCGTTCTTCAACTCCTACGCCACCAAGCCCGCTGAAGCTGGCGGACTCGGCATGGAGCGCACCCCGGTGCTCATCGCGAGCACCGTCGCCGCGTTCTTCTGGCTGGCATCGACGATGATGGGGGGCATCCTCTCCGACAAAATCGGTCGCGTGCGCACATTCCAGCTCGGCTACGCCTTCCTGTTCCTCTGGGCCATTCCGATGTTCCTGCTGATCGACACCGGCGACATCGTCTGGTTCTCGACGGCCCTCATCGTGCTGGCGGCCGGGCTCGGCTTCTCCTACGGCCCGCAGGCCGCGCTCTACGCCGAGATGTTCCCGGCCCAGGTGCGCTACTCGGGCGTGTCCATCGGCTACGCCCTCGGCGCTATTCTCGGTGGCGCCTTCGCCCCGCTCATCGCCCAGCTGCTGCTCGATGAGACCGGATCCACCACCTCAATCGGCATCTACCTCATGGGCCTCGCCGCGATTTCCTTCGTCGCGGTCACCCTCGTGAAGGAGACCCGCGGAATTCCGCTGGGCATCAGCACCCACGAGTAGGCAGTTCAGTTTCAGACCGTGCCGCCCGAGTTTCGACCCGGGCGGCACGGTTTTTCTCTGCCCATCTCAGGCAAAACGAACCCTCGACATCCGCTCTCGAATCGTATATGGTTTCATATATAACCACCTGCAACGACGCGATTGGACGCTTATGACTCCCGAATCCCTGCCCGAACTGGGCCGGCCCGGCAAAGTGATCGCCGTGCACATCAATTACCCGTCCCGGGCCGCCCAGCGCGGGCGCACCCCCGAGCAGCCGTCCTACTTTCTCAAGCCCTCGACCAGCGTCGCGGCCAGCGGCGACACCATCGTTCGTCCAAGCGGATGCGAACTGCTCGCCTTCGAAGGCGAAATCGCGCTGGTCATCGGTCGCCGGCTGCGCGGCGTCAGTGTCGAGGAGGGTTGGGCCGGCGTCGCCGGGGTCACTGCCGCGAACGACTTCGGCGTCTACGACCTCCGTTACGCCGACAAGGGCTCCAACCTCAAGTCCAAGGGCGGAGACGGCTTCACCCCGCTCGGCCCGCGAGTCCTTGCCGCCGAGACCGTCGACCCGGCCAACCTGCGCATCCGCACCTGGGTCAACTCCGAGCTCGTGCAGAGCGATACCAGTGCTGACCTGCTCTTTAACTTCGGTCGCCTCGTCGCCGACCTCTCCCAGCTGATGACGCTCGAGCGCGGCGATGTCATTCTCACCGGAACACCGGCCGGCGCCTCCGTCGTCGGGCCGGGCGACACTGTCGAGGTCGAGGTTGACGCCCCGACCATGCCCGGCGCGCCGACCACAGGCCGCCTGATCACCCGGGTCGCCGAGGGCACCCAGAAGTTCGGCACGTTCGGCTCCGGCCCGAAGGTGGACGACTTGCAACGGGCCGAAGCCTGGGGCTCGGCCGAAGAGGCCGGCCTCGAACCGGCGTTCGTGCTCACCGATGAACTGAAGGCCCGCATCAACAGCGTCGGCACCGCCACCCTGAGCGCCCAGCTGCGCAAACGCGGCCTGAACAACGTGTCGATCGATGGCCTGCACTCGACCCGCCCGAACGCCCGGCTGGTTGGCCGGGCTCGCACCCTGCGCTTCATTCCCAATCGCGAAGACCTGTTCGATGCTGCCGGCGGCGGCCACAACGCCCAGAAGCGCGCCTTCGACAGCCTCGGCGTCGACGACGTGCTCGTGATCGAAGCCCGCGGAGAAACCGGCACCGGCACCGTCGGCGATATCCTCGCACTGCGCGCCCAGGTGCGCGGCGCCGCCGGCATCGTCACCGACGGCGGAGTGCGCGACCTCGCCGCGGTCAGCGCCCTCGATATGCCCACCTATCACCACGGCGGCCACCCGGCGGTGCTCGGCCGGCGCCACGTTCCGTGGGACTTAGGCCTCACGATCGCCTGTGGCGGGGCATCCGTCCAGCCCGGCGACGTGATCGTCGGCGACGCCGACGGGCTGCTCGTCATTCCGCCGCACCTCATCGATCAGCTCGTCACCGACAGCATCGAGCAGGAACGCGAAGAAACCTTCATCGCCGAGATGGTCGGCGAAGGCTTCAGCGTCGACGGCCTCTACCCGATGAACCCCGCCTGGAAGGAGAGGTACCGCGCATGGCTCGCCAGTCGATAGTGGATGCCGCCCCGCCGACCATCGGCAAGGCCCAGTTCGCCTACGACTGGCTGAAAACCCGCATCAACGATGGCACCTTCGGCCCCGGTTTTCGACTGGTCCTCGACCAGATCGCCCGGGATACATCGATGAGTCCCGTTCCCGTGCGGGAAGCCATCCGCCGCCTCGAAGCCGAGGGTCTGGTGACCTTCGCCCGCAACGTCGGGGCGCAGGTGGCGATGCTCGACCCCACCGAGTACCAGCACACCATGCAGACCCTCGGCCTGGTCGAGGGCGCGGCCACCGCGCTTTCGGCGCCGACGCTGAGCCCGGCAGCGATAGCGCGCGCCCGGCAGATCAACGCGCAGATGCGCGACACGCTGCGCCACTTCGACCCGACCAGATTCACGTCGCTCAACCGTGACTTTCACTCCGAGCTGTACAGCACCTGCCCCAACCCGCACATTCTCGACCTCGTTCACCGCGGCTGGAACCGGTTGTCGGTGCTGCGCGAATCCACCTTCGGCTTCGTGCCGGGGCGCGCGGCCGAATCGGTCGCGGAGCACGACCATATTCTCGACCTGATTGAGCAGCACGCCTCGGCTGCAGAAATCGAACACGCGGCCCGCGACCACCGGCTGGCCACCCTGAACGCGTTTCTTTCATCTCGCAATAAGGAAGGCATTTCATGAAGTTCCGCAGCAACCCGAGCCAGATTCGCGGATCCATCGCCGCACTGATGACCCCGTTTACCGAAGGCGGCGCCGTCGACCATGCGGGCCTGACCAACCTGGTCAACTGGCAGATCGCCTCCGGCTCGCACGGCATC
Source organism: Cryobacterium levicorallinum (assembly GCF_004402405.1). Classification (GTDB taxonomy): domain Bacteria; phylum Actinomycetota; class Actinomycetes; order Actinomycetales; family Microbacteriaceae; genus Cryobacterium; species Cryobacterium levicorallinum. Next base: position 270,699 of record NZ_SOFE01000001.1, read on the forward strand.
TCGATCGGCGGCTCGACCGGCGAGCCCAGCTCGCAGACCATCGCCGAACGCGCCGCCGCCATTCGCACCGTTGCGACCGCCATCAACGAGCGCGTGCATTTCATGGCCGGAACCGGTTCCACCAAGCTCGACGAGACCCTCGAGCTAACCGCGGCCGGCCGCGACGCCGGCATCGACGCCGCGCTCATCATCACGCCGTACTACGCCCGCCCCACCCAGGAGGCGCTCTACGTCTGGTACAAAACCGTCTGTGAAGAGTTCCCGGATCTGCCGATCGTGGCCTACAACGTGCCGAGCCGGACCGCCGTCGACATCGCGCCCGACACCGTGTACCGCCTCTACCGTGATTTCGATAACTTTGTCGGCGTGAAGGAAACCACGAAGGACTTCGAGCATTTCTCCCGCGTGCTGCACCTCTGCGGCCCGGACCTGCTGGTCTGGAGCGGCCTCGAACTGCTCTGCCTGCCGCTCATGGCCCTCGGCGGCGCCGGCTTCGTCAGCGCCACGAGCAATATCGCGCCTGCCGCCGTCGCGCAGATGTTTGAGGCCTGGGAACAAGGCGATTTCGCCACCGCCCGCAAGATTCACTATGGCCTGCACCCGCTCGTCGACCTGCTATTCGTGGAGACCAACCCGGCGCCGGGCAAGTGGGTCATGGCCCAGCGCGGCCTGATCGAGAGCGGCTTTGTGCGTCCGCCGCTGATCGAACCGACCCCCGGAGGCCTCACCAAGATGCGCATTTTGATGGATGCCGGCTCCGAGTACCTGACATCGACCGCCGGCTTCACCCTGACCGGGGCCTCCAAATAATGACTCATTACGTGCCCGCGGGCCTGCCCACCAGCATCCGTCATTTCATCGGTGGAGAATTTGTCGACAGTGTCGGTGGGGAGACCTTCGATGTGCTCGATCCGGTGTCGAACCAGACCTACGCCACCGCAGCCGCCGGCCAGCAGGCCGACATCGACCTGGCCGTCGCCGCCGCGAAAGAAGCATTCGATCACGGACCCTGGCCGCGCCTGCTGCCCCGCGCCCGGGCCCGGGTGCTGCACCGCATCGCCGATGCCGTCGAGGCCCAGGACGCCCGGCTCGCCGAGCTCGAAACCTTCGACACCGGACTGCCGATCACGCAGGCGCTCGGCCAGGCGCAGCGCGCGGCCGAGAATTTTCGCTTCTTCGCCGACCTGATCGTGGCGCAGGCGGACGACACCTACAAGGTGCCCGGCAAGCAAATCAACTACGTCAATCGCAAGCCGGTCGGGGTGGCCGGGCTGATCACCCCATGGAACACCCCGTTCATGCTCGAGAGCTGGAAGCTCGCTCCCGCGCTGGCCTCGGGCTGCACCGTCGTGTTGAAGCCGGCCGAATTCACGCCGTTGTCGGCGAGCCTGTGGGCGGAGATCTTCGCCGCCGCGGGGGTGCCCGACGGCGTGTTCAACCTGGTCAACGGTATCGGTGAGGAGGCCGGCGATGCGCTGGTCAAGCATCCGGATGTGCCGCTCATCTCGTTCACCGGCGAGACCACGACCGGCCAGACGATCTACCGCAACTGTGCCGCGAACCTCAAGGGCATGTCGATGGAGCTCGGCGGCAAGTCACCCGCCGTGGTCTTCGCCGACGCCGACCTCGACGCCGCGATCGATTCGACCCTGTTCGGTGTGTTCTCGCTCAACGGCGAGCGCTGCACGGCATCGAGCCGCATCCTGGTCGAACGCTCGATCTACGACGACTTCTGCGCCCGTTACGCCGCCCGCGCCGCGAGCATCGTGGTCGGCGATCCGCACGACCCGGCGACCGAGGTCGGCGCCCTCGTGCACCCCGAGCACTACGCGAAGGTCATGAGCTACGTCGAAATCGGCAAGTCCGAGGGGCGTCTGCTTGCCGGCGGCGGCCGCCCATCCGGCCTGCCGGAGGGTAACTACGTCTCTCCCACCGTCTTCGCCGACGTCGCCCCGACCGCCCGCATCTTTCAGGAGGAGATCTTCGGCCCGGTCGTGGCCATCACCCCCTTCGAAACGGATGCCGACGCGCTCGCGTTGGCCAACGGGGTCAAGTACGGGCTGGCCGCCTACATCTGGACCACCGACCTGACCCGCGCCCACAACTTCGCCCAGTCCGTCGATGCCGGCATGGTCTGGCTGAACTCGCACAACGTGCGAGACCTGCGCACCCCGTTCGGTGGCGTCAAGGCGTCCGGCCTCGGCCACGAGGGCGGCTACCGGTCGATCGACTTCTACACCGACTCCCAGGCCGTGCACATCACCCTCGCCCCCGTGTACACCCCCCGCTTCGGAGCCCACTAGCTCGCCCCTTTGGGGACGGGGCCTGGGCCCCGTCCCCGGGCCCCGTCCCCGGGCCCCGTTTAGAAACTGAGCCCAGGTTCATAAGGTGGGCCCAGCCGCACCGCCCACCGACTCTTGCGGCCTCGAGAACCAGCCGTACGCATCCGCTTGACTCAATGAGGAGAACCCCATGACAATCCCCACCGCCACCCCGCCCGACATCCTGCGCTGCGCCTACATGGACATCGTCGTGACCGACCTGGCGAAGTCGCGCGAGTTCTACGTCGACATTCTCGGCCTCGTCGTCACCGAAGAGAGCGACACCGAGATCTACCTGCGCAGCTTCGAAGAATTCATTCACCACAACCTCGTGCTGCGTCAGGGGCCGATTGCTGCCGTCGCCGCGATGGCTTTTCGGGTGCGCAGCCCCGAAGACGTCGACCTCGCCGAGGCCTACTATAAGGAGCTCGGCTGCCGCACCGAACGTCGCACCGAGGGCTTCGTGACGGGCATCGGCGACAGCGTGCGCGTCGAAGATCCGCTGGGTTTTCCGTACGAGTTCTTCTACGCCACCACCCACGTTGAACGCCTCGCCTGGCGCTACGACCTGCAGGGCCCGGGCGCGCTCGTGCGGCTCGACCACTTCAACCAGGTCACCCCCGATGTCGGCCGTGGTCGCAAATACCTCGAGGACCTGGGCTTTCGCGTTACCGAAGACATTCAGGACTCCGACGGCGTCACCTACGCGGCCTGGATGCGGCGCAAAGACACCGTGCACGACACCGCCCTCACCGGCGGCAATGGCCCGCGCATGCACCACATCGCGTTCTCGACCCACGAGAAGCACAACATCATCTACATCTGCGACAAGCTCGGCGCCCTACGCAAGAGCGATCTGATCGAGCGGGGACCTGGCCGCCACGGCGTCTCGAACGCGTTCTACCTCTACCTGCGCGACCCCGACGGGCACCGCATCGAGATCTACACACAGGACTATTACACCGGCGACCCCGACAACCCCGTCGTCACCTGGGACGTGCATGACAACCAGCGCCGCGACTGGTGGGGCAACCCCGTCGTACCCAGCTGGTACACCGACGCCTCACTCGTGCTCGACCTCGACGGCAACCCGCAGCCGGTGATCGAGCGCACCGAGCCTCGCGAAATGGCCGTGACCGTCGGCGCCGACGGCTTCTCCTACACCCGCAAGGACGACGCCCTGGCTGGCTTCAAGCTCGGCACGACCCTCTGATTCCGACCGGGCCCGGGCCCGGAAAGCGGGCCCATGATTGATCATGGGCCCGCTTCCTTAAGGTGGGCCCGCTCCGCCCAGATGGCCCGAGGTCCGCACGGTGGCGGATTCAGGATGGAGGTCGTGGCCGGGACGATACCGCCGCGTGTTTTCGCGGGGTGGGCGCACGCATCCGTTCTCGTTACCTGAATTCGCCACCGACCGGTGAGGAAACCGACACCGGAATGGGCCCCGCCGAAGCGAGAACCCGTGCCCGAAGACCCCACACCGCCGAACGGGGCATTGGCCTCGTCGGCAACGGTCTACGCAGGTCGCGGCTCAGACCAGAAACTCCAGCGCGGCCTGCTTGAACGCACGCGCACTCAGCGCGTTCAGGTGGGTGCAACCGGGCAGCTCGAGGTACTGCGCGCCGCGTTCGGCAGCGAGAGCCGCCACCCCGGCCGGAATCGAGTCGGCACCACCGGCTACAAACAGCTGCGGGATGCCCGCGGGCACGTCGAGCGTGCAGCCCGCGACCCCCTGCACGCACGCCAACAGCGCCTGGCGGTCGGCACCGGCGGCGATGGAGGGGCCGAGCACCCCGGCAATAGTCGGATCTGCGGGAAGCGCGCCCGAAACGACGAACCGGTTGACCTCGTCAAGGTCCCAGGTCTCGAACAGCTCGACCGGACCGGCCCCGCCGAGCACGAGCCGCCGTACCCGTTCGGGCGCCAGCCGAGCCAGGGCTGCCACGACCCGCGACCCCATGGAGTAGCCGATCACGTCGACCCGTTCCAGTTCGAGGGTGTCCAGCACGGCCACGAGGTCGGCGGCCAGCTGGCGCGGGGCGTAGTCGGCCGCCCGATGCGGCTTGTCACTCTGGCCGTGGCCACGCAGGTCGGGCGTGATCGCGCCGCGCCCAACCTCGGCGAATGCTCGCACCCAGCCGGATCCGCCCCAGGTCACCGCGGCGGTCGACGCAAAACCATGCACGAACAGCACCGGTCGCTCCCCCGGCGTGGCCTCGAAGGCGATGCGTATCCCGTCGAGACGCCGAGCGAACCGGGTCATTCGACGGCGTCGCTCGCGGCGAACACCGCGCCGGCGTGCGCCATCTCGGCGAGGGCGGTCTCGGTCGATTGCGCGGCGACTCCGGCGACCAGATCGGTCAGTACCCGCACATGCTGGCCGTGCTCGAGCGCGTCGAGGGTGGAAGCGCGCACGCAGTAATCGGTGGCGAGACCCACCACGTCGATCTCGGTCACCCCGTGCTCGGTCAGCAGCGACCCCACGGTCTGTCCGGCCTCGGTGGTGCCCTCGAAGATGGAGTACGCGGGCTTGCCCTGGCCCTTACGAATGTGAAAGGTCACGGCATCCGTTGTGAGAGCCTGGTGATATTCGGCGCCCGCGGTGCCGGCCACGCAGTGCACCGGCCAGGTCGTGACGTAGTCGGGTGCCGTGTCGCGGGCAAAATGGCCACCGTTGTCATTGCCGATATCGTGCCAGTCGCGCGACGCGAAGACGTATTTATAGGCAAGCGGATGCTGCGCGAGCAGCGCGCTCACGCCCGCTGCGACGGTCGCCCCGCCGTCAACGCCCAGGGCACCGCCCTCGGTGAAATCATTCTGAACGTCGATGATGAACAGGGCGCGGGTCACTGTGGCTCCTTTTGGACAGTCAGTTGTTACATGGTCAGTTGTTCGACAGATTATCGCCACAGTGGAAGAAACCGGTGGTCAGTGTGTCGATGGCGATTTTCGCGTTCGAGCTGACGTTGCCGATCGCGTAGATGGCGAAGGTGAGCGGGGTACCGTCGGCGGCGTGGATGATGCCGGAGAGCGTGTAGCCGGTATCGATCCAGCCGGTTTTGGCAAAGATGGCGCCGTCGGCGGCGGAATTCGCACCGGCGAAACGGTCAGCGTAGGAGAGCGATCCGCGCGGCCCACCGGCGATCGGCAGGCCATCGAACAGCATGCCGAGGTTGCCCTCGCGGGCGTTGACCTTGACGAACAGGGCGGTCAGGTAGGCCGGCGACACGGCGTTGTGTGGGCTGAGGCCCGATCCGTCCTTGATGATCATGCCAGTGGTGTCGATGCCGTAGGCGGCGAGTCCGCCGACGATGCCCTGCTGCAGGGCTGAAAAGGAGTTGCCGGCACCGTTTTCGATCGCCACGAGGCGGGCGAGCATCTCGGCCAGGGTGTTGTCGCTCACGATCAGGGACTGCTGAATCAGGGTCGACACCGGCGCGGACTGCACGGCGCCCAGTTGGGCTGCACCGGCCGGGGCGGTGGCCTGGCTGATTTCGAGGCCACCGCCGAGAGCGTCAGCGAAGGCCTGGCCGGCGCGAGCGATCGGGTCTTCGCTGCGGGCGGACGTGCTGCGGGTGGGGTCGTTCCGGTCGCCGTCGACCATCAGCGCCGTAATTTCGGGCATGTAGCCGAGGCCGAGTTCGGTTCGGGCCCAGCCTTCGTCCCAGTCCGGGCCGGAGAAATAGGAGGAATCGAGCACGAGTGAAGTGATCGGCGGGTTGGCCGGGTCGGCAGCCCAGGAAACCATGGTCTGGGTGGCAAGGTCATCGAGGTGCGCGGCGCCGGTGTAGAACGGTTCCTGGCCGGTCGGCAGCCGCGACAGGGTGAGGTCTCCCCCGCCAACGAGCACGACCTGGCCGGGTTCGGAGCCCCGGACGACGCGGGTCGTGGCGCGGTAGTCGCTGCCGAGAACGTTGAGCGCCGCGGCCGAGGTGAGCACCTTCATGACGCTGGCCGTGCGCGAGGAGGTCGTGCCGCCCCGATCGAACAGCACCTCGCCGGTGTTGGCGTTGACCACCTGCGCCTGAAAATCGGCGAGTCTCGTGTCGGCGGCGAGCCCGGCGACCGAGCAGGTGCGCAGTCGGCTGGCTGCAGTCGCCTCGGCGGGCACCGGCCGCGCCGGGTCGACGGTCGGCGTGGGACTCGGCGTCGCCGTGGGTGTTCCTACAACGGATGCCACCACCGGCTCATTCGCGCCGGTCTGCGTTCCCGCGAACACGGCGCCACTGCCGAGCAGCACGAAGACGAGGGTGCCGGCGGCGATCAGCCAGGCGCGGCGGCGATCAGCGCTGACAGCAGCGATCCCGCCACGCGGGACGTCAACCGCGGGGGACGCGGGTGTCTGCACTGGTTCTTCCACCTCCGTATGGTAACCGACCCGCCTCCAGGCCAGCTATTCGCCCGGGTAGCGCAGCCCGATCTGGGCCCGAACCGCGTCAAGGGTCGTCATCACGGCGACCGATTCTTCGGCCGGCATGATGTCGCTCGAGATTTTGCCGGCCCGAATCAGCTCCTCAACCTCGACCGCTTCGAACTGCATACCGCGGCCGGTGAACTCGGCCCGGGCGAAGGCCTCGAGCACGGTGCCCCCGTTGTCGAGCACTCGAAAACTGGTCGGCGCGTACCAAACGCCATCGATGTCGATGCGCCCGTGCGTGCCGATGATCGACGCCGTGGTCGGGCCGAGGGTGTCGCTGGACGAAAATGTCGTGGCAATCTGGCCACCGGGGTAGCGAAAAATCGTCGCGACCTGGGCATCCGCTCCCGTCGCCTTAAATGAGGCGCTCGCCAAAATCGTGTCGGGCGACCCGAATACGGCGTGCGCGAAGTTCACCGGATACACCCCGAGGTCGAGCAGCGCGCCACCGCCGAGCTCGAGCGAGTTCAGGCGGTGCGCCGGGTCGTCGGGCAGGTCCTGGGTATGGTCGGCGATCAGGCTGCGCACCTCGCCGAGCGTGCCGGCGGCGAGGATCTCGCGGATGCGCACCAGGTGCGGCAGGAATCGGGTCCACAGGGCCTCCATCACGAGCAGATTCTTGCTCGCGGCGAGGTTGACGATCTGCCGGGCCTCGCCGGCGTTGATCGCGATCGGCTTCTCGATCAACACGTGCTTGCCGGCGTTCAACGCGAGGGCTGCGTGCTCGGCGTGAAACGGATGCGGCGTCGACACGTAGATGACGTCGACTTCGGGGTCATCGACGAGTTCGGCATAGCTGGCATGCGCGGTGGGGATGCCGAATTCGGCAGCAAACGCATCTGCCGAGGCCTGACTGCGCGACCCGACGGCCTGCACCTTGTGGCCGTTCTGCACCAGATCGCTCGTGAACGCGTGGGCGATGCCACCGGTGGCCAAGATTCCCCAGCGAATCGATTCCGTCATGCTTGCAGTTTATCCAGGGCCACCGACACGCGCCGACACGGCAACATATAGGTCAAACTAGATCAATGATCACCCTGCAGCAGGATGCCGATGGTTTCATCCGCATGAACCGGCACTTTCCCGACAACTCGCTCATCAGCATCAGCTTTACCGAGGGGGCTGCGGAGGAATTCACCGGCGCACAGCTCAACGTCATCTTCGACGATGCCCTGGCCGAGTTTCGCGGGCAGAACCGTCTCGAGGGGGCGAAGGGCTTCTCGCGCGCGCCCGCGAAAACCGTGCATCCGACCAAGAACATCACCTTCGTGAAGGTGCACCCCGGAATGGCCAGCTAAGAGACGGTCGCCAACGCGGTGAGCGCCGCAAGCCGATCGACCCCGATCGGTTCGTCGGCCAGCAGCGGCACGATCGCGACCCGGTCGGCGCGGGCGACCACGATATCGATCTGAGTGGCCTCGCTGGCGGCGCGCGCCTGCAAAAAGGGCGTCTCGGGGTGCGCTGCCGCGATGGAATTGTTGACCACCCAGCCCCAGGGCTGAATTCCGGCGCGCTGCAGATCCTGCTGCAGGCCCTCCGCTTCGAGCACCGGCGTGGTCTCGGCGAGCGTCACCAGCAAAACCTTGGTCAGGGCCGGATCCTGCAGCCGCATCAATGGCGTCACGAACGCCATTCCGTCCCCCATCTGGCGCGCGATTTCGCGATGGTACGACCCGGTGGCATCCAGCAGCAACAGGGTGTGGCCGGTCGGCGCGGTGTCGACGACGACGAATTCGTGCCGTGATTCGTGCACGGCCTGGGAGAACTGCCGAAACACCGCGACCTCGTCAGTGCACGGGGAGAGCAGGTCTTCGGCCAGGGCTGCCCGGCCATCGGCGTCGAGATTCTTGCCCTTGGTCGCCATCACGTGCTCGCGATAATCGCGAATCGCCTCGTCGGGGTCGATGCGGGAGACGCGCAGCCCTGGCAGGCTCCCGTGCAGGGTCTCGACCAGATGAGCTGCCGGGTCGGTCGTGGTCAGGTGAACGGCGTGACCGCGCTCGGCCAGAGCCACGGCCAGAGCCACAGCGATTGTGGTCTTGCCCACGCCGCCCTTGCCCATGCAGAGGATCAGACCGTGCCCGGTCTGCTCCAGCTCGTCGACGAATTGGCCGAGTGGGGCGTCCGGAACGTCGACCACAGCGTGCAATTGCCCGGGGCCGTCGCGGTCGGTGCGAAACAGGGTGCGCAGCGCGTCGATGCCCATCATGTTGCCGGCCTTGAGCTCCAGAATGTCCCTCGGCAGTGCAGCGATGGCCGCCGGAATACCCGTCAGCGCCGCCGATTCGCGATTGCGCACCGCTACGGCGATCGGCTCGGTTCCCGCGCTGGCTGGCAGCACTCCATTAATGACAACGTAGCTGCCGCGAATTCCGATCTGCGCCAACTCAGCGTGCGTGCGCTCGATCTCCGTCAAAGCGGATGCCTGCGCTCGCGCCACGAGCACCAGCCGCGTTCGCTCGGGGTCGGCCAGCGCGGCGACGGCCGCTGCGTACACCGCTTTGTGCTTGTCGAGCCCGGACAGCGGTCCGAGGCAGGACGGATCGCCCTTGCCGGCGTCGAGAAACTCGGTCCAGGAACCGGGAAGCTGCAGAAGCCTAATGGTGTGCCCGGTCGGCGCGGTGTCGAACACGATGTGGTCGTACGTCGTGAGCAGACCGTCATCGGTGAGCAGGTTCGTGAACTCGTCGAACGAGGCGACCTCGGTCGTGCACGATCCGGACAGGCCCTCGGCGATACTCGCGAGCTCGCGCTCCGGCAGGAGCCCCCGAACCGGGGCGATAATGCGTTCGCGATAGGCATCCGCTGCCTGCTCCGGGTCGATTTCGAGTGCGCTCAGGCCGGCAATGGCGCCAATCGGAGTGACCGTATTGCCGATCGTGAGCCCGAACACCTGCCCGATATTGGAGGCCGGATCGGTGCTCACCAGCAGCACCCGGCGACCCCGTTCGGCCAGTTCGATGGCCGAAGCGCAGGCAACGGATGTCTTCCCCACGCCGCCCTTACCGGTGAAAAAGAGAAACCGAGGCGGGTCTGCCAGGAACTTCATGTGTTAGCAGCAGCCGGTGGCGCCGCCGCAGCATCCGCTTGCCGATTTCTCGGTCAGGCCGAGCTGGGGCCGGTCGGTCGGCGCTACGGCAGCGAGGCCGGCGAAGGCGAGTAGCTGGGATTTCGATGGGTAGGCGCCGGTCACCACGGTGACGCCGTCGACGACGGTGAGCGGCAGGCCGGTAGAGCCGACGACGTGCATGAAGGCGCGCACGGTCTCATCCGTGGTGAAGGCGAGAGGATCGGTGGCCAGGTTATGGCGCTGAATGTCGGCGCCAAGTTCCTGCAGGCTGCGCACGGTGGCGGTCACCTCGACCAGGGACTGATCGACGTCGACACCACAGACTCCGGTGTCGCAGCACAAGGCCGGTTCGTAGATTCGGATGGCAGTCATGTCGATCTCCCTAGTAACGTCTGCAGCTATATCGATAAGTATCAATGTAGCAGTAGGCTGGTGCCGCGACCTACAGGAAAGGATCAACTTATGGACAAGACATCTGAGATCACGGAGCGCGTGCGAGAGCGCTACGCCGCCGCCGCCCTCCAACTGACCGACGTCTCGAGCACGTCGTGCTGTGCCCCCACCGATCTGATAAACGGCGATGTGTTCGGATCCACCCTGTATACCGCCGAAGAAGGTTCGGAGATTCCCGAGGAAGCCTTTCTGGCCAGTCTCGGCTGCGGCAATCCAACCGCGGTCGCCGACCTCCGCCCGGGAGAAATCGTGCTCGACCTCGGCTCCGGTGGCGGCATCGACGTGCTGCTCTCCGCGCGCCGCGTCGGGCCGACCGGGTTCGCCTACGGACTCGACATGACCGATGAAATGCTCGAACTCGCCCGCGCCAACGCCGCCAAAGCCGAGGCCACCAATGTGGAGTTCATCAAGGGCCAGATCGAGGCCATCCCCCTGGCCGATGACACCATCGACGTCATCATCTCCAACTGCGTCATCAATCTCTCGGCCGACAAGAACGCGGTCATCGCCGAGATGTTCCGAGTGCTCAAGCCCGGCGGGCGCCTCGGAATCTCCGACGTCGTCGCCGAAAACCAGCTGAGCGCAGAGGACCGCATCCGCCGAGGCAGCTACACCGGCTGCATCGCCGGAGCCCTGTCGCACCAGGAGTACCTCGATGCCCTGCACCAGGCCGGTTTCGCCGACCCGAGCGTTCTCTACACCCACGAGGTCGCCCCCGAAATGCACGGGGCCATCGTGAAGGCGGTCAAACCCGCCCGGTAGCCTCTACTGGACCCGCAGCAGCTCCAGAAACTCGTCGGCCATTCCCAGCTGATCCTGCAGTTTTTGCCGACGCTCGACCGCCTGGGCGATGAAGGTCTCGAGCTCGGCGCGTACCTCCGGAACGTCAGATCCGGTCAGCCCACCCTGCAGCGTGTCGATGACCTTCAGCAGGGCCATCATCTCGTCGAGCGTGAAGCCGAGCGGTTTCATGCGGCGAATGAGCATCAGCCGGGTGAAGTCATCGGGCGAGTAGAGCCGAAAACCACCATCGGTGCGAGCGGATGCATTCAGCAGGCCGACCTCGTCATAGTGGCGGATCGTGCGCAGCGACAGCCCGGTCTTCTCGGCGAGTTCGCCGATGTGCATCGTGACCGCGGATCCAATCGCGCCTGACGTCACCGGATGCATTCTTTCCCTGAAATTTACGATCAACCCTTACGTCAGGGTAGTGTTGCAGAAGTCGGCTGACATTCATCTGTGAGCCCACTCTCCCACCATTGTCCTCGATGGCCTTGTCCTCAACGACCGGTGGAGGTGCGCACCGCGGCGCCCACCCAACTCTTCTGCATCCACTTCGGCCGCACCCCGGCCCAGCTTCTGGAGGCCTCATGGCCATTGTTCAAAAATCCGCTTCAGCCAATCGATACCAAGCTGAGCCCTCGGTACTCACCGCGCTCCGCACGCCCCGCCTGCTCACCCGCGAGGTACTCGCCGGCCTGGTCGTGGCCATGGCCCTCATCCCTGAGGCGATCGCCTTCTCGATCATCGCCGGCGTCGACCCGCGCGTCGGCTTGTTCTCCTCCTTCGTCATGGCTGTGACCATCTCCTTCGTCGGTGGGCGCCCGGCCATGATCACCGCCGCCACCGGCGCGATCGCGCTTGTCATCGCCCCGGTCGCGCGGGAATATGGCATGGAGTATTTCATCGCCACCGTCATCCTCGCCGGGGTGCTCCAAATCGTGCTGAGTCTGGTCGGCGTCGCCAAACTCATGCGCTTCATTCCGCGAAGCGTCATGGTCGGCTTCGTCAACGCCCTCGCCATCCTCATTTTCGGTGCCCAACTCCCCCAGCTGCTCGGCGTGCCGTTCATGGTCTACCCGCTCGTCGCCGCCGGATTGATCATCATGATCGTCATGCCGCGCATCACCAAGGTGATCCCGGCACCGCTCGTAGCCATCGTCATGCTCACCGTCGCGACCGTGGTGACCGCCATCGCCGTCCCCACCATCGGCGACCAGGGCGAACTGCCCGAGAGCCTGCCCGAGCTCTTCCTCCCCAACATCCCGCTCAACTGGGACACGTTCACGATCATCGCCCCCTATGCCCTCGGCATGGCCCTGGTCGGAATTCTCGAATCTCTCATGACCGCGAAGTTCGTCGACGAGATCACCGACACCCACTCCAACAAAACCCGCGAGACCTGGGGCCAGGGCGTCGCCAACGTCATGAGCGGCCTGTTCGGCGGCATGGGCGGCTGCGCCATGATTGGCCAGACCATGATCAACGTGAAGGCCTCCGGCGCTCGCACCCGCATCTCCACCTTCCTCGCCGGCGTCTTCCTGCTCGTTCTCGTGCTCGGCCTCGGCGACGTGCTCGCCGTTGTGCCCATGGCTGCCCTGGTCGCGGTGATGATCATCGTGTCCTATCTCACATTCGACTGGCACAGCATCCGCTTGTCTACTCTTAAGCGGATGCCGAAGAGCGAGACCACCGTCATGGTCGCCACGGTCGTCGTCATCGTTCTCACCCACAACCTCGCGATCGGCGTCGTCGTCGGTGTCATCGTCGCAATGGTCGCGTTCGCGCGTCGCGTCGCCCACCTCGCCAGGGTGGAGCGCACCGTCGAGCTCGACCAGCCCGTGCCGACCGCCTACTACACGGTGACCGGGGCGCTGTTCTTTGCCTCGAGCAACGACCTGATGACCCAGTTCGAGTACGCCGACGACCCCGACCGCATCGTCATCGACCTGTCGGCCTCACACATCTGGGACGCCTCCACCGTCGCGACCCTCGACGCCATCTCCTACAAGTATGAGCGGCAGGATAAGTACGTCGTGATTGAGGGGCTCAACGAGGCCAGCCACGAGCTGCACAGCCGCTTGGCCGGGAACCTCGGCGGCGGCCACTAACAAAGGGGCTCTCGGCCTTCATCGGGCCGAAGCCGGAAAAACCGGACCTGACTCTTGTAGCGCTCATTGGCAAGAGCATCGATTGAAAAAGTCCCGATAATGGGGGCCGGCGGTGGTACGAATCCACCTTCCACCGTCCGCCCCTCCACTCTGACGGCCGCTACAATTTCCCACCCCGTAAGGTCTCCGGTGCGCTTCCGGTAGCCGTGAACGACGCCTGTCGCTTTATTCCGGAGCGGCGTCGCTTGGCTAGTCGATTGCTCGAATCGTCCAGGAGGCGCGTGCGGGATCTGCTGGCTGAAGGACGTTCAGGTCTATTCCAGAGTTGAAAGCATCCGGAGGACAGGTCATTGGTTCGACGGCTAGTCCAATCCTGTCAGTCAAGGGTGCGGTTTGATCAGCAGTATGCACCTGAACCCACGGGCATTCGCTATCCCAGCTCAGGGCCACTCCACTGCCGCCGTTCGTCGTCACGCGAACTGTCGCGTTGCCTTCATAATCCCGGTCGAGGCCGGTGAAGGCGTGATCGATGAAAGTGTTATCGATAGTCCGTGGCGTACGAAAATCAAAGGCGGCAAGATCACTATCATCGACGTCACGAAGGCGAAGGGGAATGAGACGGTCAGGAGTCACAGTCAGTATTTTCCTGGCGGGGAGTTCGAGCGTCCAGTCGTTGATGCGGCCAGCCCCGGCAACAAGGTAGGGGTGCGGAGCGACCCCAAAAGGGGCAGCTTTTGGACCGGAATTCACTGCCGTCACTTTCGTTCGAAGGCCCTCGCCGTCAAGCGCAAAATCTACCTCTAGCGTCACCCGGTGAGGATACCCAGGTTGCGCCTCGACGGTTGCCTCTAGAACGAGCCGATTGGACGTCTGCCTCACCGCAGCAAAGTCCAGCCAGGACGCGAGTCCATGGAGCGCGTGTCCCCTCGACGGCTCGGTGATGCTGAGCTGTTGCTCGATGCCATCGAATGTGTACCTTCCATCCACGACTCGGTTCGGCCACGGTGCCAGGATGGCGCCGCGAAAGAAGGGCCGCACTTGATTGGCGTCGAAAGGCACGATGAGGTTGCGCCCGTGGTATCGGAGCGATCGAAGGCTCGCGCCGATGCTGGCGATCGAGGCGGTGTAGCCGTGAGCCTCAAGAACGAATTGTGTTCCCGACAGCGGCCTGAGCGATATGGAGTTTCCCATGTGGCACCATTCAGTTAACGTTGGATTGCTTCGTTGGGAATCACGATTCGAGGAATGTCGGCGCCCCAATCGACCTCGGCAACGTGCAGGGCGCGGTACGTGTAATCCTTGTCCCACGCGTGGAAAACGAGGTAGTCCTGACCATCCACATCCATGACCAGGTCTTGGCCACCGGGGCCACGATATAGACCCCCGGAGCTGTCCGTCGATAGGATCGGACCAATTTCCTTCGTCCATGGGCCGTCGATTGAGGCAGCCGATGCAGCACCGACCGCGTATCTGGCGTCTCCGTAGGAGTTCGCGGAGTAGAGCATCACAAGTCCTGAACCGCGAGTTATAACGGTCGGCGCCTCGATAAGGCTACCCTCCCAATCTTCGGTTTGCATTAGGAGCATGATGGGATCGCCCGTGACGCTGAGCCCATCGGGAGAGAGCGTGGCAGCCTGAATCCAGGTATCGAGTTCACAACAGTTCCCGTCATTTTTCCAGACGAGATACAAGACGTCGTCGATGACCACGGTGCTCGCATCGATCGCGCCGCCTTCGTCTTCTGGACAGATGATCATGGCGTCGCCCTGAACGGTGAACGGTCCGGCTGGGTCGCTGGCGGTGGCAACACCGATGCACTGCAGCGTTGGCGCAAAATTCGTCGCCGTGAAGTACATGACGAAGGAATCATCGGAGAGTCTCGTTACCTCAGGTGCCCAGGTCTTTCCCGGAATGATCCAGCTCGGAAGCTTCGGCAACGCGTCGGGCAGCACCTCCCAATCGAGAAGATTGGCGGAGGAGGCGACCTGCACGTTGCGGTTGTTGTCGTTGGTGGCATACGCGAAGTACGTGCCGTCGACCTGTACCACGTCGGGATCAGCGAAATTCACGTTGAGTACCGGGGCTCCTGGTATGGCGTCCGCTGGGGATCCCGAATGCTCCACCGCCGCCGTGCAGCCACTCACCGCGAGGGCCGTCATGATGGCGGCGGACACGCACGCCAAAAATGCACGGCGAGCCGAGTTCATCAGGTGCTATCCCTTCACGCCAGAGCGCGAAACGCCCTCGATGATGAAGCGCTGGAGAAAGATGAACAGCGCCAGCACTGGCACGCTCGCGACGACCGCGCCGGCCATCAGCAGGTCATAGCGGACCGCATTTGCGGATTGAAGCGTGGACAGGCCTGCGGGCAGAGTTTGCACCTCTGGGCTGAACAAGACGTAGACGGGCCAGAGGAAGTCATTCCAGTTGGCGAGGAAGGCGAGCAATGCAAGTGTCGCAAGAGCGGGTTTGGCGAGCGGCAGAACGACCTGCGTAAAGATCACGAATCGGTTAGCCCCATCGAGCCGGGCGGCCTCCTCCAACTCCACGGGCAGCCCCACGAAGAACTGTCGCATGAAAAACACTCCAAAAGCGGATGCCGCCGTTGGAATGATGATCGCGACGAGCGAGTTGAGCCACCCCAGTTCACTCACGATGAGGTAATTGGGAATCACCAGAATAACCGGCGGCACCAGCAGGGTCGCGACGATGATGACGAAGACGAAATTCTTGCCGCGAAACTGCATCCGTGCGAGCGGATACGCCGCGAGGGACGCCGTGATGACGACCAGCGCGGCATTGAGCGCTGCTGCAACCATGCTGTTTGCGAACCATTGCAGCACCGGCGTCGCGGTCCCGGGAGCGAGGATAGACGCGAAAGCCTGCAGAGAAATCGGATTCGGAATCCACGACGGTGGAATAGCAGTCGCGTCGGCCCGGGTTTTGAGGCTGGTCACGATCATGAAGATAATCGGGCTAATGAACGCGATTGCGATCGCGCCGAGAACGGCGACGCGAGCAATACCGCCGCTCCGCCGGCGTGCACGGCGTGCGCGGGATCCCGCACTGATCGTGCTCGTGACATTGCTCACGAGAGAACCTCTTTCTCTTGCTTCTTGGGCTTTTTCTCGCGAAAGATATAGAAGACAAAGGCGCTGATCGCCATGAGGAAGATGGTCAGTACGTAGCTCATCGCTGCGGCGCTGCCCATCTGAAAGTTTCGCAATCCCGTGTCAGCGATCTGATAAATGGCTGTGCGCGTCTCGCGTCCGGGGCCGCCCTGGGTCATGAGATAGGACTGGCCAAACATGTTGGCGGAGGCAAGGAGGGTGATGATCGTGATGAACGACAGGATGGGCTTGAGCCCCGGAATCGTCACGTGCAGAAACTGCATCCACGGCCCGGCACCATCAACACGGGCGGCTTCGTAGAGCTCAATAGGGATGTCCTGAAGGCCAGCGAGATAGATAATGGCATTGAATCCAAGCGTCCACCAGACAGTCACTCCCACGAGTGCGACCCAGGCCGCGGGCGTCGTTGTCGTCCACGCGGTGTCGTCCGGGAGTCCGAGGAGTCCCAGATAGTGGTTCACGAGGCCAATGTTGTTGTCGAGCAGGTACCGCCAAAGTACCGAAATGACAGCGACGCCGAGCACGTAGGGGGCGAAGTAGATGGCTCGGAGAAAGTCCCGTCCGGGAAACTTCTTGCTCATGAGTAGGGCGACAGCGAGCGGGACAACCAGGAGCAGCGGCACGCTGAGTACGGTGAAGATTCCGGTGGCCCGCATGGATCCCCAGAACGGGCCAGAAATCGTCGTCCCAGGGGAGAACAAGGCGACGTAGTTGCCGAGGCCGACGAAGGGTTTGTTTGGCAGCGTGTAGTCCCAGGAATGAAGACTGATCCACACCCCGAGAACTGCCGGGAGGATGACGAAGCTGCCAAACAGCAGCAGGTAGGGGGCGAGAAAAAGCCAGGGCGTTGCTATCCCCTGTTGCCGAGTGCCCGCTCGTACTCCACGTTTCTTCTGCGACTCCGGTTCGGAAGTCGAGGGGCGGCGCGCCCTACCCTTAGGAAGAGCGCGCTCACCAACCTTCGTCGACATTGGTCAGCCCCCGAACGAGGCTTTGTTGTCGTCCATGAGTTGCGTCGCCGTGGCGGCGGCTTTTTTGAGCGACTCACTCGGCGTTGTTGTTCCCTGAACCCCGTCGGCGACGGCGATTTCGAGTGTCTCAGTCTGCACCTGGCCGATCCCGGGAATGGGCGGCAGGAAACGCATCGAATCGATCGTCTCGGCGATTGATTCCTGCGGGAGTCCCTCAAGGGCGCCCGCATCGCGTACTGACTGACGAGCGGGGATCATGCCCGAGCCTGCCCACTCGGCCGATTGCTCGCTTATCCAGGCGATAAACACCTTCGACGCGTTGACCTTGTTCTGGTCAGCGCTGCTCTGGCGTGGGAGGAAGAAGTTATGGGAGTTGGCCCAAACGGCGTCTGTTTCGCCGATTGTGGGAATCGGGGCAACCGCGTACGGAAGTCCTGACTCGGCGAGATCGTTGATCTGCCAGATGCCGTCCCAGGTGATGGAGGTCTCACCGTTCTTGAAAGCGACGTACTGGGAGTCGATGGCAACGTCACTCGGGCTATATCCGTCGTCCACGATGGAGCGCTGCCACTCAAGTGCATCTATCCCGGCCGCTGAATCGAACGTTGCTCCGTCGTCGCCATACGGTTCACCGCCGTTCTGCCAGAGCACGGAGAGATTCATGAGGTGGCTTGGCCACCGCGTCGGCATCCAGAAGGGAGTTTCATAGCCAGCTGCCTGAAGCTTGTCGAGCGCATCTTGGAAAGAAGCAGCGTCGGTCGGGGCTTCCGTGATCCCCGCCGCGGCGAAATGTTCGGTGTTGTAGTACATGCCCAGGGAGTGCACGTCGAGGGGAATGCCGTAACGGGCGTCCTTATAGACGCCGGCATCCCAGACTTCCTCGGTGAAGTCAGCCGACGTCAGACCCAACTCCTCGGCGAGATCGTCGATCGGCACTATGACGTTTCGCGCGGCATTCGACGCGAGCTGGTCCAGGTGCATCACGCCGACGTCCGGGCCCTCGCCAGCGGTAACCGCTGCGGGAAGGCGCTGGTAGAAGTCAGCCCATTGCATCGTGTTTGAGACAACCTTGATGTTGTCGTGCTCCGCGTTGAACTCGGAGACCATCGTTTCCATAAACGGGCCATCACCACCGGTGAATCCGTTCCAATAGGACAGCTCGACTTCAGGTCCGGTGTATTCACCGGTGAAGGGCTCACTCGCCAACTGTCCGCTTTCACCCGCAGAACACCCGGCAAGTACCAGCGTGAGTGCGGCGCCGAGAGCGGTGACTGCAATAGCTCGCCACCCCAAGAAGTCTTTCTGCTTCATGATCGTTCGTCCTCCTCATCGAAAACATCGCTCCGCGACCCATGCGCAAAGCCGGTCACACACTCCCCGCACGCAACGGTGCAGCAAACGAGTGCCTCCCGATAATGTACAGCGCTAGAAAGATATTTGTCTACACCAGAAGAATTCAACTCCTAGGGCGTTTCCAGCGCCAACGGCAGTCCCCCCTAGGATGGACCGGACCGGACTGGACGGAACAAACATGGCAAGGGTTCGACTAATTGACGTTGCAGAACTTGCGGGCGTGTCCATGAAGACCGTCTCGAACGTCGTCCACAGCTATCCCCACGTGGCCCCTGCCCTTCGCGAGAAGGTGCAAGCAGCAATCGACCAGCTCGGGTATCGCCCTAACCTGACGGCACGGCGTCTGGCTACCGGGAAAACCGGAATGATCGCCCTGGCCATCCCGGAAATCGACCACCCGTACTTTTCAGAGCTTTCACGTCAAATGGCCGAAGAAGCCACTCGGCGGGGATACCGCGTCATCATCGAGCAGACTTTGAGCGATCCTGATTTGGAGCGCGCGGTACTCAGCGATCGCGAAGCCGGGCTGGTCGACGGCGTGATCTTTCACCCTGTCCGCATGGGGACGCTTGACATTGCCAAGCTCGATGCCGGCACTCCACTAGTTTTGCTCGGCGAGGCCGCTATGCCAGTTATGACCGACCACGTGATGATCGACAACGTCTCGGCTGCTCTCGATGCTACGCGGCATCTCCTGGCAAGCGGATGCCGACGCATCGCTTTTCTCGGCGTCATCGCGGCGGACATCACTGGTTCGACAAGTCAGCGTCTTCTTGGCTACCAGCAGGGTCTGCTTGAGGCACGGATTCGATTGGATCCTGAGCTGGTCTTCACCGCGCTGGAATTCACTGCGGAAGCCGGCCTTCGCTCAGTCACTGATGCCATCGAGCGCGGGGTGCGTTTCGACGGCGTGGTCTGCCGCGACGACCGATTCGCGATCGGCGCGCTGAAGGCCCTCCACGATTCTGGGCGATCGGTACCTGAAGATGTGGCCGTGGTCGGCTGGGACAACACCTTCCTGGCTGCCTACACGTCCCCGACACTCACCTCGGTGGCGCCGAAAAAGACCGCACTGGTCGCGGCTGCCTTCGATCTTCTCGAGGAACGCATTGGTGGATACCGGGGCGTCGGCCGACACGTAATCGTGGGGCATTCGCTCGAGGTGCGCGAGAGTGCTCCGCACGCTTTTTAGCGTTTCCAATCTCGCAAAACTTTACAGCGCTGTAATTTATCGGCATGATTGCGGTATGTCGCGTTCTCTCCCGATTTCTGCCAGTGCCCAGGGTGGCGTGTACCCCCGCCCCCAACTTGTCCGCCCTAACTGGCACGACCTCGCCGGCGAGTGGGCATTCGAACACGACGACCAAGACATTGGCGGGAAAGAGCGTTGGTTCGCCAATGCTTCGCACCTTGGCCGGGTCATCAAAGTTCCGTTCCCACCGGAGTCGGAGATGTCCGGCATCAGCGATCCTGGCTTCCACCCTGTCGTCTGGTATTCACGCGTCATTAGCCCGGAAGACGTGGCCGCTAGTGGTCTGTCGCCAGAACGCGACCGGGTGGTATTGCACTTTGGAGCGGTCGACTACCGCGCATCGGTATGGATCGATGGTCAGTTCATCGGGTCACACGAGGGCGGCCAGACGCCCTTCTCCTTTGACGTCACCGAAGCGCTGACGCTCCAAAAGGACTGCGTGCTAGTGGTGCGGGCCGAGGATGACCCTCACGACGTCGCCCAGCCGCGCGGCAAACAGGATTGGCTCGAAGAGCCGCACGTGATTTGGTACCACCGTACGACGGGCATTTGGCAACCGGTCTGGCTTGAGTCCGTACCGGACCAGCGCATCGAGTCACTGAATTGGACCCCGAATGCGCAGGCTGGGAACGTTGAGATCGACGTGGGCTTGGCCCGGCGACCGGCGACCGGCGTAACCGTGCAGGTGGAACTTTCCATCGCGGGCGAAATCCTCGCCAGGCAGTCTTTCCTGACCCTGGAGCCGCGATCTCTAGCAACCATTCAGATTGCGCGACAGGCCAACGGTCAGGCCTTCGAAACTCTGTTGTGGTCGCCGGAAAACCCGCGGCTGATTGACGCGCATGTGTCAATCATTGCTGACGACGGGAGCATCCTCGACGATTCATACTCGTATTTTGGGCTACGCAGCGTCAGCATTCACGGCGGTAGGTTCCTGCTCAACGACCGACCCTATTTCGTGCGATCGGTGCTCGAACAGGGTTACTGGCCACAGTCGCACCTCGCTGCCCCGTCCGCCGAGGCGCTGCGTGACGAGGTGGAGCTCATCAAGGCCCTCGGATTCAACGCAGCAAGAATTCACGAAAAGGTCGAGGACCCCCGCTTTCTTTATTGGGCGGATCGGCTCGGACTTCTCATTTGGGGCGAAATGGGGAGCACCTATGAGTTCTCATCGGCGGCAGTGTCGCGAGTTACCCGCGAATGGACGGATGTGGTGCGCCGCGACCGATCGCATCCGTCAATCGTCACCTGGGTGCCCCTCAACGAAAGCTGGGGTGTTCAACAGATTTCCCACGACGAGGCCCAGTTGAGCTTCGCCCAGTCGCTTTACTTTCTGACTCGCGCGCTCGATCCGAGCCGCCCCGTCATCTCCAATGACGGCTGGGAACACGCCATTTCTGACATTCTCACGATCCACGATTATGCCGGCACGGCCGAACAACTCGACGCCAACTACAAAAACATCGACGCCATCCGCGCCCTCGTTGCGGGCATGGGTCCAGCAGGTCGTCGCCTGCAGCTCATTCCCCGCGAAGTCGAGGGTCAGTCGATTATGGTCACCGAATTCGGCGGGGTCAGCTTCGCGCCCGACGCGGCCGATGACTCCTGGGGCTACACGACAGCAACGAGCCATGAGGACTTCGAAAGTCGCGTGTCAGGTCTCGTGGGCAGCCTTCGGGACAACCCACTACTGTCCGGCTTCTGCTACACCCAGCTGACGGACACAATGCAGGAAACTAACGGGTTGACCGACGCGAACAGGAAGCCCAAACTGCCGATCGCCGTCATTCGCAGCATCGTGTCGGGGAAGGACGCACCTCGCTCCAAGTGACGGCGGTTCTTGGCTACGGTTGCACTGCGTCGCACGTGCGCCAAGCCGCCGACTGGTGACGTAGACAACGGCAATGCCTCGGATACCGCCCAGTTCAGTGAGATTGGCCTTGACCCCGTTGTGTGGACACCTCACAAGAGAGAATGTTCACTATGGCAAGATCACGTCGGGACTTCACCCCTGAGTACAAAGACGAGGCCGTGAAGCTGGTC
>NZ_SOFE01000028.1 GCF_004402405.1 Cryobacterium levicorallinum
CCAGCCACAAGTACACGGCCCAGGGCACCTACTCCATCGTCCTCACCATCAAATACCAAGCCGACTACAGCTTCGGCGACCAAGGCTGGCGCCCAGTCGACGGCACCATCACCATGCCCTCAGCCCCATTCACCGTCATGGCCGCAAACGAATCCACCGTACTCGTCGCCGAAGACTGCCTCACCAACCCCCACGGCCCCGGCTGCTGACGAGGTCGGGGGTCGCACTTCGGTGCCGGAGGATACGGGGCAGGTGATCCCGCGCCCCCGGGCGCTGGCCAGACACTGTTACAGTCTTCGAACGCTAGCTGCACCGGGGCCGTGGGAGCGAATCTCCCGCGCTTCTGCCAGCTACGGGAGCAGGCGATCCCCAGCTTTCTTGGGCAGCCGGGCCGCCGCCGCACGGGTAATTGCGGCAGCAGCTTCGTCGGCGACAGCATCGAAATCAACGCCGTCGATCGACTGCGAAACGGATGTTTGGGCTGCTGATCGCGCCGCTGCGGCAGCCGTCGCTGCGGACGGGGCCACCGACGTTGTCGAAGGCGCAGCGGCGGCCGACGCCGACGTTGGCGCCGCCCCGGATTGCTGTGACGCAGCGCCGGTTGCGCTCGAGTGAGTCGGCGCAGCACCAGTGGTCGACGCGGATGCGCCGCTGTGGCTGGGCGTCGCGTTCCGCAAAGCGGCTCCCGCAGTGCCGCCAAGCAGCCCACCGAGCAGGTCCTTGATGCCGATTCCCATGGTGGAGCCGAGCACGGCGTCGACCTCGCTGAAGCCGGACGCGACGTTCTTGGAGAGTTGGCTGGCGCCATCCGTTGAAATGACGGTGAGCTGGTCGATGTTACCCATCGGTGCGGCCAGTTCGTGCGCGATCTGCGGGAGCATTTCAATCAGGCGCAGCTGAATGAGCGCCTCGGACTGCTGGGCGACGGCCTCGGCGGAGAGGCGCGTGGCCGTCGCTTCGGCGGTTCCTCGGGCGAGAATGGCGTCGGCCTCGGCCTGGCCCTCCGCGCGGGTAGCGTCGGCGTTGGCGACACGGCTGTCGCGATCGGCGGTGGCCTTGGCAACGGATGCCTCGGCCGCCGCGATCGCGGTGACCCGGATGCGGTAGGCATCGGCGTCGGCGATCGCGTTGACCTCGGACTCAAGCTCGGCCTTGCGCAGGCTGGCCCGGCGCTGGGCGGTCAGTTCCTGCTCCTGCACGATGGCCTGCTGCGCCTTCGCCTCGGCGAGCGGCTTCGACGCGGCGGCCTCGGCGGACGCCTTGTCGGTGTCAAGCTGCAGCGCGGCCTTACGCAGCGCGAGCGTATTCTGCGCTTCCGCGATGGCCTGCTCGGCGGTAATCAGGGCTTCCTGCGACTCGCGGTTCGCAACGTGCTCGGCCACCTCGGCCTGGCGACGCACCTTCGCCTGCTCGGCACGACCGATGTCACGAATGTAGTCGTTCTCATCGGTGATGCCCTTGATCTCGAAGGAGTCAACGTCGAGGCCCTGGTTGGCGAGTGATTCGCGAGCCGTGGCGAGCACCGAGGAACCGAGCTCATCGCGCTTCTGAATAACGGTCATGACGTCGGTCGCACCGATCGACGAACGCAGCGAACCGCTCAGCACCTCCTGCGCGAAGCCGTCAATGTTCTTGTCCTGCCCAAGAAACCGCTGGGCGGCGGCGCGAATCGCAGCGGGGTCGTCGCCGACCTTGACGATGGCGACGGCCTCGACGGAGAGCGTGATGCCGTTGCGGTCCTGCGCGACGGCCGTGATCTCAATCGCCCGGCTGCGCAGGCTGATCTTGAACGCCTTCTGGAAGAACGGCGTGATGAACACACCCTGGCCATGCACGACTCGCTGGCCGGATTCCTCGAGCGTGGCGCCATCGACGATGGTCTTGCGGCTCTTCTTGCCGGTGATGATCAGGGCCTCATCGGGCCCCGCGTTCTTATAGATCGTCTTGGCGTAAATCAGGCCGATAAGCAGAACCACGACAATCGTGAAAATGATCCCGGGGATCGGGCTGAACAGAAAATCGAGCATGGGGTCCTTCCGAGGAGCCGGCGCGTACATCGTTTCCGCGATTCGGTCCGACGACCTCGGCGCAGAGCTGTTCCTCCAGTGTCGCAGGCCACAGCGATGGATGCGAAAGATGTCGACAATAAGCGGATGCCGTCGGTCACGTCGTCAACGGCACCCACCGTCTTTCGGGGTCACCAGCGGGCCACTACCCGTCGATGAAGTCGGCGGCAGCGCGCAGGAACGCGGCGGCCGCGCGGGCGCGATCCGCAGCATCCGCTTCGTGACTGGCAGCGACGCCAGCCGATCCGGCGGTACCAGCGGATGCCGCGAGCGCGTCGGTCCCGCCCCCGGGGCTTGCGGCCGGGTCGAGCAGCGACTTTATCGCGGCGGGGATCGTGCCAGATGCGGTGCCGGGCGGCCGATCAGTCGGTTCCGCTGCGGCAGCCACCAGCGGCGCCAGGAAGACCCGTGATTTCGCGGCCCGCGGCCCGTTGAAGTCGGGGTACTGTCGCGGCTGACTCGAAAATGCCTCCCGGATCTTCGCCAGGAACTCGCCGTTGGTCAGCCGATTTGCACTCGGCACCACGAGCAGGCTGGCTGCCACGGTGAAATCGCCGTGACCGCCTGTCTCGTACGCCACCTCGGTCGGTTTACAGGCGCTGAACAGCACTTCCCGCGCCAAGGCCCGCTTGCCGGCCCGGGCGGGAGCCCCGCGCTTGGCCCGGTATTTCTCGCTGGTCTCCTTGTCGGGGATGACGTACCGCGCCCGACGCCCATGGGGAGCGGATGCCGTACTCAGGTCCTCCACATCGACCGGCAGCAGTTGCAACCGGCGTTGGCCGTCGCCCGAGTGACAGGAATCGAAGAAGGCGGTGAGGCTGACGCCGTCGGGCAGCTGGTCGAAGATCTCTCCGAGGTCGTCGTCGATGATCAAATTGCCCTCGCGAAAGTCGATCGGGCAGAGCGCTTCGTCGTACTGCTTCTCCTCGTTGCCGGACTCCGCCTCGTCACCGTCAAGGTCGTCCACGTAGGTGCCGTGCCCGGCGTACTGAAAGACCAGCACATCGCCCGCGACGCTGCTCGCCACCACGTCGAGCAGCCCGAGCAGAATATTCTGCCGGGTCGCCTCCGCGTCGAGCAGCGTGCGCACCGCGAAACCGGCCGCGGTGAGCTGCGCTGCCCAGGCCTCGGCATCCGCTACGCAGCCGTAGAGGGCATCGCCGCCGGGATACGCGTTGATACCGACACAGAGCGCGTGGTGGGTTCCGGCCCGCCGGGGCGTGGCCGGGCCTGGTACCGGCCAGAGCTCGTCGCCACGGGAGCGGGTGATCGGGAATGACTGAATGCGCGAGCTGCCGGTGACCCGGCGCGCGACGCTGTCCATGGTCGGGATGTCGGTGTCGAACCCGCCATGGCTGGTCGAGGTGCTGCGGTTGGTCAAGGGGCCGCCCGTTGCTTTCGACCAGATAATGTCAGCGATGCCTCCGCTCGTGCCGGACAGCCCGAACAGTCGACTGAGCACCGGGTCGGCGCGGAGGCACTCCTCGAGGCCCAGAATGGGCGAAAATTCTTCGGGCTCAAACGACGCCCGCACCAGGTAGAGCAGGGACTTTCCGTAGGCGCCGAGGCAAGTGTCAGCGCGCTCGAGTTTTTCGGTCATGGTGAACAACGCCAGCGACTTCACCTCCTGGCCACACAAAGGCACGAGCTGCTTCTCGAACACATCGGTGCGCACGGCCGGAGCCAGCAGGCTGAGCGTGTCGAAGGCCGGTACCCCGGCCTTCAAAGCGGCGGGAATAAAGAAGGGATGAAAGATTGATCCGGCACTGTGCCCAACGGCGTGCACGCTGATCGTGTCGGGGTGGGCGGTGCAGTACGCGCCGAGTGCTTCAGCGACGTAGCGGGCGCCGCCGTCCCCGGCCGATGCAGCCTCGGCCGCGCGCTTCATCTGCCCCCAGATCGCCTGCCCCTGGCCGAATCGGGCCGCGAGTTCAAGCACGCGGTCCTTGGCCTCGTCGAGCCAGCCGCGACGACCCTGCGCCCAGTCCCCCACCGCACCAGCGATGGCCCCGGCCAGGCCGGTCTCCCAGACGAAGTGAATGGGATACACGCCGTTGGACTTCCACCACTCCACCTGGGTGGCAGCGATCCGCAGCCCGGACTGCTCGCCGACCAGCCCGCCGTGGGCGCAGAACACAACGGGTACGACGCCGCCATGCTCGGCAACAAAGGCCGGCAGATGCGTCGCAAAAACGGCGTCGACATCTTTTTTAGTGGTCTGGAACACTCCACTCGATGAGAATTTGCCGCCGCTGAGGTTGACCACGTGCGGGCGAAGGCGGTCGAGCTCACTTGGAGACAGCGGCGGCTGCCGTGTGGCGGGGGGCATCGGTTCGGGCATGGCACCGTTCCTCTCATTCAGTTCATGTCATCTAATTCATGCTGGAACAGGGGTGGGGCGTTGCGATTATGTCGCTCCAGCGTTACTGCTGCGTTACTTCACCCGAAGCCTTGACAAACCACGCCGGCGGTTGCATATTGCACACAGAAACGGATGCTGTGGGGGCCGCCATGACAACTGGTATCGATCCCGAGTCTGCTGACGCGTCGCTCGCGCAACCGAGCGATCCAGGGCTGAGCGATCCAGGGCTGAGCGACGCCGGGCAGGGTGGTCTGCCGGTCAGCCTGACCGTTCTGGCCGAGGGGCCGTTCACCACGGTCCCCCCGAATCCGCCCCGGGCGAACCCGCGCCGCTGCTCACGACCACGCTGCGGGTTCCGGTCGAACGCATCGGCCCGGGGCCGCGCAGCGCCCGGTTCGACGTGATCGTGCGAAAGCCCCGTCAGAAGCCGTTCAGTCTCGACATCGGCTCCCCGACCCCGCCGTGGATGATCGTCGACGAGAAACCGCCCGATGATCTGGCGGCCCTGCTGGAGGACAGCCGATTCCTGGCGCAGCAGGTGTACGCGGTGGCGGCATCCACTCTCGCCCTGCATGAAACGTTCGCCGACCTCGTGGCGCTGCTGTCCGTGTTTTCCACCCGCACCCTGGTCGAACAAATGTTGACGTCGTCCGGCGGTGACACCCTCAACCTCGATACCCTCAGCGAGGATGTACTTCGGAGCGACCTGTTCAGTTTGGGCGATGAGCTCTTCAAACGCGGAACCGTTCGGTCGTCCCTGAGCGAGGACAGTCCGCCCGACTGGCGCACCCTGCGCGACCCGCACGCTCGCGGCGGCGCGATCGTGCAGGTACTGCTGCGCGTGGTGGTGCGACTCTGGCTGAAGCGGCTCGACTTGCCCGGAGGCCGCTCGAGACTGTACCAGATCGCCCGCGCCGGCGCAGACGTTGGCCGTCAGGTCTTGGGAATGCTCATCCGCAGCCTGGGCTACATGGCACCGGTGGATGTGACCTGGGAAGACCTGCTGGGCGGAATCCTCGCCGCCGACATGGCGGTCGTGCCCGACGACGACCTGGAGTATCGTCCCGTCGTTACCGAGGCATTCGCCGAGCTCGGCATCAAATTGCCGCCGAACCACGACCTTTCGGGCGTTGCGACCTTCATTGGACTGCGGTACCCGATTCGGCTGGCCGCCCTCAGCTCCGACCCGGAAGAGATCGTACGTTTTCTCTGGGAGAACCCGAAATTGCTGGAGGCGGCGAAGATCGACCCCACTCGCCCCATTTCAGTGGAACGGGTGCGGCCGACACTTCGGGTTGGGCCGGACGGCTTCGTGGTGTCGGAGATCGGTGCCACCTTCACCCAGGAATTCACGTTCACCGTCGCTGAAGCGCGCAGATTCGGGCTGACCACCCAGGCGAATGTTTTCATTCGCGGTGGCGGGCAACTGCGCTTCGACGAGGGTGGTCGTCTGAGCTTCGCCGCACTCAAGCCGATTCTCGACCTGGATCGGCAGCGGGCTAAACTCGCCGCGCACGCCCTCGCTCGCCCGGCGCTGAAAGCGGCTGCCGCGCCGCCCCCCGCACAGTCGCCCGCACCGCCGCCCGCCGCCGCGCCCGCTACCCCGGCACCAGGCGTAGCCGAACTGCGTCGGCCGACCTTTCACCCCTGACCCGTCTTCTGCGCACGAGCGCGGCGTTCAGAACGCGGTGCCCCACGCCGTTGTTTTGCCGGGGTCGGGTGCCTCGAGCTGCGCGATCTGTTCGAACTTACGGGCGCGCAACTTCTTGTTGACGCGCTTGACGACGTCGGCGCGACTGGCGCCGGCCCCGCTGCGCAGCTCCTCGAGCAGAAAATGCGTGAACGGGCCGTTGTACCGCCCGTCAAAGTTCGCGTCGATCGCTTCCTGGTCGGCCTGGCATGCGGCCAGCGACACGGGCTTCGCAACGGCCGACGAGGTACGCACCAGATCGCGCAGTATGCGGGTGTTCGCGCCCGCGACCGCTGTGCCGTCCCGGCCTAGCGGTGTCGGTGGGGGCACGAAGCGTGGACGACGGTCATCCGGTAGGAGGAGTTGGTCCATCGCCCGCAGGCCGCTACCGCTATGGCAGGTGTCGAAAATTACGTCGAGCAGCACCCCCTCGGGCAACCGGGAAAACAAGGTGTGCAGTTCGTCGTCGACGATGAGCGATTCGAGGTCCCACTGGGTGCCGACCTGACGCAGGTCACAGGTGGCAAAGGCCTCGTCGACGCCGTCAGGCTCTTCGTTATCGGTGTCGGCCACCTGCGTGCCGTGGCTCGACATGGTGAACAGAATGCGCTCCAGATGCTCCCCCGGGGTATTCGCCCGGTCGAGCGCCTCGACCAGCGTTCCGTAAACCGCATCCCGGGTCGCGGCTTGGTCGGTCAGCAGGGTGATGCTTGAGTCGGCAAATCCGAAGGCGCTCCCGAGCAATGCACTGAGGTCTTCGGCATCATTGACGCAGCCGTTCAGCCAACTACTCATCGGCAGGTTCTCGAACCGATTGATGCCCACGCAGAGTGCCAATTGCTTCATGACGATCCGATCAAAAGGGCCGATTGCCAGCGGATGCCGCAGGCCAACTGTACAAACCCCGGCGTTACTGGCTGGTTACTGCCAGCTGTCGGGGGCACGCGTTGGCGGTGGCGGAGCATCCACTTTTTGGCGCGCACACGGCATTGACAACCGCCCCGGGGTGGCCATTCTGGGCGGTAGCGGATCCCGCCTGAGGTTGCGGGTCAGCTTTGTACTTTTTCGCGGATCGAGCACTCATGGGATTTTCAGTGACACCGGGCTGGGATCTTCGCGTGCTGGGCTACTGGCAGTTACACTACAGCGGCGTGCCAGTCGAGGTCGGTGCCCGCCAGCAGCGGCTGCTCGCGGCCCTCGCCGTGTTGCACACCCAACCGCGGCACGTGCTGGCCGCGCTGCTCTGGCCGGATAGCTCCGAGCGTCAGTCGGCCGGCAACCTGCGAGCGAGCGTGTTTCGTATTTCGCACGAACTCCCCCGATTGCTCCACGCAACCGATCCGCTGCAGCTCGACGCGGCGGTGCGTGTGGATCTGCACAAGGTACGCGATTTGATCACCGAGATCACCCTGACCGGCGGGTTGCCGGTGCCGCCGGAATCCGTCGATGTATTGCAGGAGGCCAACCTGTTGCCGGGCTGGTACGAGGAATGGGTGCTGGAACAGCAGGACCATCTGCTCAATCAGAGGGTGGACGCCCTGGAATCCCTGGCCCGCTCCCATCTGCTGGCCGGCAGTTTCAGTCGCGCCCTGGGCGCGGCCCGTGCCGCTGCGGTTGTCGATCCGTTGCGGGAGAGCACCCAGCATCTGCTCGTGCGCTGCCATCTCGCCGAAGACAACTATGCCTCGGCGGTGCCGGTGTACCGCAGTTTTCGCGCCCATCTGGGCCGTGAGCTCGGCGTCGAACCATCCGCCCATTTCGCCGCGCTGCTCGGACTGGAGCCGACCGATCTGTCCGGAGGCCTGCCCACCGGCCGCAGAGCTCTTGAGCGTTCGCTGCGACCTTCCTGATCGTCCCGCCCAGGCGCCCACAATGCTGGCGCGCAGCCATCGTGACCGGATTCATCAACACGTCAGCGTACGTCCACAGGCGCTGCGGCGCACAGGAGGTTCTCACCCGGGCCTCCCTTATGATCAACCGGTGACTGAAACCGAGTTCCCCCGCCCGTTCCGCCCGCAGTCGCGCTGGGTGCGCAGCGTCGGCCTGATGATCTTCTTCAGCCGCTGGCTGCAGGCGCCGCTTTATATCGGGCTCATCATCGCGCAGATCATCTACGTGATCGTGTTCATGGTCGAGCTCATCAACCTCGGCGGCGACGTCTGGACCTCGCTGACCGTGCCAGGGGACGACGGTGGCATCCACGTCGAAGAAGCCGCGATCATGCTCTCGGTGCTCGGCCTGATCGACGTCGTCATGATCGCGAACCTGCTGATCATGGTCATTATCGGCGGCTACGAGACGTTTGTGTCCCGCATCCGTTTGGAAGGGCACCCCGACCAGCCGGAATGGCTCTCCCACGTCAATGCCAACGTGCTCAAGGTCAAGCTCGCCATGGCCATCGTCGGCATCTCGTCGATCCACCTGCTCAAGACCTTCATCGAGGTCGGCGACCTGGCCGCGCGCGGCACCCCCGTCGATAACAACCCGACCGAAACCATCACCGGCAATATCTACACCTGGGACGGCGTGCTGTGGCAGGTCATCATTCACATGGTTTTCATTCTCTCGGCGATAGCACTGGCCTGGATCGACCGGATGTCCCAGTCCGGTCACTCACCCGCCACAGGGGTGGCCGCGGTGCACCCGGTCACCCCGGCACCGGCACCGGTCGCGGCCCTCGCCCCCGCGCCCGCGCGCCGCGAACTCGAAGGCCACCCTGCGGGAGCGACCGGAATCGCCCTTCACCTCTCCCAGCTCGGTCAGCTGCGCGAAGCCGGCGTGGTGACGGATGCCGAATTCCACGCCAAAAAAACGGAGTTGCTCGCCCGCTTCTAGCCAGAACGTCGTGAGGCCGCGGGCGCGGAACTGGGCCCGCACCCGCTCCTGCAGCGCGGAATCGGGCGGTAGCACGCCGTACAGCGGATACGGAATGGCCAGGCGATTCCACTTGTCCTCGCCCATCTGATGAAAGGGCAGTACCTCGACCCGGGTGTGCGCCAGCCGCCGAAGGGCATAATGGCGCGCTTGAGCGAGGCATGCGTTTGCAGACCGACAATGGTCTCGCTCGGCTGGTCGATGTAGCCGGGGGCGTGCGCGGTAATCGATGCCGGGGTGGTCGGGTCGACGTCGTAGACGCCGAGCGCGCGCTCCCGGGGGAACATCTCCGTCAGCCGGGCCCAGAGCGCCAGTGTGCGGTCGGTGGCGCCGGTCAGAAAGCTCGCATCATCGGTGAACGGCGTGTAGTTGCGTTGGATCAAATCTCGAACATCATGGCCGTGCTGCGACGGCCCGGCGGTGAAGCCAGCCCAGCCTGTGTCGTCGGTTGTCGTGGCACGCGGGTTGTCGAGGAGGGTCATGCTTCCACGCTAGCGAGGGGGCCAGGCCCGGTCTCGGGCTGTAAGCGCCGACTTTCCCGCAGATTTTTCGAGCGGATGCTGCTAGCGCGTGAGCCCCGGAAACTGGTCGTCGCGCCATTCATTCGGCAGCCGGGTGCCGGCATTTGCCGCGTCGGCTTCGCGCTCGCGTAGTTCAACCCGGCGGATCTTGCCGGAGATGGTCTTGGGCAGCTCGAAGAATTCCACCCGGCGCACCCGCATGTAGGCGGGCAGGCCGGTACGGGCATGCCGAAGCACGGCTTCGGCGGTTTCGGCCGTCGGCTCCCAGCCCGGGGCGAGGTGGATGTACGCCTTGGGAATGTTCAGCCGGGTGGCATCGGGCGCGGGAACCACGGCGGCTTCGGCGACCGCGGGGTGTTCGAGCAGCACGCTCTCCACCTCGAACGGCGACACCTTGTAATCGCTCGACTTAAACACGTCGTCGGTGCGGCCGATAAAGGTGAGGTAGCCGTCGGCATCCACTGTGGCGACGTCGCCGGTGTGAAAAAAACCGCCGCGAATGGCGTGCGCGGTAAGGTCGGGTTCGCCGTGGTAGCCGGTCATCAAGTTGACCGGGCTCGTCGACAGGTCGAGGCAGATCTCACCTTCCTCGGCGGGCAGTTCGGTGATCGGGTCGAGCAGCTTGATCGAGACGCCGGGCAGGGGCAGGCCCATCGACCCGGCCTTCAGCACCGATCCGGGACCGTTTCCAACGATGGCGGTGGTCTCGGTCTGGCCGAAGCCATCGCGGATGGTCAGTTTCCAGCCGTTGTCGATCTGCCGAATGACCTCGGGGTTAAGCGGTTCCCCGGCGGAGAGCAACTCGCGCAGGGCGGCCGGCCGGGGGCCGACATCCGCTTGAATGAGCATGCGCCAGACCGTCGGCGGCGCGCAAAACGTGCTGACCTTCGCTCGATGCAGCTGGGCGATGAGGGCGCTGGGAGCGAACTTGGAGTAGTTGTAGACGAATACGGTCGCCTCGGCGATCCACGGGGCAAAGAAGCAGCTCCAGGCGTGCTTGCCCCAGCCGGGCGAGCTGATGGCGAGGTGCACATCTCCGGGGCGAAGGCCCAGCCAGTACATGGTCGACAGGTGGCCGACCGGGTAGGAGGTCTGCGAGTGCAGCACCATTTTGGGCTTGCTCGTCGTACCGGAGGTGAAGTAGATCAGCGATGGGTCACCGGATGCCACGACCGTCGCGATGGGTTCCGGGGTGAGCGCGTAGGCGTCCGCGAAGTCGGCCCACCCGGGGCGCGGCGCGCCGACGCTGATGCGGGTGTAGTCGCCGGGAACATCGTCGAACTTGGCTGCATCGGACGAGTTCGCGATCACATGGGTGACGCCGCCGCGAAGCACCCGGTCGGTCAGGTCATGAGCGGCGAGCACGGCACTGGTCGGCATGATGACCGCGCCGACCTTCATAATGGCGAGCATCGCCTCCCAGATTTCGAGCTGGTTGCCGAGCATGAGCATGACATGGTCGCCGTGCCGCACGCCCTGCCGGGCCAGCCAGGTGGCCACCTGGTCGGAGCGTTGCGCCATCTCGGCGAAACTGAACTTCTGCTCGCTGCCGTCTTCTTCGACGATCCACAAAGCGATTTTGTCGTTGCCGCGTGCGAGCACGTCGAACCAGTCGGTGGCCCAGTTGAAGTGTTCCCCCACGTCGGGCCATTCAAACTCCTGCGCGGCACGGGAATGATCGTTGCGCAGCGCCAGCAACTGGTCGCGGGCGGCCCGGTAGCTATCCGTGCTCGGTTTGGTCGTGCTCACCTGGTGAGTCATACGCCGTTGTCTCCTCTTGCCACCGTGAAACGTGTCGCCAGGCTGAAACGGCGACAGTCCATTCTGGCAGTGCTGCGGACGCAGGCCGCCCGATAGTCTGCGACGGATGACATTTACAAGCTCCAGACCCGCTCCGACCACCATGGTCACCGCCGAAAAGATTTTTGAGCGGGTGGACTACGGTGCGGCGGTGCGAGCCGTGCAGAACGCGCTCGCCACCGGGCTCGATCCGGTGCGTGACTTGGCCCGGCAGGTTCTGGCGGTCGCGAACGGCCAATTGCTGCTCATGCCCACTGAAGCTTCGGATTTCGTCGGCATCAAAGTGGCGTCGGTCGCGCCGGGCAACCCGGCCCTTGGTCGGGAGCGCATTCAGGGCGTCTATCTGCTGCTCGACGCCCTGACGCTCACGCCGATCACGCTGTTCGACGGCGCCGCGATCACGACCCTGCGCACCCCGGCAGTGTCGGCCGCGGCCGCCGACTACCTGGCTCCGGCCGCCGTAGAACACCTGGTGGTGTTCGGGTCGGGGCCGCAAGCCTGGGGGCATATCGAGGCGATGCGGGCCATCCGCTCGATCGACCGGGTCACGATCGTGGCCCGAGACCAGCCCCGCGCCGAGCTGTTCGCCGCCCGGGTGACCGCCAGCGGCCTGCCGGCCCAGGTCGGCACGGCCGCTGACGTGGCAACGGCCCAGTTGATCGTCTGCGCCACCACCGCGCGTACTCCGCTGTTCGACGGCAGCCTGGTGCACGCCGATTGCTGCGTCGTCGCCGTCGGTTCGCACGAAACGGATGCCCGTGAGCTCGACTCAGCGCTCCTCGCCCGCGCGCAGGTCGTCGTCGAAGACCCGGCCACGGCGCAACGGGAGGCCGGCGACGTCATCATCGCGGTGGCCGAGGGTGTCATCGCCCCGCACGAGCTCGTGCCGCTGCTTGACATCGTGACGGGAACCGTCGCCGTCACGGCGGAAACTCCGCGCGTCTTCAAGAGCACCGGGATGTCATGGGAAGACCTCGTCATCGCGACCGCCGTGTACCGGGCCGGAGCGCGCTCGGAGGCGTAGCGGGCCCGTGGTTCGCGGGCCAGGGCGTTGGCCTATCGTTAGTGGGTGACCTACTCGATTCGTTCCCTCGTGGCCGCCGACCTGCCGCGCCTGCTCGCGCTCAACAATGCCGCCGTTCCAGCGGTCAATGAGCTGGATGCGCCGGCACTGGTCGCGCTGGTCGAACACAGCCACCTCGCGGTCGCTGTCGTCGCCGACGACGATGCGGCCGCCGAGGTACTCGGCTTTGCCATCCTTTTTGTCGCCGGCGCCGAGTACGCGAGCGAGAACTACCGCTGGTTCTCCCAGCGATCCACCGATTTTCTCTACGTCGACCGCATCGTCGTGGCCGACGGTTTTCGCGGGCAGGGGCTCGGCCAGGTTCTCTACGATGCCATCTTCGGTGCGGCCCGCCGCGAGCTGCTCGCCGAGGTGCTGTGCGAGGTCAACCTCGAACCGCCGAATCCGGGATCCCTCGCGTTCCACGGCCGCCTCGGGTTCGCCGAGGTCGGCCAGCTGTCGACGAAGGACGACACCGTCGTCGTGAGCCTGCTCGCGGCATCCGTTTAGCGGTGCGGCCAGACTGTTCTTTACACACAGTTTGGCGGCGAATTCAAGGGGCAGCAGAGAAACACGGAACACCCTATGGTCAATCTGACGCGAGCTACCGCTTGCGCAGAACTGAGCCAAGGGAAACCCCCGCGATGCGACTCACCTGCCCGTTTTGCAAGTCACCCGCTGATTTGAAACCCAACCCCGCGCAGGCCCTGCGCATCACCCTTCCGCTCTACGTCCTCAAGTGCACTGGCTGCGAGCGCACCAGCATCCGCGTCGAACCGGCCAGTCTGCCCCACGTCATCCTGCCGCCGCGCACGGCCTGAATCGTTCGCCGCCGGGAACAAAAAGGCGAAGCTACCGGCTTGGAACGACTGTGCCCGACCCCAAAGGTCCGGGCATTCAGATGCCGGTCACACCGAAATGGATGCCGTCGAATCGGTCAGTCGCGCCAGCGCGGCCTCGGCATGGTCGCTGAGCCGACTCTCGGCCAGCGGCCCATCGCCGTTGAACACAGCCTCGGCGATACCGCGATGCTCCGCGATCCACTCCCCGTCGACCCGATAGGAGTCCTGGAGTACGGTCAGGCACATCCGGGTCTCCGTCATCAGGGTGCTGTGGATGCGCGCGAGGCGGCGGCTGCCACTCAGGGCGACGAGGCGTTCATGAAAGACCATGTCGGCGTCGCTCATGGCGGCACGATTGCCGATGGCGGCAGCATTCTCCATCTCTGATACCTGGGTCAGCAGTTCCTTGCCGGCGGCTACGTGGTCCGCCCGCACCAGCAGCTTGCAGGCCGCCGACTCGATGGCGGTGCGCAGCACGTACATGTCACGAATCTCAGCGTCCGTCATCTCGATGACGAACAGACCCCGGTTGCGAATGCTGACCAGGAGTCCCTCCTGCGTCAGGCGCTGCATGGCTTCGCGCAGAGGGCCTCGACTGACACCGAGTTCGCGGGCGAGTTCTGCCTCACCCAGTTGCGACCCGGGAGCGACCTCGCCGTGCGCGATCGCGTAGCGCAGTTTGCGAGCGATGATCGACGGAGTTGATTCCTGCACGACTGGTTCCAATGAATATCGCTGGGGCATACCCTGCACGGTTCTTTCTCGAATGGATGTCTAGCATCATCTGAAGGCGTCCCACCACGCTGTCCATTGTTTACAATGGTAACTTGGGGCGCCGAAATTGTCGCCCGATCGACGCAATCCCGGTTAGGGGGCTTGACAGAGGCTACCGCAAGCCCCAAGTTCGGGTCCTCGGGCGCGCCGACAGAATCCCGGTTGGGACGCTACGCTGGCGGCATGATCGATGGAGACAGCGCTCACCGTCCAGACCGAGATTCGCAGCCCCACAACACCGCCGACCTCGCCCCCAACCATCGCGGCACCCCACTGCCCAGCTACGTCAATGCCTGGGTGTCGACGCAGCGTTGGTTCGGCAACAAGGGGCGAGTTCCCGCGCTGCGCAGCATCGGGCACTTCGCCCTTGACTGCGCCGAGCCGGGAGTCACCATCCGCGTTGATTTCGTGCTCGACACAGCGAGCCTCACCCACACGCTGTACCAGTTGCCGACCACTGAACGCTTCGAGGAATTGCCCGGCGCCGACAACGCCCTGATCACCGTGCGCCAACCGGGCTCGCTCAACGCCCGCTACATTTACGATGCCGCCTACGACCCCGCCTTCGCTGCCGCGTTGCTGGCATTCATGGAGCGGCAGGACGTGTCCGTGTCCACCAATCCAACGGCGACCGACCGCTCCGCCGCCAGCGCGCGGGGCGAGGACCTGCGCCCGCGCTCCACCGCCCCTTCCAGCACGACGGCCGCAACCGTCATATCGAGTCGGGTGCTCAGCGGAGAGCAATCCAATACCTCGATCATCGTGGAGCGCGTCGACGCATCCGGTTCGCCAGCGGTGCCGATTATTTGCAAGGTCTTCCGAATTATTCATGCGGGAGAGAATCCGGATGTGACGGTGCAGGCTGCGCTGGCCGGTGCCGGCTCAACTCGCATCCCGCTGCCGTTCGGTGCCGTGCTCGGCCAGTGGGACGATCCGGCCGAGCCCGGCCAGAGAGCGGTCGGCCACCTGGCATTTGCCCAGGAGTTTCTGCCCGATGCACCGGATGCCTGGCGCACGGCCCTGATCGCTGCCGCCGCGGGCAGTGATTTCACCGGCCCGGCCTTCCGGCTGGGGCAGGCCACCGCCGACGTGCACCACGATCTCGCGCGCACCCTGCCGACCTTGGAGGCGAGCCCCGAAGTCATTGCCGAGGAAATGGCCAAGATCAAACTGCGCTGCAGTCAGACCCTGCGTGAAGTCCCGCTGTTGGCCAAATACCAGAGCGCCA
Organism: Cryobacterium levicorallinum; assembly: GCF_004402405.1. Lineage (GTDB taxonomy): Bacteria > Actinomycetota > Actinomycetes > Actinomycetales > Microbacteriaceae > Cryobacterium > Cryobacterium levicorallinum. Next base: position 15,221 of record NZ_SOFE01000028.1, read on the forward strand.
TCGAAGCGGTGTTTGCCCGGGCGGAATCCGCGGCGTGGCCCAGACTCCAGCGCATCCACGGTGACTTTCACCTCGGGCAGGTTCTCGACGTGCAGGGCCGCGGCTGGGTGCTGCTGGATTTCGAGGGTGAACCGCTACGCACTCTGCGGGAACGCACCCGGCCCGATGTCCCGATGCGCGACGTCGCCGGCATGCTGCGATCCTTCTCCTACGTGTCCGGCGCGATGACGGCAACCACGGCCGAAGCCGCGGTCACCCTCGCCTCAGCTGGTTCGTCGTCCTGTGCGATGACGAAGAATCTGCCGATGATTTCCGATTGGGCAATGGCCTGCCGTGGCGCTTTCCTCGACGGTTACGCGGAACGCTCCGGCCTCAAACTGGCCGAGCAGCTTGCCCTGCTCGAGGCCTTCGAGCTCGACAAAGCTCTCTACGAGGCTGTCTATGAGAGTCGCAATCGACCCGCCTGGCTGCCGATCCCGCTCGCTGCGATCGAACGGCTGGTCGGCACGCCGGACTGATCGTGGTGCGCAATGCCGAACTGTGGGCCGCCGGGCGCGACTCCGTGCACCGGCCCCGAGTAACGCTCCGATAACGCCCGGCGGCGTAGCCTGACGCGCGTTCCGGTACAGTGCCAGCAAGGGACAGAGCACACAGGGAGTAGTTCCATGGCAGAAAATATTTCCGGCCCCGGGGGCGACCAGAAATTCGTTAGTGAGGGTGAATTTCAAGCGGGCGAATCGGCATCCGGTTTCATCTCCGGCGTCACCTTCGGGCCAACCGAAGTGGTCTACTACAAGGTCAACAATCTGGCCGTCTTCGAAGGTGACATTGTGCTGGGCACGGTTGCCGAGTTGGAGCAGACCAAGGATGCCGAAAGCCACGACGACGGTCGTGCCCGCGGCGTGGCCATCACCGGCGCGCGCTTTCGATGGCCGAACGCCCACGTTCCGTTTCGGATCAACGCCGCCCTTCCGAACCAGCAGCGGGTGCGCGACGCGATCTCCCACTGGGAGGCCAGCACTCCCATCCGCTTTACCGAACGCACGGCGGCCAATACGGGGCAATTCTCCAACTTCATCGAGTTCAGCGATTCTGGCGGATGCTGGTCGATGCTGGTCGATGCTGGTCGATGCTCGGTATGCAGGGTAACGGCATGCAAACCATCAGTTTGGGGACCGGCTGCAGCACCGGTAATGCGATCCACGAGATCGGCCATGCGGTCGGGCTCTGGCACGAACAGAGTCGGGAGGATCGCAACGCCTTCGTGACGATCAACGTGGCCAACATTGAGTCGGGTATGGAGAACCAGTTCGACCAGCACATCGTCGACGGTGACGATGTCGGTGGGTATGACTACGGCTCGATCATGCACTATCCGCGCACCGCGTTCTCGAAGAATGGGCTTGAGACGATCACCCTGGTGCAGGCCGGAGCGCAGATCGGTCAGCGCACCGCGCTATCGGCCGGTGATATCGCCGCGGTCAACCTCATGTATCCGCAAACCGTACGGGCCAGTTCGAGCCCGGTGGTGTCGTGGGGTGCGAACCGGTTGGATGCGTTCGTGCTCGGTACCAACCGGGCCGTGTTCCACAAGTGGTTCAGCGGAGCCGGGGGGTCCCTCGATCACCGGCTACGAGAACATGGGTGGCATCGCCGAGAGCGTTCCGCAGGCGGTCGCGTGGTCGCCAGACCGGCTCGACCTGTTCGTGACCGGTACCGACAGCGCGCTCTATCACAAGTGGTGGAACGGCAGCTCCTGGGGGCCATCGGTCACCGGCTACGAAAACATGGGCGGCATCGCCACCTCGCAGCCGCGCGTCGTGTCCTGGGCACCCTGCCGGATGGACGTGTTCCTCACCGGCACCAACAGCGCGCTGTTCCACAAGTGGTTCAACGGCGCTGCGTGGGGTCCATCGCTCACCGGCTATGAGAGCCTCGGCGGCGTGATCACGTCGTTCGACGAGGCCGAAGTGCGTGCCGGTTCAGACACGCTGAACCGGGACACGGACTGACCCCTTCGGCAGTACCGGGTGGGACTGCGTCGAGACGAAATCCCCCTCGGTGATGTCGGGGCGTTCGATGGCCGAGTCAGGCTGGGGCCGTTCCCCGGCCGCGACGTGCGTCAGGGGTTCGCGCGAATCGGACTTCTGGCGCACTTCTGTGTCCGGGGATCCCTCCCGCACATGAATGCGCAAATTCAGCAGACGGATGCCCGCAAGCGCGTCCGCAGGCACGGTCACGGTCACCGGCAACCCGGCAGCGGCATCGGAGTTCGTGTCCGCGGCGAGCGCGGGGATCTCGGTGCGGGAGTGGCCCACGATGGTGCTCGGAGCATCCGCTTTGGACACGTCTTCAATCAGCACCGTCACGGTGAACGGTCCGGTCGGACGCTCCCCCGGTGCGAACTCGATGACGCCGGTGACGGTGACGTTCCTTTCGGTGGGTTCTGGTATGTCGCCATGGTGCCACCGCCCCGAACATCGTGCTCGTCGCCGCGGCAGCGTGCCGCGCGGGACTTGCGCCAGTACGCGGGAGTTAGCGCCTGGCCAGAACCCCAGCGCAACGCGCCACGCTGGACTTGCGCCAGTACGCGGGAGTTCCGCCTCCCGCGCAGCGGCGCAGCTCCCGCGAATCGTGAAGTGGCGGGAAGTCAGGAGGCGGAACGAGCCCGCTTCGCCTTCGCTTTCGGCTTGGCGCGATCCCGGCTGGCTTCGACGCTGCGGCGTAAGGCCTCCATCAGGTCGAGCACCTCGCCGCCCTCGCCATCGTCTTCATCGGGGCGCGCGTCTTCTCGGTGTCGACGGCGTCGCCGCGCTTCAGTTTGGCCTCGATCAGGGCCCGTAATTCATCTTGATAGTCGTCGCTGAAGGCATCTGGCGCAAAATCGGCCGCGAACGACTCCACCAGGGCCGCCGACAGCTCCAGCTCCTTGGAGCTGATGTTAACCCGCATGTCGAGGGACCCGAATTTCGCCTCGCGCACCTCGTCAGCCCAGAGCAGGGACTGCAGCATCAGCACGTCGCCGTGCACCCGCAGCGCGCCCAGCCGGGTCTTCTGCCGCAGCGCGAAGTGCACGATCGCCGTACGATCGGTGGCCTCGAGCGTGCGGCAGAGTAACACGTACGCCTTCGACGATTTGCCGTCTGGCTCGAGAAAATAGCTCTTGTCGAGCATGATCGGATCGATCTGGTCGCTCGGCACGAACTCGACCACGTTGATCTCCTTGCTGTGCTCGGAAGGCAACGACGCTAAGTCCTCGGCGCTGAGCACCACGGTCTGCTCGCCGTTGTCGAAGGCCGTGTCGATGTGGTCATACGGAACGACCTTGGAACACACTTCACACCGACATTGATAGCGGATGCGTCCCCCATCGGCATCGTGCACCCGGTGCAGCGAGACGTCGTGATCTTCAGTGGCGCTATACACCTTGACGGGCACGTTGACGAGTCCGAAGGTGATCGCACCGGTCCAGATGCGCGACAAGAGGGACGCGAGCAAGACACCGGAGCCGGTGCCGGCATCCGTTCCGGAATTGCATCCGGGCGAGACCGCCGGGCAGAGTTTCGTCATTCAGGAGCACCACGCCCGCAACCTGCACTGGGATTTCCGCCTCGAACACGACGGGGTGCTGGTGTCGTGGGCTCTGCCGCGCGGCGTGCCGGTGTCGCCGACCCAGAACTGGCTTGCGGTTCACGTGGAGGACCATCCGCTCGAACACGGCAGCTTTGAAGGAAACATTCCGGTTGGAGAATATGGTGCCGGCGACGTCAAGATCTGGGATCGCGACGACTACGACCTCGAAAAATGGCGCGACGACGAAGTGATCGTGACTCTGCACGGCGAACCCCACGCCCGACTCGGCGGCACCGCCCGGTTCGCCCTGATTCGCACGAGCGCCGGACGCGGGGCGGCGAACAACGGGCTGATTCACCGGATGAAGCCACGCGACGGGGCTGGCGGTTCACACACCAATGCCCGCCCGACCGCCGGGCAGATCGGCCACGCACCACCCAAGAACACCTACTCCCCCATGCTCGCCGCCGCCGGCTCCGCAGCCGACCTCGGCGACGACGACTGGGCGTTCGAGATGAAGTGGGACGGCATGCGCGCCCTCGCCTACGTCTCCCCGGCCGAGCAGGGCGTGCGTCTGGTCACCCGCAACGGGCACGATGTGACCGTGTCCTATCCCGATCTCACGACCGATCTGCTCGCCGCGCTGGCCACCACCGAAACGGATGCCGCGGTGCTCGACGGCGAGATCGTGGCCGTCGACCCGGGCGGACGCCCCGATTTCGGGCTGCTGCAAACCCGCCTGAGGCTGACCGAGCCGCAGGAGGTGGCCGCTGCGGTGAAGAAGACTCCGGTGCAGTTCTTGCTGTTCGACCAGCTCGGGCTCGAAGACATCATGGCCAAACGACAGGATGGCCGTTACAGCGCGGGGCGCCGGACGCGAGACTGGGTGAAAATCAAACACTTCCGCACCCAGGAGGTCGGAGTCGGCAGCTGACGGCCCGGCAAAGGAAACCGGTTGGGCACGATCGGATCCCTGCTGCTCGGGGTTCCCACCGACGGGGCCTTGCGCTACGTCGGCCGGGTCGGCACCGGGTTCGCCGACCGCGACCTGGCCAGCATCCACACAAGTCTGAAGCGACTGGTGCGCAAGACGACACCGTTCAGTGACATTCCCCCAGCGGATGCCGCCAGCGCGGTCTGGGTGCGCCCGTCCCAGGTCGCCGAATGGACCGCGACCGGCCGGCTGTGTCAGCCGTCCTGGTGAGGCTGGCTTCCCGACAAGACCCCGGGCGAATTTGTCAGCGAATGATGTACGCGCGATCTAGCATTACCCCATGGTGAGTGATCGGCATCCGGAAGGATCGGCGACACCACGCGCGAAACGCATCACGCGTCGGTGGCCGCTGATCAGCGGTCTCGGTGCGCTCGCTCTCACAATCGCCCTCGGCTATCTGGTGCTGCTGCGTGGCACCGCTGACACCATCGATGCCGGGTCACTCGCCATCGACCGGTCCTGGCTCGCCTGGATCGATCGGTTTCGCGGGCCGACCCTCGACGCGCCAGCGCTGGTGCTGAATTACCTCGGCTTCGGGCTCACGGCGTCGCTGCTGATTCCCATACTGATCGTGGGCGTTCTGCTGCTGGCCCGGCAGTATTGGGCGGTCGGGTTCTACCTCGCAGCGACGATACTCACCGGCGGCGCCGTGCAGGTGCTTAAGAATTTGTTCGGGAGAACCCGGCCCCAGGACATTCTGGTGAGTGTCGATTTTGGGTCGTTTCCCTCGGGGCACGTAGCAAACGCGGCCGTCATGGCCACCATTTTCGCACTCCTATTTTCACGATGCTGGGTCTGGATACTCGGAGCTGCCTACACTCTGGCCATGATGATCAGCCGCACCTATCTGGGAGCGCATTGGCTGACCGACACGATCGGCGCCCTACTGCTCGGCGTGGGCATCGCCGTTGCAGTCTGGGCGCCGTTGGCGGCAAAACTCGACGGCGAACGCCGGTTGCGCGCCGCCGAACATTTGAAACGGCACTGACACTCTTCTACCGAAAGGACGAACAGATGGGCGGTGTCCGGTCCGCAACGGTGTGGCGCACCCGCTACGGAAAGTTTGTCGTCGACGCCCGGCCGCTGTCCACGGCCACGCGTCGGCAATTGCGCCTGACCGCCATCGCCCTGGCCGGTGTCGGCATCCTGCTCTTCATCGGCGTGCTCATTGACGTGCTGCAACCGGACCGGTCGTCGTTCTACGATTCGCCGGTTCGCGAGTGGCTCGTCGACAACCGCTCGCCGAACCTGACGCTGATCATGATCGGCCTGGCCATCATCTTCGGGCCGGTCGCGTTGCCGATCATCGTGCTGGTTTTGACCGTCGCCTGGGGGGTCTGGGGCAAGCACGCGTGGCGACCGCTCCTACTCGCCATAGCCATGCTCACCGGGGTCATTCTGGCGCAGATTCTGGCGCCGCTCATCGCCCGCAGCCGCCCACCGATCGAGCTGATGCTGTTCGGCGCCGACCACTCGTACTCGTTTCCGTCGGGGCACGTTCTCGGTGCTGCCGATTTCGTACTGGTGCTGACTTACCTGGTCGTGTCCCGGCGCCCCGGTCGGCGTGCTGCCATCGTCAGGTTCAGCATCGCGGCGCTCTGCATCGGGGTCGCCGCGATCAGCCGTCTCTATCTCGGCTATCACTGGGCAACGGATGCCCTCGCTTCACTGTCGATCTCGCTCGTCGTGCTCGGCGGGGTGATCGCCTGGGACACCCGCCATGCGTCCCGCGGACTACAACCGGGCGCGGCGGGCGCGAATGAAGCAGTACAGGCCGTAGGCCATCAGTCCGACACCGATCAGGATCAGGGCACTGGTTCCGAACGGCAGGGCGGCGAGCGCCTTGAGCGCCCCGTCGAGCCCGGTGGATTTGCTGGCATCATTGGTGACCGCGGCGACGCCGACGAGGATCGCGGCCACGGCGAGCGCGATGCCCTTGGCGACGTAGCCGACGACTCCGAGGGCGATGACCGCGCGGCCGGCCGATCCGCCCGGCACGGCGAGGTCTGACCGGAACTTTTGCGCTGCACCCTTATAGGTGAAATAGCCGCCGACGCCGAGCACGGCCACACCGGCCAGGAACAGCACGATGACGCCGCCCGGCGAGGACAGCAACGACGAACTGGCGCTCTGCGTACTGCCGGCCGAGCTCGACGTACCGCCCCGGGCGAAGGTCAGCGCCGTGACGCCGAGGGCGATATAAACGATGGCTTTGGCAATGTTGGCCAGACGACGCGCCCATTTTCGTTTGGGCTCGTCCTGCATCACGAATGCGGAGACGACCAGCCACAGCCCGAGGGCGAACATGCCGACCACGACGGTCCACAGCAAAAACACCCCGCCCGGGCTCGAGGCCAGCTGGGCGAGTGCCCCGCTTTGGTCGGCGGAGCCGCTGCCCGCACCGATCGCCACGGTAATCGCGATCGACCCGATCAGGATGTGCAGCAGCCCGTTGACGGCGAACCCCAGCCGTGCCAGCAGTTGCAGTGCCGAACTGTTGCTCGCGTCGCGAGCGATGTGTGTCGCCGGTGAATTCATCACGGGCTCAGCCTAGGTCGACACACGCCGTCGCGCGCAGAAATTTTTCTTGGCCGACGTACCGACAAGTCACCGGGTGACGTCGTCCCGAAATTCCGCGTCACCGGGCTCGGAGGCAACCGCAGACGCGGCAGCGACACCGGCGATATTGACCATCCAACTGGTGCCGAGTTTGTCGATTCGGGTGGTCCTGTGATTATCGCCCCGATCGGCGCCTGTGACGAGGTGCCGGGGCCGGGCGGGTACAGTGTCGGCATGAAGCTGATTGCCATCGACCCGCCCACCCGCAGCTTTTCGCGCTGGCTGACCAACGAAGAAATAGCTCGCGTCGTCGCCCACAAGCGCGGCTGGCGTCAGGCGCCCGACGGCAGCGTACTGGCCGGCAAGATTCGTAAAACCCGCATCGCCGACTCCCTCGAATACCTCGGTGCTGCCGTCGTTGCGCACGGCTGGGCCAGCCGGCCACGCACCGAACCGAGCGACAGCAGCGGCCCCACCCACATAATGTGGGGCATCATCGACGCCCGCACCGACGCCGAAATCGCCGAGCAGCTCGGCGAAGCGGTTTAGAAACGGCCCGAGGCGCGTAGCGTGGCACTATGAGCCTGAATCCCAGTTACATCACGCCTGGCCTGGACTTCAACCGCGACACCCATTACATCGAGGACCGCATTACACGGGACGGCCGGGACGGCTGGCCGGTCGAGGCGGGTCGCTATCGCTTGGTCGCAGCGCGGGCCTGCCCTTGGGCGAACCGCACCACGATCGTGCGCCGCCTGCTCGGCCTCGAGGGCGTCATCTCACTGGGCTTACCCGGCCCGACCCACGACAGGAACAGCTGGACCTTCGACCTCGACCCCGACGGGCTCGACCCGGTGCTCGGCATCGAACGCCTGCAGGAGGCCTTCTTCGCCCGTTTTCCCGACTACCCGCGCGGCATCACCGTGCCGGCGATCGTCGATGTTGCCTCTGGCAAGGTCGTCACCAACAACTACCCGCAAATCACCCTTGATTTTGAGACCGAGTGGACGGAACACCACCGGGCCGGCGCCCCCGACCTTTACCCCGAAGCCCTGCGGACCCAGATCGACGAGGTCGCCAACCTAATCTTTCACGACGTGAACAACGGCGTCTACAAGTGCGGCTTCGCGGGCAGCCAGAAATCGTACGAGCGGGCCTACGACGCCCTGTTTGCTCGGCTCGACTGGCTCGAAGAACGCCTGGCCGGGCAGCGGTATCTCGTGGGCGACACGATAACCGAGGCGGACATCCGCTTGTTCACGACTCTGGCACGCTTTGACGCGGTGTATCACGGTCATTTCAAGTGCAATCGAAACAAGCTCAGCGAGATGCCGGTGCTGTGGGCCTATGCCCGCGACCTCTTCCAGACTCCGGGTTTCGGCGACACGATCGATTTCGATCAGATCAAGAAGCATTACTACGTGACCCACGTCGATATCAATCCCAGCGGCATAGTGCCGAAGGGGCCAGATGCCGCCACCTGGCTGGCACCGCATTCTCGCGCCGATCTCGGCGGCCGTCCTTTCGGCACCGGCACCCCGCCGGAGCCGCCCGTGCCCGGCGAGCGCATCGTGAACTGAACGCGTAGCGCTAGTCGGGACGACGGGCCCGGCTCGGCAGCACGCGCGGCGGCTCCCCCGGCATCTTGGGAAAGTCCGGCGGAAACGGCAACTCACCCAGGCCATCGGCCAAATCGCTCTCCCACCACGAATACAGGACGTCGATCGAGCCGGGCTGCTCATGCATGGTCGCCCACGGGTCGCCCTGGTCGCGCAGTCGGTTCGGCACGGTGAGAATCGTGAAGGCGTGCGGGTCGGTTTGGGCGAGTTCGCTCCACTCCAGCGGGCAGGACACCGGCGCGTGCGACAGCGGCCGGGGACTGTAGGCACCGGCCATGGTGCGATCGCGGTTGGCCTGGTTGTAGTCAATGAAGATGCGCTCGCCGCGCTCTTCCTTCCACCAGTTTGTGGTGACCCGGGTGGGCATCCGTCGTGCTAGCTCACGCGCCGCGCCGATGACCGCGTGCCGCACATCAAGAAATTCGCGGGTCGGGGTGATCGGCGCGAACACGTGCAGTCCGCGATATCCGGATGTCTTCACAAACGCCATCAGACCAGCCTCGGCCGGCAGGCTCTTCAGTTCGACAGCGACCGGAATGGTGTCGGAGAAGTCCGTGCCCGGCTGGGGATCCAGATCGACGCGCAGTTCAGTCGACCATCAAAACCTGCGCATCCGAGCTCACCATGCGCACACTGTAGCCAGATTTATTGGCAGCGGCAGCCTCCGGCCGCCGCTGCGGCAAGCTACGGGATGTAGTTGAACTCGTCGGGGTTCGGGCCCGTGCGCTCGTCGCGGTTCAGCGCAGTGATGGCGGCGATATCCGCTTCGGTGAGGGAGAAATCGAACAGGGCAAAGTTTTCCTCGACCCGGCTGCGGGTGACCGACTTCGGGAAGACGATGTCGCCCCGTTGCAGGTGCCAGCGCAGGGTAACCTGCGCGGCGGTCTTACCGAGGCGGTCGGCGATCCCGATAATCACCGGGTCAGAGAGAACCGCCCCTTGCGCGAGCGGCGACCAGGCCTCGGTTGCAATGCCGTGCTCGGTGTTGAATGTACGCAGTGAATCCTGCGTGAGGTACGGGTGTACCTCGATCTGATTGACGGCCGGCACCGTGTCGGTTTCGTCGAACAGGCGCTGCAAGTGCGCCTGCTGGAAGTTGCTCACGCCAATCGTCCGGACGCGCCCGGAGCTCTGCATCTCCTCCATCGCCTTCCAGGTTGCGACGTAGTCGCCGACGGCCGGGAGCGGCCAGTGAATGAGGAACAGGTCCAGGTAGTCGAAGCCGAGTGCTTCGAGGGTACGGTCAAACGCGGCGAGGGCGTCGGCGCGGTCGTGGAACCCATTGTTGAGCTTGCTCGTGACGTAGATATCGGCACGGGCGATACCGGACGCTGCAATGGCCTCACCGACCTCTTTCTCATTGCCGTACATCTCCGCCGTGTCGATGTGTCGGTAGCCGGCCTCAAGGGCGGCGAGGGTCGCCGCTTTGGTCGTTTCTGGGGTGATCTGAAATGTGCCGAAGCCAAGCTGAGGTATGGACGTGCCGTTGTTAAGAGTGAGTGTGGGGACTGTGGTCATGGGTAGATCTCCTCGTTCAAATGTGCCTTGGTCGTGGCATCGCCAACATCTGCCCCGCGTTGCTCTGTCAATTCGAGAATGTCCCGGCTTGCGTACGGGTAGTGGTAATTGCCGGCACGTGTAACCGAACCACGCAATCATCGGGCCTATTCCATGGCTACCCCAACGCAGGGCGCACTAGCAGCCCCCGTCGAGCGCTGAACGAGTGTGGCGCGGCAACGCACAAACTGAATGCCGACGTAGTTCGCAGCTTGCCGCCCTATCATCGGGGCATGATTGAGCCAGTGAAACGCGACCCGGTACGTCTCGGCCAGGAATCAGTGTGGGATTACCCGCGCCCACCTTTGGTTGAACACACCACGGAACACGTCACGATCGAGCTGAACGGCGCGACGATCGTCGACACCAGCGACGTCGTACGTGTGCTGGAAACCAGTCACCCGCCCGTGTACTACCTGCCGCGAAGTGCTTTTGCCGCCGGTCTGCTGAAGCCGGCAGCGGGCCACAGCTACTGCGAATACAAGGGCGTGGCCGGCTACCTCTCGATCGGCTCCAGCCCCCGTGCGGGCTGGTTTTATTCCACACCGTCACCGGGGTACGAAATTCTGGCTGAACGTATCGCCGTCTACCCAGGCGCGATGGACCGCTGCACCGTCGACGGTGAGACGGTGCGCGCGCAGGACGGCGACTATTACGGCGGCTGGATCACTAAGAAAATCGTGGGGCCGTTCAAGGGCTCTACTGGTACCGTGGGCTGGTAGTTCGCCCTTCGATACCGTTGCTTCGCACACAGTTTTCTGGTTCCGGGTATCCTCTCATCAGCCATGCATCCGAGGTACCAGGCAACTGAAGGAGCTGCTGTGACCCACAATGCCGTAGACGCAGACATTCTCAACCAGTGGACCCGCCGTCTCAGCCAGGCCCTCCAGATTTTAGACCTTGACGTAGACAACCACCTCGTTCTCAATGTCGCAGACGAAGCCGCCCATGCGGTCAGCCCGATGGCCGCCCCGATCACAACTTTCGTCGTCGGCTATGCCGCCGGTTTGGCCGCCGCCAACTCGGCGATGGCGTCGCACGCGGCCATCGCCCGGGCAGCGGATATCGTGATCGCTGTCTGCCGGCAGCCCGAGAATGAGGCACCCGACGAAACCGGCTGGGTCAATACTGCTCAGTAGCTCAAACTGCTCAGTAGCTCAAACCGTACAGGAGCTCAAACTGCGCAGGAGCTCGCCCCATCCGCATCACACCTTCGACCGCTCCAATCGGATGATGACCGCCTTCGACACCGGCGTATTGCTGCCGTCGGCGACGCTGTCGAGTGGCACGAGCACGTTCGCCTCTGGATAGTAGGCGGCCGCGCAGCCGCGCGGCGTCGGATAGGCGACCAGCCGGTACCCGCGTAGCACCCGATCGACGTTGTCGCTGAACTCGCTGTGCACGTCGACCAGGTCACCGTCGGCGAACCCGAGGGCGATCAGGTCCTTCTTGTTGATGAACACCACGTGACGGCCCTTCTTGATCCCGCGGTAGCGGTCGTCGAGGCCATAGATAGTGGTGTTGAACTGGTCGTGGCTGCGCAGTGTCTGCAGCACCAGGCGCCCGGGTGGCACCTCGAGGTGTTCGAGGGTGTTCGTGGTCAACATCGCTTTGCCGGTAGGGGTGGTGAACGTGCGCGAATCGCGCGGCCCGTTCGGCAGCACGAACCCGCCGTCTTGCCGGATGCGCTCGTTGTAGTTCTCGCACCCACCGACCACGTGGGCGATGTGGTCGCGGATGCGATCGTAGTTGGCCTCAAATCCGGCCCAGTCGACGGTAACCCGCTCGCCCAGGACGGCACTCGCCAGCCGGGAGACGATGGCAACTTCGGAGAGTAGGTTCGGTGCGACTGGCGTGAGCTTGCCCCAGGACGGATGCACCGCGCAGACTGAGTCCTCCACCGAGACGAACTGCTCGCCGCTGGCCTGCTCGTCGATTTCCGTGCGCCCCAGGGTCGGCAGAATCAGGGCTTCCTCGCCGGTCACGGCGTGGGACCGGTTGAGCTTAGTCGAGATCTGCACGCTCATTTCGGTGCGGGCCATGGCAGCCTCGGCAATGCCGGTGTCGGACATGGCGGCGACGAAGTTACCGCCGAGCCCCATCCACACCTTCATTTTTCCGTCACGCATGGCACGCACGCCGTCGACGGAGTCAACGCCATGCGCACGTGGCGGATCGAAGCCGAACTCGGCCTGAAGGGCGTCGAGGAAGGCGGGCGGCATCTGCTCCCAAATGCCCATGGTGCGGTCGCCCTGCACGTTGCTGTGTCCGCGAATCGGGGAGGCTCCGGCACCGGGCTTGCCGATGTTTCCGCGCAACAACAGCAGGTTGATGATTTCTTTGATGGTCTCGACGCCCTTTTTCTGTTGCGTCAGCCCCATCGCCCAAGTGATAATCACCCGATCGGCGTTGAGGTAGCGCTGCGCAAGTTCGTCAATTTGGGCCGCACGCAGGCCTGTCGCGGCCAGGACCATCCGCTCGTCAAGTTGCGACAAATGTTGCCGCAACTCGGCCAGCCCGTGGCAATGTTCGTCGAGAAAGGCCTGGTCGAGCACTGTGCCGGGGGCGGCCGCATCGGCGTCCAGTACCCGCTTGGAAACCGCCTGCAGCAGCGCCATGTCGCCACCAATGCGAATTTGCAGAAACTGGTCGGCCATGTCGGTGCCGTGACCGATGATTCCGCGCACCCGTTGCGGGTTCTTGTAGCGGCGCAGGCCCGCCTCGGGCAGCGGGTTGACGGCGACGATCTGGGCACCGGCATCCTTGGCTTCTTCGAGCGCCGTGAGCATACGTGGATGGTTGGTGCCTGGGTTTTGGCCCATGATGATGATCAGGTCTGATTTCGCGAAGTCGTCGTAACTGATCGTGCTTTTGCCGATTCCGACGGTCTGGCCCATTCCCCAGCCCGTGGACTCGTGGCACATGTTGGAGCAGTCCGGCAGGTTGTTGGTGCCGTAGGCGCGGGCGAACAGTTGATAGGCGAATGCGGCCTCGTTGGACGCGCGGCCGCTGGTGTAGAAGGCGGCCTGGTTGGGTGAGTCGAGCCCGTTGAGCTTGGCCGCAATTACCCGAAACGCCTCGGCCCAGCTGACCGGGCGGTAGTGGTCGTTGCCAGCCGGCTTGTACACGGGTTCGATCAGCCGACCCTGCATGCCGAGCCAGTATTCGCTCTTCTCGCGCAGGTCGGCCAGCGAGTGCTCGGCCCAAAAGGTGGTGGGAATTGTGATCGGTGTGGCCTCCCAAGTGACGGCCTTGGCACCGTTTTCGCAGAATTCGAAGGCCTTGCGCTGGCCCGGGTCGGGCCAGGCGCAGCTCATACAGTCGAAGCCGTCCTTCTGGTTCATCGAGAGCAGAGCCCGCATCCCCCGCCGGGCGCCCATCTGAGTGATCGCCGGTTCCATCGAGTGCAGCACGCCCGGAACGCCAGCCGCCCAGGCCTTGGAATGGGTGACTTCGATGTCGTCGTCGGTGACGTCGTCGATTGGTGGGTCGCTGCTCATTGGGGTGCCTCTCTCTCCTCGGGGATCACGAGCGCCGGGGCCGTGTTGTCGGCCAGCCACTCGCTCGTCGATGGCACGATACACCGGCCGGGCCCGGGGCATCCGTTTCGGTCAGTCTGCATGAATTCGCATGTTACCCCGAGGTGTAAGTATTTACGTCACATCCCCGAGTGAATGGCCGCCAACATGTGCAGAGGGGTTACCTGCAAGACCGGCCAGAAGACCACCCGGGCCGGGTGCGGCCAGCACGTCGACCAGGTGATGAAGAATGTGCCGCGCAGCCAGCGCTGCGAAGGCCACGTCAAGGTGAAGGTCACCGGCGGCTTCTTCGCGCGAATGTTCGCCTGGCCACTGGATCAGCGCGCGCTGACGGGGTGAGGGAGGCCGGGGTGCGGGCGATATCGTGGGGCAATGAACACCCTGACGTTTCGCCGCGCGACCAACGACGACATTCCGGCCCTGCTGGAGCTGGTGACGAACGCCTACCGCGGCGAGGCCAGCCGGGCCGGCTGGACTACAGAGGCCGACCTCATCGATGGGCAGCGCATCGACGCTGACCTGCTGCACGCGGACCTCGATCGCCGCAACAGCCTCGTCATTCTCGCTGAACGCGGCGTCGATCTGGTCGGCTGCGCCCACATCGCCAAAGACCTGGGCGACACCGCCTATTTCGGCATGTTCGCCGTGCGCCCGACGGGCCAGAGTCAGGGTGACGGCACGCGGATCCTGGTCGAGGCCGAACGCCTGGCCGTGGCCGAATGGGGTTCGACCGTGATGATCATGACCGTCATTGGCCTGCGCGACGCCCTCATCGCGTTCTATGAACGACGCGGCTATCGTCGCACGGGCGTGCGGAAACCCTTCCACGTCGACACGCGATTCGGCGTGCCCAGGCGCGATGACCTGCACCTCGAGGTACTCGAAAAGGGACTGCGGCGCGGCTAAATACGTCGCCCGTATACTCGGCGCACCAGCTACGGCGGGCGCGCCGACCCGGAGTTAGCGCGGTCAGGGCGGGGGCAGTCGGAATCGCACTATTTGTGCCCCTGCCCGCCGAATTGCGGCCACTATGGGGGCATGACTATCGAACAGCCGCGGCACCGCACCCTGGCCACCATTGACCTGGACCTGCTGGTGATGACCTTGGGCAACGGTGAGGGTGGCTACTACAACGCCGCGACCGGGGACATGCTGACCATCATGGACGGCGATGTCATCACGGGCGACGCCGAAGACATCGATCTTGACGACCCCGCCTGGATTGGAATTGGAGCTGAGGACTCCCGTGACAAATACCGGGATATGTCCGATTTCGCGGACGCCGTCACCGATCCCGTCATCGCCGACCGCTTGGCCCGAGCGTTAAACGGTGCCGGAGCATTTCGCCGCTTCACGAACACGGTGCAGGAGGCAGAGCCCAGGTTCGACCTGATTTGGCACCGTTTCGCCGAGGCACGCGCCGTTTCACGGGCGATCGATTGGCTGGTCGACAACGATCTGTGCGATGAAATCGAAGCCGCCCTCGCCGTGCAGGAACGAGCCGACCAGGCGGAACGGGCCTTGGGCGAGGCTGCGCGCTGGGTCTAGGACCGTTCCTGACGGCATCCGTTACTGCTACCAGAAACCCAGGGAGAACTCGGCGAAGACGGTGGAGAGCACGAACGAGGCCGTGATCGCCACGAGTCCAACGGGAATGATTTTCCAGCCGATCCGCTTCAGCAGGGGCATATCCTTGCCGAGGCTCAGCCCCGCACTGACGAGCACGACGGTCGCCAGGGACAGAAAGTCGACGCTGGTCACCAGAGCCGTGAGCAGCTCGCCGACCGGAGACCAAGGGCTGGAGATCAGCGCTCCGATGGTCGTTGCCCAGACAATCGCCGAAATCTTTCGCGAGACCTTCGCCAGAAACATGCTCACCAGAATCAGCGCGACCATGATGGCGTAGCCGCCGACGATGCTCCAGGAAAAGGACTTTGCGGCCACCGACGCCGTCGCGATGCCGACGATGGAGAGCACGCTCATTGCCAGCCAGATCGGGAGTTTCACCGGCGCGGCGGCCTCCGCAGCGGCTTCCCGGAACCGACGGTTCTCATCGACGGTGGTGGCATCCACTGCCTGCTGCTGATCGACCTGTTTCCGAGTCAACAGCCGGTAGAACCGGTCGGCGAGCGGCAGGGCGATGTAGATGCCGACGTAAACGCCGAGGACCGTGGTGATGAGGTTGGACACCGCGGCCATGGCGAGAATCTGCTCGGCCTGCGCCGGAAACTGGGCCACGATGCTCGCTGCGGCCGCGGCCATCATCGACCCCGACCCCACCCCGGCGCCCATGGCGAGGGCAAGGGGGTCGAAGATATCGGCTGAGGTCAGTAGCGACGCGAGCAGGCTGATGTACACGGCACCAAACAGCGTTCCGAACACATACATCGCGAGCACACCGCGATACTGGTCGGAATCGGGGCCGTACTTCTCACTGACCATAGCGAAGGCCGGTTCGCGGTCGAGCGAAAATGTGGCACCCACGGTGGATTTGCCCATGCGCAGCAAGACCGCGAGCGGCAAAGCGAGGGCGACCGTGCCCAGCAGATGACCGATTTCCTGCACCAGCAGGGCTGGCCCGGCGTCGAGCAGCAGGGGAAGGCTCGGACCGATCGAGAATGCCAAACGGGCAACGAGAAGCATCACGGCGATGCCCACGAACGCGTTGGCGATCTTTTGCAGGTTCAGCCCGAGCGGCTTGATTGTCTGCACCGACACCACGGCACCGATCAGAATGGCCCAGACCATCGGAAAAATGATGATGGTTCCAACGCCGAGGTCGATCGTCAGGGAACCGATGGCCTGACTTCCCACCGCGATGATAAATGCCAATGCAAGGATCGGCCAGGCATTTTTCAGTCGAACGGATGCCGACCGCTCGGCGGGCTTGGTCGGCGTGACGCTAGTGTTCATCGGATTCCCCAGTGGTCTGCGCGGTCGAGCGCGATTGTGCTGCGGCGATGAAAGTCTCGCGCTGCACTGTGTCGGTGCTGACGCCGAGCACCGTCCACGCCATCGCGATGGCGGATTCGAACATGATCTCGTAGGCCTCCGGAGTATCAGCGACGGCCGCGAATCCGTGCGAGTGAATGGGAACCTGAGCCCCTGGGATGCCCACCCAGGGGTGAATGCTGGGGATGATTTGGGAAATGTTGCCCATGTCCGTTGACCCACCGCTCAACCCCGCCGATCGTTCAACGTTGCGCCCGAAGAACGCCATGCCCTCGTTCCAATGGGCGCACAACACCGCGTCCTGGAGCAGCGGCTCGTAGAGGGGTTCGGTCTGCTCGAACTCCAGCGTCGCCCCCGTCGCCAGCGCGCCAGCCTCAAAACACCGACGAACGCGCACGAGGAGCGCCTCGTACTGAGTCAGGGTGAAAGCTCGGCATTCAAATTCCACCACCGCAGTGTCGGGAATGATGTTCGTCGCAAATCCGGCCTCAGAAACATAGAGAGCGATTCGGTGATCGCTGGGAATCTGCTGACGCAGCAGCCCCACCGCCACCTGCGACAACACTGCGGCATCCGCAGCGTTAACTCCCAGATGTGGTGCCGCCGCAGCGTGAGCGGCTGTGCCGCGGAACGTCGCCCGGTATCGGCCGACGGCCTGGCTCGTCGTTCCTTCCGGGTTGTAGGACATTCCGTCCTGAACGGGGTGGGTCATCATGGCGACTCCCACACCATTGAACACGCCGCGTTCCAGAAGCACAACCTTGCCACCGCCGTGCTCTTCGGCTGGAGTTCCGATCACCCGCAGGGTGATGTCGAGGTCATCCACGAGCGGGAGCAGGGCGAGTGCGGCCGCGACGCTCGCGCCGGCGATTATGTTGTGGCCACAGGCATGGCCGATGTTGGGCAGCGAGTCGTATTCGACGCAGACGGCCACCGTCAGCGGTCCGCTTCCTGCGGTCGCCACAAAAGCTGTCCCAAGGTCGGCCACGCCGCGTTCTACCGCGAATCCCGCTTCTTCAAGTCGGGCCGCGACCAGAACGGATGCCCGGTGCTCCTGAAAGGACAGCTCCGGGTCGGCATGAATGGTGCGGCTCAGCTGGAGCACGTCGGCGGCCACGGACGCGACCTGTTTGACGACGTCCGACCTCAGCCCGGTCGTCTCGGCGAGCATGGCGGAGAATTCCACGGGTAATTCCGATCTGGCGGCCCCGGGCCGCCGGTTCTGGTCGCGCCGATGCCGACACTGATTCGTGGCATCCGCTCTGCAGAGCCTATTACGTCGGGACGTTCTCGCTTTTACTGGACGGAAACAATCCCCCTCATTGGGGTCCAAGCGTCGAGGTCGTGACCCGTCGGGAAGGTAGCCACACGCCCGAAGCGGGGTGATACGGTAGCAAAAAGTGCAGCAGCAGCCCCGACAATGCGGTAACAGCTGCCGCACCGATGGCGCCGAAATTAGTGTGCTGGGCATCGACGTCGACCCCGACGAGGGTGGTCAAAGTCCAGCCGAGAGCCCAAAGAGCGGCAACACCCAGTGCCCACAGCCAGCGGCGTCTGGCCCGCCGCGGCAGGGCGACGGCCTGCGCGGTGCCGAGAACGAGCCCGGTGACCGCGCCCATCAGGGCTAGTTCGGCCAGGGTGGTTCCATAGTCAACAACGGTTGAGCCGAGTAGCAGCCCCAGGCCCATTCCGATGGCCGACAGCGGTACCCAGATCAGCGGATCGAGTCGACGCCGGCTGACCAGCACCTGTCCAACGCCGATCACGACTCCGCAGACTGCACCACCGATCAGGGCCGATACGGGGTTGCTGAGCCGCCCACCGACGGCGGTTCCGGCGAGGCTGGCTATGGGAAAAGCGAGGAAACCGACGAGCCAGAGCAGCCAAGTTGAGAGAAAAGTGGGGTTACGAAAGCTGGGGTTGCGATGGAGTTGCCGCGATCCGATCACCTCTGCTCCAATCTCGTTGGCCACTCCACGCGCCGACCCCCCAACATGCTACGCCCAAGCCGCTCGCAGTCCGAAGAGTAGAGTTCGCCAGCATTGATCCGCTTCAGTGAATCAGGCAGTGACCTCCGGTGACGCCAGCGGCGTGATGTAGGAGTAACTAGTGGCGGTGTTCTTGGTGATCGAGAGCACCAACTGCATGTGCGGTTCCAGGGCGGTGACCTTGTCGAGCGGAGCACCGACGATGAGTTGAAATCCGAGGCCCTTCCACGCGGCGACTGCACGCCCGGCGAACTCGGCATCGGATTTCACGAAACCCTCGTCGAGAAAGACCGGGGCAAAACGCGGCCGGGTGCGGCTCTCATCGCCGAGCTGAAAGCGCAGGGCTGCGCCGACGACGAAGGCCACGAGTTCCTGCGACTCGCCACCGCTCTTGCCGCCGAGCGAGGAATAGGTGCTCACCTCCACGCCGTCGGGCGTCACGCGCACGGCGGTGATTTCGACATGCTGGCGCACGTCGAGCAGCAGGTCCCGCTGGGAGTTATTCAGCCCGTCGGGCTGGCGAATCAAAGCCATGAACCGCTGCAGCCGGGTGAAGCGGTCCTCGGTTTCATCATCGGTGAATTGCTCCGTCGCGCCTGAAGAGAGCACCTTGAGCTCCTTGCGGAACGAGGTCGCGTCACCCGGGTGCAGGCGGCGCAGGGCGATCTGCAGGCGGTCCCGGCCCGCGCCGAACGGCAGGGTCGCGAGAATTTCGTTGATCGGTCGCAGCCGGTCTTCGATCTCCTCGATCGCCGAGTTGAACGCGCCGGTGAGCGGCACGAGGTCCTGGCCGCTCCAGGCGGAGAGTCGGCGCTTCCATTCCTGCCGCCGCTCCGACAGGCCGAGGGTGCGGATCGCGTCGAGAATGTCGGTGTAGCTCGTGACCGATTCGAGAGCGACGCCGATGTTCGGGTCGGGCCAGCGGCTCTGGAAGGACTCGAAGATGCCGATCATGGCCGCGCGATCGCGTGCCGCGCTGTCGCGGTCCTGCGCCGACTGCGCAATCAACCGCTCGCGCAGGCGTTTCAGGCCGGCGGGAAAACCGGAAAGATCGTTCTGGTCGGTGACCAGAGCAAACTGCTCACTCAGGTGCGCGGCATGTTCGGCCGCGAGCACGAGCGCGTCGCCCTGGTCGATCTGGTCCAGCCGCGCGCTCACCGTGTCTTGCGCGTCGACGATGCTGCTCTGCTCCTCGGCCAGCGTTGCGCCGGCCCGGTCGGCCGCGTGCTTCTGCTTTCCGGCAACATCGAGTTGGAGGGCCAGCCGGCTCTCTTCATCGTTCAGGGCGCGCAGGATATCGCTGCCGGCGAGCATCCGTTCTTGCTCGGATTTCTTGCCCGCAATGCGCTCGGCAGCCGCCGCAACGTCGATGGTCGACCAGTCAGTGTCGAGAATGTGCTGGTGAGCGGCCTGGTTATCGCGCAGTCCGACCAAGCTGTCTGCGACAGCGGATGCCCGTCCAGCGACAGCATCGGCCACCCGCCCCTGCGCCGCGAGTTCCGACGCAATGTCGTCGAGCCGGGCGCGGCTGGAGAATCCGATGATCGATTTCTGACCCGCGTTTGCGCCGTGGGCGCCCCGGGACCCATTGCGAGTCTGCCCGCTCGAAGTCACCCGTGCGCCTGCGCCACCCAGCTCGGATGGGCTGGCCACGCACAGTGCGTCGAGGTTTGCGCTCCGCAGGCGCGCCTGCACCCAGCTGCTGAACGGCGAGTCTTTCACGTCGAGCTTGCCCGAGACGTAACGGGCGTCGCTGACGGCCACGACGTGCGGCTTCAGCTCAACACCCTCAAAGTGGATGCGCAGCGGCAGCTGCAGCGGGTCGATCGCCGCGCTGAGCTGAGAGATCCGGGTCTCATCGACGAGCAGAACCTTGACGACCGAGGCGAGGGTCACCTCGGCGGCCAGCCGCCACTGCTCTTCACCGGCGGCGAGGTCGATCAGTTCGGCCACGAACGGCAGCTCATCGACCGGAATGTTCGCCGCTTCGGAGATCAGCAGCCGGGCCTGATGCAGTTGCTGGGGCACGAGGCTCTCGCGTCCGGTCAGAAAGGCACGTTCCTGCTTGAGCAAGCGGATGCCCTCCTCCACCGGGTACGACTCGCGTTGCAGCGCAGAGCGGGTCGCTTCCAGTGCGGCCTCGGCGGCGGCGAACGCGGCGGCGAATTCTTCGGCGGCGCGCTGAGCAGCCGCGAAGGAAGCGGGCGAATCGAGCTGCAGGGCGAGATTCTGCACCCGATCGTCGAAGCTCGCGCGCTCGCGAGCCACGTCGTCGTGCCGGTGGCGTAGCTGGGTGAGTTCGTTCTGCAGGCGTTCGAGCAGGTCGCCGCCATTGTTGCGTTGCTGGTGTTGCAAGTCGGCCACCCGGGTTTTCAGAGCGGTCTCCCCGTCACGCGCCTGGCTCAGGGCGACCCGGTTATCCCGGCGGGCGACCCGGTTGGTGTCGGCGGCGGTCTCGAGGAGGGCCTGCTCGGTCTGCAACTGCCACAGCACGAACGGGGTATCGCCGGCCCGGTGCACGCCGAAGGTGTCGACCAGATCGGCCTTGGCCGTCGCGGCCTCATAGCCGGCGTTGAGCTCGGGCAGGCGTTCGAGCACCTGCGCCTTCTGCGCCTCGGTGACCATGGCGCCGTAGGAACGCTCGAGGTCTTCGAAGTGGTCGACGGCCTTGTCGGCGGCGGCGAAGGTGGCCGGCTCTTCGAGCACCATCGACTTATACAGTCCATCGACCGTTTTCACCTGCTGGCCCGCCTGAATGCGGGCGAGCAGGCGCAACGCTTTGCTGCCCTCACCGTTGGCGCCGATGCCGAGCCGCGTATACAGCGTCTGGGCGAACGCCGCGTAGGTATCGAAGACGTCGAGGCCGTCGAAGTGGGCTTTCAGGGCGCGCTTGTCGAACCGATTCCCGGCGATGGCGGCAAGGTCGCGCAGGTCGAGGCATCCGTCTGTCGTAGCCATTTTCATGGTGACGTCGGCGAATTTGTGGGCGCCGCGCGGCACGAAGTAGGCCCGCAGCACGGTGAAGCGGCGCTGGTTGTCGTCGACGAAGGTCATGGCGATGGCGCCCCAGGTGGCTGCGTTTGCGCCGCGCAGCACCTGGTCGGTCAGCTCGTCGGTGCCGGCTTCGCGGTTGGCGTCGGTCTTGCCGCGAAGGTAGGTCATCAGGTTGCGCTGGTCGACGCTGCGGGCCCGGCCGGAGCCGGCGTCGTTCGACGCACCGTTGAACGGGGTGTCCGAGGGCATCATGAGGGCGAGGTAGGCGTCGAGCAGGCTGCTCTTGCCGGTGCCGGAGGCTCCGGAGACGAGCGTGGCCGAGGCACTGAAGTCGACCTCGTGGTGGCCATGAAAGCCGCCCCAATTGACCAGTTGCATCGATTCGGCACGCCACTGCGTGGTGCCCTCGGTGGCGCCGTTGATATAGAACAGCGGGGAATCGTTCATACCAGGGGCTCCATCAGCGGTTCGTTATTTTCGGCGCGCAGCCACTCGAGCAGCTCACGCAGGCGCTCCACCGGCAGCAGCACTTCGATCACTGCGGAGATGCGAAAGCGGTCGGGGTCGCTGGTTTTCAGCAGCACCCGCGCCTTGGTGAGGCTGTCGACGGCGGCCGTCGCCTTGCGCGCGTCGCCGGACAGGTCGGTCGCGTGCTCCGGCCGAAAATGGGCAACGTTGTCGACCAGGTTGTCGCGGTCGACCAGAACAATTTCCAAACCGTTGGCGCGTTCGCTGCGAAAACGCTGGCGGAGCAGCACGAGCAGAATGGTCTCTTCCCGGCTGTAGGCGACGTCGTGCAGCAGGGTGGGGAAGCGTTCGCCGCCCTCGGCGAGGGCCTGCCTCTTGAAGGCGATCTCGTAGTGCAGGTCAACGTGCAGGTCGAGAAAGACGTCGTTGAGCCGGGATTTGAGCAGGCTCTGCGACTTCAGCAGGGTCTGCCACTCGGCCGGCTGTAGTGCCGACGAAATATAGCGGTGCTTGAGCAGCAGCACGAGCGTCCGGCGCTGCTCCACGCTCAGGCCGCCCTCATCCCCCTCGAACAGCGAGAGGCTGGCCGGGTCGCTGTCTATGCCGGTGTCGTCGTCAGCCAGGTCGTCAGTCATTCTCGGAACCCAAATTCTGGGCGGCCAGTGCCGCCGTGTCGTCGTCGGTCAAAATGAGGCGCGGCACCTCGAAGAAACGCACCGAGCCATCCGGTCGCACCGTTTCAAAGCTCTCGAGCCCAGCCGTGCCCGGGCTGAGCTGGGCGGCGAGCTGCAGCAGGCCGAGGATCTCGACCGGCCGACGCAGGCTCGCGTCGAGCCCGTTGAAGGCGCTGCCAATGGATGCCGCCTCCCCCGTCCCGAATGCGACGACGAGGGCGTCGCGCAGTTCTTGGAGCAGTGGCCCACCCTGCTGCCGCAGGGCGTCGAGGCTCGGCGCCGCGGGCGCGGCGCCCGACACATCGGCCAGCGCGGGCGGAGCACGGTGGGCGACCGGATCGTAGAACCGTTCGGGCAGGTGCTCAACGTCGAGGGTGCCCGGCATCAGTTCGGCGGTGACAGTAGAGCGGGGCCCGGCGGTCTGCATCCAAGTCGCGAGCTCGCGATTGACGTCGCGCAGCACACGTTCAAGCTCGCGATCTTTCACGACGTCATGGTTGACGATGTGCTCGCGCAGCGTGGTCGTGAGCCCCTTGCGCTGGGTCAGCACGTCGTCGATGCCCTTGCGAATGAGGGTGACCGTGCTCATGAAGCTGCGGCGTTCGGTGCGACTGAGTTCGAGGGCGAACGGATGCAGCAGAATCGTCTCGAGATCCGCTTTCAGCCCCTGCAGCAGAGCGTCGTTGCGCAGCAGGGTGAACGCGCCCTCGAAGGCGCGACCCTCCGCGGTCGACGACATGAGGGCATCCGTTTTGGCGAGGTAGTCGTCGAGAACCTCGCTGATCGGCCGTTCCTCGCCGCGGAAGTCGTTGACGATCTGGCGATGCATGGCCGCGACGGACTCTTCGACCCGTTTGAAGTCGCTCGGCAGCTGCTGAATAAGGTTGATGAGGTTGGCGTAGCCCTCGTGCATCTGCTCGTTGGAGGCCGGCTCAATGTCGCCGCCGTCGGAGAGCCGGTCACGCTCGCTGCTGAGCTCGTGGATCTGCTGGTCGAGACGCCGCACCCGCGCCTCGCGGTCTGGGTTAGCTTCGGTGGCGCGATGACGCACGGTGTCGACGATCGTGGTGAGGCGGGATTCGCTGATCAGCGCCCGATCTCGGGCGAGACCGTCGACGAGCAGCAGGGCTTCGAGGGCGTGGCTGGTGAGCGAGTAGTGTTCCTCCCCCGCGTCGCTGATCTCCCGGTAGAGCCAGAGGTCGTTCATCCACTGCACGCAGAGGGCGCGGCCCGTTTTCTCGGGCGCATCCAGGCCGATGCTGCGGAGGTCGGCGAGGTAGGCATCCACTTGGGTGTGCAGTGCCTCGCAGGAAACGCTGCGATGCTCACGGCTGAATGAACTCTTGAACACAGCGAGCACGAACGGCGCCCATTTGCGGTCGAGCAGTCGAAGGGTGGGTTTGTCGAAGGCTTCGCGCACCCGCGCCAATTCGCCTGCAATGTCACTCAATAGCTGGTTCCTTTCCAGCTCTCCACTTTAACCGACTTGCGGGGCGCCCCTGACCTGATCAGCCAAGCAGGCGCGGCCGCTTCCAGTCGGCGCCGTGCACGTGCTGGTCCAGAAAAGCAAACACGGTCTGGTACCAGACCACCGCGTGTTGAGGCTTGAGGACCCAATGGTTCTCGTCGGGAAAGAACAGGAATTTGTGCTGGGTACTGCCGTCGACCCCTGCGTGGTGTTCGGCGAGCTCAGACCACAGCCGCAGGCTTTCGCCAATCGGCACCCGGTAGTCGTGGTCACCGTGAATGACGAGCATCGGCGTGACGATCTCGCGCACCGCCTGGTGCGGCGAATTGTCGATCATGCCTTGCGCCGAGAATATGCTCTGCCAGTATTGCGAGTCGTCGGTCGTTCCGTTGAACTGGTCGAGCGACCACAGGCTCGCGTGGCTGACGATGGCGCGGAACCGATCGGTGTGGCCGGCGATCCAGTTGGCCAAATAGCCTCCGAATGATCCGCCCATCGCTGCGGTGCGGGTCTCGTCGATCTCGGGCAGCTCTTCGACTGCATCAACGATCGCGAGCAGGTCGGTGTAGGGCTTGCAACCCCAGGCGTTCCAGCCACGAGCGATGAAATCGAGCCCGTAGCCGGTCGAGAGCGCGGGGTCGGGCAAGAGCACCGCGTAACCTCGGGCTAGGGCGAGCAGCGGGCTCCACCGCCAGCTCCAGGCGTTCCAACTGTTCAGCGGGCCGCCGTGAATCCATAGTAGAAGCGGGGCCGGATGCTCCTGCCCGGCTCCCGCAGGCAGCAGTAGCCAGGCGCGTACTCGCGCTCCGTCTTCGGCCACGGTCTCAACCTCGGTGATCGTGCCGGGAACCTCGGGGAGCGCGGCCGGTGTGGCGAGCATGCTGACGGTACCGGAGCGGCCGATGCGCACCGGATGCGCCGGCGCGATCCAGGAGGAGCGCAAGGCCACGAGGTCGCCGGTCTGGGCATCGACGCAGACGTTGGTGTAGCTGAAGTCGTCGGTGGTGAGCTGCTCGGGCGCTCCGCCGTCTAGCGGTACGCGAAAGATCGGACCGCGGCCGTCGTGGTCGGCCGTGACGATAAGGGCCTGGTTGGATTCGGTGTCCGCGTCGAAGACCAGGCTGGTCGGCCAGCGGTCCCATTCGGCGGCGAGGCGACGCGGGCGGCGGCCGTCCAGGTCGGCAGCCCAGAGTTCTTGGTCGGCCGGACCCTCCGGGGTACTGACGGCTGTTCGCACGAAGGCGATCTGTCTACCGTCGAGGCTCACAGCCGGGAATTCGAAGTCAACCTTCAATTCGTCGAACAGGGTGGTCTGGGTGCCGGTCGCGACGTCGATGGAGGCCAGCACATAGCGACCGGAGCGTTGCTCAGCAACCCGCAGGGCGACGATTAGCGTGGATCCGTCCGGGGTTAGGGCCTGGCCGGCGGTATCCATGGTGCGACCGGGGGCGGCCGTGAGGTCTCGGGGACGCGGGAGGTCGGCTGGATAAGGAGCGGGGGCATCCGCTTCGCTGACCGTGTCGCTGGCGCTGGCGGGAGGTGCGATCGTGTCCTGCAGGTCGGCGAGGTCGAGCGCCAGCAGGTGGGGTTCGGCCGGACCGAGATCGTGGTCCCAGAACCGCACCGGGTAGCTCTCGTGCAGAATAGCCGCGACCTTCTTCTCGGTGCGTTCCTTGCGGGCGGCGCCTTCAGCTTCGAGGTCGGCGGCGCTCGGCAGGAGCTCGGCGGCGATCACGAGGTTGGAGGAGGAGGACGCCACCGCGGCGATGCCGGATACTCCCCCCGCCAGGCGGGTGATCGCGCGAGCCTCGCCGCCGGCAACAGGCAGCAGCCAGAGCTGGGCGGCCACGGCGTCCGTGTCAGCACCCTTGTCGGCAGCCGCGTCGAGGCGGGTGGAAACGAACAAAACGTCTCCGTCGGCCGTAAACGCGGCCCCGGATTCGCCCTTCGCCGACCGGGTCAGGCGGGTCGGAACGCCGGTGCCGTCGGCGGCCACTGACCACAGTGCCCGCTCATAGCTCGTCTGGTCGCGGGTGAGGGTCGCAACAGTGAGGACGACCCGCTGCCCGTCGGGCGAGAGCGCGAGGCCCTCCACCCGCGGCAGCGCCACGTAGTCATCGAGACTGGAAAAGGGCGTGGGGTGAGACTCCATTGTCATGCTTCAACGCTACCCGACCGGAATGACTAGCCGCTGGCGCACGCGTCGCCGGAGACTCAGGTGCGCCATGGTCGTTCGGGCCGGTAAGGTTCGGGGCTGGGGGTGTTGGCTCGGTGATTGTGGGCGGGTCGCCAGGTTTGGGTTGGGTCAAAGAGCAGTGGTCCGAGTATGTGGGGTCGGCCCTTGATCATGCGGATTCTCCATCCGCTGGTGTCGATGGTGCGGTGGTGGAACCAGCAGAGGAGGACGCCGTTGTCGATGTTGGTAAGGCCGTGTTTTTGCCATGGGATAACGTGGTGGACTTCGCTCCACCGGGCGGGAATGGTACAGCCGGGGATGATGCAGCCTCCGTCGCGGGCGGCGATGGCGGTGCGTTGCTTGGCGGTGAAGCAGCGAACTGTGTCGCCGAGGTAGAGCACGTCGCCGTTGTCGCCGAACAGTACCTTTCGGGCGCCGCCGGTGCAGATGGCTTCTTTCACCCGGCGGAACGAGACCGGGGCTTCGATACCGTCGATCCAGCCAACGCCACGGCCCTGGTCGAGGTCGCTGGCGTTGATGTGGATCATGACGGTCGGGGCCGCACCGCCCATCGTCGGGGTCTGCGGGTCGCGCGCGGCCGCTTCAAACACGGAGCGAAGGATGTCAGCACGCTTCTCACCGCCGGTGCGGCGGTCCCCGTCGAAGCGGGTATCGACGCTGAACGGTTCGGCACTGAACGGGTCGGCACTGAACGGGTCGGCGCCGAACGGTTCGGCGCCGAAGCGCTCACCCTTCGTGCTCGGGCCGTCGATGTAAACGCCGTCCAGCTCGCTGGGGTCATTGCCGGGTTCGGTGGGTTCAAATCGCGGTGTGCGGGACCGCGCCGATAGGAACGTGTCGAACAACGTGTCCATGATGCCGCGCAGTTCCGGGGTGACGTTGGCGTGCACCGGGTAGAGCCCGTTGCGCAGCAGGCCGAAGGTCAACGTGCTTTTCGCCTCGACGGCGTCGTCGTTGGGCGCGGTGCCGTCGGGGTCGAGCCGGCCCTGCCACTCCAGGGCTTGTGCCCGCAGCATGTCGGGCGCGAAGCGGATGCCCGCGCCCGGCAGCCCCACCGTCTCCGGCGTGATCTCCCCGGTCGCTGACGCCACCAGTGCACGTTCGACGCGGTCGAGGTCGTCCGGCAAGACCCGGCCCTGCAACGCGGTCAGGGTGCCGGCGATGATCTCCGCCGACTCCACCCCAAGCTCCCCACTCACGAGCCCCTCGGCAATGACCGGATACCGGGCCGCGACCGGCAAACCAAGCGGGGTGCGTTCGACCGCCGTCTCGCCCAGTTTCAGGCGACGCTTGGCTTCACGGCCGGAGATGCCGGCAAGTTGGGTGATGAGCTCAACGCGGTTACGGCATCCGTTCTTATACGCCAAAGATCCGTTGCCGAGGTCGGTCTCCGCGCGAACTCCAATGTCGGTGGTCGACCGCAGTCTGGCCGCATCGACCTTGCGCCCGAGGCCCTCCAGCGCGGCCATGACCGCGACCGCTTCACCGTCATCAAGATGACTAAACCGCACCCCGTCAACAACGGAAGCCAACAATGCACCGGCCTGAGTAATCACCGCAACCCGGGAACCCTCAAACTCCGGCATCGAACCGGCTGCTGCGGGCGGGACGGTGAGGGTCATGGCGACGATGCCTCCTTCACCCAGAATTATACTCCGAAACGCCCGTGAAAGCGAGACAATCTCAGTATTAAGGTGTGATTTTCTAAGAGTTGTCTACGATCAGCGAACGGGGCTCAAAGCTCGTTTGAGCAGCCAAGGTCAATTCGCTGCGCACCCTGGGAAGACACTTTCTCGATCAGGGCAGCTCGGCATCCGCATTGACGACGGCGTCAACAGCGACGTCAGCCGAGCGCATCACCGAGCGGCGCGTCGCCCACCAGGTACAGCCGCTGCGTGGCCCGGGTCATCGCGACGTAGAGCGCCCCAGCGCCACGCTCCGAGGCCGCAAGAATCGCCGCCGGGTCGACAACGATAACAGCGTCAAACTCCAGCCCCTTCGCGTCCTGCGGGGTGAGCAGCGCAATCTCCCGGCTCAAACCGAGCGCACCGACGCCGAGCAGGTCGCCGAATTCGGCCCGCAACGTTGTTTCGAGCTCGGCGAGACCGGCATCGACGACGATCACGGCCAGGGTGCCGCCAGCGCCGAGCGCCCGGTCCCGACGAACCGCCGACGCGGCATCCGCCACCGTCTCGACCGGCCACTCGCTGGACCGAACCGTGCGGGAGGGCGTGATCGACAAGCCGTGCGAGATCGCGACGGTTTCGGCCGCTGTAGCGATCTGGCTCGGCGTGCGATAGTTCACGGTGAGCTCTTCGAGCCGCCAGCGGTCGGCCTCCGGCGAGCCCTCGAGTACCGGCTGCAGCGCCTCCTTCCAGCTAGCGGATGCCGCAGCGCTCGCCGCCTGCGCGATGTCGCCGACGATCGTGAACGACCTGCGCGGACCACGCCGCAACACGAGCCGCCACTGCATCGGGGAGAGTTCCTGCGCTTCGTCGATGACGACGTGGCCGTAGGTCCAGCTGCGGTCCCGCGCGGCACGCTCACTGGTCGTGGCCCGCTCATCGAGTTCGCCGGCACGAGCGGCGAGGTCTTTGGCGTTGACCAGCCCCTTCACCCGCATGTTTTCAATGGCCGTTTCGGCGTTCTCCACGTCACGCTTACGCTGTTCCTTGAGCGCGCGCTTCTTCGCCTGGTCGACCGCGTTGTACTCGCCGAGCAGTTCGGCCGCCTCATCGAGCAGCGGAATGTCGGCGATCGTGAACTCGGCGTCGCGCGCGCGGGCCAGCAGCTTGCGCTGGGCAAAACGCCAGCGCGGAGTCAGCTCCTCCAGCCACTGCGGCCGCGCATACAGATCTTGCAGCAGTTTCTGCGGGGTCAGCGGCAGCCAGGCGGTGTTCAGCGCTACGCGCACGTCATCGGCCAGGCGCAGATCTTCGCGCAGCATCGGCAGGTCGGTATCGTCCATCGACCGGCCCTGCTGCTGCAGATGCTCGAGCCACACCCTGGACAGCGCGTTGATGGCCGTCTTCACGAACGTGACCCTGGCCTCGTTGTGGGTCTTGCCGGTGCCGCGAGCGCGCGCGATCGCCTGGGCGACCAGCTCCGGCTGCAGCACGATGCGGTCGCCGTTGACGACGAGCACCTGCGCGGCGGCCGGGGTGCGCTGCCGGGACTGCACGGCCCGGGCAATGAGGTCTGCCATGAAGGCTTGGCCTTTGAGAGCGGCAACGGCCGGGGCATCCTCTTCGGTCGCTTCGACGTTGGGAAACAACTGACCGACCGAGGCGAGCACGACCCCGGTCTCGCCGAGCGACGGCAGCACGGCCTCGATGTACTGCAGAAACGCGCGTGACGGGCCGATGATGAGCACACCGCTGTCGCGCAGGCGATCCCGGTGCGTGTACAGCAGGTAGGCGGCGCGGTGCAGAGCGACGGCGGTCTTGCCGGTTCCAGGGCCGCCCTGCACGACGAGAATTCCGGCCAGCTCCGAGCGGATAATGCGGTCCTGCTCCGCCTGAATGGTCGAGACGATGTCGGACATGTGCCCGGTGCGCTGCGCGGTGAGGGCCGCGAGCAGGGCCCCCTCGCCCTGATGCGTGGTCGCATCCGGCTCGGCGAGCAGGGCGGCATCGAGAATTTCGTCCTCGATGCGAATGATGCTGCGCCCCTTGGACAGCAGGTGACGGCGGACCCGGGCACCGAGCGGTGTGGCGGCCGTGGCCTGATAGAAGGCGCTGGCCTGCGGCACCCTCCAGTCCAGCAGCAGGGGCTTGTGGTCTTCGTCGCGCAGCCCGACCCGGCCGATGTAGCGGTAGACCGAGTCGCCGGAGTCGTCCGGCATGGTCTCGAGCCGACCGAATGCAAGCCGGTCGTCGACCTCGCGCAATTGCACGATGCGATCCTCGTACAGGCGGGCGAAGGTATCGCGTTCGCTGCGGGACTGGTGGTTACCGCCCACGTCGAGGCGGCGCACCTCGATCAGCTGATGTTCGGCCTCTTCCGCTAGTGCATCCAACCGCTCATACAGCGACTGGACATAGTTCTGTTCCCGAACAAGCTCCTGGTCGATCACGCACGCACCCCTTAAACCGAAGTCACTAGTTTAGTCGCGGTCAGTGTGGGCCTTGCTGTGTGTATTGGGACGCTCGGGACGGCCTGGCCGGGCACGCTTCTTTCCCTGTGACCTTGATCGGTGAACGTCATCTCGGGCGTATTACCGACGGTGACGGGGACCCGGTGTCGGCTTGGTCGAGCACAGACGGTCCAGTCCACGGCTGCATTAGTCCCGCGCTCGGTGGTTTCGTGGTCTGCTCGGCAGGGTCGGGAGGACCAGTCCAGGTCGGAACTCTAGCCAGTACCTCTAGGAATGCATGGCTCACGCAGTGCGTGAATCGGGACACCCGACCTAGATCATGACGCGGCTGCTGATCACGTCTGCGGCGCTTGTGTGCATCGGCTCCTGACGCGAACGGGCGTGCTCGCGCAGCCGCTGGAAAGCTTGATCCATATTGATGCCGTTTCGTTCAGCGATGACTCCCTTGGCCTGCTCGATGAACACTCTGCTATTGAGGGCACGCTGTAGCTGTTCGTTTACCGTTGCATTCTCTCGAGCCGTGCGTTCATAGAGAAGGCTGATCGTCGCGACGTCGGCTAGGGCCTGACCAATTGTCGCGTCTTCATCATTCAACACGCCTTTCTTCGTTCGAAACAGATTAAGCGCCCCGATGGTGTGGGGACGAAAACGCATCGGAATGGCGTGAACGGATTGGAAGCCCTGGGACAATGCCGCGGCCTGAAAAGTGGGGTAGAGATCCCCGTTGGTGGCGATATCGCTGAGCGTGACGACCTTTCCTGACCGATACGCGTCGATGCAGGGACCTGCTCCGGCTTCACGTTGCAAAACTTCAACGATCTGGCTTTCTTCACTCGTGGAGGCGACAACTTGCAGATTGCCGTTGTGGTCCGCTAGGAGGATGCCAGCTGCGGTGGCGTCAAGTAACACCACGCATTGGTCGACCAGGGTGTGCAGGAGATCGAGCACGTCATATTCGCCGACCAGTGCGTCAGCTAGTTCTACAAATGCTCCGCTTACCAGCGCGGCCCGGGTCATGCTCGTCATGCGGTTCAGTGTGGCTCTTAACTCGTAGCGGGTGGCGCGTCAAAGTCGAATGTCAGTGCTTTGGCAGGTTGCACGATCTTCCTCCTCAGTCCCGGTCAGTTCTGTCGAATGTGGGGGGACGAGCCCGACCGATGGTGCCGCCTACAGCCGTCTCCCAGCGAACACCGGTTACCTCGAAACAACCATCCCGATTACCTCCAAGGAACCATTCCGATTGCAAGGAGCGAACATGCCTTTCATCACCGTCACCGGTCAGAACGATCCGAGCGTTGAATTGCATTACGACGACGTCGGTGCAGGAAAGCCCGTCGTACTTATTCATGGTTGGCCCCTCAGCGGCAGATCCTGGGAGGGTCAGGTCCCCGCCCTGGTCGACGCCGGCTACCGGGTGATTACCTACGACCGTCGCGGGTTCGGCCAGTCGTCACAGCCCTGGAACGGGTACGACTACGACACGTTCGCTGCCGACCTGAAGACCGTTCTTGATACCCTGGACCTGCGGGATGTTACGCTCATCGGATTCTCGATGGGCGGCGGCGAGCTCGCCCGCTACGTCAGTACCTACGGCACCGACCGCATCGCGAAACTCGTCTTCGCCAGCGCGGTGCCGCCGTACCTCTGGAAATCTGAGGACAACCCTGACGGCGGTGTCGACGCCGACCTGGCCCAGTGGTTCCACGACGGTTTGACCGGCGACCGGCCGGCATTCCTGAACGAGTTCCTGACGATGTTCTTCACGGCGGGTAAACCGTCCTTGGTCAACAAGCCGAAGGTCAGTTCCGAACAGATTGCGTACAACCTCGATATCGCCCAGATGGCTTCACCGAAGGGCACGCTCGATTGCACCACCGCCTTCGCGACGACGGACTTTCGCGATGACCTGACGAAAATTACCATCCCGACCCTGGTGATTCACGGCGACTCTGACATCATCGTGCCGTTCGAGGTCAGCGGCAAGCGCACGCACGAGGCCATCTCCGGCAGCGTACTCGTATTGATCGAAGACGCCCCCCACGGTCTCACCGTTTCCCACAAGGACGAATGGAACCGGCACGTACTCGCGTTCCTCGCCAAGTAGCACGCCCGACAGGGCCCCCACCCACGATGCCGGACCCTGTCGTTACGCGGCGAGCCTGCAAGCTTTTCGTTACCTGTTCACCCGGTCACCCCAGACGTGGACGAGAACCCGCACGACGAGATAATGACCTCCAAGAACTGTCGGTGGGTGGCTTGGCCCCTTCGCATGTAAAGGTCTACTCGCAGAAAGTGACGCGGCAGTCAACGGCAGGCTGGAGTGGTCAGGGCTGGAATTTTCCCAGCACGCAGGCCGTGGTCGCTGACATCTGACCACCTGGGTATGGGTCTGCGCGGTGTAAGCCGCGACAGCCGCTCGCGTTGACGGAAACAAGAGCAGAAACTGCCCGGCGCTCTGATCGTTGGTGCCGTCAGTGGACATGGTCGCCGGCACGACGTTCCACTCATTCGGGTCGTTCACAACCGACGTCAGGAAGCTACTGATCAGCCTGTATACGAGGGCACGATGCGTGGTATTCGGCGTGACTCGGGGTGCCTGAAGACCCGTGGCGAACTCGATCATCTTCACGATCTCGTGCGAACTATCCGAGTTCACAATGCGTCGCCACCCCATGTTGACGGCCTCACCCAAAACCACAAATCTGATGCCGCGTTCCAAATCGAACTGAATGCGCATGCCATCTTGTTCGTCGTGGAGCAGAACTACTGGTCCGTCGTCTTCAGCTGTGACGCGCGTCATGAGTAGATGCGGATGCCGGCGAACCAATTCGCTGGCAATCCACCAGG
The DNA here is from genome assembly GCF_004402405.1 of Cryobacterium levicorallinum. GTDB lineage: Bacteria > Actinomycetota > Actinomycetes > Actinomycetales > Microbacteriaceae > Cryobacterium > Cryobacterium levicorallinum. Next base: position 48,746 of record NZ_SOFE01000028.1, read on the forward strand.
TCTGCGCCGTCATAAACCGGCTGGCCGCCGCAAAACGCGACTCAGAGGGGGGATTGAAAGTCACCGGAAGGCGATCTGGTGGCGGTGTGCGGATCGGGTAACTAAATCAGGATTCAACATTGAGATGGAGTGCTCCGTCGTTTTAGGGTTCTCACCCGCGCGGTCGCGCGGGAACCAAGCAATCCAGCCATCAGCGCTAGGACGTTTCAAAGTTAGAGCGAAGTGACAAATACTCATATTACGGATTTTTGAATCCAAACCGCTCCCCCCGAAAGAGTTACGGGCCACCACGATGCCCGTTTTCAGCTAGTGGCGATCAACTCGCGCGATGTGAAGTGCATGGTGAAACGCGGTGGCAGATGGTGGTCATTGCGCACATGTCAGATCCGCACCGCGATGGAAGACCTCGAAGCGCCTAATCGGTTGGTCCAGGTAGCCGATCACCTGAGAAGCCTCGCTGTTCCGCCAGAGCTCGTCATTGTTGATGGTGACCTAACTCGAACCGTGGGCGCCCGTCGTGCTGCCGAGCGGACGGCGTCGGCCCTGTGCATCAAGTGCCGAGGTGGCCAGAGGAGGTGACACCGAGATAACATGTACATGACGTACTCAACGTACGCTCGCATGTGCGCGCGGGTTCACCTGCGCAGAAAGGTCGAAATGCCACTTGTCGCCGATTACAGGACCTTTACAGACGTGCGCTCACATCTCAAGGAGGTGTTCGATGCAACCGCGCGCGGGCGAACCGTCACCGTGCAGCGCGATGGTCAGCTCTCTGCGGTCTTGCCTGTGGATCGGCTCCGTACATACTTCTCTCGCACTGTATCGCCGCGCGTTCGCGTCACTCGGGAAGATGACCGCACCATTGCGTTGATGGAAGGTCGCCCCTTCGTGTCAGAGGGTACGAATGTTGACGGCGCGCTCGCTGACCTCGCCCTGTCGCTTCGTGAGTACGCCGAAGACTGGGACGACCGGCTGGAGCGTGCTCCGAATCACGCCGACAACTGGGCACTTGTGCAGCTCATCAAACTTTCAACCGACGAGCAGCTCCTCGAATGGCTTGAGCGCGGCGGTGAGTAAGCACCCGGCCACGACCCGCGAGGACCACGACGATTTCTGCGTGGCGGAGAAGTGGCAGCTCGTACGCGGCACATCAGGACAGCCTGTCAGGCATCACCGCACCTATGAGTTGGCGCTCTGGGACGGGCAAATCCTCCGAACACGAATCTCCAGGCCCGTCGACCGGTCGACGTACTCTGCCGGGATGTGGACCCACATCCTGCGAACCCAACTCACCGTTGACGCTGACGCGTTCTGGGCCTGTGTTCGTGACAAGAAGTTGCCGGACCGCGGGGCACCCGAAACCGTGACCCAGAGGGAGCCATTACCGCTGTATCTCGTTCGGGCGCTCCGCGAACTCGGCGTTGACGAAAGCGAGAGCCTGGCACTGACCGCGGTGGAAGCAGCGCAGCTGCTCGCCGAGAAGATGGCCCAGCGCTACGGCTACCAAAGCCGTTCATGAGTGATTCGACACCGTCGTAGAACATGTCTCCCGTTGATGCCTTCTCGCCCGCGAACAGGGCCACTACGACCCGTCCATCCGTCGGTGGGAACCAGAAGGTCAGCCGACGCGCAATCCCGACGCGGCGAATCCTCGCAGTCTGGCCATACAGAAACGTCCCGTCAGCCGTTGGCTTACGGAGCGCTTGACATGTCGGTTCCTATCGCCTACCCCGGACGTTAATCAGGGGTGACAACACCCTTGGCCGCTGCGAGCGGACACCGGCGGCATCCGCTCTCATGTGTCGAATATTTACGGACCTGTTCGCTAATTCGGGGCGGCAGGAACATGCTGTGGTCATGTCAGTCATCAAGGCCGCACCGCTGGAGCATATCCGGCGCGAGCGCAGCAGCATCAAGTGGACTCGGTTTCCCGCCGACGTACTTCCCTTGTTCGTTGCCGAGATGGATTATCCCCTGGCACCAGAGATCGTCGCGACCCTGGTGGAGCGCGTACAGGCTTCCGACACCGGCTACCTTGACGGCCCTGGGCCGCTTGCTCCGGCCTTCGCCGCGTTCGCCCTGAACCGCTGGGGCTGGAACGTAGACCCGAGCCACGTACATCTCGCCACGGACGTCAGTGTCGGCATCGTCGAGGCCCTGCGCCTGGCCGTGCCGGTTGGCGGCCGCGTCGCGATCACCCCGCCGGTCTACCCGCCGTTCTACGAACTGGTGGAGGAGGCCCTCGGTAACGTCGTGGAGACCCCCCTGATCGAGCACGGTGACACCTGGCTGTTCGACTTCGCGGCGCTGGAGCGCAGTTTCGCTTCCGGCGTCGATGCCTTCCTCCTGTGCAACCCGCACAACCCGCACGGCATCGTGTGGGCGCGGGCCACACTCGAGGAGCTCGCACGGCTCGCGGCCCACTATGACGTCTTCGTGATCTCCGACGAGATCCACGCCCCGCTCACCTACCCCGGCGCCATCTTCACTCCGTTCGCCCCGCTGGCCGTGGCCGCCGGCGCGCGCGCGGTGACCGTGACCTCGGCGAGCAAGGGCTGGAACATTGCCGGGCTCAAGTGCGCCATCATGGTCGCGGCCGATGATGCGACCAACGAGCTGTTGGGCCGCCTGCCCGAGGAAGTTGCCTGTCGCACCAGCATTCTCGGCCTGCACGCGAATATCGCCGCGTTCGGTTGTACCGACTGGCTCGACACTGCCATCGACCAAATTGTCAGCAACGATGCTCTCCTGGATTCCCTACTCCGCGAACACCTGCCCGCCGTGATCTATCACCGGCCGCGCGCCAGCTATCTTGCCTGGATGGATCTTCGCCACGTCGGTCTCGGGGACAATCCGTACCAGCGCATTCTCGACGATGCCCGCGTCGCCCTCAACAGCGGTGAGTCCTTCGGCCTCGGCGGTCAGGGCTTCGCCCGCCTCAACCTGGCCTGCTCCCCCGACACTCTGCGCGAGGCCGTCGTCCGCATCGCGGCGCTCGTCGCCCGAGTGTCGGCCGAGGCTGCGGCCTGATGACCACCTCTACACAAACGGATGCCCCGCTCCCGACCCACACCGACGCAACAGGAAGTTCCATGGCTACGCCAGCACCAGTATCCGCTTCACTCACGTCGTCACCGCTAAACTCTGACGCTCGTGAGGTCGTGGACCCGATTACCAACTGGGACGGCTTCAGCTTCGACACCCGCCAGGTGCACGTCGGCGAATACGCCGACGAAAACTGCGGCGCACGCATTCCGCCGCTCACCCTGAGCGCCGGCTACGTCTTCGACTCCTTCGACGACGGCGCCGCCCGGTTCAACGGTGGCTCCCGCGAACCCATTTACTCCCGGCAGGGCAACCCCACCAACGCGGTCGCCGAGCAGCGCCTCGCCTCGCTCGAGGGCGGCACCGCCTGTGTCGCCGTGTCGAGCGGGCAGGCCGCGATCAGCGCCGCCCTGTTCGCCTTGGCGGAAGCGGGCGAACACATCGTGTCGACCGCGAGCATTTACGGCGGTACCCGCATTCTGCTCGGTCGCAGCTTTCGCCGCATGGGCATCGAGGTCGACTACGTTTGGGACACCGACTCCGACGAAGCCTGGGACGCGGTCATTCGCCCGGAGACCAAGGCGATTTTCACCGAAACGATCCCCAACCCGCGCAACGACGTCGTGGATATCGCCCGCATTGCCGCCGTCGCCCGCCGCCACGGCATCCCCCTCGTCGTCGACAACACCGTGGCCACGCCGTACCTGATTCGCCCGTTCGAGCACGGCGCCGACATTGTCGTGCACTCGACCACCAAGTTTCTCAGCGGCCACGGCGCCGGTGTGTCCGGCGCGATCGTCGATGGCGGTACCTTCGACTGGGCGGCGAGTTCCCGCCGCTACCCGCTGCTCACCGACTCGCTACGTCCCGGCCTGCCGTCGCTGCTCGACCGGTTCGGCCCGGCCGCCTTCGCCCAGTATGTGCGCGAGGCCGTGGTCAACGACGTCGGCCCGGCGCTCTCCCCGTTCAACGGGTTTCTGCTGCACCAGGGCATCGAAACCCTGTCGCTGCGCATGGAACGCCACGTCGACAACTCCCGTGCCATCGCGCACTGGCTCGAAGAGCAGCCGGAGGTCGAGGTCGTCGACTACGCCGGCCTGCCGAGCAGCCCCCTGCACGACATTGCGCAGCAGTACTACAACGGGCGCACCGGCTCGGTCTTCGCCGTCACGGTCAGGGGCGGCATCGAGGGTGCCCGCGCCTTCACGAACGGCCTGCGGGTGTTCAGCCGCATGACCGGTATCGGCGACACCCGCTCGATGGTGCTGCATCCGCTGACCACCACCCACGCCTCCTTTGCCCCCGACCTCAACGCCCGCCTCGGCATCACCGCCGGAATGCTGCGCCTGTCAGTCGGAATCGAAGCGCTCGACGACCTTCTGCTCGATCTCCGCGGGGGGCTCGACCGAGTCGCCGGCATCCTCTAAACGCTAGGTAATCTGAACCAATGAACCTCAACGCAACAATTTTTTCTGCGCCCATTTTCTCCCGCAACACGGGCTTCCGCAGCACGGCTGCCCGCACCTCAGTTGCATTGGGCGCGCTCGTTCTGCTCGCTGCACTGAGCGGATGCGCTCCCGCTGATTCCGGCTCGTCGGCCTCACCTGCCGCGACCGCTGAAGCTTCCTCGGCCGACTGCGCCGGCGTCGCCGTCGTCGTGGACTTCGGTCTGCTTGACGCCGCCACGATCACCGAGTGCGTCGACGCGACCAAGGCCATCCCTGCGAGCGAGACCCTCGCAACGACGGGCACCACGACCGAGGGCAGCGTCGAATACGGCGACGCCATCGTCTGCCGCGTCAACGACCGCCCGGCCGCCGACGAAACCGTCGTGGTCGAGGGCCAGGAATCCTTCACCGAGAGCTGCGCCTCGATGCCACCGGCTTACGCCTACTGGGCGCTCTGGGTGAAGGCCACTCCCGACGCCGAATGGGAGTACGCCCAGGAGGGCATCGGCACGCTCGAGGTCGAACCCGGCCAGTCAGTGGGACTCGTCTACACGACCGGCACTGAAACGCCGACGCCCGGCAGCTAGTGTTTCGCCTGCGCCTGGCCCCGCTTCTCGCGGCAATCGTGCTCGCGGTGGGCTTCGTGCTGCTGCGGGTCGTCTACCGCGTGGTCTTCGGCGGCGCAGGCGCTGGCACCGGCCCGGTGCTCCTGGAGCTTCCCCGGCTCCGACTCGACGGGCCGTTCAGCCACATCACGCTGTTGGGCCCGATCACCTTGGTCGGTCTCGGCAATGCCGCGCTCAGCGCACTGCCGGTTGCCGCCATCATCGTGTTCTTCGGCCTGCTGAACGCGGTCATCAATGTGCAATCCCTGTTTGCGCGCGGTGCCGGTCGCGGCCCGCTGCGCGCCATCTCTCGTTCGCTCGTCATCGCCTGGGCGACCTTTCCGGCACTGCTGGAATCCGTGCGCCACGTGCGGGTTGCCCGCTCCCTGCGCGGAGAACGATCGATCGCGTCGCTGCTCGTGCCCATCTTCGAGCAGACAATCGAGCGCGCGCTCGCGCTGGCCGCGTCGATGGAAACCCGCGGATTCGCGGCGACCCGCGTCGTAACCGGCGTGTGCGAGGAACCGGTGGTGCTCCGGGATGTCAGATTGAACTTCGGTGCTGCGCCTGACAAGACGGGCTGGCACCTCGACGAGCTCAACGTTACCCTCAAGCCCGGCACTCTCACCGTTATCGTCGGCGCGACCGGGTCAGGCAAAACCAGCCTGCTGCACAGCATGAGCGGGCTGTTCCAGCACTTCTACGACGGCGTTCAGACCGGCACCGTCAACATTGGCGGTGCCGATCGGGCCTCGACTCCCCCGCGTGACACGGCCGGTTTCGTCGGACTCATAGCGCAAAACGTTCGGCTCGGCTTCACGGCGGAAACCGTGCACGACGAGATCGGCTTCGCCCTGGCTGTGCGCAACGTCACCCCGTCCATCGTGCACGCCCGCATTCTCCAGGTCGCCGCTCGGCTGAAAATCGAACACTTGGTCGACCGACCGATCGAGCGGCTCTCAGCGGGCGAGGCCAGCCTCGTCGCAATCGCGGCGGCCATCGTGAATCACCCCATCCTGTTGCTCGTCGACGAGCCGCTTGCCGACCTCGATAGAGCCGCCCGAGATCGGGTCTGCACCGTGCTTGGCCAGCTCGCCCACGAGGCCGACGTCTGCGTCGTCATCGCCGAACACAACACGAAGGAGTTCGCTTCGATAGCGGATGCCTGGCTCCAGATTCGAGGCAGCCAGCTGCACGAGGTCTCCGCCGGTGAGATGCAGGCGCTGTCGACCGCCGAGACTCTTACGCCGACGCCGGTCGCGCCGCGAGATTTCGGAACCGTGCCTGCTGTGCTGTTGGCAAGCATCCGCCGGCTGAGCGTTCGACACCGAACGAGTCTGGTCGTCGACGACGTGTCCTTCAAGGTGCAGGCCGGCGAGCTGATCGCGCTTCGGGGTAGCAACGGCGCCGGTAAAAGTAGCCTGTTGCGGGCGATGGCGTTGCCGACGGCTGCCGACACCGTCACCGTTGCCGGCCATGACGTGCACTCCCTCAAGCGGCGAACCCGTCGGCAGGCCGTGGCGCTGGTGCCCGAGAACTTCGATGACCTACTGTTTGCGATCACCGTGGCCGAGGAGTGTCGGCGGGCTAACCGCACTCTGGCTGGCGCCGATACGGCACAGACATTTGCGCAGCTGCTGGGTTTCGATGGCGTCGCGGATGCCGCGCACCTGCTGCAGCGCCACCCACGCGACCTCTCTTCCGGCGAACGCCTCTGCCTCGTGATAGCCATTCAACTCGCGGCCCGGCCCGCCCTGCTGCTCATCGACGAACCCACTCGCGGCCTCGACCTCACGTCGCGTGCCCTGGTGAGCGACGCTTTGCTCAAGGCCGCGAGCCACAGCGCTGCGGTTATTTTCGCGACCCACGACGACGACTTCGCGCGGGGTCTCGCCACCCGAATCCTGCGCATGGAAGCCGGCCGGCTCGAAGTCCCTATCGAGGTGCACTCGTGACGGTCATTGTGAGCGCGCGCCGGCGCATCCGCTGGACGTCGTGGATTCTGGGCAGCGGCAGCGTTCTCGCCGCCGCAGCCTTCGCCTGGCCGTTCTTCGTCGCGGCGGTGCCGGCCGACGCGCAGGTCGCCGTGCCGATCGTGGCGTTCGCGCTCATTCCGGCGCTCATCGTGGCCCTCACGCTCACCCTCGACCGGGAAATGTACACGGCGAAAACAGTGGCGCTGCTCGGTGTGCTCGCGGCGGTCGGTGCCGCGGTGCGAATCGCCGGTGCCGGCATGGGCGGGGTTGAGGCCGTGTTCGTGCTGCTGATTCTGGCCGGACGGGTCTACGGCGCGCGGTTCGGTTTTCTGCTCGGACTGCTCACCATCGCGGTGTCTTCCCTGCTCTGGGGCGGCTTCGGGCCCTGGACCCCGTTCCAGATGTTCGCCTGCGGCTGGGTCGGCGCCGGCGCAGGGCTGCTGCCGCACTGGCCGAAAGCGACCCCGACCGCACCCAGGACCCAACCGGCGTCGACCGCACAAGCGCCAAGCCAACCCGCGTATGGCGAGCCCACGCAGCGCTGGCACCTCCCCAGGCTGAACGCGCAATCGCGGCTCACGACAGGGACGCGCTGGCGTGGGAGCCTCGAAATCGTGCTGCTGGCCGTCTACGGCGTCGTCTCGTCGTACCTGTTCGGCCTCATGATGAACCTCTGGTTCTGGCCGTTCGCCGTCGGTAGCGGTACCGGCATCTCCTACACGGCCGGGGCCGACGCCGGGCAGAACCTCGCCTCGTTCGCGTTGTACTCCCTGGTCACGTCAACCCTCACCTGGGACACCGTGCGGGCCATCACCACTGTGGTCGGCATCTCCCTGGTGGGCCCGGCCGTTCTCGCTGCCCTGCGCCGCGCGCGCCTGGGCCCCCGCTGACTCGTTCTCTGGCTCGAAGGCATCCGTTTCGCGCTGCGCGGGAGTAGTTCTGGCCAGGCTACAAGTCCCGCGCACTGGCGCAGCTCCCGCGTGGCGCGAGCCCCCGAAGCCACCCCACTGCCGGATCTCCCGCGCATCGGCGTAAATCCCGCGCGTCTCGGCCCCGCAGCCGACGAGGCTCTGCAGCGAACACCCGCGCAATGGCGTAGCTCCCGCGCTTCGGCGCAGGTCCCGCTCAACTCAGTCCGGCCGTACCACGACCGCTGCCCCGAGCACCCGCTCACCGCCGCACCTCCCGTTCGGCTCGAGGCACTATACCGAGAAGTACTTCGCCTCCGGGTGGTGGAACACGAACGCGTCGGTCGACTGCTCGGGGTGCAGCTGCAGCTCCTCCGACAAGACCACGCCCATCCGCTCGGGTCTAAGCAGCTCGACCACCTTGCGGCGATCCTCCATCTCGGGGCAGGCCGGGTAGCCGAGCGAGAACCGGGCACCGCGATACTCGAGCTTGAACATGCCGGCGATATCGGCGGGATCTTCGCCGCCTACACCGAATTCCGAGCGGATGCGCGAGTGCCAGTATTCGGTCAGCGCCTCGGTCAGCTGCATGGTAAGCCCGTTGAGTTCCATGTAATCGCGGTACTGGTTCGCGGCGAACATTTGGGCCGTCACTGAGTCCACGTTCGCGCCGGCGGTGACCAGCTGGAGGGCGACGACATCCGTTTGGCCAGACGCGCGACCGCGCACGAAGTCGGCCAGGCACAGGTGTTTGTCACGGCGCTGCCGGGGAAAGTTGAAGCGCAGGCGGTCGGTGCCGAGCAAGCCGTCGGAACCGCCGTCGGGCGCGAGCAGTCCAGCCTGGCCGACCAGGCCGGTCGGGTCGTCGCCGTGGTGCAGCACGACCAGGTCGTCGCCGTCGGCAACCACCGGAAAGTAGCCGTAGGCGACGGAGGCATCGAGCATGCCCTCGCCCAGGATGCGGTCGAGCCAGTAACGCAGGCGCGGCCGACCGACGGTATCGACCAGTTCCTGGTAGCTCGCGCCATCTTCGGCCCGGCTGGGCTTGAGCCCCCACTGCCCCATGAACGTGGCGCGTTCGTCGAGGAAGGCCGAAAAGTCGGCTAGGGCCACGCCCTTGACGATGCGGGTGCCCCAGAACGGCGGCACCGGGATCGGGTTGTCGCTCGCGACCTCGGACCGAGCGGGCATCTCCTCGGGTTCGGTCAAGGTGAGCAGACTCTTCTTGTGGATGCGTTTCTTGAGCGGCGGCAGGCCGACCGATTTGGGGTCGGCACCGCGGGCGATGGCCACGAGGGGTTCCATCAGGGCGAGGCCCTCAAACGCGTCGCGGGCGTAGCGCACCTGCCCGGCGAAGACGCTGTCAAGGTCGTCCTCCACGTAGGAGCGGGTGAGTGCGGCGCCACCGAGCAGGATCGGCCACTTGTCAGCGAGGCCGCGCGATTCGAGTTCGAGCAGGTTCTCTTTCATCACCACCGTGGATTTCACGAGCAGCCCGCTCATGCCAATCACGTCGGCGTTGTGTTCTTCAGCCACCCGAATGAACTCAGCAATCGGCTGTTTGATGCCGATGTTGATCACGTCGTAGCCGTTGTTAGTGAGGATGATGTCGACGAGGTTCTTGCCGATGTCGTGCACGTCGCCGCGCACGGTGCCGAGCACGATCGTGCCCTTGCCGGCGGCTTCGGATTTCTCCATATGCGGCTCGAGCAGTGCGACGGCGGCTTTCATGACCTCGGCGGATTGCAGTACGAACGGCAGTTGCATTTCGCCGCTGCCGAAGCGGGCGCCGACGACCTGCATGCCCACGAGCAGGTGCACGTTGACGATGTCGAGAGCGCTCAGCCCCCCCGCCCGGGCAAGGTCGAGGTCGGCTTCAAGGCCCTTGGCCTCGCCGTCGATAATGCGGCGCTCCAGCCGTTCGCCCACCGGCAGGGCCGCCAGTTCGGCGGCACGTTCGTCCTTCAATGCGGCGGAGTCGACGCCGGCGAACAGGTCGAGCAGGGCCACCAGAGGGTCATAGGTGAGGGTGCCTTCGGCGTCGTATTCGCGGCGGTCCCAGACCAGGTCCATGGCCACCTTTCGGCGGTCATCGGGCACCGAGGCGAGCGGCACGATCTTGGCGGAGTTGACGATGGCGGAGTCGAGGCCGGCCTCGGTGGCTTCGTGCAAAAACACCGAGTTGAGCACCGACCGGGCGGCCGGGTTGAGTCCGAACGACACGTTCGACACGCCGAGCGTCGTGTGGATGCCGGGGTATTTCGCCTTGATCTGGCGGATCGCCTCGATAGTTTCGATGCCGTCGCGGCGGGTTTCCTCCTGGCCGGTCGCGATCGGAAAGGTGAGGGCGTCGACGATGATGTCCTCGACCCGCATACCCCACACGTTCACGAGGGTCTCGACCAGCCGGGTGGCGATGCGCACCTTGTGTTCGGCGGTGCGGGCCTGCCCTTCTTCATCGATGGTGAGGGCGATCACGGCGGCGCCGTGCTCCTTCACGAGCGGCATGATGCGGCCGAACCGGGAGGTCGGCCCCTCGCCGTCTTCGAAGTTGACCGAGTTCACCACCGGGCGGCCGCCGATGAGTTCCATGCCGGCCTGCAGCACGGCCGGTTCGGTCGAGTCCACCACGAGCGGCAGGGTCGAGGCGCTGGCCAGCCGGGAGACGACCTGTTTCATGTCGGCGACGCCGTCGCGGCCGACGTAGTCGATGCACACGTCGAGCAGGTGGGCGCCGTCCCGCACCTGGCTGCGGGCGATGTCGACGCAGTCGTCCCAGTTCTCGGCGAGCATTGCATCGCGGAACGCGCGCGAGCCGTTGGCGTTAGTGCGCTCGCCGATGGCGAGGAAGGCGCTGTCCTGGTCGAAGCTCACGTGCTGGTACAAGCTTGCGACGCCGGCATCCGCTTCGAGCGTTCGCGGTTTAACGGTGACACCACGCAACCGTTCGACCACGCCGGTCATGTGTGCGGGAGTCGTACCGCAGCATCCGCCCACCAGCCCCAGCCCGAATTCCTTCACGAATTGTTCGTGTGCCGTGGCGAGCTGGTCAGGGGTGAGCGGGTAGCTCGCGCCGGTCTTGGTCAGCTGCGGCAGGCCGGCGTTCGGCATACAGATGACGGGAACGCGGGAGAATTTGGAAAGGTGGCGCAGGTGCTCGCTCATCTCGGTCGGTCCGGTGGCGCAGTTCAGGCCGATCGCGTCGATGCCGAGGGGTTCGAGCGCCGTCAGGGCTGCGCCGATCTCGCTGCCCATCAGCATGGTTCCGGTGGTCTCCACCGTCACCTCGACGAAAATCGGCAAGCGGATGCCGGTCTCGGTAATGGCCTGCTTGCATCCGTTCACCGCGCTCTTGGTCTGCAGCAGATCCTGCGAGGTTTCGATCAAAAACGCGTCGGCGCCACCGCGGATCAACCCGAGCGCCTGCTCGGCGAAGGTGGCCTTGAGGTTGGCGTAGGTGGTGTGGCCGAGGCTGGGCAGTTTGGTGCCGGGGCCCATCGAGCCGAGCACCCAGCGCACCCGGCCGTCGCGGGCTTCGAAATTTTCGGCGCTGGTGCGGGCGATCTCCGCGCCGAGCCTGGCGAGCTCTTCAATGCGGTCCTCAATGCCGTAGTCGGAGAGGTTGGACCAGTTCGCGCCGAAGGTGTTGGTCTCGATGGCGTCGATGCCGGTCGCGAGGTAGACGTCGTGGATGGCCGCGATGATATCGGGGCGGCTCACGTTGAGGATCTCGTTGCAGCCCTCCAACTGCTGGTAGTCCTCGAGAGTGGGATTGTGCTCCTGCAGCATGGTGCCCATCGCGCCGTCCGCGATCACCACGGAGTTCGTCACGGCATCCAACAGGGCCTGGGATCGAGCCGGGCGCGCCGCTTCGACAAGTATTTCGGCGGCAGTCGTTCGCTCAGTGCTCATTGGCTCAGCTTAACGGCGGGCATCGGCACTCCGACGAGGAGGCGTAACGAATCTTAGTGTGCGGGCCCCGGCCCGATGAGTCTGCCCGATTTTAGGACTCAACATCCACGTGGAGCCAGGGGCCGCTCGATGAATGGTGGTCGTACCGTGTGCAGAACCGGTACTGGAGCCCCCGCGTTGCCACCATTATCGAGCGATGCCCTGGCCGATCCTCCCCCGAGAACCCACGTTAGACATGTCTATCGTAGCCCAATATGGGCGCCGGTGCATACTTGCGGTGGCCGATCCCGCTGCGGGGTAGGCTAATGGGCTAATAGGGGGCATCGTATGAGCTACGAAGCACGGCAGAAACGGGCACACACGATGGTGTCCGACCTCGGTCTGCCCCGCCCACTGACGGCTGAATTGCTGCACCGGCACATGGAATCGGTGCGTGGAAAAAAGATCGTGGTGCAGAGCGCGACCCCCCGCATGCTGGAGTCGGGGCTCTGCGGGCTGTGGATCGCCGTGGCCGGGGAGAGTTTTGAGCGCATCCACCATGCACCGACCACCTCCCCGGTGCACCGCCAGCAATTCCTCAACCACGAGTTCGGTCACATGATTCTCGATCACGAGAAAGAACTCATTCCTGCGGAACGAATTGCGCTGCTGGCACCCCTGATTCCGATCGACGCGATCGCCTACGCGCTGTCGCGGAGCCAGTTCACCGATGAGCAGGAGGCCCTGGCCGAAGCCATCGGAGATCGTTTGGCCCTCATCATGCTGCAGGACGCACCCGAAGCTGTCCAGGGCACCCCCACCGGATTCGGACGAGTTCTCTAGTGCAAACAATTCTCTTCACACTGTCGGCCATATTTTGGATCGCCGCCGCGGTCTGCCTCCCGTCGGCCATTCGCGGACGACGTCGGCCGCTACTGCTATTTCTGGCGGTCTTTGCACTGACGATGACGCTGATGCCGCAGCCGGTGTACCGGCCGGTTGACGCGCTTCTCGGCGGCGGCAACGTGACTTATTTCATCTTCCACGCCCTCACCATCGTGGCCATCGCACTGCTCGATGTCATCGTGCAGGAGGCTATGTCTCTGCGCGGACTGACGCGGGCTCGTCAGCGAGCGACTGTGCTGATCACCACGGCGATCGTGCTCGTTCAGGCCGTTCTGTTTTTTGGAAGCGACTGGCGGGTCACCGACGACATCGCAGCATCCTTCATACCGCGCTGGGATTTCACCGCCTACGCGGCCACGACCTGGATCGCGATGGGCATCTTTGCGGTGTCGTTCGGTATCGCGTGCATTCGGGACTTGCTGCGGCAGCGACGCCTGGTGACCCGGATCTCACTGAGTCTCGTGCTCCTTGCTTGCCTGGGAGTCCTCACGTACGCCCTCATCAGCCTGACCAGCGCCATCCTGGCCGTGCTGTACGCAGACTACCTTCTGGTCGGTTGGGGCCGAATCGCGTACAGTCTGAGCCTGCTCCTCTCGCCGATCAGCCTCGTCATCGGCCTGGGACTGACCGCCACCGTCGACGGGTTGACCTCGAGCGGGAGAAACTTCCGCGACCGTGTGCTTTTATGGCGCATCACACCGTTGTGGCAACGCCTCCTGGCCGACACTCCCGAGCTCAGCATCGAACGAGAGCTGTCACCGCTTCAGCTACTCATCGTGCGTGTGCCAGGTGCGCACCTGTACCGGCGGCACGTCGAGATTCGGGACAGCTTGCTACTTCACCCCGAGCAGGCCGTCAGTCCGGCCGAACAGGGCCTGATCGACCTGGCCGAGGTGCGCACGCAGGCCCCGTCGCCGGCCAATCACACCCCCGTCGTCGGAACGCCGCGATGACCGCTACCCCAAATTCCGACGAGGTGAGCCCCCAGCTGGAATTGGCGCGCAAACTCAATTTGCTGCTTGACGTCGTCGTCGCTGAAGGAAATACTCCGTACACCTATCGCCAAATCGAAGCGGGGCTCAAGGAACGCGGCCTGACCCTGTCGCGAGCTCGCTGGGCGTACATGATCACCGGCGAAGGACCGCTCGTCACCGATCCGGCATTGCTCACCGGCATTGCCAAGTTCTTCCGCATCCCTCCGGAGTACATGCTCGGTTCCGATGGCGACCTGCCCGAACGGGTCGACGCTCAACTCGCCTTCGTGAAGAGCCTGCGCGTTGCGCGCGTGGTGAGCTTCGCTGCCCGGATGCTCGGCGATGTCTCCCCCGAAACCCTCCGGTCGATCACCGAGCTGCTCGAAAGCGACACTCCCGATCCACCTCCGGATTCAATAGATCACGCATAGTGGTCCCATCCTCAACCGCAAGGAGCTTTTCGTGCCCATCACTGCTTTTCTCGACATCCATGTGAAAACCGAGTCTCTCGCTGACGCTCCTGACATCCTGCACGAGACTCTCATCGTTACCAGAGCCTTCACTGGATGTCTTGGCGTGGATGTCCTCGTCGATACCGAAGACCCCACCCACTTCGTACTCGTGGAGAAGTGGGCGTCACTGGAGCACGACGCCGCCTACCGCACCTTTCGAGCCGGGCCAGGAAAATCACCCCTCGGAGCAGTCCTGGCCGGCCCGCCCCTGCTGACCAAGTTCGAAATCGCCACGGATATCTAAGGCACTATCCGAGGTGCGCGACCGCTTCTGCCGTGCCGCCAGACATCGTCAGCGCCCGGTTCCACCGGCGATGGCGTAGGACCACAGCTCACTGCTCACACCGACCGGGCGCGCGGCCGGCTCGCCGTCTTTCGGCGTCTCGCTGCGGTGCCCGTGCGCGAAGGACGGCGAGGTGAGCCAGGCCTGAAAGGATTCTTCGTCGGCCCAGCGGGTCACGACGAGCCAGGTCAGGCGGTCGTCGGTCGGCTTGAGCAGTTCGAAGCCCTCAAAACCGGGGCGGTCGTCGACGGCACCGGCGCGGGCGGCGAAGCGCTGGGCGAGCTCGTCGCCGCCATCGCTCGGCACGGTGATGGCGTTGATTTTGATGATCGTCATGGGGCTGCTTCCTGTTTGACCGGTCGTGGGTGTGTGTCCCATGCTGCCACTGTCGGCTGCGTGCCCGCGCCGCGAACCGCTCGCCATTCAGGCTCGATGCTTATGCTGGAGGGACCATGCGACTTCTTTTGATCCGTCACGGCCAGACTCCCGGCAACGTTCTCGGGCGGCTCGACACCGCGCATCCCGGTCCGGGCCTGACCGATCTCGGTCTGCGCCAGGCCGCTGCGATTCCCGATGCCCTGCGCTCCGACCCGATCGACGCCATCTTCGTATCAACGCTCCTGCGCACCCAGCTAACGGCGCATCCGCTCGCCGCCGAACGCGGTCTAGAGCTGCAGGTCGCCGGGGGTTTGCACGAGATCGAAGCCGGGGCGCTCGAGGGTCTGCATGATCGGGCATCCGTTCGTGCCTATCTGGAGACCGCGGTGGCCTGGGGTTCCGGCGATCTTGATAAGCGGATGCCGGGTGCTCACGACGGCCACGATTTCCTGCGTCGGTTCGACGTAGACATTGCTGGGGCGGCGGGGCGCTCGGAAGTGGCGGCGGTGTTCAGCCACGGCGCGGCGATTCGGGTGTGGACGGCCGCGCGTGCCCAGAACGTGTCGCCCACTTTCGCCAGTGAGAACGAGCTCGATAACACCGGTGTGGTCGAGCTCACCGGCTCGCCAGAGGACGGTTGGACCCTGCTGTCTTGGGCCGGCCTCCCGGTCGGCGGCATGGCGCTGGCCGACCTCGGCGCGGCCGACCCACTGGGCGAACCGCTCGCCGAGGTGTGATTTGGCGGCATCCGTTCGCCGACCCGTGAGTCTCGACCTGATTTCAACGGCCTGTAACTCATATCTCGTCAACGTTGGGACGTTGCTGCGCCCGGGGAACTCTCGGCCGTACGAGAGCGTGGCTATCCCGCAGCAGCTCCTCGACGAGCTCGCGGGGCACATGGCCATCGAGCACAATCGTGATCCAGTGCTTCTAATTGAGGTGATACCCCGGCGTGATCCACGCGGGAAACTCCTCACGCAGTGCGCGGCTTTCCTCCGGATCACACTTTAGTGAGACCGTCAGCGGGTCGCCGGCCAGGGCAGCAAGGGCAAAAATCTTGCCGTTGCCGCTGGTTTTGAACACGCTCGTCTCCTCGCCGAACGGAAAGGTCTCAACAGCCTGAGGCAGGCTCAGACACAGGTCGACGAGCGCGTCCGGAGTCATCAGGCCAATCTAGGCCGCGACAAGATTCATCGCATCGGCGGTCAGCTCGACCGACCGCAGGCGTTCCTCGATCAGCGGCGACTGGTGGGCCAGAATGAGCTCATCGGCCCCGGTTCCCTCGGCGAATTCCTTGAGGTAGGCGCGCACCTCGTCCGCCGTTCCGACGGCCGAGTAGCGCATCATGTTGGCGATGTTCCGGCCCTCCGGGGTGGTCAGGAAGACGTCGATCTGGTCGTCGCTGTACTCGGGCGTGGCCGGTCCGCGGGAGAGCATGCCGCGCACCCGGATGCGACGGGTCGTGTCAAACTGCGCCACAGCATCCGCTTTCTCATCGGCCGCGATCACGTTGGCGGCAATAATGAGGTGCGGGGCGGCGAGCTGCTCCGAGGGCCTGAAGTCGCGGCGGTAGAGCGCGATGGCCTCGTGAAGCGCGTCGGGCGCGAAGTGCGAGGCGAAGGCGTAGGGCAAGCCGAGTGCGGCGGCGAGACCGGCGCCGAACAGCGAGGAGCCGAGAATGTACAGCGGAACGTTGGTGCCGGCTCCGGGAACCGCCTGCACACCGGGCACGATCGACTGGCCGCGCAGGTAAGCCTGCAGTTCCATGACGTCCTGGGGAAACTGGTCGGAGGCACGCGGATCGCGTCGCATCGCCCGAGCGGTGGTCTGGTCGCTGCCGGGCGCCCGTCCAAGGCCCAGGTCGATGCGATCGGGGTAGAGCTCGGCGAGAGTGCCGTACTGCTCGGCGATCACGAGCGGCGAGTGGTTGGGCAGCATGACGCCGCCGGATCCGAGCCGAATGGTGCTGGTCTGCCCAGCAACGTGGCCGATCAGAATGCTGGTCGCCGACGATCCGATCGTCGGCATATTGTGGTGCTCCGCATACCAGACGCGCGCATACCCGTGTTTTTCGGCGGTCTGGGCCAGCGCGACACTCGCCGCAAAGCTCTCTCGAGCGGTCTCCCCAGGGGCAATCGGAGCGAGGTCAAGAATGGACAGCGGAATAGTCATACTGGGACCAACGCTGGCGCGCGCAAATCGTTACCCGCTACCCGAAATGGGCAAGAGGCATTTCCATCAGGTAACGAACTGAAACATTTTCGCCTTCTTGCAGACAATCCGTACCCGGGCGACCTAGCCTCGTACGCATAGACCAGCTCCGTCAGCATCGCCGGAGAGTGACATCGGGTTTCGATCCTGATCGCGTGCCACCAATTCGCGCACGATCAATTCGAGGCAAACGCCTGCTCCGGTAGGTGCATTCGCCCGGCAGCTCCGACGAGATGCCCCGCTGAAGTGGAACCACAACCATGACCGACGACGAACTCTTGCTTGAAATCGACTACACCGGCTACGACAGCTCCTGCCGCGACCCGCACATCACCCCAGCCGCGGACCTCGTGGAGTGCCGCCGCCTGTGCGGCCACGGCGGCGAGCCGCACGGCACCCGGGCCGGCGTCCGCGCCATCCGCTGGAGTGTGGAGCTCACTCCCCTGGCCGCGTAACGCCGAAGCTGGAGGGCTCCGCCTGGGCCTGCGCGTCCGGGGCACTCCTGCGCCTGCGCGGCCACTTTGCCGGCGGTTGCGGTTCCCGTTGCGGCCGCGTTGCGGCTGCGTTGCGCCGGTGCCCCTACAGTCTTCTGCGCCAGCCGTCGGGCTGCGCCGGCGCGCACTGTTCTTGGTCCTGGCCTGTCAAACAGCTGGGAGCGCGTTCGCAATATGGGCCCGGCATGCCCGCGCACGCTGTTTGTGGATCGGGACGCCATTCCAATCGCCCGAATCCGCCCTGCTTAAAATGGTGACAGAGTTTCGATAGTTATTTTTATTTGTCTTTCGCGTCACCGCAACGCCTCCGAGGGCACGAACCTTTCAATTGAACGTGATTCAGGGCCTTCCAGCGCGGGGGAAGCTCCGCCAATTCGCTGTGGCACCGAAATTCGTGTAGAAATTTACCTGAGTTTCTCTCGCTTTTGTGTTCGGTTTGGGGTAGAATCATGGGGAGGAGGCAATGGCGCCCATGTTCATGGAAAACCCGAGCGAGGTCAGTGTGAACCCTGTGATTGTGGCGGTGGAGCAGGCGCGGGAGGCGTTGTTGGCGGCGTTGGGTGGGGTGTCGTTCGGGCTGCTCGGTGATGACGAGTCCTTGAGCATGTTGCTTGCGTTGGAGGGTGTGGGTCGGGTTGTTGATGGGGCCCGGGTGCTGTCGACGACGGATGTGCTGCGTCGTTCCGAGTACTTTGATGAGTCCGTGGCGAAGACGGCAGCGGCGATGACCGCCGATCAGGCCGACAGCCAGCACGGCCGGCACGCAGGCCGCGCCGAGCAGGCTGGAGCAAGGGACGGCCAGGTGCTCAGTCCTTGCCCGCAGGAACCCGGCGACATCCGCTCGATTGGTGAGAAGCAGGACGGGATCCTCCGCGCGGTGTTCGAGGCGGCCGCTCGACAGCCGGGAACCCCGACGATGGGCGGCGCGGCACCGACGGTGCTGGTGCACATCCACATCGACGACCTCCTCGCCGGGCGCGGCGCCGGCTGGATCGACGGCATCAACGGCCCCCTCAGCGTCAAACAAGTCGAAGAACTCGTCT
>NZ_SOFE01000015.1 GCF_004402405.1 Cryobacterium levicorallinum
GCCAGCGCCCTGACGGGGGTGATTCCCGTTCCCGAGCTCATTGCCGCATAATCAAATCAGCTGACCCGCACGGTGACGATGAATTACACCAACCGGCGGGACGTGACCCTCAGCCATCTACTGATCTGACCCGGCGACCATCGTTTCGCAAGTTTCACCGCGACGATGCTTCGAAGAGCTGGGACCTCCTCGAAGATGCGGATCTTCGGCCGCTTGCGCTGCAAATGGGCTTGGTTATGAGCGAACCACGGCTGGTAGGTGCCGTCCGCCTTGCGGTTGCGTGCAATCTCTCGATAGACGCTCTGGAAGCTTTTCCCAATCCGGACAGCGATCCCTTTCACGGCCTCGCCTGCGGCGAGGCCGTCTCCGATTTCGATTCGATCGTCCTGAGAGAAATAGCGAGAACTAATGGGGACGCGTTCGACGACAGTCATACTGCCAGCATCGATGAACCACAACGATCCGCAACTGAGCGACACTCCGACCTGTCGGGCCGCCTCAGACCCCGACAGGCCCTGTCGAATCAATACGAAGTAACGACGCTTAACCGCTGCCGGCATCTTGTTCGGTGCAAATCTGACCATTGGTTTCTCCCTGCTCGGGATTCGCAACGACCCCTAGAAACTGCCCGCTCTCCAGGGGGCGGGACTGCCACGTTTGCATCTCCTCGACCACTTTGTCCGTGATGCGGGAGATGGTCTCTTTCGAGACTTGGGCGCCATAGATCTGGTTGAAGTGCGCGCTGATTTCCCCGGTCGTGAGGCCGCGGGCATACAACGACAGCACGACCTCATCGACCCCGCTCAGGCGGCGATGTCGTTTCGGCACGATCACCGGAGTGAACGTCCCGTCCCGGTCACGAGGCACCTGGATCGTCACCGGCCCGGTCGTGGGGCTGATCACTGTTTTGGTGAGGGTCCCGTTGCGCACATTCGTGTCGTCACGTTCGTGCGGGGCATGATTCTTCTCATGGCCGAGGTGCTTGGTTATTTCCTCGTTCAGCGCGGTCTCGAGAAAGGTTTTGGTGAACTGGCCCAGCAGCCCATTGGGACCATCCAGGGTCAGGCCCTGCTCTTTCGCCGGGCGCACCCATTTCTTCGCCGCCACCGCCTCACGGGTCGGATCAGATTTCGTCTTCTTCGTCACAGCATCAAGAGTCTTCATCACGGCACCTTTCCCGCCAGACCCACGTTAGCGCGTCAGGCCGGAAACACGATTTAAGAGACAGTTCCTCTCAGAGCGCTGGTCGCGAACGAGAGGCCCTGAACTGTGGTGATAAATACACATCCCGGCAGTATGGCCTCAAAGTTCCGGAGCGCGACGGCCCTGGGGGTGAGTTGGTCCCATCGAACTACACGCCCTAGACGGGTTATTTGCTACTCGGTAGAATGGGACAATGGGGATTTTACGGTACGGCTCGTCTGCAACGGATATTGACTTCGATGACCGTGCCCTTCATCACTTACAGATTGTGATTGTGGCGAAGTTGCGCAGGCGAGAGAGTTTCATTTTCAGCTGGGTTGCAGATAAGAATACAGGGAGTGGTCGGACAAGTATTTGGTTGGATCCCAGTAGCACCCTCATTTTTCTTTTTTCTGGTAACCGAGCTTCCACAATAAACCGTGCCTGGATAGATATTCTGATGCTCTCAGCCAATAGCCCAGGTGGCATGTTTTTCAGCGCCGAACCAGACATGGCCAACACGACGCCGTTATCTGCAACTGTCCCGGCTGGACACCGGCGCTAACGGGTATGTTTGCATTTTCAAGCTGCACCAGCTTCAGGTGTTCACGATGTTCTTTGTCATCAACTCTGTGAAGAAATGCTTATGACTGACATGATTTCTGCCCCCTGGGAAGCTTCCCTGACCCAGGCTGAGCACTCGCTCATTTTTTACTTTCTGGCCCTCACCGGATCAGCTCTCTTGTTCGGGCTAGCTCGAACATGGCTAACTCGCGGGGAGGTTGGCGCCCGGTACCGGACCGCGGTGGTGGCGCGATCGGGTATCATGATCGTCGCGACGCTATCGTACGTTTTTATGGTGCTAGCGTTCACTTCCGGATATGACCACGTTGGGTCGTTGTGGGTTCCGAATTCGGAAGCGATCATGACTATCGCTCCCCGATATGTGGAATGGTCCATCGCTGTCCCACTGTTATCAATTGAACTGCTCTCCGTCGCAACTCTCAGTGGCGTATCAGCTCGCCGAACTCGCCTCGCAGCCGTTGCGGGAGCATTTCTCATGATCTTCACCGGATTTCTCGGCGCGGTCGTCATCGGCGACGGTCGCAGCGTGGGCTCTCTCATTATCTGGGGCGCTATCAGCACCGTGTTCTGGATCATCACAGCGGTAATACTCATTCGAGCTATTCGCCATTCGTTGCCTCAGCTCACCCCGGAAGCTGCAGCACTACTCAAAACAGCGACAATCTTCCTCATGTCCGGGTGGGCGGTATACCCGCTGGCCTACCTGATTCAGATTCTCTTTGCCGGCGGACTCTGGACAACGTCGATCCACATTATTCTTTGTACGGCCGATATCGTCGTGAAACTTGGCTTCTGTGGTCTCATCCACCGAATAGCCAAACTACGCACGGCAGAAGATGTCCGAGCGGGCGTAGATATCCACACAGAAGCAATCTGGATCTCGTCCGTCAAACAATCTGACGCCGGTATCCCCACCGTCGTGTATCTGCCCGAAGGCGAAACCATTCATCAGCGTCGCCCAAAACCTTCCGACAGCAATGCCACCGCCAGTTCCTCCGCACGTCAGTGGACTGACGATTTTCCCCCCACAGATCTCTAACCGACGAGGTACTACAGCACCGTCCAATTCAGACCGTCTTATTAGATACCCGCTCATATCGTAAGCACCCGCACTCGGGTAACGACCATTCACGCCCTACTCCGTGCGAACTACGCACGAATAAGCCGGTACGCCTCAGCGGTCATTCGAGAGAACCGTGACGACTCATGAGAAGACTTCACTCTGTCTGCACTACACAAATACGCCGCGCGCAGGGTACGAATAAAATAAATGGGGCATAACGGTAATTCGAACAAGTACCGTTTCGGGATACTCAGTTGCCCAGGAGCGGGACCTCGACACCCTTCTGAGTATTTGCAGGTTTGAGGGCCAGTCAAGATTGCTTCCGGGGGCCTGAGATATTGGCGCCCGGCGCCAGACTGTCGCGCGGTCGGCGGCCGCTGGCGCCCGACCGCGCGAGCGGTTATGCTGTAACCTTGCCGACGGTGTGTTCTCGCATATTGTGGCCGCCGGTCTCAACCCAGATGGTGTTGTGCACGATGTGGTCCATGATCGCATCGGCGTGAACCCCAAAGCCAAGGCGCTGGTGCCAATCCTTCTGGGTGTATCGGGTGCAGAACACCGTTGATGCCGACTGAAAACAGGGCCAAAAAAACGCCCGGTGCAGGGCACGGGTGGCCCGCCTTTTTCACCCAGTCAGGCGATACGGGATACCTCAACTCGGCGCATGCGCCCGTGCAACCGCCTGCTGGCGAGCGGCGTTTAGAAGCCAAGGAATGGTGTGAACCGCTGACTGTCAGGTAGCAATGATCGCAGCGGGGGTTTCTAGTTGCGGATCGTTCACGCACGCACCAATGGCATTAGGCACGGTGCAAGAAGCGTTTACTTCCGCCCCGCCGCCCGTATACGGGACGGCGACCGGGACACCCGCTCGGACGAAAAGCGCCAAAGACAATCCGCGTAGTTCCGCGGGCGCCTAATTCCCGTAAGCCCCGTCCGAGAAAATGCCCGGTGAAGGGGGGCTAAACGGTACACTCCTGAAGCATGACCAGCATGCTTATCGGGTACGCGCGCGTATCCACCAACGACCAAGACCTCACCGCCCAAAAGAACGCCCTCGCCGCCCTCGGAGTCTCGGTCGAGAAAACGTTCACCGATCAAGGCCTGACCGGAACGAATCGGGCCCGACCAGGTCTTCGCGAAGCATTAGCGGCATGCCGGGCCGGCGACACTCTCGTCGTGACCAAGCTCGACCGGCTGGCACGATCGCTTCGCGACGCGAAAGACATCGTCGACGACCTCACCCTTCGTGAAGTGAAACTCAGCATCGGTGGTTCCGTTCATGACCCCACCGACCCGGTCGGAAGGCTCCTCTTTAATGTGCTCGCCATGGTCGCTGAATTCGAAGCCGACCTTATCCGTGCCCGCACCCGGGAAGGCATGCAAGTCGCCAAAGCGGCCGGTCGCCTTAGAGGTAAACAACCGAAACTATCCAAGGCGCAGGAGAAGCACCTGGTCGAGGTCCACCAACGCGGCGAACACACCACCGCGCAAATCGCTGAACTTTTCAGCGTCGGAAGGTCCACGGTCTACCGAGCAATCCAGCGCGCCGGAGACACCGCCGCCTGAATGTGCGTCGTGCAGAGGAGTACGGAAAAGCCAGTGGTTACACTCGCCTGCACAATCCCGACCATGATTCGAAGGTGTCCCGGTCACCGTCCCCCTTACGGGCACCGGAACTGGAATCTCGATCACACAGTGTGGGGACTCAACTAGGCTCGCAGAACATGAGCTCCAATTACTACGTGTACGTCTACATCGATCCGCGCAGCTACGAAGAGTTCTACTACGGAAAAGGCAAGGGGTCTCGCAAAGACGCCCATCTCTCGGATGTCAGTGACTCCGCAAAGGCCGCTCGGATCAAAGACATCCAAAATGAGGGTGAGCGACCCATCATTCGCGTCATTGCTAGCGGCCTGACTGAACACGAGGCCTTGATGGTCGAGACGACCCTCATTTGGAAGCTAGGCCGGACCCTCGACAACATCGCCTCCGGACACTTCGTCTCACGCTTCCGGAAACCGAACACGTATCACAAGGAACTGGCTCACTTCGACTTCGAGAACGGCATCTACTACGTCAACGTTGGAGAGGGTGAGACCCGCAATTGGGATGACTGTCGGAAGTTTGGCTTCCTAACCGCTGGCGGCATTAACCCAACGTGGCGCAAGCAAATCAGTTCGCTTGTAGAGGGTGACATCGTGGCCGCCTACCTGAAGGGGCGTGGATACGTCGGCGTTGGTCGTGTGCGGCATCGCGCAGTTCCCTATTCACAGTTTCTGTACGGTGGCGTTCCCCTTGGAGCCCATGACCTCGTTCAGCCCAACCTTTCTCATGACGCCGCCGATTTGGAGACTTGCGAATACATCGTGTCGGTGGACTGGAGGGTGACTGTCCCACGTGAGGAGGCCAAGCGAATTAGCAAGAAGAAAGGGCACTACGCACCGCAAAGAATCCGCGCCTCGCTCGACGATCAGCCTGTCACCATCGCGTTTGTGGAAGAGACTTTCAACGTGGACCTTAGGAGTCTGGCCGATAACGGCTGACGTCAACTGACCTTCAGATGTACCCCGAGCAGGAATGTCAGACCTCGCGCATAGCGTTCCCCCTACGGGGATGGAGGTTCGTCGGTGGCTGGAGCGAGGCGTGCACGCGAGTACGAACATTTGTGCAGAAGACTTCGAAAAATGACACTGATCAGTTTCGTCATTTCTGCTCCCGGAGTGTCTCATAACCAATGGTGAGTACCACGGTTCAGGCATACGGTTATGCGACGTAGTTATGAGAATCGGCGCCGCCGCACAATTCCGGCGAACGCGCAGGGAGTCGAAACATGGGCGTGAGACGTCTTGTATCCCTAGGGTTTCGAGACAGCCGTTTCGTGGAATGGCGGAGTTTTCCAGGGCAGGGCAGTTGTCGCGACCGCAGTTGATGCCACGGTCGCGTTTACGCCGGCACGACAGTGTGCTTATGGGCCGAGAAATATTTCCGTCGTGAGGGGGGTGTTCGATTAACTGGCTGCGGCCGGTGGCCACTATGCGATCGCGGACATCGCAGGATCGAATAGGCCGCTTTTTGGCCTCCGGGCGAGGCACATCAAGGGCGACTTCTTGGCAGGTTCCTCTGACGAGTCAGACTACGGTGCTGACCAACGGGTGATAGCGGCAGCTAGCATAATTCTGCCGCATCACCGTGGGTCAGCATCCGCAGCCTGACAGGTGTTGTTCGTATCGGGCTAGATGAAGCTGTGTCGCGCGAGGCAGTCGAGGTAGTAGACGAAGGCTTCGTCGTTTACGTCGCCAGTTTTCATCGAGTAGTAATTTTGGTCAGTTTCTGTTCCAGTCTCTCTGTATCCGGTCAGCGCGGTCATGTACGTCGTTAGGTGGTCAGACATCCCATAAACCTTGGCACCAGTGACGAGGCCGTCTTCTTGCTCGAGCACGATGGAGGTGCGTTGGCCCACCAAATGTTGAGTGTTTAGAAGGTTGTATGCCAGCCAAGACGCGTCTCCAAGAGGCGCCGTTCCAAGATCGTCAGTGTCACTGCCCGAAGTTTCTTGAAGGAAGAGTCCCCGCCAGCTTTCATCGTACGTATCAGGACCAACATCTTTCATTTCCTTCTCTTCTGCGCTGTACAGGCGGGATAGGACGTCCGGATGAGTGATCGTGTAGAGCGAGTAGATCAAGTCCTCGCGGACTTCTCCATCGTTCGAATAGTCAGTGCGTGTAATGGCCTCGAGCGGGATTTCATATGCACAAAAACCCTGTTTCAAGTGTTCTTCAACGGCGTCCGTTGTCCATCGCTGAGGATTGGTCTTCTTCCACCGTGCCAGGAGGTCTGAACGGTCGTCAGCTTCGTGATTGTCCATCAATTGGGTAGTCCGAAAAAGGCGTGCATTGCGGGGGTGCGGTTGCTCGGGTGGAAGTGTGCGAATTTTCCGCGACCGCCCGAATCGCGCTCAGGTCCGACTGGGGCCAGGCCGTTTTTGATTCCTTTCGCAACTGCAAGCGCGCCGGCCTGGCTGCGAGACCACGTGTCTTTCCCCCCGCGGCCCCATGTGATGGCCGCGGAAAGCGACATACCATTTGCAAGTACGAGTTTGCCGTTTAGAATCATCGCGCGGAAATGTTGGTAGCTTGATCCCTTTTTATTGAGGGCATCGATTGCGTTAGTGGCTGCGATCCACGTAACACCAGCGACGATGACAACTGCAGAAGCCACCAGGAGTGTTTTCAAGATCTCTAGAGCGATAGGTATTCCCAGAACCAGTACTGGCACGAAGGCGGCATAGCCCACGTCATCGGCATATGATTCTGTCTCACCAGTGGCCAGGTCTGTCATGGTGAACGAGGTGGCTTCGTCGTTCAACTCTTGTATCTGGATGGAGTAGTTGGCGTTGTAGTCGGTGTCGATGCTCCCTAGAGAAAAAAGAGCGCTACTGTCCTCAAACGACAACGTTGTCAGCGCCGTGACAGGTTCGCCAGATCCCAAATCCGATGTCGTCTCGACTGAGATTTTAGTGAGCGAGGCGTCCACGTCTTCCAGTGTCAATCCTGCGTCGTTGAAAGCGGATTCAAGCTTTTCCTCGTCAACCATCCCGCTGCCTGAAGCTTCTACCGGGGCAGAGCTGGTCTCTGCGAACGCGGGCGAGTAAGCGAATCCAGAGAGCAGCAGCGCCGCTACGACTCCGATGGCGATCTTTTTCATTGATTGTCTTCCTTTGATTGGTGAGCGATCAGTGCGGACAGGGTGGAATCGGGTTTAGCTACGCCGAGCAAGCATTTCAAGATTTGATTCGAGGTCATTGCTGCAGCCGCTGACGTCCCGGTGACAAGCTGCCGGACCCCCCGTGCGGTCGACCGCGGGAATGTCTTCACCGGGTGCGAAGTAATTCACATGGTCAATAGCCGAGAAGCTTGATGGATGGCCCGCGGCATCTAATGAGCCGACGGAAATAACTCCCGGGTATCGGGCGGGGTAGCCCGCCCCCATCCCTTGGTTGTTTCCAGCAGCCGCGACCACCACGATTCCCGATTCAACGGCGCGTTTCACCGAGTCACGTAAGGCCCGGGTGTCCGTCCCGATCGCGATGCTGACGTTAATGACGTCCACCTGGTCCCGGATAGCTTGCTCTATAGCGTCCGCAACGTCCTCCGCCGACGCGGTTCCTGCAGTGAAGACGGAGTAACTAATCCAAGTGACTCGATCGGCCCACGCAGGACAGCTATCCTCATCGATTCCTGCTGCGATCGATGCGACTAAAGTGCCGTGCCCTTGGTCGTCGGCGTCAGTATCGAAAACATGAAAACAGCTAAAGTCGACGTTTTCATCGTTGAGGCCGCTATCGACGAGAGCGATCGCGACTGTGTCTCGAACCGCCGGCGTGATCGATGCCGATGAGCAACCTATCAAGAGAAGTGCTGTGACGACAATGATTGACGTCGAAAGGAACGCGGGGCGTCTGCGGGGACCCCCTCGGAGAGAGGTCAAAACATGCGTTGCGTTGACTTCACGCGCGGAACGATTACCCCGGGCAGTGGTTCATTAAATGGCTGGTCTCGCTGGCGATACGATCCACCCGCCCATTTTCGAAACATCATTTTCCCCCCGATGCTCACGAACCAGATGTCGTGTGAAACTCAGATTGGCGGAGATAAAGTGCGGCGTCAACTCCATCCGGAAATAGTCAACGGAATTTTCATGTTGGCGACGATTAAGCGGCTATTTGAGTTCCGTCCTCGCCCAGCATGGGCATCTCTCTTTTTTCGATGTCGGTGAGTACTGAGTATTTGAGGACTTGAGCACCCACTCAATCGTTCGGTTCAGCACCTACCGGTATCAGTCCCTCGACCGTGTGCGACAGTCTGTCATTTACAGCCATGCCGACTTCTACAGATCCGACCATCTCGTCATTCAGTGGGCGAAACCCTGACGCCCGACGAGCGGGTCCAACTACTCCAAATCGTCAAAGGGACGGGGACGAGCAGCTCCGACTGAGAAGGTTCCACTCCGCGCTTGTGGGCACGCCGAGGGGCGCCGTCCCTTGGTTCGTCAGCTCGCGGAGGATCTCGATGTCGCTCCTGGCACCGTCGCTAAGGCGTACAAAGTGCTTGAATCCGAGGGCTACCTCACTGCCCGCACTGGCGGAGTAACCCGGGTCAGCCGGAGCACAACGACGTCGCTCCCAGTGTTGGAAGCCCCTCGCCAACTTGCCAAGACCAGCACCCGTGCAGGCACTGGCCTGGACGGCACCATCCGCATCCTCCGTGCGATCTCGCACGAAGAATACTCCGAACCGGGACCGACCTGATGCGCTCTCAAGGCTGCCCGCACCCATGGAGATCCCCTCTACTCTCGAGTCTTCCACACATAGAAATGCCTGTTCCAGGTCGACCAGGCTGCCCCAGTTCTCACGACTGTGGTGTCTCATAACTGACCTGTTTCGTATCGCATGGGTTTCGAGACGCAGGAGCTCAGACCATGTGCGCTCACGCCAGGCTCCATGTGCGCAAGGATCGCTAGATAATGACTGCGCATTCCAGCCCAATCGACCGAGCACAAATGCCATATTCGCGGGGCCACCGGGAGCTCCGTCGGCGGATTCATTCACCCAACTGCCCGAGGTTAATGAGCGCGGCGACCGCCCACACGCAACCGTTGGAGTTGACGTGTCGGCGCGTGGGCGCAGCCTCCCCGGTTAGCGCTCAACCGACGCATAAGCGTGGGCCGTCTGCGGCACCGGCAAGGCCCGGTGTACGAGGCCTAACACTGGATCGGCCGTGACGGGGATCGGGTCGCTCAAGACGCCGACGAATTCGCCGTCCACGATGTTGATGAAGCCGAGCAGCACCCAACCACCGTCGGTATCCTGCAGCAGTCGGGAGGCGTAGAGGTCGGTTCGGTCAAACAGGACTGCGGCCGAGAAGTCCACGCGTTCGAGTCGGGCATCGACGGGGAGGCTGTATATGCCGCCGAGCTCGCCGGCTGCTCGTCGTTCTGGTGACAGTTCCGCGACCCCGCAACAAAACAGGAGGATCGGTACGCCGTCGACGATCTCGAATTGGAATACTTCTTGTTGTCCGAATCCTTGGTCGGGCTGGCTGAGAGGCGGTTGCACCGTCCAGGTATGAAGGTCCTCGCTGGTGGCGTGGCCCAGCACTCCGCGCACTCGCGGGTCACCGACGTTCGCTCGTGCGGTGATCAGCATCTGCCAAGTTCGCTCCCCGGGGAACCGGAATACCCACGGGTCGCGCCAAGCCTGATCGTGCCAGAGCGTCAGATCCAGTTGCTCGTAATAGGAGGGATCGGCTTCCACGAGCGCGTTGGTGGAGACTTTCGTCCAGGTGAGCAGGTCAGGAGAAGTCGCTGCGCCCACGCGTTGAACCTGCGTATCCTCCGCGCGGGAGGTGCCGGTGTAGAACATCCACCAGAGCCCGTCGTCGGCCTGCACGACGGAGCCTGTCCAGGTGGTGCCGTCGTCGAAGGCGGGGGAGTCGGAGACAATCAGGGCGTCTTGGACGACAGTCCACGTGGTGAGGTCCGTACTGATGGCGTGGCCCACGATTGGGTGCCGGTGCCTTCGGTCGGGATCGCCGAGCGCTTTGCTGGCGTGCAAATAGAAAGCGTGCGTGAGCCCGTTGACCTGCACGTACCAGGAATCCCAGATCCATTTATCGGGTAGTTGGAGCGACATGGAATAGACCTAACCTTTCACACCGCTGGAGGCGATGCTGTTGACGAATGAACGTTGGAAAGCGATGAATAGTGCTACCACGGGCAAGGTGATCAGCGTGGAGTACGCCATCACTTCACCCCAGGACACGTTGAGTTGGAAGAAGTACTGCACGCCGACCATGACCGGGCGTAGTTCCTCGGTTTGCACCACCATGAGCGGCCATAGATAGGAGTTCCAGGCGGGTAGGAAAGTGAGGATCGCGACCGTGGCGATGGCCGGGCCGGAGAGCGGCATGATTACCTGTCGGTAGATGCGGAACCAGCCGGCGCCGTCCATCCGTGCGGCCTCGTCGAGTTCCTTCGGGATGGATTCGAAGTACTGGTGAAACAGGTAGATCGAGAAGGCGTTGGCGATGAAGGGGATGATCTGAACGTGGTAGGTGTCGATCCAGCCCGTGGTGAAGTAAAAGCCCAATTCGCTGAGCTCGAATGAGGGCAGTTGGTTGACCCACCAGACCAGCGGCAGGGCGAGGGTCTCGAAGGGGACAATCAGCGTGGCGATGATAAGCGTGAGGATCACGGATTTGCCTCGCACACGCATCCGGCTCAGCGCGAAGGCCGCCAGGCTGTTCACCAGAATTCCCGCAATTACGGTGATCGCCGAGATGCCAATCGAGTTGACCAGGAATCTGGCTGCTGGTACACGGTCAAAGACGGCAGCATAGTTGTCCATCGAGATGTTGCCGACGGGAAGGAACGCCGCGATAGAGGATAGGTCACCAAATATTTGCTGGTCGGGCTTGAGCGATGACACGAACATGAACAGGATGGGAAAGAGAAACAGGACGGCCAGACCGACCCGCAGGAGCCAGCCGCCGAGGTCGAGCGAGCGTTTCTTCTTTGTCGTGGACC
Source organism: Cryobacterium levicorallinum (assembly GCF_004402405.1). Classification (GTDB taxonomy): domain Bacteria; phylum Actinomycetota; class Actinomycetes; order Actinomycetales; family Microbacteriaceae; genus Cryobacterium; species Cryobacterium levicorallinum. The sequence goes on from NZ_SOFE01000015.1 coordinate 11,414, forward strand.
GGCCCAGCACGGCGTGAGGGGTGACCGCCGTGGCCACTTCTGCGATGGCCACGATTAAATCTTCTCTCTGCTTAAGAAGCGCTGCGCGACCGAGATCAGCAGCACGATGATGAAGAATACGAGCGAGATCGCGGATGCATAGCCGGTCTCCTGTTGGGCGAAGCCGGATTCGACGGCTTCGTAGACCACTGTGGTGGTGGAGTTGAGCGGCCCGCCTTGGGTCATCACGCTGATTTGGGTGAAAAGGCTGAGCGCTTGGATGGTGATGGTGACGAGGATGAGGCTACGGGTGGCGGATAGGCCCGGCCAGGTGATGTACCGAAACCGCTGCCACCGAGAGACTCCATCAAGGTCGGCGGCCTCATAGAGGTCGGCGGGAATGGTCTGTAGCCCGGAGAGCCAGATGATCATGTGGAACCCGACGCCCTGCCAGACCGACATCAAAATGATTGCTGGCATCGATGTTGAGGTGTCGTTGAGCCAATCCGGCCCCGTGACCAGCCCGAAGGTGACCCGGTCGAGGATGACGTTGATGAGACCGTCTTGGCGGTACATGAACAGCCAGAGCAGAGAGACGACCACCATCGAGGTGACCACCGGCAGGAAATACACCGTGCGAAAGAAGGTGGTGCCCTTGACTTGCTTATTTATCAGGATCGCCATCACCAGTGCAAGGCCGGCCTGCATAGGCACGACCACGAGGGCGAAGTAGCCCACGTTGAGCAGCGCCCTAAAGAAGGTGGGGTCCGTGAGTAGCCGGGCAAAGTTGTTGAACCCCACGAAGGTGGCCGGGTAGGGCGAGATAAGCCGGGCGTTGGTGAAAGCAAGCCCGAAGGCGAGGATGGCGGGGACGAAGATAAACAGGGCGAGCAGGATGACGGCGGGGGCTAGCATCGCCAGTCCCGCTCGTTCTTCGCTCTTGCTCGTGCGGTCGCGCTTCACGTTTCGTGTTCGCGTCGGTACCGAGACCGCTGTCGCTGGCGGTCGTACGATCGTGGGGGTCATAGGGGGCTTCCTGAGCGAAAGGGGGCGCGTCGAAAGGACGCGCCCCCGCGGTCGACTTACTTCTGCGTGTAACCGCCGTTGGACTTGATGTTGGCGTCGATGGCTTTGACCGCCGCTTCAAGGGTCTGCTGTGGGTCACCGCCGTTGATGATGTCCTGCGTGGCCTTGGTGAATTCCGTCGCTATGAACGGGTATGCCGGGGTTTCTGGACGTAGCACTGCGGACTTCGCCGAGAATTCGCGGAAGATGGCGAGGTTGCCGCCTTCTTCGAATCCGGGCACCAGCGCGGCGGCGGCATCCGTGGCTGGGATGGTGGCTGTGGCCACAGAGATGGCTGCGATGTTCTCGGGGGAGAGCGAGTAGGAGAGATAGTCCATGGCTGCCTCCGGGTTGGCGCAGCCGGTGGTCACGCCCCACTGCCAGGAGCCGCCGCCAACTTTGCTGCCTTCACCCAGGTCAATGGAGGGCATCACGGCTAGGTCGTCGCCGATCGCTTCCGTGTTATTGGTGGCGGCCCAGCTGCCGCCGTACTGGATGGCGGTGACGTTGTTCTGGAAGTCGAGAGCCGGATCCGCTCCGCTCTTGGTGGCGATGTAGTCGTTGGTCGCGAGCGACTGCATCCACTCAGCCCAAGCGAGGGCTTCGGGCCCGTTGAGCACACCGTCGGCGGACTGGTACTCACCGCGGTCGATGAGGTCGCCTCCAAAGGACTGCAGCAGCGGAGAAAACGCGTAGGGGTACCACTCGCCGACGTCGCCGGTGCCAATGTCGAGCGGGTTTTTCCAGTTGCCTGTGGCCTTCAGTGTTTTCAACGCGTCGGAAAACTCTTCCTGAGTCCACGGCTGATCGATCGTAGCCACGCGGATACCGGCATCAGCGAGCACCGACTTACGGGCGAACATCGCCAGAGCCACGTCGTAGTGACCCACCGAATAGGTCTCGCCGTTCCAGATGCCCAGAGTACTGGGCAGATTCTCGCTGAGGTCCACGCTCAAGTCGAGCGGTGTGAGGTATTTGGCCCACGCCCAGTTCGGAACGTTCGGACCGTCGATATCGACGATGCAGGGCAATTTGCTGGCGGCAGCGGCGGCCACCACCGAGTCGTTGTACGACGCCTGCGGGAACGCCTGCAGCTTCACGGTCGTCTCGTCCTGGCTCCCGTTGTAGCCGTCGACGACGGCCTGCACCGCAGCGAGTTCCGCAGTGTTACCGCCGTTGTGGGTCCAGATAGTTAACTCTCCGTTATTACCGTCCGAGCCGCCGGTGGGGCCGCTTGCGCAGCCGGTCAACGCGGCGACGAGACCCGTGACGAGTACACTCGCAACGACCAGGCGCTTCTTTGCGTGTCGCATTTTCATTCCTTCTTGTTGGTGGGTGGGGAGTGCATCGACGCAGGCGCCGATCAACGCGACCGTTACAGCGGCCGCGAAAAATAGGAGGTTGGCTCGCCGCCGCGTTACCGCAGGGGCGGGCCCACCGACTGCCTTAAAACGAGCGGGCAGTGCATACGAATCTGTTCCGGCGGCGAGTCTGCCTCGCCCGCCAGCTCGGCCGCGAGCCGCTCAGCGGCCCAGCGGCCCATCTCGTAATGTGGCAGCGCGATAGACGTGAGGCCGGGCAGGAGAGCATCGGCCAAGACCTCGAAATTGTCGATGCTCACGATGCTCAGGTCGTGGGGGATAGCCAGGCGTGCGAGGTGCGCCGCTTGGTAGGCACCCATGGCGATCCGGTCGTTGAAGCAGAACAGCGCAGTGGGTCGGTCGGGGCGTGCGAGCAGCCGGCTTGCGGCGTCGCGCCCGGGACCCGTCATGGACTCGCTCAAGGCAATCAGAGACTCATCGAACGGGATGCCATGCTTCGCGAGAGCGGCCCGGTATCCAGCCAAGCGACCGCGGGTGGCCGGAATATCGTCAATATTGTTCAAGTAGCCGATACGCCGGTGTCCCGCCTCGATGAGGTGATCCATAGCAGTGAGGGCCGCGCCCTCTTCGTCGGGCACAACCGAGGACAGATCGCTACTCTCGTTCGAGGCGTCAAGAAAAACCGTGGGAACGCCGCTAAGCGCCGCGGGCAGCTCGACGGCTTGGTGATACATGCGGGCATAAATGATGCCGTCCACCCGGTGCTGCAGCAACGCATCAATGCCGCGAGCTTCGAGCTGGGCATTGCGGTTGGAGTTGACGACCATAAGCACCTGATCATGCGCCGCGGCCGCGTCTTGAGCGCCGAGCAGCATATTGCCCGCGTACGGCGTGGTGGAAATCTCATCGCTAACGAAACCAATGATTTGTGAGCGCTTGCTGCGCAGACCGCTGGCGAGGCGGTTGGGCGTGTAGTTGAGGCTCTCAGCCACCGAACGCACGCGCTTGCGGGTAGCGTCACTGAGCTGCCCACCGCCGCTGAGCGAGTGTGACACGGTCGTCACAGAGACACCGGCCGCGGCCGCGACCTCTCGAATACCCACACGTTTGCTCATCGTTGAACCAATCCAAAAAACGTTTTTGTCGACGGTGGATTGAGCTTACATAAACGTTTTTGTTATTGTCAAGTGCTGCGAAAGAACGCATGCGCCTGTAGAAGCGCATGGCGCTCTTGCTCAGATCGGCTGCTGTGCAGAATTTGCCGATCGACTAATTGCGGTTACCGTGGCGACCTCACCAGGGCTCGGGCCATTTGGCCTGACCACGGTCCAAGCTGACATAATCACCACTATCGGCCGTGGTGCAAAGCGCGGACGTGTTCATTGACAGCCACAAGTGAAATACCGCACGGCCTCAAGGGGCAGTCGGTCTCATAACCTATGCGTATTAACTTGCGGGTCGCGAGACGGCAGGATGATGCGCTCGTGACGCCCTATCGCCGCCCGAAAACCGAGGCTGCCCTGCCCACATTTTGCCCACAACTCTCCAAAATCATTGTGATTCTAGAGCCCCGCCGATGATCATAGATCGTTGATTTTATGCGGGAATTGGGCCGTTGCCGGGCGCTGATTGGGACGGAGATTGGGTTCAAATCCCACCGGTACCGCCACGAAAAACCCCCTACATCCCAGTGTTTCACTGGGGAGTAGGGGGTTCAGTTTTGCCCAAATGGCCGTTTGCCCACACGGTGCCCGACGTGCGGCTTAACGGGGTCTTCGAGATGAGTGCGCCCGGATTGGGTAGTCGCTACGCCCGTTACCGTAGCGACTACCTAATCCGGACGCGGGCACCGTGATGCGGCGTGACACAGGGACATCGTCGCGGTCAGTGACCCGGCCGTCGATTTCGTCGTCCATTCCGCGCAGAGCGGCGAACCCTCCGTTTCATGTCGCCACACACTACAGCTCGAACGCTCGCTGACCAGTGTCTTCAAGAGCATGACGGCCTCCAGAAGTTCTGGAACCTTGCTGTTCCATTGCTGAGTTTCTTAGTGCTACGGAACAACTGCATCCCATTCAAAAGGCATGGAACGCCCTTATTCCATTGAGGTCGATATGCTCATCAATGACCTGGTCGAGCTCATCCGCCTGCGCCGAGCCGAACTCAGTCTTTCGCAGACCGACGCTGCCGAGCAGACCGGCACCACCAGGCAGTGGATATCGCGCCTGGAGAAGGGCAAGAACGACATCGGCACCGCCCGCCTGCTCGCGGTCCTCGACGGCTTAGAACTAAACCTCGAGATCCGGCCGCCGCGGCTCGACAGCGCGCCGAAGCTTGTCGGTGAAGGCATCTGGCGGCAGTCGCTGATCGCCTCGGATACGGTCGGCGTGATTCTTCAGATGCGCGAAGACTCCACGGGCGGATTTGCTCGCACAGCCAGCGTCGATCCCGAAGGGTTGGCAGCAGGGCGTCGACGCATCCTCAAGGCAAGCCTGAAACTTACGCAGCGTCGTGCCGCCGCGAACACGATTCCAAATACTCACACCAACACGAAGCCAGACCCCGACAATGCCTAGCCTCGACGTGTATCTTTACGGCGCCCACGTAGCCGAGCTCGAGATGCTCGCCCCCTTGCAGTACCGCCTCACCTACAACGCAGCGTGGCTGGACGACCCAAACACGATGACGGTCAGTCTGTCGCTGCCGGTTGGAGCTGCGCCGTTCTCGGGAGCGACGCTCACGTCGTTCCCGACAACCTGCTCCCCGACAATGCCGACGTTTGTGAGCGGTGGGCTGTCCGGGCAGGGCTGGCCACAGCTGAGCCGTTCGAGCTGCTGCGCGCATATGGCACCGACGTGGCCGGAGCCATCCAATTCGCCGACCCGGGCAGTGATCCAAACCAGAGCAGCACTAGCACCGGTGAACCGATCAGCGATGCCGAGATCGCTGCGCGAATCCGCGCGATCTGAGAGGACGACACCAGCTGGCAAGATCCGGACCGGGATACCGGCTATTTCCCGCTCGGCGGCGCCCAGGGAAAGTTCTCGCTCGGCAACGCCGGGCGGGGCTGGTACGAGCCGACTGGCAGCCACCCGACCACCCACATTTTCAAGCCCCTGGTACGTGGCCAGAAAGAGGGCGAGCTTGTCGAGTTCATCACCATGACAGTCGCCCGGATGGCCGAGATCAACACTGCCACTGTGGAACTCGGCATGTTCGACGGTGAGCACTCCCTCGTCGTTGAACGCTTCGACCGGCTGGCTGTCGATGCTGGTGCTAGCCCGGGCGCAGTCCCGACTATCGTCCGCGTTCATCAGGAGGATCTCGTCCAGGCTACGGGTGTCACCCGACTACAGAAGCACGAGAACCGCGGCGGCCCCGCGTACAGGGACGTGCTGCGTCTCCTTGATGCGCACGTGCCGGACGAACGCAAAGCCGCCTCGAAGCTGACATTCGTCCAAGCCCTCGTGTTCTCCTGGATGGTTTTGAATACCGACGCCCACTCCAAGAACTATTCCGTCTTCATCGGCCCTGACGGTGTCGACCTCACTCCGTTGTACGACGTGAGCAGCTTCATCCCGTATGCCCGGCGAGCAGATGACGGACGCCCCCGGACCGACTCGGCCTTCCGCAACACGAACCTCTCGATGCGCATTGTTGCGGACTATCCCGCTGGTCGGCAATCCTGGTTCGAGTGGGGCTCCGTCGCCCGTGAAGCCGACCTCAGCCGTGTACTGGTTACTGACTGGGCGAGCGCGGTCGCGGATTCCGTACCACAACTGATCGCCGCTGCTGCGTCGTCGTTGCTGTCGCATCTGCAGACCGACATCGTCGCGCGGTTCGTCGAACGCACGCCCATCCGTGCAGCCCAGGTGGTCGCGGCCATCGCTCGCTGAGCCGCCTCTGGGAAAATGAGAGGTCGCGACTGTTATGTTTGCACGCTAAGGCGTGCTGTTTGCCCACAATTCACCGAAATCATGGTGATTGACGGCCAGCCATCGGACCGCGATCCTTCTTCGGGTAGCATCCAAGCGATGGCCATTTGTTGGCACCGCTCGGCTCACGTTCTCGCGGCTCACGTAATCGGCGCGGCGAATCTACATGCCCGATGCTTCGTCCCGGCATCGTCTCTCACCTGCGAGATCGCAGATGGATGTGTCTACCCCTCGATGATGTCGAGCGTGCTACGACGATGCCGGCATTGTGGCGTTCGACGATGAGTTGGCGTTCATGCCTCCGCGTTCATCGTCCGCGACACCCGCGGGTAGCGCCGCAACCGGGAATCTAAGTCGAGTCTCGAAGCCTTCACCGCATCAAACGTTCCTGTATTGCCCGCTGAACCGCGAGATGAGCCTAATCGAGCGGGATGACCGGCGCGCCTCAAACCAGCATCTTCCTTGCTTCGCTCAAACATTCCTCGGCTTGCCCAGTTGACGTGAAGCTCACGCTCCTGTTGAATGACTTCAGAAGAGGAGTAATCCTCGCTTCGCATCGTCAATACGTTCCCGCCGCGGGTTCCGGTGCGCAGGGCCGCAAGGTAGATAAGACCTTCACGAAAATTTCGTGGAGGTCTTTGTCATGACTGTCCCCCTGTGGGCGTGGTTCGCTGTTCTGGGTGTGATCCTGCTGATGCTCGCCGTCGACCTGGTCGCCCACCGCAAAGCTCACGTGATCGGTGTGCGGGAAGCCGCCGTCTGGTCGATCGTGTGGGTGACTCTCGGTGTCGCGTTCGGCGTGCTGGTGTGGATGCTGTGGGGGGCGGAAATCGGGCAGCAGTACTTCGCTGGCTACCTGATCGAGAAATCCCTCGCGGTGGACAACGTGTTCGTCTGGGCGATTATCTTCGCCGCTTTCGCGGTCCCGCGTGAGTACCAGCACCGAGTGCTGTTCCTCGGCGTCCTGGGCGCCCTGATCTTCCGCGGGATTTTCATCGCCGCCGGCGCCGCGCTGATCGAGAACTTCTCTTGGATCCTGTACGTATTCGCCGCGTTCCTGATCTACACCGGGTGGCGGATGTTCCACTCCCGTAACGACCACGTCCACCCCGAGAAATCCCGCATCCTCAAGGTGTTTCGTCGGTTCGTGCCGACGACCGACGCATACCACGGGCAGAAGTTCCTGATCCGCAAGGCAGGAATGCTGGTGGCGACCCCGCTGCTGGCCGTGCTGGTGCTGGTGGAAATCACGGACATCATTTTCGCCGTTGACTCGATCCCGGCTATCTTCGCCGTCACGAGCGAACCCTTCCTGGTCTTCACCGCGAACGCGTTTGCCATCCTGGGCCTTCGGGCTATGTACTTCTTGCTGGCGGACCTGATCCATCGGTTCATTTACCTCAAGATCGGACTGGCGTTCGTTCTGATCTGGGTGGGTATCAAGATGCTGCTCCTGGATGTCTTCTATATCCTGACCACGATGAGCCTGGCAGTGGTCGTGACCATCATTACGGTGTCCATCGTGGCCAGCCTCCGCGCTACCCGCGGTCAAGGCCGACGCGAAGTGCATGCCGAGGCGGCAGGGGTGTTCCGGATCGCCACCGACGAGGAACTTGCCGCGGCCGAGCTGGTCTTCCGCCGCAGTGGACGAGTGCCTGTCGGTAGCACAAAGGATCGCTCCGATGAGTGACGTGGATCCCGCGGTGGGCATGGCCCCTAGCTAGCGATCGCCGGGATGATGGCACCCGAGAAGACTTGCCAGGCCAGCACGGTCTTCGCCACCAGGCTCAAGGTGATGTAAGTGCGTTCGCCTTGGAGGTAACTTTTCCATTTGCCGACCTGCTTGTACTGCAGCCACTGGTTAACAGCGAAGGTATTGAAAAACAGGAACAGCGAAATCACGATGCCGACGACGAAGCCGGGGGCCGCGACGTCACTGACGCTGCCTGGACGCAGGAAGTAGATCAGAATCAGGATCCACGGCACGATGCCGACCATCGACCCGAAGATGAAGGGCAGCCGCCCGCCCGAGCCGGGCTGTTCGTATTTCTCCTGCAGCGCACCGAACAGGATCATGGCCGCGTTGACGGCGAAAACGGCGAACAACGCACCGATGTCGGTGGCCCCGTTGATTGCCAGGATCAGCCAGATCATGATCGACGAGCTGAGGGAGTACTCGACCCATCGAAAGTAGTTGTGGTTGTTCTGCAACCCATTCTTGTAGCGCGCAAAGAACCAGGGACTTGAGATGAGGAAGTGGAAGAAGGCACTGAGGGCCAAGAACGCGACGACGCCGACACCGATGTTCACTTCGAAGAGCGTGACCCGTTCCGGTGGAATCGGAACTCCGGGAGGGCCAGCCAGGTAGTCCGCCGTCACGGCGAACAGAACCTGCGAGCTCAGCATGGTGAGAATCACCGCAAATCCGGCGGCTTGGAGCAGGTGCAGACTTCCGGCAACAACGTTATAGATCCGCAGCCGATCGATTTGCTCGTTCGGTGAGTAGACCCTTTTGGACATGAGACGGCTCCTTCGTTCGTGGGGGCTAGTGCCCTTGAGGACATCTTGGCACCGCCGAATCCACTATCGGGTTCGAAGAGAAAAAACCGGGATGAGGCTGGCCATTTCTCCAGCTGTGGCGTGCGTCCTGTCTCGCGAACGATTGTTCAGAACCACCGAGAGGGATTGCCCATGATTTCAGCATGAGAACGATGTGGCGGCCGCGGAACGCGACGGCGTGCAGCACCTGATCTGCACCAGCGTTGCCACGGACAGGGATCACCTGGGCTTTGCCCTGGCACATCGGTGGACAGATCGACGTATTCAGGGCTACGCACTGCGTTGGACGATTTTGCGCCATGGCCTTTACGCCGAGTTCTTCGGATCGCTGCTGGCGCCGGCCGAAGGTGTGATCACGGCGCCATTTGGTTCCGGTGCCGCGGCTGTGGTGACTCGCGCTGACTTGGCGGAGGCAGCGGCCAATGTGGCATCCGACCCGGATCGCCACATCAATCGTGTGTACAACCTGGTCGGGCCGCGCGACGTCACGGCCGACCAGATCGCCAGGGCGGCCGGTCTGGTCTATAAGCCAGCTTCTCTTGGTCGTTACCGCGCGCTGCTTTTGACGAGAGCGGACTGCGGCCCTTCCAACCGGCGATGCTCCTATCGATCTACTCGAGCGCGGCGTACGGTTTTCTCTCTCGCACGAGCACCGACCTTGGAGGTCTCTTCGGCCGTAGCCCGAGCGACCCCGAACACACCATCGTGCGCGGGCTGGAACAGTCGACTATTGTTTGACGCCCAGTGCGTCCCGCTGAGGGTTCCCCTGACAGGCTGAAGGCGGGCGCTGCAGGCAGTCCGCCACTCTGGTCGCGCGCGATCTGAACATGTCGCGCGCAACTCTGTATCGCAGAATCTCCGAACTCGGAGCGTGAAGTTCGAGCAAACCAGTTGAAATTTGAGAGCGATGGTTGAAAATCAAGCCCACCGGGATGCGGCGTGCGGTGCTACTACAGCAGTAGTGCGGGCAGAATGCACCTCATACATTGCTGCTGTCACACCGCCACGGGCACTGGTCGACTCCGGGGGGGGGGGGGGGGGGGGGGGGGGGGGGGGGGGGGGGGGGGGGGGGGGGGGGGGGGGGGGGGGGGGGGGGGGGGGGGGGGGGGGGGGGGGGGGGGGGGGGGGGGGGGGGGGGGGGGGGGGGGGGGGGGGGGGGGGGGGGGGGGGNGGCATTCGGCTGCCGAAACACGTGTACGCCAACGGGACACCGGAGTGCGCGGGATGTGGCGGAATAATGGACGCTGACGTGGTCACGACTACCACGTTGGAAGGCACCAAGTCCGAGTTGCGGGCTGTCAGCCGGGCCGTCCCTCGTTCATTCGACCCTATGATTCCGCCGGCAGAGACTTCGAGGTGTCCAGGCCTAGAAAAATGAGTCCACGTTCTCACCGCTACTTGCAACTCTTTGCAAGAGGGTAGATGAGCGGACAATTTCAGACTGATTTAGGGCAGTACCTACTGGGGCATTTTTTTTCAAACGATCCACCCATCTGGGTTACAAAATATATGGGCAATTGGGTTCCAAACGGGGCGGCGAACTTTACTATAAACATATGAGCGACCTACCTCTGCGGGGTTTTACGAGATCCTCCGCGCGTATTGCCCTGCCCTTTGGCCTGATCATTGCTCTGGTGAGCCTGCTCGTGTTCGTACCGGTGACGCCGGTCTTTGCAGCCGGGTCGCCCACGGGCGCTGTTGCGGATGCGTGGCCCGCTAGTTGGAACAGCTATCGCTTCAGCGACGGTACGTCTGTTCGCGATACGAACACCGACCAAAACCCTCCTTACACTGATCTTGCCAGCGGAGCGTGCACTGGTGCCTGCGTGGGGTCTGAAGCAACGGTGCAGTATGCCGCGACGGGCACGACAGCTTTCTTTCGCACCCGACTGGCGACCAATCCCGCCGACAACACCAAAGGCGGCCTGTTTGGCGGAGCCTTCCTGACTGTCCTGGCCGTCAACGACGTCGTCAAGGCCGTCGTCGGCGTGAACGGCAAGGAATCAGCAAAGGACTTCGTGTATGTCACGGACTCGGTTGGAGGAACAATCTCGACCATCTACACCTACCCCTTCGACAATGCCGGGGGGCAAACCTCCGGCGGGATGCGCGTGGTCCCGGCGGGAGACGGCTCAGGACAGTATTTCCTCGACTACCAGGTACCGTTGAGCTATATCACGGCGATCTCGGGCAACACCATCACGGCGTCGACGCCGATTAAACTCTTTTACGGCTCCTCGGCGGCAGCAAACCTCTCGGTCATCAATAAGGACTTCATGACCGGAAGTGCAGTCAACTTTGCAAACCTGTCGACGGTGTCGTTTTCGCCCGCTTCACTGGCCGTGTCCGCGGGAGCAGTAATTGCATCTGGCAGCAACCCGCCCACTGAGGGTGCCACCAGCTCATACTCCGTGACCGTGTCCGCCTCGAACCCCGGCGGAGGAGCGCTCAGCAATGCTGCTGTGACGATTCCTGTTCCATCAGGGGTGACCGTGACCTCGCCGTCGACAGGAGTCGGATCAATCACAGGCTCGCCGCTCGTCTGGACGATAGGTAGCCTTCTGCCCGGACAGACCGTCACTGCGACGTTCACCGCATCGGTAACGCCGAGCGCCGGTGACGTTGGAGCAAACTACACACTCGTATCAGCGCAGTCTGGAAGCGGCACCGACACTCCTTTCTCCGCGACCCGCACAGCAACGGGCGGGGCGATTCTGGTGGGTCCTGTCGCAGCTGCGCCGGCTCCGGTGGGCAGCTACACGGTGAGTTTCAGCTCTGCTGTGGGTAGCCCGGTTGCGGATGAGACTGTGGTTGAGGGTGACCTGGCGACGAACCCGGGGGAGCCTTCGCGCGCCGGCTATACCTTCGATGGGTGGTTCACGGCTGCTGCGGGTGGCAGTGAGTGGGATTTCACGACTCCGATCACGGGTGACACCACTCTGTTCGCGCAGTGGACGGTGGTCTCGATCGTCGATCCGCCTGCAACTTTCACCGCAATGTTCAATTCGAACGACGGCATCGGGTCGATGACAGCACAGTCGGGGTCGGCTTCGGGCACGCTCATGCTGAACACGTTCACGCGTGCCGGATACCTTTTTAGCGGCTGGAATACGGCGGCCGACGGGTCTGGTGTCCCCTTCGCCGACGGCACCCACTTCCCCTTCACCTCGAACACCACTTTGTACGCACAGTGGACCCCTGCTTCAGGGCCGGTCGATGAGAGTCCTGATATCAAGATCTCGCTGAATTTGGATCTCGTGGCGGGTGACCGTGTCGGAGGAGCGCCGGCATATGTCTCCGGATACGACTTGCTTGAAGGATCTACGTACACCGTGACTTTGCGGTCAAATCCTGTCGTGCTTCTTCGAGGCACTGTCGGCAGCTCAGGGATGTTCAACACGACCGTGTTTATGCCTGCAGGCGTGACCCCAGGTCAGCACACGCTCACGCTTGACGCAGTTGGTGTCGATGGGGTTGCGCGTAGCCGCGTCGTCTACATCACCGTCGGTGCCGAAGGAACAGCGATCTACGTCTCAACCATCGAGGCCGAGACTGGTGACCTTGCAGCCACTGGTGTGGATGCAGGACCGCTTGGACTTCTCGCACTGATACTGCTTGGGCTCGGTGCCGTCTTGATCCGCCGCCGAAACCGGACCGTCTGCTAGTGGAGGTCCCGCAGCCGCAGACGCGGCTGCGGGACCTCTTCTCGAACAAGACGATTCGAAATCTTGAAACGCGACGCCGGTGCGTGGCAACATAAACGGTCTGCAACGGCGTCAAGGTCGTCATCGAAGAGGTCTGCGGACGTGTCGAGGGTCATCGCCGCGGCGGCATGACCGAGCATTCGTTGCACCGCTTTGATCCGCGTGCCGCGGCTTACCCGGGTGCCCATGAGGTGGAGGAGCTGGAAGACCACCTGCGTGAGCAGATCGAAGACCCGCTAGCCAACGGGCTCGACCACGACCACGACCACGCGTTCCTCGTGGCGATCAAGCGGCTGGGCAACCTCGACGCCATCTCCCGGGAATTCGCCCGGGAACACTCCGATCGGCTCGGGACGCAGCTAGTGCTCGTGCCAGACGACGCCGACGCCACCCGCGCGCCGGCCTGGCGCGAACTTGCCGTGGTGCGCGGCATCGCCCTGGGGTCGGGGCTGGCCGTCAAGGCCGGCCTGACGGTTTACGGGGTGTGGGCTGCTGTCGTCCTGGTGATATTCGCGCCGGTGTTCGGCTTCGCGTGAGCGCTGCAGACTGATCGAAGCGGATGCCCGGGTCAGCCCAGCTTCGTCAGTGCGGTCATTGACATCGACGAGGATTGACCGTTCTGGCAGGTCTGGTACAGCAGGTCGAAGCCGCGCGGCAGATCGGTGGTGGTGGCGGTGGCCTGGTTGAGCATCGCCACGATGCCCTCGACCCGGTAGGTGCCCGCGCGCAGCCCGGTCAGGGTGATGAGTGTGCCCGGCTCTTCGGGAAAGTCGCGCCCGCCGCACGACCAGTGTTCGGCGATCGTAGCCACACCGTAGCTGGCGGTGAGGTCCACGGAGCCGAGGCATGCGTCAAGTTCCGGGTACCAACCGGCGGCGTGCACGTGGTTCGTGTACCGATCGCGGATGATGCGCTCCTGTTCGATGCTCCAGGCTGCGACGGCGTCGGTAACGACCTGCCTGGCTTCGGCCAGGTCCTGGTCGACGCTCGTTAGCGTGTCGGCGGCCGGGAAGCCGAGCGCGGCGAGCCGAGCTGCGGCCTGGCGCAGTGCGATGCCCGCCGACAGCAGGTCGTCGTTCGGAGCGTGAGCCGCAGCATCCGTCGCCACTTTCAGCGCTTCGGTGGTGGGGCGGATGCGCACGGTCGCGTTTTCGATGGCCGTGCGAAGCGCAACGCGCGGCTCCTCGGTGAGTACCTTCCCGGCGCTGTCCGCGAGCAGGCGCCGAGCGTCAACGATCGCCGTCTCGGTCGCGCCAGCCAGGTCAGCGGTGGCCGCCTGGCGGGTGGCGAGGGAGGCAGAGGTCGACGTGTAGTCGGCCCAAGCGGTGGCACGGAGGGTGAACAGCGTGCCGCCGCAAATCAGGAGGGCTGCCGCAGCGAGGCCGGTCGCGCGGAGCATCCGTCGACGAAGCTTGCTGTCGCTGACCGCAGGGTTGGTCGGAGGAGTCCCCATCGCTTACTGCGTGACCATGATTTGTTTGCCGAGGGGCATGAGTGCGACCGGGATGGCGATGATGAGCGCGGCCAGCAGATAACCGAGGAGCAGCCAGATGACTGGGAGCACGAGCCAGACGACGTTGAGGAACATCATAATCGGTCCCCATTCTCGCAGGCTGCGTCTCGGACTCGTTCGACGGCAGGGCCGAGCACGCTCAGCGTTACCAGCGACTCGAACAGCGCATCGAGCATCGGTCCGTCCCTCAGCTCAGCAGGGCCTATATCGGCTCTGCTGACGAGTGCGCCAGCTGAAACGCGCGACCGCGCTCGAAGTGGGTAGCCGCTACGGTAACGCACGGGCGCAGCTGCCACCCGGATCGGGCGCGCTTATATCGTCCTCGTTACCGTGTCTGGAGCTCATACCTTGCTGTTTCGGGTGCGACGCGTTCCGCGGTCGGGTATCAGGAGGGCTCTTCCTTGTTGGTGACCGTCTCGATCCAGTCGACGGCGTCAGCTTGGGCCACCACAGTTCGATATTCATACGGCGCAGTCTGCCATGCTGCCGCCGATGTGCGGTAGGCCGTAGCATCCGCTGGCAGCATCGGTGAATGGTCACGGACCGGCGACCACGCCCGCGCCTGATCGATAAACTTTGGATATGTCAGACCAGCACTACGAGCAGGATGAAACCCTGCGCCTTCCCACCCTTCAGTTTCGCGTCGTTCTCGATCTGGGCGCCCGGCTCGCTGCAGCGATCACGCTGCCGCCGAAGCTGGCCCATCCCGACCTGTTCGCCGACCGCGACGACGAGGGAGAGGCCCTCAACCTGTCGATCGATTACGACAGCGGTCAACTGCACGTGCTGCTCGATGAAGCCGGCCCCAGCTTTCACTATCACGGCACCGCCGACCCGTACGAGAGCCCGTGGCCGGAGGATCAAACCGCCATTCTGCTCGAATGGGCGCTCATTCTGGTGCAGGAGATCGATGGACTCGATGAGCTGCTCGACTCGATCTATGAGGCCGCCGAGTGGTTCGAGCAGGGCTTCACGCTCTATGTTCCCGAGACGGACCCGACCCAGCTCGAACTGATCGAGGTCGACATTATCGGCGAGCTGCTGACCTTGCCGTGGCTGGGGTCCGGGCGGGTCGACCACGAACACATCGACGGCGACAACCACCCGATCGCGCTGCTCTGGAACATGAACAACGCTGACACCGACGTGCCGATCGCGCGCGCCTGGCTCGACCCGCAAACCGGGGAGCCCCGCACCGCGGCGGAGCCCGGGGTGGATTGGACCGCCGTCGCCATGAGCGAAGACGAGGTGCTGCAGTGGCTCGTCGGCATCTACACCAACCACCACGTGGCCCCGACACCCGAGGCGCAGATCATGCGCGCGGCGCTCGAGCGCATGGGCGGCATCAGCTGAGTCAGCTCATTCGCGGCGCGCGGGTCAGCGCGGCGAGCAGACGCTCGAGCGGACCCTGGCCCAGAAGATAGCGCCACAGACTGGCCAGGATGAACGTGAGCAGCAGCATCCAGATCAGCAACGGCCAGCCGGGGTAGTCAACCTCCCGGCCGCCGGCGACCACGATGGCCAGGACCATAATCTGCAGGGTGTAGACGGTCAGGGCCATCGATCCGGTCGCTCCGACCGGCGAGAGGATGCCGCGCAGCATCCGACCCAGCTGGCCACGTTCCACCGCCGTGAGCCAGAGCAGCGCGCCGATCAGTGCGATGGCGAGCCCGCCAGAGCCGGTCACTTCGGCGATCGATCCGGAGTGCGCCTCGGCGCTGACCCCGGGGAGCACGGTGGCCGCGCCGTAACCGGCCACCGCCGCTGACGCGCCGACACCGACGAGGGCGACCTGGTTTTTCGCACGCCGCAGATCGGACCGTGCGACGATCAGGCCGGCCAGAAGAAACGGCATCCAGATCAGCACCGGGTAGGTGCCGTTGAGAAAGAAATAGTCGACGAAATAGGCGAGCGTGGGCTGGTCGACATCCACGTCGACCTGGGCGGCGCCGAGCATGGGCGCCCCCAGCAGAAACGCGACGCCGATCAGGCAGAGCAGCCACCGACGCAGAAACAACAGCGGCAGAAGCAGCAGGAACATCAGGGCGTAGAAGTGCAGAATGATGGCGATGCCGCTGTGCAGGCTGGACAGCACCAGGCCGAGCAGAAACAAAAACAGCGCGCGCACCACGATGCCGACGACGCGATCCGAACGTTGGCCGCGACCGAGCGGATGCGCCGATCCGGTCATGATTCCGAGCGATACCCCGGCCAGGGTCGCGAACAGAATGGAGGAGCGCCCATCGACGAGCAATTCGGCGTCACCCGCGCGCGGAATGGCATGGGCCACGAACATGCCGATGATCGCCAGCCCGCGGGTGATGTCGATGGCAACGACCCGTTCGCCCCGATCAGGCCTCGTCTGCATGAGAATAGGCTACGGGTTCTTGCGGCCTCACGCAGTCGGGTTCGCGCTTTCCGCCAGCGCGCCGGTCAGATCAAGTGCGAGCGACGTCGTCAGGTGCAGCCGGGCGAAGAACGCGTCGTCGTGTCTGACCACGATGAGCACTCCCCGGTAGCCGAGCAGGGCGTCGACGAGCTGGTCGACGCTCTACCGGTCGAGATTGTTGCTGGGTTCGTCGGTGCCGACCGGTCGGTCGAGGTCGGCGGCGCTGAATCCGAGGTCCTCAGAGGTGTTGAAGGCACTTGCACCGGAACCGAACTGGCGAGGGTCAGCGCAGGGACTGCGGCGCGAAAGCGACGAGAATCTTCACTGGTGCAACCTCACGTTGGGAACATGAACGACTCAAGCCTCAGACGCAGCTGTGCGCATACCACGCGTCACCAACCGGCGCTCACATGCGGGAGCGGTAGCCTGAAGTTGCAAGCAACTGGAGGAGTAATTATGCAGGTCATCGTGAATACCGACAGCAATATTGACGGCACCGATCGGGTTTCTGGCGCGCTCGAAACGATTGTCGAAGAGTCCCTTTCGCGCTACGGCGAACGCCTGACCCGGGTTGAGGTTCACCTCTCCGACGGCAGCGCCGGCCGCAGCAGCGCCGACGACATCAAGTGCACCCTCGAGGCCCGCCCAGCCGGCGGCACGCCCGTCGTCGTCACCGAAAACGCCAACGCCGTGGAGGAAGCCCTGACCGGTGCCCTGCACAAGATGAAGAGCCTGCTGGAGAGCCACTTCGGCAAGCTGGATGCCCGTAAGGGCAACCTCCCGATGGGCGAGGTCGTCTAACTCACCGCGCGGCGGTCGGGGCACCCTTTGTCGCTCGGGGCACCCCGAGGACTGGGTGCCCCGAGCGGCGCAGCGCGGCTGGCAACCTCATGCCAGAAGGTGTGGCACCGTTCGTGCAGCCCAGCGCCGATGGTAACGTCGCCTAGGTCTGCCCAGCGATTGGCAGCGGTGCCCCTCTGTTTGCTCCTCTGCTAGGAACTCCCCCATGCCCCAACGCCTGAACTTGACCAAGAACCTACCGCGCAGCCTGGCCGGGTTGTCGCGCGAGATCCTGCAGGACTTGCAGCAGTTGGCGCGCACGCCCTCCCTCCTCGTGGCCTGTAACTACGGTGGCACCCTGTCGTATCACGGCGCGTCGGATGTGCCCTCGAAGCTGCTCGTCGAGTCGGCGCTCGCACTGCGGGCGCTCGCCGCGTTGCCCAACACGCACACGGCCGTGATGAGCGGGCGCACCCTGCGCGACCTCGCCGCTGACTCCCGACTGCCCCGCGAGGTGCACCTGGTCGGCTCGAACGGCGCCGAGTTCGACTCGGAGTTCTTCGACACCGACGACGGTGACGCGAGCAGGCAGGATTCCGGCGCGGCCCTTGACCGCTTGCGCTCCCGACTGGGCGTCAGTGCCGCCTTCTTCGCCGGCGACGGTGCGAGCGACGAGATGGCGATGAACACCCTGCACGGCCCCGACCTGGGAATTCGCATCGGCGACGGCGAATCCGTCGCCGCGCACCGGGTCAGCGGCCCAGAGAAGCTCGCGCAACTGCTGGCCCTGCTCTTTGAACTGCGCAAGGACTGGCTGTTCGGCCAGCACGTCGTTGCCATCGAACGCCACTCCATGATCGGCGATGGCACGTCGACCGCCCTCGTGACGCCGGAAGCGCGCATCTGCTGGATGACGCATCCGCTGCCCGATTCTGGCTCGCTGTTCGCGAGCATTTTGGGCAGTGAAGAGGCCGGTCACTTCTCGATCGAACCGGTCAAGAAAAGCCGCGTTCTCGGCCAGCGTTATGTGGACAACACCATGATCGTCGAAACCCGCTGGGCCGACGTCACCGTGACCGACTACATCGAGCCCTCACCGCTCGGGATCACCAACCTCGTGCGCAAACTCACCGGTACCGGTCTGGCCCGCATCGTGTTCGCGCCCCGACCCGACTACGCCGTCGCCCACTTCAACATGCACGCGGCCGACGGGGTCGTCACCATCACCGGAACCCCGGACCCCATCGCGCTGTCGGCGCCGGGCGTCGAGTTCGAGGTGACCTCCGACGGCCGCAACGAAACGGCCACGGCCATCGTCGACCTGTCTGCCGGGGCTGTCATGCTTAACCTGCGCTGCGGCGACACCGAGCCCTATATTCCGGATGCTGCCGGCGAAGCAGCCAGACGCGGCGCGGTCATGAATGACTCCCGTGCTTGGGTGAACACACTCACCCTGCCGAGCGTCAAGCCGTCGCTCGTGAGCCGCTCCGCGCTCGTGCTGCGTGCCCTCTGCTACGAACCAACCGGTGCGGTGCTCGCCGCATCGACAACGTCCCTGCCCGAGGGCATCGGTGGAACCCGCAACTGGGACTATCGCTACTGCTGGCTGCGCGACGGATCGATGACGGTCAAGGCGCTCGTCGACCTCGGATCGACCGACGAAGCCGATGGCTTTTTGCACTGGCTGGCCGGAGTCGTGGCGGACAGTCCCGGCGCGCAGTGGCTGCATCCGCTCTATTCGGTCACCGGCTCGTCGCTGTCGACGGAGGCGAGCCTCGAATCTCTGCCCGGCTATGCCGGATCTCGCCCGGTGCGCATCGGAAACGCTGCCGACAACCAGGTGCAGATCGACGTGTTCGGACCGGTCGCCGAACTCATCGACACGCTCAGCGCCCGGCAGGGAACGCTCTCGGACTTTCAGTGGCACCTGCTCACCGAGATGGTTGAGGCTGTTACGAGTCGCTGGCAGGAACCCGACCACGGCATCTGGGAGGCCCGGCGCTCGCCGCGGCACCACACTTACACGAAGACGATGTGCTGGGTGACGGTGGATCGTGCCATTCGTACCGCGGAACGGCACGGTCGCGAGGTCGGTGCCGGGTGGCACGAGCTCGCCACCACGATTCGCGACGAAGTTCTGGTTGAGGGCTGGAGCGAGGAAGCCCAGTCCTACACCGTCGCCTACGACAGCCCGGATTTGGACGCCGCCGTGCTGCACATCGGGCTGTCCGGCCTGCTCGACGTCAACGACGAGCGCTTTCAGAAGACGGTCAGCGCCGTCGAGCGCGAGCTGCGCGTTGGTCCGACCGTGTTCCGCTACCGCTATGACGACGGGCTGCCCGGGCTCGAGGGTGGCTTCCACATTTGCACGACCTGGCTGATCGAGGCCTACGTCCTGGCTGGGCGTCTCGACGAGGCCGAGGCGCTGTTCAACCAGCTGGTCATCCTCGTGGGCCCGACCGGGCTGCTGTCGGAGGAATTTGACCCGGCCACCGAGAAGCACCTCGGCAATCACCCGCAGGCGTACTCACACCTCGGCTTCATCCGCTGCGCGCAGCTCCTCGACAAGTACCGCGGGCGGTAGCGTCGGCCGGTTTCCGCGAGTCCGCCGTGAGGACGCGCCCGGGTCTCGGACACGTGTCCGAAAAGTGCTATAGTAAAGGAATGACTTCGTTGACTGACCCCGGCCTCGTGGTCGAGGTGCCGGTCGACGTTGTCCCAGAGTTCAAGCTCACGCACGATCCGCGGGCCGAGCGCACCCGGGGGCTCATTCTCACGGCGATCCGTACGCTGATTGCTCAGCCGGCGGCATCCGTTTCAGTGGCCGAAATCGTGCGCCTGGCCGGAATCAGCCGCAGCTCCTTCTACGCGCATTTCGCGAGCCTCGACGTTCTCGCCGCCGAGCTGCTGCAGGCCCAGTTTGCCGACATTGGCTCGGCCGGCCTGGATCTGCGCCCATTAAGAGCGGGCGAGAGCGCTGCCCGATTCGGGTACGGCCGGCTCGTCGCGCATATGGTCGAGAATTTTCCCCTCTACGCGAGCGTGCTCGAGCTGCCGTTGACCCGCAGCGCGCACGACCAGATCATCGAGGCCTACGCCATTCGCATGCTTGAGTCGGTGCTCGTCTTCGACGAGACCGTGAACGCCGAACTGGTGACGACCTATGTGGCTGGCGGTGCGCTCACCCTGATCGGCTCCTGGATGCGCGGCCACCTCGACGTATCCGACGACGAACTTGTCGACCAGCTCGTGGCGCTCCTGCCCGGTTGGCTGCAGGACCCCCAGACCTCAAGCGCAACGCCCTTACGCGTTGCATCACCCACACAACACTGAAGGCGCATTCCATGAAGATTGAAATCGGCGAAACTCTGGTCTACCCGCACCACGGAGCGGTCACCATCACGGCCCTCGCAACCCGCACCATCAAGGGCGTCGAAAAGCAGTTCATGACCCTCAACGTGCACACCAGCGCGCTGACCATTCAGCTGCCGGTCGACAACGTCGAGCTCGTCGGGGTGCGCGACGTCATCGACGCCGCCGGGGTGAGCGCCGTCTACGAAATTCTGCAGAACGCCTTCACCGAGGAGCCGGGCAACTGGTCACGCCGCTACAAGGCCAACCAGGAGAAGATGGCCAGCGGCAGTGTCTACCGGGTCAGCGAGGTCGTGCGCGACCTGTGGCGTCGCGACCAAGACAAGGGCGTTTCGGCCGGCGAAAAGCGGATGCTCGAAAAGGCTCGTCAGATCCTCGTCTCCGAGCTCGCTCTGGCCCAAGGCCTGACCGACCAGGAAGCCGGCGACCTGCTGCTCATCGAAATTCAGAACTACGTCGTCAGCGACGAGCCGGTTGAAGTAGCCGTCTAGTCTGCCTGACCGTGCACCCTCGTTCGCCGCGCGAACGAGGGTGCACACCTGTTTAACCCAGCCGCGCCGGGCGTCCGCTTGAGCGCGCCCGGTACTGGCGCGCGCTACGGTAACCGGCGTAGCGGCCACCAGTACCGGCGCGCTCGTGCGCCGGTGGGGCAGGGGACCGCGCACTGGCGTTCGCCCCGCGCATCGTCCAGGCGCTAGACTGAGGCGGCACACAGCAGCAGGGCCGGCCACGACGCGACGAGCACGACAGCCAGATAGACCAGATTGCGGCGGGTGAGCGCAACGCTATCGATGCTGTAGCGCGAGCTGAGCAGCATGGTCAGCCCGGTGATCGGTCCCACAGCGGTCGAGACTCCCCAGCCGATGCAGGCGGCCAGCACAAACAGGGTCGGGTCGGGTCCCAGCGGATGCATGAGGGCCGCGACCACCGCGACCGACACGACCGGGTGCACGCCCACGAGCGCGAGCAGAATCATCGCCAGCATCATGGCCCAGGCGACGGGAACGGTGAACTCGCTGACCGGGAGCTGCAGCTCGAACAGGGGAAACAGCATCCGCAGACCGACCGCGAGGACCCCGGCTGAGGCGAAGAGCGTGACCTCACCCCGCAGTTGCGGCAGGTCGTGTTTGGCATGCCGGGCCAGCGACCGCACCGCACCGCGACCGTTGACGATGAGCAAGCCGAGCAGCGTCACGCCAAGGCCGGCGATCAGCACAATGCGCGGCACCGGCACGGCCGAAAAGAGCTGGTGGGCGATGATCACGAGAGCGACCAGGGCGAGCGGAACCCGCACGAGCGCCCAGCTCAGCGAGTAGCCGGTATAGGCCGGCAGGTCGCGGCCCCAGAGCCGAAAAATGTCCCAGACACTCAGCCCGATCGCCGCGAGCGCGAGGCCCAAGCCGACGAGCAGCAACACGAGCGAGTTGGCGCCGGGCACGAGCGTGGTCGCCGCGGCGGCGGCCGCCCAGAACGGTGACCAGAACGCCGCAGCCGAAAACGACCGGGACAACAGCGCGGCATCGGGTAGTCGCAGCGCGGTGCGACCGCGCAGGTGGTCGCCGACGATTCCAACCGCACCGATATTGATGATGGCGCCGAGCGCGTGGGTGGCGAGCGCGGTGCGCAGCACTGCGAGCCGGCCGTGCAAGCGGGTGCGGGTCGTCGGTTCGCTGGGTGTGATGAGCCGCAGAAACGACACGGCCGTGAGCATGCCGATGAGGTCTTGATTGACAGAGAGCAGGTCCCGGCCGTTGACTGTGCCTCCGAGTGCAACCCCGATCAGAACGGATGCGATCCCAAGACCGATCAGCAGCATTGCAATGATGCGCTGGGTGCGGTTGACCAGAACCAGCCCGACCGCCGCCGCGGCGATGGTGAGCCCGCCCGCCACGAGCGTCGCGTCTGGCAGCGCGACCGACAGTCCCACAAACAGGATCACCCCGCTCAGGAGCAGCGCATAGAGCAGTCGCACTCGTGGCCTCCCAAACGGTTCGCCCAACTCGTCGGTCGGCACGTGCTTCCTATCCAACCAGCATCGTGTCCCGGTAGTGCGCGGGCGAACCCCCGAGGGTGGCGGCCGCGGTGCCTGGTCGGGGATCCGCGTGAGCGCGCCCGATCTGGGTGCGCGCTACGGTAACGGCGTAGCGCGCACCAGTATCGGGCGCGCTCGTGCGCTGACCGGGGCCCGGGCCCGGACCAGATAGCGGGCGAGCTCGGGCGCGGGTTGCGGGGCGGCGTGTGCCCTGCGGATACGTCGGCCGTCGGCGACGGTCTGCATCTGTTTCAGGGCGGCCTTCTGGCTCTTGGTGGTTCCACGCGCCCGACATCGAAATGTGGCGCGGCTTCGGGGTGTTCCCGCCCGAGGTGCCGGTGCCCGCGGGCGCCAACCACGAGGTTCAGCTTCTCGGCAGGGCCGGTTACTGGCGCGCACAGCTTCGCTATACCCCGAAGGCCATCCGCACCCCGAGGGCGATCATGACCACGGCAATGAAGCCGTCGAGTACTCGCCAGGACGAGCGTTTGGCAAACAGGGGCCGCAGCATCCGGGCGCCAAAGCCGAGCGCGAAGAACCAGACGAAGCTTCCCGTGATCGCGCCGACGCCCCACCACCAGCGTTCGTTCGCGCCCTGTTGATTGGCCACCGAGCCGAGAAAAATGAGGGTGTCGAGGTAGACATGCGGGTTGAGCCAGGTCAGCGCGAGGGTCGTCGCGACGGCGGCCCTGGTGCTCACCTGGGTGGTGGCCGCGGCGACGAGCACGCCGGGGCGAAAAGCGCGCACGGCGGCGAACACGCCGTAGCTCAGCAGAAAGCCGACGCCGAGCACCTGCACGACGACGAGCGCGGCCGGGGCGGCCTGAATGAGCACGCCGATTCCGACGATTCCGGCGAAGATGAGCACGGCGTCGGACAGGGAGCAGATCAGCACGGCCGCGAGCACGGTGCGGTTTTTGCCCGCGATGCCGAGCCGCAGAATATACGCATTCTGGGCGCCGATCGCGATGATCAGGGCGAGTCCGGTGCCGAAGCCGAACAGGGCGGGCAGGAGCGTATCGGCGAGGTTCATTTCCTGCTCAGTTTAGGGCGCACTATTCGGGGGCGACACCGTTGTAGAAGTGCTCGAACACCATGCTCGTGCGGGTTGACGCCACGGCCGGATTGGCGGAGAGATGCTCAAGCACGAAATCGCGGACATCGTCGGTGTCGCGGGCCGCCAGATGAATAATGAAGTCCTCGGAGCCGCCGAGAAAGAACAGCTGGACGACCCGGGGCATCACCCGGATCGAGTCGCGAAATGCCGGAATGTGCGTGCGGGCCCCGGCGCGAATGCTGACGCTGATCAGTGCCTGCAGCCCGAGGCCGATCGCCTTGGGATCGACCATGGCCGTGAAATCGGTGACGATTCCGCGGCTGACCAGTGAGCGCACCCGGGAAACACAAGTGGACTCGGCGATTCCGGCCGCCGCAGCCAGACGGCTGTTGGTGGTGCGGGAATCCGCCTGCAGCGCCGCGACCAGAATGCGATCGACCTCGTCAAGGGGTTCGAGCGATCGAATCCTCTTCGCTTCGGCCATGTTGCTTCTCCTCGTCACCGCATAATTCGTGAAATATTTTTGAAGTCTGGCAGATTCCACGGATTTTACCTAGCGGAAACGAATCAATAGCAGTCTAACTCCTATCAAAGCCGATGCATTCGGCACTGGCGACTGCGAAACGGAGCCCCTATGTTGGTCGGCATTCCCACCGAGATTAAGAACAATGAGAACCGCGTCGCGATCACGCCGGCCGGTGTGAATGAGCTCACCCGTCGCGGTCACGAGGTCATCATCGAGCAGGGTGCCGGGCTCGGCTCTGGCATCACCGATGACACTTTTCGCCTCGCCGGGGCATCCATCGTTGCCACCGCCGCCGACGTCTGGGCGGCGGCCGAATTGCTGCTCAAGGTCAAGGAGCCCATCGCGAGCGAATACCCGCTGATGCGCCAGGGGCAGGTGCTGTTCACCTATCTGCACCTGGCGGCATCCGCTGCCTGCACTGAAGCACTGATCGAGTCGGGCACCACCGCGATCGCCTACGAGACCGTGCAGCTGAGTGACCGCACGCTGCCGCTGCTCTCGCCGATGAGCGAGGTGGCCGGCCGGCTCTCGGTGCAGGTTGGCGCCTACCACCTGCTGAGCGCCAACGGCGGCAGCGGGATTCTGCTCGGCGGCGTTCCTGGAACCCCCAAGGCCAAGGTCGTCGTGATCGGCGGCGGCGTCGCCGGCGAGCATGCCGCGGCCAACGCCCTCGGTATGGGCGCCGACGTGACCATCATCGACCTGTCTCTGGCCCGCCTGCGCCAGCTCGAGGCGCGGTTCAACGGCGAAATTCAGACGCGTGCGTCGACCCAGTACGAGATCGCCGAGCAGGTTCGGGAAGCCGACCTCGTGATCGGCTCCGTGCTGATTCCGGGAGCGCAGGCACCCAAACTCGTCACCGACGCCATGGTCGCGTCGATGAAGCCGGGTTCCGTACTGGTGGATATCGCGATCGATCAGGGCGGCTGCTTCGAGGGCTCGCACGCCACGACGCACGACAACCCCACCTTCGCCGTGCACGACAGCGTCTACTACTGCGTCGCCAACATGCCCGGCGCCGTGCCGGCCACCTCGACCCGTGCGCTGACCAACGCGACCCTGCCCTACGTGATCGCGCTGGCCCAGAAGGGCTGGAAGAAGGCCATTGCCGAAGACGCCGCCCTCGCCCAGGGCCTCAATGTGCACAACGGGCGCATCACCAACGCGCACGTCGCTGCGGCGTTTCAGGCCGAGCTGCTGAGCGTCGCCGACGCGATCGCCTGAGCGGTCGCGGGCTGGTCAGTACACTAAGAGTTGTGACACACGGTAAGGACTCCCAACCGCGAATCAAGGGACCTGGCGGAATGACGGCCTGGCTCAACGGTCGTCTGTTTCCCATTCTGGGACCGCCGCCGGTCGGATTAAACGGGTCGGATCTGTTGCCTGCCGTTCCCGCGCCGGTTCGGGGCTGCCCAGTCTGCGCCCAGCCGATGGATCAGCACGAGATCGATCGAACCGGCGAGCGTACCCAGCTGCACTGCCCCGTCGTCGTACCCTGAACTGCAGCACTAGGCTGGTCGGCAATCAGGGGAGATCAATGACGGCGGATCAGGCTGGGCTCGACCTCTCCATCGCAGCGCTGGCACGGGGGAGCGAGGGGTGGGCGGCGACCACCTTAGCGGCGCGAGCCGATCTGCTGGCGAGTGTCGCAGCATCCGTCGCCGCCGAAGCCGAGCGCTGGGTGCTCACTGCCGCGCACGCCAAGGGGCTCGACCAGGCGTCGCCGCTGATCGGGGAGGAATGGCTGACCGGGCCGTACGGCGTGCTCACGTCACTGACCGCGCTGCAGCGCACACTTCGGGTGCTCGACGCGGGACACAGCCCGCTCGCCGGCCGGCGGCTGGGGAGGGCACCGGGCGGTCGGGTCACGGTTTCCGTGCTTCCACACAACGCCTGGGACGGGCTCCTGCTGCACGGATTCACCGCCCAGGCCTGGCTGCGACCAGGCGTCACAGCGGCGCAGGCCCGATCCCGGGCCGGACTGGGGCAGCACGTTTCCGGCAGGGCACCCAGTGAGGACTCTGGGCCCAGGCCCGACCGTGGAATAGGCCTCGTGCTCGGCGCCGGAAACATCAGTTCGATCGCGCCGCTCGACGTGCTCTACGAACTCGTGGCACACAATCGGGTCTCCATCCTCAAGCTCAACCCCACCTTCGACGGCCTGCTGCCGGTCTATCGCGCGGCGCTCGCCCCACTCATCGAGGCCGGCCTGCTCTGCATCGTCACCGGCGGCGCCGATGTGGGCGACTATCTCGCGCACCACGCCGGCATCGGCCACGTGCACATTACCGGCAGCGCGGCCACCCACGACGCCATCGTGTTCGCCGGCTCGAAAACGGATGCCCCGCGCCTCACCAAACCGATCACCAGCGAACTCGGCGGTGTCTCACCGATCATCGTGCTGCCGGGCCGGTGGAGTACCCGCGACCTGCGCTATCAGGCCGAACACGTCGCCACCATGCGGCTGCACAACGGCGGCTACAACTGCATCGCCGGGCAGGTACTCGTGCTCAGCGCCACCTGGCCGCAGAAGCGCGTGTTTCTGGACGCGGTCGCGGCGGCCCTCGCGTCCGCACCGGCTCGGCCAGCCTGGTACCCCGGCAGCGATGAGCGGATGCGCGCGGCCCGCGCCGCCTACCCGGTCGCGCGTTCGATTCCCGGCGGG
Source organism: Cryobacterium levicorallinum (assembly GCF_004402405.1). Lineage (GTDB taxonomy): Bacteria > Actinomycetota > Actinomycetes > Actinomycetales > Microbacteriaceae > Cryobacterium > Cryobacterium levicorallinum. Next base: position 38,312 of record NZ_SOFE01000015.1, read on the forward strand.
CGCCTGCTCGTGCCAGCCGGGGCGAGTCGTGAAGCGCCGCAAACGGGCGGTGTGGACTCGCCCGAGGCGTGGGCATCCGCTGTGCCGGAAGATATGCTCAGAACGGAATACTTCGCGCCGGTGCTCGGCGTTGTCGAACTTCCCGGCACCGGCCTGGCGTTTCTCGACGCAGCCGTCGAGACGGTAAACCGCGATTTTCTCGGCACGCTCGGCGCGAATATTCTCGGAGTGCCGAGCACGATCCGCCGGCTCGGTGCCGGGTTCGAGCAGGCAGTGGCGCGCCTGCGCTATGGAACCATCGCGATCAACGCCTGGACCGGCGTCGGGTTTCTCTCAGCGGCGGCGCCGTGGGGCGCGTTCCCGGGGCATTCCCTCAGCGACGTGCAGAGCGGCATCGGCGTGGTGCACAACGCCCTGCTGCTCGACGACGTGGAGCGCACCGTCGTGCGGGGGCCCTTTCGGCCGTTTCCACGCTCGGTCGTGCACGGGGAGTGGGCGCTGCTGCCGAAGCCTCCGTGGTTCGTCTCGGCCCGACGTGGCGCCCTGACCGCTCGCCTGCTGACCGAATTCGCCGCGCGTCCCTCAGTGCGCAGGCTGCCGGGCATCCTTGCCGCCGCCTTTCGCGCCTGACCCTGTTCCTTCGGCCACTTCGTGACTGCAGTCCGGGTGCTTGGCGCGCATAACTCCTGCAATTTGGAATCGGTGAATAAAAGTTGGGCGTATTTTCGGGCTTTGGAGGAATTGCTGACACAGATTGCAGGAGTTATGCGCGGACGGTTCTGGAGAGATGCCGGGCACCTCGCCGGGAGGGGTTAGGGGAGCGGGTGCAATAGTGTGGCAGCACACCCAACAATGCGAGGTTCACGATGACTGGCTGGCGACTGCGCGATTTTCACTCCGACGATCTGGACGGCATTCTGCGCCTGTGGGACGAGATCAAGGCCGCCGACACCGAGCCGGTTTACGGCCTGTCGGAGGTGCTCACCTCCTGCCAGAAGGACCATGCCATCGTGGCCCTGCACGGAGATGAGGTGATCGGTGCCGCCGTCGGCCGCGCCGCGCACGCTCAGGGCTGGATCGTCTTTCTGGCGACCGCGGAAAAGTGGCAGAGTCAGGGCATCGGTACGGCAATGCTCGCCGCGCTCGAGGCCCGCATGGCCCCGCACGGCATGACCAAGCTGTCGGCGCTCATGCCCGAATCCGAGACCAAGGTCGACGCTTTTATCAACCGCGGCTTCGAGGTCAAGAAGAACCTGCGCTACTTCGAACGGCACATTCCCGTGCAACGCGAGGAACTCAAGCTGCTCGGCGAACTCGGCGGCCGGGTGCTGCCGCGCGACCTCTGGCAGAAGGTCGGCGGCATGGCGCGCGAGAAGGAATTGCTCGAACGCCGCCTGGTTATGCCCCTGGCCAAGCCGGAACTGGCCGAGCAGTACGGTGTTTCTCCGCCCAAGGCGGTCGTTCTGTTCGGCCCTCCCGGCACGGGAAAGACCACCTTCGCCAAGGCGATCGCTTCTCGCCTGGAATGGTCATTCATCGAGGTGTTCCCGTCGCGCCTGGCTGCCGACCCGCAAGGTCTGGCCGGGGCGCTGCGCGAAACCTTCCTCAAGATTTCCGAATTGGAACACGCGGTGGTGTTCATTGACGAGGTCGAAGAGATCGCGTCCCAGCGCTCGGGCGAACCGCCGTCGGCGATGCAGGGCGTGACCAACGAACTGCTCAAGATCATCCCGGCGTTCCGTGACCAGCCCGGGCGCCTGCTGGTCTGTGCGACCAACTTCATTCGTGCGCTCGACTCCGCCTTTCTCCGCCACGGCCGCTTCGACTACGTCGTGCCGATCGGGCTGCCGGATATTGCCGCTCGCCAAGCTATCTGGGAGCGGTACATTCCGCAAGGCGTGACGGACGAGGTCGACCTCGCGGTGCTGGTCGAAAAGAGCGAGGGATTCTCGCCCGCTGACGTTGAGTATGCCGCGCATCGGGCGTCCCAGCATGCCCTGGAAAAGGCGTTGTACCAGACCGGTGACGGACCGGTCATCAACGGACCCAGTACCGCAGACTATGCCCTCGCGATCTCCGAAACCCGCCGCACCGTATCCGCCGAGGTCGCCGCCGAGTTCCTCGAAGACATCGAGCGGCTCGCCCGGCTCTAGTCAAGCGGATGCGCCGGCCCGGAACGGATTGCGGGGTCAGGCTACGGAGTCGGTGATCTCGTCGTTCAGATCGGTGGATGAGTCCTCGGGGATCAACACGGCAAGGGGCGCGCGCCCGGCTCGCGGGCTCTGCCCGGTCTTGACTCGCGCCTGGTAGAGGTGGGACTCAACCGTGCGCACCGAGACATACAGTGCAGTCGCGATCTGTCGGTTGGTCAGGCCTCGCTCGGCCAGTATGGTGATTTCCTTCTCCCTCCCGGTCAACAGGTAAGCGCCGGCGAAGGCCACGAACGACTCAGCGCGTTCCCCGCTGTCGGTTGGAACTGAAGCCGGCTGGGTCGCTGCGCCGTTCGGAATGCTCGAGCCCACGTGTGAAACGCTCGTCGTACCAACCGGAGCGTCCGAGACCGCAGCACCCGTGACCGGCGTTCCCCCAACGTGAGCAGTCGCGACCGGAGCGGACGAGATCGACGCGTCGCGGGCATCCGTTTCACCGTCTCGCTCGGCGAGCAGTCGCGTCACGTGGCCGGCGGGCTGCCCAAGCTGCACGAGGATTTCGATCAGCCAGGAGCGAATCACAGGGGAACGATTACCGGCGGTTTCGTACAGGTAGACGGCCAGCAGCTGGGCGCTGTCGGTGCCGGAGCTCAGTAGAAACCCTAGATCGAAGCGGTCGGCGCTCGACCGGCGGGCAGCGGATGCCGCTGCCATCAGACCCAGCCGGGCGAGCGAACTCGCGCGCAGGCACTGCAGCCAGGGCTGCCAGCGATTCGGCTGCGCCGAACCATTGCCGGCCGGCCGGTCCAATTCCCCGCCGACGAAGCCCAGCAGGGCCAGGCTGCCGAGGTCCCCCATCTGGATGGCGCTGGCGATCCACTCGTTCACCTCGCCGAGGGCCACGGTCCGGTCTGACCCGGTCAGGCAACGGATGGCGGCACCGGTATGGAAAATCTCCAGGGCCAGCCCCTCGGCGGAATACACGTCTGATGCGCGCGGCACCCGGTCGCGCTCATTGAGGCTGGTGGCGAGATCGACCAGGCGCAGCGCGTCAGCGGGACGCCCCTGGTGGGCCAGGCTCAGACCGGTGAGGCAGGCCGCGTGAATGCGGGTGACGGTGTCGTAGTCGGCCGTGCGGGCGAGGCGCTCGCCGCGCGCGGCCGCGATCGCCCACTGCCGATTCTGCACCGTTTCGGTGAGTCCGATGAAGGCCAACTCGCCGACCATTATGGGGTCGCCGACAAACCAGCCAGCCGCCCTGGCACGCAATTTGGCAAAGTCGGCACCGGTCATGACGCCGAACGTGGCCAGTTCCCGCAACCAGCGCAGTAGCAGTGCGCCGTCGGCCGGCGTGCGCAGATACTGTTCCGCGTCGACCAATTCTGCCCGCGCTGCGGCCGGACGACCATCGCCGGCCAGTGCCCGGGAGTACTCGATCATCGACGATAGCGCCGGTTCGAGCTGCCGGGCAAGTCCCGCCAACAGCAACGACTGGTCGGTGAGCCCCCGCGTGCGGCTGCGCCGGGCCGCAACGAGCAGAATGTCGGCGACGGTTTCGGCGGGCACCGCGTCGAGCACTTCGGGACGCAGGGCGACTGAGGTCGTCCAGCTATCGGCGATGACGAGGCTCTCGGCCGGGGTCGTCACGCCGCCGTGCGTGCGATCCAACAGCAGCAGGTCGACGATCTGGGCCGTCATGTTCCGCAGCAGGTCGGGTTCACAGTCGGCCAGCGCTCCGTCGGAGAACATGGTTGGGGCATGCAGCAGACCGGCCGGCAGCCGATGCAGAAACCCCCGACGCAGCAGGTCTCGCAGGGCTACCGGGCGGCACAGCAGGGTCGCGTGCGAGTAGGAAATGCCGTCCAGCCGGCCGATTAGGGCGAGCACGGCGAATTGGTGGGGTGTCAGACCGCGCAACTGATGCGACACCACATCGAGAATTCGCCGCGACGGCGGGAATCGCGAGAAGGAGACCAGTTCCTGGTCGTCGGGCGGCTGCTGCTGGCGCATGACTTCGGCCGTGAGCTCCCGCAGCAGCATTCGAGACCCGCCGCTGCGTGCGTGCAGCAGCGCACGAGCGCCGCGTTCGAATTGACCGGTCGGAGCGAAGTGGGTCACGAGAGCCGACGATTCAGCGGGGGTGAGTGCCTCCATATCGACGCGGTCGGCGCAGCCCTTGACCCAGAGCTCGTCGACCAACCGAACCGTGATGCTGTCGGTTTCGGTGGTCAAGCCGGTCGCCAGCAGATCGCTCGCCACGAGCAAGACCACTTCGCCCCCGGCGGCCAGCAGGTAGAGGCAGTCCATGGTCTGGGCATCCAGCAGGTGCGCATCGTCCACGCTGATCACCGGCCGCTCACACTGGCCGTGATCGCGGGCGTACTTCAGCAGCCGAGTAGCGGTGACCGGCTCGGTTCCGCCGAGCGCGAGGGCCAGACGAAGGTTGGAGCCGTTACTGATCGACCCGAACGGCACCGTGTGTGAGAGCGCGGTGGCCGCGATCTCGACCGGGTCGCCGCCATCCGTGCGCAGAATCGTTGTCACCGACCCGAGCAACTGGGATTTGCCGTAACCGGGCGGCCCGAAGATGACGACGCTGCGCCCCGACTGCACGATGTCGGCGATTCCCCGAGCATTGCGACCAACAGTCGCGGGAGCGTCGACCGGCATCCGCTGCCCATCCTGGTGCTTTTGGCCGTCCACGTCTCCCCCGGTTCGGCCGATGCATACCGCCTTGCGCCAAGACCTGTCAAAAATGATGTTGAATGTCATGGTAGCCACTTTCGAGGGGTATCGACCCGGCGGTGACTCCGTGGGCTACTGGGATCGATAAACCGACTACTGGGATTCCTGCGCATCAGGGATGAGATGTGCTCATGTCGCACTACTGGCACTGGTAATGCCGCAGAGCCGATCATCAACGCGGTGAGTGGATGCCGCCGTGGCGGCCTCAGCCCCCGCTACACGCTCGTGAGGTCTCCGCGAGAGTTTTGCCCGGTCTTGATGCGCGCCTGGTAGAGGTGCGATTCGACCGTGCGCACCGAGAGAAACAGACTCTTGGCGATGTCCCGGTTACTCAGGCCCTGGGTGGCGAGCGACGTGACTTCCCGCTCGCGCTCGGTCAGCAGCACCGGCTCGATCAGGAGCGACGCCGGCACGTTCACCGGCAGCTGGCGGCTGGCCAGCGAGAAGCCGTCGGCCCGTAAGCGGCTGAGGTCGGCGGAGTCGCTCTGGCCGTGCAGCTCGTGCAACGCTGCGGCCTCGTTGCTCGCCGTCATGGCAATTCCGTAGGCGCCGAGGTCGGCCAACTGTCCGGCCGCGAGGTCGAGTGCTGCGGCGTCCTGGGCGGCCACAGCGCGCGTGCGCTGGGCCAGTGCGGCGACTATCGGCGCGTCGTTCGTTGCCACCGCGCGGTCTAGAATGTGCACAAGATCATTGGGGGGCTCGCCGAGCCCCACGAGAACGTCGAGCAGCCAGGCCCGCATCACGGGAGTCTGCGCCTCCGCCGATTCATACAGCTGAGAGGCGACCAGGCGAGCACCATCCGTGCTGCCCGCGGTCAGCAGGCCCTGGAGGGTCGAGCGGGCGGCCTCGAATTGATAGCGGGTAGTCATTTCTTCAGGCAGCACGCGTATTTTTGAAATCTTGGCGCGGGCGGCATTCATTAAACCCATTCGGGCCAGGGAACTGGCGTGCAGGCACTGAATCCACGTGCGCCACGCGTCGGGGTCCGAGCGCGCGAAGTGAGCGTCGGCGGCACGCAGGTCGGCTTCGGTGCCGGCCACGTCACCACGAAATTGCGAGAGCTCGGCCGCGACGAAGCCGAGAAAGCCGAGGTTGCCGAGATCGTGATTGATGATCGATCGGCTGATCCACTCGTCAAGCTCGTCAGCGACGACCGGCACCCCGAACCCGCTCAGGCAACGCACGGCGGCGTTGCAGTAGAAGATCTCGAGCGCCAGCCCCTCACCGGAATAGATGTCGGCGTCGCGCTGCGCTAGGTCGCGCCGATTGAGGGTGGTCGCGAGGTCAAACATGCCGAGCCCCTGCGCCGTGCGGCCGTCGTAGGCGTGGCCTACACCACTCAGGCAGGCGGCACGAATGCGTGTGATGACGTCGTAGTCCTCATTGCGCGCAATGCTTTCCCCGTCAACGGCCACGCGTGGCCAGTCCACGTCCTGCACAGACTGGGTCAGACGAACGAAATCCACCTCACCGTGCATCATCGTGCTGGTGGGAAACCAACTGGCGGCCCGGGTGCGCAACGCGGTGAAATCATCCGCTGTCATGGTGGTGAACTTGGCCAGCGACATGTGCCAGCGCGCGAGCTTGACGCCATCGGCGGGGGTATGCAGCAACTCCTCGGTGTTCGCGAGAACGGCCAGCGCGGCCGAATAGCGCTCGTTGCTGGCGAGAGCACGCGAATACTCGATCGTGGCCTTGAGGCCGGGTTCCAGGCACAGGGTGATCGCCGAATAGAGGAGAGCCTTCTCGGTCAGGCCGAGACGACGGCTGCGCCGCGCCGCCACCAGCAACACGTCGGCAACGACGCTGCTTCCCCACTCGTCGACCACGCTCGGAGGCAGATTTCCTGACGCCGTCCAGCTGTCGGCAATGGTCATGCACTCGGCCGGGGTGGTGGTGAAGCCGTAGTGTCGGTCGGTCAGCAAAATCGACACGACCAGGGCTTGCTGGGTGCGCAGCTGCTCGGCATCGCAGATAGTCAGTGCCACGTCGGCGAGCAGTGTGCGCGCCTGCAACTGACCGGAACGTTCGACACACGGATACACGTATCCGCGACGAATCAAGTCGCGGAGTTCACCGGCGCCACAGATCATTGACGCACGGCCGGTGGAGATGCCGGTCAGGGAGCCGATCAGAGCGAGAGTGACCAGCTGGTTCGCGGTCAGGCCGCGCAGCTGATGCGCGAGGAGGTCGAGGATGCGCTGCGACGGTGTGTGCAGGGCAAAGGCGGTGCGATCGCGGTCATCGGGCAGGGGCTGCTGGCGCACGGCCTCGCTGGTCAATTCCCTCAGTAGCAGCCGGGATCCACCGCTGCGGGAATGCAGCAACGCCAGCGTGACCCGATCGAACTGAGTCGTCGGGGCGAATTCCCGCACGAGCTGCCCGGTTTGCACGGGGCTGAGCGGCTCGAGGTCGATGCGTTCGGCGCCGCCCCTGATCCAGAGCTCGTCCAGCAGACGAATGGTGGCTGCGTCGGTCGCGGGGGTATCGATCGCGGGTACCAGATCGCTAGTGACGAGCAAGACGACCGACCGCGCGGCGGCAAGCTGGTACAGGCTGTCCATCGATTGCGGGTCGACCAGGTGGGCATCGTCGACCATGATGACCGGGTGGCTGCTCCCGGTTTGGGCCTGGGCCGAGCTCAGCAGAGTCGCCGTGCTGAACTCGCCATCGGTGGGGGACATTGCGAGGCCGAGCTGTGACCGGATCGACCCGAACGGAACGGAGTGCACGAGGGGATTTACCGCAATATTGAAGGGTTCCGTGCCGAGCGCGCGCAGGGTGAGGGCGATGGACTCGAACAGCACGCTTTTTCCGTAGCCGAGCGGGGCGAAGATCACCACACTCTGGTTGCCGCTGAGGGTTTCAACAATGCCGTGGGCTGTTCGGCCGATCAGGCGGGGGGTAGCGGCAGCGCGTTGTCTACTTCCGAGCGTTCGTTCCAATCGTGCACACCCTCGTTTGTACTGGCACATTTAGCCGTTAGACCTTTTATACGGCAAATGCCACAATGTTTACATCGTTTAGGGGTGCGTGGTAGGGATTGCCAATGAATCCCAGTGCTCTGCCGAGACCTACTGGGGCCCACTGACACGACACTGGGTCGATACGAACTTGCTATCGAACCGCACACCCGGAACTACTGGCCTTGAGGTCAACGACACTTGAAGCGCACCGGTGTAGGGCAGGAGGCCCTGTTTGGCTCGTGGTAACCGCTGAGCACTTTCACGAAGCGTCCATTGAGTCCGCCCAAAAGTGCGACACGATCGCGCCGATATATAGGAGTGCCACCATGGCGCACCAGGCACCGGAGCAGTTCGTCGACAGCCGCCAAAAGCGCAACCGCCGAATTCGCGCCGTTCTGGCCGGAGGCCTCGTACTGGGCCTCGGCGCCGCCGTCACTCTGGCGGCCTGGAACGACTCGGAGTTCGCTCGGGGCAGCTTCGCCGCCAGCGGCTTCAACCTGGTCGGCAGCTCGTTCCCGCCACGACCCCGCTCGGCGCAAACCCCGCCACGACGACCTCGTTCGCTCTCGTCTCCGGAGCGGATGCCGCCGCCGGCGCGCCCGGCTCTAGCCGAGCGGACACCCGGAACCATTGAACGCGGGCCCAGTTTTTAGACTGGGCCCGCGTTCGGGGATGGACCGGGGGCGGAGTACGAGCCCTGGACGGCTGCGAAACGAGGCGTTCAGCGTGCCCGGCGGTGGTAAACCAGAGCGGCGACGAGCGCTTGCCAGATGGCGAAAAACTCGACGACGAGTGACAGCAGACCGAGCGGTTCCAGCCAGTTTCCGATGTCGCCCATGGCCATCGGCATGCCGACGGTGCGATTGATGACGAAGCCGACGATGACGGCCGCAGACAGCGCAGCAGCGCCGAGGAAGTCGATTCTCGATCCGACGACGAGAACGCGTTCGATCAATACGGCCACAGCGATGATGATGCCGATGTACGCGAAGGCCAGATATGGAGTCTCGGCGAATTTGCCGGGGAGGTCGAGGATGTGAATCGCCCCGATGACGGCGAGCGACAATGCAACGGTGATGCGGCGTGTGAGCAGGTGCTGGTCGATGAGGCGCGCGGCCGTGCTGCTCGGATGTGCAGCAGGGGGCTGCATCGGTTCGTCAGGCGATCGCGTGGCGGTCGTAGTCATAAATACCTCTCCATAGGGTGTTTCCCCGCATGAATAGTGGCAGGCATGTGACGCGCACGGGCGATTCATCGGCAGTGCACAGCACACTCCGTGTTCGCTGCCAGCCACGTTCCTGAGATCTTCAGAGCAGGGAGCCGATCGCGTCTTCCAATGCCGGGAGACACCGCGGGTATAGCCCTATCGGGGCATGAAGCGAACCGCATCAGTGAATTTGCAGCCCGAAGCTCTCGACCCCGCGCGGTGCGTACTGTCGGTGGCGGTTACCGACGGCAACGATGTGGGTGAGACTGACCTGGGAACCTGAGCCGTGTTTATAAGCCGGGCCCTGCCCAAGATTGGGCGAGCGGTTGTCGATGTCTGAGGGGGTTACTAGCATGGAATCGAACCTGATTGCACCACCCGATCGGCTAGGAAATCCCGTGATCATTGAGGCCCAGGGCTTGACCAAGACCTACCAGTCCAAGAGCGGTCCGGTGCACGCGCTCGCCGGGCTCGACCTGCAGGTTCCGCGCGGTACGGTCAAGGCGCTCCTCGGCCCGAACGGCGCCGGAAAGACCACCGTCGTCAAAATGCTGACAACATTGATTCGACCGGATGCCGGCACCGCCGTTATCGACGGAATCGACGTCGTGCGCCACCCCAAATCGGTGCGGCGCATCATCGGGGTGTCCGGCCAGTACGCCGCCGTCGACGAGAACCTTACCGGGTTCGAAAACTTGGAAATGGTCGGCCGGCTGTATCACCTTGGTGGCCCGGCGGCCCGCAAACGGGCGCAGGAGCTGATCGACCTGTTCGAGCTCACCGCCGCCGGCAATAGGCCAGTCAAGGGGTTTTCCGGCGGCATGCGGCGCCGCATCGACCTCGCGGGGGCGCTCGTGATCAACCCGAAGGTGCTCTTTCTCGACGAACCGACGACCGGGCTCGACCCGCGCAGTCGCATCGCCCTGTGGGACGTGATCAAACGCCTCGTCGCCGACGGCACAACCGTGCTGCTGACCACGCAGTATCTCGAAGAGGCCGACCAACTCGCCGATGACATCGTCGTGATCGACGACGGCCGGGTCATCGCGGAGGGCACCTCCGATCAACTCAAGGCTCAGATCGGCGGGCACCGCGTGGTGGTCGCCCTCGTCGATGCCGCCGACGGCGCGGCCGCCCGCGACATTCTCGCCCGGCACGGATCGGGTGTCCCCTCGATCTCCACCGATGGTCGGGGAGTCGAAGTCGCCGTCACCGACGGCCCCACCGCCCTGCAGAACATGCTCGCCGACCTGCGCGCCGCAGAGGTCACTCTGCACGATGCCGGCATGCGCCGCCCCACCCTGGACGACGTCTTCCTCAAGCTCACCGGTCACAAGGCCGACCTCAACACGGCCGACGATGACGATTCCAGCGGGCCCAAGCTCTCCAAACGGGCAAAGGACAAACGCGACCAGGCGCGGGCAGCGGATGCCTTAGCTGCAGATTTGGAGAGCGTCAAATGAATGCGCGCCACGTCGATACCCCGGCTGAGTCCGTTCCGGCTCAGCCCACCCCGTCTGCGTCCACTCCCACCGCGTTTGCGATCGCGGACTCTGCCACGACGGAAGTCGCACCAGCCGTGGCCGACGCAAACGGTGAGCGGGCCAGCGCTCGGGTGGCCACTCTGCCCCCGCTCCCCACCTGGAACCCGTTTTCCCTGTGGTATTCCGACGGTTGGACCGTCACCAAGCGCAACATGATCAAGATCAAGCGCTCGCCGGACATGCTCGTGTTCGCCGTGATCCAGCCGATCATGTTCGTGTTGCTGTTCAGCCAGGTCTATGGCGGGGCCATTGCGGTTGCGGGCAGCGACTATACCCAGTTCCTGATGGCCGGCATTTTTGCGCAGACCGTCGTGTTCGGCGCCACCTTCTCGGGTGCAGCAATGGCGCTCGACCTGAAAGAGGGCATTATCGACCGCTTTCGGAGCTTGCCGATGAACGCATCCGCTGTGCTGATTGGGCGCACCAACGGCGACCTGGTGCTGAATACCATCTCCATGGTGATCATGATGGCCACCGGGCTCGCGGTCGGTTGGCGGGTCAACACCTCCCCGCCCGAATTTCTGGCGGGAGTCGGGCTGCTGCTGCTGTTCGGCTACGCGTTCAGCTGGGTGATGGCGCTGCTCGGCATGAGCGTGAAGAGCCCTGAGGTCATCAACAATGCGTCGTTTCTGATTCTGTTCCCGCTGACCTTCGTCTCGAACGCGTTCGTGCCGAGTGAAACCCTGCCGACCGCGCTGCGCGTCTTCGCCGAGTGGAACCCGGTGTCCTCGCTCGTGCAGGCCGTGCGGCAGTTGTTCGGCAACCTCGGCACGGCGCCGGTTCCCGATATCTGGACCATGCAAAATCCGGTGCTGACCGTGTTGATCGGCATTACCGTGATGCTGCTCGTGTTCGTGCCCCTGTGCATCCGTAAGTTCGCGTCGATCAGCTCCCGCTGACCCGGCCAAACCCGCACGACTCTAGAGGGAGTTACCCATGACCGAACATGCCGTAGGTATTATCGCCGGCTTCAGTGGATTCGCGGTCGAAGATCTCGACGCCGCGCGAACCTTCTACGCCGAGACGCTGGGCCTCGAGGTCACGGTGGGCGAGATGGGGATGCTGCGCATTTCACTGCCCGATGGCGCCACCGTGATCGTGTACCCCAAGCCCGATTTCGTGCCGGCCACGTACACGATTCTGAACTTCGCGGTGACCGACCTCGATGCCACCGTCGATGAGCTCACCGAGCGCGGCGTGGAGTTTCTCCGCTACGACGGCTTCGAGCAGAACGACAAAGGGATTGCGGCTGGCGGCGGGCAGGGGCCGGATATCGCCTGGTTCACCGACCCGTCCGGCAATATTTTGTCGGTGTTGAAGAACCCGTAGCAGCGAGGTCGCGCCCAACGCAACCGGTCTCTGGGCATCCGTTCTAGTGCCCGCGACCCTTGCCCTTGTTGGGGTTCTTGGTCGGACGGGTGCGGCCGGGGGCGCTCTCGGTTCTCTTGCGTACGGCCGGTTTGGCTTTCGCTGCGGCGACCCGGATGGCTTTGGCGGCGGCCTTGGCTTTGTCGGTCTTCTTGGGCTTGCGTGGCGGCTTGGCCGGGCGCCCGTCGCTGCGAAGCTCGGGCTGCGCTTCGTCTGCGAGAGCGGCCGCGTCGGCGGCACCGGCACCGGCATCCGTTCGTGAACTCGCCTTGGAACGACCACGCACGATGCCGATGAATTCCTCGATGTCCTCGGTGGTTTCGCGGGTGATCCAGGCGAGGGCGATCTGGGTGTCCGGGACGCCGGTAACCGGGCGGGAGACGACGTCTTTGCGGCCGTACAGCCGGGCGATCGAGTGCGGCACAATGATGATGCCGACGCCGGCGGCAACCTGCTCCATGGTTTCGTCCAGGTCGCGCATCGGCGGCAGGGGGCGGCGGGTGCCGTCGCGCACCTCGTCGGCGAGGTCGCGCCATTCGGGCACGTCGTCGGGGTCTTGCAGCAGATGCTCCCCGGCCAGATCGGCCAGCAGCACGGTCGCGGCCTGCTCGATCGTGTGATCCTTCGACGCGACTACGACCGGGATCTCGTTGTACAGGTTGATGACGCTCAGATTGGTTTCATCGATCGGCAGGCGCACCAGGCTGACCTCGGCCCGACCGTCGTGCAGCACCGAAATTTGCTCGTCAGTTTCGGTGCGAAACACGGTGAGGGGCACGTCGGGGCGGCGGTCGCCCCAGATCCGGGTCCATTTGGTGGGGGTGACACCGGCGACGAAGGCGATGGAAAAGCTCACCGGCATCCTTTCTAGTAGTAGTTGAGGGGCTATTTGCCCAAATGATGGCCCCCTCAGGCTATACGCTTGAACAATGAGTTCCGAGAAGAAGCCCCAGACCATGAAGCCCGCCACGGCGGCCCAGAAACTCGGGATTCTGCTCGACGCGGCACCGGCCGAGTTCCAGACCGAATTTGTCAGCCGCACCGAGCTCGCCGAGCTCATGGCGAACCCGCCGGAGTGGCTGGCGCTGCTGCGCACCAACGGTCCGCACCCGCGCCAGGTCGTCGCCGCCAAGCTCGGCGTCTCGATTTCCGGCCTGGCCCGCAGCGAGATCACCGACCCGCTGACCACCGCCGAGATTTCCGCCCTGCTGCAGCAGCCGCCAGCCTGGCTCGTGCTAGAGCGTTCCACCCAGGCTGGCGTGCGCGCCGACCAGATCGCGGTGAAAGACCGCGACGCCCACCGCGCGGCTAAGAAGGCGCACGTCGAGCGCCAGGCTTCGCAGGAGCAGGCCAAGCGCGACCGCTCATAGCGCTTGAGCGTTGCGGGGGCGTAAATCGTCCGGTTGGGGACGGTTGTAGGACGATTTGCGATCCCTCACCCGGGCTTCCACATCGGCTGGCGTCTGGCACGTCCGCTCCTTTCGGTACGGGCGCGGCGCGGCGGTGACCGCCTGCTGTCGTGACTGAGCGTGGATGCCGCGCTGCGGCATCCACTCGGCTGAGCGTTTCTAGGCGGCCGGCCTGGACGCGGCGTCGGAGTACTGTGTGCGCAGAAAGTTGACGACGTCGCCGAGCTCGACCTGCGAGATCGAGTGCGGCAGACCCTCGTAGATGCGCTCGGTGAGGGTGCTGTGCCCGGGCAGCCAGGCCTGGGTGCGTTCGATCGCGCTGGTCGGAATCACGGTGTCGGCGGTTCCGCGACCCCAGAACACGGGGACCGGCCGCTCGGCCAGCTCGGCGTCGCTGTGCTGCGGTCCGCTGGCGAGGAATCCGGAGAGGTTCACCGCGAAGCTGAAGCGGTCGGGCGCGGCGCGCAGCAGCTCGAGCGCCATTGCTCCCCCCTGCGAGAACCCGAGCAGACCGATCGACGGCGGCTGCTGCGGCAGGGCGTCGAGCCAGTCGAGCACCGCGGTTACGGCCGCCGCGACGGGGGCCGGGTCGGGGCTGCCCGGCTCCGCGATCGGAAACCAGGCCCAGCCGTCGGTGACCGGCGCCGGTGCCTGCAGGGGCGCGCGCAGGGCCGCGATCACCGGCTCAAGCGGCAGGTGCGGTGCGAGGGAGAACAGGTCGCCCTCGTGCGAGCCGTAGCCGTGCAGGATGAGCAACAAGGGGCGGTCAGCCTGGTCGGCGCCGGTGGCCGACCAGAGAACGGCGGCGTTATCGATGGTGGTCATAGCTTCCTCCAAATAGCTCGCGACTCGTGGACGCCGCGCACTCCCATACTTCCATTGCCGTGCCGTCCAGACGTGCCGCGTCGATGATCATCTCGAACTATGTCAGCCGGTTGCTCGGCATAACTCCTGCAGAAAATTGACGTGCGCGACCCGATGGCAGCAAATCATTGGAGAGGCGGCCGAGCACCGCGCGAATTGCAGGAGTTATGCGCGTGGTGCGAGAGGGGACCGGCCCACGGCAGTCCGGGCGGAGCGGCTCGCGAGTGCGCGCGCGGAGCCCACGTAGGAGAGAATGGCATCATGAGCGTGCGAACCCCTGACCCAGACCCGGACTGGACGCCGAAGCCCCCCGCAGGAGCCCCGAACACGAATCCGGGCTGGCTGAAGGACGTTGAACTGGCGGAGATTCGTCGTCGCCTGCCGATTCTCTACATTGAGGCCGTGCCCGTGCGGGTTGACGGTCTCGGCCAGGTCGTCGAGGTCGGTGTGCTGCTCCGTGCCCGTTCAACCGGCGAGATGACCCGCACCCTCGTTTCCGGCCGGGTGCTCTATGGCGAGACCTTGCGCGATGCGCTTTTTCGTCACCTCGAGAAGGACCTCGGCCCGATGGCCTTCCCGCAGCTTCCGGTCAGCCCGGTGCCGTTCACCGTTGCGGAGTACTTTCCGCTGCCGGGAATTACCGCCTACACGGATGACCGCCAGCACGCCGTCTCGCTGGCCTACGTCGTTCCCGTCACCGGTACCTGCGACCCGCGACAGGATGCCCTCGAACTCACCTGGATGACGCCGACCGAGGCCGTGTCACCGGGAGTGTCGGCCGAGATGGAAGGCGGTCGCGGCGCCCTGCTGCGCGCCGCGATGGCGTCGGTCGGCCTGCTCTACTGAGCCGGGCGGCAGCATCCGCTCACCGCTAGGCAGGCTGCGGCAGCGCCGAACCGAGGCCGAGCGTGTCGAGGAACAGGCGCGCGTAGCGGTCGACATCGACGTCGAGGGCGACCTCAGCGACCTCCCAGTCGCCGGCCAGGCCGTGCATGATGTCTTCCCCCGGATGCGTGCGCTTGTCGACCAGGGTCTGCCCGCGGCCGTAACCCGCAAGCTGCACGCGTAACGGCAGCATCTGGGTGGTTAACGCGCCCGGATCGACGAGGGCGCAGATCGCCCCGGCATCACCGATCAGGCCGGTGTATTCGGCGTTGCGCCCCGAGCCGAGGGCGATCCTGTTGCTGAGCAGCCGGCCGACGACCTGGGCGAGATTTGACTCGCTGCGCACGAGTGACAGAGCGACCTGCTCGCCGATCGCGACCTGATTGAACACGTCGAGCCCATACATGAAGGTGGGCACCCCGGAATCGAGCACGATGGCCGCGGCCTCCGGGTCGTGCCAGACGTTGAACTCGGCGACCGCGGTGGCGTTGCCGACCGTCGTGGAACCGCCCATGAAGACGATGCGCTCAATATTTTTGACCAGATCGGGGTACTGGCGCAGCAGCAGGGCAAGGTTTGTCTGCGGAGCGAGCCCGACCAGGGTGACCGGGCGGGGGCTGTCCAAAATCAGCCGGCGCATGAGCTCGATCGAGCTGATGGACTCGGCCGTGCGGTCGGTCGGCGGCAACTGCAGTGTGCCGAGGCCGCTCTCGCCGTGCACGTGCGAGGCCGATCTGGCCGGTTCCAGTAGGGGGCGGCGGGCGCCGGCCGCGACCGGAATGGACGGCGCGTCGGCGACGTCGAGCACGCGCAGGGTGTTCTCGACGACGCGGTCGAGTGAGGCATTTCCGGCCACGCAACTGATGCCGAGCACGTTGATGCCGGGGTGCTTGACCGCGAACAGGATGGCCAGGGCGTCGTCAACGCCGGTGTCAACGTCGAGGATGACGGGGATTGCCGCCGTGGAATTAGTCATCAGATCACCCTATTGGGTATGGTGTGCCCCAGATCCCCGTAGGTGGGTTTGCTCCCCTTATCGGCTCATTCTGCACTCCTGAGCAGACCCTCAGCGAACCAGACGCACCTCGTGCAGCATTTCGCCGAGAACCTCTTCGGTCTTCTCCCGACCGTCAGCCGTGTAGCCGTTGCGCGCGTAGAAAGCGTGGGCGCGCGGGTTATCGGCGGCCACCCAGAGCACCGACGGGCCGGCATCGACGACGGCGTCGAACAGCAGTCGGCCGACGCCGACGCCGTGGTGCGCATTGAGCAGGTACATGACCTTCAATTCGCGAGTGGATGCCGGCAGGTCGTCTTCCTGACCCGGGGCGCTCGCAGCGAAACCGATGATCTCGCCGCTGCCGTCGACGGCGACGACCTGTCGGTACTCGTGACCGAGCTTGGTGATGCCGTGCCACATCGTGGCGAGACGCTCCGGTCGCAGGTGGGACAACGCGGCCTGGCTGAGTAGGTGATCATAGGTTTCATGCCAGCAGGCGGCGTGTACGCGGCCCAGGCTTTCGGCATCCGCTTCTTCTACGGGTCGAACGACAACTGTGGTGTTCATGATTCGACACTATCCGTCTTTGCGGGCGGTCCCGGACACACGAATGGGCCGGCCTCCGAAGAGACCGGCCCAATTGTTTCAAGGGGATGCTGCTGGCCGTTTATCCCTGCGAGCGGCGGGGAGCGGAGCGGCCTGCTCCGCCCGAGCCGGGTCCGCGAACGAGTCCGCCGACCTGGAGGCTGCCGACGCGAGCGCCGCCCGAGCGGCCAGCGGCCGAACCCGAGCGGGGAGCGCTGGAGGCAGCGCCGGCCGGACGGCCGGTGCGCTCGCGACGAGCGCCACCGGCGGGAGCCGAGTCGCGGCTGCGGCCGCCGTCGTTACGGTCGGTGCGGGCACCGCCCTGGCTTGCGCCGGAGCGGCCGGCGCCGGCATCGCGGCCGCCCTCTGAACGGCCACCCTGTGAGCGACCGCCTTCGGAACGGCCACCCTGTGAACGACCGCCTTCGGAACGGCCACCCTGTGAACGTCCGCCCTGCGACTGGCGCTGCTGCTGCGGCGCTTCGACGCGGGGAGCTGGCTTGACATAGGCAGCAACATCGCCGACGAGGGCGTCGACGGCGGGGGAGGAAGCATCCACGCGCTGCGGGGTCACCTTGATGGCGGCCTTGCGCAGCAGAGCGTCGGTGTCGCGCTTCTGCTCGGGCAGCACGACGGTGACGACGTCACCGGCGCTGCCGGCGCGGGCGGTACGGCCCGAACGGTGCAGGTACGCCTTGTGCTCGGCCGGCGGGTCGACGTGGATGACGAGTTCGATGTCGTCGACGTGCACGCCGCGAGCGGCGACATCCGTTGCGACGAGAACCTTGACCGTGCCGGCGCTGAATGCGGCGAGGTTGCGGTCACGGGCCACCTGTGAGAGGTTTCCGTGCAGGTCGACGGACGGGATGCCAGCGTCGGTGAGGCTTTTGGCGAGCTTCTTGGCCTGGTGCTTGGTGCGCATAAAGAGGATGCGACGGCCTGAGCCGCTCGCCAGCTTCTGCACGAGGTCCTTCTTGGCATCGACGCCGGCGACCTCGAACACGTGGTGGGTCATGGCCGAGACGTGGCTGTTGGCCTCGTCGACGGAGTGCATCACGGGGTCGTGCAGGAAGCGCTTGACGATCTTGTCCACGCCGTTATCGAGGGTGGCGGAGAACAGCATGCGCTGGCCGTTGCCGGGAGTCTTGTCGAGGATGCGGGTGACGACGGGCAGAAAGCCGAGGTCGGCCATGTGGTCGGCCTCGTCGAGCACAGTGATCTCAACCGAGTCGAGGTTCACGAAGCCCTGCTTCATGAGGTCTTCGAGGCGGCCGGGGCAGGCCACGACGATGTCGACGCCGGCCTTGAGCGCGGTGACCTGGCGGCCCTGCGAGACGCCACCGAAGATCGTGGTGGTGTTGAGGCCGTAGGCCTCGGCGAGCGGGGTGATGGCGTTGGTGATCTGCGTGGCGAGCTCGCGGGTCGGCGCGAGGATCAGGCCGAGCGGGCGGCCCGGGCGACGCTTGCCGCCGGCTAGGGTGCCGCCGAGGCGCGAGACCATCGGAATGGAGAAGGCCAGGGTCTTGCCCGAGCCGGTCTTGCCGCGGCCGAGCACGTCGCGGCCATTCAGGGTGTCCGGAAGGGTGTCGACCTGAATCGGGAAGGCGGTGTCGATTCCCTGGGAAGAGAGAACCTTTACCAGGGGAGCCGGCACGCCGAGCGTGCTGAACGTTGTGGACAAATCTGTAGACAAAATGGTGCCTTTCGGGCATCAGTCTCCTCGCCCGTTCGAATTATCGCGCAGCGATAAGCAAACCAGGAGGATTCACATGGCGAAGGTGCCGAAGGGCACATCCGTTCGCCGTAAGAATGTTTCATTCGAAAAATCAGGTCAGCCCTGGTGGGCCGCCAGATAGAGAAGAGGGCGTTCTACGACGCAGCAAGCGCAACTACGCACTCGCAAGTTCTCCTACTCTAGCGGATGCTGTCAAATCGGCCCACCCGCGGCATCCGTTGCGCTGCCGCACGGCTGCGCCGCACCGTGCAGACCCGGTGGTCGCGCGCCGTCTCAAGACTGCGCGCGAAAAACTGGGCTTCTCACCCCGGATAACTACTGGAATTCGATCGTGTCGACCACGCTGTCGTAACCCAGCCAGGTCGGCGATGTGAATCCGCCCTCGGCGTTGCGCTGTGACGAGTAGTAGACGACCAAGCCGCTTTCGGTGTCGAAAGTCGGGGTGCCCCGATCGAGACGGCTGTGGATCGATGGCGCCGTGCCGGCGAACGTCGCGGCGGCCAGCGGTGCTCCGGAGAATGCACCTTGTCCGATGGCCGTCATCGAACCCGGAATGGCGATGCGAGTCAGCTCGGTCTCTTCGAAGGCATAGGCACCGATCTCGGTGAGCCCTTCGTGCAAGGTGACCGATCTGAGGGGATTGTTGGCGAACGCCCCGTTGCCGAGAGTGGTGACCGACGCGGGAATCTCAACGGTGCTTAACTCGTTGCCGGCAAAAGCGCCCTCCCCAATGAATGTGAGCGATTTGGAGAACAGGATAGTCGTCAGATTGTCATTGATGAAGGCCCAACTGCCAATGGTCGTCACGTTCTCGCCAATCGAGACGGCGTCGAGGGTGACCGCGCTGAAGAATTCGTCAGCGACCGCAGTGACGAGATACTCGTCGAGGCCGTTCCAGACCGAATCGGGAATGACGACGGTCGACGGGCCGTCGTAGCCGATTGCCACCACCGTTCCGGGTTCGGCGCAGTACGCGTAGGTGATGCCGCTGTCCGCGGTGAAGCAGTTTTCGTCGAGTACCGGTCGAGTGGTCGTCACCAGCAGGCTCGCGACCCGACGACCCTCACCAGCGCACGGCAGGCCAGGCACAGCCCCCGTCGATCGTTGAAACCATCCAACATGCGGCCTCCGTTTGTAGATGACTTCGCGTTGTTTACGACCTATGGGTTCGCAGCTTCAGAAGCCCTTCGGCACAGGCGGAAATTCAGCATATGTCTTACCTTGGTCGCACAGCCAGGGTCACAACACTGGGCCTGACCGCGAGGACTACCGGGATTTGGCCGCTGTCGATGCACCGGCGCGCGGCAGCGTGCGGTCGGCGCGCCCAATAGGCGTCAGAAAATCGCTGCACGGCGGGCTGGTGGATTCACCCGAGGTGTTACAGCTACTGGCGTTTACGCACTCGGATACCGCTGGGAGTCAGGAGTGGTCGCCGTGGTAGAGCTCGCCGACGGGCACGTCGACGCCGATGATATTGCCGCTCTGCGGCAGCGGGCAGGCCCACATCGGGTCGTACGCGCAGGAGGGGTTGTAAGCAAAGTTGAAATCGAGAATGAGGGTGTCGTCGTCGACCCCCGGGCCGAGGTCGGCACCCTTGATGGTGTCGAGCAGGTAGCGTCCGCCGCCGTAAGTTCCGCCGCTTTTGCCGGCCAGGGCATCTTTCAGCGGCAGGAACAGGCCGCCGCCGTAGCTTGCGAGCCGCCACACGTCGAGCGAACCAAGGTAGGGCAGGCGCACGGTGCCGACCAGGTCGAAGGGCACGGTGCCGTCCGTGCCAGTTTCCACGTTCATGCGATGGGACTGCTCGGAGCGGTGCACCTCGACTTCAAACCGCCAGTCCGGGTCGTACGCGGCAATGGGAAGCCCGGTGAAGGCCGAACGGTCGTCGGGCAATAACGGCGACGACGGATGCCCCGCAAACAGTTCATCCCGCCCCGACCGCCACAATTCGTGGCCGCTTTTCGGGCTGCTCACGCTGAGCTGGCGCACCCCCGCGTACAAACCGGTCACACGCCGACGCCAGTCCGCGATCTGCAAGGCCCCCAGGGAAGAACTCATGGTGGCTACGCTACCGCTGGCGGGCCCGATGCATAGAGGAGATGGCGCGGGGAAACTGCGGAAGCGCTAGTTGCCGTCGTCGGACTCCCGCTGCGACAGCGGCACAAAGTTGGGGTCGTCGATGCCCACGTCGTGCTGCCAGGTGGGGGCGAGGGACTTGAGGCGCAGCATCCGCCATTGCCAGAACGCCCAAAACGTCGGCCAGAGGGCGATCGTGGCCGGGCGGCCGCGAAAAATGAGCTGGTCCCGGTAGAGGGTTTTGCCGGTGCCAGCCGGGTCGGGCGCGATCGCCATGCGGTGATCCCAGAGCGTGACCGCACTCAGCGCGCCGGAGACGCCGCGACCGGTATCGCGCAGAATGCGCACGCCGTCGGGCCGGTGCGTGGAGTTGGCAAGGCGAATGATCTGGGTTCCCATCGGCACCAGGCCGAGCATGGAGAACACGGCGGGGTGTTCGCCCGGTTCCCACCGGGTGGGAAACCCGTCGGGTTCGAGAGACTCGACCGCCATGAACGGGCTGCTCACCTCGCGAAAGACGGCGGGGCTGTGGATGGCGTGCCAGGCAGCATCCGGTGTGCAGTCCAGAATCTCTTTCAGGAGTACTCGCATCTGCTTAGTTTGGTGTGTGCGTGGCATGCGGTACAACTAGGAATGTGGCAATTCGGTTCTGGCTCGGCGTTGTGCACCGCGAGCACGTGCTGCGCGGTGTCGATTTGGGCATCGCCCGCGCCAATCGCGGCGCCGGGGACCTGATCGCGCAGATGGGCGAGGCCGACGGCATCGTCTACTACTCCCCGAAAACTGCGATCGAGGGCGATCCGCTCAAGGAATTCACGGCCATCGGCCGAATAGCGGATGCCTATGCCTACCAGGTGGGCGACCCCGCGAACGAGTTTCGGCCCTGGCGACGCCGGGCCGACTACGATCTGGATGCCTGGC
Organism: Cryobacterium levicorallinum; assembly: GCF_004402405.1. Classification (GTDB taxonomy): domain Bacteria; phylum Actinomycetota; class Actinomycetes; order Actinomycetales; family Microbacteriaceae; genus Cryobacterium; species Cryobacterium levicorallinum. Next base: position 59,764 of record NZ_SOFE01000015.1, read on the forward strand.
CAACCAGCATCCGCCCGCTACTGCCCGTGCTACAGCTCACCCGCGGAAACCCGGACTGGGGCTTCCAGCTGCGCCGCGGCGTGCTCGAGATTTCGCGGCACGACTTCGAGATGATTCGGCAGCAGATGCGGCGGCCCTCTGCCGACGACCGGTAGCGCCCAGTAACCCTCATTAGACTCACGGCTATGAATGGCGATCTCTGGTGGGTACCCTCGGTCATCGTTATCGGCCTCGTGTTGGCCGGAGTCTGGGCGCTGGTGGCAGCTTCGCGGCGGCGCACCCGGGCTCGGATCGGGCAGGTGAACGCTGAGGCGGCTCTTCTCGCCCGTAGCGCGGCGATCAGCCTGGTTCGCGCCGACGATCTGGTGCAAGACGCGACCGACGAGCTCGGCTTCGCCATCGCCCAGTTCGGCGAGTCTTCGACGCGGGAATTCGCCACGGCGCTCAGCACGTCGAAACGCCAGCTCAGTGATGCTTTCGCGCTGCAGCAAAAGCTCGACGACGCCGTGCCGGACACCGCTGCCGAACGCACCCGCTGGAACCAGCAGATCATCCAGCTCGCCGACGAGGCCACGGGCCGACTGACCGGCCAGGCGCGTAATTTCACCGCCAGGCGCGGCGTGGAACGCAACGCTCCGCAGCAACTCGACGAACTGCGCCGACGCCTCGATCGCGTGTCCGACCGGATCGCCGGCGGAGCGAACACGCTCGCCCGGCTCGGTTTGAGTTATTCGCCGCCGGCGCTCGCTGTGATCAGCGGCAACGTTTTGCGGGCGCAAACCGCACTCGACCTGGCCGCGGCGGCCGCCGATGCTGGCGCTGCGCGCCTCGAGGCCGCGTCGTCCGAACCGGTGGGGGAGCAGCTGCAGTCCGCCGAGCACTCCCTGTTTCAGGCGACACAACTGCTCGACGCGATTGAAACCGGCGAGGACTTGCTGCACCGTGGTTTCGCGAACTTGCAGCAGGCACTGGATGCTGCCAGCTCGGAACTCGCGCAGGCGCGAGCCCTGCGCGACGGTCACGAAGAATCCGATACGAGCGCGTCCCTGAACCTCGTCATCACCGCGGCGGCAGCCGTGCAGGCGCAATTGCAAGAGCCCGGGAGACTCAGCGACCCATCCTCGGATCTCGTGAAGCTGGAGGCGGCGATGAACGGGCTGGACAGCATCCGTTCGGAGGCACGCAATCGGCAGTTGCGGCTCGAGAACGCCCGCACCGCCCTGGCCGGCGCGCTGCTCACCGCCCGCAACCAGATTACGATCACCCGCGACTTCGTGTCCACCCATCGCGGTCGGGTGCAGGCCGCCGCGCGCACCCGTTTGGCCGAGGCTGAACGGCAGCTCGCGCTCGCCGTGGCCGAGGCCGACCCGGTGACCGCGCTGGATACCGCTCGTCGAGCGATGATGCACGCCACGGATGCCGACGCCCTCGCCCGCTACGACGTGCACTGAACGCGTGCGCGCCGACCTGGTGCGCCCTGAACGTCTGGGCGCTGAACGTCTGGGCACTGACCCTGGGCGCTGAACTCAGCCGACCGGCGGGAGCCTAGGGCCGGCCGAGGCCGCGGCCCGACGCCGGATCGCCGGCGTGATTTCGCGGCGTAACCAGCTGATGGCGTGGGCCTGATCGAATCGGCGGGCGCAGAGTCCACAGGCCAGCGGCCGGGTGGGCTGCCGATACCGAAAATGGGTGTGTCCGGCGGGGCAGGTGCCCACCCAGGGGGCGAGTTCGTCGGCGATCTCGCCGTCGTGGGTGCGCTTGCCGTCGTAGCCAAGGTCGAAGGCCACCTTCTTCCAGCGCGGACCATGCCCGGCAGGCGGCCCGGCCAGGGCGTGCGCGAATTCGTGCAGCAGGATCTGGTGCACGTCGTCGTCGGCATAGCGGGAGGCGAGGTAGCGCGACACCGTGATGTGCTTCGCGCTGAAATTGCACAGGCCGGCACGTTTTTTCGCGTTGTCGAAGCCGAAGGTCCAGCTGGGGTCGAGGTGCAGCACGATGAGCGCGTCGGCCCAGCGTCGCACCTGGGCGAGATCGGCCATCAGGGCGCCGCCGTTTCCCCGAGGCAAGCGGGGGTCTGAGCGAGATCAGACGTCGGGAAAGACATCAGGGCGCCACCGCCACTTGCAGGAGCCGGTCGTCTTCAGCCGCCGGGGAGCCCCGGCCATCCGTGTTATTACTCACGAACCACAGTGTGCCAGCCGGCCCCGACACCACGTCGCGCAACCGGCCGTATCCGTTGACAAACCACTCGGTGGGGGTGTCGGTGGAGGATGTGCTCAGAATCGGGATGCTCCACAACCGTTGCCCGCGCAGGCTCGCCATGAAGATGGTGTCGTTCACGATGGCGATGCCGCTCGGGCTCGCTACGTCCGTCGACCACTGACGTTCCGGGTCGAGATACGCCGGGTCGCCGGCCCGGCCCTCGACCAGCGGCCAGCCGTAGTTGCCGCCGGGAACGATGCGGTTGAGTTCGTCCCAGGTGTTTTGCCCGAACTCACTCGCCCACAGCTGGCCGCGCGAATCCCAGGCCAGGCCCTGTGGATTCCGATGCCCGAATGAGTACACCAGCGTGCCGAACGGGTTGTCCGCTGGCACGGCACCGGTCGGTGTCATTCGCAAAATCTTGCCGCCGAGCGAGTCCAAGTCCTGGGAATTGACGGTGTCTCCGGCGTCCCCGACCGTGGCGTAGAGCAGTCCGTCGGGGCCGAACGCGAGGCGGCCACCGTTGTGATTGCCGGCTCGGGGGATGGAATCGAGCACGAGGGTGGGTGCCCCGAGGGTGTGGCTGCCGGGGGAGCCGGCCAACGGCATCCGTTCGATGCGGTTGTCGGCCGCCGTTGAGTAGTAGGCGTACACCCAGCCAATGCCGCCCGGGGCCGCCCGGTCGGCGAGAAAGGCGAGGCCGAGCAGCCCGCCCTCACCGCTCGGGCGCGCCGCCGCGACGGTGCCGGCGTCGCGCAGACTGCCGTCGGCCAGCAGTTCGCGAAGCCGGGTGGTGTCGCGTTCGCTGATGAGCGTGGCGCCGTCGGGCAGTCGCAGAATCGACCACGGAGCCTGAAGCCCCGACGTGATCACGACCGGTTCGCCGACCGGATGCACCGGTGCGAGCGGGTCAGCACCGGCATCCGTTGCGCTCGGCGTCGGTTGGGCCGGTGTCGTGGTGGTCGGAGTGGCGCGCGGATCCGCAGCGCTGCACGCGGTCAGGGTGAGAATCACGAGCACGGCCGTGCCCACCGCACGCCGCCGCCGCTCGGTCGGATCGGTCACCGGTCACCTCGCCTTCGTCGTGAACACAGCATGCCGCTTAACGCGTGCGGCGGCCAGTAGCTGGCCCCGGGCCCGTTCACTCGCGGCGGGACTGCAGGTCAGGCCTGGGCACTGCGAGCAGCAATGTGCTGCTCGACGACGGCAACGGCCAGCAACGAGCTGTCGAGTTCGTCGGCGTCGGCGCCGTCTTTCTCACGCAGAAACACGGCGGCAGTGAAGTCGGCGAGGGCGCCATCGAGGTTGTCCTGGTCGAAGTACACCTTGCCGCGGTGCTGGCGGGCATAGGCGGCGAGGCGGCTCCACTCGTGCACCTCGGAGTCGAGTATGCAATGCGTCAACTCGCTCGCGGCCTCGACGAGCTTGCCCTGAAATTGCAGGACCTGCGCCCGACGGATGCGACTGGCCACCGCCTGCTCCCGGTTGCCGGTGAAGCGCGACTGGCGCACGGCCTCGTTGGCCACTTCCCAGGCTTCATCGAGCCGGCCGACGAGGCGCAGCAGGGCGACCTTTTCGTTCAGCGCGGCCAGGCTGCGCAGGGTGCCGAGTTCTTCAAGCCGCTCACCGGCGGCCTGAAGGTCTACTTTTTCGCGCAGGGTGATGGGGTCGTAACCGATGATGAAACTCAGGGTGTGTTCCTGTAATGACGAAGGCGGACGCGGCCGCGCGGAGAAATGACGGGTGCCCCCAGAGTACCGCCGCCCGCGGGAATCCGGTCGCCGGCTAGTGCCCGATCTGGAAGACCGTGCGGCCGGGCAGCGGCGACTGCGTCGACGTCTCGTCGGTCGCCACGAGCGAACCGGCCATGAACTGCTTGAGTTCGGTTCCCTCGATCACCTTTGCCGGGTGCGGACCGTTGGCCAGCAGCCGCGGAATCCAGTTGAGGTCGATCGGCGTGTGCGCTGCGATGAACACGATGTTGCCGAACCGGCGCCCCTTGAGCACCTGCGTCTCGGCGAATCCGATCACGTGCGGAAACACCGCCGAGAGGGTTGCGGCCTGGCCGCGCGCGAACGCGAGGCCGGGGCCATCCGCTACGTTGACGGCAAGTACGCCGCGTGACGACAGCAGCGGGGCGGCGAGCGCGAAAAACTCGCGGCTCGTGACGTGCTTCGGGGTGCGCGCCCCGGAGAAAATGTCGACCACGACGAGGTCGACCGCGCCCTGCAGCCCGTCGGGAAGCTTGCCGAGCACCTCGCGGGCATCGCCATGGCGCACGCGCAGCTGGGCGCGTTTGTCCCACGGCAGCACTTCCCGAACCAGGTCGATCAAATCGCTTTCGATCTCGACCACCTGCTGGCGCGAGCCCGGCCGGGTCGCCTCGACGTAGCGCGGCAAGGTGAGCGCGCCGGCCCCGAGGTGGACGGCGGTGATCGGCTCGTGCGGGTCGCCGAGCAGGTCGATGACGTGCCCGATGCGCTGGATGTACTCGAAGAACAGCTCATCCGGGTGATCGATGTTCACGTGTGACTGCGGGGTACCGTCGACCACGAGCTGAAAGCTGCCGGGGGTGAAACGGTCGGGTTCGATCACCGCAGTGTGTCCGCTCAACTTCAACACGACAGACGGATGCCCCTCCGTCACCTCACCCTTACGCCCAGTACTCATCGTCCTAGTCTGCGCCCTGTCTGCGTGCCCGCGCCGCAGCATCCGCTTCGCGAAAGCGCAAAAAGTGCCCGATTGAGAGTGTCAAACGGGTACTTTTTGCGCTCTCGCGAGAAGACGGAGGGTGTTATACCTGAGAGTTTGCAGATTTGCAACAATTAGGTGGACATGACGCGAATGGGGGCATATAGTTGATCCTTGCGCTCCCAGACAAACTATGCCTTCATATTGCGGTCGGCTTTGCGTGTTCAAGCCACCTTGAGGCACACCTCTTATGAGGGTCTGCGGAGTCATCACCAATAACAGTAACTAGACCTGACGGGGTCCACGGAGGTTATTTCCTTGGCTGCTGCGCGCAACGCAACCACCAACTCACCCAAGAACGGCCGCTCGCACGAGCGTCTGTCGTTCGCAAAGATCAGCGACCACTTGAACGTTCCGGATCTGCTTGCTTTGCAGACCGAGAGCTTCGACTGGCTCGTCGGCAACGACATCTGGAAGGCTCGCGTCGCCGAAGCCCAGGCTGCCGGACGCCAGGACCTGCCGAATCGCACCGGGCTCGATGAGATCTTCGAGGAGATCTCTCCCATCGAGGACCTCGGCGAAACGATGCAGCTGTCCTTCACCAACCCGGAGCTCGAGCCGGAGAAGTACACCATTGACGAGTGCAAGGAAAAGGGTAAGACCTACTCCGCACCCCTCTACGTGAACGCTGAGTTCATGAACCACCTCACCGGTGAGATCAAGACTCAGACCGTGTTCATGGGTGACTTCCCGTTGATGACCCCCAAGGGCACCTTCGTGATCAACGGCACCGAGCGTGTCGTCGTGTCGCAGCTGGTGCGCTCCCCGGGCGTGTATTTTAACCGCGAGCAGGAGAAAACGTCTGACAAGGACATCTACTCCGCCCGTGTCATCCCGAGCCGTGGTGCCTGGCTTGAATTCGAGATCGACAAGCGCGACCAGGTTGGCGTGCGCATCGACCGCAAGCGCAAGCAGTCCGTGACCGTGTTCCTGAAGGCCCTCGGCCTCACCAGCGAGCAGATCCTCGAAGAGTTCAAGGGCTACGCGTCCATCGAGCTCACCCTCGAGAAGGACAACATCCTCACCAAGGAAGAAGCCCTCAAGGACATCTATCGCAAGCTGCGCCCCGGCGAGCAGGTTGCCGCCGAGGCTGCGCGTGCGCTCCTCGACAACTTCTTCTTCAACTCCAAGCGCTACGACCTGGCCAAGGTTGGTCGTTACAAGATCAACCGCAAGCTCGGCCTCGAAGCTCCGCTGAGTGACTCCGTACTGACGCTGGCGGACATCCTGGCCACCATCAAGTACCTCGTCGCCCTGCACGACAACCAGACCACCCTTCCGGGTCTGCGCGACGGCAAGATGACCGACATCAACATCGACATCGACGACATCGACCACTTCGGTAACCGTCGTATCCGTGCCGTCGGCGAGCTCATCCAGAACCAGGTGCGCACCGGCCTGTCCCGCATGGAGCGCGTTGTTCGCGAGCGCATGACCACGCAGGACATCGAAGCGATCACCCCGCAGACGCTGATCAACGTGCGCCCTGTCGTCGCCGCGATCAAGGAGTTCTTCGGTACGTCGCAGTTGTCGCAGTTCATGGACCAGAACAACCCGCTCGCCGGACTGACGCACAAGCGTCGCCTGTCCGCGCTGGGCCCGGGTGGTCTGTCCCGTGACCGCGCTGGCGTCGAGGTTCGAGACGTTCACCCCTCGCACTACGGCCGCATGTGCCCCATTGAGACCCCTGAGGGCCCGAACATCGGCCTGATCGGTTCGCTCGCCTCGTTCGCGCAGATCAATGCGTTCGGTTTCATTGAGACGCCGTACCGTCGGGTGCTGAACAACAAGGTCACCGAGACGATCGACTACCTCACCGCGAGCGAAGAGGACGACTTCATCGTCGCCCAGGCCAACGCGCCGCTCACCAAGGACTCGCACTTCGCCGAGGCCCGCGTGCTCGCCCGTAAGAAGGGTGGCGAGGTCGACCTCGTTCCCGCTGAAGACATCGGCTACATGGATGTCTCGCCGCGCCAGATGGTGTCGGTCGCGACCAGCCTCATCCCGTTCCTCGAGCACGACGATGCAAACCGCGCACTCATGGGTGCCAACATGCAGCGTCAGGCTGTGCCGCTGCTGCTCAGCGACAGCCCGCTCGTCGGAACCGGCATGGAGGTCTACACGGCCATCGACGCCGGTGACGTGCTCACCGCGCTGAAGCCCGGTGTGGTCTCCGAGGTGTCGGCTGATGTCGTCACCATCCAGCTCGATGAGGGCGGCACGCAGGACTACTACCTGCGCAAGTTCAGCCGCTCCAACCAGGGCACGAGCTTCAACCACCGCGTGATCGTCAACGCCGGTGAGCGGATCGAAGCCGGCGAGGTTATCGCCGACGGACCCGCCACCGACCAGGGAGAACTCGCCCTCGGAAAGAACCTGCTCGTGGCATTCATGCCGTGGGAAGGCTACAACTTCGAGGACGCGATCATCCTGAGCCAGAACCTGGTCAAGGACGACACCCTCTCCTCGATTCACATCGAAGAGTACGAAGTGGATGCCCGCGACACCAAGCTGGGTAAGGAAGAGATCACTCGCGACCTTCCCAACGTGTCGCCGGACTTCCTCGCCGACCTCGACGAGCGTGGCATCATTCGCATCGGAGCCGAGGTTCGCCCCGGCGATATCCTCGTCGGCAAGGTCACGCCCAAGGGCGAGACCGAGCTGTCTGCCGAGGAGCGCCTGCTGCGCGCCATCTTCAACGAGAAGAGCCGCGAAGTTCGCGACACGAGCTTGAAGGTTCCCCACGGTGAGCGCGGCACCATCATCGGTGTCAAGGTGTTCGACTCGCAGGACGGCGACGACGAGCTTGGCAGCGGCGTCAACCAGCGCGTGGTCGTGTTCATCGCCCAGAAGCGCAAGATCACCGAGGGTGACAAGCTCGCCGGCCGTCACGGCAACAAGGGTGTTATCTCCCGCATTTTGCCGATCGAGGACATGCCGTTCCTCGCCGACGGAACCCCGGTTGACATCATCCTTAACCCGCTCGGTATCCCCGGTCGCATGAACTTCGGCCAGGTGCTCGAAACCCACCTCGGCTGGATTGCGAAGCAGGGCTGGAACGTCGAGGGCAAGCCGAAGTGGGCTGCTCGTCTTCCGGAGCACGCCTTCAGCGCCGCACCCGGCACGAAGGTCGCCACCCCGGTATTCGACGGTGCGCTCGAGATCGAGATCGAGGGTCTTCTGGACTCCACGACCCTAACCCGCGACGGCGAACGCCTCATCGGTTCCTCGGGCAAGACCCAGCTCTTCGACGGCCGCTCCGGCGAACCGTTCCCGATGCCGGTGTCCGTTGGATACATGTACATCCTGAAGCTCCACCACCTCGTCGACGACAAGATCCACGCTCGCTCGACCGGCCCGTACTCCATGATCACGCAGCAGCCGCTGGGTGGTAAGGCGCAGTTCGGTGGACAGCGTTTCGGTGAGATGGAGGTGTGGGCGCTCGAAGCATATGGAGCCGCTTACGCCCTGCAGGAACTCCTGACCATCAAGAGCGACGATATCCTCGGCCGCGTCAAGGTGTACGAGGCCATCGTCAAGGGTGAGAACATCCAGGAACCCGGCATTCCCGAGAGCTTCAAGGTTCTTATCAAGGAAATGCAGTCGCTCTGCTTGAACGTCGAAGTACTTTCGGCCGATGGCACCGCAGTCAGCCTGCGCGACACGGATGACGAGGTGTTCCGTGCTGCGGAAGAACTCGGCATCAACATTTCCACCCGGTTTGAGTCGTCGTCCATCGACGACATCTAAGCCCGGTCCAAAGAAACTTCGAAAACTTTCCAAGGAGAGAAATTGCTCGACGTAACAACATTTGACGAGCTTCGTATTGGCCTGGCTACCGCAGACGACATCCGTCGTTGGTCGCACGGTGAGGTCAAGAAGCCCGAAACTATCAACTACCGCACGCTCAAGCCGGAAAAAGACGGCCTGTTCGGCGAGCAGATCTTCGGACCCTCACGGGACTGGGAATGCTCGTGTGGCAAGTACAAGCGTGTTCGCTTCAAAGGCATCGTCTGCGAGCGTTGCGGTGTAGAGGTCACGAAGTCGTCGGTGCGCCGTGAGCGCATGGGCCACATCGAACTCGCTGCCCCGGTCACGCACATCTGGTACTTCAAGGGTGTGCCCTCGCGTCTCGGTTACCTGCTGGACATGGCTCCGAAGGACCTCGAAAAGGTCATCTACTTCGCCGCCTACATGGTCATCACGGTGGACGAAGACGGTCGCCACCAGGACATGCCCGGCCTGGAGAACGAGCTGCGTCTCGAACTGAAGACCATTGAGTCCAGCCGCGACTCGCGCATCGCCGATCGCCTGCAGCGCCTTGAAACCGACCTCGCAGCACTGGAGGCCGAAGGCGCCAAGAGCGACCAGAAGAAGCGCACCAAAGACGCCGCTGAAAAGGAAATGGGCCAGATTCGCAAGTCTCTGGACGAGCAGGTTGCTCATCTCGAGCGCGTCTGGGAAGACTTCCGCACCCTCAAGGTCGGCGACCTGAAGCCGGAAGACTCCGTCTTCCACGAGCTCCAGGACCGTTTCGGCATGTACTTCGAGGCCTACATGGGCGCCGAAGCCATCAAGAAGCGCCTTGAGGCCTTCGACCTGGTCACCGAGAGCGAAAACCTGCACCTGCAGATCGCTGAGGGCAAGGGTCAGAAGAAGATCCGCGCCATTAAGCGTCTGCGCGTGGTCAACGCGTTCATCATGACCGGCAACTCGCCGGCCGGAATGGTGCTCGACGTCGTTCCGGTGCTCCCGCCGGAACTCCGCCCGATGGTGCAGCTCGACGGTGGCCGCTTCGCGACTAGCGACCTCAACGACCTCTACCGTCGTGTGATCAACCGCAACAACCGCCTGCGTCGTCTGCTTGACCTCGGTGCTCCCGAGATCATTGTCAACAACGAGAAGCGGATGCTGCAGGAGGCCGTCGACGCACTGTTCGACAACGGTCGCCGTGGTCGCCCGGTCACCGGAACCGGTAACCGTGCCCTGAAGTCCCTGAGCGACATGCTCAAGGGAAAGCAGGGTCGTTTCCGCCAGAACCTGCTCGGCAAGCGCGTGGACTACTCCGGCCGTTCGGTCATCGTGGTCGGCCCGCAGCTCAAGCTGCACCAGTGTGGTCTGCCCAAGCAGATGGCACTCGAGCTGTTCAAGCCGTTCGTGATCAAGCGCCTGATTGACCTGAGCCACGCTCAGAACATCAAGGCTGCCAAGCGCATGGTCGAGCGTTCGCGTCCGCAGGTCTGGGACGTGCTCGAGGAGATCATCCGCGAGCGCCCCGTTATGCTCAACCGTGCACCCACCCTGCACCGCCTCGGCATCCAGGCCTTCGAGCCTCAGCTCGTTGAAGGTAAGGCAATCCAGCTGCACCCGCTCGTTTGCGCGGCGTTCAACGCCGACTTCGACGGTGACCAGATGGCCGTGCACCTGCCGCTGTCGGTTGAGGCCCAGGCCGAGGCTCGCATCCTGATGCTCGCCTCGAACAACATCCTCAAGCCGTCCGACGGCCGCCCGGTGACCCTGCCCACCCAGGACATGATCATCGGTCTGCACCACCTCACCACGATGAAGGAAGGTGTGGTCGGAGAAGGCCGCGCGTTCTCCACCGTGTCAGAGGCGATTCTCGCGTTCGACCAGAAGACGCTCGACCTGAACGCCAAGGTGCGCATCCGCTTGACCGACAAGTACTTCACCGAGGGCACCCAGCCCGAAGGCGTCGAGCTCGTCAACGGTCAGGCTGTCGGCACCGTTCTCGTCACGACGAGCCTCGGTCGCGCCATCTTCAACGAGGCGCTTCCGGCCGACTACCCGTACTTCGAAGACGTTGCCAACAAGGTCACCATGTCGACCATTGTCAACGACCTCGCGGAGCGGTACGTCAAGGTTGAGGTTGCTGCAACCCTCGACCGGATCAAGGATGCCGGTTTCTACTGGGCAACCCGAAGCGGTGTGACCGTAGCGCTCAGCGACATTCTGACGCCTCCGAACAAGAAGGAGATCGTCGCTGGCTACGAGAAGCAGGCTGCCAAGGTTCAGGGCCAGTTCGACAAGGGTCTGACGACCGACCTCGAGCGTCGCCAGGAGCTCATCCAGATCTGGACTCGTGCCACGGAAGATGTCGCCGCAGCGATGCAGGCGAACTTCCCGGCCGACAACACCATCAACCGCATGGTGACGTCTGGTGCTCGTGGTAACTGGCTGCAGGTGCGTAACATCGCCGGCATGCGAGGCCTCGTGAACAACCCGAAGGGTGAGATCATCCCTCGCCCGATCATCTCGAGCTACCGCGAGGGCCTGTCCGTCGCCGAGTACTTTATTGCTACTCACGGTGCTCGTAAGGGTCTGGCCGACACGGCTCTGCGTACCGCCGACTCGGGGTACCTCACCCGTCGTCTGGTGGACGTCTCTCAGGACGTCATCATCCGTGAAGACAACTGTGGAACGACAAAGGGCCTTGACCTGCCGATCGCCGGAACCGATGCCACGACCGGTGCGCTCCTGCGGGGCGACGACGGCGGCCTCCTGGTCGACTTCAACGTCGAGAACGCGGTCTACGCTCGCAGCCTGGCCGCAGCCGCGGTCAACGCTGCCGGTGAGGTCATTGCCGACGCCGGAGACGACGTCGGAGACGTGCTCATCGCGAAGCTCATCGCCGGTGGTGTCGAAACCATCAAGGTGCGTTCCGTGCTGACCTGTGAGTCTGCCGTCGGTGTCTGTGCTGTCTGCTACGGCCGGTCGCTCGCCACGGGCCAGCTCGTCGACATCGGTGAGGCCGTCGGTATCATCGCCGCACAGTCCATCGGTGAGCCCGGCACCCAGCTGACCATGCGTACCTTCCACACGGGTGGGTCGGCATCCGCTGACGACATCACCCAGGGTCTGCCGCGTGTTCAGGAGCTGTTCGAAGCGCGTACCCCCAAGGGTGCGTCGCCCATCGTCGACTCCGCCGGACGCATCACGATTGAGGACTCGGACAAGGGCCGCAAGGTCATCCTGACCCCCGACAGTGGCGACGAAGCAATCGCCTACCCGGTGCTCAAGCGTTCAACCCTCCTCGTTGAGGATGGCCAGCACGTTGAGCTGGGGCAGCAGATCATCATCGGTGCCGTCGACCCGAAGGAAGTTCTTCGCGTCAAGGGTGTTCGCGCGGTGCAGAAGCACCTCGTCTCCGGTGTGCAGGAGGTCTACCGTTCGCAGGGTGTACCGATTCACGACAAGCACATCGAGGTCATCGTTCGTCAGATGCTTCGCAAGGTGACCGTCGTCGAACACGGCGACACCGGACTGCTCCCGGGCGAGCTCGTTGACCGGTTGAAGTACAACGACCTCAACCGCACCGCGCTCACCGAGGGCAAGAAGACGGCATCCGCTCGCCAGGAGGTCATGGGTATTACCAAGGCTTCCCTCGCGACCGAGTCCTGGCTGAGTGCCGCTTCCTTCCAGGAGACCACCCGGGTTCTGACCCAGGCGGCCATGGAAGGCAAGAGCGACCCGCTGATGGGCCTCAAGGAGAACGTCATCATCGGTAAGTTGATCCCCGCCGGCACCGGCCTTCCTCGTTACCGCGACGTCACCGTCGAGGCAACGGAAGAAGCCAAGGCTGAGCGTTACCCGAACCGCATCTTCACCGAAGATGCCACGTTCAACGAGGGTGACCTGAGCTTCGTCGACTTCGACAGCTTCTCGTCGGATGACCTCACTCCTGGTACGTACAACTAGTAGCTCGAATAACTGATCGGCAGCTCTCAATGGATGGCCCCTGCTTCGGCAGGGGCCATCCGTCGTTCAGATACCCGGGCAGGGTGCTGGGTGCCGTGGAGGCGCCCGCGTCGCCTCGCGGGGTACGCTCGAGGGCCGAGTTTGTCACCGATGCGCCCGAACTTGTTTCTGGGGGCGAGCACGTGCGGTTGAAAGTCACGTTGGCTCGGTCCAACGGACAGAATGACGACATCGTCGTCACAGCGGCCGCCGCCGCCGGCACTTCCGATGTGGCCGGTACAATCGCCCGGGTCGATCCGCGCTCGGCGTTCACGCCCGGTGGCGCCGACCGGCCGCTCACGCTGCGCACGGTCGCTCCCGGCGGCACCGATTGGTTACTCCTGCCGCCGGACGCTCTGATAGGCGAGGATTGGGTCGGCTCCTCTGGTGCGAGAGTTGCCCTGGCGGACTCCGACACGTTTTTTCTCTCCCACGAGCACGGTGCCGCCGCGACCCTCGCCGTGATCCGTGTGCTGACCGGCCCCGACGCCGGAGCGCATATTGCCCTCGGCCGCGGTACGACCATCATCGGGCGCGACGCCGAGTGCGACGTGGTGCTTAGCGACAAGCTGGTGTCGAAACGCCATGTACGTCTCGAAGTCGCCGCGGGCATCGACCTGGTGGACCTCGGTTCGGCCAACGGTGTCGTCATCGACGGCGGACTGGTCACCCGCTTGCACATCGAACAGAGTGAGACGGCGCAGATCGGCGACACCCAGCTGCGCATAGCGGTCGTGCAGACCGTGGCCGCGATCGGCGACCAACACCGCGACGGTCCGGTGTGCTTCAACCGGTCAACGAGGGTGGAAGGACGTTACGCCGGTCAGGATTTCGCGGCGCCCGAGGTGTGCCGACCGAGAAAGACGACCAGCCGTTCCCCTGGCTGGCCATGGTGGCACCGGTTCTGCTCGGAGAGTCGCCCTCGACCCACGATGCGCTCGCGCAACACGATCGACGCGTCCCTGCGCGGCGCACTGCTGCCCGAATTTCAGGAGAGTCTCGAAGCCGTCATCACCGAACACGCCACGGTTGATTAGGTTCCGCTCATCGACAACCTGTTTGATCCGGGCGCCCTCGGTGTGGCCGGCAGTGCCGCCGCTTGCGCCGACACCGTTAATTCGCTGCTCGTTCAGCTCACCGCCCTGCACTTCGCACGCCGCCTCGCTCCGGTCATCGACGCCGGTGTACTCATCGCCGATTCGAGCGACCTGCCCCGCTCCGTATCGATGGTCACGCTAATCGGCCACGACCTTATTGCGGCGCACGACGCCGCGATCGACCGGTGGCGGCAAAACGCCTCCATGCACGATCGCACCCCCGGCGCGGTGCCGCGCGCCAAACGGGCCGGAACCCTGCGCGCCATTGTCGGTTCCACCGGAGTGCAGTCCATGCACCTCGACCTGCGCACCCACGGCCCGCACGCCCTGGTCGGAGGCACCACCGGCGCCGGCAAGAGCGAATTTCTGCAAGCCTGGGTGCTCGGCATGGCAGCCGAATACAGCCCGGACCGGGTGGCTATTTTCTTCGGCGTGGAAACGGCGTGGAAACGGCGTGGGAACCGCCGAGTGGCCCGCTCGCCGGGCAGGAGCGCGAGCTCGGCCCGACCGACCAGGAGAAGCTCGTCGCCGCCCTCGTCGGAGCGGCTGGTGCGGCGCAGATTCCCGCGCCGCGGCGGCCCTCGCTCGACGAATTGACGTTTCTGTGCACCCTGGCGCCCATCGTGACCCAAACGGATGCTGCCCTCGCGCTGGGCCCGGCCGACGCGCCCACCGAGCAAAAAAGCGCCCGGTCTGTTTTCTGCCCGATGTCGACGGACACATTGGCATCTACGGCACCGGCGGATCCGGCAAGAGCGTCGCCCTGCGCACCCTGGCGATCGCGGCCGGCCGCACGAGCGCCGGCGGGCCCGTCGCGGTTTATGGCCTCGACTTCGCCGCCGGCAGCCCCCGCATGCTCGAACCGCTGCCGCACGTGGGCAGCATCGGCGGCGGCGACGACATTGAACGCATCATTCGCCTGTTCCGGCTGCTCAAGGCCGAACTTGAAGCGCGCGGCAACCGCTTTGCCGAGGCCACCGCGTCAACGATCGCCGAGTACCGCGCGCTGGCGAACCGCCCCAACGAGCTGCGCATCCTGCTGCTCATCGACGGGTTCGCGGCCTTTCGGGAAGACTGGGAGGTCGCGAGCGGCCGGTCGAACTGGTACGACGTGTTCCGCAGCATCCTCGCGGATGGTCGTCAGCTGGGCATCCACGTGACTTTTGCCGCCGACCTGGCCAGCCCGCGCATGGCGCTCGTCGTCGAAAACCTCGCGGACTTTCTGCAGGCCCCGGCCGATGCCGCTCTGGTAGAGCTCATCAAACACGTCATGCGCAGTAACCATTTTCTGGTCGCCGATGGTGAAACCGCGTCGTGGAACTCGTCCTGGCCACTGTTCGCCGAGATGAAGAACTCCAGGCGCGGCCTGCTGCTGCAGCCCGACACCATCGAGGGCGACATTCTGCTCAAAACTCCGCTGCCGCGACTGGACCGGGCCGAATTTCCGCCCGGCCGCGGCATGATGGTGGCCGGCGGCAAGGTTCTGCGGGTGCAGCTTCCGCTCGTGGAATAGCGGCAATTGCCTTCCCGGGGTCTTTGGCTGCTGTATTGACCATCAGTATTGACAATCATCCCGCGCCACTCCTCCTCCGGGGACTGGCTGCTAGAACGGTTTCGGGTTGGTGCCGTCGGTGTTCCAGCTGGTGTTCCAGTCGCCACTCCACGGATCGCTGATCGGTTCGGCTGACGGCCGCGGTGCGGGCGGGGCGGGCGGGGCTGGCGGTGGTGCTTGTTGTCGCGGTGGGTTGATGCGGGTGGCGGGGTCGGTGGCGTAGTGTTTGCCGGCGGGGCTGGTCCAGTGGACGGTGCCGTCGGGGTCGGCGGTGTGGCCTGCCGCGGGTATTTCGGACAGCGGAATTAGTGGATTCTTCTACGCTGCCAATGCTGGCTGTTGATAACCGTAGTGGACTTCATTCGGCCGGCGGTAACCGAGCG
>NZ_SOFE01000033.1 GCF_004402405.1 Cryobacterium levicorallinum
GTCTGGCGGGAGGTGAACCGGAATATGGGTGCGGACGGGGTGTATTACGCGTCGGCGGCGCATACCAAAGCGCATCAGGCGCGGCATCGGCCCAAGCCGTTGAAGCTGGCCCTGAACGAGCCGCTGTGCAGCCTGATCGCGGTGTGGATGGACGACGGCTGGAGCCCGAAACTGATCTCCAGCATGTTGGCGTTCTACTGTCCCGAGGATGAGACTATGCAGGTGAGCCACGAGACGATCTATCAGGCGTTATATGTGCAAACCCGCGGAAGTCTGCGGGCAGACCTGGCTGAGAAACTCAGTTTGAAGCGGAAGAAGCGGGTGTCGCACAGCGCTGACCGGCACAAAAACAGCCCTTACAAAGAAGCACTCAAGATCAGTGACCGGCCGCCCGAAATAGCCGATCGAGCCATCCCCGGCCATTGGGAATCTCAATGTCTTTGTCAAGCGGTTTTGAGCATCGGGATNTCTCGGCTGGTTCCTGGTAGAGGGTGTGGTCGCGGAGCATTGCCCAGAGGACGTTGATGCGTCGCCGGGCGAGAGCGAGCAGCGCCTGTTTGTGGTTTTTCCCTTCGCGGCGCTTTCGGTCGTAGTAAGCCCTGGAGGCGGGGCTGTTCTTCAAGCTTGATAGTGCTGCGAGATAGCAAGTTCGTAACAGCCGCCGGTTGAATCGGCGGGGCCGGTGGTGGTTGCCGCTGATGCGGCCGGAGTCTCTGGGAGCTGGTGCGACGCCGGCAACGCTTGCAAGCCGGTCCGGGCTTTCGAAGCTGCGCAGGTCGCCTCCAGTGTTGGCAAGGAACGTGGCGGCGAGGATGGGCCCGAATCCTGGCATGCTTTCCAAGATCTCAGCGTTCTCGTGCTCGTTGAATCGGGCGGTGATGGTTTTGTCGAGGTCGACGAGGTCTGCGTCGATTGCGGTGATTACGGCGGCCAGGCGCGACACGAGGGTGGCGGCGACAATCTCGGTGCGCAACGTCGTTTCTTGCTCACGCGCGGCGTCGATTGCTTTCTGGGCGACGGTGACGCTGTTGCGGCAGCCACGGGCTTTCAACCATGCCGCCAGACGCGTTACTCCCATCCGGCGAAGCGCTCCGGGCGTCTGGTAGGTCGATAAGAGCGTGAGAGCGGCTTTGCTTTTGGAGTAGTCGAACGCGCGCTCCAGCGCGGGGAAGTACTCCAGCATGGTCGCGCGGAGCCGATTGATTGCGCGCACCCTGTCGTGGATGATGTCCAGGCGTCGAGCGGTCAGAAGTTTCAGGTCAACGCTGATCTGATCACCATCGCGAACGAGTTGGAGGTCGGTGCGCATCCGTGCCTGATCGGCGATGATTCGGGCATCTTTCGCGTCTGTCTTGCCCTCACCGCGGTAGGTCGCAGCCGCATGGTGAATGATTCTGCCCGGGATATAGAGCAGCTGCTGGCCGTGATCGACCAGCAGGGAAATCAGGAGAGCTGCGCCGCCTGAGTTCAGATCCGTCGCCCATACGACCTCGTGCCCATCGGCGATCTCGGTGACCGTAGCGATGATCTCGAGCAGCACGGTCTCGTCGTTATCTATCCGTTGGGAGAGAAGCATCTCCCCGGCCTGGTCGATCACGACGCAGTGATGCGCCCGCTTTCCTCAATCGATTCCCGCCCATACTGCTGGCATCTGAAGGTTCCTTCCGTCTCGTTGATAGCAGTTTCCCTGTCGATAACCACGCCGGCACGTCCTTACCCAGCGATCAATGTCGCAATTCTCAATCAGCGGTCGAGTCATCTGCGGGCAGCGGGCGGCCATTCCCAGTGAGCCGTTTATGCGGCAAGGCGATCTCAGCCATACCCGCCACCCGAGGGTGATCGACACACTACGACAGTCCCGAAATCACCCACCACAACAACGTAAGGAAGGGGACCTCATCATCGGTTGTGACGGGACCGCGATTGGCACCCTTGTGGAGCGCTCGACCCGGTTCGTGATCCTGCTCCACCTGCCCGGCGATCACAGCGCTGACACGGTCGCTGCGGCGATGATCCGCGAG